>JBDIVU010000005.1:0-256830 GCA_039794205.1 Phycisphaeraceae bacterium
AGTGCCGGGATTGGGCGTCGGCGCAGGGTTCGTCGTGGGATGTGATCTGTTGTGCTCTCGGCCCGGCACTCGGCGGGGCGCCGCGTGCCGGGGCGCCCGATATGCGCCGCGTGCCGGGGCGGATGTTGATGTGCGGTGTGAGTGAGGCTTATGGATCAATGAAAACCGGCCGGGCGTGGGGACGCTCGGCCGGTTGGATACTTGGATTGGGATCGGGACGCGATCAGATTACGGGCCGACTTCGTGGGCGAGCAGGCCGGTCTGCTCGTTGAAGCCCGCGGCGAAGACGTTGCCGAGGAATGAGTTCACGTCCGTGCCGACGTTGTCGTAGATCCAGCCGGGGGCGCCGCTGCCCTGCAAGGCGCCTGGCGCGCCGGTGGAGCCGTACAGTTGAATGAAAACCGGCCGGGCGGAGGCCGCCCGGCCGGTGAGAAACACTGAATCAGATCAGGACGCGATCAGCATCAGGGGATCTCGTGCCCTAACTCGCCTGTCAGGCTGTTGAAGCCGAGCGCGAAGACGTTGCCGATGAAGGACGGAGACATGCCCGTGGTGTCGTAGTGCCACCCGGGGGCGCCATCCCCCTGCAGTGCAGTGGGATCGCCTTCACCATCGGCGACGACGCGGCTCTGAACGTAGCCGTTGCTGGGCGGGCTCTTCAAGAAGTTTTGCTCGACCATGATGCCCCATCCATCATGTGTAGCACCAAGAAAATCCACTCCCCCTTGGTGCGGCAGTTGTCCGGCGTTCTGAACGCGGTAGAGTTCGATCTGGCTGCTGACGGTCTGGAGTTGTGTGCGGAGGCTGCTCTTGAGGGCCTCCTGGCTGGCGTTGGTGAACTGTGGTACGACGATCGCGGCGAGGATGCCGAGGATCACGACGACGATCAGGATCTCCACGAGTGTGAAGCCTTGGTTCCGGGACTTACGCATAGGCTCGCTCCTCATCAGACACGGGTGGCACGCGCCGACCGCCACCGGCACAGACGTTTCCGCGGGCGACACAGCCCCCGGATCACACCCGCGGCGCGGCGCGGGCCGGGGACTGTCGTCGTCATCGCGGTCGGGCGTCTTCACCCGGCGATCGCGGCGGGGGCGACGGCGCGGTCGATCACGCCGATCGAATGGGTTGCGCTGGGCGGCGGCGTGTCCCCGGTCCGGGAAGTCGGATCGGGCCGGGTCACATCTTCGTGAACTCGTCGATCAGGCGGGCGTGGGCGCGCATGCCCATTCGCCAGCAGGCGAGTTCGAACTTTTCGTTGGGTGAGTGCATGCGGTCGTCGTCGAGGCCGAAGCCCATGAGGATCGTGTCGAGTCCGATACGCTCCTTGAGCATGCCGACGACAGGGATGGACCCGCCGCTTTTTATGAGGACGGGGTCGGCGTTCGCGGCGCCTCGGAGGGCGCGGGCGGCGGCCTGGAGATATTCGGAATCGCGGGCGACGTTGCCGGGCGCGCCGCCGCTGTGGTCGATGAACTCCCACCGGCAGCCGCGGGGCGTGCGCTCTTTCAACCACGCGAAGAACGAGTCGCGGATTTTCTCGGGGTTCTGATCGGCAACGAGGCGGAATGAGATCTTCGCGCCGGCGACGCTGGGGATGACGGTCTTGGCGCCCGGGCCGGTGTACCCGCCGCTGATGCCGTTGATCTCGGCGGTCGGTCGCGCCCACTCGCGTTCGACGGCGGAGTAGCCGGCCTCGCCGACATCGCCGTCGGGGCCGAGGCCGATCTTTTTGAGCGCAGCGACGGGGTCGAGGTTCAGGCGTTTCCAGTCCTCGCGCTCCTCGTCGAGCAGCGGGCGTACGTCGTCGTAGAAGCCGGGTATTGTGACGCGGTAGTTCTTATCCCAGAGTTGTGAGAGGACTTTGATAAGTTCGGAGTTGGGGTTCGGGGCGCGTCCGCCCCAGAGGCCGGAGTGAAGATCCTGATCGGCGGCGTGGAGCCGGACCTCGGTGTATACCAGGCCGCGCATGCCGTAGGTGATCGCGGGCTGTGTCGGCGAGGGCATGCCGGTGTCGGAGACGAGCGCGACATCGCATTTTTTCAGGTCGTCGGCGTGATCGTCGAGGAAGCGTGCGAGGTTGACGCTGCCGGATTCCTCTTCGCCTTCGATGAGGATGGTCATCCGGGCGGGGACGGCGCCGGTCGCGTCTTTCCACGCGCGGCAGGCTTCGAGGAACATCGAGACCTGGCCTTTGTCGTCCACGGCGCCGCGGGCTACGACGCGCTCCCCGGGGCCGCCGGGGACTGCTGGTTTGACTACAGGATCGAACGGCGGGCTTTCCCAGAGTTCGAGCGGGTCGGCGGGCTGAACGTCGTAGTGCCCGTAGAAGAGGACGTGCGGGCCGGTGTAGTCGGGCGCGCCGGGATGCTGTGCCCAGACGATCGGGGCGCCGGGCTTGCCGGGGGTTCCGGTCTCGCGGAGTTGGGCGTCGACGCCGGCTTCGCCGAGCCGATCGGCGCACCACTGGGCGGCGCGGCGAGTGTCGGCGGCGTGGGCGGGGTCGGTCGCGATCGACGGGATCGAGAGCCAGTCGATCAGGCGGTCAAGCCCGGCGGATTCGTTGGCGGCGAGACGGGTGAGAACGTCGTCGAGTTTCGGCATCGGCTTGCTCCGTCGGTCGGCGAGTGTGAGCCGATCAGAATAGGAGCAACGCGGACGCCGCACCCAGGCCCAGCAGGAATATCGCCGAACCGGCGAGCAGGACGACCCTCACGACTGTCACGCCGACCGGGGCATCTGCGTAGCCCGCGTCGATCGCTCGTCGAGTCGGCATCGTCCAGCGTTCGGCGACGGGGGAGACATCCACGAGGCCTTCCATCTCGGCGTAGGAGCGCGGCGGGCGTGCGTAGAGGTCGGCGTTGCAGTGTGGGCAGCGAGTCGCCGTCAGCCCGGCGGGGCCTTGAAGTCGGCGTCCCTGGTGCCCGCACACGAGGCAGGTCCGTCGGGTCATCCGTCGCGAGAGCGCGGGGCCGAGGTGAGGCATACGCTGTGAATATACCGCGATGCGCCCGGGATTCATCCCCGGTTTTCCGCCCGACGCAGATAATCTTCGACATGCTCGATCCGACGCGAGACGCCGAACTTGGACGCTGGGCCCGCCTGCTCGGCACGGTCGCGGCGACGGCCGGGGCCGATATTCCCGTGGGGTTGGCGCCTTGGTTTCTGCACTCACGCGGGCGACGGGCGGCGCCGCCGACAGCGCCGTCGGCCCTCGACGACGTTCTCTGGAGCGCGGTCGCGGCGGGATCGCCGGGCAGATTCAGCATCCCGCAGATCGCGGACCCTTCCCGGCCGGCCGCGATGGTCCCTTTCGACGACGCAGTAGCGATCGAGGTCTGGACCGAGCGCGATCTCTCCGCGATGCACGCCATGAGCCGACTGGTCGAGCGAACGGCGGCGCCCGGCGCGGTCGCGCGGCTCGACGCCGCGGTCCGCTGGCATCTCGAGTTCACCCAGCCGGACAACGCGACCGGCCGGCCGTGGGCGCTGCACCTCTTCGTCCGCCGATGGGCCGAGGCCGGCGACGCCGAGGCCCGGCTGTACGCCGAGACACTGCTGCACAACTGCCAGATGCTCGCGGGGGCGCCGGACCCGCTGAGCGGGGAGATCCTCCGCGACAGCGCCGACGCGCTGCGGGCGCTGGTAAGTGAAGAACACGGATGAGCCGCTGCAGGACTTGAACGCGACGGGGTTCACCGCAGAGGCGCGGAGGGCGCAGAGGGGGAGCGCATACGGGTATCAAATTCCCGCGCGCTTATTGGAGTTTGAATATTGTAATGTTGCCGTGCGGGCGATGCGCGGCGTGGCGACGGCGGGTTGTCAGCGGTTCTCGCCGGTGGCGGGTTTAGGCTCGGCGGCCTGGAAAGGAGCAGTGCCGGGCGGGCCGGCCTGGGATCGGTTGTCGATCTCGGGCTTAGACTTGCCGGTGGACTCGGCTTCGATCTCGTCCTCGATGCCTTTGATGCCCTTGCGGAACTCGACGATGCTGCGTCCGAGCCCGCGGCCGACCTCGGGCAGGCGCCTGCCGAAGAGCAGCAGACCGATCGCGCCGATGATCAGCCATTCCCATCCGCCGGGCATGCCGAGGGCCAGTGTCGTCATTGCGGCTCCCAAGGGTCGATCCCGCGGACAGTCGCGGGGGTTGTGCCGTATTGAAGCCGGTCGGACGCCCGCGGTCAACGCGGTCGGCCCGGTTTGTCATGCCTGCTCGGCGGCGTCGACGACGTTGCGGAGGAGCATGGCGACCGTCACCGGCCCGACCCCGCCGGGTGCCGGGCTGATCCAGCCGGCGACGTTCGCCACCTCGTCGAACGCGACATCGCCGACGGTCCTGGTTTTACCGGCGTCGTCTGTGACACGGGTTGTGCCGACGTCGATCACGATCGCGCCGGGCTTGACCATCGACGCTGTGACAAGCCCGGGTACGCCCGCAGCGGACACGAGCACGTCCGCCCGGCGGGTCAGGTCTGCGAGGTCGGGGGTGAACTTGTTGGTCGAGATCACCGTCGCGTCACGCCGCATGAGAAGGACAGCGATCGGCTTGCCGACAATATTGGACGCGCCGACGACGACGCAGGTTTTGCCGCGGAGATCGACCCCGGTCGATTCGATCATCGCGATCGCGGCGACGGCGGTGCAAGGCGCCAGCGACGACCGCCCGTAGACGATGTTGCCGATGTTCGCGGGGTTGACGCCTTCGACATCCTTGCCCGGGTCGATCAGCCGCTGAACGCGGTAGGGGTCGATCCCGTCGGGGAGCGGAAGGTGGAGCATCACGCCGGTGGCGCGTTCCTCGGTGTTCAGCAGCAGCACCCGCCCGGCGATGTCGTCGTAGGTCGCGCGCTCGCCGAGCCGGTGGAGGTGATATTCGATGCCGACCTCGGCGCAGGCCTTGCCCTGGTTCTCGGCGTAGACGGCGGCGGGCGAGTCGTCGGGCGCCGCGAGGACCGCGTCGAGCCGGGTCGCCACACCGCGATCGGCGAGTTCACCGACACGCCGGGCGATTTCTACCCGCGCGGCCCGCGCGATAGCCCGGCCGTCGAGGATCCTGGCGCCGGGCGTGGATGCTTCGCTCATCCGCACTACTGTAGCGATTGAGAAGTTCTATTGAGGACTCGCACGACGGCGCGTCATATCTATGAAGCCCGGGGATTTCATCCCTGGGCTTTCGGACCGACCACCACATCGAAGAAGCGCGCATCTGTAAGATGTTCATGCATGTCGGGAGCGACCGAATCAACACGGATCGACGAGTTGCGTGAGTTGCTGCATCGTGCGAACCGCGCGTACTACGCCGCGGCGAAGCCGATCATGTCGGACCACGAGTACGACCGCCTGCTGGCGGAACTCGCGGAACTCGAAGCCGCGCATCCTGAGAAGGACGACCCGAACAGCCCGACGCGACGTGTCGGCGAAGCGGCGACGGGCGGTTTTCGCACGGTCGTGCACGCGGTCCCGATGCGCAGCATCGACAACACGTACTCGGAAGGTGATGTTCGCGCGTGGGGCGAGCGGATCACCCGAGCGCTCGGCGCCGCGCCCGCGCTCGTCGCCGATCCGAAGATCGACGGCGTCGCGCTCTCGCTGCGGTACGAACGCGGCGAACTCGTCCGCGCCGTGACTCGAGGCGACGGCGAGCGCGGGGACGACATCACCGCGAACGTGCGCGCGATCCGGGCCGTGCCGCTGGTGCTTGATGATTCGCGGGTCGCGCCGCCGCGGGTTCTGGAGGTGCGCGGCGAGGCGTACCTGCCGCACGCGGAGTTCGAGCGGATCAACGCCGAGCGCGAAGCCGCGGGCGATGAGTTGTTCATGAACCCGCGGAACGCCTGCGCCGGGACGCTCAAGCAACTCAACCCGCGCACAGTCGCGGAGCGCGGCGTGGCGTTCGTCGCGCACGGTCGCGGCGAGGTCGCGCCCGCGTCATACGCCGGCAGCCACTCGGAATTCCTGGGTAAAATCGCCGATCTCGGGCTGCCCGTCGGCGACGGCTGGACCCGCTGCGGGACGATCGACGAAGCGATCACGGCGATCAACGAGTATGAGAAATTAAGAAGAAAATCCGCCGTCCCGGTCGACGGGATGGTGGTGCGTGTCGATTCGTTCGCGCAGCAGGAGGAGCTGGGATCGACGAGCCGCGCGCCGCGGTGGTGCATCGCGTACAAGTATGCAGCGGAGCGCAAGACCACGACGCTCCTGGATGTTGAGTTTCAGGTTGGTAAAAGCGGGCGGATCACGCCGCGCGCCGTGATGGCGCCGGTCGTGCTGGCGGGGACGACGGTTCGGCACGCGTCGCTGTTCAACTTCGGGGAGGTCAGGCGGAAGGATCTGCGCATCGGGGACACGGTCGTCGTCGAAAAGGCGGGCGAGATTATCCCGCAGGTGATCGAGGTTGTTGCCGAGAAGCGGCCGCGCGACGCGAGGGAGATCGTCGCGCCCGCGGAATGCCCGGCGTGCGGCGGGCCGATCGAGGTCGAGCCGCCGAAACTCGAAGAACGCGGCGAGTACGAATCGAAAGAAGAAACCTCCAGGCTGTGCGTCAACCCGGAGTGCCCCGCACAGATCCGCGAGAAACTGGTCTGGTTCGCGGGCCGCGGACGGATGGACATCGACGGCCTGGGCGAGAAAACAATAGATCAGATCCGCGAGTCCGCCGTCCCGCTGGAACGATTCGCGGACATATTCCATCTGCGCGAGCGCCGCGACGATCTGCTCACGGCGCTGGAAAAGCCAGATAAGAAAGACAAGTCGAAGCGACCGGAACTCAGAGTGGACAACTTGCTAAGGTCGATCGAAGCGTCGAAGGGCCGGGGCATGGCCCGCGTGCTCGCCGCGATGGGAATCCGCCACGTCGGCGACGCGACGGCGCGGGCTCTGGCGAGGCTGTTCCCGGACATCGAATCGCTGATCGCGACCGACGAGGCGGCGCTGCGCCCGAAGACACTGAAGAAGGACGAAGCCGCTGCCTACGGGCTGCCCGAGGATCCGAAGGACCGCCCGTCAACGATGCTCGGCAGGGACACCGCACCGGCGGTCCACGCATACCTTCACAGCGAGCAGGCGCGCGCGACGTTCGAAGCCCTGGCGGCGGTCGGCGTCGTTCTTGACTCTCATGAATATAAGACGACCGGCGCCGGCGACGCGGCGGATTCGCTGTTCGCTGGCAAGACGGTCGTCCTGACCGGCGCGCTGGAGTCGTTCACCCGGCAGGAACTGACCGATGCGCTCGATGCGCTCGGGGCGAAGGTGTCGGGGTCGGTGTCCAAGAAGACGGACCTTGTGATCGCGGGCGATTCGGCGGGGTCGAAACTCGACAAGGCCCGCGAACTCGGGGTCGAGGTCTGGGACGAGGCGACGCTGCTGAGGAATCTGCCGGATCGGGGCGGGCTCGGGTGATGGCGGTCAATCGGGCTGCGGGAATCGCCGATATGCAGGACGTGTGCGCCGCGACGGATCGCGGCGTTGTCGGCGTGATCGGCGAGCCATGGAAAATATTGAATATAAAGCGGAGTTGCGCGACCCGGAACTCGCCGAGGGGCTGCTGATCCGCATCGGGGGCGTGCGCGTCGCAGTGATGAAGCAGTCGGACACGTGCTTCCGGCTCGCGGACGGCAGGCTTACGAAACGCCGGTGCGACGACGAGCCGACCGAGTGGATCCATTATCACCGCGAGCCTGTCGGGCCGGTCCGGCTGAGCAGGTTCACGATCTACACCGAGCGGGAGGCGCGGGTGCGTTTCGGCGAACGGCAGATGCCGGTGTGGCTGATCGTGAACAAGACGCGCGACATGTGGGTGCAGGGGCCGTTGCGTGTGCATTTTGATGACGTAGTGGGCGTGGGGCGGTTTGTGGAGATCGAGGCGCTGGTGACGCCGAGACGCCCGGCGGACGAGTGCCGACGCGCGGTGCTGGCGCTGAGGCAGACGCTGGCGCCCGCGCTGGGCGAGGCGATCATGTCGAGTTACGCGGATCTGATGTCGCGCGTCGCTGCGTGACGGCGGGGCTGGCTTCACACGCCGAGCGAGACGAGATCGACCTTCGTGCCGAGTGTTGCGATCGGGCCGGAGCCGGGACGGACTTCGCGGAGCATTCGGATCAGCCGGATGAGGTCGGCGGGCAGCGGCGCGGTGAAGGAGCGCCGCTCGCGTGTGCGGGGGTGTTCGAACTCGAGCAACGCGGCGTGGAGCGCCTGCCGGGGCATGACGGTTTCGCCCGGCGATTCGAGTTTTTCGGCGATATCGGAGTTTGTGAGGATGCGCCCGCCGTACATGTCGTCGCCGACGATCGGCCAGCCTTCGTGGGAGAGGTGGACGCGGATCTGGTGCGTGCGGCCGGTGCGGAGTTCGAGTTCGACGAGGGCGAAGCCGTCGTAGCGTTCGAGCGTGCGGTAGAGGGTGACGGAGGGCTTGCCGAACTCGTCGTGGCGTACTACCTGTTTTTCGCGGTGACCTTTGGCGCGGCTGGGGGACGGGCCGAGGGGCAGGTCGATGACGCCGGCGGGCGGGTCGGGCGTGCCGTGGACGAGGGCTACATAACGTTTATCGACTTTGCGGGTTTCGAACTGGCGTCCTAGTTTCCAGTGGGCTTCGTCGTCCTTGGCGAAGACGATGGCGCCGGTGGTGTCGCGGTCGAGGCGGTGGACGACTCCGGGGCGGGCGTCCTCGGCGCCGACGGTTGAGAGGGATCCCCCGCTGCTCGCGTCGTGCGCGAAGCGCCAGGCGAGAGCGTTGATCAGCGTCCCGTCGCGGTGGCTTCGCGCGGGGTGGACGAGGACGCCCGCGTGCTTATTCAGGACGATCAGGCAGTCGTCCTCGAATAGCACGTCGAGCGGGATGTCCTGCGGCGTGATCCGCAGCGGCGCGACGGGCGGGAGCACCATCTCGACGGTGTCCCCCTGCCTGAGGATGGTGGATGGCTTGGCGTCGCGGGTGTTGACGGTGACGGCGCCGGCGGCGATGAGTTTCTGAGCGCGGTTGCGGCTGAGGAAAGGCGCCCGGTCGGTGACGTACTGATCGAGCCGTTTGCGGAGGTCGCGCGACAGCGTGAAGGAGACCCGGCGGAGTGATTCGTCGTCGCCGGTGTCTTCGTCGCCCGCGGCGCGGAGGAGGTCGAGATCGACTTTGCCGTCCGGGCCGAGCAGTTCCGCGCCGGGCACGGCGTCACCGGGCGCGGGTTGATCTGAGGGGACGAGGTTCATTCGACGCCGGGCGGCGTGGGCGTCGGCTCCGCGGGCGGTGTCGGATCAGGATCGGGTTCGACGGGCGGCGTTGGCGGGCCGAACTCGCCCGCGCCTTGGCGGAGGAACTCCTCCGGCGTGAGGAAGCCTTCTTCATCGGCGGGGGTTGTGTCGAGGAGTTTGGGAAGATCGTCGAAGCGCGCGAAAGCGACGACTGTCGGGCGGGTTTCGAGGGTCTTGAGCCGAGCCTCGTAGGCATCCGCGAGACCCAGCAGCCCGGCGTCGCGGGCGCTGGTCACGGCGTCGCGCAGCGTCGAGATCGCGGCGTCGAACTCGCCCCGGCTCGCCTGAACCGACGCCAACCCGGACATGGCGTGCAGGCGAAGGTACGCGCGTTCGGGTTTGGCGCGGAGTTCCTCGGCGACGGCGCGGTAGAGCCGCTCGGCCTGATCGAGGTAGCCGGCGCGTTCATTCTCCGACGGGCGATCTTCCGCTGCGCCCGCGACTCCGCCGGGCTTGAGTTCCGCGGTGTACGCGAGCACGTAGCGGTCCGCCGCGTGAAGCCGGGCCAGCGCCGACACCACCGGGACGCTTCTCCAATCCTCCGCGACCTGCACAAGGGCCACGGGCTGACCCGCGACGGAGGCGGCTTCGAACTCGAGGTACGCCGAGTCGAGCCGCTGGATTTTCCGGGTTTCGAGGAACATGTAGCCGCGATACCCGAGCGCGAGCACGAGAACCGCGACGAGGATGGGCGAACCCCACCGCTTGAGGAAGTCGACGAGGTCGGTGTTGATGCGGGACTCTTCAAGCCCGGCGCCGGCGACGATTTCAGTGTGTCTTTTGTCCATGACGTGCGTGTATCGCGGGGGATGACCTTCCAGTCTGATCGGATCTAGGTCGGATACGTAAGGGTACGCCGCGTTCGATCGCGTCACAAGCGGGCGCCCGCCGGGCCGGGCCGGGTTAATCCTCTCCGAAGCCGTCCTCGACCAGCCTCGCGAGTTCGTCCACGGCGTGACGAGCGTCCCCCCCCCGGGCGCGGATCACAAGTTCGGCCCCTTGCGTCGCCCCGAGCATCAGGATCTCCATGATGGACTTGCCGTCGACCTCTTCGCCAGAGGGGCCGACGATGAACACTCGGGAGGAGTGCTTCTGGGCGATCTGCGCGAACGCGGTCGCCGGACGGGCGTGAAGCCCGAGTCGGTTCCGGATCGTCACGGTCGCAGCGGCGGTCGGTTCGTCGGCCATGCGGTCGCTCGCGGCGCTTCGGCGCGTGATGCAGAGGCGCGGCGCTGGGGCTGGTCGGAACGGGAAATCGGGACTGCGGTCAGGTCAGTTGCTGGGTGTCCCGTTCGTGGAGCAGCGTCATCACTTCGCCTACGGTTGTCGCCTGACGAAGGAATCGGCGGAAGGTTTCATTGCTCAGGCTTTTGAAGATCACCTCCATCGCCTGGAGGTGCTCCTCGGGTCGATTCGCCGGGCTGAGCAGGAGTATCACCGAATACACCGGCTGCTTGTCCAGCGCGTTGAAATCAACTCCCGTCTGGCTCAGACCCACCGCAGCGGTTATTTTTTTCGCCGACGCGTGCTTGATGTGCGGGACCGCGACGCCGCGACCGAAACCAGTCGAGCCTCTTCGCTCGCGTTCCAGCGCCGCCTCGACGAGTTCCTCGCGCATGGACTCAGCCGCGGCTCCGGCGCTGATGAGTGCACCCACGAGTTCGACCACCACGTCGTCGCGCTGGGCGCTGTCTAGCCGGGTTATGACAGCCTTCTCGCTGATGATTTCACACAGATTCATTCGCTTCGCTCCCGCGCCGGCCCGGGCGACGCTCCGATCGACCGGCCCTGTCACGCTCACGCCCGTCAACGACTCCAAGTTACACTCTCAGAACACACCCGGCTTCAGGTTGACCTACGACTATCGCCGGACCACCCCACGACACGCCGCGCGTCACCCCCCGCGCGAACGGTCGTGATGATCCCTCAGCCTCGTCTTGAAGTCCTTGAGTTGACGCCCGGCCTTATCCACCGCGAGGTCCACGCTCCCGTACACATCCACTCCCTCGGCCTTAGCCACGATCGAATCGTGCCCCACCAGTTCCACGATGACCTCCGCGGTGAACTCCTCGTGATGGTCGCGACGCTCCTGATCGAGCACCACCTTGATCTCCTGAACTCCGTCGAAGAACTTCAACAGTTTCTCCGCCTTGCTCTCGGCGTACGCCCGGATCGGGTCCGTGACTTCCAGGCGTCGGCCGGTGGTATGGATGCGCATCAGTTCCTCCGTAATCCCGTCGCGGACCGCTCACCCCGCAGATCGGCGACGCTTGCCTTCCGTGTCCGTCCGCTCCATCTTCTTCGATCCGCCGCCGCTGGCAAACTCGCCCCCCGCCCGCTGCCCGTCGCCATCGCGCCGGGGAACCTGCGACACCGGCAGCAGCACGCCGCCCGTCACCACGAATCGCAACGCTTCCTCGACCGTAATGGGCAGATCTATAGCCTCAGATCGCGGGACCGTGATCGTATATCCCGTGAACGGCGTCGGGCTTGAAGGAATGAACACCGTCACGCATTCGTCCGCAGCGGTCGCCTCGATCGCACGCATGGAGTCCCCCGTCAGCAGCCCCACCGTCCATATCCCCTTCCGCGGATACTCCACCAGCACCACCCGGCTGAATTTAATTTTATCACGCTCGCCGAACAGGAATTCCACAACCTGCTTCACGTGCGGGAACACCTGCTTGACGATCGGCAGCCGCGCGAACCACGACTCCAGACGCCCGTACACACGCCGCCCGATGTACCCCCCGAGGAACCGCCCAGCCAGATATATCAGCACCACCGCCACCAGAAGCCCGATCCCGCGCAGATACCAGTGCTCGTCCCAGAACTCCTTGAGGTTCCGCGCCCGGATCTGCGACCTCAGCACCGACGACGGCAACGGCCGCTGCGCCAGCCGCGCACGCTCGATCGCCAGCCGCTCAACCTGCTCGTCCCGAACCACGAACCAGTCCGGCTGCTTCGACGCCGACACGAACCGCGGCGCCAACTGGATCACCCCCACCCGTATCCCAGCGTTGATCGGCTCCGCAACCCGAGTCTGCAAAAACAAAAACAACTGCACCACGATCCACAACGTCAACACCGAAGGCAGCAGAATCGCCAACCCCTTCACAAAGAACTTGCGGAAGTCGCTCCCGAACGTCCGAGGCCGATCTGTCATGCCTTTGCCCGTCACCACGCCCTCACCGCACACCCGCCTCACTCTTATCGTCCGCACGCCGACGCCGCGAACACACGCCACACACAACCGACACACACACTACACACCCCGACCACAACCCGACGCCCCCGACGCCACGACCGTCCCGCCCCCAGTGGCACGACCGTCTCGCCCCCAGTGGCACGGGCGTCTCGCCCGTGCGCGAACAGCGCCATGTGACACACCCCTCACCCAAGCCACTGCTGCTGTCCCCCTCCCCCGGGAGAGGGCCTTGCGTCGTGTTATTTCTCTATCGCATCAAGGCGCCGGACGCCTGACCTGAGCGCAGCGAAGGTCAGGGTTGAATCGCAACGCACGGGCGAGACGCCCGTGCCACTGTCTGCGCCCGTGTTGCGCCGCCCGCCACACACTCAACCCGCGCCCGACGCCCGACCCATCGCCCGTTCGTCTGGCTCGTCGATCCAGACCCTCCTCCCGTCCGTCCGCGTGCGGCCGTCGAGCATCGCCCGGACGGCCCGGGGGTAGAGTTCGCGCTCGAGTTCGAAGACACGCGCCGCGAGTGTCGCGGGCGTGTCGTCCGGCATTACCGGGCAGCAAGCCTGCGCGAGTATCGGCCCGGTGTCGTAGCGGTCGTCGCAGAGGTGCGCGGTGCAGCCTGTCACCTTGCACCCCGCGTCGAGCACGGCGCGGTGCACGCGCTCGCCGAACATGCCCGGCCCGCCGAACGCGGGCAGGATCGCCGGGTGAATGTTGAGGATCCTCCCGCGCAACCGTTCGGGCACGCCCAGCAGACGCAGATACCCCGCCAGCACCAGCAGCCCGGCGTCCGACTCTCGCGCGAGCGAATCCACAACGCCCGCGGGGAGATCGCCCGAAATCACTCGCGTCGGGATGTCCAGCGACCGCGCGAGGTCCGCGCCGGGACACTCGCGCGAGGCGACGACCAGCGCGATCTGCGCGGCCGGCCGCCAATCCTGCATTTGCTCGTGCAGGTTCGCCAGCGTGCGACCGGCGCCGGAAAGAAAAACGATGACCCGGCGATTCGTGCTCCCGCTCACAGCGTGAGTGTAGTAAGTGAATGTGTGTGGGTGTGTCACTTGCCGCTGTCCGTGGTGGCACGGGCGCAGACAGTGGCACGGGCGTCTCGCCCGTGCGTTGCGATTCAACCCTGACCTTCGCTGCGCTCAGGTCAGGCGTCCGGCGCCTTGATGCGATAGAGAAATAACACGACGCAAGGCCCTCTCCCGGGGGAGGGGGACAGCAGCAGTGGCTTGGGTGAGGGGTGTGTCACATGGCGCTGTTCGCGCACGGGCGAGACGCCCGTGCCACTGGGGTCGAGACGGTCGTGCCACTGGGGGCGAGACGGTCGTGCCACTGGGGGCGGGACGGTCGTGCCACTGATTGTGCCGCCGCCGTGTGTTCAGGCGGCGTTGCGTGCGGGCTGGGGTTCGGCTTCGGGCTGGTCGTCGATGTAGTCGGTCGTGTCGGGTGTGTCGGCGATGATGTCCACGTCCCAGCCGTCGAGTCCGAGGGCCTTGCGTCGGACTGTGCGATGCAGGGCGAGCGCCTCGACGCGCAGGTTGTGCAAGCACACCTGATCGTCAAGGCGCTTTGCGATGGCGGTGAACGCGCCCAGAACCGTCCACACGGACAGGCCGACGAGCACGATCCCGAACGCCGCGGCGGACTCTTCCATGCCCCCGGGATCGGTCGGCGAACGGGCGGACTTGATCGGTCCTAGAATGAAGATCATGCGCTCCCCCGCCGGACTGGCTTTGTGGCTTCTTACGCTGCTGGTGACGCCGACGATTGTGTCGGCTCAGACCGGGGTCGCGGGTGGGGCCGGGGCGTTGTCGGGTGAGGTTGTCATTGAAGCCGACCTGTTCGGTGTGGGCGGCGTAGTCCGTCCGGGTGAATACGCGGGGATCCGGCTGGCGCTGACGGATCGCGGGGATCGGGTCCGCGACGCCGTGGTTCGGCTCAACGTCCGCGATCCCGACGGGGACACCATCCATATCCAGCGGCCGATCACGCTGAACCCGGGCCGTCCGCAGGGGTTGTGGATGTATGTGATGCTCCCGCCGGGCTTCGACCGGTCGAGCCTGATGTCGGTGAGCGTGCACGAGTCCGTCGAGCGGGCGGACGGAATCGAGGCGGGCAGGCAGATCGCGTCGGGCGCGGTGGCGCCGAGCCGGGTCGCGGGGATCGAGGAGACTCTTATCGGCGTCGTCGGACGTAATGCCGGCGGGCTGGAGCAGTACAGCGTTCGTGATGATTCGGGAACCCCGTCGCCGACCTCGCATGAGACGATCGTTGTGGTGACGGGGATCGAGCCGGGCGCGACGCCGGACTCCTGGCTCGGGCTGGCGGCGTACGACACGATCGCGTGGCTGGACGGCGATCCCTCCGCGCTCCGCGCCGATCAGGCCGACGCGATCCGGGAGTGGGTCCGCCGTGGCGGCAGGCTGATCGTCGCCCTCCCGGCGGTCGGACAACTCTGGACGACCAGCGCCAACCCGCTGCTGGACATCATGCCCGCGATGTTTGTCACACGCCGGGAGAGCGTGGACCTAGATTCGCACCGCAGACTACTTACATACCGCGACGCGATCCCGCTGCCCACGAACATGACGGTGCACACGTTCGCGCCATCGCCGAGCGCCCGCCCGCACGAGGCGATGGCCATCCTCGCCGGGCCTGACGGCGAAGCCGTCGCGATGCGCAGACTCGTCGGACTCGGCGATGTCACCGTGCTCGGGATCGACCCTTCGTCGAGCCGTCTCGTCGGCCGTATCGACGCGCAGATGCTCTGGCATCGGCTGCTCGGCCACCGCTTCGAGGTCCGCACACGCGCCGAGATCACCGCGGAGACCAGGCAGAACAACTTTAACAGACCTTCCACCGTCGTCGTGGACACCGGCGTCGCCGGGCTGATAAATAAGACCGGGTCCGCGGGGGTCGGCGTCCTGCTCGGGCTTCTGGTCTTCGCGGCGTACTTCCTGCTCGCCGGGCCGATCGGGTACGCGGCGCTGAACAGACTCGGCGCTCGCCGGCACGCCTGGCTGGCGTTCGTAGGTGTTTCGTTCGCGTTCACCGTCATCGCCTGGGGGGGCGCGACGATCCTCCGCCCGCGCACCACAGACCTCACTCACCTCTCGATCGTCGATAGCGTCCACGGGGAGGACACAACCCGGGTGCGGTCGTGGTTCAGCGTCCTGCTGCCGACCTACGGCTCGCAGGTTGTGTCACTTGAGACACTTCCCGCCGGGCGTCTGAGCGACCCTCGCAACTCGCTCTGGCCGTGGCGTGAACCCGGCCCGGGCGTGCGCGCCTCGTTCCCGGATCAGCGTTCGTACGCGATCGACACGCGCCGGCCGGACTCGGCCCGCGTCCCGACGAGATCGACCGTCAAGGAGTTCGAGGCGCGATGGATCGGCCCGGCGCCGCTGCGCATGCCCAGGCCGGTCGGCGCGGAGATAACATTAGATGAGTCGGCGTCGCTGGTGGGTTCGATAGTCCACGAACTCCCGGCGCCGCTCGAGCGCGTGGTCGTGCTCCTGAACCGGGGTCAGCAGCCGCTCGTCGTCCCGCGCGACGGCGGCCCACTGACGGCCAACGCCTGGGCCTGGAGCCCGTTCGGATCCGGCGCGTGGGCGCCGGGCGTCCCGCTGAATCTCGCCGCCCTCGACTACCGCAACGCCGACACCGGCGAGCAGTATTTCGCCGGCGCGACGCGCAGCGTGACTGCGCTCACCGCCGCCCTCGAAGGAGCGCTGACGCGCACCGAACGGGCGCTCGACGCGATCACCTGGTTCGGCTCGCTCTCCCCGCCTGATTGGCGCCGAGCCGTCGGCGTCACCGCGGCCCGGCGCTCGATCACCCACGGGCTTGACCTCTCCCGCTGGATGAGCCAGCCGTGCCTGATCGTCATCGGCCAGTTGCCCGAGTCCGCCGTCCCCGCGCCGGTCCTGGTTGACGGCGTCGCCCCCCCGTCCAACGGGCGGACGCTCGTGCGCTGGGTCTATCCTCTGCCGCCCGATCCTCCCCGACCGACGCGCGAGACATTCTGACATGCCGATGATCCAGACCACCAACCTGTCCAAACGCTACGGCGAGTTCGTCGCCTTATCCAACCTCAACCTCTCCATCAACGCGGGCGATTGTTTCGGCTTCATCGGCCCCAACGGGGCGGGGAAAACCACCACCATCAAAATCCTCGCGACTCTGCTCAAACCCTCATCCGGGCAGGCGATGATCGACGGGCTTACCGTCGGATATCAGAACCGGCAGATACGCCCGATCATCGGCTACGTACCCGACTTCATGGGCGCGTACGACGACGTCACCGTCACGGAATACCTCGAGTTCTTCGCCGCCGCATACGGCGTCCACGGCGACGAACGCGTCCGCGTCGTCGGGGACGTGCTCGATCTCACCGATCTTTCTTATAAACGCGACGCCGAGGTCAACTCGCTATCGCGCGGGATGCAGCAGCGGCTGTCCGTCGCGCGCGTCCTGCTGCACGACCCCAAGGTCCTGCTGCTCGACGAGCCGGCGTCGGGACTCGACCCGCGGGCGCGGATCGAGATGCGCGAGCTCCTCAAGGAACTCAAGCGCATGGGAAAAACTATTATTATCTCCAGCCACATCCTGCACGAACTCGCGGAACTCTGCAACACCGTCGGCGTCATCGAGCGCGGCGACCTCCTCTTCCAGGGGACCGTCGCCGAGATCATCCGCCGGGCGCGGATGGGGCGTGTCGTCCATCTCGCGGTCACGCAGCGGCCCGACGCCGCCGCGGAACTGCTGCGCGCGACGCCGGGGGTGACGAAGGTGGCGCTCGTCGACGCGTCCGCGTCGGACAACGGCTCGGTCGGGCGCGAGATCCATCTTACATTCGACGAGACCGGCCCCGCGGACGCGTCGGACATCCCGAGCCGGCTCGTCAACGCGGGGTTCCGGCTGACAAAGTTTATCGAAGAACCGGTCAACCTCGAAACCGCGTTCATGCGCCTGACCAAGGGGCTGGTGCAGTGACAAACCCCTCAGCACAGGCGGGACGCCCGAGCCTCTGCTGCTGACCCCCTCTCCCCCCGGGAGAGGGTTGGGGTGAGGGGGAACCAGTGCTGTGCGCGGGTTGTTGCTTTGTGATTTCCGTGCGATCGACGCTGTTCCCGCACGGGCGAGACGCCCGTGCCACTGTTTTGCGCTCGTGCCACGCTCGGGCGCGGACACGGTATTCTTGTGCGGAGTGTGTCAACCCCCGGCGCCGATCGGGCGTCGCGCCCGACGGGCCATCCGACATAGGAGGAGCGACCGATGAATCACCGCATGATGCTCGCCGGGCTAGCCGCAGCGGGTCTGCTGCTGGCCGGGTGCGCCAAGCAAGGCTCGACCGCGTCGAGCACGCTCTCGACGACCCCCAGGCAGGCCAGGAGCGCCGATCTCGGCGCCTCACTCGCCTACCCGAACACCCGCACCGTAAGCCACACCGACACGTACCACGGCGTGCGCGTCGCGGACCCCTACCGCTGGCTCGAAGACGGCGAGTCCGCCGACACCGCAGCATGGGTCGAAGCGCAGAACAAGGTCACGTTCCCCTTCATCGAAGCCGTACCCGAGCGTGAGACGATCAAGTCCCGCCTGACGGCTCTGTGGGACTACGAACGTTTCGGCATGCCTTGGAAAGAAGGCGGCAAGTACTTCTACACCTACAACGACGGGCTGATGAACCAGAGCCAGTTGTTCGTGATGGATTCGCTCAACGCGACGCCGCGACTGCTGCTGGATCCGAACACGCTCAGCGCCGACGGGACGATCTCCGTCGGGGGCTACGCCGTCAGCCCGGACGGCAAGCACCTGGCGTACTCGATCTCCGACGGCGGGTCGGACTGGCGCGAGTGGAAGGTCCGCGAGATCGCCACCGGGCGCGACCTGTCCGACCACATCAAGTGGTCGAAGTTCAGCGGGGCTTCGTGGCTCAAGGACGGGTCGGGCTTTTTCTACAGCCGGTATGACGAGCCGACCGGCGCCGAACTCGCCAGCACGAACTTCTACCAGAAGTTGTACTTCCACCAGGTGGGCACGCCGCAGTCCGAGGACATGCTTGTCTACCACCGCCCGGATCAGAAGAACTGGGGCTTCGGCGGGTCGGTCACAGACGACGGGCGGTTCCTCGTCATTTCCGTGACGCTCGGAACAGACCGTCGCAACGGCGTGTTCTATCTCGATCTCGCCTCGCCGGATTCCGGCGTCGTAGAACTGCTCAGCGACTTCGACGCTTCGTACTCCTTCATCGACAACGACGGGCCGATCTTCTGGTTCAACACCGATCTCGACGCTCCGAAGGGCCGGGTCGTCGCGATCAACATCAACCGTCCGAGCCGGGAATACTGGGAAGAAATCATCCCGGAAACCGCTGAGACTCTCCGCGGCGTCAGCGCGGTCGGCGGGCGCTTCTTCGCTTCATATCTCAAGGACGCGGCGACGCAGGTCCGGATCTACGGCCTCGGCGGTGAGAACATCGGCGAGGTCCGCCTGCCCGGGATCGGCTCCGCCGGCGGGTTCGGCGGGAAACGCTCGGAGAATGAAACCTTCTATTCGTATTCCTCCTACACCACCCCGCCCACGGTTTTCCGATACGACGTGGCGAGCGGGCGCAGCGAGGTCTTCCGTTCGCCAGACGTCGCCGTGAACCCCGCCGACTATGTCACGCGCCAGGTCTTCTACACCAGCAAGGACGGCACGCGCGTCCCGATGTTCATCACGCATAAGAAAGGCCTCAAGCGCGACGGGCAGAACCCGACCATCCTCTACGGCTACGGCGGGTTCAATATCCCCATGACGCCGGGCTTCAGCGTCGCCAACATCGTCTGGCTCGAGATGGGCGGCGTGTACGCGGTCGCCAACCTCCGCGGCGGCGGTGAGTACGGCAAGGAATGGCACCAGGCCGGGACCAAACTACTTAAGCAGAACGTCTTCGACGACTTCATCGCCGCGGCGGAATGGCTCATCGACGCCGGGTACACCTCGACGCCGAAACTCGCGATCTCGGGCGGGAGCAACGGCGGGCTGCTCGTCGGCGCGGTGATGACCCAACGGCCGGATCTCTTCGGCGCTTGCCTGCCCGCGGTCGGCGTCATGGACATGCTCCGGTTCGAGTCCTTCACGATCGGCTGGGCGTGGGCCAGCGACTACGGGTCCGTCCAGAACAAGGACGAGTTCGAGGCGCTCCGGGCGTACTCCCCCTACCACAACATCAAGGACGGCGTGTGCTACCCGCCGACCCTCGTGACCACCGCCGACCGCGACGACCGCGTCGTCCCCGCCCACTCCTTCAAGTTCGCGGCCAGGCTCCAGGCGGCCCAGGGCTGCGACAACCCGGTCCTGATCCGGATCGAGACCAGAGCCGGTCACGGCGCCGGCAAGCCGACCACCAAACAGATCGAGGAGCGAGCGGATATCTACGCCTTCCTCGTGCGGGCTTTGAAGATGGAGCCCGCGCTCGCCCGGGGCGGTTTCGCCGCCGCCGGCGCCGGGGAGTGACGCCGCCGATCGTTCGTGGTGTCTAAATAAAACCCGACTGACCGCCGCACCGGGCCGACGGAATCGGCCCGGTGCGTCTTTTTGAAGAGACCGTCAAGCCGGTCGGGTCGGTGGAAAAGTCCGCGGGCGATCTCTTGACCGGGGAAAACGACGCGATAGGATAATCGGCTTGACCCGCGTGCACGCGATCAGCGTGGCGGCGGGAGGATTGCAGATCGAAATGAGGAGCGCCGCGATGGACTCGTCAGACGAGGACGCCGACGCCGGCCCGCTGCACTGAAGGCCCGCCCGCATCGGCCCCTTCACCGGCGAGCCGGTCCGAGGCGGCAACGGCCGATACCGATTCGGCCGACATAGTTCCAACCCGATAACCCCGGACGGGTTCCGGCGTCCCCCGCGTCGCCGATCTCCGCCCGCCCGATCCCGGGCTTCCCGGCCCGAAGGGTCCGCTCCGTTCATCGTTCAACCCCGCCGACCGTCGGCGGCTCGCACACGCACCAGACCATTCCAGAATCAGAGCAAGCCATGGACCTCGCACGCGTACGCAACATCGGCATCTGCGCCCACATCGACGCCGGCAAGACAACCGTCACCGAGCGCATTCTTTATTACACCGGGAAGAACTACAAAATGGGCGAGGTCCACGAGGGCACCGCGACCATGGACTTCCTCGAAGAAGAGCAGCAGCGCGGCATCACCATCCAGTCCGCCGCCACCACCTGCCCGTGGGTTCACAACGGCAACGAGTACAAGATCAACCTCATCGACACGCCCGGCCACGTCGACTTCACCATCGAGGTCGAGCGGTCGCTCCGCGTGCTCGACGGCGCCGTAGCCGTGTTCGACGGCAAGGAAGGCGTCGAGGCCCAGTCCGAGACCGTCTGGCGCCAGGCGGATCGTTACGAAGTGCCCCGGCTCTGCTTCATCAACAAGATGGACAAGCTCGGCGCCGACTTCGAGTTCTCCTTCGGGACCATCAAGGAGCGGCTCGGCGCCAACCCCATCGCCGTCCAGTACCCTATCGGGCAGGCCGACACCTTCGAGGGCATCATCGACCTCATCACGATGAAAGCCTATTACTTTGATTCGTCCGAGCTCGGCGCCACCGTCGAGGAACGAGAGATACCCGCAGAACTCCGCGACACCGCCGAGCTCTGGCGCCACGAGATGATCGAGAAGGCGTCGGACTACGACGACCACCTGATGGAGAAGTTTCTCGCCGAGGAGGAGCCGACCGCCGACGAGATCCGCGCCGGGATCCGCAAGGGCGTAGTCAGCCGTCAGTGCAACGCTGTGTTCTGCGGGTCGGCGCTGAAGTACATCGGAGTGCAGCGCCTGCTCAACGGCGTCATCGACTATCTCCCGGCGCCGCACGAGGTGCCGAACGTCCAAGGCGTCCACCCGCGCGATGAATCCGACAAACTCGAACGCCCGCACGACGCCAACGCGCCCGTCTCCGCGCTCGTCTTCAAGATCGTCTCCGACGCGCACGGCGACCTGACCTACTGCCGCGTCTACTCCGGCACGCTCAGAGCCGGGCAGCGTGTCCTGAACCCCAACACCGACAAACGCGAGAATGTCAGCCGAATCTACGAGATGCACGCGAAGGACCGCATCCCGCTCGATGAGGCGGAAGCCGGATCGATCGTCGCGGTGGTCGGCCTGAAGAACTCATCGACAGGCGACACGCTCTGCGACCCCGATCACCCGATCGTGCTCGAGCGCATGGCGTTCCCCGAGCCGGTCATCACGATGAGCATCGAGCCGAAGACCAGCGACGACAAACGCAAACTCGGCGAAGCCCTCACCACGATCAAACGCGAAGACCCCTCCTTCCGCGCCAACTACGACGAGGAAACCGGCCAGACCATCATCGCCGGCATGGGCGAACTCCACCTCGAAATCATCAAGAACAAACTCGTCCGCGACATGAAGGTCGGCGTCGAGGTCGGCAAGCCCCGCGTCTCCTACCGCGAAGCGATCACCGGCCCCGCCAACAACATCCGCGGGCGTTTCGTCAAGCAGACCGGCGGCCGCGGGCAGTTCGGCGACTGCACCATCAACATCGAACCCTGCACCAAGGAACAGGCCGAGGAGCAAGGACTCGAATATAAGAACGGCGTGGTCTTCGAAAACAAGATCATCGGCGGCTCCATCCCGAAGGAGTTCATCCCCTCCGTCGGCGTCGGAGTCCGCAACACGGCCGTCTCGGGCGTCCTCGCGGGCTACCCGCTCATCAATATCAAGGTGACACTGATCGACGGCTCGTACCACCCGGTTGACTCGTCACAGGTCGCCTTCGAGCAGGCCGGGCGTCTCGCCCTCAACGAAGCCTGCCAGAAAGCGGGCGTGACACTGCTCGAACCGATCATGAAGGTCTCCGTGACGACGCCCGAGGATTACTTCGGCGCCGTGACCGGCGACCTCTCCTCGCGTCGCGGGATGATCGTCAACACCGAGGAGCGCGGGAACACGCGCGTCATCACCGCCGAGGTTCCACTCTCCGAGATGTTCGGCTACGCGACGACGCTGCGCGGGCTGACGCAAGGCCGGGCCAACTCCGTCATGGAGCCGCTGGCGTATCGCCCGCTCCCGCCGAACCTCGCAAAGGAAGTCGTCGAAGCGGTCTGATCCGGCTCAGTATCACAACAGACAGTGGCACGGGCGTCCCCCCCCCGTGCGAAAGCCCAGTGGCACGGGCGTCTCGCCCGTGCGCAAACAATCTAATACTCACATAAAGCCCAGGGAATCCATCCCCGGGCTTTTTTCACAAACCACAGACGCTCGAATATAATTCTCACGATGAAACCGATCGGACGAACACGACTCTCGAACACGAAAATCTCTCTCGCATTTGTGTGGATATTTTTCTCATCGCCCGCGCTCGCGGCTCCCATCGAGGTCTTCCCGCACGTTCGCGCCGACGCCGAGGCCGGCTGGGTCGAGATCGCCGGGACCGTGCCGATCTTCGTGGACGACCCTGAGGCGCCGGATGTTTACCTCGAGGTCATAGTCTGCACGCCGGACTCGAAAGAACACGAATCGCTGGTTGTCACGCCAGCCCGACCATCGCACGTGCACGCGGCTCTCCTGATGCTCGGGCTTGAACCCGGCCGACCCGGCCACTGGACCTGGGAAGGAGACGGCCGCGACGCTGTGCTCCGAGGCCACGATCCGACCGGCGATCGCGTGAAGATAACTCTGCACTGGACCGACGTCGCGGGGATGGAGCATTCGGCCGACCCCGCCGAGTGGATCCGCCATCACGGGACCGGCGAGCGACCGCCCGCGACCACGTTTGTTTTCGCGGGTTCGCGCATGCTCGATCGCGGCTTCGGGCGCGAGATGTACGACGCCGACGGCTCGGGCGTGCTCGTCGGGCTGGCGACGTTCGGCTCGGAAGTCGTAGCCTGGCCGACCACCTTCAGCCCGGATTCCGGCGTGGACGAGCCTGTCTGGGTCGCGGACCCGACGACAACGCCCGCCCTGGGCACACCCGTGCGCGTGCGATTCACCGCTGAGCGCAAGTAACCAGAAAGCGGCACTGGCGTCCCGCCCGTGCATTGCGCCACACGGCTCAGAGAGCCGTGCCACCTCGGCCCCAGTGGCACGGGCGTCCCGCCCGTGGTTTATCAGATCGCTAATAAACTTATCCGCTATTCCGCTTTCATGAGCCGGGCAAAGTTCAGGGCCGCACGCCGCGGTGGCAGACGCAAACGCCGAATGTGAGGGGTGTCAGCGTGATCCCAGCGTAGCCCGCGTCGCGAAGCAGTTGAGCCATGCCCTCACGACTCAGGAAGGTGTCCACCGAGCGCGGCAGGTAGCGGTAGGCGCCGGAACGGTCACGGCTGATGATCGAGGCCGTGACGGGCATCACCCGACGGCAGTACAAGTCGTTGAGGGCGCGCAGGACAGGGTTGCGGGGCCGATCAAACTCGAGAATGAGGAGCCTGCCCCCGGGCTTGAGAACCCGGCGGAACTCGCTGACCGCCCGGGCCGGGTCCGCGACATTGCGCAGACCGAAGGCGATGGAGACTATGTCGAACGAGCCGTCGGCAAACGGCAGGGCCAATGCGTCCGCGTGCATGTATTCAACGGCCCGGCCGCGACGTGTCGGCTTGGCGCGGGCGATGTCGAGCATCTCCGGGCAGAAGTCCCCGCCGACGACACGATAGGCCCCGGAACTGGCGAACAGCCTCGCGAGATCGCCCGTCCCGCAGGCGATGTCGAGAACCTCATCGCCGTCGCGGACCTCCGCGAGCCGGACCACGGCCCGGCGCCAGGCCTGATCACGCCCGAACGAGTGCAGCCTGTTGTTCAGGTCGTACGAACGCGCGATCGAGGCGAACATCCGCCTGACCTTCACGGGCTTGTCCTCGCGCGCGTGAGGGTCCGAGGCAAGATCCTCTCGCGACCAGGCGGGCGGCTCGGCGGCGGCTTCGTTCGACGTGGCGGGCATGGTGCAACATCGTAGGGTGCAGTCACATCGCCGGCGGTGCACTGTACTGATCCGGCGCCTTGAACAGTGGCACGGGCGTCTCGCCCGTGCGCCGCTCTCGAGTGGCACGGGCGTCTCGCCCGTGCGGAGACAGTGCACACTCGGCTCGGAGAGCCGTGCCACCCCAGAACCAGTGGCGCGGGCGTCTCGCCCGTGCGCCTCATCCCATATGGTCTGTCGAACCCGCGACGATATCCTTGGCTCATCAGGGAGGTCCGCCGATGCTCGTATGGACAACGCCAGCGCAGCGCCCGACGCACACAGGAGCGATGATCTGCTTGTCGATCCTCTTCGCGTCGCTGTTCGCCGGCTGCACGACCAACCCCGCGACCGGTCGTCGGCAGTTCGATCTCATCGGGCGCCAGCAGGAGATCGCCATCGGCGAGCAGGCCAAGGGCGAACTCACAGCGCAGTACGGCGGCCCGATCGCCGACGCCTACATGCAAACTTATGTCCGCGACGTCGGCATGAAACTCGTCGCCCAGACCGAGGGAGACTACGAGTCCCTCCCCTGGGAGTTCACGGTTCTGGATTCCGACGTGGTAAACGCCTTCGCCCTGCCCGGCGGGAAAGTATTCATAACCCGCGGGCTGCTCGTGAAACTCGACGACGAAGCCATGCTCGCCGGCGTCCTCGGCCACGAGGTCGCCCACGTCACCGCTGAACACGCCGACAAACAGATGTCGCAGGCGCTGATCGTGACCGGCGTCGTCGCGGGAGCGTCGGTCGCAGCCGGGATGTCGGATTCCGATCTTGTCCGCGCGGGCGTCCCCCTGCTCGTCGGCGTCGGCGGGACGGGGTTCGTTCTGAAGTTCGGCCGAAATGATGAACTCGAAGCCGACGCCCTCGGCATGCGCTACATGGCCCGCGCGGGCTACGACCCCGCGGCACAGCGCGACGTGATGCGCGTCCTCGGCGAGGCGTCCGGGGGTAAAGACGGAAATCAAGCGGGCGCCGCCAGCCCTCCGGAATGGTGGAGCACCCACCCATTCCCGGAAACGCGCATCGAGCGGATCGACGAGCGGCTCGAAAGTAAGTACCCGCCCCAGAGCCGGGCCGGGCTCGTCCGGAATCCAGATTCGTTCCAGCGCAATGCGCTGTCGCGGGTGCGGGCGGCGAACTGACAGCGCCATCGGCTTACGCCTGCTCGGTCGATTCCGGCAGGTATTCGCCGAGGAGGTTCCATTCCATCCCATTGCCCCAGCCGGCGCCGTGGTCACTGGTAAGACGCTCGCGTGCGTTGGGGCCGACGCGGTGCTCGCCGAACGCGAGCAGTTCGAGGATCACGCCCGGACGAAGATGCCGGCTGGCCCATGAAAGAGGCGAATCGCCGTTGGCGTCGCGCGTCTCTTTGTCCGCGCCGTGGTCGAGAAGAACACGGATGATTGCTTCATCGCCGTACGCTGCGGCGCGGTGCAACGGCGTCTCGCCGCAGCAGCGCACGTCGCGCATGAATGCGCCCGTCTCGGCTCCGGGGACGGTTCGGGCGTTGACGCCCGCGCCGCGCTCGATCAGCAAACGCACGACGAACAGGTAATACGGTCGGCCCGCTTTGGCGAGCGCGCTGTGCAACGCCGTCTCACCCGTATCGGGATCAGCGAAGCGCGCGTCCGCTCCCCGCGTAAGCAGAAAATCGCACATCTTCCAGTGGCCAAAGAACGCGGCATTGCCCAGTTCTCGGTTCGAATCGATCGAGGTGAGGTCGCCGCCCGCGGCGAGCACCGCCTTCATCGCGGTCACGTCCCCGTAGTAGACGAACCATTGCAGGGCGTTGACACGGCCCGCCGCGATCGCGGTGCGCCAATCCGGGTCGCGCAAGAGATCGAAGACCAGATCGGTCCGCCCCCCGGCGATTCGCTCCAGGATGCGATCGGTCATGGGCGCCCGCCTCTCGTCAGACTTCGATCCTCGCCGGCGCCCGATCCGTCAGGATCTCCGCCTCGGTCTTCGACACAACCTCTTCAACCGTGACGCCCGGCGCCAGTTCCGTCAGGCGGAAACGCCGTTTGTCTTCATCCATCTTAAGAACACATAGATCCGTGATAATCATGTCGATGCAGCGAAGCCCGGTCAGCGGGAGCGTGCATTCCTTGAGGATCTTCGCGTCGCCGTTCTTCGCGGTGTGCTCCATCGTGACGACGACCTTGCGGACGCCCGCGACGAGGTCCATCGCGCCGCCCATGCCCTTGACCATCTTTCCGGGGATCATCCAGTTTGCAAGATCGCCGGTCTGGCTTATCTGCATGGCGCCGAGTATCGCGAGCGCGACGTGCCCGCCCCGGATCATTTCGAACGATTCGCTCGACGAGAAGAACGCCGCGCCCGGGACCGCGGTGATCGTCTGCTTGCCCGCGTTGATTAGGTCCGGATCGACCGCGTCATCGGTCGGAAACGGGCCGATGCCGAGCAAGCCGTTCTCCGACTGAAGCCAGACCTGCATCCCGGGCGGGATGTGGTTTGCGACGAGCGTCGGCATCCCGATGCCGAGGTTCACAACCATCCCGTCGCGAAGTTCCCGCGCCGCCCGCTGCGTGATCTGATCTCTCGTGAGCGCCATGCGGGCATCATACCGGGGATCGGGTCGAACGCAGAGGAAAACAGAGGAAAACAGAGGGAGACTGAGGGAGTTGTAGGGGTGAGGGAGCGCGCTGGTGTGTTTCTGATGAGCGGATTTATTCACTCGGCGCTGCGCGAACCGTTCGGTGAGTTCAATGCTCAAACCTGACCCACACAATCCCCCTCTGTTCCCCTCTGTTTTCCTCTGCGTTCAACCCCCCCGCGTCGGCTACCCTACCGCTATGAAGACTCAGAAAGTCACCTTCGAGAATGAAACCGGGCACGCCCTGTCCGGCGCGCTCGACATGCCCGACGGCGAGCCGCGCGCGTTCGCCCTGTTCGCCCACTGCTTCACCTGCGGCAAGAGCCTCACCGCCATCCGCCGAGTCTCCGAGCAACTGACCGCTGAGGGGATCGCGCTTCTGCGTTTCGACTTCACCGGCCTGGGCGAGAGCGACGGCGAGTTCGCCGACACAACTTTTTATACGAACCTGCTCGATCTCAACGCGGCCGCAGCGTTCCTTGAAGAAGAGCACTCGGCGCCCGCGGCGTTGATCGGGCACAGCCTCGGCGGCGCCGCCGTGCTCGCCGTCGCGGGCGACATCCCGAGCGTCCGCTGTGTCGCGACCATCGCCGCCCCCGCAGACCCGGCGCACGTGTTGCACCTGCTCAGGAACGCCGACTTCGACGAATCGGGTAAGGCCGAAGTCTCGATCGGCGGTCGCAAGTTCGCCATCGGCAAAGATTTCGTCGAAGACCTCGATCGACATGACCTGACCGAGCGAGTGGCGGAGCTCGGCAAGCCGTTGCTGGTATTTCACTCGCCGGTGGACACGATCGTGGGGATCGAGAACGCCGAGCGGATATTCAAAGCCGCGAAACATCCGCGGAGTTTCGTGTCGCTGGGCAATGCGGATCATCTTCTCAGCGACGCGCGCGACGCGGCTCTGGTCGGCCATGTCCTAGGCGCCTGGGCTTCGCGGTATATCGAAGATTAGATACACAGTGGGACGGGTGTCCCGGTGGGACGGGCGTCCCGCCCGTCATCCCTGCAAAATCCCTGACCTTCGCTACGCTCAGATCAGGCGTCTTCACCCGCGCTGGGGCGGCGGTCCCCCGCGTGTTCGACGTACACTGCACGGATTTCTCGCCCGACCCGCGGCGACCTCTCGGGCTTCTGAAGGAGGGGACTTGCCGAGCGACACTTTCACCTGGCTCCCCGCGGCATACCTCGCGAGCGAGTGGGCCATCCGCGTCCTGATGACGCCGATCGTTGTGCGCAGACGCAGTTCCTCGAACGCGCTCGGCTGGCTGGCGATCATTTATTTCCTGCCCTGGATCGGATTAATTTTTTATGGGCTGGTCGGGCAGCGCTATCTCGGTCGCGCAAGGATGAATCGGCACATCGACGCGAAACGCCGCGTCGAGACCCCCGCCGTGCTCGCGCTGCGCGACGAACACGCCACGCATCCGGCGATCTCTCCCGATCAGGACGACCTCGTTCAGTTGTGCGAACGGCTGACGACGTTCCCGATCCTGGGCGGCAATGCCGTCGATCTCATCGCCGACACCGACGCGTTCATCGACGCGCTAATCGCGGATATCGAGCGCGCCGAGAACCATGTCCACCTGCTTGCATTCATCTATAAAGACGACTCTACCGGTCGGCGTGTCGCGGACGCGCTGATGCGGGCCGCGGCGCGCGGCGTTGCTTGCCGGGTCGTCGCGGATTCCGTCGGCTCAAAGTCCCTGTTTTTCCGGCTCGCCCGCGAGTTGCGTCGCGGCGGTGTCGAAGTGATCGAGGCGCTGCCCGCCGGGATCCTCCGCAGGCAGTTGCGGCGGCTTGATCTGCGGAACCATCGCAAGGTCGTCGTAATCGACGGGCGCGTGTCATACACCGGCTCGCAGAACATCGTCGACGCGGACTACGGACATAATAAAGTCGGCGCCTGGCGCGACATCATGATGCGCATCGAAGGCGCCGGGACGCTGGGCGTGCAGACTGTGTTCCTAGAAGACTGGTGCGCAGAGACCGGCGTTGTGCTCGACTCGCCGGACATCTTCCCGCCTCCCGCGCGTGCAAGCGGAGCGCCGATCCAGATCGTTCCCAGCGGACCGAGCGATCGCACCGGCGTCTTTCATTCCGTCATCGTCGCGGCGATCCATGAAGCGCAGCGCCGGGTCACGCTCACAACCCCCTACTTCATCCCGGATGATTCGCTGCTGCTCGCGCTGCGGCTCGCGGCGTTGCGCGGCGTGCGCGTCGAGGTCGTCGTCCCTCGCAAGAGCGATCAGTGGTTCGTCGGACTCGCGGCGGAATCCTTCTTCAGCGGGCTGATCGAAGACGGAGTGCGGCTGTTCCGCTTCGAGGGCGGGCTGCTTCACGCGAAGACACTCAGCGTGGATGATTCGTTCGCGCTCGTCGGCTCGGGCAACCTCGATTCACGTTCATTCTTTCTGAACTTCGAACTCAGCGTGATTCTGTACGGGTCGGAAGTGACCGGCCGGCTGCGGGTCGAGCAGGAGACGTACATCGGCGAGTCATCCTTGCTGACCGCGGAAGAGTGGCGTCGGCAGCCGGGATGGATGCACACGGTCCGATCGACCGCTGCGCTCGCCGGGCCGCTGCTGTAATGTGACGCGCGGCTGAAGCCGGGGCGCGAACGCTGTGATATTCTCAGCCGTAGGGATTCTGCGGGAGCGAAATGGCGGAGGACACCGACAAAATTTCTGATGCGCCGGCGGCGGTGGATGCGTCGAAACTGAGAGTCCCGGACGCCGAAGCCGCGCGCCGACGCCGGTTGATCAAGCGCGTGAGCATGGTGATGCGGGTGCTGATCCCGTCGATCATCGCCGTCTTCGTCTGGCGAGAACTGATCCGCACGGACTGGGCGGCGGCGTGGCGTGAGGCCGTCGCGAGCGATCGGCGGGCGGTGCTTGCGGGGGTCGTCGTCTCCGTGCTCGCGGTCGGGATGATCGGCGCGTACGACTGGCTTTCGTTTCGAGGCGTGGGTCGGCTGCGCGGGCCGAGGCTCTGGGGGCTGGGAGCGATCCTATTCGCGTGGACAAACTTCCTGACCATCGGACCGTTCGGCGGGCCAGCGGCGAGACTCATCATCTACGGCCGTGCCGGCGCTTCGACCGCGATCATCATCGCGGGCATGATCAGGCTTTATCTCGGGATGCTCGGCGGGCTGATCGGTTGGCTGATCGCTTGCTTCGCGCCGCTGCCGGATGCGCTCGACACTTTCATCATCCGAGCAGGCCTGGCGGTTGTGCTTTCATCGTTGCTGGCAGTGACCGCCGGGCACGCGATGCGGATCTTCAAGGGGATTCGTACGGACGCGAGCACTAGGCGGCTGACGGCGCTCGGATTGATCGGCGCGCTGGATTGGGGCGGGGTGCTGGCGGCGTTCGCGCTCTGCGGCGCCGCAGTTGGGCAAGGCGCGGATCTCATCGAGCAGGCCCGGGCGGTCTACCTCGGCCATCTCGCCGGAATGCTGAGCATGATTCCCGGCGGGCTGGGCGCCGCCGACGCGGTGTGGCTCAAAGCGCTCACCTTAGCGGAGGAAGATTCGGAGACCGCTGCCGCTCAGATCATGCTGTTCCGAGTGGTGTATTACATCGTCCCCTGGTCGATCGCGGCGGGGGCCATCGCGGTGATCTTTGCGGATCGCTGGACGCCGCGCGGCAGGACGGGCGCGTGATCGGTGCGGCGCCGGCGGCGCAGACGATCTGCATCGCGCCAGTGGCGCGGGCGCAGCAAGTGGCGCGGGCGCACAGCCAGTGGCACGGGCGTCCCGCCCGTGCGGGAAATGGTTGAACGCAGAGGAAAACAGAGATGACAGAGAGGATGATACCTGTCTGATTGAATAAAGTTATGTTGCGCGCGTCGTTCTCTGCTCGATGCGTTTTTCGCTCTTCGTGACGACTATGTAATCTACGTAGGCGCCCGGGGTGTGGACGTTGTCGGGGTCGAGGTCGCCGGTTTCGACGAGTTCCTCGACCTCGGCGATGGTGACGGCGCCGGCCTGGGCCATCATGGGGTTGAAGTTGCGGGCCGTCTTGCGGTAGACGAGGTTGCCGGCACGGTCGGCTTTCCACGCCTTGACGAGGGCTATGTCGGCGCGGAGCCAGGTTTCCATGAGGTAGGTTCGGCCGAGGAAATCGCGGGTTTCCTTGCTGTCGGCGATGGGTGTGCCGACGCCGGTGGCGGTGAAGAACGCGGGGATCCCGGCGCCGCCGGCGCGAATGCGTTCGGCGAGCGTGCCTTGCGGGTTGAACTCGATCTCGAGTTCGCCGGCGAGGTACTGGCGCTCGAACTCGGCGTTCTCGCCGACGTACGACGAGACCATCTTTTTGATCTGTCGGGTTTTGAGGAGCAGGCCGAGGCCCCAGTCGTCGACGCCGGCGTTGTTGCTTATGACGGTGAGGTCTCGGACACCGGTGTCGCGGAGGGCGATGAGGAGTTGTTCGGGTATGCCGCAGAGGCCGAAACCGCCGGCCATGATGGTGATTCCGTCGCGGAGGACGCCGCGGTCGCGGAGTTCGGCGAGCACGCCGGCGGGGGTTGGGCGGGTCTTGTCGAGCATCGGGACATGATACCGGCGTGGCGGTGGGAGACGCGGGCGCGCTCGGCGCCTAGCGTGAAGATGACTGTCGGCGTCCGAGGGGCTGCTCGGGGCGCACGCGTGGTGCGGCCGGGCCGCGCACGACCGGCGCGGACACATGAAAAGGAGTATGCAAGATGACGACGACAAACCTGGAGAAGTGCTGCGCCCATATCGGCGAGACCGCGGCGATGAAGGACCACGACCGCGACCTCGTGCACGAACTCTCGAAACGGCTCGACTGCCTGTGGCGGTGCGATCAGTACATCGCCAACTCGGAGGGGCACGATGAGGCGATCGACTTCTGGCGCGATATCAAGAAGCAGGAGCAGAAGAACATAGATCGGCTGAGGTCGCTGATAACGGGAGAAATCAAGCAGAACTGCTTCTGATGTATTGGGTTAGTTGGCGCTTGGCGCCGCGGCACGCGCTGCGAGCCGGCGGAGATCGAGACAGGGTTCGCCCGGGCCGACGCGCCCGGGCGATTTCGTTTGACACTATCCGGGTTGATTCAGTGGTAAGGATAGGTGCGATTATGAACACCTGACATGTACGGGATGATGGTCAGGCGTTTTGCCGCTTGTGAGCAATACACTGAAGCCGGGGGATTTATCCCTGTGCTTTCAGGAAAGGGATAGTAAAAAAACGACGCCCGCGCGTAGAGCGCGGGCGTCGCGTGTATGGCGAACAGTTGGGATCGTCGTTTGCCGATCGTCGCCGACCGGCTGTCCGCGAGAAGCGGACGAGAATGCGTCGAATGTTCCGCGGAGCAGATCGCTCTGCGTCCGTGGTCCAAGGAAATCCCTTAGAAAGGAGGTGATCCAGCCGCAGGTTCTCCTACGGCTACCTTGTTACGACTTAGTCCCAGTCACCGAGCTCGCCGTAGGCGCCGCTGAATCGCGGCGACTTCGGGCGCTCCCGGCTTCCATGACTTGACGGGCGGTGTGTACAAGGCTCAGGAACGTATTCACCGGAGCGTAGCTGATCTCCGATTACTAGCGATTCCGACTTCATGGAGTCGAGTTGCAGACTCCAATCCGAACTGGGGCGCGCTTTTTGCGATTTGCTCCGCCTCGCGGCATCGCATCGCTCTGTACGCGCCATTGTAGCACGTTTGCAGCCCTGGACATAAAGGCCATGCGGACTTGACGTCATCCCCACCTTCCTCCGGTTTGACACCGGCAGTCTCGCTAGAGTCCCCACCCGAAGTGCTGGCAACTAGCGACAGGGGTTGCGCTCGTTAAGGGACTTAACCCGACACTTCACAGCACGAGCTGACGACAGCCATGCAGCACCTGTGCACGTTCCACCCGAAGGGCGTCATCCCTGTTTCCAGGAACTAATCCGTGCATGTCAAGCCCAGGATAAGGTTCTTCGCGTTGCTTCGAATTAAGCAACATGCTCCACCGCTTGTGTGAGCCCCCGTCAATTCCTTTGAGTTTTAGCCTTGCGACCGTACTCCCCAGGCGGCGCACTTCATGATTTCTCTGCGACCGAGACGGCTTCGAAACCGCCCCGGTCTAGTGCGCATCGTTTAGGGCGTGGACTACCAGGGTATCTAATCCTGTTCGCTCCCCACGCTTTCGTGCCTCAGCGTCAGAACAGGCCCAGCCGCCCGACTTCTCCTTCGGCGTTCCGATCGATATCTATGCATTTCACCGCTCCACCGATCGTTCCGACGGCCCCTACCTGCCTCAAGACACGCAGTTCGCCCCGCAGTTCCCCGGTTGAGCCGGGGGATTTCACGGGACGCTTTCGTGTCCGCCTACGCACCCTTTAAGCCCAGTGATTCCGAATAACGCTCGGGCCCCTCGTATTACCGCGGCTGCTGGCACGAGGTTAGCCGGCCCTTCCTTTGGGGATGATCAGTATTTCTATCCCCTGACAGCGGTTTACACGGCGGAGCCGCTTCATCCCGCACGCGGCATTGCTCCGTCACGCTTTCGCGCATTGCGGAAGATTCGTCGCTGCAGCCTCCCGTAGGAGTCCGGGCAGTGTCTCAGTCCCGATGCGGCGGGTCATGCTCTCACACCCGCTACCCGTCTTCGGCTTGGTGAGCCGTTACCTCACCAACTACCTGATAGGACGCTCCCTGCTCCCGAGGCGGCCGAAACCTTTCCTCCGTAGAGCACATGGGGTATTACGCCAAGTTTCCCTGACCTATCCCCCACCTCGGGGTACATTAGGAGCGTATTCCTCGCCCTTTCGCCACTGTCACCCGCCCGAAGGCGGGGTCTCGTTCGACTTGCATGCTTTAGCCATGCCGCCAGCGTTTAATCTGAGCCAGGATCAAACTCTTCAATTGTTTTCCGTTATCCGACGAACGGACCAAGGCCCGAACGACGGCATGTGTCGGAGATGAAGAATTGACCTGTTACCCGCTTCACCCATGCCCGAAGGCCGGGATCCGCGGTGGTCACCCGCGACGATACAGGCTATGCCTGCTCGGCGCGGCCCCGCGGTCGGCTAAGATCCGCGGGATTGCTGGGTATTCTCAAAGGCACGAGAATGACCCAGCACGCCGGACCGCTGTGACGGCCGACGCCACTGGTTTTTCGATCCCGGCTTGTCCCGTGGAAGGACGACGCGTGCGCGCCTGCCGGGATCGCACATTCTCGTGACGATTCCCAACTGTTCACTTGTCAAAGAGTTCGGTGCGGGGCGTCAGACACCCCGCCCCGCGTGCGGCTGTTGCTCACCAGCGGGAGGGACATAGTACCGTGCGTTCAGAGCGTGTCAAGCCGAGGGGCCGATCTTTCCACAATGAATTTTTCGGACGCGTCGCGGGGGCGGCGATCGCTCGACGAGGCGACCGACACCGGCGCCGCCCAGATTTCGGGTCGGCCGGCTTCCCGGAGCGCCCGGCAGGCCGCCTGCATCGTCGAGCCGGTGGTCAGGACGTCATCGACCAGGACCACGGCGCGCCCGGCGAGGCTGACTCGCCGGCGCAGCCGAAAGGCGCCCCGCACGTTCTGCCGACGCATGCTCGCGGGGTAGGAACGCTGGCTCTGGCGGTACCGGGCGCTGAGGGCGCGGATCAGCGGCGCTTCGAGCGCGTGCGAAACTCCCGCGGCGATTTCCGCTGCGTGCTCGCACGGGCGGGTGAACTTGCGTATTGCGGGCATCGGCATGGGAACGACGCAGGCGCGACCGGCGTCAAGCCCAGCGTTGCGAAGAGCGTCGCCGAGCATCACTCCGAGGTCGAATGCAAGTTTACTCCTGCCGGTGAACTTGATCGCCTTGACGAACTGCGCGAGTTCGCCGTGGTATTCGCCGAGCCGGACCGCGCGGACCCAGGGGAGTTTGCGGGTTCGGCAGGATGCGCAGCCGAACTCGTCGGTTTCGTAAGGTCCGATGCTTGATGCGCAGCGGTCGCAGTAATCGCCGGGCGCATCGGGCTTCCAGCCGGTGATCGCGATGGTCTCGTCGAGCGGGAGGTCGGTCGGGCTTATCCAGAAATCCTCGAGGGCACGCGCCGCGTCGATAATCGCGCCGACTGCGCGGGCTGTGAATGTGACGCGCTGCTGCGTCTGAGGTCGCGGCGGCTCGATCGGCGCCGGGGGCTGGGGGTCTGTCCGTTCGCGGGGCGGCCAGCGGAACGGGAGGGTTTCGGTGGCATCGCGCGAGTCGCCGACCATCAGCCTGCCATCGCGGCGGCGAGCCGCTCGCGAACCAGCGAAGCGCGCGCGAGTCGTCGCTGTGACTGAGTGAGGTCGGCGCCGATCGTTCGCTGGAGGTGGGCGGGCTGAGTCAGGAGCGTGAGTGAATCCACGGCGCCGAGGCTGATGCGATCGACCATCCCGAGCGTGACGCCGAGACGGACCAGACTGAGCAGTTTGACGGCCTCGTCCGAGTTAAGAAGCCGGGCGTGCAGCAGCGTGCCGAGCGCGCGGTTGACGCGGTCCTCGACGATCGGCCTGCGGTTCTCGATCAGGCGTCGGCGGGCGTGGCGTTCGTACTCGACGACCTTGGGCATGATGTCGTCGGCGAAGGCGGTGAGGATGTCCTCCTCGCTGCGGCCGAGCGTTGTCTGGTTGCTGACCTGGTAGATATCGCCGATGGCTTCGGTTCCCTCGCCGTAGAAACCGCGGACGGCGAGGTTCATGGCTTTGGCGGCGCGGCGGACCTTCTCGATCTCATTGATAAGTTTAAGTGCGGGCAGGTGCAGCATGACCGAGACGCGCGCCCCCGTGCCGACGTTTGTCGGGCATGCGGTCAGATAGCCGAAGCGCGGGCACCATGCGTATTCGAGCACGGATTCGACTCTGTCGTCGGCGTCGTTGATTCGGTCGAACGCGTCGCGGAGGTCCATCCCCGGGCGCATGACCTGGATGCGCAGGTGGTCCTCCTCGTTGACCATGATGGAGAGTTGCTCGTCGGGCTGGGAGATGAGGACGGCGCGTGGTTCGTCGCCGCGCGCGTGCTGCTTTGAGATGAGTCGGCGTTCGACGAGGATGAGGCGTTCGAGCGGGGCTGCGTCGCCGAGGGCTACCCATCGGAGCGTGACGGGTGCGCCATCGGCTGCGAGGCGGTCGCGCACGTGAGTGAGTATCTGGCGCCTTTCGTCGCGCGTCGCGCGAGCGAGGAAGTTGAATCCGGCGAGATTGCGCGCGAGCCGGACGCGCGAGGAGAGAACCACGTCCCCGTCGCGGCCGACGGTTCCGGTGTTCGTGTCAGAGGGTCTTCCGCCGATGGTCATGCCGACATGCCCCCGCCGGTATCGGGCTTGACGGCGGCGCGGCGTGGACCGGCGATATCGACGCCCGCCTGGTGAAGTTCATCGCGGAGCCGGGCCGCCTGCTCATACTGCTCCGCGGCGAGGGCGTCCGCGAGGCGCTTGCGGAGGACGGTGATCTCGCGCTGCCGGCGGAGTGCGCCGACGGATCGTTTCGGGGTCTTGCCGACGTGTTCGGCGGCGCCTTCCTGAGCGCGTTCGAGCAGCGGGACTAGTTGCGCCTCGAAGGCGTGGTAGCAGTCGGGGCATCCGAGCAGGCCGTGCTGGCGGAACTCGGCGTATGTGAGTCCGCATTGGCCGCATCTTGTGGTCTTTGACGCGGCGTTTTCAGAGGCTGTGGAAGCGCCCGCGAGCGAGCCGAGCAGCCCTAGCGGGACGCTCGAACCTTGCACCGCGATCCCGTCCTCGAGCGCGCAGGACTCGCAGAGATGCTTCTCGAGCTTCTTGCCCTTGCTGATCGTGACCTCGTGGACGGTCGCCTCGTTGTCGCAGCGATCGCACTTCATAGGCGTCTGACTCTAGGTTCGCGGTTCGGCGTGGGCCAGCGCGGCGCGAATCGCGGCGAGATCGTGGACCAGCGCGATCGCCTCCGTCAGAGGGAGCATGGTCGCGGCGTCGCTGAGCGCGCGGGCGGGGTCGGGGTGGCATTCGATGAAAACGGCGTGGACGCCGGCGGCGACCGCAGCGCGGGCGAGAAGTGCGGCGCGTTCCGGGCGTCCGCCGCTGGTCGCGCCCTCGCCGGGTTTCTGTGTCGAGTGTGTGCAGTCGAAGCAGACGGGGCGGGCGCCGCCGCCGGGATCCTGCTCGATCAGGTCGCCCAGGCCGACAAAATCGTTGACGAGCCGGTGATAGCCGAAGAACGTGCCGCGCTCGGTGAGCATGACGTTCATGCAGCCGGCGACGGCGAGTTTCTGGACCGGGCCGACCATCTCAGAAGGCGAGACGAACTGGCCTTTTTTGATATTGACGGCGCGGCCGGAATCAGCGGCGGCGACGCCGCAGGCCGTGAGAAGATCGGTCTGCCGGCAGAGGAAGGCGGGGATCTGGAGGAGATCTACGACGCGCGCGACGGGCTGCGCCTGTGCCGGCTCGTGGACATCGGTAGTGACGGGGACGGAGAGGGTGTCGCCGATCTCGGCGAGAAGATCGAGGCCGAGTTCGAGTCCCGGCCCGCGGGCCGAGGTCGCGCTGGTGCGGTTGGCCTTATCGAAACTTGCTTTGAAGATGTACGGAAGCCCGGCGTCCCGGCAGGCGTCGCGCACGGCGGCGCCGATTTCGAGCGCGAGTTCGCGCGACTCGAGCGCGCACGGGCCGGCGATCACCGCCAGCGGTCGGCCCGGACCGATCGAGATATCCCCCACCCGGCAATCGCGGCTCATCGGGCGAGAGTGTACGCGGGGATCGTCGCGTATGCGGGGAGATCGGTTCTCGGAACCATGCGGCGTCGGCGGCGGGTTCGGGGCGACTTCCCGGACGCCGCTGCGCAGCCGGCGCCGAGGGGAACCCATCGCGGCGCCGGGCGTAGGATTGTGCCGATACGCGCCTGCCCGGCGTGCACAGCCCGGGCTTGCAGGAGTCATCGAAGTGGCAAAAACGCCGGGACAACCCGAGGCATTCGCGGACTTTGTGGTGCGATTGCTTACACGCCGGCATCCCGAACTCCGGGTTGATGTCGTCGGTGTGACCGAGGTCGTCATCGACGGGCGTCGGGTTGATCTGGAAAACCTGCGCAGGCTGGCGGCGGAAGCAGGCGATCGCGGGGACGAGGTCATCGAGGAGTATCTCGAACAGTTGCTCGGCGGCGAGGCGCGCGAGGCGGAAATGCTCCCCTTCGATCTCGCCCGTCGGCTGATTATGCCTCGGATCCATCACGAGGCGATATTCGAACGGCTCAGCGCCGAGCAGGTCGCGCACACACCGTTCGTCAACGACACCGTGGTGGTTTTCGTCATCGACCTCCCCCACTGCACGGTGAGCGTGACGGTCGAGCAGTTGATCCGCTGGCGGACGGATGTTGAGGAACTGGATCGGCTGGCGCGGGAGAACCTGCGGGCTTGCAGCCGGGATCTTGAGATGAAGATGCTCGAGGCCGAGACCGGCGGGCGTGCGGTGGTGCTGTCGGAGCGCGACGGGTACGACGCGGCGAGGCTGCTGCTGTCGGACCTCTATTCGAGCCTGGCGCCGGAACTCGGCGGGGATTTCCTGGTCGCGACTCCCGCGCGGGACCGGTTCGTCGCGGTGTCGCTGGACCCCGAGCCGTTCGTGGACAAGGTCCACAGCAGGGTCGAGCGGGAGTACCGCCGACTGCCGTACCCGATCACGACGCGGTTCTTCTATGTCACACGCGACGGCGTGGCGGGGACGGCGGCGTGAAGTCGGCGGCCATTGGCGGGGAGCCGTCTCGGGCGGACGCGACGGACGGTGAGTATTCTTTGGCCCGATGATCCTGCTGATCGACAACTACGACTCGTTCACATGGAACCTGGTCCAGCGGATCGGCGAACTCGATCCGGCGGCTGATCTGCGCGTGGTTCGCAACGACGAGATCACGCCCGACGAAGCCGCGGCTATGAAGCCGGACCGGATCATCATCTCGCCCGGACCCGGCGCGCCGGATGAGGCCGGCGTGTCGAGCGGCGTGATAGAACGGCTCGCGGGTCTGACGCCGATCCTCGGCGTGTGCCTCGGGCATCAGTGCATCGGCGCCTGCCACGGGATGAACGTGGTTCGGCACTCGAAAATAATGCACGGCAAGACCAGCCCGATCCATCACGACGGCGAAGGAATCTTCGCCGGGCTGCCCAGCCCGTTCCTCGCGACGCGGTACCACAGCCTGGTCGTGACGCGCGAGAGCGTGCCCGCCTGGGATTGGAAAGTTTCCGCGTGGACCACAGACACGCTCGACGACGGCAAGACCGCGGAGATCGTGATGGGGCTTCGGCGGGTCTGGGACGAGCCGGGCAGAGCGGCGGTCGAAGGTGTGCAGTTTCACCCGGAGAGTTTTCTCACCGGCGAAGGAACCGCGTTGATAGCGAACTTCATCGGGGTCGATCGCGGGGCGAGCGCGGTCGCGGTCGCACGGGACGAAGCATTACGGAGCATGCAGGCATGACGGAAGCCACAGCGAACAGCCCGGAAGTAGCGGACAACTCGCTCAGCCGGGGCGTCGTGCGTGAAAGCCGCGACGGCGTGATCGCGCTGTCGATCCCGGGGACGGACTACCGCCTGCAACTGGCGACCCGTGACGGCGCCGAGATCGGCGAGAAGGTTCAGGGGCGCATCCGCGCGACGGCCCGGCGGATCGACAGGATCAAGTCCGGCGGGATGTATGTCGAGCCGGTCGAGGGTCGGCCGCGGCGTGTTCAGGGACGGATCGTCGCGGTGGACGAGGTCAACGGCGAGATCCATGTGCGGGCGGCGGGCGTCTTCATCTGCCGAACGAACGGCCGGCAGCGGGCGGAGGAGTTTCAACCCGGCGAGATGGTCTCGTTCGACATCGAGCCGGGCGCGACGTTCGAGCGATCGGCGTGAGCAAGAAGACGGGCGACGCGGAGATGCTCGCGATCGGTCTGGAGCCGATCCGTGAAGGCGCCGCGTATATTAAGAAAACCTTTCGCGGGCTGTCTGAGGTCAGGTCGGGCGGGTCGATCAAGAAAGTGTTCGGCGGCGAGCGGCACGGTCGCGCGATCGTCGCGTTCGAGCACACATTCAAGATCAGCACCGGCAGCGTGACGATGCCGATCCAGCGATCGGTGTACGCGATTTCGACGGCGCCTTGGCCGCGGGTCGATGTGACGCCGCGGAGCGGGTTCGGCTACGCGCTGGCAAAGTTGCTCGGCCGGCGCGGGCTGGAACTCGATGTGCCCGAGTTCAATCGGCGCTTCGCGGTGCGCGCTGAGGACGAGAACTTCGCGATGCTGATGCTGACGCCGGACGTGCAGCGGCACGCGCTCTCGAAGCCGGGCGTGACCTGGCGCACACGCGGCGGGTGGCTGTTCCTGGTCTACAGCGGCGCCCTCAAGACGAAGCAAGCGGGGGCGTCCGTGGATCGCCTGTGCGGGTTTCTGGAGCGGACGCCGCCGGAACTCGAACACTGGGCGATCGAGGCGGCGTGACGCCGGGCGTAGTTCGGGAGACGGCGAGGCTCAGGCTTCGGCTGGTTTTTCGACAGGCGCAGCGGCGGGGGCCGGCGTTCGGCGGCGCTCGACGAGGTTGCCCTCGTCGTCGAACTCCATCTCCTCGCGCTCTTCGTCCGACTCGATCTGGCGATCGGGAATGACCCAGACTTTGATATTCGCGCTGAGCGTCGAATCAAACTTAACGAGCACGTCGTAGGTGTCGAGACGCTTGATCGCGTGCGGGAGGCGCACGTCGCGCGCGCGGACGGGGAAGCCCTCGGCGTCGAGAGCGTCGGCGATGTCCTTCTGCGAGACCGAGCCGTAGAGCATGCCTTGATCGTTGCAGGCGCGGGCTAGATGGACCTCGAAGCCGTCGAGTTTCTCGGCCATTTCGGCGCGCATCTCGGTCAGGCGGAGCATCTCCTTCTCGGCTTCGACGCGCTTCTGAGCGAGGGCTTTGACGGCTTCATCGCTCGGCGGGATGGCCCGTCCGGTGGGCAGGAGATAGTTCCGAGCGTAGCCGGGACGGACGCGGACGACGTCGCCGACGATGCCGAGGTTATCGACGTTCTCGGAGAGCAGGATTTCGACGAACTTGGCCACCGCTGGGATCTCCGGCTCGGTGCTTTTGCACGGGCGGGACGCCCGTGCCACTGTTGCTTTTTCACACGGGCGGGACGCCCGTGCCACTGGTGCTTTTTTTCCCACAGGCGGGACGCCTGTGCCACTGGGAGCCTGTGCCACTGGGGGATGGATATGTATTGGCGAGCCGGGCAGATTAGAACGGAATGTCGCTTTCGTCCAGCGGCTCGTGCGAGCCGTAGGACGCGGCGGGCGCCGCCTGACCGCTGCGTGAGGGGCCGGCTTCGCCGCCGGCGCGGCCGCCGGGCGAGTCGACGAACTGGAATGTTTCGATGACGACCTTGATTTTCGAGCGGTTGGAGCCGTCTTTGTCCTGCCACTGGTCGAGTTTCAGGCGTCCTTCGATGAAGACGGGGCGGCCTTTCGCGAGGTAGCGGCTCATGGTCTCGGCGGTTCGGCCCCAGGCTTCACAGTCGAGGAAGGTGACTTCCTCGCGGCTCTCGCCGTCCTTCGTCCGGAAGCGGCGGTTGACGGCGAGGCCCACTTTCGCCACGACCTGATCGGCGCTGATGCTCCGCAGTTCGACGTCGCGCGTGAGGTTTCCCATGAGGAACACTTTGTTGAAACTGCCTGCCATGTCGAGCCTCCGGTATGGTTCGAGCGCGAGTATGTTCGGGGTATGGTAGGGTGGATCAGGCCTCGGCGGAGGCGGTTTCGGCGGGCTGGTCGGCGGGGTCGGGCTGGCGCTCGCCGCGGAGGGCGATCTCGTCGGCGACCTGCTGCTGGCCGTCGGTTGCGCGCATCTCATCGACGGTTAGGTGGTCGGCGCGGGTGACCATCCAGCGGAGGACCGACTGCGAGAGGTTCAGGTCGCGTTCGAGCGAGGCCATTTTTGCTGTGGGAATGGCGGCGTACACGAGGATGTATATGCCTCGTTTTTGTTTTTCGATCTCGTAGGCGAGCCGGCGGTCGTCCCACTTGCTCAGCGCGAGCACCTGGGCCTCGGCGCGGGCGAGGATGTCGCGGATGTGATCGACGGCGGCGCCGAGATCGGCGGCGGCGGCCTGCCGGAGCAGGAACATCGCTTCGTAATGATGGGTTCGGTTCTCTTTCATGAGGTTTCCTTTGAGCGGGGCTGATCCGGATCGGCGGTCTCGCCGACGGTGTCGTGTGCTGGATCGACGGGTTTGCTGGCGGGCGCGTCGGGTTCGGCGGGAATGCCCGGCGTGGTGTTGAAGGTGTTCATCGCGTGGGTGACGCCCAGGATTGCCCAGTCCTCGGCGGCGTCGGCGGCGGTGTGGAGCGCGGGCTGGATCGTTTCCCAGTCCTCGGCGTTGAGACGGGCGAGCACGTCGCCGGCGCGACGGCCTACGCCCCGGGCCCCCACGCCGATACGCAGCCGGGTGAATTCGCTCGTCCCGAGTTTGTCGGTGATGTCGGCAAGCCCGTTGTGCCCGCCGGTCCCTCCCGAGGCGCGAAGGCGGATCGAGCCGAGCGGGATGTCAACGTCGTCGACGATGACGAGCAGATCATCCGCGGGCTGGAGTTTGTAGAACCGGACGGCTTCGGCGACGGCGAGGCCCGACCGGTTCATGTAGGTGGTGGGCTTCATAAGAAGTGCGCGAGCCTGGCCGGCGGGCGTGGAGACGGTGGTGTCGATGGTGAGGGCGTGGAACCGGCCGCGCGGGACGTCGGCGGGCGCCCGGCGGGCGCGCAGCAGATCCACGACCATGAACCCGGCGTTGTGGCGGGTGCGGTCGTATTCGACGCCCGGGTTGCCGAGGCCCACGATCAACTTCACTCCTTCGACTCGCCGTCTTCTTTCTTGGCGGTGATGACTTCCGGCTCGGGGGCGCCGGCCTCCGCTGCGACTTCTTCGCCCTCGGCTTCCTGCTTGGCGATCTGGATCGACGCGAGCACGATGTCCGGCTCGGTCTCGAGATTCCAGCCCGCCGGGAGCGCGATATCGCCGGCGTGGAGCGGGTGACCCACGTCGAGGCTGGAGATGTCCACGTCGAGCGAGTCCTGGAGGTCGCGCACGGTGCAGCGCACGGCGAGTTCGGTCTGGCTCTGCACGAGCATCGCGCCGGCCTGCTTGAGGCCCTTTGCATCACCGACGAAGTGCAGGTGGACGTTGACCGAGACTTCCTCGTTGAGATCGACGCGCTCGAAGTCGGCGTGCAGGATGCGCACGCCGAGATGATCGAACGAGAGATCCTTCAGCAGGACGGTCTCGGCGCCGGTGGGCAGGCGGAGTTCGAAGACCTTCTCCCCCGCGTGGATGTGCGAGAGCGCTTCCTTCGCGTCCAGCGAGAGGTGCGCGGGCGCCTGCTTGTGTCCGTAGAGAACGGCCGGGAGCCGGCCCGCTTCGCGGAGTTTCTTGCAATGGCGCGTGCCGACGGCGTCGCGCGGCTGGGCCTCGATCGGGTGTGCTTTGGACATGGCGTGTGAATCCTCGGGAATGCGCCCGGACAGCGGGCGATGTTCAGCGTTTGGAACCGGCGCCCGCACGGAACAGGGCGCTGACGGACAGGTTGTGATGGATCCGGTGGATGGCGTCGCCGAGCAGCGGGCCGACGCACAGTTCGACTAGTTTGTCGGCGATCGGCGCGCACCGGCCGTCCGACGGGATCGTGTTCGTCACGACGACTCGGCTGATGGTGCTCTCGGCCAGACGCTCCATCGCGAGACCCACAAGCACGGGATGCGTCGCGGCGGCTATCACCCGTTTCGCGCCTTTGTCCATGACTATCTGCGCGGCCGAGCAGATAGTCCCCGCGGTCGAGATCATGTCGTCGACCATCAGAACGGTGCGCCCGGTGACATCGCCTATCAGGTTCGCCGAGCGGACCTCGGTCCCCGAGACGCGGCGTTTGTCGATGATCGCGAAGTCGCCGTCGAGCAGGCCCGCGTAACGCGTGGCGATCTTGACGTTGCCCACGTCGGGGCTGACAACCACGAGATCGCCGAGTTCCTCGCGGATCGACTGGAAATATTCCAGCAGCACCGGGCTTGCCGTCATGTGATCGACGAGGATGTCGAAGAAACCCTGGATCTGGGCGGCGTGGAGATCGAGAGTCAGAACCCGGTCGGCGCCCGCGGTTGTGATGAGGTTGGCGACGAGTTTGGCCGTGATGGGCGTGCGGCCCTCGTCCTTTCGGTCCTGCCGGGCGTAGCCGAAGTACGGGATCACCGCAGTGACGCGGGCGGCGCTGGCGCGCTTCAGGCAGTCGATGAAAATCAACAACTCCATAAGGTTCTCGTTGACCGACTGGCAGGTCGAGAGAACGATGTAGCAGTCGCGCCCGCGGACATCCTCCTGGGTCTTGACGATGAGTTCGCCGTCGGGGAACTCGCTCGTAGTGGCCTGGCCGAGCGGGAGATCGAGCCGCCGGCAGACGCGCTCGGTCAGTTCGACGTGCCGACGGCCGGCGAAGATCTTCAGGCTGTTCGCGTCGCTGCGGGCCATGCTTATTACGCAGCCCCCGCCCGGGCGAGCCGTGATCGCAGAAGCCGATCCACGTTCGCGAGTTCTTCGGGGGTGTTGATCGAGACGGCTTCTTCGGGGGTAAGCGAGCGGACCGCGTCGATGACGGCGCCGGTCCGGGCGATCAACGCCGGGGCGTCGGTCAGATAGAACTCGCCGCCGGCGCTGCGGGTGACACGCTCGAGCGCAGCGAAGAGAGCGTCGGCGTCGAAGCAGTAGACGCTCGGATTGATCTCGCGGACGGCGCGCTGGGCTTCCGTCGCGTCCTTATGTTCGACGACGCCGAGGAACCGGCCGGCTTCGTCGCGGATGATCCGGCCGTAGCCCGTGGGGTCTTCGATCTCGGCGGTGGCGAGCGTGGCGTGGGCGCCGACGGCGCGATGGTGGTCACGGAGTGCGCGGAGTGATTCGGCGCGGATCAGCGGGCCGTCGCCGGCGAGGACGATCACATCGCCGGTCCGGCCGGCGAGCGCGGGCTGGGCCTGCTGAACCGCGTGACCGGTGCCGAGCTGCGCGGATTGCACGACGAACTCGACCGGCTCGCCCGTGAGAGCCTCGCGCACGAGTTCCTGCCTGTGCCCGACGACGACGATTACGCGATCGCAGCCGGCGTCCCGGCAGGCGCGCACGACCCAGCGGACCATCGGCTCGCCCGCTACGGCGTGGACGACCTTCGGCAGGTCGCTCTTCATCCGAGTGCCCTTGCCGGCGGCCAGGATGATCGCTGCTGGTGAATCTTTCATGACGACTGCGACACGCGGCCGGGTTCGGATTGCCGAACGACGGCGCAAACTGGCCCGCCAGGATTCGAACCTGGACTAACGGCACCAAAAACCGCTGTGCTACCGTTACACCACGGGCCAATGACCCGACGCGCCTGCCTCCATCTTGTTGCTGGGCGAAACGGACACGCCTTCGCCGAGCGGGAACCACGGACCGAGTTTCGCGGTCCGCGATTCAGCCGGGATCGTGACGCTTGATCACGGATCGGCGTGGCGCGGGGCCGCGGCGTGCGCTCCGGTGGGCCGGACCCTCCATCAGCCGCGATGGGAGGGCCCCTCTCGCCGACCTCGGCGAGTCGCCCGCACGGTGGAGCGCGAACCGTAAGTGTAGAGAAAAGCCGGCGGGCGTCAATCCGCGGGCGGGCCGGCGTCCGGGTCCGTCGTGGCGTCCTCGGCGATCCGGTCGTAGCAACTCGCCAGCAGCCCGACGAGGGGGAACCGGGCGCCCTCCATCGGCGACGGACCCAGCCGACGCAGCAGCGCGTGGGACGGGACCGGCGGGTCCGGCGTGGTGTCGAGAGAGTCGATCTCGCGGGTGTCGCCACGCCAGAAGTTCTCGATCGCGTTCTCAAGCCGAGGCGGGATGCAGGACTCCGGCAGATCAACACGGATCTGATACGCCGGGCTTACTCCTACCACGGAGCCTTGCACGGCTCGGCGCCTGCGCAGGCGGTCGAGGAACTCGTCCGGATCGCGCCCGCGCAGCCGGATCGCCGCGAGCGGGTTCGTGTGGAGCAAGTCCGCTGCGAGCCGGAGGGCGCAGACCGTATGAACGCACCAGCGACCGTTGGGCACACCGCAGGAGCACTCGGGGGTTATCTCGTCGGGAGACACGGGGACCAGCGGCACGCCGACGGGCGTGAACACGTCCTCGATGCGTTTGGGCAGATCGCCCGCGAGCAACGCGCCCGAAAGCGCGCTGTCCTCGAGCACCGCGTCGGTGACGGTGTCCCACGCCCCGGCGTCGAGGATCGGGACGCGCAGGACCGCGGTGAACGGGCGGTACGGCGGCCCTTGCACACTCGCGGTTATTACTCCGGGCATGAGCGCGACGGACCGCGCCTGCCCGAGATCTGCGTACTCGAGGCCGTCACGCAACGCCGCGGCGTCGGAGATGTGATCGACGATGCGGAGCCAGCGCTGCGCCGGCCAGAGCCGGGCGTCCGGTTCGAGCCGGATCGGCTTTATCCCCCCGACGACGCGGCGCGGCGAGGTCGGCGCGGGGCGCGGACGCCGGATGTGCGGGTCAGACGCCATGCGTGATCTCCTCCTCGTGATCGAGCGTTTCGGAGAGCACGATGTCGGGTTCGTCGTCGAGCGCGTCGGTTCTGAGCGTGAGCAGTTCGCGCAGGCGATCGGTCGAGAGTTCGGTCAGGCCGCGCTCGCCGGCGCCGATGATGCGGTCGGCGAGGTCGGTCTTTTCTTCGATCATGCGGTCGATGCGTTCTTCGAGAGTGCCCGCAACGACAAACTTATGAACGTGCACGGTGCGGGTCTGGCCGATGCGGTGGGCCCGGTCGGTCGCCTGGTTTTCGACCGCGGGGTTCCACCAGCGGTCGAAATGGAAGACGTGGCTAGCCGCCGTGAGGTTCAGGCCGAACCCGCCGGCTTTGAGTGAGAGCACGAAAATGGGCGCGGAGCCGTCCGCGGCCTGGAATCGGTCGATGAGCCGGCGCCGTTCACCCTCGGGCGTCCCGCCGTGGAGGAACAGCACGTCGCGGTCGAAGCGTTTGCGGAGCATGCCCGAGAGCATGTGGCCCATCTGGCGGAACTGCGTGAACAGCAGAGCGCCCTGATCCTCGGCCAGGACTTCGTCGAGCATCTCGATGAGGCGCTGGGTCTTGCCGCTGCGTCGCGGGTCGATGGCGCGCGGCGAGTTGGCCGGCTCGCGGAGCGCCTGCGCCGGATGGTTGCAGATCTGTTTGAGCCTGATGAGCGTGGCGAGCACCACGCCGCGACGTCGCATCCCCTCGGCGCGATCCACCTCGTCGAGCATCCCTTCGACGGCGCGCTCGTACAGCGAAGCCTGCTCGGCGGTGAGGTGCGCGAACACACGGTTCTGGATCTTCTCGGGCAGGTCAGCCGCGATCGCGGGGTCGGACTTCAGCCGGCGGAGGATGAACGGGCGCGTCAGGCTGCGGAGTTGCTCGGCGCGACCCTTGCTGTGCCTGCGTTCGATCGGGGTCGAGAACCGTCGGCGGAAATCGCTGAGCGTGCCCAGATAGCCCTCGTTGCAGTAGTTCATGATCGACCAGAGTTCGCTCAGACGGTTCTCGACGGGCGTGCCGGTGAGGGCGACCCGGCGCGCCGTCGGCAGGCGCATGATCGAGCGCGTCTGCTTGGCCGACGGGTTCTTTATGTTCTGCGCTTCGTCGAGCACGACCCGGCGCCAGCGGACGCGCGTGAGCGATGGTTCGTCGCGCGTCACAAGGGCGTAAGTTGTGATGACAATGTCGGCGTCGGCCACGGCGCATTCGAACGCTTCGCCGAGCGGCCGATCCGGGCCGTGATGGATGAGGACATTCAGTTCGGGAGTGAACCGGGCCGCCTCGCGCGACCAGTTCCACAGGACCGAGAGCGGCGCGACCACGAGCGTCGGCCCCCGGCCAGCAGCGGAGGCGACGGCGCCTTCGTTCTCGGCCTGCACGAGCGCGAGGAGCTGGATCGTCTTGCCCAGGCCCATGTCGTCGGCCAGGCACGCGCCCAGACCGACGCGATCAAGGAATGTAAGCCACGCCAGACCGGTCTTCTGATACGGTCGGAGGATGCCGCTGAGCCGGTTCGGCTGATCCATGGCTTCAAAGTGCGTCGCGGCGACGTCGGGATCGAAGAGAGCCGCGGCCCATCCTTCCGCGCGGACCTCGCGGACATGCAGACCCGCTTCGTCCGTATCTACGGCGAACGCGAGGCGCATCGCGGCGCCCAGGGTCGTCGAACCGCCCGGGTTCTCTCCCAGGAACCGCCGGGCTGCGCGCACGTCCTCCGGGCGGAGTTCGATCCACTTGCCGCTGATGCGGACCAGCGGCGTGTTAACGGTGAGAAGTTCGTCAAACTCTTCGGTGGTCAGGTGCGTGTCGCCGATCGAGATGCGCCATCGGTAATCGACGAGCGCGTCAAGCCCGAGACTGGCCTGCCCGTTCGCGGCGAAGGACGCCTCGTGCTCGGGATCGGTGTCGGGACGCTCGGAATCCTCGCTCGCGAGTTCGAGCGTCAGCGCCAGGCGCGACGCCGGCGTCCCCCACCAGTCCGGGGTGCGCACGTCGAAACCCTGCTGGATCAGCAGCGGGCGTATCTCCCTTAGAAAGTCGTACGCCTGAGAAGTTGTAAGTTCGAGCGTGTCAGGCTCCGGCTCGCGCTCGATCGCGCGTTCGAGCAGCGGATACACGCGGGCCGCCCGCGCCAGTTCGCCCAGCAGCAGATCGTGCGGCGAATCGAGATGCAGCCCCCCCACGGTCGCGGCGTCGGCGGGGCCGGCCCAGAGATCGGCCGCGCTGATCCGCGTCTCGGGATGCTCGATCGAGCGGATCTCGATCGCCAGTCGCCAGCGCGCGTCGGCTTTGTCCGAATCGGGCTCGGAGAGATCGAACCCGACGCGCCATCGGCTGTCGGCGCCGCGCTCGTCGAGCCGGCTAAGCCAGCCGCGCACGCCTCGCACAAGCCTCGAGCGCATCTGGCTGTCCGCACTTATCGTCGGCTTGCGATCGAGCAACCCAGCCAGCCAGGCGACGTGCGGATCCGCAGCCGGGTCTCGCCCGTCGATCGCGTCGATGAAACCGTCGCGGGACAACGCCGCCCGGCACATGGCGTCGGTGACGGCGCCGAGATAGTCGTTGAGGATCGCCCAGCCGTCGTGCGCGAATGCGTCGTCCGCAGCACGCGCAGCGGGCGGCATCCCGCGCAGCAAAGCCGCGATGTGCCCGACCGCGTCGGGATCCGCAAGCCACAACCGCCATACTCCCAGCGCTTCGCCGCGCTGAGTCTCGGCGACGTTCGGGATGAACCGCTGCTCCGCAAGCAGCCGCCGTGCGACCAGAGCCGCGATGAACAAGAATCTCACGGACTCCGCCGGGACGATCCGCTCGGCGCCTAGATGTTCGTTTCGATCTACGATCGCGCTGAGCGTCGCGAGCGCGTCTTCGGGGGCGACCGCAGCGGTCGGCACGGACCATGTTTCGAGCGCCAGTTCCGCGCGATCCGTGGCGACGCCTAGGGAGTGCGCCAGGTGCGGGCTAGGCTCGGGCGCGCCGTCGCGAGTCGGCAGCCGAAGCCGGACGCTCGAAGGTTGAAAGTTCGCCGCGCCATCAAAGAAGCGATCGAAGAACGATTGTGTGTCGGCTGTGAAAGGATGTTGCTCGCGCCGCGGGTCGACGTGTTGATCCCCCACACCGCCGATGACGAAAGAGCCGGCCGCCCCGGTTGGTGGACGCTCGGCCCAGAAATGGAGCCGATGACCCGACCAGACCGCGTGAACTACGAGCATCAATCCTCCTGAAGGTTCCGGCACTCGGCGCGGGGGCGTTGTGCGGGAAGGTCTCGGCCTCATCAGAGGCGCCGGGTAATGAGGGCGGTGGGACTCGAACCCACGACCAGCGGCTTAAAAGGCCGATGCTCTACCGACTGAGCTACGCCCCCGTTGTCTGCCCGCGCGAGGCGGAACGGGAATAGTACCCCGAACCGCACGCGCCGGTCGAGCCGCGCTAGAAACGGTCCGCGCGCATCGTCGAAAGATCCACGCTGGGCGAATCCCCCGCGATCAGTTGCGCGACCAGCCGCCCCGTCGCCGGCCCGAGCGTCATCCCCAGCATCGCGTGACCGGTCGCCACGAGCAGCCCCTCGGCCCTCGGCGCCCAGCCGATCACCGGCATCCCATCCGCGACGCAAGGCCGAAGCCCGCACCATTCCGAGAGCGCGCTTTTACCCGCGACCCCGCTGAGATACTCATCCGCGCCGCGCGAGAGCGCGTCGAGCCGCTCTCGGCGCATGACGTGATTGACGCCGGAAAACTCGAGTGTCCCCGCCAGTCGGAGCCGGCCGTTGATCGTCGTGCACGCGACGAATCGCTCGGCGCAGACGCAGGGCGTAGATAACGGCGGGCCGTCCTGTTCGATCTCGCGGTGGTATCCCTTGCCCGCCTGCATCGGGACGCGCACGCCGACGGTCCGCGCGATCGAGTCCGACCAGATCCCCGCTGCGAGCACGACGCGGTCGGCGTCGATGCGCTCGCCGGATTCGAGCGTTACGCCGACAGCCCGACCGGACGTTACGGAGATCGCGCGCACCGCGGCGTGTTCACGGATATCGACGCCGAGCCGCCGGGCGCCCCGGGCCACGCCGCGCGTGAACGCTCCGGGGTCGAGCGACATGTTCTCTCGGTTGAGCGCCGCGCCGACCACGCCGGGCTTGAAGCAAGGCTCGCGCTCGACAAGTTCGCCCGCGTCGAGCCAGACCGCGTCGACATCATATTTTTTCATGAGGCGGACGAAGGCCTTGCCGTCCTCGGCGCCTTGCTCCGTGCGGAATACTTCCATACCTCCGACGGGCTGATAGTCGCACTCGATGGACTCGTTCTCGATGATCTCGTCGAAGATCGGGCGTGTGAGCCGCCCCATCGCGGCGAGCGCGTCCATCGAGCGATCGAGCCGACGTTGCGAGCAAGCCCGCCAGAATGTCCACAGCCAGGGGATCATCCCCCAACCCGCCCGCGGGGTTATGTGCAGCGGACTCATCGGGTCGAACATCCAGCGCACGGCTTTGACGGCAAGCCCGGGGCGCGGGATCGGCGGGTGAGCAATCGCCATCTGACCGGCGTTGCCCCCGGACGCTTCGCCGGCGATGGAGCCTCGTTCGAGCAGCACCACCCGCTCGCCGCGGCGGGCGAGTTCATAAGCGGAGCACACGCCGACGATCCCGCCGCCGATGATGAGTGTTGTGCGTTCGGGCATGTGGAGGGATGTTCGCGGCTCAAGGCGCCGGACAAGTCAGGGATTGAAACACGATCCTGCCAAGTCTTGCACGGGCGGGACGCCGGTGCCGCTGTTTCCGGGGTGGCACGGCTCTCCGAGCCGTGTACACACGGGCGAGACGCCCGTGCCACTATGTATATCAATGGATCAATGGGCGCAACAGGACTCGAACCTGTGACCTCCGCCGTGTGAAGACGGCGCTCTAGCCAGCTGAGCTATGCGCCCGGGAGACGAACTTCGGCGGGTTGCGCCGCGATCCCGGTCGGTCGTTCCACCGCCTTGGTGGCCGAATGGGCAGTCCCGGACTTGAACCGGGGACACCGGCATTTTCAGTGCCGTGCTCTACCAACTGAGCTAACTGCCCGACCCGCCGTCGGTGGCCGGCGGGACGCAAAACGTAGCACGACCGTCGAACCCGAGCAAGACACCGGGCGTCGCCGGCGCCGACAGCCGAGGTCGATCCCTCACCCCGGCTCGCAAGGTCGTCCTCCTCTACGATCGCCGCGATGCCGGCGAGCGGGAACATCGAGTCGGCGCGAGAAGTCCTGATCACGGGCGTCGGGCTTCTCACGCCCGTCGGACATTCCGCGTGGGCGACCGCGCGGGCGCTGCTCGACGGGCGGACAACAGCGGATCGGCTCGCTGAACTCGAACCCGACCTCGACGCCGTGTCCATCGCCCGGGCCACCGCGGGCGTGTCCCTCGCAGCGCACTCCGCGATCGACCCCGCGATCGACCTCGCCGAGCGCGCCGCCCGGCAGGCGCTCGCCGACGCCGCCATCGACCCCGATAGCCCGATCGACCTGTTCATAGGTTCGTCGAAGGGCGCGGTTATGTCGCTGGTGGCGCCGCGACGCGAGGATGATCGCTCGGCGTGCCTGCTCGAAGGGCCGCACGGCTTTCTCGCGTCGCGCCTGCGCGACCGCCTACCGATCGCGTGCGGATCCGTCGCAGCGCCTGTCGCGGCGTGCGCGACATCGCTAGTCGCGCTCGAGCGCGCTTACCGCGAAGTCGCGCTGGGCCGGTGCGAACGCGCGCTCGTTGTCGCGGTCGAGTCGGCGCTGCATCCGATTTTTATTCGTTCTTATGCCAGGCTCGGGGCGCTGGCGCCGACCTCGCCGCCGTGGCTTCACGTCGCACGCCCGCTCGACTCACGCCGCGACGGGTTCACTCTCTGCGAGTGCGCAGCCGCTGTGGTTCTCGAAGCCGGGGATCAGACCGGCGCAATGCGCTGCTCATGGGCGCGACTCGTCGGCGCCGCTGCCGCGACCGAACCCTTCGATCTTGTCCGATCCCCGGACGCCTTCCGGGCCCTGACGCGCGTCGTCGGCCGCGTCACCGCTGGTGTCGATCAGGTCGCGCTGGTGCAACCGCACGCGCCGGGCACGCCCGACAACGACGACAACGAACTCGCCGCGATCGCCGCCGCGCTCGGCGAACTCGCCCGCGACGCGACGATCTACGCCAGTAAGGGCGCTATCGGGCACGGCTTGGGCGCCTCGGGACTTGTGAACGTTGTCCTGTCTTGCATGTTCGGCAGGATCGGACGCACGCCGCCGATGCCCTGGCTCGAAGAGCCTGTCGATTCCGTTCTCGCGCTGGACTCACGATCGCGCCAGATCCGGCCCGGCGCGCACGTCTGTGTTTCCGCCGGCTTCGGCGGGCACGTCGCCGCGGTCAGCCTGATCCCGCGGTGACGGCTCGACCGCCGCCGTTCTTCTCGCCCGCCGCGAGAGCGTCCGCGATCGCTTCGAAATCCTCTATATCTAGCGATTCCGGCCGCCGAGTCGGCTCGATCCCGGCGGGCCAGTCGCGCCCGCGCATCGCGTCGCGCAGGATCGAGCCGAGTTGCTTGCGGCGCTGCGCAAAGAGCGTCCGGCACAGCGCCTGAAGCCGATCCGCGTCGCGCACCATCGGCGCCTCGCGCCGCGACAGCCCGATCATCGCGCTCTCCACGCTCGGGCGCGGCCAGAAGCACGCCGGCCCCAGCGTCGCGACATAAGTTATCTCCGCGAGCGCCCGCGCGACCACGCTGATCTCGCCGTATTCCTTCGAGCCGGGCCCGGCGCGCAGCCGATCCGCCACCTCGCGCTGCACAGTGATCCACAGCGATCGGCACATCGGTTCACGCAGCAGCAGCGTCATCACCAGCGGCGTAGCAACATTATACGGCAGGTTCGCAACCAGCGTGAACGGCCAGCCCGCGAGCGCTCCGCTCAGTTCCGGATTGATCGCGCGCTTACCGTCGAGACAGTCACCGCGAACGAGCGTGAACCGGGCTTCATCGCCGAAACGCTCATCGAGCACGCCCGCCAGCCCCTCGTCCAGTTCGCACGCCACGACCTCGCAACCCCGTTCGAGGAGCCCTTCCGTCAAAGCCCCGGCGCCGGGACCGACCTCGAGCACTAGGTCGCCCGCTCCGACGCCGCTCGCGTCGATCAGTTTCCGCGCCAGGTTCGCGTCGATCAGAAAGTTCTGGCCGAGCGATTTCCGCGGCGCCAGTCCGTGGCGGTCCAGAAGTGCGCGAAGTTCTTTCGAAGTCAGCACGCCGCGATACTACGCATCGCCGCTGTGAACGCGAATCACGGCAGGATCCCCGCGCGGCCGGCGACTCGCGGGATCAGCACGATCACCGCGCGCGAGCGCGGCGCCGCGGCGGCACGATCCGTCGTAAGCATCAACGCCTCGCCCAGCGTCGGCGTGTTCGGCGCCGGCGGACCTGACAAGAACTCCGCCGGGGCTTCGGGCTGAGGGAGCCAGGCCGCGGGTTCGGGAGAATCGTCCGCCACGGGTGAATCGTCGCCGGCGTCTTCAGGCTCCGCTTCAGTATGGAACCAATCTTCCTCCGGCGACGCGGGGATCAGCAGCGCCACGCTGGAGCCGTCGAGAATTAACTCCGCGACGCTGGATCTGAATATAAGACCTTCTTCTACGACCCCGCGACGCCGGGGCGCCACCGCTGTCGAGAGCGTCATCGGGCCGCGCGGCGGCTCATGCTGGACCGCGATATCAATCCTCAATCTCGGCTCGGTGTCGAGTTCCGTCCACGTGCGCAGCAGCATCCTGAGCTGGCCTTCGCCGAGTATCAGCCGTTCGTCGCCGACCCTGACGGGCGTGCCCGCGGCGAACCTTTCACCGGCGTAGATCTCGGTCCAATCGGGCGCCTGTCCGACCCATCGCCGGTCGATCCTGCCCGTCAGCGGCATCCGAGCGCGCAGCGATTCGACGGCTTCGATCGGCGCGACGACCAGGCGCAGCCCCGTTTCTCGCAATCGCTGCTCTGTCACCGCATCCGTGATCGGCGGGGCTTCAAGGTACGGCGCGAGAGCCGCGGCGAGCGCATCAGGATCGAATCGCACGGTCCATTGTCGGATCTCCAGCCCGTCCGGTTCCGCGAGCACGGCGGGGCTGATGATCGGCGCCACGCTCGAACGGGACGTCGGCTCGGCGGTCGCAGCAGGCTTGATCGCCGAACCGCAACCGCCCGCGACGGCGACGGCGACGGCCGCGATCGAGGCGACTAAATGAATCGGCGATCTAATCATGGATTCTCAGGCCGACACATGTTCGCAGTCTGCATCCGCAAGGTTCCCGCCGGAGCCTGCTCCGCGTCGGCGTCAGACCCGGGCGGGATCTGCGGGTTCGAGTTCATTTATGCGGTCTATGAGCAGCCGCACCGTCCCCCACTGCCGGCGCGTGTGGTGGAACACGATGCGCGGCAGTTCACGATGATCGGACTCCTCTGGCAGCGAGCCGGTCTGCCGGATGCGCCCTTCCTGCACCAGCGAGCCGAACTCGTCGTTGAGCCGATCGACAGCCTCGTCGCGCAGCGGCTCGCGGATGCGGATCACGAAGTCATCCCCCACATAACGCGAGGAATGATAGTTGCGATAGAACCGCTGCACGTGGTCGGCGGCGTCGTTCGCGTCCTTGGCGACATAAAAAAGATTCAGATCCTCCGGGCTGATGAACCTCCCGCCGAGCAGCGACCCGCGCACGAGGCTCATCCACTCGGACCAGTACGAGCCGCCCGCGCCCTCGATCAGCACGATCGGGACCACGGACGACTTGCCCGTCTGCACCAGCGTGAGCACCTCGAAAGCCTCGTCCTGCGTCCCGAAACCGCCGGGGAAGAGCGCCACGGCGTCGGCCTGGCTGACGAACATAAGTTTGCGTGTGAAGAAATACTTGAACGTGATCAGTTTCGGGTCGCCCGCGATGACGGTGTTCGCCGTCGTCTCGAACGGCAGCCGGATCGCCAGCCCGAAAGAAGTCTCCCGGCCCGGGCCGACGTGCCCGGCTTTCATGATCCCGTCGCCCGCGCCGGTGATCACCGCCCAGTCCCGCGACGCCATCAACCGGCTGAAATCCACAGCCGCGGCGTAGTCCGGGTGGTCCTCCGGCGTCCGCGCCGAGCCGAAGATGCTGATCTTCCGCACGTGCGGGTATCGCGCGAAGACACGGAACGCGTGGCGGAGTTCCTTCATCGACGCCGCCATGAGTTTGAGTTCGCCGCGGCTTCTGCCGTCCTGAAGCAGTTTCAACGCGTTGATCATCATCTCGCGGATGAAACGCGAGTCGGCGTCCGCGGGGTCGGCGCCGGCGCGGCGGACAAGATCGTCCAGCGGAGCCGCCACCGTCGGGTCGTCGTATGAGAGGTTCGTCTGCGTCGGACCTGTTGGCGTATTCATGGTGATCGCCGAGCGTAGCGACCGCCGTCAACCCCCGCCGAGAATCCGCGAGAGAAGCCTGCGGATGCCGGACAGCGGCTCGGCTGAGATGTCAGGATCGGCGAGCGTGCCGCGCACCCGCGTCGTGAGGAGTTCGTTCCGCAGCGCGTCAAAGAGCGGCGTGAAAATCGGCAGCCTGCGGTTGGCGCTGACCCCGAACCGCAGGTCGAGGTCGAAGTCCGGCAGGCGCACATCCCCGACGCCGATGAGCGAAATCGTCGGGGAAACCGCGACCAGCCGCTCGAATGTCGCGCGATCATCATCGAGTGTGAAGACCGCATTCGCGTAATCCAGACGCTCGCCGATCGGGGGCAGCACGTTCCCGAGTTCGAGGATCGTGACGACGAGCGGCAGCCGGAGAAGTTCGCCGCCTTGAATCCTGATCTCCCCGGCGCCGCGCATCGGGCCGCGCGCCGCGCCGGTGAGTATGAGCGAAGCGTCGAGCGACCCGTGCGCGCCGGCGTCGTCGCGCTCGCCCGTCCGATCTTCCAGCAGCGCCGCGAGATCGACGCCCGCGAGACGTATCTCGAGCGAGTACCGCCCGTCCGAATCGGGATCGCCGGTGACGGTCCCATCGACGACGGCGGCGCCGCCATGGACCGCGCTCTCGAAGTGCAGGTCCAATCGGTCGGACGCGTCCGCCGAACGCGCGATCAGACCACGAACGTCCTCAACCCGAACACCCAGGATCATCGCCGACGTGGCGTGCACGGCGAGTTCGAGTGTTGTATCGCCGACTGCCGGCGGACGTTCTACTCTGATCACCGCGGAGCCGTTGATCCGCTCGATGGGCACGCCGGGATCGAGCGAGGCGCCTCGGACTTCGAGCGAGCCTGTAAATAACAGACCATCGCGGAAGCCGTCCCCGACATCGGCCGTGTCGTCGGGCCAGTTCACGGCGAGAATCGCGTCACGCAGCGCGAAGCCTTGCTCGGCGTGAAAGTCGATGGCGTCGAGAACATCGCGCGCGTCCGCGGGCAGCAGCGCGAATATCTCCGCGCCGAGCCGATCGCCGCTCGCTCCGAGCGAGAGCCGAACGCCCGGCGTGTCGCCGGCGAGCCAATCGCCGCTGGCGTTGACCACCCAGCCGTCGGATTCGAGCGAGAGCGATTCCACGGCGCCGCCAGCCGGGCCGAGCGTGACGGCGCCTTCGATACGGTCGAATGTGACGCGCCGACCGGCGCGCGTGAACGCGAGCGACCTCGGCCGCAGCGCCCCCGTCTCGATGCGCAGCGAGTCCGCGCCGTCGCCGGTCAACTCAGCCCGCACATCGAACACACCCGAGGCGCCGGATTCACGCCACGCTTCGAGCAGATGCGGGTACGCGGACGCTACGACGGCCCGCGCTAGCCCCCCATCGAAAGCAATATCCGTCGCGTCCAGGCTGACGCTCGTCGTGATGCTGCTGAACTCGCCCGACACGCGCACCGACCCGGCGTGTTCGGTGTCCGCGCCAACGGTTGTGAAGGACAAATCATGCAGATTCACGCCTGTAACATCGGCGACGACGCGCCCGCCGGTTGGTCTGAGCCGGACGCGCTCGCCGGCGATCGTGAACGCGGCTTCGGTGATCGGTTCGATAGTCGCGAGGAAACCGGCTTCGTCGCCCGCGATAGTCGCGTCGAGCGATGCGCGCACGGCGCCTTGAGGCGCGAACTCGCTGCGCAGCGTGTCGAGCCGATCCGCGGCGTCGGTGTCGAACAGTCGGACAAAGCCGATGATCGGCGCGTCGAGACTCAGCCGGTCCGATTCGGCGCGCAGCCTGACCGGGCGCTCGCCCGAAAACGTAGCGTCCGCGGAAAGTCGCACGCTGTCGGCGCCGAGTCGGACCACCGCGTCATCGATCCTCCAGCCCGCAGCGTCAGCATGAAGAACCCCGGCTGTTGCCCGAGCGGGAGTGTCGGCATTGTCTTCCGGCGCGAGCGTCAGACCCGCGAGAGACGCCCGCACGCTCCACGCGATCTCACCGGCGTCGTCGACACCTATCCTCGCGTCGCCGACAATCCGCCCGCCCGCGCCCAAAGCCCGCAGCATCTCAGCGGATGAGCCTTCGATCGAACCCTCAGCGCGTTCGATCGCAGCGATGAGGAGCGCGTCGACCGGCGCGTCGTTGAAATGAATGTCGAGGTCCGGCCGGGCGCCCTGGTCGTTCCATGAGACCGTCCCGGCGAGCGCGCCCTTGGCGCCCGTCGGTCCGACGAGCGGCGCGTGCAGAACTTCCGCAGAATCCCGAGTGATCCGCAGCCGCATCCCCTCGGCGCGCACCGGATATGGGAACTCCGCGTAGAGAAGATCAGCGCGGGGGAACTCGGCGTCGACCGTAACCTCGTGCCGCGGCATACGGTCGGGGAAACGTCGCACCTTTACTATTACATTTGCGCGCCAAGGCTCGCCGAACGCCGGTCGGTCGGGGAAAGTCACGATCGGCAGGCCGGCGTCACTCATCGCGGCAAAGGCTTCGCGATCGAAGAGCGACCGCACGATCCCGGCTTCGTCCTCCGACAGCGCAGCGAGGAGCGCCTCGTCTATCGGCGCATCGTCGGCGGAGATCGTCAGGTCCAACACCGCTCCCGCCGGTGTCGGGGTGACTACTCCGTCGGCGCTGATGGACGCCCCCGTCGGCCCGGCGCCGGTCAGTCCGACGAGCCGGATCTCCGTCTCGTCAAACTCGACGCGACCGGCGATGTCTCGGACCGGATATAAGAACTCAACGAAAGTGATCGCGCCGTCGGTCAGGTCGATCTCGCCGCTGACCGAGACCCCGGCGTCGAACGACCGGCTTGTTTCGTTCCTGCTGAGTCTGATCTTTGCGCCGATCCGCGCCTCGGGTGACGAGAAGTCGTCGATCACCGCGCGCACATCGCTCGGCGCCAGCGCCAGCGCCGGCCAGCCTGAATCGACGACGAACGGGCCGCCGACGAGTTCCGCGTTGAACGGCGAGGTCAGACTCAGCCCGTTCGTTCGGAGCGTCGCGAGTGTCGGCAGCCCGCCGACTAGGCCGCTGACCTGGGCTTCCACGCCGCGCTCCGTGAGGGAGACGACGCCGTGCACCTCGTCGAAGACTAAAGGCGTGGGATCGTTTCCCTGATCGGCGCGAACGGGAACAACCAGGCGGGCCTCGTGGATCTGCATCCGCGTGCTAAGCCCGTCGTCCGGCGAGTATTCGACGACGGCGTGGTCGAGCCGGCCCGCGGTGACGATCTTGCGCCAGGTCTGTGAATCCCTGGCGATGGTGACCGACTCGAACCAGTCGGTGAGGAGGATGCCGCGGGTTTCGAGCCGGGCCGCCCGGTCGTTGAGGTCGATCCATCCTTCGAGGCGTATCGGGTCGCCGGCGCCGACCTGTTCGACGGAGAGGTCGTACACGCCCGGCCGGCCCGCGCGCCGCTGGAACGACCCGACGCCGGTGATGGTGAGGATAGTTTCGTCGTGCGCGTCGGCGAATATCAGCGAGCCGTCGATCACCTCGACGCCCGGCAGTTCGAACACGCCCCGGAGCGCCCGGCGGATCCTGCCGACTGTTTGAGCGGGTGACGAGGCGCCGGCGCCGTCCGCTGCCGGACGTAACCTTACTACCGGGGATTCTAGTATGACATCACGGAACGACGGTCCGGGCCTATGAGATGCGCCCCACCGCAGGGACGCCTCGGCTCGTTCGATAGTCACGACCGGAGAATCGGGATCCGCCGACGACCCGATGCGGACCCCGGTCGCCCGCAGCCGGCCGGTGAGGGTCAATCGGGCGCTCTTCGCGGACACCGGCGTCCCGATCAGCCTCGACGCAATCGGACCGGCTAACGAGGGGAGCCACCACGGCTGGGTCATCCACAACGCCGCCGCGACGATCGCCAGTATCAGCGAGCCGATCGCCAGGCAGCGCAGACACACCCGCCTGAACCGCCGGAATCTTCCACCGCGTCGGGGCTGCCCTACGGCGGGCGGGCCGGCTGCGGGCTTATCGCGGTGGTCATCGCCTTGTTCGGTTGCGATCCGGGGCACGCCCGGAACAATACGCCATGACCGGCGATCCCCGCCGAGCGCAGCGGGTACCATCACGATCGATCGGTCCCGAACCGGGGCCGGCAGTGCTTCGCGCTCGTAGCTCAGCAGGATAGAGCGGCGGTTTCCTAAACCGCAGGTCGGAGGTTCGAGTCCTCCCGGGCGCATTCTTGCCGAAGACCCCACGCCGTGGTACTGTCACTCCCCCGTCGCTCGGGGCGCCGAGCGACACGGGCGGTTGCCGGAGTGGTCAAACGGGGCGGGCTGTAAACCCGCTGGCTTACGCCTTCGGGGGTTCGAATCCCTCACCGCCCATTACTCGTACCTGTTGATTTATCAAGTTGTATTTTTCATCGTTCGACTGACCCCGCGGCTGGTCACGGGAACAGCCGCGTCGCCGACCACGGCCCGGGCGCGCCGGCGTCAGATCCGCTGATCGACCGCGTCCAGCGTGCGCGATCATGGATGCGCCCGACGCCGCCGATCCAGAGTTCGACCGTGTCCGCGAGAACGTGATAGCCGCCCCAGTGCGGCGGGCGCGGGATCTCCGCCAACCCCCGCTCGAGATCATCGAGCGTCACTCCGAACCGCTCCATCGTCTCCGCCACACGAGCGAGCAGTTCGTCTCGCGAGGAGAGCGGCCGGCTTTGCGCGCTGGCCCAAGCGCCGAGCCGGCTCTCGACCCGGCGTGAAGCAAAGTACCCGTCGCTCTCGGCGTCCGATGCGCGCGACGCGACGCCTTCGATGCGAACCTGCCGATCCAGCGCGTCCCAGTGCATCACCAGCGCGACGTGGGGGTCGGCGTCGATTGCTCGGCCCTTGCGGCTCTCACGGTTCGTGTAAAACGTGACCCGGCCGAGGCCGGTGTCGATCGCCTTGCACAGCACGATCCGCGCGGACGGCCTGCCGTCGGGGTCAACTGTCGCAAGAGTCATCGCGTCCGGGTTCGGCTGGACACGCCCGGATCGCGCCGCGTCGAACCAATCCCGGAACAGCCCGAACGGCTCGGCCGGCAGAGGATCGGGCAACGTTTCCTCGGTGATGAAAGGATCTGGCTTGCTCACGCCGCGATCATACTCATGAGCATGCCAGCCGGATATTCAATCTGTGAAGAGTGCCAATCAAGACTGGGAAGACGGGCGGGACGCCCGTCCCACTGCATGTTTTATTATTAGATGTCAGAACGGCGCGGGGCTGTCGTCCCAGCCCTCGGCGTCGGGGCCGCCGCCGTCGCGATGCCCTTCGATCGGGCCGGTCCGTTCGCGCGTTGTGAAGGCACCCGCCTGCGACGGCGCTGCGGCGGCGCCGGTCGTCACGATCGCCGGTTTCACCGACGCCCGCCACTCCCGCTCGACGAAGCGGGTTGTCTTCGCGTTCCATTCGAGTTCGACGACGCCGGTGGGGCCGTTGCGTTGCTTGGCGATGATGAGTTCGGCGGTGTGCTCGCGGTCGGGGTTTTCCGCGGCCCAGTCGGTGTCGCCGGTGTGGTAATAAGCCTCGCGGTGCAGCAGCGCGACAACGTCCGCGTCCTGCTCGATGGAGCCGGACTCGCGGAGGTCGCTCATGCGCGGGCGGTGTCCCTCGCGCTGCTCGGCGCCGCGGTTGAGCTGCGACAGGCAGATGATCGGCACGTTGAGTTCGCGCGCCAGGGCCTTGAGGCCGCGGCTGATCGCGGAGACCTCGACCTGCCTGCTCTCGCGGCTCGATCCCGGCGCGGTGAGTAGTTGCAGGTAATCGACGAAGATGCAGCGGACGTGGTGCTTGGCCGCGGCCCGGCGTGCGCGGGCGCGGAGCTGCATGACGCTCATCGCGGGCGTGTCGTCGATGTAGAGCGGCGCCGAGCCGAGATCGCCGCACGCCTCCATCAGCCGGCGGTAATCGTCGTCGGTGAGCATGCCGCGGCGGAGTTTGTGCGAGTCGACGCCGCTCGACGCGGAGAGGATTCGCTGGGTGACGGCGAGGCGCGACATCTCGAGGCTGAAGAAGAGGACCGGCGACGGCGTGCGGCCGGGGCCCCCGCCGAGCGCGACCTGCTCGGCGAGGTTCAGGGCGAGCGCGGTCTTGCCCATCGAGGGCCGGGCCGCGATTATGACCATCTCGCCGGGCTGGAAGCCGCTGGTCATCTCGTCGAGATCGGAGTAGCCCGAGGAGACGCCGCTGACGGGCCGGCCGTCCTGGGCTTCGAGGATGTCGAGCGTCTGCTGGAGGAGTTCCTTGAGTGACTCGGCGGCGCCGGTCTGTGCGTCGTCGGCGACCTCGAAGATGAGCCGCTCGGCGGCGTCGACGACCGCCGACGCGGACTCTGCGCCGTCGCCGCCCATGTTGTACGCGCTGTAGACGATCTGCCCCGCGGCCTCGATCAGGCGGCGGAGTTTGTGCTTCTCGGCGACGATCCGCGCATAGTGAACGGCGTTGGCGGAGGACGGGGCGGACTCCGCCAGGCGCGCTAGGTAGTCCGGCCCGCCGACATCGGCGAGGGCGTCGGCGTCCTTGAGGGCGGCGATGAGCAGGGTGATGTCGCCCGCCTGATGGGCGTCGTAGTGGCGGAGCAGCGCGTCGAAGATCGCGGTGTGGGCGGCGGAATAGAAGACGTCGCCGGAACGGATGAACTGGAGGATCTCGCCGATGCACTGGGGGTCGAGGATCATGGCGCCGAGGAGCGACATCTCCGCCTCGGGCGACTGCGGCGGGAGCCGGTCGAACAACTTCGCCAGATCAATCGTCACCGCCCCCCGGCGGTCACCACCACGACGCGAGCCGTTCTGACCATCATCCATGACGGCATCATCCCTTCCGCCGGCCTGGCGTGGCCGGACTGTCAGCCTATCCACATTCCGGCGGGCACGGAGGCCCGCCCCACGGTTAATCAGGCCTGCCCCACGGTTTCGGGCTTCGGATGTTCCGCCTGCATCACCGCAGTGTCGAGTGCTTGTTGTGCTTCGCCAGCGATTCCTCAGTCGCGGCGACGCCGGTGAACGTGCTCCCGGACGGGTACCACGCCGCGGCGTTCGTGCGCGATTCCTCCCACGACATCGACCCGCCGTGGCCGTCGAAGTACATCACATTAAGTTTTCCGCCGTGGCGGTACGACAGCCGCCGGCGTTCGTTGTGCACTTTCCTGTCCGCCCCGCCGACATCAAAGCCCGTGACCCCCTGCCCCAGGCCGTACGCGGTCGAGGCGACATATATCGGTGTCGAGCTCGTGAACGAGCCGTAGAACTCCGGCGCCGGGTGAACGTCGAAATCCAGCACGTTCCCCGCTGTCAGATACCGAGAGCCGTCCGCAACGAACACCTTCGTCGAAGGCTGACTCCCGACTTGTTCGAGCCGCGGCAGGTACCGCGGCGGCGGGATCGCCGGCCCGCGGAACGGGAACCGCACGAACTCGCTGCGTTTCCACGCCTGCCCGGAGTAATGAAAAGGCGCGGGCGCTAAATAACTTATCTGCCTGATCCCCTCTTCCTGAATCAACGGCAGGAAGTCGGACGAGAGATCGTTGGAAAACCCCCAGGTTTTCTCGTTCGGGCGACGGGTCTCGGCGCAGCCGTGATCTTCGAAGATCTGCTTCGTTCGTCGCGCGCGGTTGGGCGAAAGGTTGACACCCTCGCCGATCGCCGGGCTGATCCAATCGAACGTTGAGGTCGGCGTGCCCGGCGTTGTGTCGCCTTCGATCGCCTGTGTCGCGGCGATCGACTTGAGCAACGGAAGGCCCGTGCGGTTCAGGCCCGGCAGCCATTCGTTGTCGCTGAGCGCGTACGCGAGCGCAGCGTTGTGCAGCCGACTCTGCGTCGCCAGGCACTCCAGCCGACGGGCCTCGCGACGCGCCGCCGCGAGCGCGGGAAACAAGATTGACAGAAGAAACGACGATAACGCGAGAATTATCAGCAGTTCTATCAGCGTGAACCCGCGGCGTCGGAGCATGGCGCACCTCGCAATGCGGGGCTCCGTCCCCTGGGGGTCGTGTCTGAATACAAATTACCACTTTGACAGCGAGAATGCCGAAACACACGAAGTTATCAACTCGTTATCCACAATCACGGGGCGTCACGTGTCCACCCGACGCCCTGCCACAGATCCTCGCGGATTTCACCGCCGGGCAATCTCTCAACGCCGGGGAAGTCGCCCAGCGGCCCGCCGCTGATCAGGATGTGCTCGGGGATGTTCACGCCGCAACTATCGCATACCGCCCGCATGGCGCTGTTGCTGTTCGGGCCGAGCAGGAAATATCCGAGTTCGAATACTCGGTCGCGCTGGAGGCACTCGGCGGTTTCGGCGGAGATGTCGAACTTCGCTTCGACCCGCTCGGTGGCGCCGGGGAAGATGGGGCGGACTCTCACGCCGGGGGTCATTCGCGCGACGCGTGGCGTGCCGAGCGAATCCACGGTCCAGTCGAAGTCTTCACGGAAAGCGGTGTTGGCGAACTCGACCACGCCGGTGAGGCGCTCGAACGGCGGCGGGCAATCGATGTCCAGCAGCATGTGCCGGCCGCGCCCCGCCACGACCCACGAGCGGAGTTCACAGGAACAGACCGGCCCGGCGTCAGCGGCGGGTTCATCGACGAGCGGACGATAAGTCGGCGTGCGCGGCGCACACGTGGCCGCCAGCCCGGCGAAAGCCAGCAACGACGCGAACCTCGCGGAAAGCAGGCGGGATGACGCTGCGCCGGCGGGCATGACGCGGATGATATGATGCCGTGACGGGTCGGCGCCGGCCCCGACCGACGCCGGAACGCATCTCGAGGAGCACGCCATGCTGATGACCACCAAGCCGATGTTCGATCTCGCCTACGACGGCGGCTTCGGGATCGGAGCGTTCAACGTCAACAACATGGAGATCACCCAGGCGATCATCGAAGCCTGCGCCGCCGAGGCCAGCCCCTGCATACTCCAGATCTCCAAAGGCGCACGCGAGTACGCCAACATCCGCTTCCTCAAGCACATCATCGACGCCTGCGTCGAAGAATACCCGGCGATCCCCATAGCCATCCACTGCGACCACGGCGACACCGTTGATCTAATTAAGAAATGCATCGCCGACGGATACACCTCGGTGATGATCGACGGCTCGCACCACCCCTACGAGGAGAACGTCCGGCTGACGGCCGAGTGCGTCGAGATCGCCCACGCCGCCGGCGTCGTCGTCGAAGCCGAACTCGGCATGCTCGGCGGGATCGAGGAGGACGTCGTCGGCCTCGACGCGGAAGAATACGAGAAAAATATCGAGCAGTTCCTTACGGACCCCGATGAGGCGAAGGACTTCGTCCAGCGGACCGGGCTGGATTCACTGGCGGTGGCGATCGGGACGAGCCACGGGGCGTTCAAGTTTAAGCACGAGGCGAAACTAGCGTTCGACCGGATCGAGGCGATCATGAAGACCTGCCCGGGCGTGCCGCTGGTGATGCACGGATCGTCGAGCGTGCCGAGGGAGTTCATCGATCTTGTTAATAAATACGGCGGGGACATGCCCAACGCGATGGGCGTCCCCGAGGAGCAGATCGCCAACGCAGTGAGGAAGTACGGCGTGTGCAAGGTCAACATCGACACGGACCTACGATTGGCGATGACTGCGAAGATCCGCGAGGTCTTCGCGACCAAGCCCGCGGAGTTCGACCCGCGGAAATACCTCGGCCCGGCCCGCGACGCCATCCGCGAGATGGTCAAACGGAAACTCCACATGCTCAACAGCGCGGGCAAGGCCGACGCCGTGATCGCGCACTGGAAGAAACTCGGCGAGCCGATGCCGAAATATTACTCGCACGGCTGAGCGGGATCGCGCGTGAAGAACCGATCAAACCCAGGGATTTCATCCCTGGGCTTTGGGATCTGCGTGAATCGTACAGAACACTAGTGGCACGGGCTCCCCGCCCGCGCGTTGTCAGTGGCACGGGCGTCTCGCCCGTGCGTTGAATTTTGTTTCAATCGCCAGACTAATGACCGGGCGGGGACGGCCCGGCTCGTGGGTGGAACTGTTCCGGGGTGGCACGGCTCTCCGAGCCGTGTTCGCGCACGGGCGAGACGCCCGTGCCACTGGTTTCCGGGGTGGCCCGGCTCTCCGAGCCGGGTGCTGGTCGTCCGCTATGTGCTGTGTCCACGATCTGCCCTCCCGGCGTGATTCGCCTACATTGTGACGCATGGCGAAGAAGAAGCGTTCAACGACGAAAGGCGGGACGAGGATCGCGACCGGCTCGGTGACGGCGCCGGCGGGCCGGCCGTCGTCGCTGCTCGACACGCGCGTGGTGTATTGCGGCGACTGCCTGGAAAAACTCCGCGCCATGCCCGACGCCTGCGTCGATCTGATCTACATCGACCCGCCGTTCAACTCGAACCGCAACTACGAGGTGTTCTGGGGCGAGACCAAGGAGAAGCGCGCCTTCGAGGACCGCCACGCGAGCACACGCGCGTACATCGACTACATGCGCCCGCGCTGCGTGGAACTCTCGCGCGTGCTGAAGAAGACGGGGTCGTTCTACTACCACTGCGACTGGCACGCGAGCCACTACGTGAAGGTGATGCTGGATCAGATATTTGGAGAGAATTATTTCCAAAACGAAATCGTATGGAAGCGTACGAGTGCGCATAGCAGCGCAAATCGCTACGGCCCCGTGCATGACGTAATATTTTTCTATACAAATAGCAAGACATATACTTGGAATCAACTATATATGCCATATGACGATACCTATTTAAGTGTGTTTTTTGAGCAATGCGATGCCGACGGACGAAAATGGAAGAGAATGGACCTGACCGGCGACGGCGTCCGTAAGGGCGAGAGTGGTCAGGCATGGCGCGGAATTGACGTTACAGCCAGAGGTAGACACTGGGCGATACCGCGAGAGTCATTGGCAATTGCAAATGTCGATGCCAAATCCACCATTGAAAAACTCGAAGCGCTTGACGCGAAAGGTTTTATTCACTGGCCAAACAAACCGGGTGGAATGCCGCGGCTTAAGCAATACGCCGATGTAATGCCCGGAGTGCCTGTTCAAACTGTATGGACCGACATTCGGCCGATACATAATCTTTCAGATGAGCGTCTCGGCTATCCCACCCAAAAACCGCTCGCGCTACTCGAACGCATCATCAACGCCAGCAGCAACCCGAACGACATAGTCCTCGACGCGTTCTGCGGCTGTGGGACGGCGCTCGTCGCGGCGCAGAACCTCGGGCGGCAGTGGATCGGCATCGACATCTCCCCCACCGCGTGCAACGTCATGGCCAAGCGTCTGCGGACCGTGTGCAACCTGCCGGAGAACGAGAAACTCTGGCGTGTCGGGCGCGGGTTCGTGGTGCGCGACCTGCCCTGGACGATCAAGAAACTCAGGTCGCTGCCTCACTTCGAGTTCGAGAACTGGGCCGTGATCGCGCTGGGCGGCGTGCCCAACAAGACGCAGGTCGGGGATATGGGGATCGACGGTCGGCTGTACCCCGTGGGGACGAAGCCGACGGGCGTCGGCAGCCGCAAGACCAGGCACGGCGAGACGGGCGCGGACATGTTCGCCGACGACTGGTTCCCGATCCAGGTCAAGCAGGTGGACAAGGTCGGCCGGCCGGACATCGACGCGTTCGAGGCGGTGATGGAGCGAGAGGACCGCCAACGCGGTTTCTTCGTCGCGTTCGGGTACACCGCCGACGCCGAGCGCGAGTGCGCGGCGTTCTACAAACGAACCGGCAGGCTCATCAAACTTCTGACCGTGCAGGAAATCATCGACGAAGAGCATACAATGAAGATGTAGCCGGGAAGTCGCAGCGTGCAAAGCATGGCGCCGCCGCGCCAGAAAAACCTGGCGAAACGTTGCTTATGCCTTTCTCGTGTGCGGGAACGTTTCGTCAGCGATTAGAATATGAAATCTGCACAGGGGGGGATATTTTGAATACTACCTCCCCCTCCCAGAACTTTTCGGCAGTAGGGTTGCGCACGGCGGCGGCGCGATTGCCGACAATCTTCGCAACCCATGAATCTTGCACAACCGGCCCTGTGACGGGTTCGGCGTATCCCGGGTACACTACGAGAGGGATATAGTGCTGGTTATTTATAAAGCCGCCAACCCAGGGGATCGGGTAAAGAACAGTGCGCCCGTCTTCCTCCGGATCGCCCCACCAACAGACCCCCTCCGCGACCAGGATGTCGTTCCGGAGAATTTCTATAGTGAACGCCAGAGTCACGCCGGGTCGAGCTCGGCGGATCGCGCTGGTGGCGGCGTGATCAAACATCAAATAGTCAAAGCCATGGTATTGCTCTATATGCAGAAGTTTCGGCGGGGTCATGGAGCCGATCATCGTGTCGAGTTTCGGGTCGTGAACCGGGATCGCGCTATGTGTGACTTTGCTCGCGTGGCTGGTCAGAACGCCGCTCCATAACTGCGTGTATGGTTCGAGATCGGTCGTGTCAAACATAGTTCTGGGCGGGTGATCGTAACCACAAGGCATGGTGAGAACATCGACGTGCACGTCGCGCACGGACAGGTCCGGCCACCTCAGCAGCAGAAGCCCGTCCCACCACGGAGAGTAGTGCCCCTGCCCGCCGCAGTTTTTCAACTCGATTATCATTGGATCTGTCGCATACGGATCGGAGACACGGATCGCGACGTGGCGAGTGCGGATGTTCAACAGGCCAAGATGGTTGAATCTAAGTTCGGCGGTCGGCGCGGAGAACGCCTCAGGCCCTGTCCAGCCGCGGCGGTGGTCGAATAAGTGCAGCGCGGGCGCCGCGGCGGCATCCGGCTGGAGCAGGCGGACGCCGATGATTCGCTCGAGCGCACGTCGCATGAGAATATCCAGCTCACCTGATGTGAACATATCGTTCTCGAACATCCATTGAGCGATATAGTGTGCCCCGAGCCTGTATCCATGATTGAAGAGAGGCCTGGGATACGCGGTGGGATTGTGCGTGATCATCCGCGCAGCGATATACCCCAATGCGCGCCGCTCGATCAGCGACATTCGTCGCTGCTGAGAGTTCTGAAAGAGTCGGTATCCAAGTTCCGCTATGAAACGAGCGGGCAGCCCTTTCGCGCTCGATGTATGATAGGGCGTGACAGGGCGGTCGGTGACGAGGAAAGGTGAGACTGCTACGAGCGCGGGCGTTGGTATCGCGGCCGGCCAGCCTCGCGCCCTGACATCGTGCGCGATGTGGATGGTGTACGATCCGAACAGCATCGCAACTGCGAGCATCCCCCATTTTTTTCTGATTCTTCGTTTTTTAAGCCTTCTTTGTGTCCGAGCATTCCGGCCGCATTCCGGACAGACCAGTGCCGGGGCACCCTGCATGTTGTACCAGCAATATGGGCATCGCAAGCGGCCGCGTGCAGGATCGCCGTAGATCGACCACGCTAGCAACACGATTCCTATGACCAGAATGCCGTACACCATATAGTATTGATACTTAAGAAAATATAAGCCTGCCATTGCGCTGGTGCTCCATGTGACCCGACTGCTGGAAGACCTGCTATGTACCTGAGTCGTCTTGGACGGCTGGTAGTTCCCGCAATCAGGCTGCGAGCGTTATTTTATGGTGTGCTTCTCCGCTGCGGCGAGTAGGGCGGCGAAGCGGGGTTCGGGCATGCCTAGTTTTTCGGCGAAGTGGCGGAGGACGTCGCGCTCGGCGTCCTTGAGGACGCCGTCGGCGATCGCGACGTGGAACAGGGTCTTCATCGTCTCGTCCGGCTCCGAGCGGACGATGTCGAACTGGGCTTTGTGGAAGTCGGCGTCGGTCGATGCGCGGTCGATCATCGCGCGGAGGGACATCGCGCCGACGCCCGCTTCGTGCGCGAGGCGCTTGAGCAGCGGGTGCTCGCGTTCGCACACATTCTTATCGCTGCCGGCGACGCAGCACGCGGCGCGGAGGATCTCAACTTTTTTCATCGGCATCGGCGGCCTCCTCTTGCAGAGCGGGGAATCTTATCACACGGCGCCGGGTCGGAACATGATCCGCGGCAGCAGGGTGTGGAACGGGTGTGTTGAGCGGGGTTGACGGGGGGGACGCCGGCGCCACTGGGTTCAACAGCACGGGCGGGACGCCCGTGCCACTGGGTTGCGCTGCACGGGCGAGACGCCCATGCCACTGGGTTGCGCTGCACGGGCGAGACGCCCATGCCACTGGGCTGGATTTATTTTTTTATGATGGGCCGTTCGGTATTGCTGCGATCAGGCGTGCGAGGTCATCGTCGGTGATCGCGGCGGTGAGAGAGATTCGGACGCGCGATGCGCCTGCCGGGACGCTCGGCGGGCGGATCGCGGGGGCGCGGAAACCAGCGTCGGCCAGGCGTTGCGATAATCGCAGGGCCTCGGCGGGGTCGCCGACGATCAAGGGAATGATCGGAGTTGGGTCGTCGCCGAGGGTTTTTGCGGGCCAGCCTTTCGAGACGAGAGCCGCGCGGAGCGAGCGAGCCAGGCAATGCAGGCGGTCGCGGCGTTGCGGCTCGGCGTCGAGCACATCAAGAGCGGCGTCGATCGCGGCGGCCTGGGTCGGCGGAGGGGCGGTTGTGTAGATGAAGGCGCGAGCGAAGTTAATAATTGTTTCGATTACTACGCGTGGCCCGGCGATGAAGCCGCCGAGCGAGCCGAGGGCTTTGGACGCGGTGGAGATGGTGATGTCCGCGGCGCAGCCGAAAAGTTCGTCGGCCCCGGCGCCGGTCTCTCCGAGGACGCCGGTGGCGTGCGCTTCGTCCAGCAAGAGCGAGCACGCACCGGCGCCGACGGAGTTGACGCCGTCGCGAATCCGGGCGAGTTCGGGGATCGGCGCGATGTCGCCGTCCATTGAGAAGACGGTGTCCGTGACGATCCAGACGGTCGAGCCGGGCGATCTCGCGATGTGCTGATCGGCGATCGAGCGGGCATGGTCGGTGTCGCGGTGCTGATAGCGCCTAAAGGCGACGCCGGGCTGCCTGGCGTTGGCGAGCATGGCGGCGTCGAGCAGGCTTGCGTGGTTGAGCCGATCGAGCAGGATGAGGTCGCCGGGCGACGGGAGCGCCGAGATCGCCGCGAGGTTGGCTGCGTATCCCGTCGGCAGCAGGACCGCCGACTCCGCGTGCTTGAACCCGGCGAGGCGGCGCTCGAGCCGGGCGTGCGAGCCGGTGTCGGTGGTGAGGATCCTCGACGCCCCGGCGCCTACGCCGTGGGTTCGGGCGGCGTCGGCGACGGCCTCGGCGAGCCGGGGGTCGCGGCGAAGGCCGAGATAGTCGTTCGAGCCGAGGTCCACAAGCCCGGCGCCGGGCGGCGGGAGTGACCGGGACAGGCCTAGCGTCCGCTGGGAATCGAGGCGGTCGCGCAGGCGCTGCATCCAGGCGGCGTCCGGGATTGTCGGGATGCTTTGAGGGGCGCCAGGCTCAGCGTTCGGACGAGTAGGCATCGGACTCGTCCTTGACGACGCGGTCGGTGGAAACGTCGAGTTGGCGTACGGCGTCGTCGAAGTCCTCGACGGCTTTCTGCATGAGCCTGCCTACTTTGAACCGAACGACCTTTTTCGCGGGCACCTCGACGCGTTCGAGCGTGCGCGGGTTCTGAGCGGTGCGGGAGGCGCGCTCCTTTGTTTCGAAGACGCCGAAATCGCGGAACTCGAGGCGGTTGCCCCGGCCGAGTTCATAAATCATGTTGTCGAGGAGGCTCTGAACAAGTCGCTTGACGATCACTCGCTTGAGGCCGGTGTCGCGGGCGACCTGTTCGATCAGGTCTTTCTTTGTGACGGTCGCCATCCCCGGATGCCCCGATAATGTCGAGGGGATCTGGCGCTCAGCGCGTCGGCGCCGATTCGATCGGCGTCCAGCACTGCGCCTCGTTCCCCACGTTCCTAGCCCCGTCGTCCAGTATGCGTATTTTGGTGGGACAGGTCAATGCCCGACCCCGGAACCGGGCGGTTTTCAACAGAAATTGTTGCTCCAACCGCCCCGGCCCGGCGTCTTGCCACGTCAATATGGGTATCCGAACGACCGCTCCCGGGCGGGTGAGAGGATCGGGATAGTCGGATCGTATGGAAATCCGTAAAAACCCCCGTGGCTGGAGAAGCCGCGTTGGCGTCTCGAACCGCTGTGGAAGCCCCCGCCGAAGAATCCGCCGAAGTGGTGGAAGAGGAGGATGGGCGGGTGGTGTGTCGGCGCCGAGTACCATTCGCTGGATTCGTACAGGCGGTCTTGCAGGGTCTGCTCAGCGGTTCGGACGCCGAGGCCGGGGTCGCGTCGGGCTGAATCCGCTCTGGCGAGCGACAGGAGCTCGGCGTGCTCGGCGTGTGCAGCCCGGACAGGCTCTGCGTGGAAGACTAGCGCATCGCTGATCCCGCCGGTCGGCTCCGGGGAATAGGCCGGGCGGCGTGTGGTGATGGAGGACGCGCAGCCGGTCAGAGCCGCGAGTGTCGTCGTGGTCAGCGCGAGCGAGACCGTCCGCCCGAAGCCGGCTTGAACGCCGATGGCCATGCCCTAATCATGCCCGACCGCCGTCGCCCGGGCCACAGAAATATACAAAACACCGGCGGATTTTCGCGGGCGACGGATCAAGCACCCCGGGCAGGATTCGAACCTGCGACCTGCGGTTTAGAAGACCGCTGCTCTATCCGGCTGAGCTACCGGGGCGCTGGCGCCCGCTCTCGGCGGGCCGTCTCACTGTACGCCCGATCAAACCCGCGCGGGATCCGGACAAATCAGCCCGGCCCGGGTATCGTGATGCCCGGTGTCGGTCCTGTCCCACCGGAAGCAATCCCGCCCCACAGGACGCGACGCATCGTTCAGCCGCCGCGTCTCGAACCATAACCCGATGCCAACGAACTCAGACACGATCATCCCGATCGAAGCCGCGACGACCGCCGCCGCCCCCGCTGCGTCGGCTCCGGCGGAGGTGGGTCTGCGCGACTCTGTCGCCGCGCTCATCGAACTGACCAAGCCGGGCATCACGAAACTCGTGCTCGTCACGACCGCGGTCGGGTTCGCGCTGGGCGCTATCGGTCGAACCTGGGATCCGATCCGCCTGGTGATCGTCGGCGTGGTGTGCCTCCTCGGGACGGCGTTGTGCTCCTCCAGCGCCAACGCGCTCAACCAACTCTGGGAACGTCGGCGCGATGCGCTCATGCCGAGAACCTGCGCCCGACCGCTGCCGACACATCGCGTCGGCGCGTTGACCGCCGGCGTTTTCGGCGTGACGTGCGGGCTGGCGGGCGTGTGGACGCTCGCGCTCTTCATCAACCCCGCAGCGGCGCTCGTCGCTTTGACCACGATCCTAACTTATGTGCTCGTTTACACGCCGATGAAAACGCTTTCGACGGCGTCCACGATCGTCGGCGCCGTGCCGGGCGCGCTCCCGCCGGTAATCGGGTTCGCAGCCGCGACCCCGGGCGCGGGGTTCGAATCGCTCGCGCATCCGGCGCCTTGGTCCCTGTTCGCCGTGATGTTCGTCTGGCAGATCCCCCACTTTCTCGCGATCGCGTGGATGCACCGCGACGGGTACGCGCGCGGCGGGTTCCGTGTGCTCCCGCTCTTCGATCCCGACGGCGGACGCACAGCGCGGGCGTCGCTGGCCTGGCTCGCGGCGCTCCTGCCGCTGTCGCTGTGGCCGATCATCGCGATGCCCGGTCGGCTCGGGTGGGGGTACGCCTTGGCCGCGCTGGCGCTGGGTGTGATGTTCATCCGTCCCGCGATCCGATTCCACAACGAGCGGACCACGCCGAACGCCCGTCGGCTGTTCTTCGCATCGATCATCTACCTGCCGCTGCTGCTGCTGGCGATGGTCGCCGACGCGCTTATTACAACGTTTGTGCTGCGATGACAGGCTCGCCCGGACAACAAGCCGCCGGCGCGGGCAACATCATCGGCGCTCGCGAGGTCATAATGTTCACGCTCCTTGCGGTGATCGTGGCGACGGCCGGCGTCGCGGCGCTCGCGCTGCTCAGGCCGGCGCCGACTTCGGCGCTGACGCCCGACCCCAACATGGACATGCTCTCGATCCCGGCGTTCTCGCTCACCGCCCAGGACGGCAGAACCATCACACGCGACGACCTGCTCGGCGGCGTGACGATCCTCGATTTTTTCTTCTCGAGTTGCCCCTTCATCTGCCCGCCGATGTCGCGCAACATGAAACACGCGCAGGACGAACTCGCGGGTACGAGCGTCCGGTTCCTCAGCGTCAGCGTCGATCCCGAACGCGACACTCCCGAGCGGCTTCGTATGTACGCCCGCGAGGTCGGCGCGGACACTTCGGTGTGGACCATCGCCACCGGGCCGCGCGAGGTCGTAGCCCGGCTGCTCCGCGACGGGCTGCTCCTCTCGGAGCCGGTCGAAGACGAAAGCCTGCCTATCAATCTCAAAGACGGCGGGACGATGTCCAACATCCTGCACCCTTCGCACTTCATCATGCTCGGGCCGAACGCGGAGATCGTCGCGCTGTACAACGGCTTGTCGCGCGACGCGGTGGACGAACTTATCGCGCGAGCGCGGGCCGCGGCGAAGTCGCTCTCACGCTGAATGGTTATCTAACGCCATTCCGGTGGCCCGGACCTACAAAGTGGTTTGGACGCCGCAGAACATGATGGCCTAAAACGCTCTAAATATGGCTTTCGTCGATCGAGAACCGCACGCCCCGCTCGGCCAGCCCGGCGAAAATCCGCTCGACGAGCTCCCCGTCGTGCGCCAGTCGTTCCGGCGGCAGAACGCCGGCCTGCGTGATTCGCCCGGCGAGCATCTCCCGCGCGACGATCGCGCACGGGAACGCGGTGGTGCGCGCCATGCTCGAACCGCCCCGCTCGGCGTCGAAGAAATCGAGCAGACCCCATGTGAGCCGCGTGGCGCGACCGTTCATCTCGCCTTCCGCGGCGACGCGCATGACCGTGAGATCCTCCTCGGCGGGTTCGTACTTCCATCGCGGGAACAGCAGCGCCGCAGCCACATCGCGCGGCGTGATCTCGGCGCCGTTCACTTCGATCGGCGTCGTGTCGAACAGCCCGGCCTCGCGGAACGCCCGCATCAGAGCCGCGTGCCCGGGATAGCGCAGTGTCTTCTCTTTCATGTCGGGCACGTTGAGCGTGTGCATCAACGAACGCAGCCCGTCGGTGTTGAACGCTTCGAGCGTGTCCACGCCGGGCAGGTCAATCGGCTCGATCTCGCTGAGCGCCTCGCGCGTGACGACGGAGCCGTGCTCGACGAATCGCGCCGGGCGTGTGTATTCCTCGAGCACATCAGCGGGGCTGAACGGCGCTTTATATTCGAACGGCGCGCGTCTGATTCGAGGCAGCCCGCCGACGAGGATCTCGATCTTTCGGCAGGGTTCGAGCCGCAGCGCCGCGACACCCGCGATCAGATTGCTCATGCCCGGCGCCACGCCGCAATCGACGACCGCGCGCACGCTCCGCCGAGCCGCGAAATCATCGAGCGTCAGCGCGTCCTCGGGCATGAACGAGATATCACAGAAGTCAACCCCGGCGTCGATGACCTCGCGCAGCGCACGAAACCCGGCCCAGCCCGGCAAGGCGCCGCACGCGAGATCGAAGCCGGTCACCGCGTCGCGGACCGAGCCGGGCTCCGCGAGATCGAGGCGGCGCGTCTCGATGCGCCGCTCCTGCCGGGCGAGCCGATCGAGCGCAGCCGCGTCGGCGTCCACCGCGACTACCGCGAGCGACGGGTCCGCCGCGAGATCCCGGGCGATCAGCGACCCGACCATCCCGGCTCCGAGCACGATCACACGCGGCATGGGTCGCTCCTTCTGAGCAAAGTGGCTTCGACTTCGAGATAATTTCTTATCATGTGTGAAAACGAGTGCAAAGATCGGTTGCCCGCCCGCCCGTGCCCCGACCGGGCCGGACGTGACTGGCGCCGGGATTCCGATCGGCGACCGATCCGCGCCCGGGCCGTAGAATAGTGATCAGCAAGCAACCCGCCGCGGCTTCGGAGCGAAGAACCCTCCTGGGGAGAATCTCCGCTGCTCCGAATCGCGCCCCGTTCGCACCGATATATGAGCACACCACGCATGACACGACCCATCAGGCGCCCGACACTTTGGATGCTGCTCGCCGTCTCCGCCGCGATCCCGGCGTCGTGCGGCACGCCGTCGCCCAAACGCGCCCAGCCCGGCGCGGTCCCGATCGAGCGCGACATCGAGCCGGCCCTGCGAGGGCTTATCGGGTCGCTCGCGACCCTCCGCGGGCGTGAGCCGCTGCTCGTGACAGGTTACGGCATAGTCGTCGGGCTCAAGGGGACAGGCTCGTCCGACATGCCCGTGAACATCCGCGCGTTCATGCAGCGCGAGATGACGGCCCGCGGCGTCGGACAGAAAACGATCGGTTTCGGCGACGTCTCGCCGAATCAGATGCTCAACGATCTCAACACCGCGGTCGTCCAGGTCCAGGCGGCGATCCCGCCGGGCGCCCCCGCGGGGACTACCTTCGACGTGCTCGTACGCGCTCTCCCCGGCACATCGACGACAAGCCTCGAAGGCGGTCGGCTCTGGACCACGGACCTCTTCCGGGGCAACTTCATCCCCGGCGGACCCGCGACTCGGAGCCTCGCCAAAGCCGCCGGCCCCGTCTTCATCAACCCGTTCACAGCGCCCACTGGGGCCGAGATCGAAGCCGTCTCCCGGACCGAAGGCCGCATCCTCGGCGGCGGCCGCGCGACCGAACAACTCGACCTTGTCCTGACACTCGACAGCCCCTCGCACGCGCGCTCGCGGTCGGTGGTCTCTGCGATCAACGCCCGGTTCCCGCAGGACGCCGGCGACCGCCTAGCCACCGCCATCGGCCGCAGCGAGGAGATCATCGAGATCAACATCCCGAAACGTTTTAAAGAAGACACGGACGAGTTCCTGCAACTGCTGCTCCACACCCGCGTAGACCAGGCGTTCCCGCAGGAGTGGGCCGTGCGCTACGGCCAGGCGATGCGCGAGCAGCCCGAGATCGCCGACTCTCTCTCGTGGGCGATGCAGGCGCTCGGCCCGGCGGCACTGCCGGAACTCCGCCGGCTCTACGACTACCCCGAACTTACTCCCCGGCTCGCGGCGCTACAGGCCGGCGCGGGGCTTGAAGACCCTATGGTCGCGCCGCACCTCATCGAACTCGCCGAGACCGGCCCGCCCGCCCTCCGCACGCGCGCGATCGCCCTCCTCGGCGGGCTCAAACCCAACCCCACGATCAACCTCGCGCTTCGACGACTCCTCGAACAGAGAGAACTCGACGTGCGGGTCGCCGCGTACGAGGCGCTGCGAGCCCGGTTCGACCCCGCGATCGAGCGGTTCAACGCCGAGGGCAAGTTCCTGCTCGAGTCCGCGCCCTTCGGCGATGAAATGGTCTACGTCACCCAGCAGGGCGAGCCGCGGCTGGTGGTCTTCGGCGCCAACGCCGAGATCACCCGGCCGATCTTCGTCTCCGCGTGGAACGACAATCTGTTGCTCAACGCGGACTCCGCGAGCGACCAACAGGTCCGCGTCTACTACCGGCATCACGTGTCGGGCAAGTCCGTGGTCGGCTCCGCGGACGCGACTCTGCCCCGGTTCATCCGCTATCTCGCGCACACAACGACGCCGGAAGCCCCGGCGCCTGGCCTCGGGCTGAGTTATTCCGAAGTCGTCGGCGCATTGCACGAGGTCTGGAAAGCCGACGGGTTCAGCGGCGTGTTCGTAGCCGAGCAGGACCGCCTCATCGCCGACCTGCTCAGATCCGTCCGAACAGTCGCCTCGGGCGATCGGCCCGAGACCGCGGACGACCCCGGCACGCCGAGCGACTTCGCCCCGGCGCCGATCGGCTTGGAATCTACGACACCGACCGCGCCGGCCCAGCCTCGGAGCCTGGTCGTCCCGCTCAAGAAACCGGACAAGCCGGGTTCGTGAATCCCGGCGCCGCGACACGTCGAGCCGTCCCGGACTCCGCCGGCGCATTGGCGAACGCCGCCGCAGCCGGTCGATACACTGGATCGGCTCTCGGGACGGGAGCGCCGGCCGCAACGCGACCGGGGAACATCGGCATGGAGGCCGCCACCGTGATGCGACTTGCGCGAGTCACCCTCTGCGGGTTCAAATCGTTCGCCGACCGGACGGAGTTCACCTTCGACGACCCCGTCACCGGCGTGGTCGGACCCAACGGCTGCGGCAAGTCCAACATCGTAGACGCCATCAAGTGGGTTCTCGGCGAGCGCTCGGCCAAGTCCCTGCGCTCGAAAGAGATGCAGGACGTGATCTTCGCCGGTTCCGCCGGCCGGGCGCCCAGCGGGATGGCGAGCGTCGTTCTGACCTTCGAGAACCCCATTCTCGAAACACCAATCATGCCGACCGAAGCCGACGAAGCCCTCGCCGCCGATGACGACGACGACCCCGCCGGCGCATCATCGCTCATAGTCCGCAGCGGTCCGCGTCGGCGCCCGCTGCCGATCGACACGGAGACGGTCGATGTCGAGCGTCGGCTCTACCGCGACGGGCAGAGCCGATACCTGATCAACGGCGCCCGCGCCCGCCTGCGCGACATCCGCGATCTCTTCCTCGACACCGGCGTCGGCGCGGACGCCTATTCCATCATCGAACAGGGCAAGGTCGACGCGATGCTGCTCGCCTCGCCCACGGATCGCCGGGTCGTATTCGAAGAAGCCGCGGGCGTGGCGAAGTTCAAGGCCCGCCGGCTCGAAGCGATGCGCAAACTCGAACGCTCGGAAAACAATCTTATCCGCGCCCGCGAGCAACTCGACGCCGCCGAGCGAAGACTCAGAACCGTCCGAACCCAGGCGGCTAAAGCACGACAGTTCCGCGAACTCGACAGCCGGCTGCGCGGCCTGCGTCTGGCTCTCGCGCTCCATCAATACGACGAAGTTCTCGATCGCCTCGGCGGGCTGACTTCGCGGCTCCAGAGCCTCGAAGCCGAACGCTCTGTCGTTGTGAACGATCTCGCAGAACTCGAGAACTCCAAGCAGGAATCTGAACTCTCCCGGCACGACCTGCTCGCGCATAGGCGCCGGGCGGAATCGGCCATCCAAACCGCGCAGAGCGACGCCAGGCACGCCGCGCAGCGCGCCGAACTGACGCGCCGATCGCTGGCCGAGGCCGAATCGCAACTCGAACAGGATACGCGTCGCGTGAAGGAACTCGACGCCGCCGCGACGGAAGCCGCCGCCGCTGCCGCCGCGATCGAACGGCGCGCCGAAGAACTCGAATCTCTCGTCGCCGAGGCGGAATCGGAACTTGAAACCCGCGCCGACGAGCGATCGTCCCTCCAGGCCGAGCACGTGAATCTGCGTGAGCGTCACGCTGAAAAGCAGGCGGCGGCGGTCCGCTCGTCGCGCGAACTCGCGACGCTCGTAGCGCAGTCCGACGCCGAGTCCGACCGCCTCAACGGGATCGCCGCCGAACTGGATCGGCTCGAGCGCGCGGAAACCACGGCTCGGGCCGAACTCGCCGCGCTCGAAACGCAGCGCGCGGAGATCGCCGCGACCGAAGAAACCCGAACCGCCGAGATCACGCGTGCCGCAGAGGATCTCGCCGAACTCAAGGCGGAGTCCGACGCGCTCTCCGACGATCAGCGCCGCATCGGCGAGCGCGTCGGCGCGCTCCAGCGTCGGCGCATCAGCCTCGACAGCCGACGGCAGACGCTGCGCGAGATGGTCGAAGCGCACACGGGCCTCAGCGAGGGCGCGCTCGAAGCGCTCCGCAGGCGTGACGCCGCCGACGGGCCGTTCTCGTGCGTAGTCGCACCGCTGGCGGAACTAATTGATTCCGATCCCGAGGACGCGCGCGCGATCGAAGCCGCGCTCGGCGCCGACCTCGGCGCGCTCGTGACCGCCGGCATGCCGCAGGCTCTCGCCGACGCCGACCTCCCGTCGCGCACCGTCTTCCTCGATCGCGCAGCGTGCGAGCACGTCCCGCAAGACGCGACCGCGTCGCACGACGCGCCGCCGCTGGAACAGTTCATCCGTTGTGACGACGGGTTGCGTCCGCTGCTCCGCCGGCTGCTGCGAGGCGTGTTCCTCGCGCCGGATCTCGAAGCGGCGATCGGGCTTGCGCACACACATCCCGCGGGCGCGCGTTTCGTCACTCCCGCGGGGATAGTCACTCAGCACGGCAGGATCGTCACGGGCGCTGGCGGCGCGTCCGAAGGCGCCGGGCTTCTCGAACGCCGCGCTGTCCTGCACACGCTCGAACGCGAACTCGCCACGCTCGACGACGCCATCGCGCAAGGCGCGGAGGAACTCGGCGAAGTTGACTCGCGCGCTGGCGCCCTGAACGAATCGCGCGCCGCAGCCCAGCGTCGGCTCTCGGACGCTGAGCGCGCGCTGATCTCGGCGCAGAACGCGCGCGATCGGCTCGAAGCCGAACTCGCGCGGGCCTCGCGTGAGATCGACCGTGTCGCAACCGATCGCGCGGCCCGCGCTGACGCCCGCGACCGAGCCGAAACCAGACGATCCGAACTCGTCGCCCGGATCGGCAGGCTCGAATCGCTCGTGCGCGAACTCGAGGAAGAATCCGCCTCGCTCGCCGGATCGCTCGACGAACTCGGCGCGCAACTAGAAGATGCGACCGAGCGTCTCGCCGCCGGCAGGGTCCAACTCACACGCCGCAACGAGCAGCACCGCGCCGCGCGCAGCGAAGCGGCGTCTTCGTCCCGCCGCGCCGAAGACGCTGCCCGCGAACGCGACGCGCTCGCCGCGGGGATCGACGCGCGCCGGGCGAGGATCGCCGATCTCCAGAGCGTCATCGCCGAATCGGATTCCGCCCGCGATCAAGCCGAAACCATCGCGGCGCAGCACCAATCAGCGCTCGACCGGTTCGCGTCCGAGATCGTCGCCATCGAAGCGGAATGCGATCGGCTCGCGCGCGAGGTCGAAGCCGCCCGCGATCGCGCCCGCATGGTCGAACGCGACTGGAACGCGGTCGAGATGAGTCGGCGTGAACTGGAAGTCCGCCGGGAGTCTCTCGAAGACCGCGCCCGCGACGAACTCAGCGTCGATCTCTCATTCGATCTGCCTGAATATCGCACGCTCATCAAGTCCGGCGGCGTCACGCCTATCAACGAGGACGAGACCGCGTCAGAAATCGACTCGCTCCGCGACGCGATACGCCGGCTCGGATCCGTCAACCTCGACGCGATCGACGAGGAGTCCCGGCTCGAAGAACGCAACGAAGATCTCGCGCAGCAGGTCGCCGACCTCGACACGGCGCGCGAACGTCTCGAATCACTCATCGCGCGCCTCAGCGACGCGTCGCGCGAACGCTTCCGCACCGTCTTCGAAGCCATCCGCGAAAACTTCACCGGCGACGCCGGCATGTTCCGCAAACTCTTCGGCGGCGGGCACGCGGAAATCCGCCTTCTTCCAGACGCCGAGACCGGCGAGATCGACTGGCTCGAGAGCGGCGTCGAGATCGTCGCAAGCCCGCCCGGCAAGAAACCACGCACGATCAACCTGCTCTCCGGCGGTGAGAAAACCATGACCGCCGTCGCGCTTCTTATGAGCATCTTCCAGAGCAAGGTCTCGCCGTTCTGCCTGCTCGACGAAGTAGACGCCGCCCTGGACGACGCCAACGTCGAACGGTTCTGCGGCATCCTCAACGAGTTCCTCGACCGCAGCCACTTCATCGTCGTCACGCACAACCGCAGAACAATGCAGTTCACCGACCGGCTCTACGGCGTGACCATGCAGGAACGCGGCGTGTCCCGCCGCGTAAGCGTCACGCTCGACGAGGTCGCCGAGGACGGGTCCATCCGATCCGTGCGGACAAACGACGAGGAAACCAAGCCGCGACCGAACAGGCGCGGCCTCGCCTCCATGCGCGCCGATGCGGAGCCGGTTGCGGTCGAAATCCCCAGTGAAGACTCGGTCCTAGCGACGTGACGGCCGGTTCAACCGCCGGCCGACACCTGCTGAAATAACTTTACAATCCGATCGAACGCCGCGGCAAGCGGCGGCGATATCGGCGCCGCTGGATCAGCCGGGTTGGGCGTGCAGAACACATGGTCCGCGCCCGCGATAAGAACCGTCTCACCGAGCCGGCACACGCGGGCGATGGTCGTTGCGCACGTCGAAGGCACGGTCTGATCCTGTTCGCCATGAACCGCGAGGACGGGGCAAGGGATCATCGCACACAACGCCGCGAGATCATGCCCGTCGGGGTCTGCGTCCTGTTCGTCGAGCCAGATGCGTCCGACTCGAAGCGCTTGGCCGGTGCGAGAGGACGGCGATTCGATGAAGCCGCGCGCGCGCAATGATATCTTTGCATCATCTGTCATCGAGCAGCATCGATCCGGCGCGGCGAGCGTGACGACCGCTAGAGGTGTCGGCGCCGCGTTGTCGCGGGCCCGGCGTCCGGCGCAGAGCAGGCACGACACGCCGCCCCGGCTGTGGCCGACGAGCGCGAACGGCATCCCCGCAGCTGTCGCCGGCGCCTCCCCCGATGCGACGCATCCGATCAGCGCATCGAGATCGGCGACCTGCTTGTTCCAGGTGTCGCGCTCGAAGAGATCAGGACGGGCGAATGACGCTGTGTCGTTCGTCATGCCCGAATGCGAGAAGTTTAAGCGGTGGATGACGACAGGCAGATTCGCCGCGAGGGCCCGCGAGAGCACGGGGATGAATCCGTAATCTTTATAACCCTTGAACCCGTGCGCCAGAATCACGGCAAGCCGCGGCGACGGGCCTTCGCGGTGATCCGTCGAGCAGTAAATCGTCTCTCCGTCGGCGCCGGGCTGGGACCACTCCGCAGTGCGGATGCTTGCCGATTCATTCATCGTCGAGTTCTTTCGGGCGCCAGACGTGGGCGAGCGTCCCCGAGCCGGGCGCGAGATCGGACCAGCGTTTGATGTTAAGTTCGATCCGGGCCAGCGTCGCGGTGGGGACGTTGGTGGCTGTCCCGGTGAGAACTTTGATCAGACGTTCCATCCCCGGGTTGTGTCCGACCTGAAGCACGACCCGGGCTTCGTCGGGGAAACCGCGCGCGATCTCGAAAAGCCGCTCGGCCGGCGCTTCGTAAATGCGCGGCTCCTCCCTGACTGGCGCCGCGAGAGGCGCCGCAGCGCGTATCAGTTCGAGCGTCTCGCGAGTTCGCGCAGCGTTCGAGCAGACGACGAGATCGGGAGCCGGGCACCGGTCCATTAGCACTTGCGCCATGCGAGGCGCGTCGCGCCGGCCGCGCGCGTTAAGCGGGCGGTCGATGTCGCGCTGCTCGTCGTCGTCGGTCCAGTCTGACTTGGCGTGCCGGAGCAGGAGAAGCGTGCGCATGATCGTCTCGGTGGCGCTCAGGATCGGATCCGTTCGATGACGGCGTCGGTGAATTCGGCTGTTCCGAGCGAGCCGCCGAGGTCGCGTGTCTTCGCGCCGTCTATGAGCGCCTGGTTGTATGCGTCGCGGAACCTAACGGCGGCGGCGCGGCAGGCGGGATCGTTCCTCGTCTGGGCGAGGTGGTTGAGCATCATCACGGCGCTCATCATTATCGCGAGCGGGTTCGCGACACCCTGCCCGGCGATGTCGGGCGCCGAGCCGTGCACCGCCTCGAACACGGCGTCGCGGTCGCCGATATTGGCGCCGGGCGTCACGCCCAGCCCGCCCACAAGCCCGGCGCACAGGTCGGACATGATGTCCCCGTAGAGGTTCTCACAGAGGAGGATGTCGAACTGGGTCGGATCCTGCACTATCCGCATGGAACCGGCGTCGATGATGACTTCCTCGTAGCGGATGTCTGGGTATTGCTCCTCGTGGATGCGCCGGGCCTGCTCGATGAAGAGGCCGTCGGAGAGTTTCATAATATTTGCTTTGTGCAACGCGGTGATCTTCTTTCGTCCGCGCCGGGTAGCGTAGTCGAACGCCCATCGCGAGATATTCCGGCAGGCGTCGCGCGTAGCGACCTTCATCGACACGACTACGCCGTCGGTTATGCGGTTTTCGATGCCGCTGTATAGGCCTTCGGTGTTCTCGCGGATGATGATGAGATCGACATTCTCGTACCGTGTGGTGATTCCCGGCAGGCTGCGCACCGGGCGGACTGCGGCGTACAGATCTAATTTCTTGCGGAGCGCGACGTTTACAGAGCCGAAACCCCCACCCACGGGCGTCGTGCACGGTCCTTTGAGCGCGACGCCGAACTCGCGGACCGCGTCGATCGTGCTCTGCGGTAGGACGTGATCCTCGCCTCGCTCGAGCGCCGCGACACCGGCGTGGCGTTCGATGAATGTCACCGGCGCATCAACAGCCGAGAGCACGCGCCGGGCGGCGTCGCACACTTCCGGCCCGATGCCGTCGCCCGGGATAAGAACTGCGGTATGTGTGGTCATGCCGGGAGTCTAGCGGATCGTGAGGCTCATTCGGGCGGCGGCGGGATGATGATCGTCACGCCGACGCGCACGTCTCCGGTCCGGTTGATGACCGCGGGGTTGGCGTCGCGGATGCGGGTCCAGAGCGACGATCGGCCGTAGAACCGCTGCGCGATCTGGCTGAGCGTGTCGCCGGGCGCCACCACGTACTCCGTGATTTCGGGTTTCGGAGCGGGAGCAGTCGCGTCGGTCGGCGCACCCTGAATATTCCGCGGATCCTTCGGGATAAGGAGCGTCTGTCCCGGGCGGAGCCGGCGCGGGTCGGCGAGGGGATTGGCGCGGGCGATCACGCCGCCGAGGTTCTGATCCCCCCACTTCGCAGCGGCTATCGACCATATGGTCTCGCCCGCTGCGACGATGTGCATCTCGAACTCCGGCGGGATGATCGATTCGAACTCGGGCGTCGGCGCGGGTTCGAGCAAGGCGCCGAGCGTGCTGGTCGAGGCCGGGGGTTGCGTCAGCGGCGGGGAAGTCGCCGGCGCCGGCGGGCCGGGGTCGGGGCGCACGGCGACCTCGTCGAATGTGATCGGAGGCGGCGGCGGGGACGACGGCCACAGCCAGTACACCGCGATCCACACGCCGACAAGCGTGGCGGCGGCGAGCAGCATCCTTGTGGGGGCGTCTTTCACTGTTGAGCGCCTCGGTGCGATGCGTGGTTCACACTGTCGTCATTGCCTGGGACGTGGCGGCGAGTTCTGTCCCGTCCGCGCGATGCGGGCGCGCCGGGATCTTCTTCGTGTAGACGAGCGGCGCCGCGACGGCGATCGAGGAATAGGTTCCGACCACTACGCCGCAGATCAGCGCGTACGTGAAGTCGCGTATGCCCGGGCCGCCGAAGATGTACATGATGAGGACAGCCATCAGCGTCGTCCCCGACGTGATGACTGTCCGGCTGATTGTCTGGTTGATAGATGTGTTGACGACCTCGGCACTCGCGTAGGCGAGTTTGCCGCGGTTCTCACGGATGCGGTCGAGGATGACGATGGTGTCGTTGAGCGAATACCCGATGATCGTCAGGAGGGCGGCGATCAGGCCGAGGTTGATTTTGAACGGCTCGATCAGCAGCGCGCTGGCGAACCCGGGCGCCGAGTTGTAGAGAATCTCGGCGACCGCGATCAGCCCGACAGTCGTCAGCACGTCGTGAACCAGCGCCGCAGACGCCGCGAGCGAGTAGCGCAGCGAGCCGAACCGGAACCATATATAGAGCATGATGCCGGCAAAACTAAGAAGCACGGCGACGATGGCCTTGGCCTTGAAGGTACGCGCGATCGCCGGGCTGAACGATTGAGCGCCCGCGAGCGTGGTCGTCTCCGTCAGCGCGGACTGCGTCAGGCGCCATTCCGGCTCGGCGACTTCGATCCGCCAGCGGGCGGGGTCGTCGAAGATCGACACCTGAGGGTCGGACGCGACGAAGAGCGCGGCTCGAACAGCGTCGGGGTTTCCTTCGAGGATGAAGAGCCGGTTCGGCCGGCCGAGCAGCGCCGAGAAGTCGGCCTGTGCGCGCATCTGATCCAGCCGGCGCTGCATGTCGATCAATCTCGGCGCAGGGTCGAGATTCTCGATGAAGACTCCCACGCCGCCGACGAAGTCGGAGATATCCGTGCGGATCTCGGATCGTCCGATGTTCTCGCCGAGCCGGGCGTCGACCAGGCGGACGATCGGGGCGTTGTCGACCGTCTCGGCGTCCATGCGGTCGAAGCGCAACGGCGGGCGCGTGTCGATCAGGCCGGCGAGCGCGCGGACGATCGAGTCGATGACGGGCTTCTGTTCCGTCGCGGTGGTTTTTATGACGAACCGATCGCTGGTCACGCCGTCGGCCTCGGGGTTCATCGGGACGATCTCGGCGTTGCGGAGCGGGACGAGCGCGGGGTCGACTCCGGGTTGATTTCCGATCGGGCGGATGAGGTCGGCGATGTCCTGTCGAGTGCGTGTGAGTTGGACGCCGTCTTCGGTTTTGAGTTGGACGGTGACAGCGGTCCCGCCGCGGAACTCGGTGTCGAGCATCTCGCCGCGCTGGTGGTAGATCATGAACAGCCCGAGGCCGACGTACGCAGTGGAAATAACCAGGAACGCCGGGCGAAGCCGGAGCCAGTTGATGTTCGGGCTGAGCAGACGCTGAATCGCGGGCACAAGGTTCGGGAGTTGCGGCATGCGCCGGACGTGGGCCTTCTCGATCAGCAGCGTGAAGATCAGCCGAGTGATGAAGAGCGAGCTGAAGAGCGTCGCCACGATGCCGATGCTGAGCGTGACTGCGAAACCCTTGACCTCCTGCGTCGCGGTGGCGTAGAGGACGGCGCAGACGATGAGGTTGGTGATGTTGGCGTCCATGATGGTCGAGACGACCTTCTGGTAGCCGAGGCGTACGGCGGCTTTGAGGTCGGCGCCGGCTTCGAGTTCCTCGCGGATTCGCTCGTAGATCAGCACGTTCGCGTCGACCGCCATGCCGAACGTCAGCACCACGCCCGCGATGCCGGGGAGCGTGAACGCTGCTCGCGCCAGCGCCATGGCGCCGAGGATGATGATCGCGTTGGACAGGAGTGCTGCGACCGCGACAAAGCCGGACCCGAGGTAATAGAAAACCATGAAAATCGCGACGACTATCAGAGCGATCACGGAGGCTGTGAAGCCCTGTCGCACGTTGTCGGCGCCGAGCTGCGGGGCGATCACGTTCATGCTCAGCGGGCTGGGGCTTAGTTTCGCCTGGAGGGAACCAGCGCTGAGCGTGCGGACCAGGTATGTGATCTCGGCGGCGGAGAAATCGCCCTGGATGATGCCGCTGGAACTTATCCGCGAGTTAAGATTCGGCGCGCTGTAGACGCGATCGTCGAGCAGGATCGCCATCGGCTCGTTCACGTGCGCGCCCGTGAGCCGGCCGAGCAGGTTGGCGCCGAGCGGGTCCATGCGGAATCCCACGGCGGGTCGGCCGAGGTCATCAACAGAACGGAACGCGGCGGAGAGACTCCACGCGCCCTCGGCCGGGGTCAGGCGCTGCGCCGGCGTGTCGTAGAGCAGCAAGTAGTAGACGCCGTCGCGTTCAGCGCCGATGAGCCGGCGGCTGGCGAAGAAGCCGGCGGGATCGGCTTCGAGGTAGGCCTGCTGCTCCGCGGTGGAGTACCACGTTGTGATGTCGTCGATGGCGAACCATCGCACGCCGACGCCGGTCGCGGCGCGGGGGCCTTTTTCGATGAGATCCTGGCGGTGCTGCTGGGTGTTGGGGATGGCGTCGGGGGCGGGCGCAATGCGGAAAGTAAGCACGCCGGCGCCGCGGAGCAGGCGGATAAGGTCGGCGGGATCGTCCAGGCCGCGGCTTTCGGCGCGGTAGGCGTTGTACGCTTCGATCACACGATCAATCTGAGCGACGGCGGCGGGGTGAGATTCCTTGAGTCGCTCGATCGCGCGTTCGCGCGGGCTGGGGATCAGCCGGGTGACGCCGGCTTCTGTGATCCTGCGCTGCTGATCTGAGAGATCGAGCGCGAGTTGCACGTCGCGCGAGGACACCGCGGCTTCGAGCACCGCGTCGCGGGCGGCGTCGGCGCGCGCGACGGCGGCGCCCGCTTCGGTCAGCAGTTCCGTCAGCACGCCTTCGTCGGCGCCGGTCTCAGTGGCTTCGGCGTAGGCGCGGCGCGCTTCGCGGGCGGCGTCGTGCGCGTCCGCCGCAGTGTTGATCAGATCGATCCGGGTCTGCTCGCCGGACGCAAGCCGGACGAACTCGGCGGCTCGATCGGCGGGGTCCATGCGCAACGCGCGGTCGAAAGCGTCGGCGTCGATCGCCTGCTCGTCGAGCCGGTTCAGTTCCGCCTCGAACTCGGCCCGCAGGGAGCGCACTCTGTCGGTCGGCAGCGGCATCGTGACCTCGATCCGATCCTGCCCCTGGCGGACGAACGAGATCTCGAATAGGCCCTGCGGGTCGACGCGCTGCTTGAGCACCTCGATGGTGCTGTCGATGACTTCCGATGCGTCCTCGCCCGGCGCGACTTCGACGGAGTATGTCAGGCTCACGCCGCCGGCGAGGTCTCGGCCGCGGCGGAGGTTCTTCTCCGGCGGGAAGATCGACACGCCGCAGAGCGTCAGGATCACGATGACGAGGAGCGAGTTGCGGACGAGGTGCTGCATGGTGTGCTGTCGTTGGGAGATATGTGCGGGAGCGTGAATCGGACGGCGTGGGATCGGGCCTCGTCAGGAAGCGATCTTCTCCGGCTCGGCGATATCGGCGTTATCGGGAGAGTCGGACTTGCCCCGCTCGTTGGCTTTTTTGAGTATCTGCTGGACGGCGCCGCGGGCCACGCGGACTTTGGTGTTGGTTGATTCGTCCACTTTCAGGACGACCTCGGCGTCGCGGACCTCGGCGACGGTCCCGATCAGCCCGCCGACGGTCTGGACGCGGTCGTGGCGTGCGAGCGAGCCGAGCATCTCGGCGCGTTTCTTTCTTTCCTTGCGGCCGGCGAAGACCTGCATCCCGATCATGAACATGAACATTAGAAGGATGACCCAGAGGAACCCCGCGCCGCCGAAGGGAGCGGGCTGGCCGGCGCCGCCTTGCGGGCCGAGGCCGGGGTCGCCCTGGGTCGCGGAGCCGGATTGCGCTGGCTGACCGCTCACACCCGGGATCGGGGGCGCTGCTCCATCCTGAGCGAGAGTCGGACGAATCTGCGAAAATGTGATCGGGAGTTCGGTCATATGAATTCCAGTCGGATCATTCGGCGGGAGTGGAGCGCGGGGATCGCGCTCATGCCGCCGGCGGCTCGTTCAGCCCGGGCCGGACGACCGGCCAGCGTCGGGCAAGATCAGACCAGGCATCATCCCGGATGCAGGCCCGGATGTCCAACAGCAGCCGTTGGAAGTGCCTGAGGTTATGCAGGCTCGTCAGGATCGGCCCGAGCATCTCGCCCGCCATGAAGAGGTGCCGGAGATAGGCCCGGGTGAACGGCTGCGGCTCGGCCCCCCAGCCGGCGCAGGCCGGGCAGTCGCAGCCAGGCTCGATCGGACCGTCGTCCTCGGCGTAGCGGGCGTTCTTCAGCCGGATCATGCCGGACGTGGTGAACGCGTTGGCGTTGCGGCCGTTGCGTGTGGGCAGGACGCAGTCGAACATGTCGCAGCCGGCTCGGACGGCCGCCACGATGTCCCGCTCGTATCCGACGCCCATGAGGTAGCGGGGTTTCGATTCCGGGAGCATCGGCGCCGTCAGGGACACGACCGAGAGGATCTCCTCGAACCCCTCGCCGACCGCGACCCCGCCGATCGCGTAGCCCGGGAGGTCGATCGAGCAGACCCGCTCGGCGGACCAGCGACGTTTGTCGGGGTCGGTCCCGCCTTGGACTATGCCGAAGAGCGCCTGCCGGTCCGCCCGGCCGGAATCCGCGTGGAACCGGGCGCAGCGTTCGAGCCAGCGGATCGTCCGCTCGTTGGCGAGGTCGAGCCGACGGGCGTGATCGGTGGTCGCGGGTTGGATCTGCCGAACGGCGCCGAGACGCCGCCGGGTCTCGTTGATCGTCTGTGGATCGACGCTCGGCGGGCAGTCGTCGAACGCCATGATTATGTCGGCGCCGAGCGCGTGCTGGACTTCGATCGAGCGTTCCGGGGTGAGTTCGATCGTGGCGCCGTCCACAACTGATTTGAACGTCACGCCGTCGTCGGTGATCCGGCCGGTGTCGCTGAGGGAATAGACCTGGTACCCGCCCGAGTCGGTGAGTATCGGCCCGGGCCAGTTCATGAACTTATTCAGCCCGCCGCGACGCGCGACCAGCCCCGGCCCGGGGCGCAGCAGCAGGTGATACGTATTGCCGAGGACGACCTGTGCGCCGGTCTCGGCGAGGTCGCGCGGCATGACGCCCTTGACGGTCCCGCGTGTGCCCACCGGCATGAACGCGGGCGTGTCGAACGAGCCGTGCGGAGTAGTGACGCGACCGACGCGGGCGCCGGTCGTCTTCGACCTGTGGTTGATCTCGAACGCGAGGCTCATCGAGTCTTGGACTCGCTCGCCCGGCGGAGGGTTTTCTTTTCCGATTCGGTCAGGCTGTGAAGCCCGTGCGAGGCGATCTTGGCAAGGATGCGGTCGATCTCGCCGTCGTCGGGCGTGGTTCGCTTTGCGAACGGGCTGGACGGGCCGCGGGATTTTTTCTTTTTCCCGCCGGTGCGTGGGGTGAAGAAATCGAAGAAATCTCGGAGGAGGTGGGCGCGGCGGATGAAATAGAAGCCGGCTATCGCGCCGCCGAGGTGCGCCGCGTCCCCGCCCGCGTTGGCGCCGCTCATCAGAAGGTTCAGCGCCGCGAGGATCACGAACCCGTACGCGACCTGCCACAATCGCATCGGCAGTATGAAGAAGAGCAGCACGATCGCGTTGGGCGCGACGAACGCCGACGCGATCAGCACGCCGAACACTCCCGCCGACGCCCCGATCAGCGGCGTGTAGATGTCGTTGATCAGCAGCCCCGGCGCGCGGAACGGGAGCACATTGCCGAGCATGTTCAGCAGGAGATATGCGATCGCGCCGAACACGCCGCAGGTCAGATAGAACGCCGCGTAGCGTTTTCGTCCGAGGTGGTTCTCGATCAGCCCGCCGAAGAAGTACAGGCCGATCATGTTGAACAGGAGATGCCCGAACGACCCGTGCAGGAACTGGAACCCGATGAAGCGCCAGAACTCGAGCCCGAGAAACCCCTTCGCGGTCGAGAAGTGGAACGCCGCCTGTAACGGCGGCATCGCTGTGATGCGGCGCTCGCCGACGACCTGCCCGGTCTGACGATCCACCAGCGGCACGGCGCTCGAGCCGGGCAGAGATCGGCTCCGGATCACAGCGGGCTGCCGCTGGGCGTCGCGGACTTCCTCCGCGCGGCTGCGCTGCTCGGCTGTGACGCCTTGCACCCAAGCGTCGCCCATATTCACGGGGATGACGACTCCCGCCTGCCCGAGCATCCCGTCGCCGAAGTAAATGGCGATGTTTATCAGTATCAGCCAGGTGTTGAAGGTCCACAGGCGCGTACGAGCGAAGCCCGTCGCGGGCCTGGCGTCGTTGCGGAGATAGTCTCGGTCGTGCAGTCCCATGTGTCGGTAGTACGTCGGCAGGTCCGGGCGCCGGGCGTGACAGAACGCCGGATCGGCTATCGACGCCCGGTCCGCTTCTCCTTCGTTGCCCGTTCGAGCGTTCGTTTTTCGCGGGCGCTCAGGCTCCCCAGCCCCGAGCGGGCGATTTTTTCGAGAATCCTGTCGAGTTCCGCCTGGGCCTCGGCCTCCTTGCGGGCCTGACGCTCGGCGAGGCGATCCCGGCGGGCGTCGGCCTCGGGATCGTTCGCTACGCCGAAGTCCTCGTAATCCCCGAGCAGTTCCGGCGCCCGAAGCCGCTGCCGTTCCGACCAGCACACCAGGCCGCAGAACACCGCAATCCCCAGCACCAGGAGCACGTCCGCAACGATCGCAAACACCGCCAGCACGCCCGACGCGATCAGCCCGACGCCCGCAGCGATCTCCATCGACCGCCGCCTGCCTTGCGATCGCCAGATCAGCGCCTGCACGATCCGCCCGCCGTCGAGCGGGAAGATCGGCAGCAGCACGTTGAACGCGAGGATCGCGAGGTTGACCGCGTGCAGCGTCCACAGCGCCGTGAGCCACCACGAGTCGATCACGGTCATCAGCAACGGCCCGATTTCGAGCGGGTTGAAGATGATCGCGCCGGGCCGACCCGAAGCCCACAGCGCCGCCGACGTGATCGGCAGGATCACGACGTTTACCGCCGGCCCGCCGACCGTGGTTATAAGGTGGGCGCGCCAGTCGTCGGGCGGGTGGACGCTCGCCAGCCCGCCCAGCGGCCACATGAGAATGTCGTCGGCCTCACCGCCGACCCATCGGCACGCCAGGCAGTGCCCGAACTCGTGCATGAGGACGATCACAAAGAGCGCCCCCATCGCGATCGCGGTGTACCCCGGCCCGAAGAAGCCGCGGTTGATCGACCACAGCACCTGCGCGACCGCGTAAACGATGAACAGAACATGGATGCGGACGCGGATCCCCGCGATCGAACCGACGCCGACCGCCCAGGTCAGCGGGTGTTCGACATCGCCGAAGATCCGTTCGAAAGCCGCGCGCAGCCGACCGCCCGCGGTCGAGTCCGGGTCGCGGTAGTCGGGTTGGTTTCTTCGCGGGGACATGCGTCGGCGATCCACGTCACTCGGCCCGGATCATCCCCCGTCGCAGCGCCAGCAGCACCGCCAGCGCCGACTTCGCGTCCCGGAGTTCGCCGGAGTCGATCATCGTCAGCGCATCGCGGATCGGCGTCATGCGGACCTCGATCCGCTCGTCGTGTTCGAGCCGCTGCGAAACCGGCGTGAGGCCAGTCGCGAGGAACGCGCGCATGAGTTCGTCCGTCATGCCGGGCGTCGTGTAAAACTCGGCGATCGGCTTGACGCTCGCGGCGCGCAGACCGGTTTCCTCCTCCAGTTCACGCGCGGCGCATACATCCGCCGGCTCGGGCGGCTCCATCGTCCCGGCCGGCAACTCCCACACCCATGCCTCGACCGCGACACGCCAGTTCCGTATCAGCGCCACACGCCCGCTGTCGTCAACCGCCAGCACAACCACGGCGCCGGGATGACGCACGATCTCACGTTCGATCACGCGATCGCCGGTTCGTTCGCGGACCACTTCAAAGTCGAATCGGCGACCCCGGCGGATCGTCTCTCTTTCGATCTTCGCGGGTGTTGACTGGCCGGAGTGCGTCATCGCGGGCATGATAGGGCATGGCCGGGCCGTCCAAACGCCGGGGATCGTCGCGCGGATCGTTCGATCCCTCGAAGATGCGCGTCGCGGCGCCGCTCTTCGAACCGAATCCCGCCCCGCCGCAGTTATCCCCGGAGACTGCGCCGCCGGACACACCCGCTCCCGCCTCGGCGCCCGCGAAGGAAAGCCGGGTCAGCGTGTCCCAACTCGCCGCGCTGATCAACGGCGCCCTGCGCGACGGGCTGCCCGCCAGGGTCTATGTCGTCGGCGAGGTCAGCGGGTTCAAGGATCAGACGCACTGGTGGTTCCGCCTCAAGGACGAGGGCGCGGTGATCGAGTGCGTCATGTTCGCGTCCGCGGCTCGCAAGCACGCCGGGCGGCTCCGCGACGGGGACGAGATCGTCGCGCGCGGCCGGGTCGAGCACTACCCGAAGCAAGGCAGAACACAACTTTATATCGACCGGATCGAACCGATCGGCGCCGGGGCGCTCGAGCAGCAGTTCCGCGCCATGTGCGAGGAGTTGCGCACGCTCGGCTACTTCGACGCCGACCGCAAGAAACCGCTGCCGATCTTCCCGAAGCGTGTGGCGGTGATAACGTCGAAGACCGGCGCCGCGGTGCAGGACGTGATCGACACATTCCGCCGCCGCGCACCGTTCGTCCCGCTGCTGATCGTCGACGTCCGCGTGCAGGGTGAGGGCGCGGCGATCGGCGTCGCTGCGGCGATCGACAGGATCGGCGCCGAACACGCGGCGCTCGGCGTCGACGCGATCATCCTCACACGAGGCGGTGGCTCACTCGAAGACCTCTGGGCTTTCAACGAACGCGCCGTCGCCGACGCGGTTCTCCGAAGCCCTATCCCGATCGTCGCAGCGATCGGGCACGAGACTGATACGACGATCGCGGAACTCGTCGCGGACGAACGCGCCGCGACCCCGACTCAGGCCGCGATGCGACTCGCGCCGGATCGGGACGCGCTCGCGCAGCAGGTCGATCATCACGCCGATCGGCTCGGCGCAATCGTCCGCCGGCTCGCGGCCTACGACGCCGAACGGCTTCGCAGTGTCGCGCGGCATCCGTTCCTGCGCGACCCGCGGTCGATGATCGTCGAACGAGCCGCGCGCGTGGATCGGCTCGAACGCGCGCTCGCCGCTGCGGCGCGCAGCAGGGCCCACCGCGAGGACGCCCGGCTCGCGACACTTTCGGCGCGACTCGCTCGGCGCCGACCCGAAGCCCTCCTCGCCGAGCGCGACGCGCGCCTGCGCGAGAGCGAGCGACGGCTCGCCGCCGCCGTGCGCGGGCTAGTCGTTCGCCGCCGGGCGGAACTCGCGGCTCTGGCGCGCACACTCGACGCGACCGGCCCCATCAACGTCCTCCGCCGGGGGTACACAATCACAACCCGCGCCGACGGTCGGCTCGTCCGATCCCCCGCCGACACCGAGATCGGCGACATGATCACGACACGAACCGCCGATGGTGAGTTCATATCAACCGTCGGTGAACACACGACTCCGCCGCACAACCCGGACGACCGCAGCCCGCTATTCGACGACGAAACCTGATCCCCAGCCCCAGTAGCACGGGCGTCCCGCCCGTGCGCAATCCCATAGTGGCGCTGGCGTCCCGCCCGTGCGAAGCACCACCCATACACAACACACCAAAGCCCAGGGATGAAATCCCTGGGCCGCGATCGCCGCATGCAATGCAAACTCAATATCTCTGCGCGGTGAGCCGCGCCTGCCTGTGACGCGAGACTTGGGCGGAGGAAAGTTCAGGGCAGGCTTGGACGAGCAAGTCCAGCGCACGGGCGGGACGCCCGTGCCACTGTTGGTCATCGGCGATGTGCCGCCGGTCATGTTCGACGGTCGAACCAGGTTGTGGTATTTTCGCCGCGTGCCCGACTCGAACACACCCCGCACGGACCCGCCGATCGAAGAGATGCCCTTCGAGGACGCGATCGCCCGGCTCGAGGAGATCATCGAGCGGGTCGAACGCGGGCAGGTCGGGATAGAGCGCGCGATGGCCGAGTATGAGCGCGGCGTGAAACTTGTCGCGCGGTGCCGGGCCGTGCTGGCGCATGTCGAACAGCGGATCGAGGAACTCGCCCCCGAACAACCCGGCGCGAGCGGATGACGCAGCCCTGGATGATGTGGGCGCCGAGCGTCCTCGGCGTGATCTTCTTCTTCGCCTTCGGCGCCACGGTCGGATCTTTCATCAATGTTGTTGTCTATCGCGTGCCCAAGGGGCTGGGCATAGTCCGGCCCGCGTCGGCCTGCCCGGCCTGCGTGACGACTCTCACCTGGCGCGAGAACTTCCCGATCCTCGGCTGGATCGCGCTCCGCGGCCGATGCCGATTCTGCAAGTCCCCGATCTCCCCGGAGTATCCGATCATCGAGACCGTCGTCGCGCTCCTCTTCGCCGGTTTATACGCGCTCTGGTATCTGGATCCGGCGCTGACAAGGTCGCTCGGCGTGGACCCGGCTTCGATCCGACCGGGCTGGGCCGCCGCGGGGCTGGCGCGCACCTGGCCGATATATGTAATGCACATCGCGCTCGTCGGGTCGCTCGTCGCGGTGACTCTCATCGACGCGCGCACGTTCCTGATACCTATCTCGATCCCCTGGTTCGCTGCGATCGTCGCGCTCGTCGCTCACCCGCTAGCCGCGGTCTGGATCGCCGGTCGCGGCGGGCTGCGAGGCGGGCACGACTGGACGCTCATGACGTTCGATTCTTACTCCTGGACCGGCCTGGCCGCGGGCGCCGCGGCGGGGCTGGCGATCGCGGTGTTTCTGCTGAACGCGGGCATTATCAAACATTCATTCGCCGATTATGAAGAATGGGAGCGCGAAGCCGAGGCGCAAGCGAAGAACCCGTCGGATCAATCTTCCGAAGCAGATGATGCGCAACAGCCGATGGTCGTCCGGCTGCTGCTCCTGACCGGGCCCGCGATGGCGCTGATGGCGGTCGGCTTCACGGTCGGGATGCGCATCGGCGAGCCGATGCGCGCGATGCTCGGGGGGATGGCGCTCGGGCTTGTGATCGGGCTAGTGCTCCGCGCACGCTTCGGCGGCGCCACCCACGGAATCGGCGACCCCGCATTCGTCCGCTACCCCCACGCCCGACGCGAGATGGTCCGCGAGATCGTCTTCCTCGGACCCGCGATCGCGCTCGGCGTGTTCGGGTTTCTTATTACGCGCGGGATCACCGCGGAGCCGGCGCTCTGGGTCAAAGCGCTGACCGGTTCTGTCGTCGGCCTGCTCGCGGGCGGCGGGGTTGTGTGGGCGGTGCGGATCCTCGGCTCGCTCGCGTTCGGCAAAGAAGCGATGGGCCTCGGCGATGTCCACCTTATGGCGGCGGTCGGCGCGACGCTCGGTTGGGCCGACGCGGTTATTGCTTTCTTCATCGCGCCGTTCATCGGGATCGCGTGGACCATCGCCGCGGCTCTCGCCAGGCGCGGCGCGGGTGGGACAGCGCTGCCGTACGGCCCGCACCTGGCCGCCGCGACGCTCGTCGTGCTCTACGCGAAACCCGCGCTCGAGTTCGCGCTGTCAATGGTGATGCAGCGCCCGATCGACCTGCCCTGAGCAGATTCACCGCAGAGGCGCAGCGGGCGCATCGGGGATCTGGAGGGGCGGGCTTCGCACTGGCGGGACGCCAGAGCGGTATCGACGCCTGACCTGAGCGCAGCGAAGGTCAGGGTATCGTGCAGGAACACTCGCGGGACACCCGTCCCACGGAATTGAACATGTATTCCTTCATTCCCCCGCGGCGCGGAGCGCCTTGTCCAGTCGGCGCGCGAGCAGCGCGTCCTGCGGGCGGTTGAGCCGAGGCGATTCCGAAAGGATGTCGCGCGCGTCGCGCCGGGCCAGCGCGACCAGCTGCTGATCGCGCACGAGGTCCGCGACGCGCAGCGCGGGCGCCCCCGACTGACGGAACCCCGCGAGGTCGCCCGGGCCGCGGATTTCGAGGTCTTTTTCAGCGAGGACGAAGCCGTCGGTCGTTGACGCGATCGCGGCGATCCGTTGCTCGGCGTCTGGGGTCGTCGGCTCTGCGACGAGAACACACTGTGAATCACGCCCGCCACGCCCGACACGGCCGCGGAGCTGGTGCAGCTGCGCAAGCCCGAAACGCTCGGCGTGCTCGATGACCATCAGCGTCGCATTAGGAACATCGACGCCGACTTCGATCACGGTTGTCGCGATGAGCGCGTCGATCTCGCCCGCGCGGAACCGATCCATCACGCGCTGCCGATCGACGGCTCGCAGCCGACCGTGCGCGACCGCGACCCGGCGACCGGCGAGCGGGCCGGCCTCGATCCGAGCTCGTGTCGTCTCGATGTCGCGCAGGCGATCGTCCGATTCGATCGCGGGGACGACGACGTAGACCTGCTCGCCGCGCGATGCGCGCTCGGCGATGAGCGTGTCGATCTCTGCCATATCTGTGGGAGTGCGGATGATCGTCTCGATCGAGCCGCGACCGGGCGGCATGCCGCGGATCGTTGTGATGTCGAGATCGCCGAAGATCGTTTGCGTGAGCGATCGCGGGATCGGCGTTGCGGTCATCACGAATGAATGCGGCGCCGAGACGCGGTCGCCCGTGGCGATCGTTGATTGCTGGCGCACGCCGAATCTGTGCTGCTCGTCGATGACAACGACGGCGAGATTGTCGAACGCGACTCGCTCGGTGAGCAGCGCGTGCGTGCCGATGACTATGTGCGCGCGCCCGGCGGAAATCGCTGATTCGACTGCGGCCCGGTCCCCTGCTGACATCGACGCCGAGAGGAGATCGACGCGGACCCGGCTCCCCGCGAGCAGGCGCGAGATCGAATCATAATGTTGCTCGGCTAGCAGTTCCGTCGGCGCCATCAGCGCCGCCTGCCGTCCGCACGCGACCGCGGCGAGCATCGCGTAGAGCGCGACGACGGTCTTTCCCGAGCCGACGTCGCCCTGGATAAGCCGATTCGCCGGGCGGTCGCGGGCGATGTCGCGCACGATGTCGGCGATCGCGGCGTCCTGCCCGGCGGTCAGCGTGAACGGGATGCGGGCGCGGATGCGCGCGTCGATCTCGGCGTTGACCGCGAGCGCCGGCGCCGGCCGAGTGTCGCGTGAAAACCGATCGCGCAGGATCGCGAGTTGCAGGAACAATAATTCGTCATAAGCAAGCCGACGGCGGGCGCGGGCGATCTCCTCCTCGTCCCTCGGCTGGTGCATCATGCGGTACGACTCGGCAAGGCTCGGGAAGTCGCGCGACCGGCGGAAATCGTCCGAGAGATGGTCATCGATCAGCGGGAGCGCGGCGCCGAGGGTCGCGGCGATCGCGCGCTCGATCTTAAGACTGCTGATTCGTTCTGAAGCCGGGTAGATCGGACGCAGCCGGGCTGCGCGGCGGGGCGGTTCGGCGTCATCTTCGAGCACGCGGAACCACGGGTTGACCATCTGCATGTACGGGCCTCGCGTTCGCGGCTCGCCGGTGACGAGCAGCCGGACACCCGGATGGATCGAGTGATGCAGCCCCGGGCGGTGGAACCACAGCAGATCGAGCCGGCCGGTGTCGTCCATCAGCACGGCTTCGAAGCGCCGTTTGCGTCCGAACCCGCCGACGCGCGTCGCGGTGATCATGCCACGCGCGGCGGACTTTCTGCCTTGCGTTAGCGAGGCGATGTTGGATTCGGCTTCTTCGAGTTCGTGCCGGAACGGGAGGTAGTGGACGAGGTGCGCGACGCTGGGCACGCCGAGCGCGCGGAGCGCGGCGCCGAACTCCGGCCCGACGCCGGGGACGGATTCGATCGGGTCGGTCAGTGTCAGCGGTTCGGCGGCGGGCATCGCGGACAGGATACGGCGCCGGGGATTGTTTCTGACTGCGCTTTCGAACCGCAGGGTGCTGGCGGACGCCTGACCTGAGCGCAGCGAAGGTCAGGGTGATCGCTGTCCGACAAATCTGTCACCCACACAATCTGGTCATTCCCACTGCCGGCCGCGAAGCCACGATGCGCCGCATTCGGGGCAGGTGACATATGGCGTGCGCTCGGCATCCACTGCGGTCATGATCCGGCGTAGGTCGTAGACGCAGCATGGGCAGACGCCGACTTTTAGGATCGGGCGGATGATGTCGATCCGGCGGCGACGGATCAGCCAGCAACCGAAATCGGATCGCGGACTGGTTGCGGACGACAGAAGTATTATGCATGCCAGAACAATCAAATAAATATAAATAGATTGATATACAACGATCGCGACTGAAGACGCTGCGCCACCGATGAATCCAAAAACAATCCCTGCTGACGGGCCGGTTATGCTCGCGCGATGAAGCCCACGTTGAAGCGCTGCCCGGTATCTGGGTTGACGCCACAATTCGGATCGCCCATATCCACGCAAATTTATTGGTTTAAGTTCACCGAGGTCGTCTTGAATGACCGCGGGCCGGTAGATCAGCGAGAACGGGCGCATGATCAGGAAGGTCTTGGTGTGAACAGAGTGTGTTAGTGTGCGGTGACGAGGCGCACGGCTCGGAGAGCCGTGCCACCCGGACGGCCCGGCTCGGGGGGCGCGTTTGTGTTCAGCGTTTCTTGGGTTTGCGTTTCTTGTAGCCGGCTTTGGGGCTGATTGTGTGCGTGCTGGCCTTTGGTTTGAACATGCCGCCGGAGGCCATCTGCTGGGCCTGTCCCTGCATCTGGCGCATGGCTTTGATTTTGCCCATCGCGCCTAGGCCGGACATCTGTTTCGCCATTTTGGACACTGCGTCGAACTGCTTGACGAGGCGCGAGACCTCGTCCTGAGTGGCGGCGGCGCCGCGCGCGATCCGGCGGCGTCGAGAATTATTAAGAAGTGAGATGTCGCGCCGTTCCGCAGCGGTCATCGCGTTGATGATCCCTTCGACGCGGTTGAGTTGGCGATCGTCGATCGGCATGTCCTTCAGCGCCGAGCCGACGCCCGGGATCATGCCGAGGATCTGCTTCATCGGCCCCATGCGGCGGATGGCGCGGAGTTGTTTGAGGAAGTCGTCCATGGTCATCTCGCCGCGGGCGAGTTTTTCCTGGAGTTCCTCGGCTTCTTCTTCAGATACTTCCTGCTGGGCTTTTTCGACGAGGGATACGACGTCGCCCATACCGAGGATCCGCCCGGCGATGCGCTCGGGGTGGAACTCTTCTAGCGCGTCGATTTTTTCGCCGACGCCGATGAAACGGATGGGCGCGCCCGTGACGCGGTTGATGGAGATCGCGGCGCCGCCGCGGGTGTCGGAGTCGAACTTTGTGAGGATGACGCCGTCGAGGTGCAGACGCTCGTGGAATGCTTTGGCGCTGTTGACGGCGTCCTGGCCGGTCATCGCGTCGGCGACGAGGAAGACCTGGTGCGGGCGGAGTGCGCGGTGCACCTTTTCGAGTTCGCCCATCAGTTCGTCGTTGACGTGCAGGCGGCCGGCGGTGTCGAGGATGACGGTGTCTACGCCGAGACGCATGGCTTCTTTGAGAGCGCGCTGGCAGACGCCGACGGCGACACCGACGGCGCCGCCGTACTCGGCTACCTTGTCGGGTTCGCCGTAGAAGAGCACACGCGCGCCGCCGGCCGCGTCGCGTTCGACGTTCTCGGCGACGATGCGGAGTTGTTCGACCGCGGCTGGGCGCTGGAGATCCGCAGCGACGAGCATGCTGGATCGGCCGCGTTTCTTGAGATACGCGGCGAGTTTGCCGCAGGTCGTCGTCTTGCCCGAGCCTTGCAGGCCGGCCATCATCACGACGGTCGGGGGCGGGGAGACGTGCGCAACGCCGGCGCCGGCGCCTTCGGGCGGGCTTAGCAGCGCGACGAGCCGTTCGTGGACTATGCCGACGAACTGCTCGCCGGGTTTGAGGCTCTTACTCACCTCTCGGCCGAGCGACTCGGCGACGATCTCCTCACAGAACGACTCGACCACGGCGTAGTTGACGTCGGCTTCGAGGAGCGCGGTGCGGACATCATCCACCGCGTCGCGGATGTTGGATTCGGAGATCGAGCCTTTGCCCGAGAGGGATCGGATCGCGCCGGAGAATGCTTCCTGGAGTCGGTCGAACATGGCGGAGAATCGTAGCGTGGGTCCGGGATAAATAGAAAAGCCCAGGGATTTATCCCTGGGCCGTGACGTACTTCAGTTCGGAATGCGATTCAGGACGCGGGCAGATTCAGGACGACGATCTCGACACGACGGCTCTCGCGTTTGGATCCCTTGGGCTGGCTGGAGCCGAACCCGGCGGAGTACATGCGGTCGCCCGTGACGCCGCGCTGGGCGAGATATTCCTCGACGACGAGGGCGCGCTCGGCGCTGAGGCGTTCGTTGGTCCCCCACTTGCTCTTTTTGATGGGATCCGAGTCCGTGTGCCCGGCGACGCGGATCATGCGGCCGGCGTAGCGGGAGTTGAGCACGCCCGCGATCTGATCGAGCGTGGCTTTGGCGGATTGTTTGAGATCGGCCCGGCCGGAATCGAAGAGCACGTCGCCCGCGACGGCGACTACGACCTCGCCGACGGCGTTCGTCGATGTGGAAACTCCGGAGAGTCCTTCGAAGCCGGTGTCGGCGTTGGCGAACGCGGGGCCGACACGGGAGGCTTCGAGTTCGAAGCGGTCGCGTTCGGCCTTGAGCCGGCGGTTTTCTTCTTCGAGGAGCCGACGGGCCTGGTCGTTCTGATCGGTCGAGGCCTGGAGTTGCTGGAGCCGGGCGCGGAGTTCGAAGTTTTCGTCTTCGAGCATGCTCATGCGGTCCTGCCCGCCGCTGGAACAGCCCCCGAGGAAGGCCGCGATTAAGAGCATGAAGATTCCGATCCGTCGCGAGTTGAGCATCAGCAACCTCCTGTCCGTACGTTCGAAGCGACCGCCTCGAGCCTCCGGCTCGGGGACGACTCCGCCGGTATTCAGTGGTCATGCCACCGCGTCCGGGCTGGGCTGTCAAGAGATCGTCACGATGCGTCGATTTTGTGCAAAACCTGTCGGTCGCGGGCGGCGCCGGGCGCATTACCCTGTTTCACAGCGTGTTCGATGATCGCCTATTGCAGCACGGGCGCTTACATGGCAAAATGGGGAGAATGCTGTCCGGTCTCCATGAGCGAATGACCGAGGCCGCCGAGGGCCGGACCTACCGCGCCATCGGCGATCTGACCGATCACAACAGCGAGACGGTTCGCCGGTACATGCAGGGCCAGACGCCGAGCGTCGAGTTTGTCGCGTCGTTCTGCGCGTCGCTGGGGATCAATATCGAGTGGCTCGTCACCGGGGCGGGGCCGATGAAGCGGACCGATGTCCGGATGCAGGCGTTGCGTGAGGCGAACCCGAGCGAGCTTTTTTCCGCGGTCGCGGGCGGGCTTGAGAAAGTCGGCGATCGGCTGGAACGGCTGGAGCGTTTCGTGCAGGCGCTCGAGGCGAGGATCCGGGCCGAACTCGCGGTGATGGACGAGCGCGGCAAGGCCCGACGCCGGCTCGACACGGAGCGTGCGACCCATGCCAAAGACCCCCGATCCCTTGATCCGACCGCCCGCGCCAGGTCAATCGCCGGCGCCATCCCCGGCCGATCAGACGCGGATGCTGATTGAGATGCTCCGCACCGGCGGGACGGACCTCGCCCGCCGATGGGTCGCCGCCCTCATGCTCGCGCCGGAGTCGGACCGACCGGCGATCGTGGCGGAGGTCGAGCGCAGGCTGGTCACTATTTACGCCGAGCCGCTCGTGCAGCACGAGGACGCCGATGGTTCCGATGAAGCCGAAGCCGCAGACGCCGGCCCGGTAGTTCATGTCGTCAGCCCGCCGGTGCAGAAAGCCGGCTATATCGAGCAGGTGGAGCGTGCGTACGCTGCGGAAACACCCGGCAAGGCCAAGGCGCGCAAGCGCGCCGCCGACGACGCCCGTTCCGCGTGAACAGCAGGACCAAACTAGTCGGTTTTTCTTGGCCCGATCGGCAGCGGGTCGGCGGCCCGGCCTTCGAGCCAGTCCTGCACACGCGGCCAGATCACATCCGTGATCACAATCTTCAGGCACGCCGTCACCGGGATCGCGAGCAAGGCGCCGTAGATCCCCGCCACCGATGCGAACGCGATAACCGCTGCGACAATCGTCGCGGCGTCGAGATTCGTGCTCTTGCCGTGAACGAGAGGCTGGAGCACATAACCTTCCAGAATCTGCGCGACGATGTAGACAATAGTCGGCCCGAGAAGAATCCACCACCACGACATCGGAGCAGCGGCGCCTTGCTGGTCGAACCACAGCAGCCCGATCGCGACAGGCAGCGTCACGCCGATCACATACGGGACGAGCGACAGGATCCCCGCGAGGATGCCCAGCAGGATCGCCGCCGGCACGCCCACAATCAGCCACCCGATCGCGTGCACGGCTCCCAGAGCCGCGGCGATCACGATCTGCCCGCGTATGAATCCCGCGACGATGCGGTCCATCCGCTGGATCAGGTCCACCCAGCGATCACGCCCGGCGGCGGGGATGAGGTGGCGCCCGAACTTCAGCACGCTTGGATACGCCGTCGAAAAGAAAAAGAAGAAGAACGGCACGAGAAACAGCAGCAGCCCGAGATTGATCGCCGACGCGAACAATCCCGCGACGAACTCCGCGGCGCCAACACCGCGACGGGCGGCGCCTTCGGCGATCCAGCCGATGTTCGCCTCGATCCATCGCCGGATCTGCGCGACAGTGTCCTGGAACTCGGCTTCATCGCCGCCGAACACGGGCAGGATCGCATCCGACGCCCTCTGGATCAGGTCCGGCAGACGACCTGCGAGGTCCACCGCCTGTACTACCGCGAACACCAGCGCGATCGCCACCGGGACAACCACGATCACACCAGTCAGCACGATCAGCGTCACCGCTGAACCCGCCCGCGAGAACTTCATACGCCCGACCATCCGCTGCACGACCGGCTCGAACAGGTACGCCAGCGCCAGCGCCAGAAGCAGCGGCACGGTGACAACCGAGAGCGCGTACCCGAGGTACACAAGCCCCGCAGCCGCGGCGAGCACGCCGAGGTCGCGGATCGGCTGAATCTCCCACAGGTGGCGGTCCGGCCAGCGTCGCGAGGTCGCGGGATCGGTTGATTCGGCGTCGCCGGGCATGGGGACGCAGAGTACCGCCTCAGGACGGTTTGTTCACCGTGCCCGGGCGACCGGGAGTTATGACCACCGACTCGAACGCCTCATCGAACGAGAACACCCCGACGAAGTCGTTCATCGAGTCCTCCTCGCTGGTGCGCAGCAGGCCGGCGTCGACCATCGCGAAGACGATTTTGCCGAAATCCTCCGTCGAGCGGATCGACCAGTGCGCCAGCACGTCACGCGCCAGCAGACCGAACTCGCGCGCCGCATATCTGCGAAGCCCGTCGCAGAGTTCCTGCCCGCTGACGTGCCGACCGTGTGCGCCCCCGGCGTCCTCCTGCTTGCGCGCCGACTCGATCGTGTAGCGCAGACCTTCCTGCACGAACGCGTACGCGTCCGGCGGGTACGGCCCCGCGCTCTCGCGAATCCGCTTGAATTCAAGCAGCAGGTGTTCGTCCACGGCGTTTGCTCCCGCGCCCTCGTGCGTCGCCCGATCTCGCGCACCATCCTATTCGGCAAGCCCCGCTTTCACCAATCACTTTCCGCTCACATGGGCGCTCGAATCGAAAAAAAATCGCAGCGGCTTCGAGGCCCACTCGCCGGAAGAGCCGATCCCGACACGCGGCGAGCGTCGGACGTGTCCGCGCTCCGCCGCCGGCGTCGGCGAAGGTTCGATAAAGATGCGGGGATCGGTCGTCAGATCCACGCCGTCGAACGCCCGGTCTATCCCGAACGCCTGACAGAGCCGGGCCGGCCCCGAGCAGAGATCGGTGTCCGCGATGGCGCTTCGTCTGCGGGCCGAGGCGCGATTCACTCGCATCCGCTCCAGACCTTCCGCGGGTTCGAGCGCCCGCAGCAGCACCGCGATCGGCTCGCCGGCCCGCCCGCAGACAACGTTCATGCAGTGATGCATCCCGTACGTGAAGTAGACGTACGCCAGCCCGGGTGGCCCGTACATCGTCTCGTTGCGCGGCGTCCGACGCCCGCCGAAGGAATGGGCGGCTCGGTCGCGCACACCCAGGTACGCCTCCGTCTCGACGATCACGCCGGACAGCCGATCTCCGGTTTCGAGAACTCGAACAAGCCGGCGCCCGAGCAGATCCCGGGCCAACGCCACCGCCCCCCGGGCGTAATCCTCGCGTGACAGCCGACCTTTGACCATGCCGGCCCGGCTCATGCGTACGCGTGCAGCCCGGGCAGCAGCAGGTTGACGCCGAAATAAGTCCAGAGCATCACCACAAAGCCGACGATGCTCAGCCACGCTGTCACCAGCCCGCGATCACCCGCCACGCCGAGCCGAACGTGGATGACGATGAGGTAAACGATCCAGGTGAGGAGCGCCCAGGTCTCCTTGGGGTCGAAGGCCCACCAGCGTCCCCAGGAATGGTCCGCCCACCACGCGCCGAGCAGGATGCCGACGCCGAGGATCCAGAACGCCAGTTGCAACACCGACATCTGCGCCCGGTCTAGATCGGCGAGAAGCCGGCGCCGACCCGCGACCCGCTCGTCGTCGATATTCAACCCCGCGGACGTGAACCCGGCGATCTCCGCGGACGCGGCGCCGCGATCCCGCGCGTAGTGCAACGCCAGGTAGAACGCGCTCATCACCGCGGCGAGCGTGATCAAACCATAACTTATAAGCACCGTCGAGACGTGGTACTTGAGAAGCCAGGACGTGTTGAGAATCGCCGCTTCGCGCCCGATCGTCGCGCCGGGGACGCCGGTCTGCGTCGCCGCGAGCAGGATCAGGAACCCGACCGCGGCCCCCGCAGCGCCGAAGAGCCACTGCCGCTTGAACAATGTCATCAGCAGTCCAGCCAGCGCCCCGCCGAGCGCAAGCCCGGTCATCGACTCGAACTGATTCTGGATCGGCAGGCGCTCCGCGATGAACCACCGCGCCCCGAAGCCGAACGTGTGCGCGCCGAGCGCAACCAGCAGCGTCACGACCCCGACCGTCAGCGCCGCCCGCCAGCCCGTCCCGAACGCGATCACCAGCGAAACGAACGCGAGCACGTACATCCACGCGCCGATCTCGAACGGGCTTGCGCTGTTGTAGATCGCTTCGAGCCGGAGCCTCGCGGGGCTGACCGAGCCGGCGTTGAGTTCGCGGAGCGCGTCCGCGAGAGTGATGATGTTTGAGTTCACCGCCGCCGCGTCGCCGGCGCGCCATGCTCTGCCGATCTCCGCGAACGCGACGCGCACCGGCGAACCCGCGGGCAACTCCGACACGTGGCGCCAGCGTTCGGCGCCGGGCTCGGGCGCGACCATCAGCAGGTTCGTGTGTCCGAGGCGCAGCAGATCCCCCACCGCGCGGATGTCGCCGAGCGCCCTCGCGATCTCCGCGTCCGTGCCGAAGTTTTCTGCGACGGGCCTGAAACTAGTCGCGACCAGTTCCGGGCTTAGCCGGGTCAGCCGCATCCAACGCTCGCGGAGATCGGCGTCGGCGATCGCGGCGTCGATCAACGCCTGCCTCGCCGGCAGATACGACACATGAATCAACGGCTTGTCGAACGAATACGTCGGCGACGCGAGCAGGTCTATGAACGTAAACAGCGGGTCGTAGCGAAGTTTCCGCACCGCGACTACGGCGCCGGCGTCGTCATAAGTCGGGATGTAATCCAAGTAGTCGCCGCGGCCGGTGATCGCGCGCACGGTCTCCCGCGCCAGTGTGTCGAGAATCTTCACGCGACCGTTGTGATACACCGCCGCGTCGCGCAACGGACCGAGATCGATCTCACGCGAGAATGCGTGCTTGTCCGCGGGCGTCATCGGGTCGTCAGCGGCGGGATCGCCGAACGGGTTCGCGGCGTCGATCTCCGCGAGAACCCCGCCCGCGGGGTGCGCGTTGCCCTCGGGCGCGTACTGCGCCCCGGCGTGACGCGCGATCACGAACGCGCTCACGAGAACAAGACTGAAAATAAGTATAAATCGTTTTAGGTTCATCCTGAAGCACTCCCCGCCGCGACCGGCTCGGGTTCACGCCGGGCCGGCGCCGGCTTCTCGATCCTCGCCCCTTCGCGCCCCGCGTGCAGTTTCGCCAGGCGATCGCGCTGGCGCCGAAGCAGCCACGGCTTGATATAGAACGCCCACGGGATCCCAGCGCACACCATCACGCCCCCGACCGCGATCACATGGATCCCGGGGTTGTTCCCCACCGCGAGGATCGTGAACATCGCGCGTGGACGATCGAGCGCACCCGCTTCGACCTGAGCCACTGATTCGCGCCAGCCCTCGGCGTCCCAGCCCGACTGGCTGAACTTATAACGGTTCGGCGCGATCATGCTCACGACCGCGCCGATCGCGTTGCCCACAAATGAAACACCGTCGCGCGTCCGGAACGGGACGCGGTGGATCAGCGGACGATTGAGCCGAGTGATCGCGGTCGATGTCTCGACGCGGAGCGTGTCGGCGACCTGCACGTTCGACAGATAATCGCGCGGGATGTCGCTGTGCGGGTACGCGATCATCTCGAAATCCAGAAGCCGCAGCCCCATCCCCGGCAGCGACCGCGGCGCCCGGCTGAACGCCACGCGCAGCGTCCGCCCGTCGGGCAGCGTTATCCTCCGGTCGGCGCCCGTCGAAACATTCATGTACCGCGCGAACGGGAGCCAGTGCGTCTCGCGCCAGGCGCCCGCGGAGAGTTCCAGCGCGATCGCGGCCCGGTCGTGAGTCCCGATGTAATCTTTTCTCCGCTCGGCCTCGGGGACGGGTATCGGCGTCTCACGCCTGGACGCAGCGGCGTACACGGAATCCACTCGCACCAGAACCCTCGGCGCCGGCTCGAACGTCACGCCCGGCGCCAGCCCTGTGTGCCGGGTCGCCCGGCCGTCGGGTGTGCGGGAGATCGCCTCATCGCCGCGGATGTAAACCTGCACCGCGCCGGCGTCGAGCATGGTCAGACGGATCGCGGGATCGGCGGGTCGGCGATCGGGTCGGCCGTCTTCGCGCACGCCGTGGATGTCCTGATCGAGTTCCGGGAATCGGTGAAAAACCCAGCGTTCGAACGTCTCCCCGGCGGGTGTTGTAATATCAAGAATCGCGACGGAACTGTCCGCGCCTTCATAGCCCGGCGTGATGATCGGGAATGGCGAAGCATCGTGGACCTCGCGCACGCGCACTCGATTGCCGCCCGCGAGAAACTCCGCCCCGGCGATCGCGGGCTTAACTTCGAGCGAGTTGTCATGAAATACTACGATCGCGCGCTCGGCGCCGGGCGGCATCGGGAGGTCGAGGATCGCCCAGCGCGGGTCGCCCGGCTCGACGTGCTCGACGAAGATCGCCCCGGCGAGATCCGCGAGCCGATCCTTCGGCGAACCCGCGGGCAGTCGCAACAACGCGATAGGGCGCGGCTCGACGGGCGTCGCCGGGTCCGGGCCGAGCGCGCTGAGCAGCGTCAGATCGACCATCGGCGCCGACCCCGGCGCGCCGCCCGGGTCCGGCGTCCAGCCTTCTTCGAGTTCAACGTAAGAACCGTAACCGGAGACCCGGGCCGAGATCGGAGCCGCCCCGGCTGTCGCGGGCGGGATCATCGGCAAGTCTATCGAGAGCGACCGATCGGAGATCGGCTCGCCGTAGTCGTTGTATCGCGGGAGGTTCGGCAGCGGCGCGACGGACCACGCGGCGCCGTCGAGGCTCGCCCACAACGCCGGCTCCACCCGATCCATGAACGTCGTGACGAGGGGGCCGGGCGCGCCCGGCTCGGCGCTCGCGAGCAGCAGCACGTCGCCCTCCTGCTTGAGCGACTGGTAATAGATCGACCCGAGCGCGAGCACCACGATCCCCGTGTGCACCGTGAGCACGCCGATGTTCACGAACCGGATCTCTATCCGGCGGAGCGTGGCGACGACGAGGTTTATAACAAAGAGGAACAGGATCGCCCGCAGCGGCCACCAGCCGTAGAACTGACCCTCGGTCATCTCGAGCGCGGGCAGGCGGCGGATGGTCGTTGATTTATATGTTTCGACAAACTGAGGGAACAGGCGGAAGCCGTCGCCGGTGTGCGGGTTGAACCGCAGCGCCGGCCAGACGACCTCGCTCCACGCGAAGATCGCGACAGTCGCGAGCGCCAGCCCGCCGAGCACCGTGACGGCGAACCGCGTCCCGCGACCAGCCCGGCCCAGCGACCGGCGCAATATAAGGACGCCCGGCGTGACAACGAGCAGAATCACGCCCAGCGCGGTCATCCCGTAGACCGCCCAGGTCAGCCCGAGTGCGATCAGACCGACGGGCACGCTAGCGAGAGAGCCGTAGAGCACCACGAGCGAGAGCAGCGCGACCGCGAGCGGGATCGAACTGAGCGCGCGGAGCACGGCTTTGGCCGGCCAGGCCCACGCCGGGAAGAATCGGTCGTCCCAGGCTTTGCTTCGGCGCCACTTGGCGCTCATTGTGCCCCCTCGGTCAGCATGTTCCTTCTCTTCGGCTGGGACTCAAGTTAGGCTGCGGAATCGGCGCCCCGATCAGCCGCGATCCGTTTCGGCGAGACACGAATGGTTCCTGTCGCCCAAGAGTGTAGGTATTGAATCCGTCTCGAAAAGCGCCGCGACCGGGTCGGTCGATGCAGACCCGATTCTCACAGCTGCGATCCCCGCGATCGGGCCCGGCGTGAATCTGAAGAGATCCGGCGGAAGCCCCAAGGCGGACGCCGCGGCTGTGGTGATCATCCCGAGCAATCTCACCGGCGCCACCTCATCTCGGCGCCGAAGCAGCCGGGCGTCGTCGAGCACGCTGAGCCGGCTCGACTGCTCAGCGGGCAGCGAGATCACCGAATCCGTGCCGAGCGCGACCGCGACGCCGCGCTCGATCATCTCGCGATACCGATGCGGGCCAACCTCGCGGTGATGGCCGAAGTACTCGCTCGCGCGCGGGCAGTAGACGACAGTCGCCCCGGTTCGCGCCAGCAGGTCGATGTCCTCGTCCGAGCAGTCGTTGGCGTGCGCTACGAGCCAGCGGGCGCGGGCTAGTAACGGCCCGAGGTGCTCTGTCGGAGATCGCACGGCGCCGAACTCCGCCGCTGCGGACTCGTCCCACACGCCGAAGGATTCGAGAGCGGCGCGTATCGGCCCGGCCCTCATAGCGACCAGTTCCCTCTCCGCGACAGATTCGGCGAGGTGCGTCGCGAGCGGCAAGCCGAGCCGATCCGCGAGTTCGCACGCCCGGCGATACACCACGCCCCCCGCTGAATACGGCGCGTGCGGCTGTATCCCGAGCCGAACGCCGCCCGAACCGCCCCCGGTCGAAACCGCCGCTGACCGCTCCTCGTGCAGGCTCAGGATCAACCGCGCCATCCGATCCGCCGCCATTTCGCCCGCATCTCCGAGGCCGAAACATTCGAGGTACGCCACGCCGAGCATCGGCGAATCGCGCAGCACGCTGATCGGAACAGGCGACCACGCGCCCGCGATATCCCCGACCGCGACGACGCCGCTCGCCCGCGACCGCTCGATCCCATCACGAACGCTCGCCGCAATCGCCGCTTCGTCCGTTGCGCGCCCGGCGCGAACGTCCGCGATCCACCCCGCGAAGCCCCGGCTCTCGTCGTACGGGATCGGCCCGACCGATGTCAGGTCGAGATGCGTGTGCGCGTTGACCATCCCCGGGATCAGCACAGACCCCGCGAGATCAGCCCGCGCCGCCCCGATCGGCGCCAGGCGACGAACCTTCGCGGGCGATCCGACCTCGAGGACGGTCGTCGCCGCAGCGGTGTCGCCCGGCTCGGCTCGGTCCTGGCGCAAGAGCATCGCCCCCGGCGCCGCAATGACGCCGCGATCGTCGGCGAGCGCCGCCGCGGTCAGGATCAGATGCTGCGGCGAGTTCATGTCAGACGAGCGTGCATGCCGATTCCACCATATCCGCGGTCGGCGCGGCCGTGCCGTCGCGATCGGGCGTCTTGGGGTATGCTGCCCGCGGAGTGAACCCGGGAACGGAGGTTCCCGCCGGGCGCGGCGATCCCGCCCGGACTGGAAAATCGGCGTGCGGGCGAGCGCCCGACGCCAAACACGGATGAAGGAGCGTTGCGATGGTCGGATCGAGGACGCTGGTCGCGCTGGGAGTCGTGGTGACCGCTCTGATGGGCGGATGCGTCAATCAGCAGCAGTACGACAGTCTCTACCAGACGAACCGCGCTCTCGAAGAGCGGAACGTCGCCCTCCAGCAGGAACTCGAGGCCGAGCAGCAGGCCGCGTCGTTGCTTCGCGGCAGAGTCACCGCAGCCGACCGCGCCGTCGCGGAAGCCAAGGACCGCAACGCCGACCTCCAGCAGCAGGTTCTCCGTGTGCGCGAGCAATACCGCACGCTCGAAGGTCGGCTGAACAACATCGCCGTCACCCCGATCGACCCGATTACGGATGAGGCATTGCGCACCCTCGCCGCCGCTCATCCGGACATCATGCGCTACGACGCCGCCCGGGGGATGATCCAACTCACAAGCGACCTTACATTCGCGCTCGGGTCCGTCGAAGTGACCAGCGGCGCCCAGCAGGCGCTCGCCCGCGTCGCCCAGATTCTCAACTCCGACGCCGCGACCAAGTACGACGCCCGCATCGTCGGCCACACGGACAACGTCCCGATCGGTCGGCCCGAAACACGCCGGCTGCACCCGACCAACCTCCACCTCGCGGTCCACCGCGCCATCTCCGTCCGCGACGTGCTCGCGTCCAGCGGCGTCGCGGGCGATCGCATCGAGGTCTCGGGATGGGGTCCGTACCGCCCGGTCGTCGCCAACCCCGCCAGCGGCGGCGCCGCTGCCAACCGCCGCGTCGAGATCTTCCTCGTCCCCTCGACCGCCGGCGAGACCCGCGTCGCCAACGAAACACCCGCGCCGACGCCGGCTCCGCAGCAGGCGACCGTGCCCGACCCGCTCAAGTGACAACCACACCGCCTCGACGGACACGCCATGCCACGCAGCCTTGACGGCAAACGCGTTCTTATCTTCGTCGGCGATATCTACGAAGACCTCGAACTGCTCTACCCGAGGCTCCGCCTGATCGAAGAAGGCGCCGTGGTGACGCTCGCGGGGATTGACAAGCCGGGCACGGTCCACCTCGGCAAGCACGGGTACCCCATCGCCTCCGATGCGCACGTCCGCGACATCGACACGACCATCTACAGCGCCCTCGTCGTCCCCGGCGGGTTCATGCCCGACCGCCTCCGCCGCGACGACGACGTCAAACGTATCACCCGCGAGATGCACGAAGCCCGTCGCCCGATCGCCCACATCTGCCACGGCGGGTGGATCCCCATCAGCGCCGGCGTCGTCCGCGGCTACACAGTCACCAGCACGCCCGGCATCCGCGACGATCTCATCAACGCAGGCGCCGAGTGGGTCGACCGCGAGGTCGTCGTCGATCGCAACCACATCACCAGCCGAAAACCCGACGATCTGCCCGCGTTCTGCCGATCCCTTATCCGTCTTATGAGCGAGTGAACCATGCCGCTGCGGCGCTCGAACAGAACTTCTCCGCGACTCCTCCCGCTGCTGCTCGCTTCGATCGCGGGCGCCATGCCCGGCTGCGTGCGCCACACGACCGAATCCGTCAGACTCGGCGCCGACACGCCGATCGACGCGATCGAAAGCCTCGGCGGGTTCGACGCGGCGCTCGACGCCAACGCCGGCGTCCCGCGCGATGAATGGCCGGTATATCTTGTCGTCGCGGAAAACGACCCCGTTATAAGAATCCCATCCTTTCGAGGCAGGACCGACACCGCCCGAGGCACGCCGCGCCGAGATGGCGAATGGCCCACCACACAGTCAGCGCCCGCCGTCGGCTCGGACGATTGGCCGCTGACCCGCGAGATGTTCCTCGCGCCCTTCCGCGCCGCGATCGACATACTCGCGCTCCCGGTCCGCGCAGCCGCAACGCGCAGCGGCAAACCATGAACGACCGCGACCATCTCAACGAGCGCGGCCTGCCGCCCGGGCGCCCGTTCGATCCCGACCTCGAAACCACGCCGCGCGAAGTCCGAGACAGCCTCGCAGCGGAGGAACGCAATCTTGTATTGATCGACTGCCGCCGCCCGGACGAGCACGCGTTATGCGCCATCAACGCGCCGGGGGAGATCCTGCTCCCGATGCACCTCACCGCCGCGAGGCTCGCCGACCTCGAACCGCACAAGGATCGCGGGATAGTCGTCTACTGCCACACCGGCCGGCGCAGCCTGTGGGTGACGCGATTCCTGCGCGACGCCGGCTTCCGCGACGTCAAATCCATGGCCGGCGGAATCGACCTCTGGTCGGTCGACATCGACCCCCGTGTGCCACGGTATTGAAACAACAGTGGCACGGGCGTCCCGCCCGTGAAAATCACATCAAACAGTGGCACGGGCGTCCCGCCCGTGCGTGCCGAACATCCACATTTAATAAAACTTATACACTGGTTATACCTGTAATGATCGCTCGCACGGGCGGGACGCCCGTGCCACGTGCGCCGGCGATCATCGCCCGGACGCGACCGCCGCGTCCGCCTCGTCGAGCAGACGGTCCGCCGCTGCTTCGGTCGGCGCCTCGGCGATCAGACGAAGTATCGGCTCTGTGTTGCTAGCGCGGACGTGCACCCACGCTCGCTCATCAACAAGATCGACGCGCACACCGTCGCGCCGATCCAGCGTCGCGCCCGGCCATCGCTCAGCGACCGCGTCGAGCGCCGCAGCGATTCCGACCGCGCCCAGCGGCGCCTTGCGTTTGACGATCGCGTACGCCGGCGTCTCCGCGACGAGTTGAGAAATCTTCTTCCCGCTGCGCGCCATCAGCGCCAGCGTCAGCGCCATCGCGCCCAGGCTGTCGCGGATCAGGACAACGCCGGGCCAGATCACGCCGCCGTTGCCCTCGCCGCCTAGGTCAGCGCCGAGACCGGCAACCGCCGACGCGACGTGCGCCTCCCCCACCGGCGTCCGCACAACGCGCGCCCCGCGCGACGCGGCGATGTCGTCGATCATCCTGCTCGTCGAAAGATTCACCGCGACGACGCCGCCGGCGCCGCGCGCCGACAGCACCGCGTCCGCCGCGAAAACCAACGTGTATTCCTCGCCGATATAACAACCATGTTCATCGATGATCGCTAGCCGGTCCGCGTCGGGATCCTGCGCAAAACCAGCGTCGGACCCGTGTTCGCGCACAGCGTCGCACAGCCCCCCCGCGCCGGACAGGTGCTCCCGCGTCGGCTCGGGCGGATGCGGGAACACGCCCGAGCCGTCCGCGTTGATATGAACGAGTTCGCACCCGAGCGACTCCGCGAGAAGCGCGGCGCCCGCCGCCCCGCTCGCGTTGACGGAATCAACCGCGATCCTGAATTGGCGCCGACGGATCTCCGCCGGATCGATCACTCTGGATAGCGCATCGACCACCCGGCGGACGTGCAGCGCGGTCGCGGCAACATCCCCGACCACGCCGCCGCGCTTCGCAATATTCTTTCTGTTCGGCGACAATCGCACAAAGATTTCGTGAAGACGCGCAGCGTCCTCCGCCGTCGGCGCCCGGCCTGCAGCGGTGATCGGCTTGAGCCCGTTCCACTCGCCCGGGTTATGGCTCGCCGTGAGCACCAACCCGCCCGCCGCGGCGTGCTCGACAACCGCGACGCCGACGGTCGGCGTAGCCGCCACACCGACGTCTATCGCGTCATAGCCGCACAAGCGGATCTCATCGATCGCCACGCCGTGCAGTTCCGATCCGCCGCGGCGTCCGTCGCGCCCGACGACGATCCCCCCGGATTCAGAGCCGGTTTCTCGCAGCAGTTCCACGTACGCCCCGACGAATCGGCACACGGTCTCCGCGGTCATCGACTCGCCGACGATCCCCCGGCAGCCGCTGACGGAGAACATCAAAGGCGCCGAACCGTGCTGTGCCCCGCTCATCATCCCGTCGATGATACAAGACTCACTCGGCACGGATCGACACCTATACTGCCGGGCATGTTCGAGATCAGCGTAACAACCGAGTTCGCCGCGGCCCACGCGATTTCCATCGCCGGCCGACCCGAACCGCTGCACGGCCACAACTGGCGCGTCACCGCGGTGATCGCCGCCGATTCGCTCGACGACGACGGTCTTGTTTGCGATTTTCACGTCGTCGAGAGATCGCTGCACGACATCATCGGCCGGTTCAACAACGCGAACCTGAACGAAACACCGCCGTTCGACCGCGTGAACCCGACCGCGGAGCGCGTCGCCGAGCACATCGGCGAGAGCCTGATCACGCTGCTCGCGGACGCTCTGCCGACCGGCGCGCGTGTGCAATCCGTGGAAGTCACCGAAGCGCCGGGGTGCGCGTCGGTATACCGCCCGAGGCGTTCATAATGAGCGTGACGACTGCCGATCAACCGCCGCGCAGCGTCGATCCGCGCGAGATCCCGCCGAGGGACAAGACCCTGAACCGGGAGACCTCCTGGCTCGCGTTCAACCACCGCGTTCTCGAACTTGCTCTCGACGAGCGCACGCCGCTGCTCGAACGAGTCAAGTTTCTCGCGATATTTTCTTCGAACCTCGATGAGTTCGTTATGAAGAGGATCGGCGGGCTGCGCCGGCAGCTCGACTCGACGGTGCAGATCCGCTCGCTCGACGACCGCACTCCGGCCGAGCAGCTCACGCTCATTCGCTCCGCCGTGCTGGCGCACCAGACCGAGCAGGCCGCGTGTTTCGCGGAGCGGATCGTCCCGGCACTCGCGCGGGCGGGGATCGAGATCATGGAATACGCCGCGCTCGACGCAGAGGAACGCCGGGCAGTCGAGGACTGGTGGCGTATCAGTGTGTTCCCGGTGCTCACACCCCTGGCGGTCGATCCCGGGCACCGTTTCCCGTTCCTTTCAAACCAGTCGACTTCGCTGGGTGTGACGCTGCGCGCCCCGGGTTCGGAGGAGTATCTCTTCGCGCGTGTGAAGGTGCCGACGGTCCTGCCCGGCTGGGTGCGCGCCGATCAGCCCGGCGCCCCGCTGACCCCGCCGGGCGATCGGCCGCTGCGCCTGATCAGTCTTAAGAACGTGATAATGAACAACCTGGACCGGCTCTTCCCGGGGATGGAGATACTCGAGGTGATGCCGTTCCGCGTGACGCGCAACGCCGACCTCGAGCGCGACGAGGAGAACGCCGACGATCTGCTCGAAACCATCGAGGAGGAAATGAAACAACGGCGGTTCGCGCGCGTCGTGCGTCTCGAAGTCTGGCCCGGCGCGCCGCAACGGCTGCTCTCGTTCGTCATCGAAGAACTCGACATCGAGCCGGAAGACGTGTACGAGCGCGTCGGCCCGATGGATTACCGCGGGCTGTTCGAACTCGCTTCGCTGGACATGCCCGCGCTGCGCGACCCGTCCTGGCGACCGGTCGTCCCGCCCCGGCTCGCGGACGACGACACCGACATCTTCGCCGTGATCCGCGAGGGCGACGTCCTCGTGCACAACCCCTACGAATCCTTCGGCGCCAGCGTCGAACGCTTCATCCGGGCCGCCGCTCGCGACCCGAAAGTCCTCGCCATCAAGCAGACGCTCTACCGCACCAGCGGCGATTCGCCGTTCGTCAAGGAACTCATGCGCGCCGCTGAGAACGGCAAGCAGGTCGCCTGCCTCGTCGAGATCCGCGCACGCTTCGACGAGATGGCCAACGTGCAGTGGGCGCAGATGCTCGAAAAAGCCGGTGTCCACGTCGCCTACGGCGTGATCGGCCTGAAAACCCACTGCAAGGTCTCGCTCGTAGTCCGGCAGGAACCCGACGCCCCCGGCGGCATCCGCACCTACGCCCACATCGGCACCGGGAACTACAACTCCAAGACTGCACAACTTTATACCGACATGCACCTGCTTACCTGCGACCCCGTCCTCACCGCGGACGTGATCGAAGTGTTCAACTATCTCACCGGGCGCTCGCTCAAACGCGATTACCGACGGCTGCTGGTCGCGCCCGTAGCCATGCGGCGCAAGTTCGAAGAAATGATCGAACGCGAGATCGAGCACGCCGCGACCGGCCGGCCCGCCCGCATCTGGGCGAAGTTCAACGCGTTCGGCGACGTGGACCTCGCCGACCAACTCTACCGCGCGTCGCGGGCGGGAGTCGAGATACGTCTGATCGTCCGCGGTTTCTGCACGCTCCGGCCCGGCTTGCCGACGCTCAGTGAGAATATCCGCGTACGCTCGATCGTCGGGCGGTTCCTCGAACACCCCCGCGTCTTCCACTTCGCCGCGGGCGAGGCCGACCCCACCGCGGGCGAGTGGTATATCGGCTCGGCTGACTTGATGTATCGTAATCTTAATAATCGCGTCGAGGTCGCGGCGCCGGTGCGCGACCAGCGTCTGCGAACCCGGCTAGCGGACACGTTCGCCGCGATGCTCACCGATCGGCGCTTCGCGTGGGAGCAGGACGCCGACGGCGTGTACACCCGGCTCGAACCGACCGCGCAGGCCGATCCGGAAAGCCCGGAAGCCCTCGGCACGTTCGAGTGGCTTATGCGCGACGCCCGCCGACGGTCCGAGTTGGAATGATGCCGACCGAACAGTGGGACGGGCGTCCCGCCCGTCGGGTAATAATAATAGTGGGACGGGCGTCTCGCCCGTCATCAGCGCCAACGACGGGCGGGACGCCCGTCCTACTGTGTAAATTAAGAATAATCAGACCAGCAGAGTCGCCGGGTTTTCGATCATGCCTTTGACGGTGTTGAGGTATTCCGCGGCCATGGCGCCGTCGACGACGCGGTGATCGCTCGACATGGTCATCTGCATCTCGTGGCCGATGACGACCTGATCCTCGTCAACAACCGCTTTCTTCACCGCGGCGCCGACGGCGAGGATGCAGACGTTCGGCGGGTTGATGATCGCGGTGAAGTGCTCCACGCCGAACATTCCGAGGTTGGAGATGGTGAACGTCGCGTCGCTCATTTCTTCGACTGAGAGGCCCTTGCCGCGCGCCTTGTCCGCGAGTTCCTTCGTGCGTTGACTTATAAGGCGCAGGCCGGCACGGTCGGCGTTGCGAAGCGTGGCGACAACCAGGCCGCCGCCTTTTTCCGTTGTGAGCGCGATCGCGACGCCGACATTTACCTCGGGCAGGATCTCGATCGCAGGGGCGCCGTCCGGGCCTTTCTCGACCCATCGGCTGTTGACGAAGGGGTGCTCGTGCATCGCGAGGGCGCACGCGCGGACGAGGAAGTCGTTGACGCTTAGTTTCACGCCTTGCCCGGCGAGTTGCTCGTTGAGTTGCCCGCGGAGCGAGAGCAGCGCGTCCATCCGCGCAGCGACCGTGACCTGATAGTGCGGGACGGTCTGCTTGGATTCGACGAGACGCTTGGCGATCGTCCGCCGCATGTTGGAGAGCGGGACGATCTTAGATTCGAGTGCGGGGCCCGGGATCGCGGTCGCAAGCCCGGCGGCGCCGGTCGCGCGGGTGGTCGGATCTTCTTTTTTCCGATCGCGTGACACGCCGCCGTCGCGGGCAGCGGCTTCCACATCCTTTTTAGTGATGCGGTTCGAGGGGCCGGTGCCGGAGATCGTCGAAAGATCGACGCCTTTTTCGTCGGCGATCTTGCGCGCGAGCGGGCTGGCGAAAACGCGTCCGCCCTCTGTTTCTCGGGCGGCGCCGTTGCTGGTTGTCGCGGTCGATTGCACTTCCTTCGCGGCGGCGTCATCGGTCTCACGCGATGCGGTCGAGGTCGCGGCGCCGGCGTCGCGCGCGTCCTCGTCCGCGCCGTCGGAGCCGTCTTGCTTCTTTGCATTTTTCGATGCCGATGCGCCGGCGGCGGAATCGCCTGCGGCGGCGGACACGGCCTCGCCTTCCTCCGCGAGCACGAGGATCGGCTTGCCGACCTCGACGGACTGGCCTTCTTTGATGAGGATCCGGGCGACCGTCCCGTCGTCGTAGGACTGGAGTTCCATCGTGGCTTTGTCGGTCTCGATGTCGGCGAGCACGTCGCCGGCGGAGACGGTGTCGCCTACCTTGACGTTCCACGTGATGACCGTGCCGGTCTCCATCGTGTCGGAAAGGCGCGGCATTGTGATTTCAATCGGCATTGTGTTGGGTTCCTGCCAGATGAGATTCAGACACAGTCGAAGTAAACATGCATCTGAACATATGCCGTCTCGTCTTCACGACACGGAGTTTCCATTGTGCGAGCCGTTGGTCTTCAATGGAGTTACATCCTTTACAAGGAGGGCGTTGACCAGCCGAGTGGATTCCTGGACAGGATCGTGGAGCCAGAATGCGGTCGCGTAGCGACCGGCGCGGTCTTCGGATTTGCCGAATGATGGCGTGAACCAGACATAGTCGCGGTGCGGGAGCGTGTACTCGGCGCCGTCGATCATGCGGATGATGACGCCGTCCGGGTGCTCGTTGATGAAGTCTCGCAAGGCCTTGATGTCCATGCCGCGTCTCCGATCGATTCTTGTTCAACCCATAATACCCAGCGTCCGCCTAACCGCCCGGACGATCTTGTCTTTATTCGGCAGGTACGCCGCTTCGAGGTTCTTGGAGTACGGCGTGGGCACGTCGTCCGTATTCACTCGCCGCGGCGGGGCGTCGAGCCAATCGAAAGCCTGTTCGCACACCTGCGCGATAACCTCGCTCGCAACCGACGCGAACGGCCAGGACTGATCGACGATCACGATGCGGTTCGTCTTCTTCAGGCTCTCGATGATCGACGCGGTGTCGAGCGGGCGGATGGTGCGCATGTCGAGCAGGTCGCAGTTGATCCCGTCGCCGGCGAGTTCGTCGCACGCCTCGCGGCAGAAGTGCACGGGCCGACCGAAGGAAACAATCGTGCAGTCGGCGCCTTCTCTGCGGAGGATTGCTTTGCCGAAGGGGACGGTGTATTCCTCCTCGGGGACCGGGCCGGTGTCGCTGAGCATTCGCTCGGATTCGAGGAAGAAGACGGGGTCGTCGTCGCGGATGGCCGTTTTCAGAAGGCCCTTGGCGTCGTAGGGGTCTGAGGGGATGGCGATCTTCAGGCCGGGGACGTTCGAGAAGAGGGCTTCGACGCACCAGGAATGCGTGGAGCCGAGTTGTCCGCCGGCGCCGTTGTTCCCGCGGAAGACGATCGGGCACCCCCACTGCCCGCCGGACATATAGAGCATTTTGGGGGCGTTATTAAGAATCTGATCGGCGGCGACGAGGGAGAACGACCAGGACATGAACTCGATGATGGGGCGCAGGCCGTACATCGCGGCGCCGACGCCGAGGCCGGAGAATCCGGTCTCGGAGATGGGCGTGTCGATGATTCGTTTCGGGCCGAACTCGTCGAGCATGCCCTGGGAGATCTTGTAGGCGCCGTTGTACTCGGCGACCTCCTCGCCCATGAGGAATACGCGCTGATCGCGGCGCATCTCCTCGGACATGGCCTCGCGGAGCGCTTCGCGGAAGGAGATCGTGCGGGTTTCGGTGGTGGTCGTCATGTATAGTCCTGCGGCGGCGGGCCGAACTGTCGTGCGAGGAGTTCGATCTGCTGAATCAGTATCGGAAGATCGGATTCAATTAAGGGGATCAGTTGGTCCCATACGAAAACATCATACCCGTGGATGAAGACGTTGTGTTGACCGATGATCGAGGGCCAGAGAATTTCGGGATGCTGATCGTGAAAAGTTGGCCCGAGACGATCCTTGATCTTGCCTAGTACATAGAGATTCCACATGATCGCATCTTGTGCGATGATTTTTCCCGCGTGTGAGTCTGTCGTACAGCAACGGGCATAGGTCGCGGTGACGCGCCCGGCGTAGCGGATAAGATCGGCGAGCAGGCGTGGGATGGAGCGATGTGTCATGTTGCTGGATAGAGCAAGTTTAGGTTGCGCGGGATCGTCGATCGCTGCCATAGGTTAGAATTGGATTCGACAGAACTGGGCTCGATTGTGCGCTCTGGCCGGAGTTGTTGCGCATGATAGAGCAAGTTAAAGCACTCGCGAATATCTTCCATCTTGGACAAGACTTGGTGAGTTGGAATTGCCCGTTGATATAATTGATTTTGATCCTTTGGATTCATGGCGAATGGATTATCGCTCCTCCTATTATCAGCCCTAGAATCTCTCCTATAGCCCTCGTGATCTCTGTGCCCACGCCGAGATACGATTCTCGCCATACTGGGTCCGCAAGAACTTGATTGCGGTCGACGGTTCTCGCGGTGGCGCCGTGCATTGCACCGAGGCTTGTAAAAATCACGAGGGCATTGCGTGCCCGCCTGGCGCTATTAAGCACAGACAATCCAGCAACTGCGATGATGGCTGTCCACGTGAACTCTACAGAAAAAAAATGAAATACACCGAATGACGCCCAAGCCATGGCGAACCCCACCGCACTTCCATCGAATAGTTCGACGATGCGCCGCAGCGACACAGCGTCAGGCCACCTACGAATAATTATCGCGTCAGGTAGAAAAAAAAGAAAACTCACAAGAGCCCCGGAAAGCGGAGCCACTACCAGGACCGCGACGAGATATGCGGCAACTGTTACCATTATTACTAATTCTCTAGCAGGAAGTCCCTGACGGATCTAGGCTTTCGTGATGAAGCAGGCGTCATCAGTGGGAAAAATCGGCGATTGCTAGTGTTGAAATTCAACTATTGTCCTTTTCCGCAATGGTTGTTTGACAGCAGCGGGTTCTTATCGCCCTCGGTGTACTCGCGGACGGGGCTTAGGCCGGGCTGGCGGTTGATGTAGACATCGCTGTAGAGTTCCGGCTCGATCTCGGGCGCGGGGGAATCCTCGGCGAACTGCACCGCGTCGCGCACGATCTTCTTGATCTCCTGCTGCATGGACTTGTAGTCGTCCTGGCTGAGCGCGGCGCGCTCTTCGATGAGGTGGGCCGCGAGCAGGTCGATCGAGTCGCGCTGCTTGACTTCTTCGACCTCTTCTTTTTTGCGGTATTTCTGCGGGTCGGACATCGAGTGCCCGTGGTAGCGGTACGTGCGGAGGTCGATGAACGCGGGGCGGACTTCGTCGCGGCAGGCGTCGACGATGGGCTTGAAGCGGTTGTAGATGTTGAGGATGTCCATGCCGTCGATGGTGACGCCTTCGACGCCGTAGGCGGCGGCTTTTTTTGGGAGGTCGTCGGCCATGGTCGTGCCGCGCTCGATGGAGGTTCCCATGGAGTAGCGGTTGTTCTCGACGATGTAGATGACGGGCAGGCCGAGGACGCCGGCGAGGTTCATTGCTTCGTGGAAGGCGCCCTGGTTGAGCGCGCCGTCGCCGAGATAACAAAGGGCGACTTTTTTGTCGCCCCTGCCCATGACTTCGCGTTCGTACTTTGCGGCGAAGGCGAGGCCGGCGCCTAGCGGGGTCTGGGCGCCGACGATGCCGTGCCCGCCGAAGAGGTTGTTCGGCTTGTCGAACATGTGCATGGACCCGCCCTTGCCTTTGGCGCAGCCAGTGCTTTTGCCGAACATCTCGGCCATGCAGGCGCGTGGGTCCATGCCGCGGGCGAGGGCGTGCCCGTGATCGCGGTAGGCGGTGACGACCGGGTCGTCCTTATTGACGCAGGCGAACGTGCCGACGACGCAGGCTTCCTGCCCGGTGTAGACGTGGCAGAACCCGCCGATCTTGGCGTTCGAGTAAGCCTGCATGGTGCGGATCTCGAACTCGCGGATGAGGGTCATGTCGCGGAGCCAGCCGACGAGGGTGTCGTCGGGGAGGGCGTCGGCGAGTCGTTTGAGCGGTCGGGCGCCCGCGTCGGTTTTCGCGGTGGCGGTAGGCATGTGTTCTTCTTCGGCTCAGTGGCGCCCGGAGGTTCGCAGCGGGCGGGCCGGCGCCCCCGAAACGGGGAACCGCCGCGCGAGCGCCGGGATGAGTTTAGGAGCCGCTGCCCCGGCCGCCAAGAGCCGTGCCTCGGGCATCGTGGGCCGGGCCGGAATCCGGGGGCGGTTCAGTCCTTCTCGCCCGAGGAAACCCGCTGAACCAGCAGCGCCAGGTCGGCGGCGGTGACGACGCCGTCACCATCGAGATCCGCGGCGGGATCGTCCGTCCCGATAAGGGACATCAGCCGTTCTATATCGCCCGCGTTGATCTGTCCGTCGCCGGTGAGATCGAACGAGCGCCAGCAGACTGGGCAGTTGGCGATCGGGACAGCCTCCTGGCGGAGTTGGGTCGAACCGGCGAGGACGAAATCGACCAGGATCGAGCCGTCGACGCGGGCGCCCTCGTTCGCGGTGAATCGGCCGATGCGGACGTAGAAGCGGTCGTCGCCGAACTTGGCGACGCTGCGCTCGATCAGCATGCGCGGCGTGTCGAGGCTGAACCAGATGGCGTTCAGCGCGAAGCTCCAGTCGTCGGGGTTGGGGAGAATGACGAAGTTGGGGGCGCCCTCGGCGATGGTCAGGTAGCTGTCGAACAGCAGGCAAGGCTCGAACTGAACCCCGGCGGGGTTAGGCGGGCTGTTGGAGCCGAAAGGTCCCGGGATCTGGAAGAACGAGCCGTCGGCGATTCTGATCTGATTTGCCGCCTGCGACGTGAGCACCATGGCGTTCGGCTGGGGTCGGCCGTTGAAGCCGAGATACAGGTCGTTCGAGCGGAAGCCGTCGAGCGACGTGCAAGGCGAAGTGATCGCGACGGGGATCCAGCGGGTGATCACATCGCCGGTGAAGGGATCGGGGGTGGAGGGAGCGGGATTGGTGTTGAAGGCGTTGAGGATTATGAGTAGGTCGAGGCCGTCAACTTTGCCGTCGTTATTGAGGTCGGCGAGGGATCCGGTCATGCTGCCGAAATCGTTGAGGACAAAGAGAAGGTCAGCGCCGTCGATTATGCCGTCGGAGTTGAGGTCGGACCGAGACGTGACGAGGAAGGTGGCGGTGCGAATCTGCTCGCCGACGGCGGCCCAGATCCGCGCGTTGCGCCTGTCGGAGATGGACGCCGCTTCGATGTCGAACGTCGCGACGGTCTCTCCCGCGGGAACGATGACGCTCGCGGGGATGGTCGCTATCGAAGGGTCGTCGATGGAGAGTTCGACCTCGCGCCCGCCGGTCGGCGCGGCCCGTGCGAGCGTCACCACGCCGACGGCGGCTTCGCCGGCGCGGACGACAGCGGGTGTGACGCTTACGCCGGAGAGGATGATGTCCGTCGGCGCGGGTTCGATGTTCAGACTGGCGAAGACGGTTGTCTGCCCGAGCCGGGCCGAGACTGTTATGTCGATGAACCCTGGGACACCGGGGGTGTTGATGAGGATGCCGCCGGTGGTTCGGCCTTCGTGGATTACGATGGTATCGGGCAAAGGAAAGAGCGGGCTGGAACTACCGAGTATCACTTCGACGCCGCCCGGGGGCGCGGGTTGGTCGATAGTGACGGTGAGAGCTCGCAGTTCGCCGGCGACGCTGGTGGACTGATCGAACTCGAAGCCGGTTAGCCGAACTTCGGGTGTCGCTGCGGACTCTATGAACCAGAGAGATGGCGTGTGGGGAACGGGGACAACAAACGTTTCGGAGGAAAACGTTGCGATGTTGAAAGCGTTGACGACGAGCGTCCCGCCGACGAACTGCGGGTTGCCGGTCGCTGTGAAGCGCCCCACGGGCACATAGAACCGATCGTCGCCGAAACGATCGGGGTTTCTCTCTCCGATGACGCCGAACGGCGTGGTGATCGGCGTGACAAGCACGGCGTTGAGCGATGATCCCCAATCATCCGCGAGCGGCTCTGGGCCGGCGAAGAAGAACTCTCGACCGCCCCCGAGGGTCAGGTATGAATCGAACGCGGCGCACGGCGAAGAGAGCAGAGTCGCGGCGTCCGGGGGGCGGTTGCCGTTGCGCGAATCCTGCACGAACCGCCCGCCGACAATATTGAGTGAAACCGGCGGCGCAGAGGTTACGATTTGAACTCCCATCGGAACTGAGAGGCCGATGAAGAGGTCGTTGGTGCGTGTGTCGCGGATGGAAGCGCAGGAAGAATCAGTTTCGACGGGGAGCCATCGCGCGACGGCGACGGCCTCGACCGGGGCGGGCGGCTGAGACGCGGGAGGATCGTTCGTGGGCGTTTCCAGCGGCGGCGCGGAGCCGCCGCCGCTGGGGGGAGGCGGCCCTCCCGCGGGCGGGGGAGGGTTGACGGTGTTCGGCGGCGGGGTAGTCGAGGGTGGATTGGTGATGATCGCGCCGGGGCCTAGGATCCCGCTGTTGAGAATTATCGCGAGAATATCGCTCCGCTGAGACGCCCCGGCGAGGATCTGCTCGGATATCAATCTGAGTATGTCGGACTCGGACGAGTTCCGCGGACGCTCCGCGTTGTTCCCCGGATCCGAGGCGCCGGTGTCGTTAGAGTCCGCGGCGGAAGCGTCGCGCGCGGAATCTCCACGCTGCAATCTCGCCGCCGTTTCTGCGTCGATTCGCTGCAGCGCGAGCGCGCGAGCGTCGAGCGTTGCAAGCCCGGCAGGGTTCTGATTCTCAAGAAAAGCGCGACGCTCCAGTTCGCCACGGAGATCCGCATCGCTGATCGGATTACGCGCGTCTAGCCCACGTCCGAGTCGCTGTGTCGTGAGGCGGTCCATGCTCGCCCCCGAACGTGCGACACTCGCCGCTCGCGCCGCGGCCAGCGCCAGCCCGGTTCGATCATCGAGAGGCGGGCGCTCCGACGCCGAGGTGTTTCGAGATGGATTACGAACGATCGGCGTTGCGGATCGCGACGCCGACTCTATCACCGGAGCGGCGCCGAGGGTTGACCGGAGGTCCGATTGTGGGGTGAACGCGGCGAGCGGCCGGGTTTGTCCGATGCGGGACTTCGGTGTCGCGGTGATCGCGGAAGCAGGGATCTGCGCGAGTTCGCCGTCCGCCCCCGGCTCGCAGCCTCGGATAAGCGCTCCCATCAGTAGAAAGCCGAGGGCCAGGCCTATGAGGATCGCGGTCCAGGTCTTACGCATGACACTCCCGAGACAGACGCTGCGAGGCCGGCCCAGCCGACCCCCGCTTACGGAATCCTATGCGGTCGATCGGCCGGGGCCACGACGTAGCCGCCGGTTCGGCCGCCGGGGCGGTTCTCGGACCGTTGCGATCGACATAGCCGAGGCGCCCCGCTCGTAGGTCGCGTGACGGGGGTGTTTGTTCCAGGAAATCGCGCGTATTCCGCGGTACGACCGATCAGTCCGGGAATGCAAGTTAATCCCAGTTCGAGAGGATGAACAGCAGGTCGCCCGAATCTACCACGCCGTTCCAGTTGAGGTCTGCCCGGGTCGTCGCCGAGCCGAAGGCGGATAGGAGTATGAGGAGATCCACGCCGTTGACCTGACCGTCGTGGTTGATGTCGCCGGGCTTGCCGAAGGTCGCGTAGACCTCCCACACTTCGCCGGAAGGAAAGGTGAGCGGCGCCCCGGCAGGTTCAGCGGCGCGAAGCCCGGCGGGCAGGCGCGCGATCAAAATCTCCGCGGGTGGCAGTTCGTCAAGCAGGATCTGCCCGTTTGCGGCTCGGGGCACACGCTCGTCGATGAGTGTGTGCAGGTTGGTGGTCGGCAGCGGGGTCTGCCCGATCACGATCTCGTCGAGGTATTCGCCGTCGCGGACTCGGATCTGCGTGATGTCGGATACCCAGGGAACCTGGAAGTCCGGGATGAAGGCGCCGTTCTCGTACCGGGCGTTCGATATCCCGCCGAGGAGCACCTGCCGATTCTCGTTGAGTTGCGCGGAATAGAACGAGAGCGCCCCGGCCTCGTACTGGTTCATCTGCTGCTGAAACGTGAACACGTCCGTGACGCCCGGGTCGCCGATCTTGAAGTAGAGCGGGTTCTGCCAGACGAAAAAGCCGTTCTGGAACACGCCGCCCGCGATGGCGAAGCCCGGCGTCGGGCCGCTCTCCGTGTCGGTGTACGTCATGGGCAGGGCGTTCATATCGCGGCGGTGCAGCGTCGCGGATTCGAGGGTTTGAACCGGTACTGCCGTCGAAACGTCGGCGTCGAATATCAGCGCCTTCTCGGCGTATAGATTCGCGAAGGATGTATTTCCCGCGTAATCACCGATGAAGTTCGAACCGCCGATGAGCGCGAACCGCCGTTCGTCAAACTTTACAACCGCGGCGCCCGCCACCTGCGCGTCCGGGGCGGACTGGATCACGAACGCGCTCGAAGGGATCGGATCATCGGCTTCCAGCGCGGCGAGAACCGCGGGCAGGTCGATCGCTGTCACGGTCGCGCGGGTTTCCCAGTCCGTTTCGTCGGCGTTCGGCCCGTACCCGCCGAAGAGGTGCAGCGTGTCACCGATCTGCACGCTCGGGGCGTTTGTGACCGTCAGCGCCAGCCGGACACTCGCGGGAAGGTGTGCGGTGTCGCCGATCAGGACCTCGCCGGTTTCGAGATTCAGCGCGATGATGTCGCGATTGAAGACCTGTACGGGAAACGATGGCGGGAGTTGGCCCGGGTCGGCGCCGCCGAGCAGGCTGTGCAGCCCCATCCCCGAGATGCCGGTCAGAAAGATCGCCCAGCCGTCGTGTTCGCCGGAGATATACGAGTGCAGCGGCGGTATGGTGTGCGGCGAAACCGCGATCCGGATCGACAGTTCCTGCCCCATCGCCGGCGTCGAGACGCAGCACGCGACGGCCATGCCCGCGGCTGAGACAGCGCAAAACGACTTCCTCATTATGTTCACTGGCTTAGATCCCCTCGCGCACGGCGGCTCGACCCTCCCCGATCGAACGACCGTGCGTCTCGGGAGGAGTGTACCCCGAGTCGTCCCCGCCGCGAACACCTATTCGGGTGATTCACGGAACTACGACGCCGGTGCGGGTCAGTCGGCTTCCGCGAAGAGTGCGTCCACGAAGGCGTCCGGGTCGAATGGGGCGATGTCGTCGGGTGTTTCGCCCACGCCGATAAATTTGACGGGGATGTCGGTGGCGTCGCGGATGGCGACGACCGCGCCGCCGCGGGCCGTCCCGTCGAGTTTGGCGAGGACCAGGCCGGTGACGTCTATGGCGCGGGTGAACTCCTCGGCCTGTCGCAGCGCGTTCTGCCCGCTGGTCGCGTCGAGGACTAGCAGAACCTCGTGCGGCGCCCCCGGGATCTGCCGCGCAGCGACATCGCGGATCTTGGTGAGTTGCCGCATGAGCGGATCCTGCGTGTGGAGTCGGCCCGCGGTGTCGAGGATGAGGACGTCTACGCCGCGTGACCGCGCCGCCTGGCAGGCGTCGAACGCTACGGCCGCGGGGTCGCCGCCTTCCTGGCCGCGGACGATCTCGACACCGAGCCGCTCGGCCCAGATTTCGAGTTGTCGGACGGCGCCGGCGCGGAACGTGTCGCACGCTCCGAGCATCACGGTCCGACCCTCTTTTTTCAGCATGTTCGCGAGTTTCGCGACGCTGGTCGTCTTGCCCGAGCCGTTGATCCCCGCGACGAGGATCACGGTCGTCGCGACGGCGCCCGGCTCTGCGGGTTCTGCGAAACGGAGTGATCGGTCCCCGTCCGTCCACATGGCTTTGAGTTGCGTCTTGAGGTGGTCGAGCACGTCCTCGCCGCGCTTGAGCCGACCGGCTTTGTAGTCCGTGCGGATGGAGTCCGCGAGCCTGCGGGCGGCGGCGACGCCGACGTCGGATTGGATCAGCCGCGCTTCGACCTCGCGGATCAGCGATTCGTCGAGCGCCCGGCCGACGAGGATCGAGCGCAGCGATGCGCCGAGAGCCTCGCGCGTACGCCGAAGCCCGACACCGATCTTCGAGAGAACTCCGCGCAGCAGGGCCATGGTTCGCGGATGGTAGCGGGGTCAGATGATCGGCTCGGGCGCGACCGGCGCCGGGGGGGGATCGGATTCCCCGGCGATCGGCAGCGACTTGAGAATCTTGTCGAGCACGCCGTTGACGAACGCCGGCGAGCGATCGGTGCTGAACTCCTTGGCGAGTTCGACGGCCTCGTTCACCGCGACTTTCGGCGGGGTCCGGCCGGTGGTCATCTCGAAGTGCGCGAGCCGCAGTATCGCGCGATCCACCGCGGGCTGACGCGCGACCGGCCAGCCCGGCGCCAGCGCGACGACGGCGGCGTCCGCCTCGGCCCTGCGGCTGTACGCGCCCTGCGCCAGGTCCAACGCGCGATCCATCTCGCCCGCGTTGAACGAAGCCCGGAGTTCGTCGACACTCCCCGCGACGGATTCACGCACCGCATCGGCGTCCCCGTCGCGGGCGTCGAGTTGATAAAGCGCCTGGAGCGCGAGCCGACGTATGTCCTTCGATGTTGCCACAGCGACATGGTAGGGACATCGCCCGCGCCACAGTGGAACGGGCGTCCCGCCCGTTTGGATCTCCCCGGTGGAACGGGCGTCCCGCCTGTTCATAAACTTGTATCAAGCCCGAGTCACACGGACGGGACGCCCGTGCCACTGGGATTGGGGTGGCACGGCTCTATGAGCCGTGGTCGCACGGGCGAGACGCCCTTGCCACTGGGAGTTTGGCGCACGGGCGGGACGCCCGTGTGACTTAATAAGCGGATCATTCGGACCACGGCGCGAGCGTTCTCACGGTCTCTATCGCGGCGATCATGGCGTCTGCGCCTTTGTTGCCACGCCCGCCCCCGGCCCGGGCGGCGGCCTGTTCGGGCGTGTCCGTCGTGAGCAGGCCGAACCCGATCGGCACGCCTGTCTCGACGGCGATCCGCGACAGAGCGCCGGCAACCGCGTCGGCGATGACGCGATCGTGGACCGTCTCGCCGCGGATCAGGCAGCCGAGCGCGACGACCGCGTCGCACGACCCCGACCGCGCGAGCCTCGCCGCAGCGACGGGCAGTTCGAATGCGCCCGGCACGCGGACGATGATCAGGTCCGTCTCGGCGCCGCCGGCCGCGCGGAAAGCGTTTTCAGCGCCTTCGAGCAATCTGTCAGTGATCGAGGGGTTGAATCGGCTGGCGACGATCGCCACGCGCACGCCGCTCGCGTCGATGGGCTGGTCGGATCGGCCTGGAGTCGTAGACACGCGGCGATGGTACCCGCTCGGCTCACTGCGGCGGGCCGGCGCTGTTGAGGTAGCATCAGACCTGATGCGCGCCGCGATCGCCAGACTCGCCCCCGCTCTACGCCTGACACGGGTCACGACGGCTTTCGCCGCGGTGGCGAACGTGTGGTTCGTAGTGCTCTGGACGAGAGCATCCGACGCTGAATCCGGGCAGGCCGTCCTGCGGGCGTACCCGGTCTGGGTTCAGATCATCGGCGGGTTCCTGGTCGCGGTGGGCGTGTACGCATTCGCCGCGGCGTCGAACGACGTGCTCGACATCCGCCGGGATCGGGCACTCAAACGAGATCGGCCGATCGCGACCGGGCGGATCAGCGCGGAGTCCGCGGTGGCGGTGGTCTCGGGGTCGCTGGTCGGGGTCGGGCTGGGAGCGTCGGTGTTCGGCCTGTGGAGCGTCCGGCTGGCGATGGGCGTCTGCCTGGGATCGCTCTTTTATAACTTCGCAGCCAGGCACTTTCCCTCGGCGCGGATCGTCCTGCTCGGCCTGCTATACGCGGCTCACATGCTCATCCCCAACCCGCGACTGGAATTCGTCTGGCCGATCTGGGTCGTCATGACGCACGCTCTGGCGGTCAGCGCGGTGACGCATGTCCACGCGGGCGCCCGTCCGAAACTCACGCGCGGGTCCATCATCGCCGCGACCGCGGGGTGGGTCTTCTGGTCGGGCGTCCTGTTCTGGGTCGGCTTCGAACGCGCCGACGGGATCTGGCCCGCGGGAGTCTCCGGGATCGGCGCGATTCTCGTCGCGAGCCTCGCAGCCGTGTTCGCGTTCGTGGTATGGCGCGTGACGAGGCGCGGCAGGGAGCCGGAAACCGCCGATCGCGTCATGCGCCTCGGCGCGTTCTGGCTGGCGCTCTACGGCGGGGCGTGGCTGCTCGGCGAGGGCTTTGTCGCCGAGGGGCTGGGCATCACCGCCGTCGCGGTCGCCGGCTTCGCCACAGCGATCGCGGTCCACGAGGTCGCCGCGAGGCTGGAAGAACCGCTCGACTACCGATTGAAATAATCTTCAGACCCAACCGATCGCGTAGAAGACGGATGTGAACAGCAGGTCCGCGACGACGATCGCGACGATGGACTGGACGACGGTTTTCGTGGTGGCTTCGCCGACCGCCGACGCGCCGCCCGCGACGCGAAGCCCGTTGGCGCAAGCGATCAGCCCGATCAGCAGGCCGAAGACCGCCGCCTTGACCAGCCCCGTTATGAAGTCGATCGGCCCGACCTGGTTGAACGTGTTGGTCATATAAGTCGCGAACGGGATATCCAGCACCATCACGCCCAGCAGCGTCCCCGCGGCTACCGCGATCGTGTCCGCGATCACCGCAAGGCACGTCATGCTGACCGTCGTCGCGAGGACTCTCGGCGCCACGAGAAGCCGGAAGGGATTGAGCGCGTGAACCTCGAGCGCCTCGATCTCCTCCCCCACCACCATCGTCCCGATCTCCGCGGCGATCGAAGCCCCCGCGAAACCGATCAGCACGATCGCCGCGATCAGCGGCCCGAGTTCGCGCAGCACCGCGACGGCGATTATGTTCGGCACCAGTTCGACCTGCCCGAGGTCCGCCAGCGGCGGCGCCATCTGCAACCCGAGGATGAACCCGACCGCGGCGCAAACCAGCGAAACTATGAAGATGCTGCGCACGCCGAGCCGGATGATCTGCGCGCAGATCTCGTCCGGGTCGATGCGCGTCTTGCGGCTGGTCGCCGATCGCCAGACCCAGTACGACGTCCGTCCCAGCAGATCCCACCCGATGCCTATGTGCTCGAAGACCACGAGCGTGGATTCGCCGACACGGGCGACGAATCCGAACGGGAATCGCGCCGCTCGGGCGGCGTTGTCAGCCTGTCGCGCCATCGGGCTTCTCCGGCGTTATTTCGAGGCGTTTTTCGAGGACGAGCCTCATGCCCTTGCCCTCGCGCTTCGAATACTCGGCCCGGTCCATGACCTCGCGGATGATGTGCACCCCGAGGCCGCCGGGCCGGATCTCTTCCAGGTCGCGCCCCTTGATGCAGGCCGGCTCGACCTGCCGGGCTTCGTCCTCGATGACGATGCGCACGCCGCGGTTCGCGCCGGAGTCGGCGATGGGCGCGACGGAGAGCCAGATCCTCCCGTCCGGGGCGCGTTCGTAGCCGTGACATATAACATTAGCGAGAGCCTCGTCCACCGCGAGGGCGATCTTCGACGCCGTGAGATTGTCGAACCCGAGCCGACCTGTCACGGAGATCATGAGTTCGCGGACACAGCAGAGATACTGCGCCTGGCTTAGCAGTTCGAGCCGGAGATGCGGTGTGGGTTCGAAGGGCGCGGTCATACGATGGTCGTCACGGGGCGTCTCTGGTATCCGCGGGCCGGGTCGCGTGGCGCTCGGCGCCGGTTTGATCGATCCACCATCGGCGCCAGGCGTCGGCGGCGATCGCCCGCGCCGCGGGGGGATCGTAGTGCCGGTAGCCCAGGTCTACTCCGGTCAATCGGCGTAGCGCGTTCGCCGCGAGCATGCGCTGGGCCGGATCGCCCGACTCGAGCATCGCGATCAGATCAGGGGTGGATCGGCCGTCCTCGGCCCGGACGGACTCGAGCAGGGCCGCGGTCCTCTCCTGCGGATCGACCGAACGGAACCCAGGCTCCAGCGCCGGGCCGCGGCAACCGCCCGCGACGAGAACGCCGAGCGCCGCGACAAGTCGTCCGTATCCGAGCCGAGTCTTCACAAGTGTTGATCCTAGCCGCCCCGAACCGGCGGGCGGTCGCCGGGCGGGATGAAACCCTCGCGGCTGCGTACACTCTCCGTTTCCCCGAATATCGGCCGGAAGGACCATGAACGCGACTACCCCGACACTCGAATCACTCCCGCATAGCGAAGTCGTGCCCATCCTCGACTTCGGCTCGCAGACGGCGCAGCTGATCGCACGCCGGGTCCGCGAGGAGGGCGTCTTCTCGCTGCTCGTCGCCCCCGACACGCCCGCAGCGGACCTCGCGCGACTCAACCCCCCCGGCATAATCCTCTCGGGTGGCCCGGCCAGCGTCTACGACCCCGGCGCCCCCGACATCGACCCCGACATCCTCAACCTCGGCGTCCCCGTCCTCGGCATCTGCTACGGGATGCAGATCGCCTGCAAGCACCTCGGCTGCTCGATCGACCGCGCCGACCACCGCGAGTTCGGCCGGGCGAGCCTGTCCATCACCGATCGCGCCGGCCTCCTCGCAGCAATCCCCGAACGCACCACCGTCTGGATGAGCCACGGCGATCAGGTCCGCGACAAAGCCGGCGACTTCGTCACACTCGCCGCCACCGACACGTGCCCCCACGCCGCCGTCCGCCACTCGACGCGGCCGTTCTTCGGCGTGCAGTTCCACCCCGAAGTCACACACACGCCCCACGGCGTGGACATCATCCGCAACTTCCTCTACGAGGTCTGCCGATGCAAGGGCGGCTGGCGCATGAGCGACTTCCTCCGCGTCGAGCGCGAACGCCTCCGCGAGAAGATCGGCGCCGACCGGGTGATCTGCGGCCTCTCCGGCGGGGTCGATTCATCCGTCTGCGCCGCGCTGCTCGCGAGCGCGATCGGCCCGCAACTCACATGCGTCTTCGTCGACAACGGGCTTCTCCGCAAGAACGAACGCGCCCTCGTCGAATCCGCCTTCCGCGACCATTTCGATATGGACCTCCGCGTCGCCGACGCCAGCGAAGCGTTCCTCGCCGACCTCGCGGGCGTGACGGACCCGCAGGAGAAACGCCGCAGAATCGGCAGGCGTTTCGTCGATGTTTTCAAGCAGCACGCGGCGACGCTCGACAACCCGAAGTACCTCGCGCAGGGGACGCTGTACCCCGACGTGATCGAGTCCGGCCACGGGCACGCCGGGCAGAGCGCGAACATCAAACTGCATCACAACGTCGGCGGGCTGCCGGCGGACCTCGGCTTCGAACTCGTCGAGCCGTTGCGTGATCTTTTTAAGGATGAAGTAAGGAAACTCGGCGCCGTGCTTGGCCTCCCCGATCAACTCGTCTGGCGCCATCCGTTCCCCGGGCCTGGGCTTGCGGTGCGATGCCTGGGCGGCGTCACGCGCGAGAAACTCAAAGTCCTCCGCGACTGCGACGAGATCCTTCTTGAAGAGATCATAGCCGCCAATCTCTACCGCGGGCTGGCGCAGGTCTTCGCGGTCCTCCTACCCGTGCAGAGCGTCGGCGTCATGGGGGACGGGCGGACCTACGAGAGCGTCGTCGCCCTGCGCGCGGTCGAAACACAGGACTTCATGACCGCGGACTGGGCCAGGCTCCCGCACGAACTGCTCGCGCGCATCTCGACGCGGATCATCAACGAGGTCCGAGGCGTCAACCGCGTCGTCTACGACATCTCCTCTAAACCCCCAGCGACGATCGAATGGGAATGAGCCGTCAATATGTCAACAGACACATTAGATATTTTTATTCTCACTTCAGATGACATACTAAAGATCCACGCATATCTAGTAAAGTATTTCGCTTGTAACGGCGACGACCCTATTGAGCCACCCGGGCTGCGAGATCGACATTTGCTTGATTCTGCGGTATCGAGAAAGACAGCAGGCGCTTTCGGCAGAATCAAGCATCCAGATGCGCTCGATAATTCGATCACGCTATTGTACGGCATATGCCACAACCATCCCTTTCATAATGGCAACAAACGAACGGCGGTTGTCGCCATGCTCGTCCATTTGTACAAGAATCATTACACATTTCGCGGAATGGACTCAGGAATTCTATTTAATCTTGTATTGGAACTCGCCAGCCATACCCTTGGCAAGCGCGAATACTCCGCATCAAAGGGGCCAAAAGGATCAAGCAGAAGGAAGGCGATAGACATGAAAATAGACCGTGTAAGCAAAAAATTATCTGCAGATGAAGAAATAAGCATCCTGTCCGCAAATCTTGCGCCACACCTAACGCGTATAAACAGGGGACATCCGGTCATTACCACGCGATCTCTCAAAAACAAACTTCAGTCGTTTGGTTTTACATTTGGAGAGCAAAAGGGCAATAGAATTGAGCTAATCAGAACAGAAAATAAAACCACGCGTGCCGGCGTGTTTCGTTCCTCCAAAACTATTACTACCAAGCGGCGTGTCGCTTGGATTCCCGACCCTGGCTCCCCGAGAATTGTATCTCACGATGAAGTCGATCGCATACGCAAAGCAGCCGGACTAACGGAGTCTGACGGATATGACTCCACTGCCTTTTATGATGGCGCAGACCCTATTGATGAGATAATAATATCTCACGCGATGATCTTGAAAAAACTAGCAGACTACGACAAGCAGATGGACAAGATACTTTCCCCGGAACGCACACTCCGCCATGCACACAACAACTTCGGCAACCATTAGAATTTCCCTCGGCGATCGGTCGTACTGCGTCGAGATCGGCGCCGGGCTGCTCGGGTCGCTCGGCGGGCGCGTGCTCGCTGCGGCGGGCGCTCAATACCCGGCTCTGAGAGCCGGGCCACCCCGGCACACGGGCGGGACGCCCGTGCCACTAGCTGACTCGCACACGGGCGAGACGCCCGTGTCACTATCGGATCCGCACACGGGCGGGACGCCTGTGCTGCGGGGTGCTGCCGGCCGGGCGTTTCTGGTTGTTGACGACAATCTTCCCGCGGAGACGATCGGCGTCGCTGCTGCGTCTCTCGAATCGGTCGGCTTCGCGGTCAGTGTCGAGCGTCTCGTCGCGACCGAAACCAACAAGTCCGTCGCCGCAGCCGAACGGCTGCTAGTCGCGCTCGACCTATCCGGGCACGAACGGCGCGACCCCGTCGTCGCGCTCGGCGGCGGGATCGTCGGCGATATCGCGGGCTTCGCCGCCGCCGTCTACCGTCGCGGCGTGCCGGTGATCCAGTGCCCGACCACGCTCCTCGCGATGGTAGACGCGTCCGTAGGCGGGAAGACCGGCGTCAATCTCGCCGTCGCCGGCTCGCTCCGCAAGAACATGGTCGGCTCGTTCTGGCAGCCCCGGATTGTCGTCGCCGATGTCGCTTCGCTCCGATCTCTGGGCGATCGACAGTTCCGCGCCGGCCTCGCCGAGTGCCTCAAGCACGGCATGATCGCGGGCGAGATCGACCCGGCTCTAGCCGACTGGACCGCGGCATCTCTCCCGCGCCTGCACTGCCGGGATGAAGCCGCGATCGCGGAACTGGTCGAGCGGAATGTAAGAATCAAAGCGGCGATCGTCGCGGGCGACGAGCGCGAGGAATCCACCGGCGCCGGCGGCCGCGCATCGCTGAACCTCGGCCACACCTTCGCCCACGCGATCGAAACCATCCCCCATCTCTCCCCCGACGACGACCCCGCGAACGCGCCGCTGCTCCACGGCGAGGCCGTCGCGCTCGGACTCGTCGCCGCGAGCGCATGCTCCGAAACGCTCGGCATGGCCGGGGCGGGTTTCACGGATCGCGTCCGCAGATTGGTCGCCGACGCCGGGCTTCCCGTCGCAGTCGCCGATCTGCCCGGCGACGACGCGCTCCTCGCTGCGATGCTTCACGATAAAAAAGTCGCGGGCGGCCGGCTGCGGCTGGTGCTGCCGATCGGCCCGGGACGAGCGGAGGTGGTTGACGATCCGCCGGTAGCCGCCGTACGCGCGGGGCTTGACGCGATCCGCCGGGAGCGGTGATCGCAGCAATCGAATCTCACAGCCATCGACCCGAGCTCCACGGCAGAGACGCCTGATCTGAGCGAAGCGAAGGTCAGGGTTCCAGTGGGAATGACGGGCGGGGACGCCCGTGCCACTGGTCTTGATTCGCACGGGCGGGACGCCCGTGCCACTGGGTTGGTCCGCACGGGCGGGGACGCCCGTGCCACTGCTCTGGTCGGGGGTCTGATCCGCTTTCAAAGCCCGTTCGCCCTGCTGCCCGATAACGCATTGAGCACGACGCCGACCCCCGGCGCCGAGGTTATCCCAGCAGGAGGCATCGCCCGTGCGGACCGTCGCGATCGTCAATCAGAAGGGTGGGTGCGGCAAGACGACCACCGCGATCAATCTCGCGGGCGTCCTCGCGCGTTTCGGCGAGCGGACGCTGCTGGTCGACCTCGACCCGCAGTCACACTGCGCCGCGGGCCTCGCTGTCCCCGAGGACCGCATCGAATCGCATATCGGAGAGGCCATGCTCGCCGACCCCGCCGACACGTTCGACGACGCCCGGCTGCTATGGAAGATCAGGCGGAACCTCGATCTCGCGCCGAGCGCGATGCGCCTAGCCGGCCTCGAAGCCGCCCGCGGCGGACTCGCCGACCTCGAAGACCGCGACGAACGGCTCGCGAACGTCCTCGCCCGGTGGAAAGATCACTACGACGTCTGCCTGATCGACTGCCCGCCTTCGATCGGCCTGCTGACGTACAACGCCCTCCGCGCCGCGGACGAAGTGCTGATCCCCGTCGAGACCGGCTTCTTCGCCATGCAAGGCGCCGGGCGCCAGATCAACACCATCCGCGCCCTCGCCGACCGCATCGGCGCCGAGACCTCGTACCGCCTGCTCGTGACCATGCACGACGAGAACTCGTCGCTCGGGAACGAACTGCTCGCCGAACTCAAACGCCGTTTCACCGACCGCGTCGTCCCCGTCGTCATACGCCTGGACCGCAGGCTCAAGGACGCGGCGTCGATGGGCCAGCCCGTCATCGAATACGCACCGTCGTCCATCGGCGCTCAGGACTACAGCGATCTGGCAGCGTGGCTGCTCGGTCGGCCCGCTCCTTATATCGACACCGGCGCCGCCGAATCGACCCGGTTCCTCGAGCCGCGACGCCCCGCGCCGTTCGCGCCGCCGAGCCTTACAGAACCCAAGCCGTTCGCGGCGCAGGCGCCGAATCCGCCGGTTCATCGCACCGCTGCGTCAAATGCGGAATCCGTCGAAGTTGCGGTGGCGACGCGCGTCGATCAGCCAGCGTCGTCGATTGATCCGGTCTTATCCCGAGCCGCCGAACTCGCGGCCCGCGCCCGGCAACTCCTACGCCGCGGCGAGCAACTCCAGGATCGGCTCCGGCGCGACCCCGCTGTGGATTCACGCTCGCTCGAAGCCGGCGACTCCCGACACATCTCGGCGCCGACCGAGCCGACCGAGCCGGCGCCCGGCCCGATCGAGACCGCCGACGGGGTCATGTTCCGGCATCGCGCGAAAACCGGCGCGAGGATCGGCGTCGCGGGAGAGTTCAATCGCTGGTCCCCCGACGCGACTCCGTTGCGATTCAACGCACGCACGGGCCTCTACGAAGGTGTCGCCGAGATCCCGCCCGGAAGATGCGAATACCGCCTGGTGGTTGACGGAGTCTGGCTGACCGACCCCGGCAACCCCTCTGTCTCGGTCAATCCCTACGGCGAACGGAACAGCGTTCTCGTCGTCGTCGGTGTCGGCGCCGAGACTCCCGTGTATACCGAAGGCGCCGACTGATCCGCGCACATCAATCACCCCTCAGGCCCGACGGAGGATCCGTCCGAATGCCGACCGATACCGACACAATCTCATCACTCGAAGCCGGCCCCGGCGTCCCCGCTCCCGCGCGCGACCCGTTCGTCGGCGCCGGCGCGGACGACTACGACGCGATCGCCGATCTATTCCTAGGCGGGGACGGCGCCGGCCTGAGCGCCACGCCCGTGAATCGGCGCGAGCATCCCTCACGGACCGCCGAGCCAGCCCCGGCGCCTTGCGAGCATCTGCTCCTCGGGCACCTGCCCGGGGCCGCGGCGCCCTGGCCCGCGCAATACGCCGCTGCGATCGCAGAAAAAACCGGCGAGCGTGTCGGCCTGATAAAACTCGACAGCGGGATCATCACCGTCGATCTCGTCGGCGAGCCTGCTATCGGCAACCCCTCGCCGACCTTAGACGACGCGGTGAGCACTCTCCGCCGACGCGCCGGCCGAACGTTCATAGTTTCCGACGACGCGGCGACCGTCCTGCCCGGCCCGGGCGGTCGGGCGCGTGCGACCGTGATCACCGGCGCCGACGAAGCGGCGATCGTCGCCGCGTACCGCATGATCCGTTCCATCGCGAGCGCCGTCAGCAAGGTGACGCTCGCCGTGATGGGCGCCGACGATGCCGCCGCCGAGCGTGTGCATCGGCAGGTGCGCGACGCCGCTGCGGGCTTTCTATCAAACGAACTCGCGCTCGGACCGAGCGTGCGCCGCGTCGGCCCGATCCCCAGAGTGAACCTCTACCGCGGCGAAGATCCGCGAGCCGTCAGCGACATCATCGCGGCTCTATCCGCGCAAACCGAACCAGCCGCCACCACTCAACAATCGGCTCCGCCCGCCGAAACACACGCGCCGGCTGTTATTACAAATCAACCGGAACCCGCAGCGGCGCCGCCGACCACAATCTCGCACGCGGCGCGCATCGCGGGGCTGACGCCGGTCGAATCGCGGTGCCCGTACCACGATGAACTCGAACTAGCCGCCGACGCCTCGGGCGCGCTCGCGATCGTATCCGTCGGCGGCGTGGAAACGGTCGCGGCTCTCATCGCGACTAAGACGTGGGCGAAGGATCACGCGCGCCTCCTCACCAAAGCCGAACCCGCGATCACCAATCCCACCGCCGATCCGACGCTGCATCTCATGACGGATCGGCCCGCAGCGGCGCGCGGACTGATCGGTTCAGGCGTGCGCGTTCACGTGCTCGCACGCGCGAGCGCGGACGGCTGGGCGTGCCTGCCGCTCGATGAATAAGAAAATTCGAAGTCAGACGGTTTCCAACTCGCGCGCCGGTTTCGGCGCCGGGCGGGATATCGGCGCTGGCGCCTGCTGAGGCATCGCCGGAGCCAGCGTCGCGGTCACGCCCGCGCGCATCTCGATCACCATGCTCAGCAGCAACGGCGCGAGCAACAGCGTGAACACCGTCGAGACCAGCAGCCCGCCGATCACCACCGACCCTAAGCCGCGGTAGAGTTCCGACCCCGCGCCCGGGAACAGAACCAGCGGGAGCATCCCGCCGATGCTCGTCGTCGCGCTCATGAAGATCGGGCGGATGCGCGAACGCACCGACGCCGCGATCGCGTCGAGCGGCGCGAGCGCCGGCTCGGGGTCGCCGTGCTCGTCCGTCCAGCCCCGCATGAAGTTCAACGCCTGATGCACGATCAGGATCGCGTTGTTCACCACCACGCCGATCAGGATGATGAACCCGAGCATCGTCAGCACATCGAGATTCTGAGGCGCCCGCACCGGCGTGCTCATGGTCCAGTCGTGCACGATCGCCAGCCCGGCGAACCCGCCCACGATCGCCAGGGGAACTGTAAACATTATCACGAGCGGGTATAAGAAACTCTCGAAGAGCGCGCACATCAGCAGGTACGTCACCGCGAGCGCCCAGACCAGCCGGGCCGACCCGAGTTGAGGCTCCGATCCGAAGAGGAACATCACTCCCCCGAGCACAAGCCCGAAGAGCGCCAGCCCCACGGCGCCGTACACGATCCGCCCGTCGCGCCGCCGCACCGCCCGCACAATGCTGAGCCCGGCGCCGATGAACCCGATCGCCGCCAGCCCAATGCCCGCGCCGATCACAGCCTTCTGCCAGCCCGCGTCGGCGGCGCCGAAGTCCGGACGGCCGATCAAAGAAGCGCGGACTTCATCGAGTTTCGCCGCGGTCCCTTCGAGCCGAACAAAAAGACCACCGTCGAGCAGACCGGCTTCGCGCGCCGGCGCGATGATGTGCTCGCGGATGTCCTCCATGGTGGTTTCGAGCGCCTGATCCGCCGGCGGCTTGATGCGCAGCGTCACGCTCGGCAGTTCCTCGATCCGCTGTATTGATTGCGGCGCCGGCGACGGCGCGACCTCTGCAACCGCCGCGAGCGGAACGACCACGCCCGCCGGGGTCGCCACCGGAACGTTCGGCAGCGATTCCTTCCAGTCGAGCCTCCCGCCCGTCGGTAGCAGAACCAGGTCGATGTTCTCACCGCGATGCCCGTAATCATCGACGAACAGGCCGTCGATGAGCGCGCGGACTATCTGCCCGGCGGAATCCGGCCGCAGACCCAGCCGGCTGCCCGTCTCATTCAATCTTATGCGCCATTCCGGCTGTTCAAGATTAAAGTTAGACGGATCCGGCCGAACGTCCCCGTAGCCGTAGCGCGCCCCGGCGAGTTCCAGCATCATGCCCGCCGCGGCGTTGACATCCGCCAGCCGCGGCCCGGAGATCTCGACATTGACCGTGTTCCCCCCGCCGACACCGCGACCGAACAGCGATGACTGGCTCGCGCCCCCGAACGCGTCGGGGATCGTGTTCATCGCGTTGGTGGCGAGTTGCGCTATCGGCAGGACGACCTCGTCGTCGGCGCTGGTGACGCCCATGAACATCCCGCCCCGGAACGCGCCGATGAAGAAGTTGCGGATCGCGGTCGGTTCGAACGGTTCGATCGGCGCGCCGTTTATGCTCCGCCGCGGGATCGGCGGGAGCGCAGCGACGGCTTCGCGGTCCGCGGCGTCAATGTCGAGATACGGCCGGACGTGCGCCTCGAGCCGATCCGCGATCGCGTGATTCTGCTCGACCGAATATCCGGGCGGGATCAGGAGCCCGCCGAAGACGAGGTTGCGGTTGCCCGCGGGGAGATAGTCGAGCGGGGGCATGAGCGCGGCCGCGCCGATCAGACTCGCCGCGGTAAGAACCACGATCACCAGCGGTCGGACCGTCCAGCCGCGCCAGCCGGTCATGGTCCAGAGCATCGCGCGGCCGATCCGGTCGATGAGCCTGTTGCACATCGGCGCCAGGCCGAACATCGTCTGAAAAGCCCCGCGGAAACGCGATTTCGGCGCGCGGTGCTCGGGCAGCCAAAGCGCGCACGCCGCCGGGATCACCGTGATCGACACGACCAGCGACAGCGTCACCGACGCCACGATTGCGATCGAGATATCGCGGAACAGTTGCCCGGCTTCTTCCTCGATAGTAAGGACGGGGATGAACACCGCGACGGTGGTGAGTGTCGCCGCGATGATGGCGCCGAACACTTCGCGCCCGCCCCTGTGCGCCGCAGCCTTCGGGCCTTCGCCCAGCCCGCGACGCCGATCTATGTTTTCAAGAACAACAATCGCGTTATCAACGACCATGCCGACCGCGAACGCGATCCCCGCGAGCGAGATCACGTTGAGCGTCCGTCCGAGCGCGAGCAGGATCAGGAACGTGCCGACGACCGAGATGGGGATGGCGACCGCGATCACTCCCGTCGCGATGAACGAACGGAGGAAGATGAGCAGCACCAGCGCCGCGATCCCGCCGCCGATCCACAGGTTCTGGGTGACGAGGCTTATCGCGCTGGTTATATAAGTTGTTTCGTCGTAGACCTGGCGGATCGTAAGGTGCGGCCCCATCTCGGGGTGGAGCCTCGGCAGCACGTCGCGCCGGACCTCGTCGAGCCTGACCCGCAGTTCCGCCATGAGGTCCATCACGTTCGCGTCGATCTGGCGGTTGACGCGCAGCGCCATCGCCTGCCCGTTGATGGATCTGACAAACCCGCGCGGCCGGTCATACCCGAGCACGACTTCCGCGATGTCTCCGACACGCACGGGATCACCGTTCTGATACGCGATCACCGCCTGCTTGACATCGTCCTCGGACCGGAACTTCCCCATCACGCGGATGCGGAAGTCGCGCTTGCCCTCAGCCAGCGACCCGGCGGCGACATCGCGGTTCTCAGTGCGCAGCGCCGAGATGAGTTGCTCGTACGACAGGCCACGGCTCGCGAGCGCGACCGGATCGACGAGAACCTGCATCTGCCGCGGCCGGCCTCCGATCACCGCGACCTCCGCCACGCCGGACACACGCTCAAGATACGGCGTCACCTCGCGCGTGAAGTCGTCCTGAAGGATCGTAAGATCGAAGTGCGGGTTCGCCGCCCGCACCCTAGGCGGCAACTCCACCATGATCCACGCCACCGCGTTCTCCGCCGCGCCTTCGCTCGCGACGATCACCGGCTCCGTCACGTCCTGCGGATAATCACGCACACGCCGCAACGCGTCGGACACATCCTGCCGCGCGCGGTCTATGTTCGTCCCGAGATAGAACTCCAGCGTGATCGTCGCGTTGTTGTCGTCCGTCACCGAACGCATGGACTTGAGGTTCTCGATGTTCTTGAGAACCTCTTCCTGCTCCTTGGTGATGCGGTCGACGATCTCCTCCGGGCTGCGACCGGGCCACCCCGTCGTCACCGTGATCACAGGCTGATCCACGTTCGGCGCCAACTGGATCGGGATCGCGCCCAGACCGATCAGCCCGAACATCACCACGAGGATCACCCCGACCGCAACGCCGACCGGTTTCGAGATGGACAGACGGACTAGATCCATGCGTTCCTATTCTTCCCGCGCCGACGGCCCGGCGAACCGCCCGACCACTTCCACCGCCGAGCCGGGGAACAGCCGTTCGTTCCCTTCCACGATCACATCCGCATCCGGCGGGAGGTCCGCGGACTCCACGACCACCCGCTGTCCGACTGCGAACAACACCCGAACCCGCGCCGCAGCCGCCACCCCGACCGCCTCGAAGTACACGAACGAGCCGGTTTCCGACACGAGAATCGCGTCCTTGTGAACCGTCGGCATCATCCGACGCTCGCCCGTCGGCGCCAGCCCGACGATGCTCAGCCCAGGTATCAGCGAGCCGTCGTCGTTCTTAATCCGCACACGCACCGGCACGAGCCGGGCCAGTTCGTCGGCCTTGGGGATCACGCCCGCGATCTCGCCCTCGTGGACCGCGCCGGTCGCGCGGACGCGGATCTGCGCCGGCGCCCCTGAAGTCCGCAGCGGTTGCAGCAACGCCTCCGGCACGCTCAGCCATGCATCGAGCACACGGAGGTCCACCAGATCCACGACGGAATCGCCCGCGCCGACCCACTCGCCGATCTCGGTCCGCTTGGCGGTGACCACGCCCGGGAACGGCGCCGTGATGGTCATCTCGTCGGCGAGTTGCTTTGCGCGGTCGAGTTCGGCGACGGCGGCCAACGCGTCGGCGCGAGCCGCTGCGAGGTTGGCCGCGGCGATGATCACGTCCGAACGCGCGTCGACAATCTCTTTGTCGCTGGCGGATTCACCGAGCGCGAGGATCCGCTGCTCGTCGCGCTGTGCCCGCTCAAGCCCGGCCTCGCGGGCGCGGACGATCGCCTCAGCCGACGCCGCTCGCGCCGACGCACGCTCGATCTCGATCCTGTCAAGCGCGTCATCCAGCCGGACCAGCACCGCGCCGGCTTCGACACGGTCGCCCGCCTCGACCAGCATCGCGACGACGCGCCCGCCTTGCTTGGACGCGACGGCGCCCTCGCGGACGGCGCGCAGTTCACCCGTGACCTCGCGGCGAGGCTCAACACGTTCGCTTAGCACGCGATCCACTACAACCCGCGACGCCGGCGGGCCGTTCTGCGCCCACGCCGACACCGGGGCCGACACGAGCGCGCAAGCGATCAGCCCGCGGCACAACATTGTTCTTATGGACACTGAATGAAACATGAATACAGCCGACCCGGCGCGACCGGCGGCGTCGCGCAGCCGTCGCCTTGCATATGCCAACCGACGCCCCGGCGTGAAGTTGCAGCCGTGGCCCTCCCCGGGGCGACCGCCGTCCCGGGGTCGGCACGATAGGCGTGCGGCGGTCGCGGTCAACGGGGTCGGTGTGTTTCAGGCGGATTCCTTGCGCTTGACGCGAAGGTCTTCGAGCCGGGCCCTACGGGACACGACGGCGGCCTCGTCGATGACGTACTCGACGCCGGTATTGTCGTGGTCGGGAAGGTCGTACATGAGTTCGAGCATGATCTCGTCCATGACGGCGCGAAGAGCACGGGCGCCGGTCTCGCGCTTCATGGCGCGCTCGGCGATGAGGTGCAGGGCCTCGTCGGTGAAGTTCAGCGCCGCGCCTTCGAGGCTGAAGAGGTGCTGATACTGCTTGACGAGTGCGTTCTTGGGCTCCGTGAGCACCTGCATCAGCGCGGGGACGCCGAGCGGCGCGAGCGGCGTCAGCACCGGGAGCCGGCCGAGGAGTTCCGGGATCATGCCGAACTGGAGGAGATCCTCCGGCGCGACCTGCGCGAGCACCTCGCCGGTCTCCTGCGCCGAGTCCTTGTGGACGTGATCCGCCGCGAAGCCGATCCTTCGTTTGCCCAGTCGGCTCTTGATGATCTCGGGAAGCCCGACGAACGTACCGCCGCAGATGAACAGGATGTTCGTCGTGTCCATCTGGATGTACTGCTGCTCGGGGTGCTTCCTCCCGCCCTGCGGCGGCACATTCGCCAGCGTCCCCTCCAGCATCTTCAGCAGCGACTGCTGCACGCCCTCGCCCGACACGTCCCGCGTGATCGAGACGTTCTGCGTGGTTCGTCCGATCTTGTCGACCTCATCGATGTAGATAATGCCGCGTTGGGCGGATTCGAGATCGAAATCCGCCGCTTGGAGAAGTTTCAGCAGCAGGTTCTCGACGTCTTCGCCGACGTAGCCCGCTTCGGTGAGCGTCGTCGCGTCCCCGATGGCGAACGGGACGTTGAGCACACGCGCGAGCGTCTTCGCCAGCAGCGTCTTGCCGCATCCCGTCGGCCCGATCAGCAAGACGTTGGACTTGTCGAGTTCGACGGGCGACTGCTCGTTGTCGATCTGCGTGAGCCGTTTGTAATGATTATGAACCGCGACGGAGAGGGTCTTCTTCGCCTGCACCTGCCCGACGACGTACTGATCGAGGAACTCGGTCAGTTGTCGCGGCGAGGGGATCGTGCCGAACATCGGACGCCCGGTCGAAACACGCCGACGCTCCTGCTTGAAGATGTTCAGGCAAAGTTCGTTGCAGTTCGAGCAGATGTAGACATCGTTCGGCCCCTCGACCATCGGGCCGACCTCGCGCGAGGTCTTCCCGCAGAACGAGCACGTCGTGACCCGTCGGCCGCGGAAACCGCCCTGCACGTCCTGATCGTTCGCGTCGTCGTTTCTGTTCTTCGTCATGCGTGATCCATTGTACGGATGATGGGTCCGCCGCGGCTCTCCCGCCAAGGGCGCCCGATGTGTCCCGATCTATCGACGCGAACACGCCGGACGATCGCGCGGATCCCTGCTCCGAGCCGCCCGGCGCCCGCTCAGCCCGCAAGGATCGCCGATCCCAACACCTTTGTCCACGTCCGCGCAAGGTTTTTTCAAGACATCCCGCCGATGCGGAAATAACTCACGGATTCTCGGTCGTCTCACCCGTCTTGCCCGTTTCCCACAGTGGGACGGGCGTCTCGCCCGTCTTCCCCGTCTTCCCCAGTGGGACGGGCGTCTCACCCGTCTTCCCCAGTGGGACTCGCGTTTAGCCCGTCTTCCCCGACCCCCGGCTCGCACCCGCCAGAGCCGCGGCGCGAAGCCGTTCGTACTCATCCGCGTCGATCTCGCCACGATCCCTCATCGCCCGCAGTTCGTGGAGCGGGATGAAGCCCCCCGAGTCGTCGGACCCGCCGACGAGGAACCGCTTGCGTAGCAGCATCAACGCCACGAAGCCGACGACCGCGACCAGCAGCGTCAGCCCTATGAGTCTGAGGATGTCGAGCGACTGGGTCATGCCCCCATATTACGTCAGCGGGACCATCGGACCATACCCCGCGCGAACACACGCCGCACTCAACACGACACGGGCCGTCAAGTCATCTACATAAAATCCGGTGTCTCACGAGTGATAGATGACTTGCCGGCTCGGGTCGCGTCGGGAGCGGCGGACAAAGCAGGCAGGGACGCCCGCCCCACGGGTTCGGGAACAACTTCTGATCCCGTGGACCAAGCGGGGGTAGGGCTGCTGCCATGTCGTCATCTATCTAAACCCTGTGTCTCGTGGTTAGTAGATGACTTATGGCCGGTCCGTCGTCCCCCGGCGGTTCAGGCCCGGCCGAGGTTCTCGCGCTCGATCATGAGTTTGAGCGTCCCCGCGACGTGCCCGGCCGCGCGGGCCGACAGCCGAGTGTGGAACGGGAGCGCGAGCGTCCGCTGGCCGACGCGCTCGGCGATGGGGAAGTCGCCCGGTCTGAACCCGAAGCGCTCGCGGTAGAAGGGCTGGAGATGGATGCACGGGAAGTAAGCGGCGGCGCCGATGTCGTGCCTGCGCAGACCCGCGATGACGCGATCGCGTTCCTCGGCGGTGTAGCGATCCGCCAGGCGAACGACGAAGACGAACCAACTCATGCGTGTGTCGCGGTCGATGGTCGGGAGCACGAGGTCGGGCGTGTCCATCAGAAGCCGCATGTACGTGTTCGCGACGATGTCGCGGCGTTCGAGGATGTCGTCGAGCCGTCGCATCTGTCCGACGCCGAGCGCGGCGTTGATGTCGGGCAGACGGTAGTTGTACCCCAGCCGATCGTGCAGGAAGGGCATCCCGAGTGTCGGGGATGACTCCCGCCCGGTCGGTGGTGTGGTGGCTCGGCCCTGATTGCGCATCGAGACGCAGGCGTCGGCGATGTTGTCGTCGTCGGTGACGATCATGCCGCCCTCGCCGGTGGTTATCTGCTTGTTGGGGTAGAAGCCGAAGACGCCGACCCTGCCGAAGGAGCCGATCGGTCGCCCGCGCCAGACACCGCCGAGGCCCTCGCAGCAATCTTCTATTAGCGGGATCTCGTACTTGGCGGCGATGACCCGGCAGGCGTCCATGTGCGCGGGGTTGCCGAAGACCTCGACGGCGAGAATCGCCTTGGTCCGGGGCGTGATCGCTCGCTCGATGCGCTCCGGGTCGATGTTCAGCGAGACCGGGTCGATATCAACAAACACCGGCGTCGCGCCCACGAACAGGATGCAGTTCGACGACGCGATGAAACTGAAGGGAGTAGTTATAACCTCGTCCCCGGGACCGATCCCGAGCGCCGCGAGCGCGAGGTGCAGCCCGCTGGTTCCCGAGTTGACCGCGACGGCCCGACGCCGACCCGAACGTCGCGCGACGAGGGTTTCGAACTCCTCGACCATCGGCCCGCTGGCGAGCCGGTCGGACCGCAGGACCATGTCCACGAGCCGTCGTTCTTCGTCGGTGATGTCGGGCTTGGAGAGAGGGATTTCTTCGATCATGCGGGCAGTGTAGGGAAAGCGCGATCATCCGCCTTGTGCCGGCGGTCGGGCGAGCGCGGATCGGGCGTGGGCTTCGAGTCCTTCAAGCCGGGCGAGCCGGGCGGAGTCTTGTCTGAGGGCGTGCGAATCGCCGCCGGTGTTGAGATGAAGCCGCGTGCGCAAGCGGAGGAAGTGAAGGACCGAAAGCCCCGCCGCGTGCCGAGCCGTCCCCCCGGTCGGGAGCGTGTGGTTCGGCCCGGCGCCGTAGTCCCCGAAGACCTCCGCGCTCGCGCCGCCGACGAACACCGCGCCCGCGTGCCGCAATCGGGCTTCGATCTCGGCGGGGTTGCGGGCATGGATCGCGAGATGCTCGGGCCCGAATCTGTCGCTCGCTGCGATCGCGTCGTCGATCGAACCGGCGACAGCAATGAACCCGTTTCGGAGCGCGTTGCGCGCGGCCGCCGCGGTCGGGAGGGAGTCGATCTGCCGCGCCAGTTCAGCAACTACAGCATCCGCGAGGTCGCGGCTCGTCGTGACGAGGACTGGGATCGCGTCGTCGTCGTGCTCGGCCTGTGCGAGCAGGTCCGCCGCCACCAGCGAAGCGTCGGCTGCGTCGTCCGCGAGCACGAGGAGTTCCGACGGACCGGCGAGCATGTCTATCCCGACGACGGACGAAACTATGTGTTTCGCCGCGGTGACATACTTATTGCCAGGCCCGGCGACTGTGTCACATGGTTCGAATCCTTCGAAACCGTACGCGAGGGCCGCGATCGCATGGGCGCCGCCGATCGGGAGGAGTTCGTCCGCGCCGGAAATATAAGCCGCGGCGAGCGTGGCGGGCGCTGGCTTGGGGGATGCAACTACCACACGCCGACAGCCAGCCGCACGCGCCGTCGCCGCGGTCATTATCACGCTCGAAGGGAGCGGGTGCCGTCCGCCCGGCGCGTAACAACCGGCGGAGTCCACCGCGATCACCCGCTGCCCCGCGACACCGCCCGGGATGTCCATATCAAAGTCAACAAACTGCGCCATCTGCCGGATCGAAAAAGATCGGACACGATCGGCCGCGCGTTCGAGCGCGTCCCGGTCCGCAGTGCCAATCTCGTCGAGCGCAACGGCGAGCCGGTCACGGTCGATCCGGATCGGATCACCCGGCGCGATCTCGTCGAAACGCTCGGCGTGACGGCGGATCGCCGCTTCACCAGCATCACGCACATCAGCGACGATCGACGCCGCGGCCGTGAGCGCGCCGGGGTCGATAGCGCCGGTCCGGCGGACCGCGACATCGCTAGCAGAAATCCTGCGGAGAAAGGCCGACGCTCGACGCTCGCTCATCACGACGCCCTCCCGGCTCGGTCGGCGGCGCCCTTGGGGACTTCCGCGCGACGGTCGATCTCACGCTCGACCTCCTCGATCTTCACCCCCGCGCGGGCCATCGCGCACAGCGTGAAATATATGCTGTCCGCCGCCTCCCATATTACATCATCGCGACTCGTGGCATCCGCGAGTTCGCCCGCTTCTTCGACGAGTTTCGCGCGGAGCAGGGACGGATCCGCGAGCAGTTTCGCCGTGAAAGACTTTGGATGAGGGTTTGCCGCGCGATCGCGCAATCTTCTTTCCAGCCCGGCAAGCCCGCCGGTTTCGCCGAAACAGGTGCGGGCGCCGAGATGGCAGAACCCTCTCCCGCGCTGGCAGACGGTGAAGAGCAGCGCGTCGCCGTCACAGTCGGGGCGGATGCTGATGAGTTCCTGCGAATCGCCTGATGTTTCGCCTTTGATCCAGAGTGTGCCGCGTGATCGCGACCAGTAGACGCCCGAGCCGCTCTCGACAGCCGCTGCGACGCTTTCCTTAGATGAATAAACAAGTCCTAATACTGCGCCGCGCTCGTCGGCGACGACAGTCGGCGCCAGCCCCGTCGCGGGGTCCGGGCTGACGGTCGCCCAGATCGCGTCGGCGAGTGACACTGCGCCCGAATAGAGCGCCATGCCGATCTGCACGTCAACACCGAGCGCCGCCGCCCGCGCAATGTCGCTCGCGTCGCGCACTCCGCCGGCGATCGTGACCCGCCTTCCTTGCGCGGCTTCGACCAATGGAGCGATTCGCTCGATCGGCAGACCGCCCATGCCGCCCTCGCGTTCGACGAATGTCACGAGAAAGCCGCCGACATAATCGCGGAGTTCGGCGATGCGCTCGATCACGCCCCGACCCGTGCGCGTGCGCCAGCCCTCGACGACAACCTCGCCGTCGATCGCGTCGAGGGCGGCGATGACGCGCGACGCGGGCAGCCGGCGTAGCAGGTCCGGCTGAGCGGCGGTTCCTAAGATTATCTTCGCGGCGCCCGCTTCGAGCCAGCGCCACGCGGCCGCTTCATCGCGGATCCCGCCACCGACCCGGCAAGGCGCCGACGCAAGAAGTTCACGCGCGACAGTCTCGTTCGTCCCCGCGCCGGTCGCGGCGTTAAGATCAATCACCGCGATCTCGCCCGCGTACGCGAAACGCCGCGCGATCGGCCTCGGGTCGCCCGCAGCGATTTTCAGATCACGCCCGCCCATGAGTTGCACCGCCTGCCCGTTCTGAAGGTCTATAGAAGGAATTATCACAGCCGCACCGGGAATCCTTTCTCAGCCAGGGCGCGTTTCGCGCCCTCAACAGTTATTATGTTGTCGTGAAAGAGCGACGCTGCCAGCACGGCAGAAGCGCCCGCGGCTAGAGCGTCGGCGAAATCTCCGAGCGAACCGGCGCCGCCGGACGCCACCAAGGGGAGCGAGACAGCGCGCGATACGGCGTTTATCAGATCGAGGTCGTACCCCGCGCCGACTCCGTCGCTGTCCCAACTTGTAAGCAGGATCTCGCCCGCGCCGAGTCGCTCGGCACTACGCGCCCATTCGACGGCTCCGAGGTCCAGCCGTTCCGTACCGGACCGGATCACAACCTGCCAATCGCGCGCATCGCATCTCCGCGCCGCGTCGATCGCCAGCACGACGCACTGCCGACCGAACTCCGCAGCGAGACGTGTCAGCAGCGCCGGCTCGTTAACCGCGGCCGTGTTGACGGCTACGCGGTCCGCGCCAGCGTCGAGCAGCGCGCGTGCGTCGGATTCTGTTCGCACGCCGCCGCCGACCGTCATCGGGATCGAGAGCCGCTCGCGGACTGCGCGGACTGTGTCCGCTGCGCACGCGCGATCTTCGGTAGTCGCGGAAACATCGAGGATCACCAGTTCGTCGGCGCCCTGCGTTTCGTACGACGCGGCGCGCTCGGCGGGATCACCGGCGTCGCGGAGGTTGCTGAATCTGACGCCTTTGACGATGCGCCCGCCGCGGACATCGAGACACGGGATCACACGACGAGTCAGCATCGCTCGACCTCCGCGACGCGGGTGCATTTGAGCCAGCGTTCGATTATGCGTGCGCCCCATGCGCCGCTTAATTCCGGGTGAAACTGACACGCGAGCACGCCGGCGCGTTCGATCGCCGCGACGAACGGCCCGCCGTGATCGGCGATCGCGACCGACCAACCCTCCGGCGCCGACGCGACACGGTAAGAGTTCGCGAAGTAAGCCCAGCCGTTCTCGATAAGTCGGCAGCCAGCCACCGCGCGAACATGGTTCCATCCGAACTGCGGCGATGTCGTGCCGATCGGGAATCTTCCAACTGCGCCGGCGACAACGCCTAGCCCGCGTTCGCCCGGCGATTCATCGCTCGATTCGAACAGCAACTGCAAGCCGAGACATATCGCCAGTGTCGGCTTTGAGTTCTCGATGCGCTCGCGGATCGCGTCGTCGGCGCCGATCGCGCGCAGCGCCGCAATCCCGGACGCGAATGAGCCGACACCGGGAAGGACAACCGCCAGCGCATCGAGAATCATAGACCGATCCGCCGTCAACACCGGTCTGGCGCCGGCTCTTCGCAGCGCTGCGAGAACCGCGGCGGTGTTGGCTACGCCAGTCGCGACAACGGCGGTCGGCGTCGGTTGGCGCGAATCATATTCTCCGCACGTAGTTATTTCATCCATCACAGTGACCCCTTCGTGCTGGGGACGCCCGCGCCGTCTCGGGCGATAGCGGCTCTGCACGCGAGCGCGAAAGCCTTGAACGCCGATTCGGCTTTGTGATGATCGTTCACGCCGCGGATCACGTCGATATGCACCGCGGCCCGGGCGGCGATTGCGAAAGAAGCGAAGAAATGTTCGAGGTTCTCCGCGGCGACGCCGCCGATTGAGTCGCGCGTGAGATCAAGGCTGATCACGCTCGCGGGCCGGCCCGACAGATCGACCACGGCACGCGCGAGCGCTTCATCGAGCGGCGCGTAGGCGCTCCCGAAACGTGCGATCCCCGAGCGATCGCCGAGCGCGCGATCCACCGTGGCGCCGATAAGTATGGCGCAATCTTCTATCGTGTGATGATCGTCTACATGCAGATCACCGCGACAAGCCAGCGTCAGGCCGACACGCGCGTGCATCGCAAACGCCGTTAGCATGTGATCGAAGAAACCCAGGCCGGTGCTGATATCGGCGTCGGCGGGCGTGTCGAGGTCGATGCACGCTGTAATCGTCGTCTCGCGCGTAGTGCGTTCGACCACGGCGACGCGTGCGGTCTCCGGCGATGCAGATGTGTCTTTCATCATCATCATCCTTGTAAAATGTTCTCAGTATCGAACGCTGTGTTCACCGCTTTGATCAGGCGAGCGAGGTCGGCGCTGTCGCCGGGACAGGTGATGCGCACCGGGTCGTCGGCGCCGGGACGGTTCGGCCAGGTGCGGACGAGCACACCGAGATCCGCCAGCGATCGCGCGAATCTCGCCGCAGCGTTGGCGCCGGACATGATCGCGCAGACGAAGTTTACTTCGGAATCTGTCGTGTCGATTCCGCGCGCACGGAACGCATCGACGAGCGATTCTCTCTCGTGTCGCACGCGCTCGGCACGTTCGCGCGTCCAGGACTCCGGCAGCGTAAGCGCCCGCGAAGCCGCAGTAATCGACACGCCGCTCGTCGGGAACGGACCGGCGACGGCTCGCGCGCGTTCGACCACATCAATATCACCCGCGAGCCAACCGACACGCATCCCCGCGAGCGCGTACATCTTCGAGAATGTCCGCACGATCGCGACGCCGGGGAGATCGACGAGCGCGCGTGTCGGATCCTCTGCTGTGAATTCGATATACGCGAGATCGACGAGCGTGACGGCGCCGACTTTCGCGGCGCGCTCGGCTACGGCGCGGATGTCGCGCACGCCGATCACCGCGCCGGTCGGGTTGTTCGGCGAAACCAGCGCGACGAGCCGTGTTCGATCGTCGATCGTGCTCAGAAAACTATCGAGCGGGAACGCGCCTTTACGCCAATTGGTCGCTTCGATTTCCGCTCCGGCTTGAGCCGTGAACCGTTCGACCATCTCGAAGGTCGGCGTATGCAGTGACACGCGGTCGCCGGCGCGGATCGTCGATCTACAGACCCGGTCGATGGCTTCGTCACCGCCTGCGGTCACCAGCACGCGCCGCGGATCTAAGCCAACACGCTCGGCGAGTTGTGCTTCGAGCGCCGCTGCGGACGGGTATCGACGGGCGTCTTCGAGCGCGATCGGTCCGAGCAGAAGTGTCGCGGCCGCATCCAGCGGCGGGCCTTCGTTCCGGTCCAGTCGCAGCGGCGGCGCGGGCGTTGCTTCGGTTCTGTTTGATTCTGAGATATTTGTAAAGGCGCGCATCGATGTCACTCCATGATCTGTACGGGTTTGGTGACGACGATGTCGGTCGCGCCGCGTGAGCGGAGGATCGGGATCACGCGAGCGAGCGAATCCCGCGGCGCCGCGGCTTTAAGCGCGTAGCCCGCCCCGCCGTGCAGCGGTGAGATCGTCGGCTCGCGCATGCACGGGAGGACCTCGACGACCCGTTCGAGGGCATCTGCTGTCACATTAAGTTCGATGAGCACTCGCCGCCGCGCTTCGAGCACGGCCCGCAGCAGCGACGCGAAGTTTTCGATCGCGTCGCGCCGGGCCGGGGTTTCCATCGCATAGCGTGCGGCGAAGAGCCTCGTCGTGGACGTGCCGAGCGTGTCGATTATGCGAAGCCCGTTGGCTTCGAGAGTCGCTCCCGTGGCGGTGTTGTCGATGATGAGGTCGGCGTCCTCGGGCGGGAGAACCTCGGTCGCCCCCCACGACCGCAGCACTCGCGCGTCAAGCCCGCGCTCGGCGGCCCACGCGCGCGCGGTTCTTACATACTCGCTCGCGATAGTTATATTGCGTCCCGGCAGTTCGCCGCGATCGCCCAGCAGCGAGCCGGGCGCCGCTGCAACGAGACGGACAGGATCGAGCCCGGTGTCGAGGACTTCGACGAGATCGGCGTCCTGCTCGCGCACCCAGTCCGCCCCGGCGAAACCCGCGTCTCGCGCCCCGGCCGCCAGCATCTCGATCACGGCCTGCGGCTTGAGAACCTTCACGTCCCATCCCGCCAGACCGATTGTCGGCCGATAATCGCGCGCCGACCTCGTCAGTTTCAGCCCGGCCTCGTCGAGAAGCCGGGCGATTTCATCGTGCATCCGTCCTTTGGGGATCGCCAGACGGACGGATTCATTCCTATCGAGTGTGTCCACTATGGTGCGCCTCCGGTCGTCAGGCCGATCCGACGGGCGGCGCGCCCCGGGCTATCCAGCGTCCGGAGACGAAAAACGCCGACCCGAAGGGCCGGCGCTGGTCTTTTTCAAGGAAGATCGCTCGATGCGATCAGACCACAGCCGCCCTCCCCCTCGCGGGGTGATGATGCAGGCCGTGATGATGCGTGCGGGTTCTCATTGCGGAGCAGTGTATATGCCCGGACTTGGAAGTCAACGGGGCTTCGGACCGACCCGTCATCCTACGGCCCGGTGTATGGGTCCACCGGAAGATGACCGCGATCAGCCGTGGGACAGCACGCCGCGCCCGCCCAATTAGCCGCAGGGCGAGCCTCCGTGCCCGCCTTGTTATGTGTGGTTATGGAGGCTGTCCCCGGGCAGGCGGGGACGCCTGCCCCACGGTTTCGACGCCTGCCACACGGTTTCGGCGCCCGCCCCACGGTTTCGACGCCTGCCCCACGAACTCGGCCCCAGCGGCGGAAGTCGGCGGCATGTCCACCCGCCGAACACGATGACGCAAACCGCACTAGCCAAATTTTGCACATCACTCTTGAATACGATGGTCGGATTCAGTAAAAATAGTGATCGGAGGATGGCCGTCCGAGGGGCGCCCCTGTGTATGGGGTGACGGGCGGGCCATCGCGGGGCGCGTGATCGCGTTCCGAGGAAGAAACACGGAGGCTCGAAAAATGTCGCTGTTCACCAAAGCCGCTGTCGGCGCCGCTGTCGCTGCGCTCTCGTCGTCCGCGTCCGCGGCGATCCTCACGCACACGTTCGATCTCTCGGGCGCGGTCAGTGAAGGCTCGTTCGGGGCGAACTTCATGGTCACCTCGATGGTCCACAACTTCGGCTTCGCCGGGACCGTCATCATGATCGAATGGGACGTCAGCTTCGAGGCGTTCTCGCCGTCGTGGATGAGCGAAGCGCAGATGGCGATCGACTCGGCGATCGACACCTCGCTCGACGCGGACGTCAACCCCGGCGCGTTCGGCGCCGCCAACGCGCCCGGCGTGTTCGCCTACAGCGGCATGCTCGCGGCGAACACCGCCTCTGCCGATGGGATCATCTATCTCACCCTGTACGAATCGTTCGACGACGGGATCAACCCCGACGCGATCTACCGCCAAGGCTCGTGGTTCAAGGTTTACTTCGACGCTCCGGGAGCCGTAATCCCCGCGCCCGGCGGCGTTGCGCTGCTCGGCGGCCTCGGGCTGATCGGCGCCGCGCGCCGTCGCCGCGGCTGATTCTCGGCGTCGCTTCCATTCACTTTGCCCGCTCGGGGTCGGCGTCCAGCGCCGGCCCCGTTTTATTCCATGACCGAACCACGATCTCCACCCGCCGGTATGCTGCTCGCGTCCCCGGTCAACTTTCGGAGATCAAACCATGAAGTGTCGTGCCCCGTTCTTTGTGAGGGTGTTCGTGCCGGCGTGTCTGTCGGCGTTCATGTTCATCAGCGCCGCCCACGCTCAGGAACAACCCCTCGCGTTCGTCGGGGCGAAGATCATCCCGGTCGACGGGCCCGAGATCAGCCGCGGCGCGCTCGTGGTGCAGCACGGCAAGATCCTCGCGGTCGGGTCGGTCAACTCCGTCCGCATCCCCGCCGGCGCCGAACGCATCGACGCGACGGGCAAGGTCATAATGCCCGGCCTCGTCGACACCCACAGCCACGTCGGCGGCCCCGCGGGCGGCGACAGCACCTCGCCCATCAACCCCGACGTGCGCGTGCTCGACTCCGTGAACCCGCTGAACCCCGGCTTCCGCCGTGCCGTTGCGGGGGGGATCACGACGTTGAACATTATGTCGGGGTCCGGGCACCTGCTTAGCGGGCAGACGATCTACGCCAAGCCCCGCGGCGGACGAACCATCGATTCCCTCCTCATCCGCGACGACGACGGCGCCCCGCTCTGGGGGATCAAAATGGCCAACGGGACCAACTCGATCCGCCAGCCGCCCTTCCCGGGAACACGCGGCAAGTCCGCCGCCCTCGTCCGCCAACGCTTCATCGAAGCCCGCGAGTATCGCGATAAGGTCCGCGCCGCTGCGGGCGACCCCGAGAAGATGCCGAAGCGCGATCTCGGCCTCGAAGCACTCGTCCGGGCCCTCGACGGCGAAGTGATAATCCACCACCACACCCATCGCGCCGACGACATAATGACCGTGCTCCGGCTGAGCAAGGAGTTCGGCTTCCGCGTGGTGCTCCATCACGTCAGCGAAGCGTGGAAGGTGGCTGAGGAGATCGCCGAGGCGGGCGTCGGTTCGTCGGTGATCGTGATAGATGCGCCCGGCGGGAAACTCGAAGCCGCCGAGATGTCGCTCGAAACCGGCGCTGCTCTGGAACGGGCGGGCGCGCGGACGGCGTTCCACACCGACGACTACATCACGGATTCAAGGCTGTTCATGCGTTCGGCGGCGCTCGCTGTGCGGGCGGGGATGAGCCGGGCCGCGGCGATCGAAGCCCTCACGATCGCGGGCGCCGAGATGCTCGACCTCGCGGGCCGGGTCGGCTCGCTGAGCGTGGGCAAGGACGCGGACTTCATCGTGCTCAGCGGCGACCCGCTGAGCGTCTACACGCACGTCCTCGAAACGTGGATCGAAGGGGTGAAGGTGTTCGACCGCAGCGATCCGAAGGACCGGCTTTACGCCGAGGGCGGCTTCGGCGCCGGGCATCCGATCCGTCCGTACCTCTGCTGCACCGACGAACTCCACGCCTACGAGGGAGGCCAGTGATGCGTTTAATAATGTTTGCGACGTTCGCAGTGATCGCGGCTCTGGTGTCGGGCGTTTCTCGCGCATCGGCGCAGTTCGCCGTGCGCGGGGAAGTGGTCCACACGATGGCTGGGCCTGCGATATCCGACGGCGTGGTCGTAGTCACGGACGGGAAGATCGCGGCGGTGGGGCCGGCCGACCGTGTGCGCGTGCCCGCTGGGTATCGGGTGTTGACGGCGAAGGTCGTCACGCCGGGCCTGATCGACGCGCGCGCGACGGTCGGGCTGACGGGGATATTGAACCAGCCGCAGGATCAGGACCAACTCGAGTCCTCGTCGCCGATCCAGCCGGAACTCCGAGCGATCGACGCGTACAACCCGCTCGACCCGCTGGTCGCGTGGATCCGGTCGTTCGGCGTGACCAGCGTCCACACCGGGCACGCGCCGGGCGAACTGAGTTCCGGTCAGACGATGCTCGTCAAGACCACCGGGCGAACGGTTGACGCCGCCCTCGTCAAGCATCCGATCGCGGTGACGGCGGACCTTACATCCGGCGCGCTCAAGGACGGCAAGTCGCCGGGGACTCGCGGGAAGGCCGTGGCGATGCTGCGCGCGGAACTCATCAAAGCCGGTGATTACTTCGGGAAACGCGGCGATTCCGATGAATCAAAGCGCCCGCCCCGCGATCTGAGGCTCGAAGCGCTGGCGTCGGCGCTCGCGGGCGATGTCCCGCTGCTCGTCACCGCCGACCGAGCGCAGGACATCGCCAGCGCGCTGCGGCTGGCGGAGGAGTTCGGTTTGCGGCTGCTGCTCGATTCCGCTGCGGAGTCTCACCTGCTGTTGGACGAGATCAAGGCGTCGGGCTTCCCCGTGCTGGTCCACCCGCTGATGGCGCGGGCCATGGGCGACCGCGAGAATCTCAGTTTCACGACGCCCGCCAGGCTGCGCGAAGCGGGGATCATGATCGGGCTGGCGGGCGGGTTCGAGGGCTACGTCCCCAAAGTGCGCGTGGTGCTGTTCGAGGCTGGGATCGCGGCGTCGTTCGGGCTTTCGTTTGAGGACACGCTCCGGGCGATCACGATCGACGCCGCGAGGATCCTCGGGGTCGCGGACCGGATCGGGTCGCTGGAAGTCGGCAAGGACGCGGACGTGGCGCTCTACGATGGGGACCCCTTCGAGTACACAACCCACTGCGTGGGCGTGCTGATCGACGGCGTGCTGGTGAGCGAGGAAACCAAGTAGCCGCGGGGACCGACCCGGCGCGAGGCCGAGCGAGAAAGCCGCCGGTGGGACTCGAACCCACAACCTCGAGATTACAAATCACGCGCTCTACCAGTTGAGCTACGGCGCCGAGCCGGGCATTGTGGCCGGGATCGGCTCGCGACGCCAGTCTGATCTTACGAGACAGGGGGCGGCCGCGCGACCGACTGGTGCTCGAGCGGTGCGCGAGCCGGGTGATAATAAACGACCCGGAGCGGTTCACGCTGCGGGTCGCTGGAGGAGAAGAGAGAGAAACATGCCGGAGAGGGGGAACTCTCAGCGGGGCGATCGGACTGGCGCCGGTCGCGTCGGCGAGCCGGGATCCGGTCCGAAGACCCCTGATCTATCTGTCGTTTCGTACGCGGCCTGCGACTCCGGGTTCGGCCCGACCCCGTGATATCCGGACGGCTTCAGCCCCTGTGCGACGCCCCGGCTCGTTCCAGCACTTCACGGATGATCTCGTCCGGGTCGATCGCCCGGGCGACCGCGACGTGGCTGGGCACGATCCTGCCCCTGAGCACCGCAGGGGCCAGCCTGGCGACGTGCCGGGGCGTAGGCGTCGGCTCTCCGGTGACGGCCGCCTGGCAGCGGGCCGCCAGCAGCAGCGCCTGACCGGCCCGGGGACCGGCGCCCCACTGGATCATCGGCCTGAGCGACTCCGGGCACGTCGGATCGCCGGGACGCGTCGCCCGGACCAGCCCGACGGCGTAATCCGCCACGCTCTCGCTGACCGGCATGCGCGCGATTATCCGGCGGACAACATTAAGTTCATGACCGTCGAAGATCGGCTCTACGCCCGCCAAGCCCCGCGCGGACGCATCGCCCGCGACGGCGATCTCCCGCTCCTCGCGGGCGTCCGGGTAAGTCATGCCGAGCGTGAACAGGAAGCGATCGAGTTGTGCCTCGGGCAGCGGGTAGGCGCCTTCCTGCTCGATCGGGTTCTGCGTCGCCATCACGAGGAACGGCTGTTCTAGTTCGCGCGAGAGGCCCGCGACCGTCACCTGCCGTTCTTCCATCGCTTCGAGCAGGGCCGCCTGCGTTTTCGGCGGGGTCCGGTTCAGTTCGTCCGCGAGGATTATGTTCGCGAAGATCGGCCCGGGCGCGAAGCGGAGCGATCGCTCGCCCGTCGCCGGGTCGGTGCGCAGGATCTCGGACCCGAGGATGTCCGCGGGCATGAGGTCGGGCGTGAACTGGATCCGGCTGAACGTAAGATCCAGTGACGCCGCGAGCGACCGCACCAGCAGCGTCTTAGCGAGTCCGGGAACGCCGATGAGCAGCACGTGCCCCTGGCAGAATGTCGCGATAAGCAGGTGCTCGATCACGTCGCGCTGCCCGACCACGACGGACGAGAGCGCCGCCCGGAGCGTCTCGAACCGTGCGGGCAGCGCGTCGAGCGTCGCGAGGTCGGCTTCAGCCGAAATGTTTGAGATCGGTCCCATAGCGTGCGGCACAGCGGACGGGGTCGGGTTCGCCCGCGTGATCCTACCGACGCCGACACGAAGGGATCGCAAGCCCTGAAAAAACAGGCGCAGCGTCGCGCGGGGAGGTCAGCCGAGATCTGCAACCGGGCGGGGTGAATCGGCCTCGGCCCCGGTGTTTTCGGTCGTGACGCCGAGTGCGATCGCTCGCATCGCTGCGCGCGATGCAGCCGTGACCGTAAGTGGCGCGAGCACACCCGCGGGCTCGGGTCCGCGCCCCGGCGCGCCGATGCTCGGCATGCAGCGTGAACACCTTCGGGCGGGGATCGTCCGGGAAGGACTCGCGTGACGGAGGAGATGCAATGGCGACCCGACTGGGACAGGTGCTGGTTGAACGAGGCGTGATGACCGAGGCCGAGGTCGAGGCCGTCCTCGAGCGCCAGCAGACCTCGCGACGGCCGTTCGGCGCGCTCGCGGAGGAGATGTTCGGCGTGTGCCCGACTAACGTCGAGGACGCGTGGGCCCATCAGTACGAACAGATCGCCGAGCGCATCGACCCCGCCGACGAGAAGATCGACCGCGCGGTGCTCGCCCTTGTGGACCGCCGACAGGCCTGGCAGTTCCGCATAATCCCGATGCGCCGCGAGGGCGGCGAGATCCGCGTCGCCACCACGCGCGAGCACCTGCTGCGCGCCATGCGCTTCGCGCTGCGGCACTTCGGGCAGGCCTGCTACTTCGTGCTGACCGGGCCGGACGAACTCGCCGCGAGCCTCGATCGCCACTACCCGATGCCAGGCATGGACGCGGGCACGGTCCGGGCGAAAGCGCCCCTGCGATCCAAAGCAGGGTGAGGTCCAATCGTGAGAAACACTCAACAAACCTGATTCTTGCGATCGCGCGGGCGCTAAAAAGCCCAGGGATGAAATCCCTGGGCTTTGCTGTTTGTTACAAATGGTATCGTCGATGGTTCGCACGGGCGGGACGCCCGTGCCACTGGGGTCGGGGTGGCACGGCTCTCCGAGCCGTGTACGCATGGGCGGGACGCACGTGCCACTGTTGGTGATGTGCTTCGCAGTGCCGGCTATGCTCAGATCGCCCTCTTGAGCGCATCCACTTTGTCGGTTTTTTCCCAGGAGAAGTGGTCGCCCGCGGGTGTGCGGCCGAAATGGCCGTGCGCCGCCGTCGCGGTGTAGATCGGCTTGCGCAGGCCGAGCGTTTCGATGATCCCGTTGGGTGTGAGTTCGAAGACGGCGCGGATGGCCTTGGCGATCCGCTGCTCGTCCTCCTTCGCGGTCCCCTGGCAATCGACCAGCACGCTCGTCGGCTCCGCGACCCCGATCGCGTACGACAACTGCACCTCGCACACGTCCGCCAGTCCCGCAGCGACGACGTTCTTCGCCACGTACCGCGCCATGTAGGCGGCGGAGCGATCGACCTTGGTCGGGTCTTTGCCGCTGAACGCGCCCCCGCCGTGACGGCCCATCCCGCCGTAGGTGTCGACGATGATCTTTCGTCCGGTCAGCCCGACGTCGCCGTGGGGCCCGCCGATCTCGAACCGGCCAGTAGGGTTGACGTGGACGATGATCGAATCGTCCCACATGGCGCCGAGCACCGGCTTGATGATGTTCTGGATCACCGCGTCGCGGAGGTCGCGCTGCTTCGTGTTCCACTCCGGCGCGTGCTGCGTCGACAGGACGACGGTGTTGACCCGCGACGGCCTCCCGTTGTTATATTCCATCGTCACCTGGCTCTTGGCGTCCGGGCGCAACCCCGAGACGCCCTTGGCCTCGCGGACGTTCTTATGAGTCTCGACCAGGCGGTGGGCGATGAAGATCGGCAACGGCATCAGAGCCTCGGGATCCAGTTCGTCCGTCTCCCGGCAGGCGTAGCCGAACATCATCCCCTGATCCCCGGCGCCGCCGGTGTTCACGCCTTGAGCAATGTCCGGCGACTGCTGCTTGATGCTCGTGAGCACGGCGCAAGTCTCATGATCGAACGCCAGCGCCGGCTCCGTGTACCCGATGCGGTGGACCGTCTTACGAACGATCTCAGGAACCTCGACATACGCGGTGGTCGTCACCTCCCCCGCGACGATCGCCATCCCCGTCGAGACCATCGTCTCGCACGCGACGCGGGCCGTCGGATCCTGCGCGAGCATCGCGTCGAGAACGGCGTCGGAGATCTGGTCGGCGACCTTGTCCGGGTGGCCGACGGATACCGACTCGGAGGTAAAAAGCGTTCGCGCCATCGTCGGCGGCTCCTCATGCTGGGACACCCCGACGCGCACGCCGGGATCTCGGGCCGAATCCAAGGCTTCATCCGTTCTTCCGAATGAACGGATGAATGCTGGCGGGCAATGTAGACGACCCCGCCGAGGGTATCAAGTCCCGGCATCCCCGACCGGACCAGCCCGGCCGCGCCCGACCGCATCACCGCTTGACCGCCGACCTCCCTCCCGCTTCCATGGCCCGATGCGCATCATCGGCGGCGAGTTCCGCTCACGACCCATCCTCCCCCCGCCTCCATCCACTCCAACCAGACCCATGCCGGACCATGTCCGCGAGTCCCTCTTCAACCTCCTCCGCGGGCACACTGAGGATCAGCCTGTTGTCGATGTCTTCGCCGGGACCGGCTCCGTCGGACTAGAAGCCCTATCCCGTGGCGCCAGCCGCTGCGTCTTCATAGAACGCGACCGAGCCGTAGCCCGCACACTCCGCGAGAATATCTCACTCCTCGCCGTCGAAGATCGCGCCGAAGTCGTCACCGCCGACGCGATGGGCGGCGCCGCCCTCGCGGCATCCCCGCTGCCCGCGCATCTGATCTTCTTCGACCCACCCTACTCACTAATCACCAACAACGACGACCGCGCCCGAACCCTTGCCCAGTTCGCCCGCTTCGTAGCCCGGCTCGACACCGACGGCTACGCCGTCCTCCGCACGCCGTGGCCCGTCGTCGACGAGCACCGCAACCGCCTCGACCCCGACACGACGCTCGCCGTCGCAGACGCCCTCGGCCCGGAAACCCACCCCCACGGCTCAACCGCTGTGCACCTCTACATGCGGCGGACCGCCTCAGCCGACTACGCCCGCCCGAACGACGACTGAACAACCGCGAATCGCCAGATTTTCTGCATGAAGCCGTTGCATGCCGGCTATTTGCGGAGTAAAATGTCGCCATTACGGCCCCGCCGTCGCGGGCCGGGTTCGAGAGGGGCGACATGTATCACATTCTCAGACGAGCGCTCGCAGTCTCGGCGGCGACGATCGCCGGTTCGACCGCGTTCGCGTTCCCTTCCGGGGCGCCGTCGTCATTCACCGGCGGCCCCGCCAGCGGATTCAACACCTGCATCCTCTGCCATGCCGACACCGGCGTCGGCGTCGTGGATCTGCTCGGGCGCCCGGCCCGGTATATCCCCGGCCGGGCCTACGACCTCACCGTCCGAGTTTTCGACCCCGGCAAGGTCGCCGCGGGGTTCCAGATCAGCGTCGAAACCCCCGTCGGCGACGCCGCGGGCGAACTCATCGTCACCGACGCTGTTCTTACTAAGTTCGCCTCCGGCGACCCCCGATTCATAACTCACACCTTCGCCGGCTACGAGGCTTCCCACGACGAATGGGCGTCGCAGAACTACGGCTACTCGTTCAACGTGCGCTGGATCGCTCCCGCCGAGGACATCGGTGCGCTCGCGTTCCACGTCGCCGCGATCGCGTCGAACGCCGATCGCACGACGCTCGGCGACAACACCTACGCCGCCGGAATCACCGCGCCGTTCAACGCATGCCCGCCAGACATCAATGGTGACGGCGCCGTCAACGGGATCGACCTGCTGATCCTGCTCTCAGCCTTCGGCGAGGCGCACCCCGACGCCGATCTGACCGGAGACTCGACCGTCGGCTCGGCGGATCTCCTCACGCTCCTGAGCGCATGGGGGCCGTGCGGGGATTGAATCCACGCCAGCCGATCATTGCGTCGTCGGATGCTGGCCCAACCCGCGATCTTCTATTTCAACGCCAAGCCCGGTGACGACTCTGTTCGCGTAGCAGAAGTACGCCACAACCACCGCGAGGTCGTGGATCGCCCGGTCGTCAAGCCCGGCGGCTCGCAATGGTTCGACATCGCGCTCGGACATCCCGCCCGGCTCGAGCGTGAGTTTCTCCGCATAACGCGCCAGCGCGATCTCACGCGGCGATAACATTGAATGATCCCCGCGCAGAAGCATGTCGGGCAGTTCCGGGCGGTCGCCTCGCAGCAGCCGGGACAGCCCCGTCGCGTGATGCCTCATGCAGTACGCGCACCCGTTGAGCCGGCTGACGATCGTCCCGACGATCTCCCGCTCGACACGGGACAACGGCGATGGCCTGTGCATGGCAGCGACGTAGACCTCGAAGTGCGCGCGGAGGGCGTCCGGGCTGAGCGAGTGCGCCTTCATCACGTTGTCCACGGTCCCGTCGGGGTTGCAGACGCGGCGGTAGAGGTCGGCGAGTTCGCCGGTCGCTTCGGATTCGCCGAGAGTTCGTATGTACGCCATGCGGGGATGATGGCGCGCGACGGGTGCGGGCACAACTCCCGCCGGGCGACGCCGGGTCGTCGCGGCAGTCCGGCTCTGCGTCAACGGCTTGTATCTACACTTGCGGGAATGGCAGGCCCGCGAGAGACGGCGATCGGCGTGATCCGCGCTCTCCGCGACGCCGGGCACACAGCCTGGCTCGCGGGCGGGTGCGTGCGCGATGAACTGCTGGGCAGGCGTCCGAAGGACTACGACGTCGCAACCGACGCGACGCCGGGCCGGGTCCGCGCGCTCTTCCGTAGAACTAATGAGGTCGGGGCTTCCTTCGGCGTGATGCTCGTCCGTGAACACGGGCACACCATCGAAGTGACAACCTTCCGCAGCGAAGGCGCCTATTCCGACAACCGCAGGCCGGACCGGGTGCATTACGCCGACGCGAGGTCCGACGCGTTCCGGCGCGACTTCACCATCAACGCCCTGTATCTGGACCCGCTCGAACCGCCCGGCGACGATGAACGGACGCGCCGGGTGGAAGGGAAGATCATCGACTACGTAGGCGGGCTTGAGGATCTGGATCAACGTGTGATCCGCGCCGTCGGGGATCCCGATCGCCGACTCGCCGAGGACCACCTCCGCGCTCTGCGAGGGGTGCGCTTCGCCGCCGGACTCGGGTTCAGCCTCGACGAAAGCACCGCGGACGCGATAGCCCGGCACGCGCGGGAACTCGCGGGCGTCAGCCGGGAACGAATCGGAGATGAACTCCGCAGGATGCTGGCTGCGCCGACCCGCGCCGCAGCCGCGCACCTGCTCGAATCGCTCGGGCTTGACGCCCCGGCATTGCAAGAAGCGCCGATCGGACCACGCAGCCCGAACGACCCGGCGATCCTCGCCTCGCTCCCCATCGACGCCACGGTCCCGGCGGCCCTCGCCGCGTGGTCGATCGAGCGCGAAGCCCGGCGGCGTCAGATGGACGCCGGGCGATTCGATCTCCGCCCGCTGGTGACCCCCCCGGCGCCGCCGCCGCCGACCTGGCGCGCCGCTTTGTGCCTGACGAACGATGAGCGGGACGCGCTCGCCGAGATCCTCGGGCTGGTGTCGGACTTCGCGCACGAGTGGGATTCGCTCGGCGTCGCGTGCCGAAAACGCCGAGCGGCTCGATCTCAGTTTTCTCAGGCCTTGACCGTGCTCGAAGCCGCGGCCCCGGGACCGGCCCGGCGTATCGGCGACGACATCGCGTCTCTCGCCGGCGACGGGATCGGCGTCGCCCCCGAACCCTGGATCACCGGCGACGATCTCATCGAAATGGGCTTCCAGCCCGGCCCGGCGCTCGGGCGCGCCCTGAACATTCTCTACGATTCGCAACTCGAAGGCGCCTCCCGAACCCGCGACGAAGCCCAGACACAGGCCCGACGGCTTCTCGACGCCGTGAGGAACACCCCCCCGAGCGCCGGCCGATCCGGGTAGAACCTCGCGGACTTCGACCCGTATACTTCAACCGAGCGCCGGCTTGCGCCTCGCGCACACCGCGCCGGCTATTCGTATCGGACGCACGATCAACCCTCGCGAGGTTCTTCATGAGATCATCCCCGACCGCCCGGCTGAACCACCGCATATGGGCGCCGATCCTCGCGCTCGCCGCGGCGATCCTCGCGTATTCGCCGGCGCCCCGGCCCGCGCCCGCGTTCTTCGCAACGGCAGCCGCCGTCGCCGATGAGCCACTCGACCGCATCATTCTCAAGAACGGGCAGGTGATCGAAGGCCGGGTGCTTTCCGAGACCGACACTCAGGTGGAGATGCTCGTGATGGTCGGCGGGATCAGCGCCCCGGCCACCTACAGCAAGTCAAACATCCTCTCGATCGAGAGAGGCGTGGTGCAGCCGGTCGCCGACTCACGCCGACCGTCTTCCCCGAGCGCCAGCCCCCGCGCGACAGACCGCTCCGAATCCCGTCCCGGCGCCGCCCGGCTGTACGTCATGCGCCTCAACGGGAACATCGGCTTCGAGATCTCGAAAACCCCCCTGCGCCAGGCGTTCGACGACGCCATGGCGAGCAACCCCGACGCGATCGTAGTCCGTCTCGACGCCGGGTCGTTCCCCGAAGGTTTCGACGGGATGTGGGGCGCCGAGGCCCTCGCGCCGATCGTCACCGACGCGATCAACGCCGGCCACCGCGTTGTGTTCTGGATCAAGCGCGCCGAAGCCGGCGCCGCCTTCCTGCCACTCGTCTGCCCGGAAATCTATTTCACGTCCGACGGCCGGCTCGGCGGCGTCGGCGACCTCGCCGACTTCAACGTGGGTGAGGACGTAGTAAACCTCAAACAAATCTCCCTCCGCATCGGACACGCCGAGGGCCTCGCCATCACCGGCGGGTACGAGCCGAAACTCATCCGCGCCATGTCCCTAAAACCCGAATGGCTCGCTGTGCGGTTCCGCGGCGGCGCCCCCGAATACATCACCTGGGAGCCACGACCCGAAGACGGCGACGACTGGCACATCCTCACCGATAACGGCGAGGGCAAAAACAAAGACGAGTTCTCATTCGAAGGCAACGACGTCCTCACCCTCAACGCCGACTGGGCGTTCCGCATCGGCGTCGCACGAGGCGTCGTCGACACCATCGACGACCTCGCCTTCGAACTGAACATCGGACGCGATTACGAGGATATCTCCGGTCGATCCGTATCGATCCTCAACTCCTGGCGCGACCGCGTGCGCCGGGCCAGAACCCAGCTCCAGGATCTCAACGAAGAACTCGGCCAGGCCGGCAGAGGCCGCGGCGACGCCGCCGCGCTCGGCCGACAGATCAACACACTCCGCCAGATGCGCAGCCTCTACACAGCCTTCGAAGAAGTCTTCGACGCGGACGGCGTGCAACGCTCGCAGATCGACATCCAGATCGAAGACATCCGCCAGCGCATCCGCGACGCCAATCGCCGCAGACGATGATCCCGCCGACCTCCCCCGCCTCGCGCCGAGCATCCAGACACCGAGCACCGACATGACCATGAAAAACCGATTCTTCACCGCGATCCTCGCCGTCCTCGCGTCCCTGCTGCTCGCGGCGTCGTCGTTCGCCGACGACCGCGTGCACCTCAAAGACGGCCGGGTGCTCGAAGGAACAATCTCCCGCGAGGGCGACACCTTCCTCTACATCACCTACTTTATGGGCACGGTCGAACGCACGGAACTCGTCCTCAAGGCGAACATCGCCCGGATCGAACGCGACGCCGACAACAGCACACCCGCGCCCGCGGACACTCCCGTTCCCGCACGCCCCGCCGCCGAACCCGCGGCTGATCGCACGAGCGCCCGCCCGGCGTCGCCCGCATCGCCCGACGCCCGGCGCATCGCGTTCATCTCGCTGGAGGAGATGGTCGGCCCGTTCATGAACGCCGGCGCCCTCCGCCGCTCGATTGACTTGCTCGAAAGCGACGACCCCGACATCGTGGTGCTCGTCATCAACTCCGGCGGCGGCGCCGCCGACGAGGTGCAGAAACTCTCGGACGCTATCCAGAACCACATCAAACCTAAGTACCGCGTCGTCGCGTGGATCAAGTCCGCGATCAGCGCCGCCGCCATGACCGCGTGGACCTGCGAAGAAATCTACATGATGCCCGAGGGCAACATCGGAGCCGCGACCGCCTTCTTCAGCCAGGGCGCCGGCGCCGTCGCGGTCAAAGGTGAGGAACTCGAACAATACTTCCGCATGATGCAACGCATCAGCGCTCGCGGCAACCGCGACCCCCTCGTCATGCGCGCCATGCAGGTTCCCACGAACCTCTCCGCCGACATCGACCCCGCCACCGGCAAAGTCACGTGGCGCAACGACCTCGATGGACAGCACATAGTCTCCACGGCTAATCAGATCCTCACGCTCAACTCCATCGACTCCGTGCGGTTCGGCGTCGCCCGCGCCGTCGCCGCGAGCAAGGACGAACTCGCCAGACATCTGAACGTCGATGAATGGATCGAAGTCGGGCACGACGCCGAGAAACTCCAGGTCACTTTCCGCGAGGACGTAAAAACCGCGCAACTCCGGGCCGTCGAACTGCTCCAGAAGATGAACATCGCGCTCCGAGGCGGTGACGTAGCCCGCGCCCGTTCTTTCCTCGGACAAGTCAAAGGCTGGGTCCGGCGGGCGTCCTCGCTCGAAGAATACGGCGCGCCTGACTTCGGCGTCCCCCCGCTCAACGACGAGTTCTTCCGCGAAGTCGAGAAACAACTCGAACAGATCGCCGAACAGCAGCGCACCCGCCGTCGCTGACGCGCCGGGATCTGCCCCGCGGGCTACCCTCCCGCAATGAGCACCACCCGCACGCCCGCGCTGCGTCCCGACTACGCCGCCGATTGGTCTTCCATCGAACCGATCGCCCGCGAACTTCTCGATCGCCCGATCAAGGACGCCGCGGCGTTCGAATCCTGGCTGCATGCCCGCTCCGATTTCGACGCCGCCTGCTCCGAGGCGCGCGCGAATCTCTACATAACGATGACCCGCCGCACCGACGACGCCGATGCCGCCTGCGCATGGACTCGCTACCTCGACCAGACACAGCCGCCGCTCCAGCGGGCGTCGTTCGACCTCGACCGCAGGCAGCACGACCTGCACGCCCGATTCAAACTCGACGCGGATCGCTTCACAGTCATCCGCCGCGACACCGCGGTCGATGTCGAACTCTTCCGCGACGAGAACGTCCCGATCGAGACCGAACTCGGCAAACTCGATCAGGAGTACGACCGCATCATCGGCGCAATGACGGTCCCGTTCGAAGGCGCCGAGCGCACCATGCCCGAGATGGCGCGCTACCTCGAACGCCCGGACCGCCCGTTGCGTGAATCTGCCTGGCGCGCCGCCGCCGAACGCCGGCTCCTCGATCGCGGCGCCATCGACGACATCTTCGACCGCATGATCTCGCTCCGCGACGACGCCGCCCGCAACGCCGGCTTCCCCAACTACCGCGATTACATGTTCCGCCGGCGCAAGCGGTTCGACTACACCCCCACCGACTGCGCCGCGTACCACGAAGCCTGCGAGAACCGCATGGTCCCGCTGCTGCGCCGGCTGGACGCCGAGCGCGCCGCGGCTCTCAAACTAAGTTCATCAGGCGACCCGCTCCGCCCCTGGGATCTCTCGGTCGATCCGCGATCGCGTCCGCCGCTGCGCCCCTTCGAGAACGCCGCGGATCTGGTCGAAAAATCCCGCCGAGTGTTCGAACGCATGAGCCAGGATCTCGCGCGGATGTTCGCTTCGCTAGACACGCCGGAGTGTCTCGACCTCGAATCCCGCAAGGGTAAAGCGCCCGGCGGGTATCAGTACATGCGCGATCACTCGCGCGTCCCGTTCATCTTCATGAACGCCGCGGGCATGCACAGCGACGTCCGCACTCTCATCCACGAAGCCGGGCACGCCTTCCATTCCTTGCTCTGCCGCGACGAGCCGCTGGTGCATTACCGGCACTCGCCGATCGAGTTCGCCGAGGTCGCGTCGATGAGCATGGAACTGCTCTCGATGGATTACTGGGACGAGTTCTATCCCGACGCTGCCGACCACGCCCGCGCGAAGCGCGAGCAACTCGAAGGCGTGATCTCCATCCTTCCCTGGGTCGCGACGATCGACGCCTACCAGCACTGGATCTACCTCAACCCGAGCCACACGCGCGAGGACCGCGCCGCGGCGTGGCTCGATATTTCCAGCAGATTCGGGCACGCCGTCGCGTGGGACGGCCTCGATCCGCAGCGCGAAGCCCAATGGCAACGCCAGAGCCATCTCTTCGGCGCTCCGTTTTATTACATCGAGTACGGCATCGCGCAGCTCGGCGCCGTGCAACTCTGGCTTATGATGAAAGAACACGGGCTGCCCGCTGCGCTCGATGCATACACCCGCGCGCTCTCGCTGGGCGGGTCAAAGCCGCTGCCCGAACTCTTCAGCGCCGCCGGCGTCGCGTTCGACTTCGGCGAATCCACCATCGCCCGCATCGCCGACGCGATCGAATCAGAACTCGAAAGGCTGCCCATTTGACCCCCGAAGAATTCCGCGAAACCGGCAAGCGCGTGATCGACTGGATCGCCGACTACATGCAGCGCATCGAGGACTTCCCCGTCCTCTCTCGCGCTGAGCCGGGCGAGATCGCCGCGATGCTCCCCGGCTCGGCGCCGGAAGTCGGCGAATCGTGGGACGCCATCCTCTCCGACCTCGACCGCGTCGTGATCCCCGGCGTGACGCACTGGCAGGCGCCCGGTTTTTTCGGCTATTTCCCAGCGAATTCGTCCCCCGCCGCCGTCCTCGGCGATCTTATATCGAGCGGCCTCGGCGTCCAGGGCATGCTCTGGTCGACCAGCCCCGCCTGCACCGAGATCGAATCAAAGGTTCTCGACTGGCTCGCCGATCTGATCGGCCTGCCGGAATCATTCACGTCGCGCGCCGGCGTCGGCGGCGGGGTAATACAAGGAACCGCCAGCGAAGCCGTACTAGTCGCCATGCTCGCCGCACGCGAACGCGCAAAGCACAACATCGGGGTGGCACGGCTCTCCGAGCCGTGCGCTGACTTACCAACTACAACCCTCGCGTCCGACCATGATGACGCTCCCGCCGTCGATCCCGATTCTTCCTTTCAAACGCAAGACCAACGCACGGATCGGAGAGCCGTGCCACCAATTACCTTCACCGTCTACTGCTCCTCACAAGCGCATTCGTCCGTGGTGAAAGCGGCGATGATCTCGGGCGTCGGCCGCGAGCATGTGCGCTTGATCGAAACGGACGAGTCACTGGCGATGGACCCGGCGGCGCTCGCGCGAGCGATCGAATCCGACCTCGCCGCCGGGTTCACGCCGATCTTCGTCTGCGCCACGCTGGGCACAACATCAACCGGCGCCTTCGACCCGCTCGAAGCAATCACGACGCAGATCAGGAACGCACGCGAGCCGAAGCCCTGGCTGCACGTGGACGCCGCGTGGGCCGGCGCCGCCTGCGTCTGCCCGGAACATCGCGCGATGCTCCGCGGCGTCGAGCACGCCGACTCCTTCAACTTCAACCCGCACAAGTGGCTTCTGACAACATTTGATTGCTCGGCTATGTGGGTGCGCGACCGTGCGCCGCTGCTCGCCGCGCTCTCGATCACGCCCGAATACCTGCGGAACAAGGCCAGCGACGCCGGAGCCGTCATCGACTACCGCGACTGGCAGATCCCTCTCGGCCGGCGCTTCCGCGCTCTCAAACTCTGGTTCGTGCTGCGTCACTTCGGCGCCGAGGGGCTGCGCGATCATATCCGCCGGTCGATCGCGCTCGCCGAACGTTTCGAAGCGCTCGTGCGCTCTGATGAGAGATTCGAGATCGTTACGCCGCGCTCGCTCGCGCTCGTGTGCTTTCGGCTGCGCTCCGGCGACGCCGCGACCGAGCGGCTTCTCGAACGGATCAACGCGACCGGCCGGGCGTTCTTCACGCACACGCGCATCCCCGACCCGGCCCGCGCCGGAGAATCCCCCTACGTGATCCGGGCGGCGATCGGCGGCGTCCGTACCCGCGCCGAACACATCGAAAGAACATGGAACACCCTGCGCGCCCTGGCGGACGCGCCGGATTCATAAAACATATTTTCTGTTATATCATATCCCCAGCCGCGCCAGCATCGCGTCGAAGATGGCGCGGGATTCCGCCTGGCTCGGGACCGGAGAGATCGAGACTTCGACACGGACGCCGCCCCGGCGTTGCGAAGCGCGGACCTCAGCGGTGCGATCGACATGCCGTCTCCAGCCCGCCGCGGGGGTCTTGCCGATGACGACCGACCTGCCGGACGTTCCCTCGCGCCGGTAGATGACGTATCCGCGTTCGACGAGCGCGACCTCTCCCGCCGCCGCTGCGGTTGTGACATCGACGTGTTCAGGCATCTTCGCCCAGAGCGTCGCGCCGGAGTACGCCGCGAGCGTCCGTGAATCGCCCTGCACAGCGAGGGTCGGGGCACATCCGGTCGAGACGATCGCAACGGCTGCGGCGAATGTCACCGCCGCGATCCGGACGACCCGTCGGCGCGTCTGATTGGTTCGACCCCGGCGATCCATCGGCGCATATCCAGATCGTCCGGATGGAGCCGATCGCGCCATTCCTCGACCGCCTGCCTGAGGACGGGGTCGGCGTCCGCCGATTCGCCCCCCGGTCGCCGAGGCCGACCGGCATCGCCCTCGGCGTTCCTGCCGGGTCCGCTCCCGCCGGCGCCGGACAGCGGCTCGTCCCGCCCCGCTGTCGCCTGCAAGCGTCGCAGCGGATGATCGCTCCCCACGCCGAAACGTTCCAGCCAGCGCGCGACCGCGGCGTCGGGCAGCGGGACCGACGGGCCAGGGGCAGCCGGCGCGGTACGAATGCCGTTGCGATGAGCGTCCCGGTTCAAGCCTTGAAGGAAGTCCTCGCTGCTCATCCAACCCGCACGTCGGCGCCGGGCCGCCCGCTGGATCCGCCTGTCGGAACTCACCACCCTCAGCGACCTTGGAGCCGAGTCCCGCCCGATCATCCCCTCGATGAGCGTGTCCGCATCCCGCCCCGCCCCGGCGTATACGACCGAGACCCCGGTCGGCGGCTTGAACCGCCCCGCGTCCCTGCCCGGCCCGTCGCAGGCGAGCGTCGCCGGGATTCCCGCCCAGCGGCTCGTTGCGATCAGTTCCGCGAGTTCTTCCAGATCCGGCCCGGCATGATCCGGATCTAGCACCCCCGTCACGTGCAGCACGTTGTAGGCGTCCACGATGAGCCGGCGCGGTCGGGGCATGACGGGGATTGTTAGGCTCCCCGGCGCCGGATGTCCCGCGACACGCCCGGCTTGCCAAAGCCCGGGGGTTTCGCCATACTCACACACCGTCGAGCCGACGGCCGGCAACGCCCGAAGCCCGACCGGGGCGATCGCTATCGAACAACCCCGCCGGGGTCCACTCGACGGTCGCCGATCTTCAGGACGCGTCCGCACGCGGACGGCTCGCTCGAATAATCTGCGTCGGTCGCTTCGGACCGGCTTCACAAACCCGGACACCTCACGAACGAACACTCGAGGCATCAGGAACCACATGGCGATTCGAATCAAGTCGCGCGGCGGAGAATCGGTCGAGCAGATGATGCGCCGATTCAAGAAACTCTGCGAAAAAGAAGGTCTCAACAAAGACGTCAAACGCAAGCAATACTACGAGAAACCCTCCGAACGCAAACGCCGCAGCGCACGCAAAAGTTTCCGACGCCGCGAGACCACGCCGATCTGATCTCTGAACCGCGCCCGATTCCGGCGCGACGCACGATCTCCGCCGACGCCCTTCAGTTGACGCCGGCGACACACGCATCGACCCGAGGATGACCGGCCGCATCCGCGAGCCACGCTGTCAACCCAAGATACGACAGAGGAGCCTTCGACCGTGGACCCGTCACCCATGTTGACGTTCGCCGCTGTGAGCGACCTGCCGCTGTGGTTCTTCCTGGGCCCGATCGGCGCCATCTCGGCGCTGGTTGTGGCTTTCCTGTTCTTTCGATCCGTGATGACACGGTCCGAGGGCGACAGCGAGATGATCCGCATCGCCCAGGCCGTCCGCGACGGCGCGATGGCCTATCTCACCCGGCAGTACAAGGTCGTCGCGCTGGTGTTCGTCGCGCTCGTCGCGGTCCTCGCGGTGATGAGCCTCGTCCTGAACCTCCAGCCGGCGCTCTCGATGCTCGGCGTGCCCATCGCCGGCTTCTTCTCGGGACTCTGCGGCTGGTTCGGGATGAAAATGGCGACCAACGCCTCCGCACGAACCGCCGCCGCCGCGAAGGAATCACTCAACGACGGGCTGACCGTCGCATTCCGTTCCGGCGCCGTCATGGGATTCGTCGTCGTCGGCTTCGCGCTGCTCGACGTCTCCGCCTGGTTCTTCATCCTCAACGCGATGGACCTCGGCGGCGACCTCCGCATCCTCACCACCGTCATGCTCTCCTTCGGCATGGGCGCCTCGACACAGGCCCTCTTCGCCCGTGTCGGCGGCGGGATCTACACCAAAGCCGCCGACGTCGGCGCTGACCTCGTCGGCAAGGTCGAAGCCGGCATCCCCGAGGACGACGCCCGCAACCCCGCAACAATCGCCGACAACGTCGGCGACAACGTCGGCGATGTCGCCGGCATGGGCGCGGACCTCTACGAGTCCTACTACGGCTCCATCCTCGCGACCATGGCGCTCGGCGCCGCAGCCGCGTTCACTATCACCGGCCTGACCGCCGCCCAGCAGGCCCTCCTCGCCATGACGCTCGCCGTCGCGCCGATCGCCCTCGCGGGTCTGGGTATCTTCTGCTCCATCGCCGGTGTCTTCACGGTCAAGGCCCGCGAGGGCGCGACCTTCGCGCAACTCCTCAAGAGCCTCCACACCGGCGTCTGGACCGCGTCGGGCATCATCGCTGTCGGCGCCCTGCTGCTGCTTTATTTCCTCTTAGGTCAGAACCAGGAACTGGCCGCGGCTCTCGCCGAGCACTCGCCGATCCGCTGGTGGGGCCTGGGCGGCGCGATCATCTCTGGCCTTGCGGCCGGCCTCGTGATCGCCTTCGCAACCGAATATTATACTTCCTACGAGCACCCTCCGACACGCAGGATCGCGCTCCAGGCCATCACCGGCCCCGCGACCGTCATCATCTCGGGCATCGCCGAGGGGATGAAGTCCACCTGGGCCGCGCTGGTCACCGTCGTCGTCGCCATCACGCTCGCGTTCGCCTTAGCGGGCGGCGCCGACAACTTCCTCATGGGCCTCTACGGCGTGGGCATCGCCGCCGTCGGCATGCTCGCGACGCTAGGCATCACACTCGCCACCGACGCCTACGGCCCGATCGCCGACAACGCCGGCGGAAACGCCGAGATGACCGGCCAGCCCCCCCACGTGCGCCAGCGCACCGATATGCTCGACTCGCTCGGCAACACCACCGCCGCCACCGGCAAGGGCTTCGCCATCGGATCAGCCGCCCTGACCGCGCTCGCCCTCTTCGCCGCGTATGTGCAGATCGTGCAGACCCAACTCAACACCCAGGCAGTCACTTATTACAACAAGAACGCATCATCCATCCAGGCGCCCGACACCTCCGGCGGCGCGTTCGCCGTCCATCAGGGCCACGGCCGATTCGCCGTCGTCTCCTCCGGCGCCGAGAGCGTCACCGGCGCGATCCTCCTCAACCGCGTTGAGGTCACAAGAGACCAACTCGATTCCATCCCCGTGGGCGCAACGCTCCGCGCCGCCCCCGTCGATATCCACGGCCACGAGATCCCCGCCGCCGACTTCTCCAACGCCCGCGGCTTCCACGTCGTCGGACCCGCGGCGGACGGCGGCTCGCACGACTTCCAGATCGTCTCGACCTACAACGCCACCATCTCCGATGTCCTCGCCTACTACGACGTAACTTTGCTCAACCCCCAAGTTCTCGGCGGGCTGTTCCTCGGCGTAATGCTCGCGTTCCTTTTCTGCGCTCTCACGATGAACGCCGTCGGCCGCGCCGCCAACGAGATGATGAACGAAGCACGCCGGCAGTTCGCCAAGATGCGCGAAGCCTTCCGCGCCCAGCGGCTCGGCGAGGACGTAGTCGCCGATCCCGAGAAATGGCCTAAAACCGTTTCACACGAAGGAATCACCTATCCCGACTACGCCCGCTGCGTGTCTATCTCGACCGCAGCCGCCCAGCGCGAGATGGTCCGCCCCGCGCTCCTGGCGATCCTGATCCCCATCGTCGTCGGCCTGGTGCTCAACGTGCCGGGAGTGATCGGGATGCTCGCGGGCGGTCTGACGGCGGGCTTCGCCGTCGCGATCTTCATGGCCAACGCCGGTGGCGCGTGGGACAACGCCAAGAAACTCATCGAGTCCTACGGCCGCATCACCGCCGACCAGTTCGTCAACGACACCGCCAAACGCGAGGCCGTCCCCGCCGAGATCCGCGACGCCATCGACACCCGCGCCCAGGAGTACATCCAGTCCGGTCGAGGCGGCGCCTACGTCTACGGCAAAGGCTCCGACGATCACAAGGCGACCGTCGTCGGCGACACCGTCGGCGACCCCTTCAAGGACACCTCCGGCCCGTCGCTCAACATTCTCATCAAACTTATCTCGATCGTGTCCGTCGTCTTCGCCGGGCTGGTCGTGAAGTTCGGCCCGGTCTTCGGGTCGGCGCTCGGCCTGGGCTGATGTCGCATCACGCCCAAACGTCGGGCACGCGCGATGCCATCGCCGAACGCGCCGCCGTCGCCGCCGCACGCGGGCTTGACGAGGCGCGCTGCGAGGACATCGCCGTCATCGACGTGCGCCAGATCAGCCAGGTCACCGACTTCATAGTCATCGGCTCCGGAACCAGCGACCGCCAGATGCGCACCGCAGCGGACAAAGCCCAGGAATCCGTCGAGGCCCTCGGCGAGCAGACATTCCGCAGCAGCCGCGATCCCTCGAGCACCTGGATCGTGCTCGACTTCGTCGATGTCGTCGTGCACATCTTCGAACCCGCGGCCCGCGCCCACTACGACCTCGAAATGCTCTGGGGCGACGGGCCACGAATCGACTGGCGCCCGCCGGGCGTCAACGGCGCCCGCTCGGATTAGCCGGCGCAAGCCGCCGGGTACACTCCCGGCATGGCCCGCGGCGTGTCGCTCGCAAATAAGTGTCAACTTCTCTTCGGCGTCGCCGTCGTGCTCATCGTAATCGCCGCGCTGATCGGACCATGGCTCCGCGTCGGCGCTGTGATAGACCAGAGCGAACTCGGCGCGCTCCGCGACATCGCCCTGTCCGAAACCGAAACCCAAGGCGGGCTGACAGTCCGCCGCCTGACCGTCGGCGCCGCTCGCGCCGTCGAAGACGGCTTCGCCCGCAGAGCCGTCGAACTATTCACAACCGACCCCGAAGCCGACGAACAGCGCGAAGCGATCTGGACAGACGGCGTGCGCGTCTTCCGCGTCGCCCGTCCCGTGCGCAACGCCGCGGGTGAGATAGAGTCCGTCGTGCTCGTCGAGCGCCGGTCCCCGCGCGCCGCCGGCCGACTGTTCGTGAACCGGCTGTTCCTGCTCTCGGCGGGGCTTGTCGCGGGATCGCTCGCGGTGCTCGTATTTTATCTTATTACAACGCGGATAATCCTCTCGCCGGTCCGGTCATTGAAAGAAACCGCCGAGCAGATCATGTCCGGCGATCCCGAGGCCCGCGCCGACATCAAGACCGGCGACGAGTTCGAACAACTCGCCGACGCTTTCAACGGGATGCTCTCGGTCCTCGAGGAAAACCGCGAGCACCTCCGCGCCGCCAACCAGTCGCTCGACTCGCGCGTCGCCAGGCTCGAGGAAGCGAACCTCGCGCTGCACGAGGCGGCGCGGCTCAAGGGGGACTTCATCGCCGCCGTCAGCCACGAACTCCGCACGCCGCTGAACTCGATAATCGGCTTCGCGGAACTGCTACAGGAGATCGCCGCCCGCGACGCCGGCGCCGGGCTTGTGCGCGACCTCGATGAGTGGAAGAAACGCAAACGTTATCTCGACCACATCGTCCACGCCGGCCATTCTCTGCTTGAGATGATAAACGAGATGCTCGACCTCGCGAAGATCGAGGCCGGCAAGATGGACCTCCACGTCGAACTGCTCAACGTCGCCGAGGCCTGCGACTCTCTCCTCGCACTGATCCGCCCGCAGGCCGACCGCAAGTCGATCTCGCTCACACTCGACGCGCCCGGCGCACGCCCCGACAGCGAGGACGCGCCCAGCCCGCTCATCCTCACCGATCCCCGCAAGTTCCAGCAGATAATATTTAATTTTCTCTCCAACGCGGTGAAGTTCACGCCCGAGGGGGGCAGGATCACCCTGCGCGCCGAGCGCCTCGTCGGCGCCGACGGCGCGGCGCGCATACGTGTCAGCGTCATCGACACCGGCCCCGGCATCGCGCCCGAGGACCACGCCCGCATCTTCGACCGCTTCACCCAGCTCGAGAGCGGCCACACCAGAATGCACACCGGGACCGGCCTCGGCCTGACCATCGCCCGCGAACTGACACACATGATCCAGGGCGAGATCCGCCTCGACAGCCATCCGGGCCGGGGGTCGATGTTCAGCCTGATCGTCCCGGAGCGCATGGACCCCGACGCCGCTGCGGTGCAGGCGCTGCGTCTGAGCGGCCGGGACTCACACGCAGATCCCGTCAGCGCGCGCCCGGCGTGACGGCGTTCTCATAATGCCGGACCGCCGGCTTGCCACGCGCCGGCCAGTCGATCGCCACCACGTCTATGCGCAGCGGCCGATCACTCCATCCATGTCGGCTTGACACCCGCTGCGCGAGCGCGAGCAGATTCGCGCGTTTCTTCGCCGTGATCGACGCCTCCGGCGGCGGCGACGCGCGACCGTCAACGACCCGCCGCGTTTTCACCTCGACGAAGACGATTGTGGTCCGATCCGGCGCGAGTGTCACCAGGTCAAGTTCCCCGCCGGCTATGCGGAGATTGCGCGCCAGCACGCGATAACCTTTCTTCCGCAGTCGCCCGGCTGCGAGCCGTTCTCCAGCGCCGCCGAGATCCATCCGCGCGTCGATCCCGCGGCGATTCATCAGCCCGCGCAGAAACTCGCGCACCCTTCGCGGCGATCCGTCACGTCCCGGCATCGCTCACCGCCGCTGACTCAGCAGGTACCTCTCCGCGGCGATCTCGAACAGCCGGCTCTCCATGCGCATGATTTCCTCGCCGGTGCCCATCCCGCTGCGTTCGAGAAGTCGCAGGAAATACTGCTCCTCAGCGGCGCGGACGCGTTCGGAAAAAAGTTGATCCTGGATCTGCGTCTGTGTTTCGTACAGCGACCGCCCGGCCGCGGCGATGGACTCCAGCCGGATCCAATACACATTAGAACCGACCTCTATCGGCCCCGCGATCCCGCCCGGCGTAAGCCGCTGGGCCGCGGCGTTGAGATCGGGTATGCCGATGAGCGCCGCTTCTTCGTACGGCCCGTCGAGGACGCGCTCGAGCAGACCGCCCGAATCAGGCGAGAACGAACCTAACTGTCGCGCGATTTCTTCGAACGGCTCATTCGCAGAGAGAGCCTCGGCGATCGCCGCGACTCGCTCCGTGTCATCGGCCGGAGCGCGGATCATGCGGAGCGAAGCCCGCGCGGGCGGGTTGTACACGTCGCGGTCGCGTTCGTAGCGGAGCCGCACGTCGCGGAACGGCACGTACACCTGGTTCTGAAGGATGCGCCGGAGCCAGGATCTGATAAGTTCTTCATTCTTGCGGGCTTCGACGGCTTCTTCGAGCGAGATCCCCTGCTCCTCGATCAGGCGCCTGTCGGCGAGCGCCTGAGAGCCGCGGTTCTCGCTGACGAGGCCGTCGCGGAGCGATCGGACAAACGTAACGACACCCGCGCGCTGCGCCGGCGTCAGCGACGATTCGACCTCGGCCAGCAGCAGTTCGTCGCGGACACGGTCGCGGAGCGCTCGGCGGATCTCGTCGCGCGCGTACGCGAGCCAGTCCTCGGGAGTGCGACGCTCGGCCTCGGCCCGGAGCCGGGCGTCCATGGTCTGAAAGAATGACGACGCATACAGCGGGCGCCCGTTGATCTGTCCGACCATGGCATCGACACGGACGCGTTCGCCCGACGCCGCCGGTCGAGCGGTCGCGGGTCGCGCCGGTCCGGGAGACGCCGCGACCGGCGTCAGCGCGTCGGCCGGCCTCGGTTCTTCCCGCGGGACGGCCGGCGCCGGGCTTGGCACGTCGAGCACGGAGCGGGGCGTAGGTTCGAGCGCGACAACCTCGGCGGATTCGCGCGCGGGTTCCCCGGGGGCCGCCGCGGGGCCGGCCGGAATCCGGGGCATTTCGATGATCTCACGTGACGGGGCGCCGCACGAGGAAACAACTGAAATCGATATGAGAGACGCATATCGCCCCGCCCGAATGCACCAGCAATTCCTACGATGATGATCAGTCATTGCTCACTCCCGATCTTCACCCGCAGCGCCGCCCGCGGCTTATCCCCGCACGGCGCCGGCAACCCCGTTGGCGTACACTACTGCAATCCTACACACGCTCCCGCGGCAGAATAACAGGCGGACACAGCATGCCCGAGTTGATCGACCCGAACGGCCCCGGCCCCTCAAAGAAACCCGAGATCATCGTTGACAGCGATTGGAAGGCCGAGGCTCAGAAAGAAAAAGAACGTCTGTCCGAGGCGGAGTCACACGCCGCCGAAACCGGGCGGGGCGCGCGAGGAATGCCCCCGGCGGACTTCCGCTCGCTCCTCGGATCGCTCGCCACACAGGCGATCATGTACCTCGGCGGGATCCCCGACCCCGACGGGCGGGCCATCGTCGCCCCCGAGTACGCCAAGCATTACATCGACCTGCTCGGCGTCCTCGAAGCCAAGACCAAGGGCAATCTGACCGACGAAGAATCAAAGGAACTTACCGGCGTCCTGCACGAACTCCGCGTGCGGTTCGTCGAGATTGTTCAAGGTGTCGCAGCCGCGTACGCAGAGGAAGAGCAGCAGAGTGGTGGCGGCGATGGCTCACCGACGATCGAAACCGCCGATTGACCCCCCGCCCCGAATCCCGCCGATCAAAACCATCGAAGGAACCGGCGACACCGATGAACGCCACGAACCCATCCCAGTCGTTCATGGATCGGCATCATTTCCTCCTCCGTCGGCTGCACTCGCTGACCGGCGTCATGCCCATCGGCGTCTTCCTGCTCACGCACCTGACGACGAACTCCTCGATCGTCTGGGGCATGATCAACAGCGGGAAACACAGCGGGCACGCCGGCGCCGCGACGTTCCAGCACGAAGTCAACTTCATCCACTCACTCCCCTTCCTCATACTCATCGAAATCTTCGGCCTGTGGATACCCATCGCGTTCCACTCCGTCCTCGGCATCTACTACGCCACCACGGGCCGTTCCAACCTCCGCAACTACCCGCACATGGACAACTGGCGCTATTCCCTACAGCGCCTGAGCGGGTACGTCGGCGTGCTCTTCATCTTCTATCACGTCGCCACGCTGCGCTGGGGATGGACGTTCCTGATCCCCGGCGGGACGAAGTGGGACGCGGAGTTCGCCGCCTCGACGCTCGCCCTTATTTTCCAGGGCGGCGGAGACGGGATGACCACGCCCGCACTCATCATCGCCGCCGGGTACATGCTCGGCGTGTCGCTGCTGGTATTCCACCTCGCCAACGGCCTGTGGACCGCGGCGATCACGTGGGGCCTGACCATCACCGCGCGGGCGCAATGCCGATGGGGTTATGTTTGTGCAGCGCTCGGCGTCGGATTGATGGGGATGGCGTGGGCAGCGGTGATCGGCTTCGCGACGCTCGACCCCGACGCCGCCCGCGCCGCTGAGATCGAGATCAATCGCGGGCACAACCCGCCCGCCCCTTCCATGGCTGCGACCGAACACGGAGGAATCGCACGATGAGCGCCGGTTCACGAAGGGTCATCGTCGTCGGCGGCGGACTAGCCGGCCTCGCCGCCGCTGCGCGTCTCGCAGAGCAAGGCGTAGCCGTCGATCTCTTCTCGCTTGTACCCGTCAAACGCTCGCACTCAGTCTGCGCCCAAGGCGGGATCAACGCCTGCAACGAGGTCGCCCGTCAGCAGGGCTTCTCCGAGTGGATGCACATGGACGAGACGCTCTTCGGCGGGGACTTCCTCGCGGATCAGCCGCCCGTCTACGAGATGACCCACTGGGCGCCGAGGATCATCGACCTGCTCGACCGCGCGGGCGTGCCGTTCAACCGCACGCACGAGGGGTTCCGCGACCTGCGCCTCTTCGGCGGGTCGCTATTCAAGCGCACACACTTCGCCGGCGCGACGACCGGGCAGCAACTTCTTTACGCGCTCGACGAGCAGGTCCGCCGCGCCGAGGCCGACGGCAAAGTTACAAAGTACGAGCACTGGGAGTTCCTCCGCCCGATCCTTACCGATGTTGACGGCGTGCGCCGCTGCGTCGGCATAGTCGCGCAGGATCTCCGCACGATGCAGGTCCGCGCGTTCCGCGCCGCTGCGGTTGCGATCGCGACGGGCGGGTGCGGGCTTATCTTCGGTAAGAGCACGAACTCCGTCTCGTGCACCGGCGCCGCCGCCGCGCGCTGCTACACCGCCGGGGCGTGGTACGCCAACGGGGAGATGATCCAGGTCCACCCAACCGCGATCCCAGGCGCCGACAAGTGCCGACTTATGTCCGAGTCCGCCCGCGGCGAGGGCGGCCGCGTCTGGGTTCCCCGCAAAAAAGGCGACACCCGCCACCCGTCGCAGATCCCGCACGCCGAGCGCTGGTACTTCCTCGAAGAGCGATACCCGAAATACGGCAACCTCGTCCCGCGCGACATCGCCAGCCGGGAGATCTTCGATGTCTGCGTCAACATGGGCATGGGCCTCGGCGGGGACCGCATGGTCTACCTCGACCTCACGCACAAGCCGCGCGAGGAACTCGACCTCAAACTCAAAGGCATCCTCGAGATCTACGAGAAGTTCGCCGGCGAAGACCCGCGCGACGTCCCGATGAAGATCTTCCCCGCGATGCACTACACAATGGGCGGCCTGTGGACGACGTTCACCGCTGAGGAACGCGCCGCCGACCCCGTCATGGACCGCGATTCCGGCCGCGACCGAATCACCGGCCTCAAACTCGGCGCGACGAACACGATGCAGACCAACATCCCGGGTCTGTACGCCCTCGGCGAAGTCAACTTCGCCCACCACGGCGCCACCCGGCTCGGCGCCAACGCGCTCCTCTCATGCATCTTCGACGGCCTGTTCGCCGGGGTCGGGATCACCAACTCCGCACGCGACGAGGCGCCCGCGCCCGACTCCCTCGACGCCCGCCTCTTCGACGACGCCGCCAGGGATGAGGACGCTCGGAATAATGAACTCCGCGGCCGGGCTTCGCGCGGCGTCCCGGCTCCCGAGGTCAACCCCTACATCATCGCGCGCGAACTCGGCGACGAGATGACCGCAGCCTCGACCGTCGTGAAAACCGGCGAAAGACTGGAAAAAGCGCTCGAAAAGATCCGCGAACTCAAGGACCGTTGCAGCCGGGCCTCGCTCGCCGACGCCTCGCTCTGGACCAATCAGAACCTCGCGTTCACGCGCGGGCTGTCGGACATGCTCCGGCTCGCGGAGGTGATCCTCGTCGGCGGGATCGAACGCAAGGAGAGCCGCGGGTCGCACTATCGGCTCGATTATCCCGAGCGCGACGACGCCAACTTCTGGAAGACGACGATCGCGGAGTACGACCCCGCGACGGACACGCCGCGGATCACGTTCCGCGAGGTGATCGCGCCGATGGTCAAGCCACGCCCGCGGACGTACGGCAAGACCGACGCGGCGCCCGCGAAACCCGCGAAGCACGTCGCAGCCGCCGCCGCGTCCTGATCTAATCAGTAACTTATATCCAAGAGACAAACGATGACCGCCCACACGAGCAACCAACAGAGCCGGACGCGGGAACTCGGCGCCAAGCGCACGGTCAAGTTCCGCATCAAACGCTGCGACGGACCCGGCAAACCTTCACGCTGGGAAACCTTCGGCGTCGAGGTCGCGCTCGGCGAGGGCGCGAACATACTCGCGTGCCTCCAACGCATCGCCGCGAACCCCGTCACGATCACCGGCGAAGCGACTACGCCCGTCGCGTGGGACTCGGGCTGCCTCGAAGAAGTCTGCGGCGCCTGCACGATGGTCGTCAACGGACGCGCCCGCCAGGCGTGCAGCGCCCTGATCGACACGCTGGCGCCGAACGACGGCGACACCATCACGCTCGAACCGATGAGCAAGTTCCCCGTCATCCGCGATCTTTATGTGGACCGGTCGCGGATGTTCCATACTCTCAAGCGGCTCAAGGCGTGGGCGCCGATCGACGGGCTGTACGCGCTAGGCGCCGGGCCGCGCGAGGAGCCGAAGGTTCAGCAGGAGCGCTACGTCTACTCGACCTGCATGACGTGCGGGTGCTGCCTCGAGGCATGCCCGCAGTTCAATCTCGAACCCGACGAAGCCGCGTGGGACACCGCGTTCGTCGGCGCCAACGCGATCGGACAGGCTCTCCTTTTCAATAAACACGAGACCGCGGGCACGCTCGCGGGCGATCGGCTCGACGTTATGCTCGCCGCCGGGGGAGTCTCCGATTGCGGCAACGCGCAGAACTGCGTCAAGGTCTGCCCGAAGGAGATCCCCCTCACGGACGCGATCGCCGCGATCGGACGCGCTGCGACCGTGCACGGGATCAAGCGCTTCTTCGCGCGTTGACCCGCCGCAGCGTCGTGGACCATCGCATAAAGAAAGCCCAGGGATCGGATCCCTGGGCTTTGTTGTTATTTTTCCGCAAAGTGTCAGTGCGGGAACGTGTGATGCACGTTGCGGGTGATGAGCGCGGCGATCACGAGGTTGATCGCCATGGTTCCCCAGAAATCGACGCCGAAGTGCCCGGCTCGGGTGGCGAGATACGTCCCGATCATGCTGTCGATGATGAGGAACAGGATGACGAGCGTCGAGAAGAACGCCGTCTTGCGCAGCAGCATCACGACGAAGAGCGCATAACTGATGGCGAAGAATGCCATCAACGGCTTGGCTTCGATGTTGATGACAAGCCTGACCGCGAAGAACCCGAGCACGATCACGCAATCTAAGTTATTGCGCACCCACGCGACCGCCCCGGAGCGCGTAGGACGGGACGGCGCCGCATCCGGGGAGTTCGAGTCGGACATGAAACCTGCCTGTCAATCGCCGAAGTCGGCGTTTCGTCACTCGTTGGTGACGGTGGTTGACTCTCCGATGAGCGCGTCGCCGAGTTCGACGGGGAGTTTGGTCGGCTCGTCGGACCGGGCGCCGAGGGACTCGGCCCGGCGTCGGGCTTCGGCGAGCATGGCCTCTTCGTCGATCTCGGCCGTGACGACCGGCTCGGCGAGTTTCTTGACGCGGATGCGCTGGTATTCGCGGAACCCGGTCCCCGCGGGGATGAGGTGCCCGAGCAGCACGTTCTCCTTGAGGCCGATGAGTTCGTCCTCGGCGCCGCGGAGAGCGGCTTCGGTGAGAACCTTCGTCGTCTCCTGGAACGACGCGCCCGAGAGGAACGACTCCGACTGGAGCGAAGCCTTGGTTATGCCGAGCAGCAGCGTGCGCCCGGTGGCGGGCTTGGCTTTCTTGGCTTTGGCGGTTTCGAGCCCTTCAAGTTCCGCCTTGGCGTTGGCTTCCTTGAGTTCTTCCTTCGTGACGAGCGCGCCGACGGCGAGCGTCGTCCCGCCGGCTTCGGTCACTCGGCCCATCTGGCCGGCGCGGATATTAGCCCGGCGGAAAGCCTGCTTGTCGACGATGTCCTGCGGGAGGAACTCCGTGTCGCCGGGGCTTTCGACACGAACCTTGCGCAGCATCTGCGAGACGATGACTTCGATGTGCTTGTCGTTGATCGGCACGCCCTGGGCGCGGTAGACGTTCTGCACTTCGTCGAGCATGTAGGTGTAGAGGGCTTCTTCGCCTTTGATCCGCAGGATGTCGTGCGGGACGAGCGGGCCGTCGATCAGCGGGTCGCCCGCGACGACGCGGTCGCCGGCGTGGACGAGGAGTTGCCGGTCCTGCGGGACGTGATGGTCCTTCTCGATGCCCGCATCCGTGATGACGCGGATGGTCATCTTGCCCTTGCGTTTATCTGAGAGGAGTTCGACGACGCCGGAGATCTCGGCGAGGACTGCGGGGTCTTTGGGTTTACGGGCTTCGAAGATCTCGGTGACGCGCGGGAGGCCGCCGACGATGTCCTGCGACCCCGCAGCCGAGCGCGGCTGACGCGCGAGCATGGCGCCCGCGGTGATCTCCGCGCCGTTGGCGACTTCAATGCGCGCTTTCGCGGGCAGGAAGTGGAAGTCGAGGATCTTTCCGTCCTTATCCTCGATGACGATCTGCGGGTGCATCTCGCCTTTGTGCTCGATGACGACGAGTGCGGACTGGCCGCGGCCGGCGTCCTCCTCGCGGACGGTCTCGCCGATCTCGATGTCGATGAAACGCGCGACGCCGGATTTTTCCGCAAGGATCGGCACGCGGTGAGGATCCCACGAGAGCAGCGGCTCGCCGGCTTTCACCGTCGAACCGGGCTTGACGAGGATGTGCGCGGCGTAGGGAACCTTGTATTTCTCAAGTTCGCGGCCTTTCACGTCGAGCAGCGCGATCTCGCCCGTGCGCTTGAGCGCGACGAGGACTTCCTTGCCGTCGTCGTCGGCGACGGCGACCTCGTTGCAGTCGCGGAGTTCGACGACGCCGCCCTGCTGGGCGCGGACGCCGGTCTCGACGAGTTTGGTCGTCGCGATGCCGCCGGTGTGGAACGTGCGCATCGTGAGTTGCGTGCCCGGCTCGCCGATCGACTGGGCGGCGATGATGCCGACGGCCATGCCCTGTTCTACGGGGTCGCCGATGGACATGTCCATCCCGTAGCACGAGACGCAGATGCCGCGCTCGGACTGGCATGTCAGGGGCGAGCGGACGAGTACGCCCTCGATCCCGAGGGATTCGATTTTCTTCGCCGCCTCGGCGGTGACCATGCCGTTGCGTTCGACGATGATCTCGTCGGAGACGGGGTTGGCGATGGTCTGCACGGAGACGCGGCCGAGGATCTGATCGCGCAGCGGCACGTCGATCTCTTCGCCCTTGTAGATGGCGCGTTTGGTCACGCCTCCGATCGCGCCGCAGTCGTCTTCGTTGATGATGGTGGATTGCGCGACGTCGCAGAGTTTGCGTGTGAGGTAGCCGGAGTCGGCGGTTTTGAGGGCGGTGTCGGCGAGGCCCTTGCGGGCGCCGTGGGTCGAGGAGAAGTATTCGAGAACGTTGAGGCCTTCGCGGAAGTTGGCGCGGATGGGGGTCTCGATGATCTCGCCCGAGGGCTTGGCCATCAGCCCGCGCATCCCGGCGAGCTGCTGCATCTGGCTCACGTTGCCGCGCGCGCCCGAGTCCGCCATGAGGTACACCGGGTTGAGGTACGGCGAGCCTTCCTTCTTCTCGATCGACGTGTACGCGCCGGTCGCGAGGTCGCGGCGGTCATTCTTGAGCGTCTCAACGAGTTTCTTCGTGATCTGCTCGCGGCAGTGGGCCCAGATGTCGAGCAACTGGTTGTAGCGCTCGCGCTCCGTGATGATGCCGCGGTCGTAGTTCTTCTCGACGCGCTCGACGCGCTTCTGTGCGTCGGCGATGAGTTCCGCCTTGGCCTCGGGGATGCGCAGGTCGTTGATGCCGAAGGACAGGCCGGCGAGCGTGGACTGCTGGAATCCGATCGCTTTGATCGAGTCGAGCAGGTCGATGGTCTTGGCCCGGCCGCAGTACACGTGGCAGTCGTCGATGACGCGGGCGGCGCCTTTCTTACCGAGCGCGCAGTTGTAGAACGGCATCCCAGCGGGCAGGATGTCGGAGAACAGCACACGCCCGACAGTCGTCACGACCGTCCGGTTCGCGGGCAGCGGTTCGACGGCGCCGGTTTCCTTGAGCGCCTGCTCCGTGAACCCGTGTAGCCGGACGCGGACGCGGTCGTGCAGCCGAACCGCGCCGGAGTCGAGCGCCAACATAACCTCCCGGCGGTCCTTGAAAGCGTGCAGCGACTTGGGGTCGATCGGCGCGTCCGCGGGCGGCTCGAGCGTGATGAAGTAGATCCCCATCACGATGTCCTGGCTGGGCGAGATGATGGGCTTGCCGTTGGCGGGGCTGAACACGTTGTGCGTCGAGAGCATCAGCGTGTGAGCCTCGGCCTGCGCCTCGATGGAGAGCGGCAGGTGGACCGCCATCTGGTCGCCGTCGAAGTCCGCGTTGAAGCCCGTGCACACCAGCGGGTGGATCCGGATCGCGTTGCCTTCTACTAGCACCGGCTCGAACGCCTGGATGCCCATGCGGTGCAGCGTCGGGGCGCGGTTGAGCAGCACGGGGTGCTGGTCGATGACCTCTTCGAGGATGTCCCAAACCTCGGGGTCGCGGCGTTCGAGCATGCGCTTGGCGCTCTTGATGGTGTCCGCCAGACCATGCTCCTTGAGCCTGCGGATGATGAAGGGCTGGTAGAGTTCGAGCGCGATCTTCTTGGGCAGGCCGCACTGGTGGATTTTGAGGTTCGGGCCGACGACGATGACCGATCGTGCGGAATAATCGACGCGCTTGCCGAGCAGGTTCTCGCGGAATCGGCCCTGCTTGCCCTTGATCATGTCCGTGAGCGACTTGAGCGGGCGGTTGGACGAGCCGAGCACCGGGCGCCGGCATCGGCCGTTGTCGAAGAGCGCGTCGACGGCCTGCTGGAGCATCCGCTTCTCGTTGCGGATGATGACCTCGGGCGCGTTGAGGTCCATCAGTTTCTTGAGACGGTTGTTGCGGTTGATGATCCGGCGGTAGAGGTCGTTCAGGTCGCTCGTGGCGAAGTTGCCCGACTCGAGCAGCACCAGCGGGCGGAGATCGGGCGGGATCACCGGGATCACGTCCATCACCAGCCACGACGGGTTGTTGTCCGAGTGGCGGATCTGCTCGACGAGTTTCAGCCGCTTGGCGAGGTCTTTGGTCTTCTGCTTGCTGCGCGTGTCGCGGAGCTGCTGGCGGAGATCCTCGGCGAGCGCGGCGAAGTCCAGCCGTTCCACGAGTTCGCGCACGGCCTCGGCGCCCATGAGCGCCTTGAAGGTGTAGCCGTACTTATCGAGGTTGGCGCGGTACTCGTCCTCGGTGATGACCTGCTGGTATGTAAGTTCGGTCTCGCCCGGATCGATGACGACGTAGTCCTGGAAGTAGACGACCTTCTCGATGTCCGAGGTCTTCATGCCCAGCAGGTTGCCGAGCCGGCTCGGGATGGCTTTGAAGAACCAGATATGGACGACCGGGGCGGCGAGGTTGATGTGCCCCATGCGTTTGCGGCGGACGCGCGAGTGCGTCACCTTCACGCCGCAACGATCGCAGATGATGCCCTTGAACTTGGTGCCTTTGTACTTGCCGCAGGCGCACTCGTAGTCGCGCTCGGGGCCGAAGATCCGCTCGCAGAACAGCCCGTCCTTTTCAGGGCGGTACGTGCGGTAGTTGATGGTCTCGGGCTTCTTGACTTCGCCGTAGGACCATGAGCGGATGTCGCTCGGGCTGGCGAGAGTGACTTTGACGCGGGCGAAGTCGTTGATCCGGTCGTACACGCTTTCGATCATGAGGGGCTGGCTCCCGATTCTTCGAGGCGATCAACGAGGCAGGCGGCTGGTTCGGGTCGGGCGTGAGAGAGTCGGCGGGCGGACGAGGCGCGGTTCAGCCTTGCGGCAGACCGTTCGGCGGCGGGATCACACGCCAGCCGTCCGGCGTGCGGACGACGCGGATCTCCCACGGGTCGGCCTTGGACGGGCTGCTGAAACGGAACGTCGCGGACTCGCCGTCGATCGCCGACATTTCCCACGAAAGATTCTGAATCTCGCCGGCGATCGCGGTCTGCATGAGCGCGACGGGCACAGCGGGGTCGGTGATCGCGCGCTCGTACCCGGCCTTGGTCGTGCGCAGCATCTCCGCGCCCCGGGTCTCGGGATCGAGCACCGCGAGCGCGGCGTCGAAGTCGAAAACCTGCAACGCGCTGACCCATGTCTCGATCGCCGCTTCGGGCGTGTCGTCGCGCACCTCGACGGCGGGCTTGACCGGGGCTTCCTCCGCGGGCGCCGCGGTTTCGGCCGGCTGGGGCTGAGGGGCGGGCGCTGTCGCGGGCGGCGATTGCGGCCGGGCCGCGGACTCCGGCGCGGGCGACGTGTTCTCGGTTTCCGAGGATGATCCCCCGCAGGCCGAGAGCGTGATCGTCGCGAGCGCGACGGCCGCGGCCGCGATCCCGCGGCTCATGATGTGCGAACGTGTCGAGTGCTTCATAAGAATCTCTCTCCGCGTGTGCGATCGGGCCCGCCGACCGCCGCCAACGGCGATCAGAGCAGCGACCCGCCTTCGAGGCGCTTCTTCTCGAGCGTTATGTTCATCCCGAGGCCTTTGAGTTCGTTGCAGAGCACGTCGAACGCGACGGGCATCCCGGCTTCGAGCGTGTTGAGGCCTTTGACCATGGATTCGTAGATCTTGGTTCGGCCTTCGACGTCGTCGCTCTTGACGGTGAGGAGTTCCTGGAGGATGTACGCGGCGCCGTAGGCTTCGAGGCCCCACACTTCCATCTCGCCGAAACGCTGACCGCCCGTCCGGCTCTTGCCACCGAGCGGCTGCTGGGTGATGAGCGAGTACGGCCCTGTCGCGCGGGCGTGGATCTTGTCATCGATGAGGTGATGGAGTTTGAGGATGTACATGTACCCGACGGCGGTGCGCTGGTGGAATGGTTCGCCCGTGCGCCCGTCGTACAACTGGATCTTCCCGCCTCGCGGCATGTTCGCGAGCATTTCCCCGGGTTCGGGGTGTGAGCCGGCGGACTCGCAGTATTCGATGCGCGAGCGAACGTGCTGGTTGGCTTCGCTGATCGCGGAATGGACTTCTTCTTCGGTCGCGCCGTCGAAGACGGGAGTGACGGCCTGGAAGCCGAGGATCTTCGCCGCCCACCCGAGGTGCGTTTCGAGGATCTGCCCGACGTTCATGCGGCTGGGGACGCCGAGCGGATTGAGAAGGAGATCGACGGGCGTGCCGTCTTCCATGTGCGGCATGTCCTCTTCGGGGACGATGCGCGCGACGACGCCTTTATTGCCGTGACGCCCGGCGAGTTTGTCGCCGACGGACAGGCGCCGCTTGTTGGCGAGGTAGACCTTGACCATCTCGAGGACGCCGGTTGGCAGTTCGTCGCCGCGCTTCATGTGCGCGAGTTTGCGCTGCTTCTCGGCTTCGATGGCGCGGAGCCGAGGCCAGAACTGCTGATGGATCGACTCGGCGAGCGTGCGTGCTTCCTTCGAGCCTTTGACCCATTTGAGATCGAAGTTCTGGATCTGTTCGAGGATGACCTCGGGGATGTCCGAGGCGCCGACCTTCTGGCGCGTGGTCGGGTCGATCATCTCGGAGCCGACCGCCTCGTTAATACGAACGACCATCTGGCGGAAGGTGGAGATCGCCTTGGCGTCCATCTCGGCGCTGTAGGATTCCATGTCGCGCTGGAGGCGCTTCTTCTGATCGTCGGTGAAGTGCGCTCGGCGGGCGAATCGCTTGGCGCCGATGACGATCCCGCCGGAACCCGCGGGCACTTCGAGCGAGTCGTTCTTCACGTCCTCGCCGGCGCGGCCGAAGATCGCGTGGAGGAGTTTTTCCTCGGGTGTCAGTTCGGACTTGGACTTCGGCGAGACCTTGCCGACGAGGATGTCGCCCGGGCCGACGCGGGCGCCGACGCGGATGACGCCGTGCTCGTCGAGGTTGGCGAGGGCCTTCTCGGAGACGTTGGGGATGTCGCGGGTGAACTCCTCGCGGCCGAGTTTGGTCTCGCGGATTTCCACGTCGAACTCGTCGATGTGGATGCTCGTCATGTCGTCGTTTTTGACGAGGCGTTCGGAGATGACGATGGCGTCCTCGAAGTTGTAACCGTCGAACGTCATGAACGCGACGAGGGCGTTGTGCCCGAGGGCGAGTTCGCCGTCGATGGTGCTGGCGCCGTCGGCGAGGATGTCGCCCTTGCGGACACGATCGCCGACCTGCACGCGGGGGATCTGGTTGAGGCAGGTGCGCTCGTTGAGTTTGGCGAACTTGCGGAGTTCGTACTCGTCGGTGTCGTCGATGACGACGCGGAGGGCGTCGGCGTGGGTGACGACGCCGTCGCGCCGGGCCCGGACGAGCATGCCCGAGTTCCCGCCTACGGCTTTCTCCATGCCGGTCGCGACGAGCGGCGTCTGCATCTTCAGCAGCGGGACGGCCTGCCGCTGCATGTTCGAACCCATGAGGGCGCGGTTGGCGTCATCGTGTTCGAGGAACGGGATCAGCGCTGCGGACACGCCGACGATCTGCTTGGGCGCGATGTCGACGTACTGCACCTGCGACGCGGGCGCCTCGGCGAGTTCGCCGTCGACACGCGCGAGGACCATGCCGGATTTCAGCCTGCCGTTCTCGTCGAGCGAGTCGCAGGGCGTGAGGATCGCTTTCATCTCCTCGTCGGCGCGGAGTTGCACTACCTCTTCCTGCATGACGCCGTTTTTTACGACGCGGTAAGGCGTGAGGAGGAAGCCGTACTCGTCGATCCCGGAGTAGATGCCGAGCGAGCAGATCAGGCCGATGTTGGTGCCTTCGGGCGTCTCGATCGGGCAGATCCGGCCGTAGTGCGAGATATGCACGTCGCGGACCTCGAAGCCCGCGCGTTTGCGGTTCAGGCCGCCCGGCCCGAGCGCCGACAGTCGCCGTTCGTGCACGAGGCTCGACAGCGGGTTCGTCTGATCGACGACCTGCGAGAGTTCCGACCGCCCGAAGAAGAAGTCGATGGCGCTAGAAATGGCTTTGGAGTTGACAAGATCGGCGACCTTGCTCAGTTCGTCCGGCTCCTTGACGCTCATCCGCTCCTGCACGGTTCGGCGGAGTTTGAGGAAGCCCTTGCGCATCTCGTCCGTTGCGAGTTCGTCGAGAGTGCGCAGCCGGCGGTTGCCGAGGTGATCGATGTCGTCGAGTTGCGCGATCGGGCGCCCGGTCGCGGGGTCGGGGCGCTTCGAGCGGAGGTCCAGCAAATACTGAATCACGCGGAGGAAGTCCTCGGCGCGGATGAACATGTGGTCCTCGGGGACGTTCAGGTCAAACTTACGATTGATGCGGAAGCGTCCGACCCGGCCCAGGCGGTACCGCGCGTCGTCGTAGAACTTGTCCTGGAAGAGTTGCTTTGCCTTATCGACGTGCGGCGGGTTGCCGGGGCGCAGCCGGGTGTAGATCTTCAGGAGCGCCGACTCGTGCTCCGAACCGGCGATCTCGTCGAACTGGCCGAGCGCCTCCTCCGCGACCGTATTGAGGATCAGCGGGTCGGACGGGTTCTGGATGACCCGTACCTTCTTAAGTTTTGAGTTCTGGATGGCCTCGAACGCTTCGCCGATCTGCCGGCCGACGTGGACGAGTTCCTCGCCGGATTCGGTGTCGATGATGGTCTGGGCGGCCCAGTGCTCGGGCGCGAGTTTCTCGACCGAAATCTCGTTGATCTCGTAAAAGAGGCTCAGGATCGCCTCGGTCGGCGCGACCGACTCGTCCAGGCAGCGCAGGAACGTGGTGGTCGGGATCTTCGTCGACTGGTCGATGCGCATGACCAGGACGTCTTTTTTGGTGACTTCGAGTTCGATCCACGAGCCGCGCTCCGGGATGATGCGCGCGGAGTGGAGCGGGCGGTCGGCCTCGGCGGAGATGACGGAGAAGTCAACGCCGGGCGAGCGATGGAGCTGGTTGACGATCACGCGCTCGGCGCCGTTGACGATGAACTCGCCACCGCCCATCATGATGGGGATTTCGCCGAGGTATATGTCCTCCTCGACGATGTCGGGATGGTTCTGCCGAGTCAGGCGGACGCGGACACGGTACGGCATGCCGTAGGTCAGGCGCAGTTGCCGGCATTCGTCGGGCGTGTAGCGCGCCTGTTCGAGGTCGTAGTGGATGTATTCGACCCTCATCGTCTCGTCGTAGGAGACGATGGGGAAGACCTCGCGCATGAGGGCTTCCAGGCCGAGCGCGGGGTTGCGCTGGTCGGGTGACATCCCGATCTGCAGGAATCGTTCGTATGCTCGTCGCTGAACGGTGGTGAGATCGGGAACGGGGATCGCGTCGCCGCGCTTGGAGTAATCGCGCACGTTGGTCGCAGCCATCGATCTCCTCGCGATGTAAGGGAGAACCTGGCCCGGGGGGCCGGTCCGATCCGCAGAGGGCAGTGTGTGCAAGGTCGCCGCAGGGTTTCCGAGTGTCCGTCTCGAATCCTAGAGTATACGTGTTTGGCGCCGCTCTTGCAAGCGGGGCCGAACGGCGAAGAACACCCCGCCCGATCGGACGGGGTGTTCCGCCTGTTTTGTTTGCCGACGCGGCCTGCGGCCTTGCCGGGGAAGGATTACTTGATCTCGATCTTGGCGCCGGCCTCTTCGAGTTTGGCCTTGATATCCTCGGCCTCTTCCTTGGTGACGCCTTCCTTGACGGCCTTCGGGGCGCCGTCGACGAGATCCTTCGCCTCTTTCAGGCCGAGAGAGGTGATCTCGCGGACGACCTTGATGACGCCGATCTTCTTGTCGCCCGCGGACGTGAGGATTACGTCGAACGAGGTCTTCTCGGCCTCTTCCTCGGCGCCCCCGCCGCCCGCTGCCGGGCCCGCGACCATGACCGCGCCGCCCGCGGCGGCTTCGATCCCGTAGGTGTCCTTCATGTAATCGCCGAGATCCACGGCCTCCTTCAGGGTCAGACCGGCGAGGTCGTCCCCGAGTTTGCTGATCTTGGCTTCGAACTCTTTCGTTGCGGTCGCGGTGTCGCTCATGGTTGCCTGGTTCCTTCGTATGCCCGGCGGCGTTTCTTCACGCCGTCGGCGATTCGGTTCGGAGAGGGGCCGGACGCCCGACCTTTAACCCGCGGGCCAGTCCGAACCGGATGTCGCGTATGTGTTCGAGCCGATCACTCCGCGTCAGCCGACGCGGGAGATCGCCTCGCCGTTCTCCAGTTTTTCTTCGATCGCTTTGATGAGGCCGGCGACTCGCGAGCCGGGGCCTTTGATCTGCGCCATGAGGTTGCGACCGGGGCTGAGGATGAGCGTGACGGCCTTGGCGATCGCCTCCTCGCGCGTCGGGTACTTGCTCAGCGCCTCTACACCCGCGGCGCCGGCGAAGAGTTGCCCGTCGAGCACCGCGCCCTTGAGTTCGAGTTGCTTGATCTCCTTCGCCCACTTGACGAGTTCGCGGGCGACGTCGATCACGCTCTCGGCGCCGTAGGCAAGCGCCGACGGCCCTTCGAGCACCGGGCCGAGGCCCGCCAGACCGGTCTCGGCAAACGCGGTCTTGGCGAGCGAGTTGCGGATGACCGTGACGCGGATCTGCATTTGCGCCAGCCCCTGGCGGAGCCGATTGTTCTCGTTCGCGCCGATGCCGCGGATCGAGATCACGAGCGCGTCCTCTACACCGCCCAGACGGTCGGTGTAGTCCCGCATAATCAATTCTTTGACTGGCTTGCTCATAATCGTTCTCGGAAGTGGGAGCGCGTTTCGGTCATTCCGCCTGCTGGTGGGCGACGGTGACGCCGGGCGTCATGGTGCCTTTGAGAGTGATCTTCTTGATGAACTTGCCCTTGACGCTCGAAGGCTTGGCCCGCTCGATCGCGCCGATGAAGTGGGTCAGGTTCTCGACGAGGTCCGCGTCTGGGAAAGACAACTTGCCGACTACTGCGTGGACATTGCCGCCCTTGTCGTTGCGGTACTCGATCTTGCCCGCGGCGAACTCGGACACCGCCGTCACCACGTCGGACGTGACGGACCCCGCCTTGGGCGAGGGCATCAGCCCCTTCGGACCGAGCACCCGACCGAGTTTGCTGATGACGCGCATCATGTCCGGGCTGGCGACTGCGACATCGAAATCGAAGAAACCTTTTTCGACTTCTTCGACGAGATCCTCGCCGCCCGCTTTGATCGCGCCCGCCGCGAGAGCCTTCTTCGCAAGGTCCGGCGTGCAGAACGCGATGACGCGCTTGGCTTTGCCGATGCCCTTCGGGAGGGCGATCGAGCCGCGGATCGCCTGATCGGCGTGCTTCGGGTCGATGCCGAGATGCAGGCAGACCTCGACGGTCTGGTCGAACTTCGGCGCCTTGAACGTGCGCAGAGATTTGACGGCGGCGGCGGGCTCGAGCGGCGCGTTCGGCGCGCTCGTAAGGTTCTCGCGCATGCGCCGGCCGTAACCTCGGAGCGATCGTGTCGGGGCTGCTTTGACTTTCGCCATGACGATCAGCCCTCCACCACTTCTACGCCCATCGAACGAGCCGTCCCCGCGATCATGCGGGCGGCGGCGTCGACATCCACGGCGTTGAGGTCGCTTAGTTTTTCCTGCGCGATCGCACGCGCCTGGGTCCAGGTCATCTTGCCGACGATCTTCTGCGGCTCACCCGACCCCGCACTGATGCCCGCGGCTTCCTTGATGAGCACCGACGCCGGCGAGGACTTGACCTCGAACTCGAACGAGCGGTCGGCATAGACCGTCACCACCACGCCGACGACTTTGCCGTTGAGGTGGCCGGTCGCGGCGTTGAACTGCTGGATGAACTGACCGGGGTTGACGCCGGAACCACCGAGGATCGGTCCCAGCGGCGGGGCCGGGGTCGCCTTGCCGCCCGGCGCGTTGATCTTGAAACGTTTGGTAATTTCTTTCTTCGCCATTGTCCTCCACCTCCCACCCGGCGCATGTCGGCGAAGAGCGCCCGCGGTGGTGCCTGCGGTTTCATTGTGATCGCCGTTCGACCGGCTTCAACCGGCGCTTAGCGGCGAACCGGCAAGTTTACCGATCCCGCTCTGATTTGCAAGCCAAGCCGACCGGCGCCCGGTATGACCCCGCTCAGGGCGTCAGAGCGAGCCAGGCGTCTACGATCTCGGCGTCCAGGCCGAGGGCGGACGCGCGCTCGATCATGCGGAGCGCGTCGCGGTCCCGGCCGTCCGCCTGCATGATGGCAGCCACCAGCAGCCAACCGGCCGCGTCGTCCGCGGCCTGTGCGTGCCGAACCGCCCGCACGAGGAGTCGGCGGAAATCACCCGGGCCGCGGAAAAACCCCTCGATATCCGCCGCCGACTCCGCCAGCGTCGGCGCCGATGTATAGGCCGCCTCGACGAGGCCCGCCGCTTGAATAAAGTCACCCCGGATCGACGCCAGCACCGCCAGCAGCCTGACCGACTCGGGCTTGAGCGACTCACCCTCACCCGGCTCGGCGAGGATCATCGCTTCCGCCTCGGCTATCCGCCCGCCACGGGCCAGGTCGCCGACCGTCGGCGGCGGGGGCGGCAGGTCCGTCACGTCCCGCGGCGGATAGATCACGAGGTTAGGATCGATCGGCGAATACACGCCCGTCACCGGCCCACGGTAGTAGAGCGCATCCGAGTAATAGATGCCCGTGCCCAGATTCAGGTATCGGCTGTGTCGCGGGGAAACGTGCGGGCCGTAATGCCCGTGATGGAAGAGAAACGGGTCGTGGAATGGTGCGGGCTTAGGTTTGGCGCGGCCGGGCGGCGTCGGTTGCGCCGGAGGCGGCATGGGTTGACCCTGTGGCGGCGGCGTCGGCTGAACCGCCGGCGCCGGGGCGTTGCGCTGCTGACGCGGGATTTCGAAACGCCCCTGCCCAAGGTCCGCCGTCACCCGCTTGACCGGCTGGCGCACTTCTGATGTATTTGGGTCGTTAGCCCCACGAGAGGCGGCGCCGGCATGGACTAACAGAACACAAGCCATTGCGATTGCTATGCTTGCGATTCGCCGACTGTCCGAGGTTACGGGCATATCCGAGCCTCCTCTTAAGCCGCGGGCGCCGTGGGGATTGCGGCGTGGGCCGCTCGATCTACGATAGTCTGTTCTACCGCCGAAACCCCGGCGATGATCCGCTACCTGGGGAGTTTTTCTAGATGATCATTGACGCCCGGACACAGATCCTCCCGTCCGACGAGCCTGAGTTCGACGTATGCAGCCCGACACCCACGGCCCACGCGCAGGCTATGGGCTGTGTCAGCGTCTCGATAGTCCACGGCTGGCGCTCCGATCGGCTGGGCGTGGACACGCCGCCCGAATCGATCGCAACTTTCGTCGAGCAGGATCCCTCGCGCCGAGTCGGGTTCGCCGGCGTCGACCCGCTCGCCGACTCCGTCGAAGAAGACCTCGAACGCGCCCGCGACCTCGGCCTGCCCGGCGTCACGCTCTGCCCCGCGGATCAAGGATGCCGACCCACGCACGACTCCTGCTTCGCGGTCCTCGATCACTGCGCAGAGTTCGGCGTGCCCGTCCTCGCCGCCAACCCCTGGCTGCACGACCGCCGCAGCGCTGTCGAGTTCGCACGCCCCACTCTCTGGGACGAAGCGCTCCGCGCTCTGCCCGCGCTGACGCTCGTCCTCGGCGATCTCGGCGCCGGCTGGATCGACGAAGCATTGCTCCTCGCCGCCCGGCATGAACGCGTCTACGTCGAACTCTCCGGCGTGATCGGGCGCTCCTGGCCGCTGTATCAGACCCTCCAGGCCGCGATCGAACGCCGCGTCGCGCACAAACTTGTCTTCGGCTCCGGCTTCCCGCGCCAGACCCCGGAAGCCGCGATAGAACGGCTCTATTCCGTCAACACGCTCCGCCAAGGCTCGGGCCTCCCCGCCGTCCCCCGCGAGTGCCTGCGCGCGATCGTCGAACGCGACACGCTCGCGTGCCTCGGGATAGACCATCTCGGCGCCGGCCGACGCACACCCGCCCCCCCCGTCGTGCATGTCACCGCCGAGACCGACGCCGCCCTCGTCGCGCGCCGGCTCAACGGCTGAGCCGTGCCCGCGCAAGGCAGATTCGACTCGGTCGCCGTCCCGCCGGCTCTCGTCGGCGCGTCCGACCGCTTCGCCTTCTCGCGCGACGCTGTCCGCGCCCTCGACCGCGCCGCGATCGATGACTTCCGCGTGCCCGGCGTAGTCCTCATGGAGAACGCCGCGATCGGGCTGGCGCACGTCGCGCACGAGATGCTTCAGATCATGCGCGCCGACGCCGCGCTCATACTCGCCGGCCCGGGCAACAACGGCGGCGACGGCTTCGCGCTCGCACGACACCTCGCGGCGCTGAATATCAGAACAAGCATCGCGATCATGACCGACCTCGCATCTAACCGCGGCGACGCCGCCGTAAACCTCAACATCATCCGCGCCATGCGCCTGCCGATTACTAATATCAAACCCGGCGGCGCCGACCAATCACTGGACATAGCCCGGCGCGAACTCGGCGCGTGCTGCCTCTTCATCGACGCGATGCTCGGGACGGGCGCCACCTCCCCGCCGCGACCGCCGATCTCGGACGCGATCGCCTGGCTCAACCGCGTACGCGCGTCGCAGCCAGAATCCGCTGTTCTGGCGGTAGATCTGCCCAGCGGGATCGACTGCGACACCGGCGCCCCGATCGGCGCGGGCGACCCGACCGCCGTCGTCGCCGACGCCACCGCGACTCTCGCCGGCCTGAAAACCGGCATGCTCGATCCGCGATCGCGACGCTACACCGGGCGGATCCTCACGCTCAGCATCGGCGCGCCGCCGGAACTGATCCGACGTTTCGCAACGCCGATTTCGCCCGCCGCCGGGGCGTGAACCACCGGCCCGCGCTATCCTCAGCCGCGATGGACGAATCGACTCTGCTCGCGCACATCTACGACCGCTCCGCGACGCTCGCCGCCGATTTTGCTTCGCGTGTAGCCGTCGGGCCAGGAGACGACTGCGCCGTGCTCAGACTTACATCAGGCGCCGCGCCGCTTCTCGTGACCACCGATCAACTCGTCGAAGGTCGGCACTACGACCCGGCCACGCCGATCAGCTCGATCGCGCACAAAGCGATCTGCCGAAGCCTCTCCGACATCGCCGCGATGGGCGCCAGGGCGCATTCGTGCGTCGCGGCCGCCACTCTCCGCGCCGGCTTCGAGCACGCGGACGAACTCTTCGACGCAATGGCGCGAACCGCTGCGCGCTACGACTGCCCGCTTGTCGGCGGGGATATCGCCGTCAGCGACGGGCCGACCGTGCTCTGCGTGACCGTCCTCGGCGAGCCGCACGATCGTCGCGGCCCGGCGCTGCGCTCGGACGCGAAGCCCGGCGACATCGTCTGCGTCACCGGAGCCGTCGGCGGCTCGTTCGTGTCAGGAAAACACCTTACATTCGAGCCGCGGCTCCGCGAAGCCGATTGGCTCTGCGACACGCTAGGCGATCGGCTCGGCGCGATGATCGACTTATCCGACGGCGTGGGCCGCGACGCCGGTCGCGTCGCCGCCGCTTCGAGAGTCAGAATCATGCTCGATGAAGCCGAAATCCCGCTCGCGCCGTCCGCGAAAGATGCACGCAGCGCTATCGCCGACGGGGAAGATTACGAACTGCTCTTCACCGTCCGCCCCGGCGCCGACATCCCGAGCGCGACCCCGACCGGCGTCGCAATCACGGCGATCGGCTCTGTAGAACCCGGCGCCGGCTGCGTGTTCCGGCTGCGCGACGGCGCCATGATCGACGCCGCCAAACTCGGCTGGGACCATCACTCATGATCCCGATCATCGACACAATCACGCGCAGCGAGGATGAGACCATCGCGCTCGGCGAACGGCTCGGGCGCCTGCTGCGCGCCGGGGACGTGCTAGCCCTCGTCGGCGAACTCGGCGCCGGCAAGACCCGATTCGTCCGAGGCGTCGCCCGCGGGATGGGGATCGACGCCCGCGCCGTCTCCAGCCCGACTTATGTGATAGTTCAGGAATACTCATCTGATATTGCGTCTTCGCCGCCGCTGGCGCACGTTGATGCGCACCGACTCGATGCGGGCGATGGGCTGGCGTCGCTGGGTTGGGACTCGGCGCACGACCCCGGCGCCGTGGTCGTTATCGAATGGGCCGACCGTATCGCGGCGGAGTTGCCGCCCGATACGCTGCGCATCACCATCGAGCACGCCGAAGCACCGCACGAACGCCGGATCACAATCCTCGGCGCCGAGTCTTGGCGGGAACGCATCGCGGGGATAGGATTCGAAAAATGATCCCTCACGAAGACAACAACGCCGCAGCCGCCAAGATTCGCTGCCCGATCTGCGACGAGCCGTTCCGCAGCGACGCGGACTCCGCGCCGTTCTGCTCGGCGCGCTGCCGGCTCGTCGATCTCGGCAAGTGGCTCAAGGGTGATTACGTCATCAGCCGTGATATCAAGGACGCCGACATCGAACAGGGCGAATGAAACCGATAGAGGCATCCCCAGCCACGTTGACGCCTGATCTGAGCGAAGCGAAGGTCAGGTTTGCTTTGATACTTTACGAATCACTCACGCTCGCGCCGCGAAGATCTGAAACCTTCGGCCGTGCAGCGCCAGCCCGCGCTCGGCGCAGATCCGCTCGCACAATGCTGTAAGTTCCGGCGCATCAATCGGCACAACTTCGTTCGTATCCACGCGGATCAGCAGATCCCGCGGCGTCCGGCCGTAGATCAACTGCCAGCGCGATTGCTCGGCGTCGAGCAGCACCTGCTGGATGATGCCCGATTCCTGCATAAGTTTCAGCGTGCGGTAGACGGTCGCCTTGCTGACGCGAAAGCCGGATTCGCGCAGCGATTCCTGGAGCGTGTCCGCGTCAAACACGTCGTCGAGTTTGATGATCGCGTCGAGAATCTGCGCCCGCTCGGTCGTGTACTTCTGCCCGGCCGCCTTGAGCCGCCGACGGAACACGGCGCAGAGCGGCTCGTGAATGCGCAGTTCTGAATCCCCGCCGATCACCATGCCGGCAGTATACGCCGACCGCTGGCGACGCACGCGCTCGCTCACGCCCGCCGCTTCTTCAGCCACGCGTGCAGCCGACGGGCCGTCCACGTGTTGACGCACATCTCCGACGGCAGGCATCCCCGCCGCGCCGTCTGCACGCCGAACCGGAGATTGTCGAAATCACCCGTAGCATGCACATCACAGTCGATCGCGACGAGCGCGCCCGCATCTACCGCGGCTCGCACGTGCATGTCCCGAAGATCGAGCCGCAGCCAGTGCGCGTTCACTTCGAGAGCCTTGTTATGTTCCGCGGCGGCGGCGGCGACCTCCGCGATGTCCGGGCTAAGCCCCTCGCGCTTGCCGATCAGCCGCCCGGTCGGGTGTCCGAGGATGTCAACCAGCGGGTGCTCGATCGCTTTGATGAGCCGTTTCGTCGCCGCTGCTGGCTTCTGCGATAACGCCCAATGCGGCGACGCGACGACGATGTCCAGCAGCGCCAGCGTTTCGTCGTCGTAATCGAGCGAGCCGTCCGCGTGTATATCGACTTCGGCGCCGGCGAGGATCGTGATCCCTTTTAACTTCTCGTTCGCCGCACGGATCGCGCTGACATGCTCGCGCAGCCGATCCGCCGACAGCCCGTTGGCCACGGTCTGGCTCTTGGAATGATCCGTGACGGCGATCGTGTGAAACCCGCGGCGTTTGGCTTCTTTCGCGAGTTGCTCGATCGACAACGCGCCGTCCGAAGCCGTGGTGTGCGCGTGGAGTTCTGCGCGGATCGCGTCGATAGTCACGAGATCCGGCTCGGCGCCGCGCTCTATATCGAGTTCGGCCCCTCCCTCGCGGAGTTCCGGCGGGACGAACGGCATCCCTAGTTTTTGATAAATGTCCTCCTCCGTCTTCGCCGCGACCGGCGCCACGCCGCGATCCTGCGGCGGCTTCTTCGAAGCGCGATCATCATCCGGGAACAGGCCGTACTCATTGAGCGTCAGCCCGCGCGCGATCGCGCGCTCGCGCAGCCGCACGTTGTGGTCCTTCGACCCCGTGAAATACAGGAGCGCCGCCCCGAACGCGGCGTCGGGCACGACACGGAGATCGACCTGAATCTGCCGGCCAGGCTCGTCCCCGTCCAGCCGGGCGCGGACGGATGATTTCGTTGCGCCCGCGGAGATCACCTCCGCGACGATCGGCAGCGTTCGGAACGCCTCGCCGACTGCCGCAGCGTCGTCCGTGGACGCGAGGATGTCGATATCGCCGACGGTCTCCCGGCCGCGACGCAGCGACCCCGCGTACATCACACGCGCAACGCCGGGCGCGCTCTCGAGCGCCGCGACGATCGCGTCGGCCACCGGCGCCGCCAGACCGATCGGGGTCCGCCCGCCGCTTTTCTTCGAGAACGCGATCGCAGATTTAATATTATCAACGGTCTTCTCGCCCATGCGAGGCAGTTCGAGGATCGTCCCGTCGTCGATGATGCGCTCGAGGTCCGCGACGCTCTCGACGCCTTTCTCGCGCCACAAAAGCCCGACGGTCTTCGGCCCAAGCCCGGGCACGCGCAGCACCGCGAGCAGCCCCGGCGGGATCTTCGCGGCGTACTCATCGCGCTCGGCGATGCGTCCCGATCGCACGTATTCCTGGATCTTGTCCGCGATTTTTGCGCCGACGCCTTCGATGTTCTCGAGCGCTTCGCGGTCGTCGGCGATCTTCGCGAGATCCTGCCCGAGGCCGGAGATCACGCGCGACGCACGCAGGAGAGCCGCGACGCGGAACCGGTTTTCGCCGAGCAGTTCCATCATCTCGGCGGTCTCTTCGAGAAGTCGCGCGATGTCGGCGTTGGCGCTCATCGAACGCATGGTACGCGAGCGAGCCGCGACATGAATTCAACTCACGCGAACGGATCGTGCGCGATCGGCGCCTGGCAGTACATGCAGTTGGCGAATCGGCGCGAGATTGTGCGTGAGCACTTGTGGCATGTCAGCGCGCTGGATCGATTGACCTTGCCGTCGAGCCGGCCGTCGGTCAGGTCGATCTCCGTGACGCGGTCGAGCAGGGCTTCGTCGGTGATCTTGAGTTCGTCGCGGATGATCGTCCACAGCGACTCGCACAGCAGCGCTAGACGCTCGACACGCGCTTCGAGGTGCTCGACGTTCGCCGACGCCCGGCGCGCCTCGGCGTCGGCGCCCGAGGCCTGGGCCGCAGCCGCCATTCCCATGAACATCCCGAATCGGCTAGATGACATGCTCCGCCTCCTTCTTTCACAAGCCCGCGATGCGGACGAACAGTGGCGCTGATATTGGCGCCGATAGTGGTTCTGATAGTAGCACTAATAGTGGCACTAATAGTGGCACTAATAGTGGCACGGGCGTCCCGCCCGTGCAAATCCATGTGCGTTCTCGATGGACTCGCTCTGTTGAAGCCGCAGCCGCGCACGGACGGGACGCCCGTGCCACTGTTTTGATTTTGATTGTGCGCATCGCTCTCGCCGTCACCCCGCCGATGCGCCGGGCTTGCCGGACTTGCCAGGCTCGCCGGGAGCATCCCGGGTTATCTTTGCGAGCAGTTCCGCATGGCGATCGCTGGCGCCCCGGTTCGCGGCGACGCACGCACGGGCGCGAGCGCCGATCGAATCTCGCTGGGCACGCACCTCGATCAGCCCCCGGAGCACCGCGGCGAGCGATTCCCTTTCCGCCCGCACGATCGCGCCCGCGCGTTCGAGCCCCTCAACAGCCGCGGCGAAATCCGCGAACCTGGGACCGATCACGACGGGCTTGCCCAGCGACGCCGGCTCCATCGGGTCGGACCCGAACAACTCGCCGAAAGAACGACCTACGACGACCACATCTGCGAGCGCGTACGCCGCTCGTAGTTCGCCGATCGTGTCGAGCAGGAACCGGTCAACGCCCGGCGCCGCAGCAGAGCGCCCGACCGACCGTCGCACGCAGCCCGGCAGATCGGCCGCGGCGGCGTCGAACCATTCCGGGCGACGCGGCGCGCAGAGCAACTGCGCTCCCGCCGGTGTCGCCGCGTGCAGAAGGGCGTGCTCGATCGGTTCGGTGCTGCCAGCGACTATCAACGGCTTTGTAAGATCAACACCGAGATCGCGCGCGAGCGCCGCCGCGGCTTCTTCGAGCGCGCCGTCCGCCTCGCCCGCGGCGTCCCACTTCATCGAGCCGAGCACTCGGCAGCGGTCCGCCGGAACACCCGCTGCGACAAACCGCTCGCAGTAGACCTCGTCCTGCACAGCGCACGCGGCGAGCGACCGGAAGAACCCGCCGAGGACCGGGCGGGCGAGCCGATATCGGCTGAACGATCGGTCGCTCAGCCGCCCGTTGAGAACGACGACCGGGATCCCGCGTTTCCGGCACGCGCGAATGAAGTTCGGCCAGAGTTCGAGTTCGACGAGGCCGACCGCGTCCGGGCGGACACGATCGAGAAACCGCCTGACCATCCACGATGCGTCCAGCGGATATCGGACGACGGTGACGCCCGGCGACATCGCGAACAGTTCGCGCGCGCGAGCGACGCCGGTGTCTGTCGTGACGGAGACTACGACGTCGAACTCGCCGCGGAGCAGATCGACGAGGCGGCGAATGAGGTTTATCTCTCCGACGGAGACAGCGTGCAGCAGCACTCGCTTTCGCGCGGGATCGTCGGCGAGGCGATCTCCGTGCCCGAACCGCTCGCGCCACCCTTGCCGACGCCGACGGAGCCACCAAGGCGCCGAGACGGTCGCCAGAACGAGATAGACCGCGTCGAAGATCAGGCTCATCGTCGGCCCGCGCGCTCGACGCGGCCCCATGCAATGGGCGGGGTGGGACTCGAACCCACGACCACTCGCGTGTAAGGCGAACGCTCTGGCCAACTGAGCTACCCGCCCGCCGTCATGATTCTAGCGTTCACAAACCGGCGTGTGCGGGAGCGGTCAGTACGCCCGCGTGAACGCGCAAAAACTGTTGCACTATGACCCGTGCGAGTGTACGCTGGCGGGTGAGAGAGTGGGCTCGCGGGAGGGTCGGTGGGCCGCCCGCGGGTCTTTTTTTATGCGCTCCGGTCACACCGCGTTGACGGCGCCGGCGCCGAAGAACCGACGAGGGTCGGCGAGTGTGAATACTGCGGTTTCGCCCGCGATTGCTTCGCGGATGTGTTTGGGAAGTCGGATCATGCCGTGGAGCGATTCGCCGTCGAACATGCGAAGCCCCGCGACGCCTTGCGCCGCGAGCAGTGAATCGACCCCGGCTTCGTCGGGGATCTCGATCGGTTCCGCCGAGCCGAGCACGAACGACCACGGCGCGCCGTACGACGGCGCGAACGAGATCAGCGAGCGGGTGTGCGCGAAGACCGCGCGGACAGTGCTGGCGAGTCGCGCGTGCGCCCCGACCTCGGGCGGCGAGACCGGCCCGGCTTGCAGGACGAACACGCCGCCCGGCGCGAGGGCCCGCCGGACTTTCTCAAAATATTCCTTCGTAAAGAGCGCAAAACTCGGCCCGTCCTCGATCGGGTCCGACAGGTCGGAGATGATCACGTCCCACGTCGGCTGCGCGTCGTCGAGGTACTTCAGCGCATCGCCGATGATGAGTTCGGTGCGCGGGTCGTCGAACGCGCCCTGATGCATCTCGGGGAGGTGCTTTTTGCAGGCATCGACGACCTCGCCGTCGATGTCCACCATCGTCACCCGGCGTACGGATTTCCAGCGGAGCGCCTCGCGGACGGTCGCCCCCTCACCGCCGCCGAGCACGAGGACAGACGCGGGCGAGCCGTGCGCCACGCACGGCGCGTGCACAAGCGGCTCGTGGTAGAGGAACTCGTCCCCGGTGCACGACTGCCATTTCCCGTCGAGCACAAGACCCTTGCCCGACAGGCCGGACTCGACGATCTGCATGTCCTGGAAATCGGTTCGGGCAGCGGCGAGGACACGGGTCACGCCGTGAAGCCGCACGTCCCACGGGCTGATGTATTCGCTGATCCAGAGATCGGCTTTGAGGTCTGCGCCCGCCATATGTTTATCCCCCTGCGCGGAAAAGGTCGGTGGTGATGGATGACGTCGTCAGCCGGGCGCCATCGCGGCGTCGAGCGGCGCGGAGAGCGTCGGAACGTCGAGCGCGCGACTGAGAGTTTTAAGTGTGTAATGAGTGGCGCCGAGCGATTCGAGCAAGCGCAGGCAAGCCTTCTCGGGCATGGTGTGGTCGCCGCAGGTGAAAACATCGGCGGCGGCGTAGCCCGACTCCGGCCAGGTATGGATCGATATGTGAGATTCGCTCAGCAGCCCGACCGCCGTCACACCCTGCGGGCTGAAGCGGTGTGATGTATGGCTGAGCCAGGTGGCGCCGGCGATTTCCGCCGCGGTGCGCAGTGTTTCGATGATCCCGTCGTGATCGTCCAGCAGGTGAGCAGGACAGCCGTAGAGCTCCAGCAGACAGTGCGTACCAATGGATGACACAGACCCAACCCCTTTCCGAGCTGAAAGCCTGCCAAAGCGCTTGAACACCGTTCCGTTGATCTGAACGAAAAGGAAGCGCTTTGTCGGTTTTGGTGCGAGTGGGACGCCCGCCGAGGGCGGGCCTTCGCCGGACGCGTGCGAAGGATCGGAAAGATAGACGCGCCGGGCGTGTCTTGGCAAGTGGCAATCCGTAAAATTTTCAGGGTAGGTCCGGCCGTCCCCTGCCCAACCGGCCCAACGGGGGGGCATGGCCCCCTCGGAACGCAAGGTCGGCCTCTACTCGCCCCGGAAGAAGGTCGGGGAGAGGTACGCCCGGCTCTGTGCGACTCTCGCGCGCATTCCGGCTAAAAGCCCAGGGATCTCATCCCTGGGCTTGATGCGCGATGCTTCGCAGTGCAAACCCGCGAACCTGCAACCAAATTCGCCCGCCCCGCGCCTAGGTCGGCGCTCTCCGCATCGGACCGCAGCGACCACCCTCAAACCCGCAGATCAAGCCCCACCAGCCGCCAATCCCGCCCGGCGTGATACTCATCCAGCGTCACGAACCCGGCCTTCTCGTGCGCCCGCATCGAACGCAGATTCTCCGCGTCGATCACCGTGACGACCATGTCGAAGTGCTTCGACATGTGCTCGCGGTGCGCCCGGTACAGCAGGTCCACCACGCCGCGCGATCGGTGCGTCTTGTCCACACAGATCTGCCCCATCACATACCACCTCACGCCGGCCGGCGGACCACCACGCCGCTCGATCGCGTCGAGCCGATCGAACATGTGCCCGAGTTCCGGGATCAGCCCGCGGGCCTGCTCCATCATCGTGAGCGCATACGCCACGACTTCATTGCCGCCCGCGCTCGTCGCGACAATATGCCGGTGCGGCCGGCATATCTCGCGGAGCAGCGCATGATCATGCCGAAGCGTCACAAACCCCTCCGAGGCACGCTCCCCGGGCGAGATCGACGAAGTAAGATTCACCCGCTGCAACTCAAGTATCCGCCGGAGATCGGCGTCGGACGAAGCGAAGCGTGCTGTGTACTGGCTGTTCATCCGACGGAATATTACCGCGGCGGATATGGCCGGCGTGGGGATTACTGAGCGAAGATCGAATTCATTATGACTAGGCGGCCTCCTGAAATATGCCGTATTCTCTTTGCCCTGCATATTATCACTTGAATGCCATCGCCGACGAGCCCCCGATGGCCCTGCGTGTTCAGTTGATGTTTAATACACATACTCCTGTGGCCCCCGCGACTTTACAATCACATAATCGTTTTTATTATCATTCCACTCAATCTCTGCATACTCTATACCAGTTTGATGATCACAATATACTTGAAACAACTGTAATACATCCTCTACACGAAACAAATACGCACACTTGAGCCTAATGCGATCTGATAGAATAAATAATTCGGTGAAAGCGCATTGCTCGGAAAGTGTTTGTAGCCAATAATGATGTATTAACTGATTGCACACATCATTTGCGGACATCGCCCCTGGCTCAGGGTGCTCCATATCAAATCGCTTGTCTGGTAGACCAGGGCCAAAGCGAGTGAATGGCTGTTTACTAATCTTCTTAAAACGCAGCACAGGCATGGTCTTACTACGCGCCAGATCATTTACTTTTGGTCGTTCTAGCAACGATCGCACTTGGAATGCGACAAGCATCAATTTTCGCTCGAATAGAACGACCTGTTTTTCAGACCACCTTTTATACTTCCGATGCTTTCTCAGCCAAGAGATGTCTTGTCTTAGCTCATCTCTCCAATAACGAGATTCAATCATTGATGAGTACCTCCATCAGAATTCTTCATATTTAACCACCGCCTTGATTTACTTGCTTGCTCAACTTAGGCCGTAGCCTGATGATTACTCTTACTCACAATGCGCCTTGCACAGCTAACCTGTGTCTATATAAATATTAACCGATACAATGGCGATTGCGCGTACGGCCATGCTTACACGGTCACGCGGGTAGACTTTGGATGATGCATGATAGTCATAGTCGCGGAGAAATCTGCGACATTCTGATAACCCTCATCGTATTCCATGCTAGCAGGCATGTGTCGAGTATATCGAAAATTCGTTGAAAGAAGAAAGTAGACCTAGTATGAGAGCGACTTTCGCTCCGGGTTGACGCCAAGAGCGTGCCGAGCGCCGTCCGCGCAGGCTCTACGTTCTGTTCTCTGCTCTCTCCTCTTTATTGCCGCTTTGCGGCAATCGGGGTGATAGGATTTGAACCTACGACCTTCTCGTCCCGAACGAGACGCGCTACCAAGCTGCGCTACACCCCGGCGTGAACGGGCATCATAGCGTCGCCGGGACCGCCACGCCACAAGCCGAGTCCCGCCACTCCACAGGGCGAAGCCAGGCGCCCCGCCTGGGCGGGTCGGCGGGCGCTCCCGCCGGGCTGAGCGTGGGGTATTGCGAAAAACGCCGCGACGGGTCGGCCCCGGCGCGGCGTGTGTTCTCGCATCAGATTTTCAACCGATCGGCCGCGTCGGGCCGATCGGCGTCCGGCTTCAGCCGGTCCAGTTGTTGAGCAGGATGAGCAGGTCGGCGCCGTCGACGTTGCCGTCGCTGTTGATGTCTTCGCCGCCGAGGCCCGCCGTCCCCCACGCGTTCAGGAGCGTAAGCAGGTCGATGCCGTTGACCGCACCGTCGCCGTTGAGGTCGCCTATAACCGCCGCGAGCGTCGCGTTGACGGTGAGCGAGTAGGCCTGGATGTTGAAGTCGCCCGCGCCGGCTGCGGCGGTGCGCACTCGGATGAAGAATGTGTCGTCAGACGGAAGAGCGATATTTGTGAGTTCCTCCGCGCCGCCCAGCCCGTTCGAGTTGGCTGTCGCGATCACGACGCCCGACGGATTGAGCACGTCGAGTATCAGATCGAACTGCCGCAACGCATCGAACGACGAACCCGCGGAGCATGCGCCGCCTGAGAGTTGCGGCCCGCTCAGATAGGTCGGACCGGAAGGGGTGACGCGGACCAGGTTGAGCACCGACCCGGCGACGGCGTCAACCCGAAAGAGATCAGAGTCGCTGATCGCGTGCAGACTCAGCAGGTTCAGCACCAGGTTGGATCCCGACTGGAGGCCGGCGGCTTCGAGCGATTTCGCCGAGCCGAGCGTGCCGTTCGGCTCGAAACGATCGCCGTACTGGTACTGGATCGCCAGAACGTCGTCGAACTGGATGCCGTCGAAAGAGGTGCTGAGGAACGGCTCCATGATCTTCGTCTGCTGCACGGGGCACACGTGCGCAAGCCCCATCCCGTGGCCGTTCTCGTGGGTCACGACGTTGCGGAAGAACCGGAAGCCGTTCGCCGATGAACCCCAGTTCTCGTCCTGATCCAGGAACATGTCGCCGTTGGTCGGGAAGAAGTTGAACGCGAGCACGCCGCCCGGGCCGTCGTTAGGCCCAGCGACGATGCGCAGGTCGCCGCGTGTCGGCCCGCCCGGGAGTGTGTTCCAAGCGACGTTGTCGTCGCTGACTTCGGTGTAGGTGACCGCGGTCACCTCGGCCCACTCGTTGAGCGCCTGGGCGAACCGCGTCTTCCATGTCGCGCCGATGGTCGAGCTCAGCCGGGCGTTGATGCTGTTAGGCCCCTGGCCCGTCGCCACGCCGTCGCTCGGGAAGGAATAGGTCAGCGCGACCGGAGTCCCGCGTGTCGCGTTCCATCGAGCCCCGGAGGGCTGGAGTTCAAGCCCCGCGCCGCCGATCATGTGCTCAAGCCCGAGCACGCCGTAGGTCTTGAGAAGCCTGGTGTACGCTTCCACCATCTCCTCGGGCGTAGTCCCCGGAGCGAACACGACGGACACCCGTTCTTCCATCGCGCCGAACTGCGCTGGCGCGACGACGGACCCCGCCTGCCGCGGTGAAGTCGAACCGACCCCGCTTGTAGTGCCCGCGATCACCGCGACGGCGCCGGCGACCAGCGCCATCCCGACCCCCATCATGCTGCTCTTCATCCTCGACCTTTCCCCCGGAGAAGACGCTCCGGTTGTATAGATGTCCGCGTCCATGGACCGCCAAGAGACGGCCCGCCTACCAAAGCCGATTTCTGCGGGTTTGATCGCCTTCATGTCGAGGCGCCCGGAGAAACCGCGCTCAGTATAAGACCATACCCCGTGGGACAGATCAAGAAAAAGTTCCGGAATTTACCCATTATCTATGCCCGATGCCGCGAGCACGCCGTCGGACATACATTGAAAACGGGCCATTCATCCCAACCCGGCTTCGCAGGCGCCCATCGGCGAACGGGTATCGGACCGAGCATCGCTAATGGTCAGATCCGTTCTGCTTATCAGCCGGTCCAGTTGTTCAGAAGGATCAGCAGGTCGGCGCCGTCCACGACACCGTCGCCGTTGAGATCCTCCCCGCCGGCGCCCGCCGACCCCCACGCGTTCAGGAGCGACAGCAGGTCGATCCCGTTGACCGCCCGATCGCCGCTGATGTCGCCCACGATGCGCCCGAGATCCACATTCACCGTGAGCACATAGAGTTGCGTCCCGATCGGCGAACCGGCGCCGCTGACACGGATCGAATGCTTGCCCGACGAGATCAGATTCAGATTCGTGATCTCCTCGAACTGACCTAACCCGCCCGAGTTCACCGTCGCGATGGTCATCCCCGACGGATTGAGCACCTGCAACACAAGATCGACCTGGCGCAGCGCGTCGAACGGCTCGCCGCTCTCGCACACACCCCCGACCTGCGCCCCTTCCAGATACGTCGCGCCCGCCGGCGCCACACGAGCGAGATTGAGTTTCGACCCGGCTTCGACCGTGAACGAGAACTGGTCCGCCTCGCCCCCTACCACGGTCAACTGCTGGAGGAGCAGATTGCTGTTGCTCACCAGCCCAAGGCTCTCCAACTCTGTCGCTGTGGTGAACGTGTTGTTCGGCTCGAACCGGTCCCCGTAGAGCGACTGCGACGCAAGAACATCGTCGAGTTGAGGACCGTCGAAATCACTGACAATGAACGGCTCCATAAGTTTCGTCCGCCCGCCCGTCTGCCCCGCCGCCGGGCACACATGCAGGATCCCCTGCCCGTGCCCGTGCTCGTGGCTGACGAGATTCCGGAACAGACGGAAGTTGTTCGCTGTGGTCGTAAAAGCAAAAGCGTCAGCCCTATCCAGCAGCATGTCCCCCGCCCGGACCTGCCCCGGGAAAAAGTTGAACGCCCAGATGTTCCCGGGCCCGTCGATCGTCGCCATCGCGATTCGGATATCGCCGCGGACGCCGGGCGCTCCCTCGCTCGTCGGCCAGAACGCGCCGTCGTCAACCGTTTCGATATAAATATTACCCGTGATGGCGGTCCAGACATCGAACATCTCGCGGAACCTGTCCTGCCAGTCGGGCTTGCCGTTGCCGTTCACGTCGCCGCCCAGCGGCGTCGCGCCCAGCAGCGCGAACAATTCGCTCGGCCCGTTCTCCGTCGGCGTCATGTCTGGAACAAAACTGTAAGTCAGAGTCACCGGCGTCCCGATCGGGCCGGGCCAGCGCGTCGTCAGGTTGAACTCGAGCGTCGCGCCGATCTTATCCATAAGTTCCTGATACACCCTCTCGATGTATTCAGGCGACGTATCCGGCGCGAAGCACATCGAATAAGGCAGCGGCGCCGACATCGCCACATTCTCCGTCGCCGCCGGGATCCCGCTCAGCGCGGCCCCGACCAGAGTCGCCGTCGCAATCAGCGCCGACGCGCCGTGCCCGACAATCGCGCGCGCCATGATCATCCTGTCCCCCGCCATGCTTAGATCTCCGATGCTCGCGCCGACAATCCAATCTCGCACCCGCCCCACAGCGGGTACTTATCACGTACGAGTATGGCGGGCGTCCGTCCCCCGATCAAGAACCTTTTGCCGAGAATTCAATGAAATAATCACGGCTGCTCGACAGAAACCCTCCGCCCCGCCGACCCTTCAACCCGCTATGAGACTACTGCTTACGACGTTGTCCGCGATCGGCGAACCCGACTCGAACGCCGACGCGTTCTCCAGCGTCGTATCCGCAATTCCACGCAGCGCCTCACGTGTGAAGAACGCCTGATGAGCGGTCACGATCACGTTCGGGAACGTCAGGAGCCGCATGAACACATCATCCTGGATCACCGTGTCCGAGAGATCGCGGAAGAACAGATCAGCCTCTTCTTCATACACATCCAGCCCGAGGGCGCCGATCTTCTCCGACTTGAGTCCCGCGATCACCGCCCGCGAATCAACCACTGCGCCCCGGCTCGTGTTGATGATCATCACGCCGGGTTTCATAAGATCCAAGGCCCCGGCGTCGATCATGTGCTTCGTCTCGGGCGTCAGCGGGCAATGCAAGGTGATGATGTCCGACTCCGCGAAGAGCCTCTCGCGGCCCACATACTCCGCGCCCAGCGAAACGCAGACATCGTTCACCACGGGGTCCGAGGCGAGCACTCTGCACCCGAACCCAGCGAGGATCGCGCACACGACCTCGCCGATCCGTCCGGTCCCGACGACGCCGACCGTCTTCCCGTGCATGTCGAACCCGAGCAGCCCGTCGAGCGCGAAATTCTGCTCACGTACGCGGTTGTAAGCACGATGTATTTTGCGGTTCAGCGCGAGCATCAGCCCCACCGTGTGCTCCGCGATGGCGTGCGGTGAATAGGCGGGAACCCGCAGCGTCGTCAGCCCGCGCCGCTCCGCCGCGACGACATCGACGTGATTGAACCCCGCCGACCGCAGCAGAATCAGCCGCACGCCGAGGTCTGCGAGCGCGTCGATCACCGACGCCGAGACGTCGTCGCCTACGAACACACAGACCGCGTCGCAGCCCTCGGCGAGGGGCGCGGTCTTCACCGACAGCCGTTCCGAGTGCCGATCCAGCGTGTGCCGGCGCGATTCGTTCGCGCGATCGAACGGCCCGTGCTCGAACAATTTGACGCTGTAGAAGCAGATGCGCACGAGTGCCCCCGTTCCCGCCGACGCGATGCCCGCCGGCCCGTTCCAGTGTCAGCCGTGGATGACCCGGCCCTCCGCGGCGAGGGCCGCCTCGTGCAGCGCCTCGTACATCGTAGGGTGCGCGTGCACCGTGACGATGAGTTCCTCGATCGTCGCTTCGAGCCGGCGCGCCAGACCCATCTCGGAGATCAGTTCGGTCGCCTGATCGCACAGGAGGTGGGCGCCGAGGATCTCCCCGCGGGGGACTCCCTTGATGATCTTGACGACGCCGACGTTCGCCCCCGCAGCGATTGCTTTCCCGTGCGCCTGTAGTGGGAACGAGCCGACCTCGTAGTCCTCGCCTTTCTTCAGGCCTTTTTCTTTCAGCGCCCGCTCGGTGAAGCCGACGCTCGCCACCTGCGGATGGCAGTACGTGCAGCCGGGGATCACCGTGTAATCCATCGGGATCGGGTCGTGCCCGGCGATGCGCTCGACGCACAGGACCGCCTCCTCGCTCGCGACGTGCGCTAGCCAGGGCGGGCCGATCACGTCCCCCACCGCGTAGATCCCCTCGATATTCGTCTTATAATCCAGCGGCGCCGGCTCGGACGACGCCGGATCGTAATCCGTCTTGATGTGATCCTTCACCGTCTCAAGCCCGAGCGAATCATCGAACAGCCCGTCGTACCGGCCCTTCACGCCGACCGCGAGCAGCACCTTGTCCGCTTCGAGGACTTCTTTCTTGGAGTCGTCCGCCTTGCCGTCCTTGTACGGCGCGATCGTCACCTTCACGCCGGTCTTCGTCTTCTCGACCGCGGTCGTCGTGGTGGACGTGCGGAGGTCCATCCCCGCCTTTTTGTAGTGCTTTTCGAGAGCCGCGGAGATGTCGTCATCCTCCACCGGCAGGATCCGGGGCATCATCTCGACGACCGTGACCTCCGTCCCGAACGTGTGATAGAAGTACGCGAACTCCATCCCGATCGCCCCGGCGCCGATGATGATCATCTTCTTCGGCATCGCGCCGAGCGTCATCGCCTCGCGCGCCCCGATGATCTTGTCGCCGTCAAACTTCGCGAACGGGAGTTCCCGCGCGACCGACCCCGTCGCCACCAGCACGTTCGTCGCGGTGATCGTCTCGCGCGGCTTCTTCGCCGGCGTCGCCGGGGCGTGCGTCAGTTCCTCCTCGACCTCGCAGTCGTAAAGTTCGACGGCGCATGGTGTGTCGCCCGATCGGCCTCGGACGATCTTCGCGTGCGCCTCCTCGTGGTCGATCTTGTTTTTCTTGAAGAGATAGTGGATGCCTTTATTGAGTTTGTCCGCCACGCCGCGCGACCGACCGATGACCTTCTCCCAGTTGACGGTGAGTTTCTGGAACTCGAGGCCCCACTCGCCGGCGTGGGCGACCTTCTCCTGGAGTTCGGCGTTGGCGAGGAGCGCCTTGGTCGGGATGCATCCCCAGTTCAGGCACACCCCGCCGAGTTTGGCGCGTTCGACGCAGCATACCTTCATGCCGAGTTGAGCCGCCCGGATCGCGCCGACGTACCCCGCGGGCCCGCCTCCGATGACGATGAGATCAAAGTGACGTTGGGCCACTCGCGTCCGTCCTTCCTTGCAATCGCGGGCCGGCTCGGTCGGCCCGGCGTGGGTCGTGAATGAGTTTCTGATCGCGTCGCGGCACGTCAGCGCGGCGCGGGCCGGGATTGTACCGGCCCGGCGCAGCGGTTGCAGCGCAACGAAAACCGGCCGCCCCGAGATCGGGACGGCCGGCAGGATTCAGACTGGATCGAACTTCAGCCGATCAGCGATCGTTCGACGAGCCGAACGGCCCGCCCCCGCCGCTGCGCCTCGCGCCGATCTGGTTCGCGTTGTAGATGTAGTGGGCGTCGAGCGACTTCTCGATGCGCGTCCGCGCGTCAGAGAGGTGCGCCAGCGTGTACGCGTCGATGTTCGAGTTGTTCCGCTTGAGAACAGCCTCGATCTTGCCGTCGAGTTCGCGCAGTTTGTGAGCCGCGAGAGTCTGGATCGGCTTCGCCGCGGAACCCGTCAGGGCGCCGGGCATCGTGAGGTCGATCAGGCGGTCGAGGTTCTCACGCTGGAGATTGCGCCGCAGGCTGGAGATCATCGGGTTGCGTTCGTTGAAGCGCTTGTCCATGCGCTTATCGAGTTCGGTCCACGCCGAGTCCGTGACAGTGAAGAGCAGTTCGGGCAGCGTCAGCGCGTCCTTGTTCGAAGGCGTGCGGTACTCGTTGTCGAAGACGCGCTTGAGCGTCCCCGGGTTCAGGAGCATGGTCATCGCCGTGGACTGCACGCCGAGGATCGTGTCGTGCACGTCGAACGGCGGGTCGGAGAAGAGCAGCGACTGCGGCATGCTCCCCCACCACTTGTCGAGGCCCATTTTCGCCAGCAGTTCCGGCGTGAGGCCGAACGCCTCGTCGTTGAACGCGTTCTCGAGCACGAACTCGAGAGACTCTCGCTGGAGGTCAGCCTCGACCGGCTCGTTCGGATCACGGTCGGCGTCGCCGACACGGTCGCGGTGCAGGTACCGCCCGCCTACCCAGTACGCGGCGTTGCCCACGGCGCGGAAGTGGATGCCCAGCGTCGTCCCGTACGCGTCGCGCACCTTCTGATAGGAATCACCGTCTTCGAGCACGCGCTCGACGATCTCCGCGCGGAGATCCTGGACGAGTTCCATCATGGAGCGTTCGAAGTTAAGAACGTCCTTGCCCATGTCGCGCCTGCGGGCGCGGGGGTCCGTGCCGAAGGCGTCCTCGTCGGTCGCGTATACGTGCTCGGGCTTGGAGGCCTCGGCAAGGATGTCCTTGAGTTCCTTTTCGTTGGTGGTGTAGCCGTAGCGGATTGCCCAGATGTCGTACGGGCCGAGTGTGGGCATGAAGTATGCGGTCTGCTCGGAGCCGAGGTCGCCGTACTGGATGTTGACGGCGTTGTAGTCCATGACCGAGCCGGTGAAGGCCTTGCCCTGCATCTTGGCGGAGTTGATCTCCTCCATCGTGTAGATGGTCGAAGCGGCGAAGTTGTGACGCAGGCCGAGCACGTGCCCGATCTCGTGCATGGTGACGTCCTTGACGACCGCGCCGACGAACCACTCGGGGGCGCCGTCGATCATGTCACCGTCGCCTTTATTGCTGATCATGGGGAGCAGGTTGAGCCGCATCATCGCGAGATCCATCCCGCGATCGTTCGCGTGTGCGCAGTAGCCGTTGACCTGGCTGATCCGGCCGTGCAGCCCGTCGTATTCATTGGCGCCGAGCATCACGGCGGCTTCGTTCGCCGCCGGGTGCCCGCCGAAGGAGCGCCCGCCCGCAGCGAGTTCGTTCTCGCGCTGACGGAGCGCTTCGGCGCGTTCCGCTGCGGGTAGGAGCCTGATCCGCGGGTCGAGGTGCGGGTTCTCGTCGAGCCACGCCGTGGTCTCCGGGCCGAAGTTCTCCATAGCCTGCTGCGGTATCACCCGCTGCCACTGCGACGCCGCGAAACGCACCCAGCCATCGTTCATCACGACGTCGGCGTCGATGATCTCGCCCGTGCGCGGATCGACCCTCGACGGCCCGATCGCCGACCCCACGCCGTTGGAGTTCCAGACATAGAAATTATACCGTCGGTCCTCGGGATCCTTATCCATGTGAGCGCCGGTCGTCGCGTCCTGCTGGTAGACCTCGACCGCGTTGATGATCCCGACCTGCTCGTACGCCTTGTTCCACTCGAGGATGCCCTCGCGGACATATCGGCGGTAGCGGATCGGAGTCGTGTCCGAGATATAGAAAACGATCGGCTCCTTCGGCGGGCTCATGCTGAGTTTCGGATCCGCCTTTTCCAGCCGCCAGCGATTGACGTAACGCGTCCACGTCGAATCGCCGGTGACTTTCGCCATGTCGTTGTAAGCGGTCGTGAAGTAGCCGACGCGGTAGTCCGCCTCGCGCGGCTTGTAGCCAGGCCGGTCGGGCAGCACGCTGATCGAGTAGTGGAACGTCGTGAGCCGGTTCTGGTTCGCCGCGACCGGCGCGGTGAAGCCGATCTCGACATTCTCGGGGAAAGCCTTGGCCTTGGCGATCTCGGCGAGACGCGTGTTGATCCCCGAGGCGAACGGGCCGTAGAACTCCCGCGCTTTTCCGAGGAGCATGTCGTCGAGGTCGATGACCACGCCGCCCTTTTCGCCCTTGGCGACGATCGGGACATCGAGGATCACACGGTCGGTGAACTGCTGATCGACCGAGATCTTGGATTCCTGATCGCCGGTGGTGCGCGTGGCGAGTTGGGACTCCATCAGCGCCAGGCGATCGCCGAAACGTTTCCAGTACGCGTACGTGTCGCCGAACTGGATATTGGTCTGCGACCCGGCGCCGCCGGTCAGCGTGGTGGCGATGAAGAGTTTCTGGCGTTCGAAGTTGCGCGGGAGTTCAGCGAGGATCTGCCCGTCCTTCTCGCGCGTGTAGATGGTCCAGAGCGGGTCGGCGCCGTCGGTCGTCGAGATGACCTTGGTGTACCCGTCTCCGACCTTCGAGAAGTCGGGGAGTTTGTCCGAGTTCCCGCCCCCGCTGTTCCCGCCCGGACGCGCCGGGCCTGCTGTCTGCGCGATCTCAGGGCTGACGCCTTCCTGCGCGCCCACCGGCAGCCCCGCGACCGCCACGATCGCCGCGACCATGACGCCCGCAGCGAGCGTCGGCCCCGTGAACCTTCTCTTCGGCATGTGCATCGCTCCAATCCGTTCCATGCAAGGCCCGGCGCCCGCAGTCCCTCCGGGACACGTCCTCGACGCCGGCCCTGGTTCGTTCCGTCCGCGACCGGGAATATCGGGCGACACCCCGGGCGCTGTCCACCTTGTCGGCTTCTCGGGCTTGTACGTTTATCCGGGCCGCGAGTTTCGCCGCACCATCACACTTTGACGCTCGCCGCCGTCGAAATCCGGCCTCAATTTGACGATCGGACACCGACCGCCCCCTCCGACGCAGCCGCCGCCGAGATCGCCGCTGACCCAACCCCGTCGAGAGCCTCCGCGACGCCGACGCCGAAGTGGCGCGGGTCCGACGCCGGACGCCCGATCGAGTGATGCTCGAAACCCGCCGACCGCAGCCGATCCGACCGATAGATGTTCCGCCCGTCAAATACGATCGGCCTCGCCAGAACCGCCCGCAGGCGATCGAAATCCGGCGAGCGGAACTCGTCCCACTCCGTGCAGATCACCAGCGCGTCCGCCCCGGTCGCCGCCTCGTACGGGTCCGACGCAGGCTCGAACACTCCGCCCAGCAGTCGGAGCGCGTTGTCCATCGCCTCCGGGTCGTACGCCCGAATTATCGCGCCGCGCGACGCCAGCCCGCAGATCACGTCGAGCGCGGGCGCCTCGCGGATGTCGTCGGTGTTCGGCTTGAACGCGACGCCCCACACCGCCAGACGCCGACCGTCCAGCCCGCCGTCACCCGCGAATCTCGCCTCGATCCTCTCGACGAACTCCGCCCGCGCTCTGCGGTTGACCGAATCGACCCCCGCCAGCACATCCGTAGCCACCCCAGCCCGCCGGCCCATCGCCAGGCACGCCTGCACGTCCTTCGGGAAGCACGACCCGCCGAAGCCCAGCCCCGGGAAGAAGAAGTGTGGCCCGATCCGCTCGTCCGCGCACATCCCCCGGCGGACCTCGTCCACGTCCGCCCCGTACGCCGCGCACAACGCCGCCATTTCATTAATAAAAGAAATCTTTGTCGCCAGCATCGCGTTCGAGGCGTACTTCACCATCTCGCTCGACCGAACATCGAAGACGAGCACGCCGGCCCCTCCGTGACGTGTGAACGGCTCGTAAATCGCGCGCATCACCCCGCCGACCGACTCGTCCTCGACCCCCACGATCACCCGATCAGGCCGGAGAAAATCGTCGATCGCCACACCCTCGCGCAGGAACTCCGGGTTGTTGGCGATGACGAAACGCCGCCCGCCCCCGCGCGCCTCGACGCCGGCGCGGATCCGCTCGGCGACCTCGTGCGTCGTCCCGACCGGCACGGTTGATTTCACCACCACGATCTTCGGCGGGAGCGTCGCGCTCTCCGACGCGAGCGCGCCCGCGATCGCGTCCGCGCACGCGAACACCGCCGACAGGTCCGCGGCGCCGTCCCTGTCCTGCGGCGTCCCCACACAAATAAAAATTATCTCAGCCGCCCGGTACGCGCCCGCGGCGTCCGTCGTGAAGACCGCCCGGCCCGCGTGCGCGTTCCGCGCCAGCATCTCCGCCAGTCCAGGCTCATAAATCGGGCACCCGCCGCTGCGCAGAAGGTCCACGCGATCGCCGTCTATATCGACGAATACAACCTCGTTCCCGCTGTTGGCGAAGCACGCGCCCGTCACCAGCCCGACATACCCCGCGCCGACGACGGCCATCCTCATGTTCCAGCGCTCCTTCGCTCCGTCGTTCCGCCCGAGGCGTCCGACGAACCGGCACGACTGTACCCGCCCGACGCCGGCGACTCGAACCACGCGATCGTCCGCCTCAACCCCTCCCGCAACAGCACGGTCGGCGCCCACCCGAGCGCACCCTTCGCCCGCGAAATATCCGGACGACGACGAGCAGGATCATCCACCGGCAGTTCACGCCGCTCGACCGCGCTCGCCGATCCCGTCATCTCAAGAACCAGGTCCGCCAGTTCCCGCACCGTGAACTCGTCCGGGTTCCCAATATTCACCGGCCCGAGCGCCATCGGCTCTGCCGAAACTTCCATCAGCCGAACCAGCCCCTCGATCAGATCATCGACATAACAGAACGAGCGCGTCTGCGACCCGTCGCCGAAAATAGTGATCGGCTCGCCCGCGAGAGCCTGCACGATGAAGTTCGACACGACCCTCCCGTCGTCGGCCCGCATCCTCGGCCCGTAGGTATTGAAAATCCGCGCGACGTGCACGTCCGCGCCGCGCGACCGGATGAAGTCAAAGCACAGCGTCTCCGCCGCCCGCTTGCCCTCGTCGTAGCACGCGCGCGGGCCGATCGGGTTCACCCACCCCCTATAATCCTCCGTCTGCGGGTGCTGCTGGGGATCGCCGTAGACCTCGCTGGTCGAAGCCTGGAGCACGCGCGCCCCGGCGCGCTCCGCTAGTTCGAGCATGTTCAGCATTCCCAGCACGTTCGTCCGCATCGTGGCGACCGGGTCTCGCTGGTACATCGGCGGGCTTGCCGGGCACGCGAGGTTGTAGATTCTGTCGATCGGGCCGAACCGTTCCAGCGTCGCCGCGGACATCGGCGCCGACACGTCATGCTCGAAAAGCACGAACTCGTCGCGCCCGAGAATGTGCTCGATGTTCTTCCGCAGACCTGTCGAGAAGTCATCGAGACACACGACCCGGCGCCCGTCGGCGAGCAGCCGTTCGCACAGGTTGCTCCCGAGGAACCCCGCCCCGCCGGTGACTAGAACTGATGGCTTCACATCGGCCACGATAGCGAATGAAGGAATCCCAAGCCCCTCGCCGCGGCCAAGCCGCCATTAGCACCAGTGGGACGGGCGTCCCGCCTGTCATCCCGATTTCCCCAGATAGTGGCACGGGCGTCCCGCCCGTGCTTAAAAACCAGAACCGAGCGAAGCGAAGGCTGGTGTTTCAATCTCAAAATAATGTTTAGCATGTCTAGTGCGGACGGCGCGCCGCGCACAGGCGGGACGCCTGTGCCACTGTCTTGCCGAGCACGGGCGGGAAGCCCGCGCCACTTGTGATTACAATATCATAAACAGCAGTACTCAGTAGTTCCGATTGTGACATCGGCTCAGACGTTCGAGGTACAGCCGGCGGATCGTCTCTTCGTCCGCGTCGGGGTGCTGCGAGCGGATCCCGTCGAGCGTCGCACGCCGGGCCAGCTCCGTCAGTTCGAACGCCTTGCGCACGCGCTCCTCGCCCGTCATCCGGCGGAGGGTCCCGTAGTGCCGATCCCGGTTAGGTCGCGGCTTCGGGTCCACCGCCGAAGTCTATCCCCGCTCAGCCGCCCCTGGCCCAGTCGAACAGTTTCTCGGCGACCTCCGGGCGCGTGAACTCCATCGGCGGCTTCTCCCCGCGCGCCAGCATCTCGCGCACCTTCGTCCCGGACAGGAAGATCTGATCCCCCTCGATCTTCGGGAACGTCTTCGCCGTGACCATCCCCTGCGCAAGTTTCGAGAACGCCGCGTGCTCGAACTTCAGCGGCTCGATCTTAAGATTAGCCGGGTCGAGTTCGTCGAAGATGTTCTGCGCGTCGTACGTGCCGTAATAATCGCCGACGCCCGCGTGGTCGCGTCCGACGATGAAGTGCGTGCACCCGTAGTTTTTGCGTACGAGCGCGTGCAGGACCGCCTCGCGCGGGCCGGCGTAGCGCATCGCCGCGGGCATCACCGTCAGCGCCGTCCGTGCGGGGACGAAATACTTCTCGATCAGCACCTGATAGCACGCCATCCGAGTCGCCGCGGGCACGTCGCCGGGCTTGGTCTCGCCGACGAGCGGGTGGATCAGCAAGCCGTCGCAGATCTCCTGCGCGCACTTGCAGAGATACTCGTGCGCGCGGTGAATCGGGTTGCGGGTCTGGAACGCGGCGATCGTCTTCCAGCCCCGCTCGGTGAACATCGTGCGAGTCTCGGCCGGCGTCTTGCGATGGTCGAGAAAAGCCTCGGGCCCGTCGGGATCGACGCAAGGCTGCACCACCGTCACCGGCCCCGCCAGGCAAACTTCCCCCTCGTCCATCACCTGCTTGACGCCGGGATGGGCCGGATCCTGCGTGCGGAAGACCGCGGGGATTTCGCGGGCTTTATCGTGCGAGAAGACTTCCTCAATCTTCATCACGCCTTGAAGAACCTTCGACTTGGTCGAAGGCGCCGTGGCGTAGAGCGCGACCTCGTCCCCGACCCTCGGCGCCGATTCCTTCGCCACCGCGAGCACAATCGGGATCGGCCAGATGTCGCCGGACGAGAGCCGCATCGAATCGCAGACCGAGCGGAAGTCGGCTTCGCCCATGAACCCCGAGAGCGGGCTGAACGCGCCGATCCCGATCATTTCGAGGTCGCACGACTGCTTGGCGGACAGGTGAACCGCCGGCAGCGACGCCGCCCGCGCCCGGATCGAGTCCGCCTCGGCGCCGACCGCGACACGGTTTACAAGCACGCCGCCGTGCGGCTCGATCAGTCGGTGATCAGGGGTCATTATCGTCTCTCTTCCAGGTAACCATCGAGTTCGAGTTCGGTCATCCGGCCCCTACACGCCGGCCGGGCGACCGAGCCGACAAGCCTAGCGTCTCTGGCTAATGCTTGTTCGTCAGCCGGCCATTTGTATAGTGTAGGTGGAATCCGAGCCGGGCTGCTGGAAATTGGCGCACGAGTGAGACGATCTTGACCGAATCACCGGACGTGAGAAGCCCGACCAGCATCCCCGGCCGGGACGTGGCCTGGCCGCCCGGCGTGATGATCGTCGCGTTACTTTCCGCGCCGTTCCTGGGCGCACTCCTCGGCTTCGTGTTGTTGACCGCGGTCGTCATCCCGAGGGTCGGATACGGCGGGGTGAACCGCATCGTTTCGCTCGGCGCGCACATCGCTTCCCCGTACACCCGGCCCACCGCCGTATGCCTGGGAAACTCCGTCACCATCGAGGGCGTGGACGCGACACTGGTCGAACGCGCCGCTGGTACGGACGTTTCTGTCGAAAACCTGGCCATCGCCGGCGCCCACGCAGCGGAACTTCGCGTCCAGGCCCCGCTCGTCGCTGCCGCCCGACCCGCGCTCGTAGTGATCACCCTGCTCCCGGAAGCCGCCGCCGCTCCACAGGATCTCGATCTGGACAAAGCCTACGCATACGGCATAGGCGGGTTCGCTACTGATGACCCGTGTTCGCGCATCGAGTCGCTGTCGGAAAAAACCTGCTCCGCTCTGTCGGCGGCCTGGTGGCGAGCCGCCCTCCGAATGCGGACGACGCCGATCCAGCGACTCAATTCCGCCGTGCGAGCCAGGCTCAACCCCGCTGTGAGCACGAGGCGCGAGAACAAATGGACCGCTCCTTTTCTGCGACATGGATCGATCTCAGGCTTAAGATTACAACGGCACATATCGGAAATGCGGGACACCTGGCTGGCTCTGCAGAATGACGACAATGACAGCGGTCCGGCCGAGACAATCGCCTTGGCGAAGGAATTCACGAGCCGCGGCGTCCCGGTGCTCATGGTCGTCGCGCCGGTGCATCCCGACTTGCTCCCAGGGTTCGAGCCTTGGGCGGAATCACTGGTCGAATCGCTCCGAGGCCTGGCGGCGACGAACCCGGATGTCGCGGTCGCTGACGCATCGACTCTCCTGGGAGCAGATCTCTTTTCCGACGCGCTGCACCCGAACGAGGACGGGCGCTCGGTATTCAGCGCATTCATCGGCGCGCAAATAAGGGAATTTTTCCAGCGGTCGCGCGGCGTGAGCGGATGAACCCACGATGCTGTTCCAGACCACCGAGTTTCTGGCCCTCTTTCTGATCGTTCTAACGTGGATCGCACTGATCAGAAAGGCGCGCACGCAGCACGGCCTGCTGCTGCTGGCGAGCTACGTGTTCTACGGATGGTGGGACGTCCGTTTTCTATTGCTTATCGTCCTCAGCACTACTATCGACTTCGCCGCTGCGCTGGGCATCTCCGGGCGACGGCTGACTATCCCACAGCGAGCGGCGCTCAGCGCACTGCTGGCCGGATCAACCATCCTGTTTCTAGTCCCCGACTGGCCCGCGCTCCAGGACGGCGCGGGCTGGGGGAGCTGGAGTCAGGCCCTCGCGGGAGGATGGACCGGGCGGGGGTTGGCGCTTACCGCCGGGCTCGGCTTCGCCATCGCTGGTCCTGTTCTCTACGGGCTGTATTTCCGCCTGAATGAGCAGGCCCGACGACGCGCGTTTCTCATCACCTCAATCGCCGCGAACCTGCTCGTGCTCAGTTTTTTTAAATACTTCAATTTCTTCACGGCCAATCTCGCCGGCCTGGGCGATCTAGCCGGGATGTCCATCGACGCGCCGATTATGCACATCGCGTTGCCCGTCGGCATCTCGTTCTACACCTTCCAGACGATGAGCTATACCATCGACTGCTATCGCGGCGATACACCCCCCGAACAGTCGTTCACACGTTTCGCGCTATACGTGGCGTACTTCCCGCAACTCGTAGCGGGCCCGATCCTCAGACCGTCCCAGTTTCTCCCATTTCTCGACACGCCCTGGCGGCTCGAGTCACGCAACGTCCTGTCGGGCGCGAACCTGGTGCTGGTCGGGCTGGTGAAGAAAGTGCTGATCGCGGACAACGTGGCCCCGTTCGCCGACCAGGTCTTCAATGCGCCCGACGGGCAGCCGACGCTCGCGATCTGGCTAGCCACCGCCATGTTCGCCGTGCAGATCTACTGCGATTTTTCAGGATACACAGACATTGCGCGCGGCATCTCCCGCATATTCGGGATCGAGATCCCTATTAACTTTAATTTTCCGTATTTCGCCACTTCGATCATCGACTTCTGGCGGCGATGGCACATCTCGCTTTCGACCTGGCTGCGCGATTATCTGTATGTCCCCCTGGGGGGCAGCCGCGTGTCGACGGGCCGGCTGTACCTGAACCTGATGATCACCATGGTCCTGGGCGGGCTCTGGCACGGGGCCGCGTGGAATTTCGTGCTCTGGGGCGCTTATCAAGGAACCCTGCTGTGCGCGAATCGGCTGGTGCGCGGCTGGTTCACGGACGCTGCCGCCGCCGCTCGCTTCCTCGCCAGCCCGGTAGGGGTCGCATTCCGCTGGGCGATCACCGCCTACCTGTGGATGCTGGGGTGGCTGATCTTTCGAGTGACGGACCCAGACGATCTGATCTACTGCATCCGCAGGTTCGTCATATTCGACGGCCGGCTCGACCTGTCGAGTCTAGGACTCGGCCGCGGCGACCCGATCGTGGCGCTGCTGGCCGCGGGCGCCTTCGTAGTGCTTCACTCCTTCGGCTTCGCATCCAGACGCTGGGACGAACGGCTCACCAGCATGCCGATCCCGCTCATCGCCGGTGTGTACTTTGTGATCGGACTGCTAATGTTTTACGCTTGGCCCGCCGGCGAGGCGCCCTTCATATACTTCCAGTTCTGACCCTCACGCCTCCCGCCCGGCGAACATTCACCCCGGTGAGGCCGTAGCGTGGCAGAACGACGGGCACTCTGAACTTGTGCCCCGAACAAGACGATCGAGGGGATGTTCATTCACACGTGAGCGTCCGAGAACACCCGGGCTTGTCCGAAGCCCGATGGCGCGGGAGCACGAACGACATGGCTAAGGACAACCTCATCGTGGTCGCGGGCGGCGGCGGGTTCATCGGGGGCAGCCTCGTCGCAGACCTCCGCCGACAGGGATACACCCGCATCCGCTCCGTCGACATCAAGCCGACCTCCGAGTGGTATCAGGTCTTCGACGGCGTAGAGAACATCCAGGCGGACCTCAAAGACCTCGCCAACTGCCGCCGGGCCTGTGACGGCGCCTGGAAGGTCTTCCAACTCGCCGCCGACATGGGCGGCATGGGCTTCATCGAAACCCACAAAGCCGAGTGCATGCTCTCCGTGCTCATCAACACGCACATGCTCATGGCGGCGCGCGACGCCGGCGTCGAACGCTTCTTCTACTCCTCCTCCGCCTGCGTCTACAACGCCGACAAGCAGGTCAGCGAGGACGTCATCCCTCTCAAAGAAGAAGACGCATACCCCGCCATGCCCGAGGACGGCTACGGCTGGGAAAAACTCTTCTCCGAACGCATGTGCCGGCACTTCCGCGAGGACTTCGGCCTCAAGACACGCCTCGTCCGCTATCACAACGTCTACGGCCCCGAGGGCACCTGGGAAGGCGGCCGCGAGAAAGCACCCGCCGCCATCTGCCGCAAGGTCATCGAAGCCAAACTCTCCGGCGACCACACCATCGAAATCTGGGGCGACGGCAAGCAGACCCGCTCGTTCATGTACATCGACGACTGCCTCAAAGGCACCCAGATGATCACCGACTCCGACATCGTCGAGCCGCTGAACCTCGGCTCCGATGAACTCACCACGATCAACGGCCTCGTCGGAATCGTCGAAGACATCGCCGGGATCAAACTAAAACGAAACTACAACCTCGACGCTCCCAAAGGCGTCAACGGCCGAAACTCAGACAACACGCGCATCCTCGCCGACCTCGGCTGGGCGCCTTCCATCTCTCTCCGCGACGGCATGGAACGAACCTACAAGTGGATCTACGACGAGTACATCAAAAAATACGGCGGCAAAGTCGGCCCCCGCGCCGTCGCCCCCAAAGGCGCACACGTCACCCAGCACGCCCACGCCAAAGCCTGACCGCGCCACGCTGACTCGTCATACTCACCCGCATGGACTACGACATCGTCATCGCGACGGCCAACCGCCCCGCGATGCTCGGGCTGTCGCTACCCACGATGCTAGGCCAGACGCGCCCCCCCGCCCGGCTGATCGTCATCGACTCGACCCCCGACCCCGCGCCGGTCGAACAAGCCGTCCGCGAAGCCGCCGCCGCCTCGGATATCCCCGTCATCTTTGAGCGAGGCCCGCGAGGCGCCGCCCACCAGCGCAACGCCGGTATGAAGTTCTCCGAAGCCCCCGTCGTCTTCTTTCCCGATGATGATTCCCTCTGGTGGCCCGACACCGCCGAGGAAACCATGAAGATCTACGAGCGCGACACCGCCGGCGAGATCGGCGGCGTTGCCCACGCCGCGCTCACAACGTCGCCTGTCCCCCTTCCCACCGATGACGCCGCCGCCCGCCCGCTTTCCGAGCGCGTGAAGTACCGCGTGGCGAACATCCGCCATCGTCTTGTCAACAGCACGGTCAGGCACCCGCTCTCGGTCGCCGCCGACTCTTTGCTCGGTCGGCGCCCCGCGCCTCTATGGCTCGCAGAAGCCGGCGCCCGCCCGATCCCGCACATCCCCGGCTTCCGCATGACGTTCCGCCGCGACGCGATGCCCGTCCCCCCGTTCAATGAGACTCTCCGCCCGCCTCGCACTGCCCTTGAAGATTTCGACCTCTCACTGACGATCCTCCGCGATCGGCTCCTCGTCGAGGCCTCGCGCGCCGGCTGCTACCACCACCGGGCGCCCGGCCCGCGAGCCGATAGTGTGACCACGGGTCTGAACTTCATGCTGAACCTCGCCTACATCACATGTCGGCACTCGCAGCCCGGCTCACGCGCCCGCCGAGCCTTGCGACCCTACTGCCGCGTCTTCATCCTCGAACAGATCGGCCCGCGATCACTGACAAAGTTCGGCAGAGAAAAAGGCCGCGCCATGCGCCTCGCGCTCAGCCGATTCGACGAACTCCTGACCGCCGACCCCGCCGATCTCGACGCCGCCTACACGCGAATCTTCGAGGAATCGCTCGCAGCCCTCGGCGTGACCAACGGCCCACCCGCGGGGGTTGCGTCATGAACACGCCCTCCCTCGTCCGCTCCATATACGCGTACGACGTCCGCCCGAACTTCGGTGACGAGATCGGCCCGGACATAGTTCGCCACGTCCTCGGCGTGGATCTCCCCCGCGCAAAGCCCGGCGACGAGCACGTCCTCTTCAGCGTCGGCTCCATCATCCACGCCGCCGACAACTTCAAGTCCGTCGTAGTCTGGGGCTCCGGCGTCGAGCCGCACTACGGCAGACCAAAGAGCGCCAATATCAGATTCCTCGCGGTGCGAGGCCCCAACACCGCGAAACTCGTCGGCTACACCGGCGGCGTCTTCGGAGACCCCGCCATTCTCGCGCCGCGCCTGCTCCCGCGCGACCCGGCGCCCGATCGCTCCGGCGTCGGCATTGTCGTACATCACATGACAATGAAACGCCGGCTCCGCGACCGCGTCCTCTTCGACCCCTTCCGCTCGGGATACGAAGTCATCGACCCACGCCGGCCGTGGCGCGATGTAGTCGCAGACATCCGCCGGTGCGAGTTTGTGTTCTCCCAGTCGCTGCACGGCGCCATCCTCGCCGAGGCCTACGGCGTGCCCTGGGCATGGTGGAAAGGCTTCCACGGCCGACTCGCAACATTCAAGTGGCAGGACTGGTTCGCCAGTCTCGGCGCCGAGCCTCGATCGTTCCGCCTTGCGCAACTCGATAAAGCCCGCCTCGACGCCGACCGCCGCCGGGCGATACTGCCCGACGCCGACGCCCTCGCCGACGCCCTCACCGAGAACACCGACGTGCTGCTCCCGGCCTGAATTTCCGCATGACGCCGACGCCGAACCAATCTCGCCCGACGCTGCTCGTGATCTCGCAGGTCTACCCGCCGGACCCCGCGAGTGTCGGCCAGCACATGCACGACGCCGCCGCCGAGATGGTCCGCCGCGGCTGGGACGTGCGCGTCCTTGCATCGGCCCGCGGCTACGACGATCCTTCCAGGAAGTACCCGCCGCACGAATCGCTCGACGCCGTGCGCGTCAGGCGTCTGCCGCTCTCAAGTTTCGGCAAAAACTCCATCGCCGTCCGCCTGCTCGGCGGGTTCCTCTTCACCGCCCTCGCAACGCTCCGCGCACTGTTCATGCGCCGCATCGACGCGATCGTCGTATCGACATCTCCCCCGATGGCGCCGATCGCCGCGATCATCGTGTCTATCCTCCGCGGCGCGCCGATCCTCTACTGGGTCATGGACCTCAACCCCGACCAGATGATCGAACTCGGCAAGATCACCGAACGCTCCCTCCCCGCCCGGCTCTTCAACATCCTCAACCGCGCCATACTCCGCAGAGCGCGGCTTGTAGTCGTCCTCGACCGCTTCATGGCCGAGCGCGTCAACCGCAAGCACGACGTCTCCGCCAAACTCCTCATCGCGCCGCCCTGGCCGCACGAGGACCACCTCGAACCCGTCGCGCACGGAGCCAACCCCTTCCGCGCCGAGCACGATCTCGCAGGCCGATTCGTCGTCATGTATTCCGGCAACCACAGCCCGGCCAACCCGCTCGACACCATCATCGCCGCCGCCGAACTGCTCAAAGACCGCGACGATATAAGATTCCTCTTCATCGGCGGCGGGCTCGAAAAAACCAAGGTCGAAGCCGCCATCGCCCGCGGCGCCCGCAACATCGTCTCGCTCCCCTACCAGCCGATCGCTTCGCTGCGATTCTCCCTCTCCGCCGCCGACGCGCACCTCGTCACCCTCGGCGACGAGGTCGTCGGCGTGGTCCACCCGTGCAAGGTCTACGGCGCCATGTCCGTCGCCCGCCCCGTCCTCTTCATGGGGCCGAAACCCTCGCACGTGGCTGATCTTCTCGACGAGGAATCCATCGGCTGGCGCGCCGCGCACGGTGATATCGAAGGCGCCGTCCGCGTAATCGAAACCATGGCCGCGACACCGCCCTCCGAGCGCGACGCCATCGGCGCCCGCGCCCGCGAACTTATAAAAGGTCGGCTCAGCAAGGCCGCGCTCTGCGGCGAGTTCTGCGACGCGATCGAATCTCTCACCACGCCGAACGCCGCACGCGCAACACACCGCGAGGCGCGCAACGCATGACCGGCGCCGATCAGCCCAACCCGACCGCAATGTTCCGCCACGCCCCGGAATCAAGCCGGTGGACCACGCGCGAGAAGATCGGCCGGGCGCTGTGGATGCTCCTCGGCCGCCCCGCGTTCCGGCTCACCTTCCACAACTGGTACGGCGTGCGCCGCGCTATCCTCCGCGCGTTCGGCGCGAACGTCGCCGCCGGCGCCCGCGTCCGGCCCACCGCGAATATCGAGATCCCCTGGAACATTACCCTCGGCGAAAACTGCGTCGTAGGCGATCACGCGATATTATATTCGCTCGGCAGGATCACTGTCGGCGATCGCGCCATCATCAGCCAGTACGCCCACCTCTGCGCCGGGACGCACGACTTCACCCGCCCAGAGTTCCCCCTGCTGCGCCCGCCCGTGACCATCGGCGAGGACGCATGGATCGCCGCCGACGCCTACGTCGGCCCGGGAGTGACCGTCGGCGCCCGCGCTGTCCTGGGCGCCCGCTCGAGCGCCTTCAAAGACCTCGCCCCCGACACCATCCACGCGGGCAGCCCCGCACGCGCCGTCCGCCCGAGGCTCCCGGAATGAACCGAACGCCCGATCCCGCGAACACGACCGACCCGACCTCCATGAACATCGAGCGACCGCACGATCTCGATACACCGTCGCGGGAATTCCAGGATCTTGCGTCGAGTTATAACTATCAGAACACCCCGCCGCACGGGGAACTCTTCGTTCGGCTGCTGCTCGCGGAAGCCCGTCGCCGGCCCGGGATGCGCGCCGCCGACATAGGTTGCGGCGTAGGCATCCAGCGCCGCCTGCATCTCACCGAGGAACTTCGCGCACACTGCGATGAACTCTGGGGCGTCGAGCCTGACCCGACCGTCACCCACAACCCCTCGCTGCACACGCACTTTCAGAACGCTTTCCTCGAAACCGCTGACCTCCCGGAGAATCACTTCGATCTCCTCTATTCCAGCATGGTGATGGAGCACGTCGCGGACCCGGCGGCATATTTTGCCGCGGCTCACCGCGCGCTCCGGCCCTGCGGCGTGCAGATGTTCTGCACCCCCAACGGGCGCCACCTGTTCACGCGCATCGCCAAGACGCTCCGTACACTCCGACTCGACGACGCCGTACTCCGGCTCATCCGGCCGAACGCACACGATTCATATCATTATCCCGTGCATTATCGTTGCAACACACCCGGGACGATCGACCGGCTCGCGGCGTCGAGCGGCTCCGCCCGCCCGGACTACGCGTTCGTCGAGTCGGGCGGCGTGAAAGGTTATTTCCCAGGCCCGCTCCGGCCCGCATACTGGCTCCTCGACGCCCGCCGACGCCGCGGCCGCCGCCGCGACATCCTCGTCACGCTCATCGCGCGCATGGTCAAACGACGCAATCTCCCGTAATCCGTCGCGGATATCGCCGATAGAGAACGACGAAAGGGCCGATTATCATGATCGGGAGCCAGCCCGTCGGCGTTCGGCGTCCATGGAGCACGGATCGCTGATGCGAGAGAACCCGCACAACAGCCCGCACAACACGGCGAATGAGTTAATTCTCGACCGCCCGGTTCTGATCACCGGAACGCCAAGATCGGGAAAAACTCTCATCGCATCGGTGCTCGCCGACACCGGCGAGTTCGTATGGGCGAACGAGCCGATCGCGATCTGGAACACGGGCATGCCCCGGCGGACGGACGATACGCGCGGCGAAGCCGATGCGACCGAGCACGTGCGCTGCGACATCCGCGCCGCGCTCGCCGGGATCGTGCAGCACTCCGGCCGGGCGCGTTACCTCGATGATCTCGCGTACCACGCGCTGCGGATCGGGTTCGTGCACCGCGTGCTTCCCGAAGCGAAGATCATCCACGTCGTCCGCGACGCCGAGGACGCAATACCCGAGATGCTCTACGGCTGGACCTACCGCGATTCGGTAGCCAAGGCGGTCGCTCGGCGCTGGCGTCATCTTCGGATGCGATCGCTGCCGCTGCTCACGGCACGATTCCTGAGGAACTACATCACGAGCCGAATCCACGGGCGACGCGCGACATGGGGACCGGTCACGCCCGGCATCGCGTCGCACGATCCGGATCGAACATTGATCCAGACCGTCGCGACTCAGTGGGCGGAACTCGTGAGCATCGCCCGCCGCGACCTAGCCGCGATCCCGCCCGAGTCGTGGCTGAAGGTGCGCCAGCGCGACCTCCTCGAACACACAGACAGGGAGTTCACACGAATCGCGAAGTTCTGCCAGGTCCGAGATCCGGACCGGGTTCGTGAATCGGCGAGCCGATTGATCGACTCTGATAAAACGTTCCTCTCCGTGGTGCAGCCGACGGAGGATCAATGGGCGCAGGCCCGTGATATCATCAGATCATCGGGCCTGGCGCCCGAACGTCACCACGCCGACACAGCGACCGACCTGGAGGGCGCACACCATGCCCGTTGACACACGACTCGAGGTGCAGCGACATTACAGCGGCGTCGGCGCGCAGACATACGACGCCATCCGGCTCGAAGACCCCCGCGGATGGCTGCTGAGCGAACTCGACATCAGGCTCTTCGAGCGCCTGTTTCCCGATTCACAAAATGGGATGGATGTCCTCGAGGTCGGCGCCGGGACCGGGCGCTTCACCGTTCCGGCCCTCGAACGCGGGTTCAACCTGACCGCGACCGACATCAATCAGGAGATGCTCGATCGGCTCCGCGCCAAGGCCGCCGAGATGGGCGCGGCGGACCGCTGCGTCATCCAGATAGAAGACATATTTAACCTATCGTTTCCCGACGAGTCGTTCGATTATGTGTTCGGCCTGCACCTCTTCCCGAGGCTCCTCACGGTTGAAGACCAGCGCGAAGCGATCCTGTCGGCGGCGCGCGTCGTCCGCCCCGGGGGAAGAATGCTCTTTAATTACCGGAACCGCCGATCCATCTACGGCCTGTTCGATCGCGGCCCGCGCAACTCGCCGGCGAACATCCGCGCGGTCCTCAACGAGGCCGGCATGCGCATCGAAACCCTGCGGGGCAAGTGGCTGGCGACAAAGCGCGTTTTCAAAGCCCTGCCGATGCCGGTGAATCGGCTGATCGCGAGGCTCGACCGCGCTATGTGGGGTTTCATGCCGTCGCTTGCGTGGGATGTGTTCGTTGTCGCGGTTAAGGACAAAGAGCGATAACCGGAACGCGCGGGCGTCAGTTTTCACGACGCCCGAACCTGTTCTGAACCGCATCCACATCTTGTCCGGCGAAACTCAACCTGCTGCTGTGAACGGCGAAGCAACGCTGTTCCGGCGCGGGAGGTGTCGCCATGCTGACCGCGAGCGCTCGTCCGATCGTCCTGCTCGGCGCCCAGCGCTCGGGCACGACGTGGCTAGGCGACGTGCTCGGGGCGCACCCTTCGATCGCCTACTGGTCCGAGCCGCGGCATGTATGGACCCGCGGGTTCACGGACCGGCCTGATGACTCTCTTGACGCCGACGACGCGACTCCCTCGGTCACGCGAAGAATACGCCGTTCGTTCGATAGGTACGTTCGCTCCCGACGACGGGCCAGGCTCGCGGAAAAAACCCCGAGCAACTGCCTCCGCGTTCCGTTCGTGCGCGCGGCGCTGCCCGACGCGAGACTTCTGCTGATCCTGCGTGACGGCCGGAGTGTGATCGAATCCACGGAACGGATAATGCAAACCGGCGTGCCGTTGCATCGCGTAGTCCAACGCGCACTTCAGACGCCGCTCACGGACTGGCCCGCCCAGACCGGACGCGCGATGAGCGTCATAACGCGACGACTGACCGGCGCCCCGCTCGACTACTGGGGCATCCGCCCGCCGGGCTGGCGCGAGTGGGTCGGACGTGATCCGTTGCATGTAATGCTCGCGAAGCAGTGGGTCGGCGCCGTCGGCCGCGCCTTCGACGACGCCCAGTCGCTCCCCGACGGCGACATCCTCATATTCAAATACGAAGAACTTGTCCGCGACCAGCTCGCCCACGCCAAGCGGATCGCCGAGTTCTGCGATCTCGATGACGCCGACATCTTCCTGAACACCGTGACATCCACTCTCGACGCAACACGCGTGGACCGGTGGCGCGACACGCTCGATCAAGCCGTTCTCGACGACGTGCGCCCCATCATGACCCCGCTGCTAGAACGCCTCGGCTACCGCTGGTGAATCGACGCGCGGAAGCGGGTATCGTCAGGGCGAATGGACGCAGGCTCATCAGTGACGCGCGCTGTGATCCTCGCCGCCGGGCTTGGGCGACGGCTTCGCGCCGATCGGCCCAAGCCGCTCGCTGAGATCGCTACGGGCGTCACACTCCTCAGCAACCTTGTTAACGCTATCGGGCCGATCGTCGGACGCGACCGCGTCAGGCTCGTCCTCGGTCACGGCGCCGACGCGATCAACGCCGCATTCCCCGACCTGCCGTTCGTCCTTAACCCTCGCTATTCGGAAACTAATACAGCGAAAAGTCTGCTGATCGGTTTGCGCGAGGTCGAGCGTGAGATCGAATCACACGGCTCGGAGAGCCGTGCCATTCCGGCACACGGGCGGGACGCCCGTGCCACGGATGATTTTGAAGATCACGGGCGGGACGCCCGTGCCACTGGGGGTTCAGATCGCGGGGACGTGTTGTGGGTCAACGCCGATCTTTATGTTGACGCGGGGACTGTCCGCCGATTCATCGCGACTGCGTCGCTCGGCTCGCGGGCGCTAGTCAACCGGGCGCCGGTCGCTGCGGAAGAAGTCAAGTACTCGCTCGGCGACGCCGGCGAGTTGGCATCAATCGGCAAGCACGTCCAGAACGCCGCGGGCGAGGCGCTCGGGATGAACATCGTCTCTGGTGCGGACCTGCCGGCGTTTGCCGCTGCGCTTCACGCCGCGGGCGATCAGGATTACTTTGAAGCCGCGATGGATCGCTGCATTCAATCCGGGATCATGCGCGTTGCGCCCTTCGATGTGGGCGCCGCGTTCTGCAAAGAGGTCGACACCCCGGCTGACCTCGGCGCGGTGCGCGAGCATCTCGCGACCACCGGGCGTTTGAAAGGCGGCGGATCATGACACGGGGACGAGACGCCGAAAGCCATGCCGAACATTCGCACGGGCGAGACGCCCGTGCCACTGATCTTGGTGCACACGGGCGAGACGCCCGTGCCACTGCCGGTGAAGCAGTCTCGCTCGAAAGAATCGGGCTCTACGGCGTAGGGCACTTCGGATACGCCATGCTCCGGCATCTCCAGCGAAAGACGCCCGGCGAAATTTCACTAGTAGCGTTCGACCGAGATCCCGAAGTACGCCGATCCCTCCGCGAAGAGCGTCGGCACCCCTACCACACTCCCGACTCCGGCGACACCACGCCCGCCGCGCCCGCGTCGGTCAAACCCGAGGTGAAAATCGCGGATTCGGTCGGCGAACTCGTCGCTGATCTCGACGCGCTGGTCCTCGCGGTGACGAGCGATTCGACGCGAGAGGTCGTCGCGAACATCGCCCGCGGGAGTTGGGCCAGGCCTCTGACACTTGTAAACACAGCCAAAGCGCTCGATTTCCAGACCGGGCGTCGGCTGAGCGAGATCGTCGCGGAATCACTCGCTGGAACCGGGCGGTCGTACACCTACGCGATGCTCGCGGGCGGGACGATCGCGAGCGACCTGATGCTGTCGGAGCCGCTGGGAATGACGATCTCCTGCGCGGACGCGGCCGCTTTGCCCGCATTACGCCGGCTGTTCGCGTCGCGGAACCTGTGGGTCGAGGCGACGACCGACCTCGCCGGGGTCGAATACGCCGGTGCGTTCAAGAATGTGGTGGCGATCTGCGCCGGGATGGTTCGTGGCCTCGGGCATTCGTACGGCTCGGTCACGCATCTTATAAGCCGACTCGCCCGCGAGATCGAGGACTTCTGCGTGCACCGGCTCGGCGCCGACCGCGCGACCTTCAGCGCGGGCAGCCAGTGCTGGGGCAGCGACCTCTGGATGTCATGCACTGGCAAGACCCGCAACCAGGCGCTCGGCCGGCTTCTCGGGCGCGGCCTGAGCCTCGACGACGCCAACGCCGCGATGGCGGAACGGCATAAGACCGTAGAAGGCGTGCAGACTCTGCGCGCGATCCGCGTGCTGGTCGCCGAGCACGAGGCGGAACTCCCGCTCCTGACGATCGCCAAGCGGATCATCCTCGACGGCGAGCCGCCTCGGCTGCTGATCGAGGCGCTGATGCAGGATTCGTTAGATCTCTGAGCCGGGCGTCACGCTCCCGCGGGGAGCCAGCCGGAGTAGCCCGGGGAGTCATCCGGCCAGGCTTCGACGATGTCCGAGCCGTATGCCTCGGCGTCCGGACCGTATCCATCATCATTCCCGTAGTCGGCTTGGATAGCCCACGCGTTGTCCCTGGCGGTGTGCACGAGCGCCAGCCCGACCGACGACAGCAGCAGGAAGAAAACCAGGGGCGCCCCCACGCGCGCCAGCATGTACCCCTCGAACACCGATCCCGCGGTGTACATCGCGTAGAAGCCCATCACCAGGTTCGCGAGCATCCGGTCGTCGGCGTCAAGCCAGCGGCGCATATTCCATAATCTCAAAGATTGAACCGCCGCGGCGATCACCACGAGCGCCAATATGCCGGCCATGAAGACGCCGTACGCCGACCACGCGAACAGATACGAGTTCTCCGAGCGTTCGGTCTCCTGAGTCCCGACGCCGACGAGCGGGTTCCGCATCGCGGAATCGATCAACTCCCGCCATCCGGCCGATCGGGTGTTAGTGAGAGATGCAAGACGGTCGGTCTTTTCGAGGACGTCGGCCCCGGCGATACTGAGCAGGATATAAACGAACAACCCCGCGACGGGCATCAGCAGCACGGCGCGGCCCCAGCGTTCACGCAATACCATCATTGACCCTATCACGAACATCGCGACGGCGGTGCGGGAGCCGGTCCAGATGATGAGCAGGATATCGACCGAAATCAGCGCGATCAGCCAAGGCATCCCCCGCGCCCCGGCCGCACGAAGCGCAGATGAAACCGCCACAACACCGAACACCGCCAGTAGCACGCCCGTGTGCTGCGGATTCCCGGTCAGGCCGTACAGCCGGGCGCTCAGCCCCTGAGTCACTACGCTTCGGTCGATTGTGATCTGAATCAATAAGACCACGATCCAGATCCAGTTCACGACGTGCATCGTCCGGATCAACCGAGTGCGCCCGTCGTGATCGACGACAAGGGTAGGAGTGACAATCGCCAGCGGCGCGATGGTCCCCATCGCAAAGAGGATCGCCGTGACCGACGGCTGCAACCCCGCATGCACGTATGTAATCATCCCCGAGTAGACAGCGCTCAGCAGCAACAGCCACGCCGGCCCGGCGACGTTCCGCAACGACAGCCTGGGCATCTGCGCGACCGCGATCAGCCCCAGACCCAGGCCGCAGATCAGGAACAGTTCCGAACGTCCGCTCTGCAGCGGCATGATCCATGTCGCCTGCGGTCGCCCCGCGTTATTTTTAATCACGGCGATGCACCCGAAGAACAGCATCGCCCCGAGAAGCCACATCGCCCGTCGCGGCTGAACCATCGCCCACGCCGCGACGAACAATGACGCCGCGACCCCGACGACGATCAACCAGAGTGGCGCTGCGGCCGATGGTGTCATCCGGGATCCTGCTACGCTCCCCGGCGCCCGCGGGATCGAACCCGTACGCCGATTCCGTCCCTTGTACCTCAATCCGCCCGGCCCCGGGCCGGCACGCCGAGCATACACGTGGCCCGAGAAGCCAAACGACAGTTCCTCCGGATCGCCTCCAACTACACCCGTCTGGGCGCCACCCTAGTTCTCGGCGTCATCCTCACAACGGTTCAATTCAACTGGCTGGGCGAGGACGGGTTCGGGTTGATCGCCTTGCTCACGGCGACGATCGGCATCAGCACATTGTCCGCCGAGATTTCCCGGGAGAGCCTAGTCCGCGAACTGGCCGCATGGTACCGGCGGGATGACGAGCGATTCCTGGCGTCCTACAACGCTGCGTACGTCCTCTCTACCGGCGCGGCTGTGCTCACCGCGGTCGGGTACGCTGCGATGATTATTTTTATTCCAGTTCTTAAGATTTCTGATGAATACATCGACGCGGCGAGAATATTTGCCGTCGCGTACGCTCTGTCTTCCATCATCCGTGTCTTCCTCGGCCCAGCGATGGCGATGTATGTAGTCCGAGAGTGGTTTATTCTGCGAAATCTTAATATAATTCTCATGCGAGCAAACCTCCTCGCGGCGGCGGGTTTTCTGTACTGGGTCGTTCGCGTTCAGGACATCGGGAGAGCAGTGACGCTGTTCGGTGTCATTTCCGCGGCGCTTAATGTCATTGTTTTCATAGTGTTCGCGGCGCCGATCATCATCGGCGACCGCAGGCTCATCCCAAGGCCGTGGACCGCGACCCGTGCCGCCATGCGCGAGATCGGCGGCACATTCTCGTGGAACACCGGCGTCATCATCGCGGGGAACCTGCACGAGCGCGTCGCAGCGGTCATTATGAACCTGGTATTCGGAGTCTGGGGCAACACAGTCTACGGGCTCGCCCTCCGCATGACCAGCTACGTTCGCATGGCGACCGCCGGGATGACATACGGCGTAGACGCCTCGACAGCGCGCATCGCTGAGAGCGGGCAGGAACGCCTCACGCGACTCATTCACCACTCCACCCGGCTGCACACTCTCACCGCGGCGCCGGCGGCTGTGCTCATCTGGATACTCGCAGAACCGCTCTTCCATCTCTGGGTCGGTAGGGGCATCGAAGACCCGGAGAGCGTCATCCCCCCGGCCGCCACACTCGTACGAATAATGGTGCTCGGACTCGCGGCACGCGCGATCTCTGACGGGTGGCTGCGAATCCTCTACGGCGCTGGGCTGATCCACTCGTACGCGCCGATCGTCTTCTTCGGTGGCCTGGCGAACCCGGCGCTCGTCATGCTGCTGATCTGGATGCTGCCCAACGCCGCCGAGTACACCGCTGTGGGATGGGCTTATACCGCTCTGTTTGTAATAATACATGGATGGATCGCCCCGGCGCGCGGCGCTCGGGCGCTCGGTGTCGATCTCCGTGAGTTCCTGATGCCCACTGTCCGACCGATCGCCGCGGCGATCCTTGCGTTGCCCGGCGTGCTCCTGGGGAGAACCGTCAGCGACGAATACCACGCCGCTGTACCCGCCGTCGTCGCCGCGGTCGGCTACTCCGCGATCTACGCCATTCTCTGCCTCTCGTTCGTGCTGACAACCGATGAACGCAGGCGTATACAAAGAACGGTGCGGAGCGCGGGTGGCCGGGCGTCTGATTGACCGATTATCGCGCCGCTTCCTGACTCCTCAGGTATAAAGCGCCGTCGCGCCGACATATTCACCGCCGCAGCAGCGTCCGCGGCGCCGTGAGGACTACCGGCTCGTCGCGCAGGGTCCACAACGCGGCGAGCGCGTCGCGCAGCGTCGGCCATGCCGCCGGACCGACGAGAGCACGCAACACCGCCAGCGCCGCGGACATCTCCCCGATCGGCTCCGATCCGCCGCGCCCGCGGACGCCGGGCGCCGACAGGCCGAACCCGCCGAGCATGTCGCGGAAGACTTCATCCAGCGACTTCGGCGCCGGGTAGCGCAGCACGTCGTAACGCCCCTCAACCAGCCCGACCTTCGCTGCCAGATCGCGCACCGCGTCGTCAAGCCCGCCGATCGCGTCGGCCATCCCCATCTCGATCGCCTTCTCTCCCGCGAAGAGTCGGCCCTCCGCGGTCCGCGCGATGTCGATGCCCTCGCGGCCGGCCCGCACGCGCTCGACGAAAAGATCATATGTGTCCTTCATGCGGGAGCGGATGAGTTCGCGCTGCGCCGGGGTCCAAGGCTCGATCGTGCTGAGCAGACCCGCGGCAGGCCCGCGATCGCGCGTCACAACATTGACGCCGATCTTCTCGTACGCCCCGCCGATGACCATCTTCCCGCCGACAACGCCGATGGACCCGACGATGCTCGACGGGCCGAGATAGATCCTGTCGCCCGCGACGGCGACGTAATATCCGCCGCTGGCCGCCATCGAACCGACACTGACCCACACCGGTTTCTGCTCGGCGACGCGAGTAATCCCCTGCCAGATCGACTCGGACGCGATGGCGCTCCCGCCGGGAGAATCGACGCGCACGACGACGCCTTTGATCAAGGGTTCGTTGGCGATCTCGTTGAGCGCCTGCCGGATCGTGAGCGCTCCGACGCTGGCGCCGCCGAGAATGCTCGCGGGTGTGGATTCGCCGTCGATGATCGGGCCGGCGATATCGAGGACAGCGATAGTGTTGCGTGTCGGCCCTTGCTGCGCCGGCGCCGAGAGCATTTGCAGGAATGCGAACGGGTTGGTCAAGCCGCCCGCGCCGAGCATGTCGGCGCCGTCGGGGATCAGGTTCGTGCGATAGGTGATCTCACCGCCGTAGGCATCTTCGAGGTGCTCGGCGAGATCCAGCCGATCCATCTCGGCGTCGATCAGCCCGGCTTCGATCGCCTGCGATCCCGAAGCGAAGAAGCCGAGCTCCATCGCGCGGTCGAGTTCGCGGTCGGTCATGCCGCGACCCTTGCGTATCTGCGCCCGCATCGCTTCGTAGAGCGAATCGAGCAGTTGCGAGATGTTCTCGTCCCACGCCTTTGAGGGCGCGTTGGATCCGAGTTGCTCGCTCGCGCCCTTGTAGTCGCCGATCTGGACATAATCCATTTTAAGACCCAGCCAGCCGAGCGCGTCCGCGAGGAACATCTCTTCCATGTGCAGCCCGGGCAGCGACAGCGCCCCCCCCGCCTGCATGATCGCCTCGTCGCAGTGAGCCGCGAGCACGACCTCCGCCGGCCCGTAGATCTCGGTAAACATATGAACCTTCTTGCCCGACGCCCGCACGCGAGCGATCGCCCGCGAGAGTTCCTCGACGTGCGTCATCGTCAGCGCCGGCTCGCGGAGCCGGAGCACGATCGCGTCGAGATCGTCCCGCTCCGCGGCGTCGTTCAGCCCCGCGATCAGATCAAGAAACGTCGGCCCGGCGGCGCCGAAGATCGCCCCGAACGGGTCGGGCTGATCCATCGGCGCGCCCTCGATCTCGATCCACCCGACCGTAGCCTGCGCATCGGCCCGCGACGGGGCGAACGCTAGCGCAACCAGCGAAGCCGCGATCGCGGCGAACATCAGACGAACTCGATTCGGATTCATCGGCGAAGGCTCCTGTCGATCACTCGGCCCGGCGTGACGCCGAGCCGCACACTCCAGTCGGCTGATTCTAAGCCAGATCGTAGGCGCTCCCGAACATCCATACCCCCGGACAGCGTGGCACGGGCGCCGCCCCGTGTACATCGGTCAAACCCTGACCTTCGCTACGCTCAGGTCAGGCGTCCATTTCAACTGCCCCACCAGGTCAGCGCTCACGCGTACCCCAGCGATTCGAGATCGTCCTCGTCGAGTCCGAAGTGGTGGCCGATCTCGTGCAGCAGCGTGATCATAATTTCTTCATAGACCGCGTCGTCCACGTCCTCGTCGGTCTCGTCGTCGCCGGGCGTCCAGCCGCCGGCGGTGTCGATGATCCCCTCGCGGAAGAGTTGGATCACATCGGTCGGGACGCCGGAATGCTCGACGGACCGCTCGGTGAGCGCGACGCCGGTGTGCAGGCCGCAGAGCAGTTCATCCTCGGGCAGTCCCATCGAGCGGAGCAGTTCCGGCGCCGGGCGATCGTCGAGGACGACGGGGATCTCGTCGAGGAGCGCGCGCAGCCGATCGGGCAACTGCTCGAGCGCCTCCTCGAAGAGCGCGTCGAATCGTTCGCGTTCAGGGTCGGTCACATCCGGCTCCAAGGTGGCACGACTCTCCGAGACGTGTTATTATGATTTAATAATCCAAAGAGCACAAGATATTTCATAATTTTCATCCCGGCAGGCGTACGGCCCCTACAAGTTCTGTGACCGACGCCGACCGCTGCGCGCGGACCCATGAATCAAGCCCCTTGACGATCCTGGTCGCGGCCCGCGGGTCGGCGAACGTAGCGGTCCCGACTTCGACCGCGGTCGCGCCGACGAGGATGAACTCCGCAGCCTCGCGCCACGAGATCACACCCCCCGCAGCGATGATCGGCGCCCCCACCTCGCGCGCCGCGTGCCGATACACAAGATGCACCAGGCGGACGGCGATCGGATGGACCGCAGGCCCGCTCAGCCCGCCGGTTACGTTCGCCAATCGTGGCTCGCGCGTCTCGGGATCGACCGCCATCGCGGGGACGGTGTTGGCGATCGTCAGCCCGTCGGCGCCGGCGTCGAGAGCGGCATGCGCGAGGGCCACGATCGCGGCGTTGGCGCCGTCGCCCGCGGTCATCGGCGGGAGTTTCACGAACATCTTTGTGCGCGCCAGTGCGGGCCGCACAACGGACAGCAACTCGCGCAGAGCCTCCGGCGTCTCGCCGAAACTCGTCCCGTCGCGCACGTTCGGGCAGGAAACATTTATCTCAACTGCGGGGACCGCCTCGAGCGAGTCGAACATCCGCGCGACTTCGATGAAATCCTCCGCCGAGTGCCCGGCGATCGAGCCGATCACGGTCGTCGGCACGTTCGCCAGACGCGGGCCGAACTCATCGCGGAACCGATCGGCGCCGACGTTCGCCAGCCCGATCGCGTTGAGCATCCCACCCGGGACTTCGGCGACGCGCCACGTCTCGTTGCCGGCGCGGGCCGTCGCAGTGATCGACTTCGTGACCACGCCGCCGACGCGGGAGATGTCGAACGCGTCGGCGAGTTCGTCCGCGTAGCCGGCCGTCCCCGCGGCGAGCAGGACCGGGTTCCGCAGCCGAACCCCGGCGAGATCAACGCTGAGCCTGTCTGACGATTCGCCCGGCATCCGCGACAGCATAGATGCAACGAGATTCACCGGCGATCCGGAACCATCGTCGAAGGAAAGCCCAGGGATGAAATCCCTGGCCTTTATGATGGATGATCAATCCGAGTTGCGGACGAACAGGATCGATCCATGCTCTCGGTCGGCGTAGGTCCTATGCTGTTTTTCCCGCAGACCCTGAAGGAGCCGAGATGGACATTGAGACCCGGATCGCCCAGTTCGAGAACATGTGCCAGGCGGACCCGTCGAACGACATGGCGCACTACAGCCTCGGCGGCGCATACGCCCAGGCCGGGCGTCATTCCGACGCCGCCCGCGCTTTTCTCCGCTGCGTCGAGGTCAACGCCGGTTTCAGCAAGGCGTACCAGCAGGCCGCGGCGAGCCTGATCGAAGCCGGTGATCTCGACCGCGCGGCCGACACTCTTACGAGGGGCTACGCCGTCGCCGCAGAGCGTGGCGACCTCATGCCCCGCAACGCGATGGGCGAGATGCTCAAGAAACTCGGGCGGCCGATCCCCGAGGTCGCTGCCGCTGCGGAGGAAGCCGTCCCGGCCGGGGCGTTCATCTGCCAGAAGACCGGGCGCCCGGGGACGCAACTGCCCCGGCCGCCGTTCAAGGGGCCGCTCGGGCAGTGGATCCACGAGAACATCTCCGCCCAGACCTGGCGCGAGTGGATCGGCCAGGGGACGAAGGTCATCAACGAACTCCGGCTGGACCTCTCCCGCGACGAGGACGCCGAGACCTACGACCGGCACATGCGCGAGTTCCTCGGGGCGGACGCGGCTGCCACCAACGAACGTTGATCGCGGCCGCGCGGGTCCGGCTTCACCGCAGAGGCGCAGTGATCGCAGAGGTGAGGGCGGAGATTAGTTTAGTTAGTAAAACAGGAAGCCCGGGTTTTTCATCCCTGGGCTTTGTGACTCATGATGACGCGAATTCACAAATGCGTCCGGAGTTGTAATTTTAATATCGGATCCGTAACCCCTGCTCTCCCTCTGTCTCCCTCTGTCTCCCTCTGTCTTCCTCTGTCTTCCTCTGTCTCTCTCTGTCTTCCTCTGCGTTCAAGTTCTCACCGCAGCATGCCGCGTTTGCGAAGGTCGTCGAGGAGGAACGTTTCGATGGGCGTGTCCGAGCGGACGAGCAGGTGATTCATGCCGCGGGTTGTGCAGTAGTCTGCGAGGTCGTTGCAGTAGCGTTCGAGCGTTCGTGAATAATGTTCTAACAGAGCCGCGGTGACCGTCACCTCGCGGTCCTCGCCGGTCTCCGTGTCGGTCAGTCGGAGGTCGCCGGTCACAGCAGCGGCGCGGGTCGGGTCGATCTCGTCGGGCGCGAGAATCTGCATCGCGTAGACATCCCACGACTTCCCGCCCGCTACGGACCGCAGGCCGTCCTCATAACCTTCGTGCAGGAGAAAATCGCTGAGGATGACGAGGACGCCCTTGCCGGTTCGCCCGACGCCGACGGCGCGCATCGTCGCGGCGAAATCGGCGTTCTCACCCGGCCCGCCTCGCAGCGGTTCGCCGCGTTCTCCCCAAGGCGCTTCGAGCAGGAACCTCCCGAGCCGCTGCACGTTCCGCCTGCCCCTGCACTCGCCCAGCCGCACCGGCCGATCGCGGCCGAACACTGTCGCGGACACGCGGTTGTTAGCGACCAGGCCGAGGTACCCGAGCGCCATAGCGAGCCGCTGTGCGAAAACAAGTTTATTTGGTTCGCCGGCGTCCATGCTCGCCGAGGCGTCGACGACGATGTGCAGGCCGAGATCTTCCTCTTCGAGGAATATCTTGATGAACAGCCGATCGAGCCGGGCGAAGACGTTCCAGTCGATGTGGCGTAGGTCGTCGCCGGGGACGTACGGGCGGTAGTCCTCGAACTCGACGCTCCTGCCTCGTTTTTTCGAGCGTCGCTCGCCCGGCAGGCGCCCCGCGAACACCTTACGGCTCAGCAGGTCGAGCCGATCCAGCCGGTGCATCGTCCCCGCCGCGAGCAACTCCTCGATCGACCTCGGCCGACCGCCCGACGCGCCCGCGATCATGGCTTCTGTTCCTTCCGCATGCACGCAATGGTATCACCGCAGAGGCGCAGCGAACGCAGAGGAAGACAGAGGGGAGGAAGGTGTGAATGGTCGGAGAATTAAATGAAATTCTTGAGTCGTGACTGTCGGACGGTGTCGTCACGAGATACCAATCCCAGGGACGCAATCCCTGTGCTCTAGCAGGCTGCTGAAAAACCATTTTCCCATGCGCCACCGGATCCGGCCCGGGTGGTACGCTCCGGCATGAGAGGACACGCTGCACCGGTCGGGTTGATGTTCTATGTCATTGATGTCGAGGCGCGGGTCCGTGCCGACCATCCGCTGCGTGGCGTCCGCCGGGTGGTCGATGAGATCCTGCTCGAGCTCGGGCCGTTATTACAAGCGTGCTACAGCGAAGTGGGCAGGCCGAGCGTGCCGCCGGAGATGCTGCTCAAGGCTGTGCTGCTGCGGCGCCTCCACACGATCCGCAGCGAACTCCAGCTCGTCGAACGGCTGGACACCGACCTGCTCTTCCGCTGGTTCTGCGGGCTCGATCCCGCGCAGCCGGTCTTCGACGCCACGGCGTTCACGCACAACCGCCCGCGTCTTGACGCGCACGGGATCACCGCGGCGTTCTTCGCCGCCGTGCGCGAGCGCGCGCGGCCTGGCCGGCGATGAGCACATCAGCGTAGACGGCACACTGATCGAGAGCCACGCCTCGATCAAGAGCTTCAGGCCCATCGACGATGAGCGCGACAATAGTGACGACAACGATCAGGGCCCGGGCCGCGGCGCAAGAGCGGGCAACCGCCCGCGGACGCTGGGCGCCGACCGCGGGTACGACAGCGGTCCCTGGATGGTGGCGTTGGAATCACGCGGGATCACGCCGCACGCGGCGATGCGCCGCGGCCGCGTGGGGGGCGCGAAGAACACGAGCGCGCAGCAACATAAGAACCGCCCGCTGATCGCTGCGCGCCGACGCAATCAGGAACGGATGACAAGCCTCGCGTACACGCTCAGCCAACGGGCCCGCAAGCTAAGCAAAGATGCCTTCGGCTGGAGCGAGACGATCGGGGGTATGGCGCTGGAGCGGTATGTCGGCCGAAGTAATATCAGACAGCAGTTCGAGCTGGCCGCGGCGGAGTACAACCTCGTGGGGATGCGGAAACTTCTCAGTGGCTGAGCGATCCGCAGCCGACCGCGCGGCCGACCGACACCGAATGCGAAGACCACCCGAACCATAACCAACCCGACTCGAACCATCACCAACTCGACAAGATCAACAGCCGCCCCACGCCAACGATCGACACCCATCCCAACCCAAAAAGCCCGCCCCAACCAGCCGAAAGCGATCGCGCCTGGGCATTCTGCAGCAGCCTGCTAATCGTAATAAACAAAGCGTGCGGTGCTTGTGATTCCGACCTGAGCGAAGCGCGGGGCATTGTGCTCCGCGCTGAACGTACCCGACCGCGTACAGTCGTTTTATATCACTTGTGTCACTTGCGGACAGCAGCCGACGCCGTTCCGTGCTGCGACGCCGCGCCGAGAGCGATCGGCTCATCGGCTGTCGAAACAGGCGGGGCGCCGCTGGGCGGCGGCGGCGGGCTGGGGTCGATCGGAGCCCAATCCACACGGCCGGCGCCCAGCAGCGTGCCGGTGGCGAACGCGAGATCGACCTTAGATATTTCGTATTCTGTCAGCGCGCGGATCTCGGCGAGTTGCGCGTCGGCGAGCCGGGTCGCGGCGTCGAGCACGTCCGTGCTGGTCGAGCGGCCGACATCGAACTGACGCTGCTCTGCCTGGAAGGTTCTGCCCGCGAGGATCGCCGACTGGGCCGCGGCGAGGATCCGCTGCCAGCCAGCGTCGAGCGTGTCAACCGCGTCGAGAACCTCCTGCTTGATCGCAAGTTCGCGCGCTTCGCGCGACGCGAGCCGTTGCAGCCGGGTGAGGATCGAACGCTGCACACGGGCCTTGGCGGCCTCGTTGCCGATGGGCGACTCGAACTGGAGCGCGAGGATCCAGTCGTTGAAGTCTCCGGTGGTCAGCGAGGTGACCGATTCGTTGATCGAGCCACCCAGCCCGTTGAGCCGGTACGTGTAATCTACGCTGAACAGCGGCAGGGCCCGGTTGCGCTCGAACGCGACGGTGCTCTCATCGATCGCGAGTTGCAGTTCGAGTTCCAGGAGTTCCATCCGGTTCGCCACGGCGTCGGCGATCAGGCGGTCGCGGTCGAAGTCGAACGGCCCCGGGTCCGGCTCGCTCGACGGGACGATCAGCAGCGGGGTCTGGAGATCAAGCCCGGGCAGGTTCATCAGGCGTTTGATCTCGCGCTGACGCAGCAGCACGTCGTTCTGCGAGGTGATGATGGCTTCGAGCCGTTGGGCTACGCCTTCCTCGGCGCGGATGATCTCGATCTCGGCGGCGTTTCCCGCGTTGACCTGCCGCCGGGCGCGTTCGAGCAGCGCCTGGGCGAGTTCGAGTTGCTGCTGGGCGACGTCGAGCGCGCGCCTCGCGGCGTAGAGACGCCAGAACGCGCGGTCGGCGGCGGCGAGTTGGCGGATCACTTCGAGCCGGGTGCGCGAACTCGTCACGCCTTCGTTGAGCGACGCGACTCGCAGCGCGTGTGTGTTGGCGCGTCTGCCCGCGTTGCGGAGCAGCGGCTGGGAGATCGACAGTTCCATGTCTGTCGTGAGCGACGGGTTGAGAGTGCTGAACTGGTTGTTGGTTTTGGTGCGGTTGAAGGGGAGGCGCACGGTGATCTCGCCGCCGGTCCGCATCGGGACGCGCACGCCGAAATCGAAGTCCACCTGCTTGACCTCGGCGCCGATGAGCGTCGACGCGGTGGGCTGATTGAGATTCGTCACGCGGAGGTTCGAGAAGAAGACCGACTCCCAGCGCGCTTCTTCCTCGCTGACGTTCTGGTTGGCGATCGTCGGGTCGATGAGCGCGACGCGGAGGTCGAGGTTGTTTTCGAGCGTCCACGCGCGGGCTTCCTCGACGCTGACGGGGATGGACTCAAGCCCGGCGAAGGGGTCGGTGATCGGGCTTCGCTGGGCGGCGCTCTGCACGGGGATGCGCTCTGCTTCCGCGACGTGGAAGGTTGCGATCGAGCGTGTGCGTTCGCCGGCGATCTTCAAGCCGTACTCGCCGTCGAGCGTGCGGAATGGGTTGCTGCACGCGCACAGCGACAGCGAGAGCGCTCCGAGAAGGGCGGCGGAGCGGGCGGGAAATGTTTCATTCATGTCGGAGAGCCTCGATCGGGTCCAGGCGTGCGGCCTTGATCGCGGGGAACATGCCGAATATCACGCCGACGCTCGCGCTGAACGCGAACGCCAGCCCGATGGCCCACGGCGGGATGCTCGCGTGCTCGAGCGGGGTGTCCGGCATGTTCTGGAGCAGCAATGTGAGCGACTGCCCGATCACAAGCCCGATCAGCCCGCCGATGGTGCACAGCGTGACGGCTTCGACAAGGAACTGCATGAGGATGATCGCGGGGCGGGCCCCGACCGCCTTGCGCAGGCCGATCTCGCGCGTCCGCTCGCTGACGGACACGAGCATGATGTTCATGATCCCGATCCCGCCGACGAGCAGCGAGATGCTGACGATCCCGCCCGCGACTGCGGTCATGCCCGCGGCGATCCCGTTGAACTGATCTATCGCCTGCTGGGTGGCGAAGATGATGAACGTGTCCTCCTCGCCCGGCTCAAGCCCGCGCATCTGCCGGAGGACGAAGCGGATCTGCGCCTGGGCCTCGTCGGCGAGTTTGGGGTCGGACATCTGCGCGAATGCGTCGCGGATGTGAAGCCCGCTGTCGATCTTCATCGAGGTAGAGAGGGGCGTGAAGATCTCGCTCCGGACATCCCCCCCGCCGAACATCGGCGAGAGTTGCTTCGTCTCGACCACGCCGACGATCAGGAAGCGGAGATCGCCGATGAGGATGTGGTCGCCGACGGGATCGCGGTCGAGGTTAAGTTCCGCGATCGCCTCGTCGTTGACGATGCAGACGTAGCGCATCTCCTCCTCGTCGATGCGGTTGAACTCGCGCCCGAGGATGACGCGGCGGTCCTGTATCTCGTGCCAGTCGGGCCAGATGCCGGTGACGAGGACGCCTTCCTTGGCGAGTTCGCCGTTGCGGATGGTGTACGAGTTGTAATATCGCGGGGTGATGCGCGCGACCGCGGGCGAGTGCTCGGCTATCGCCTGGATCTCGGGGATCGTGAGCTGCACCTGGCGCCAGTTGATGCGGTTGCGCATGGATTCCGGGACGGTCCCGTCGATGAACATCGTCTTGGCGCCGAAGGTCTCGAACTCGGTCAGCACGTAGTCCTTAAGCCCGGTCAGCCCGGCGATGACGGCCGTCACCGAACCCACACCGATGATTATCCCGAGCGATGTAAGCATCGCCCGCGCCTTGTTCGCCCAGATCTGCCCGAGCGCCAGCACTACCGTCTGAAGGAACATCCGCACGAAGATCACGGCGTCACCCCCTCCGGCTTGCGCGTCACGACCTCGGACAGATCCTGCATCTTCTCAGCGGTCCGCTCGATCCACGCGCGATGGATCGGATCCCGAACGGTCGGCAGATCGCTCTTCACACGCCCGTCGTGCAGGCGGACGATCCGCTCGGCGTGCCCGGCGATGTCCTCCTCGTGCGTCACCACCACGATAGTCTGCCCCTCGCTGTGGAGGTTATGAAAGAGCGCGATGATCTCCTCGCTCGTCGTCGAGTCGAGGTTGCCCGTGGGTTCGTCGGCGAGAAGGATGCTCGGGTTCGTCACCAGCGCGCGGGCGACCGCGACGCGCTGCCGCTGCCCGCCGGACAACTGGTTGGGCTTGTGATTCATGCGGTCCGCCAGACCGACACGTTCGAGAGCGCGTTTCGCCGAGCGCCGGGCGCCGAACCAGCCGTGCTTCGAGTACAGCAGCGGGAGCATGACGTTGCGCAGCGCGTCAGCCCGAGGCAGCAGTTCAAACGTCTGGAACACGAACCCGATCTCGATGTTTCTCACGCCCGCGAGTTCACTCGCGCCCATCTTCTGCACGGGCTTGCCGTTGAGTCGGTACGTCCCCGCGGTCGGGCGGTCGAGGCACCCCAGCACGTTCATCAGCGTTGATTTGCCCGATCCCGACGGCCCCATGATCGCGACGAACTCGTTGCGGTTGATCGTGAGGTCCACGCCGCGGAGCGCGTGGACGCGCTCGACGCCCATGCGGTAGACCTTGCGAAGCCCGCGGATGTCGATCGCTGCGGACATATCCGTGCTGTGCTCCCGCTTGACGATCACGGCGTCCTCGCAGCGATGTCCCCGCTGGTCGCGCGCATATCCGCGGCGTCGTCCGCGACTGTCCCGCCGGCGCCCTCGGTCGTGACATCGGCGAAGGGCCGAACCGCCTCGCCGTGCTTGATTTTCTGGAGCGCGGCCCACGGGCCGACGATGATCTCGTCGCCGACATTCAGCCCGCTGAGGATCGCGGTGTTGCGGAGATCGCTCGCACCTATGACGACCGGCGTAGCCACAGCCTTGCCGTCGATCCGGCGGTACACGATCCGCACGAACGTTTTATTCTGATCCACCTCGGGCGCCGATTCCAGCCCCGCGGGCAGTTCGTCCACGCGCATATCCATCACGGCCTGGCTGGGCGCGATGATCACGTCCTCGATCGTCTCGACCTCGATATCCACGTTCGCCGTCAGCCCCGAGAAGATGGTGCGATCGTCCTTAGGGATCAGGCGCACCTCGGTCTCGTAGAACTTCGACCGGTCCGACGCGATCGAGTGCTGGAGCGCGACTTTCTTGACGACGCCTTCGAACACCTCGTTCGGATAGGCGTTGATGAATATCTTCGCCGCCTGCCCGACGCGCACGGGGGCGATGTCGCTCTCGTCCACCTCGGTCTTGACGATCAACTCGGACAGGTCCGCGATCTCCATGATCACAGTCCCGGCGTTGTTCATGGTGCCCGTGACGACGACCTCGCCGACCTCGGCGTTGAGCCTCGTCACGAACCCGTCGATCGGAGAGCGGATCTCGGCGTAGCGCAGATTCTGCTCGATCCGCGCGACCTCGGCCTTCGACGCCTCGACGGTCTGCTCCGCAGCATGCAGTTCCGATTCACGCCGTTTGCGCTCGGCGTCGGCGGCGTCGAGTTCCGCCTTGCTTATATCGCTCGACGCGAAGAGTGATTCGGACCGCTCCCAGTCCGCTACTGAATTAACAAACGAAGCCCGCGCCCCCGCGAGCCGGGCGACGGACGCCCCGAGATTCGCCTTGGCTGCGTCAAGCGACGCCTGGAGATCGCGGGCGTCGAGTTGGACGACGATGTCCCCGGGCGTGACGGTGTCGCCCTCCTCGAACGGCAAGGCCTCGATCTGCGCGCTGATCCTCGCCGAGATCTGCACCCGCCGGACCGGGTCGATCGTGCCCGGCGCGCTGATCGTCCGAACTAGCCGGCCCGGCTCAGCGGTGTGGAGGCGGACCTCCGTCCCTGACTGCCCGCTGGACGCCGTCATGGCTTCCTTGATCTGCGGGTAGAGGAATACACCCACGCCGCCGACAACTATCGCAAGGACGAGCATCGTCCCGAGGATCACCTTCATCACCGACCAGACGCCGTTCATCGCCACCCCTGTTTCGTGCGTGTGATTCGCTCCGCAGCGGATACCGGACCCCGGCGCCCGCCGCATCGCGGCGGTCCCCGTTCGTTCTATAGGCAAACCGGATTCCGCGTTTCACCCCATCGGGCAAAGTCCAACACTCTAGCCCCATTCACACCAGTGAGAAAATCAGTGCGACCCAGTGGCACGGGCGTCTCGCCCGTGCATCTACAAATCCCAGTGGCATGGGCGTCCCGCCATGCACCCACAAATCCCAGTGGCACGGGCGTCTCGCCCGTGCATCGGAGTCATTCTGTATCCCAGCGACCAACGACCGGGCCGAGGACAGCCCGGCTCATCACGGGTGGGACGGGCGTCCCGCCTTCCTACCTGCAAAATTCCTGACCTTCACAACCCGCAGACACGCCATCGCGAGCAACCGTGCCCGCCCTCGATGATGCCCCACCCGCTGCGCGGTACCCTCCGGCGATCGCGGAACCACCGACGACGCCTCACGGAGCCGAGACGCCGATGTTCGACCGCCACACTCTCTACTACGGCGACAACCTCGAGTTCATCTCCGACCCCCACGTCTTCCCCGACGAATCGGTCGATCTGATCTATCTCGACCCGCCGTTCAACTCGAACGCCTCGTACAACGTGCTCTTCCGCGAGGTCTCGGGCGACCCCTCGGCGGCGCAGATCCGCGCCTTCGACGACACCTGGACGTGGGACCAGGCCGCCAACGCCGCCCTGCACGTCCTCATGCACGACCGCCACACGCCCGGCGAACTCTCCGCACTCATCCGCACCTTCCACCAGTTCCTCGGCCACTCGCCGATGCTCGCGTACCTGGTGCAGATGGCGGTCCGCCTCGTCCACCTCCGCCGGGTGCTCAAGCCGACCGGCTCGCTCTACCTCCACTGCGACCCCACCGCCAGCCACTACCTCAAACTCGTCCTCGACGCGGTGTTCGGCGCGCCATACTTCCGCGCCGAAATAGTTTGGAGAAGAACAAATGCAAAGGGTCTTGCCTTTACTGGATATCCCAAAAACCACGATATTATATTTTACTACTCAAAGGACACTACCCCGAAGTGGAATCGGCCATATAAAGATTATAATCCTGACTATATTGAAGGCTTTTATAAACACATTGAGCAGGATACCGGCCGAAGATACCAACTTGGCGACTTAACGAATCCAAACCGCAATCGACCAAATCTGACATACGAATGGAAGGGCGTAAAACGTGTTTGGCGTTGGACTAAAGAGCGAATGGCAGAAGCGGACGCCAAAGGATTGCTCCAATACTCGTCTACGGGATTGCCGAGATTAAAACGCTATTTAGATGAAGCCAAAGGCCATCCTGTAGACACAATCTGGGATGACATTCGACCTATCCAAGCACATGCCGCCGAGCGCCTCGGCTACCCCACGCAAAAACCCCTCGAGCTCCTCAAACGCATCGTCACCGCCTCCTCGAACCCCGGCGACGTCGTGCTCGATCCGTTCTGCGGCTGCGGCACCACCATCGACGCCGTGGAGACCCTCAACCGCGAGAACCCCGGCGAGCCGCCACGCGTCTGGCTGGGGATCGACATCACCCACCTCGCGGTGAACCTTATAAAAGCGCGGATCGCGCGTTTCGACCCGCCCGCGGTCTACGACGTTGTAGGCGAACCGGTGGACCTCACCGGTGCGCGGGCGCTCTTCGAGGAGGACGCCTATCAGTTCCAGTTCTGGGCGTGCGGGCTGGTCGGCGCTCGGCCCGCCGGGGCGGCCGCGGGATCGAAGAAAGGCAAGAAAGGCGCCGACCGCGGGATCGACGGCGTGCGCTACTTCGCCGACGACAAAGCCGGCCCCAAGGCGATCCTCGTGCAGGTCAAAGGCGGCCGCGTCGGCGCGGGAGACGTCCGCGACTTCCGCGGGACGATCGAACGCGAGCAGGCCGCCGTCGGGCTTTTTATCACGCTCGCCGAGCCGACCGCGCCGATGGTCAAAGAGGCCGCCGCCGCCGGCATGTACGAGTCCCGCGGCGTAGCGGTCCCGCGCGTGCAGATCGTCACAATCGAGACACTGCTGACCGGCGGCTCGCCGCGACAGCCCGCCGGGGTGCAACTGCCCGCCGGCGCCCTCGACGCCGCCGGGGACCGCACCGTCCAACGCGCCAAACCACACGACGCCGGCGGCCTGTTCCAACGCGCGGGCGAATAACACTTCTTGTGCGATTCTGAGCCTCTACCAGCGCGCCGCAACAGACGCCTGTCCTGAGCGCAGCGAAGGTCAGGGTTTCCGCGTGAACAACACCGAGACACCCGTCCCACTGCGCGTCCCGGATCATCTCCGTCGCGCTCGCGGGTATGCTGAAGGTCCGCACACACATCCCCGAACCCGAGGCCGCCATGCCGACTGAAACCCCGACCCGCACCGAGCGTGACTCGATGGGCGAGATGCCCGTCCCCGCGGACGCCCTTTTCGGCGCCTCGACGCAGCGCGCCGTCCTGAACTTCCCGATCTCGGGCCGGCCCGTCCCCTTCGAGATCGTCCGCGCCTTCGCCGCGATCAAGCAGGCCTCCGCCCGCGTCAATCGCGATCTCGACCGCCTCGACGCCGGCCGCGCCGCAGCGATCGAACGCGCCTGCGACCGCATCGCCGCGGGCCTGCCCGACCTCGGCGGCTGGGCACGCCACTTCCCCGTCGATGTCTACCAGACCGGCTCCGGCACCAGCACCAACATGAACGTCAACGAGGTCATCGCCAACCTCGTCTGTCTCGATCGAGGCGCCCCGATCGGCTCATCCAAGGACGCCGACTATCTCGCCGCTGGCGGGGTCCATCCCAACGACCATGTAAACATGGGTCAATCCTCGAACGACACCTTCCCGACCGCGATGCACGTCGCCGCCGTCACGTCGATCCTAAGCGACCTTCTCCCCGCAGTCGCGCGCATGACAGCGAAACTCGACGAGCACGCCTCCGCGTGGGACCGCATCGTCAAGATCGGCCGTACCCACCTCCAGGACGCCACGCCGATCCGTCTCGGCCAGGAGTTCAGCGGGTACGCAGCCCAGATGCGCCAATCCGACCGCAGGCTGCGCAACGCGCTCGACGCGCTGTGCGAACTCGCCCTCGGCGGGACCGCCGTCGGCACCGGCATCAACACACACCCGGAGTTCGCCGCCCGCGTCGCCGACGATCTCAACAACCAGTTCAACCTCACCGGCGAGTTCGCCTTCCGCGAAGCCTCCAACCATTTCGAGGCCCAGCACGCCAAGGACGCCGTCGTCGAAGCCGCCGGCGCCCTCAAAGCACTCGCCGTCAGCCTCACCAAAATCGCCGGCGACATCCGCCTCATGGGTTGCGGCCCGCGCTGCGGGATCGGCGAACTACGCCTCCCCGCTGTCCAGCCCGGCTCCTCAATCATGCCCGGCAAGGTCAACCCCGTCATCTGCGAAGCCGTAATCATGCTCGCCTGCCGGGTCATCGGCAACGACGCCGCCATCACCACCGGCGGGCTCGGCGGCGTCGGCTCCATCCTCGACCTCAACGTCGCAATGCCCATGATGGCCGACGCCCTCCAGGAATCCGTCACACTCCTGGCCCGCGGCTGCGAAGTCTTCACCGACAACCTCCTCGTCGGCCTGGAACCCGACGAAGCCCGCTGCGCCGAACTCATCGAGCAAAGCCTGGCGATGTGCACGAGCCTGGCCCCCGTCATCGGCTACGACAACGCCGCCGCCCTGGCGAAAAAGGCATATAAAGAAGGCAAAACCGTCCGAGCCGTGGCGATCGAGGAAAAAGCCCTCCCACCCGCCGACCTCGACCGCCTGCTCAACCCGCTGAGCATGACCGAGCCGGGGTGAGGTCGCTGCGAAGAATCGTGAGGAGCCCAGCCTCGCGAGCCCAGATTGACCACACGTAACCGTCTTCGCGATGGAACTGCTGTATTTCAGCCGCGTTCACAAGGGGCCAGAGTTGCATGACACTGATCGGAACGAAGACAGATACTCCCGGCCGCCTGAGGCGCAGCCGCCGCACAGGCTCTATAAATACACCACTATCGATGCTGCGACAGAACTCCTCGAATCAAATAAGTTAAAGTTCAGCTCTCCACTGGAGTACAACGACCCCTTTGACTGCCGATGGGACATATGCTGGGAACTGTATGAGGATTGCAATCGTCGATTGCTGTACGAGAATCTCACCCGCGCGATCGACAACCCGGGCGACTGCCCGAAAGGGACTACCGAATGTATTCAAAGAGCGCATGCCGCTCATCATGAAATACTGAAGTCAAGGAGCCGCGACGAGCGATTATTGTATATAAAACGATTGGCCGACGACATGCTCAAGGCAGCCCGCGGTGTTCCAGATTCAGATTGTTATATTCTGGCCCCTTGGAAACTATGCTGTTTCTCTGAAGTCGACTCTTCAAATCTGATGTGGTCTCACTACTCAGCGATGCACAAAGGTGTCGTGCTCGGATTCGACACATCAATGCTGAAAAACGCAATGGAACTCCCTTTCTCAAAAGTTGAATACGATACTGCACCCCCGCTGACCTGCCTGCCTTCACAACGCATGCAATGCTCCGCTTGCCGCCGGCAGATTAGTGATACGACGCCCACAGAATCAATAACACTGCAACAAATACTGGGAACGAATCTAATATGTCACCCATAGATGTTATGCCAAGGGCGGCTGGCACTACGAATAACCACAATACAGCCAAGCCACCGAGATACTCATTGCCTGTGCGCTTTCTCGCAGAGCCATCAGAACTTACTGAAGACTCCGAGACCGGCGCTGTGACATAGAGTATCCACGGCGCGACAGCAAGATACAATAGTATCCACACTATATCACGATAGAACGTCATCGGCTTGACCTGCCTGGGATTCATGCACCAGTCTGAGTGAGAGCAGCCAAGTGTACTTTCTCCACCGTGCAGGCAGGGGCCGGAGCGGGGGCGGGCGCAGAGAGCCCGAGCGGCGTCGCGCTGCCCGCACG
>JBDIVU010000006.1:0-210686 GCA_039794205.1 Phycisphaeraceae bacterium
CCGACCGCTCCTCGCAGAGCCGCCAGGCGGAGTCGTAGTAATATAAGTTGCCGAGCGAGTTCCAGCCCGGCTCGTCGTCGGCGCCCGGCCTGGGCGGCGCGTCCAGACTGTATTGAAGGTTCGCCGCGGCCCGTCGTGTCGCCCGCTGGTGCAGGCCGTTGTAGGTGTACTCTGCACGAACGACGGCGTTCGCGGTGTCGCCGTCGGGCGCGAACGACGCGCGGACCAGCCGGTTCCATGCGTCGTAGGTGTAGAGCCAGTTGTCCACGCCGCCCGACGCGGCCTCGGCGTCGCGGCGGACGCGGTTGCCCGCGGCGTCGTAGCCGTGCAGGAGTGCAGGAGCGACAGGCTCGGGGTCGCCCGGGAACGTCCTCGATTCGAGTTCATTTGCCTTGTTGAAGGAGCGTTCCTCGGTGGCGGAGCCGCGGGCGTGGCCGCGCCAGTTGCCGAGGGCGTCGAGCGACCACGACTCGGCGACGGAGCCGAGCCGGCCGGTGAGCCGGTCGAGGCCGTCGTAGGCGAAGGTGTCGCCGGGGGTCAGTGGGTTGACGGATCGGCCGGCGCGGACGTCGTGGCGGCCGGTGACGTTGTGGTCCTTGTCATAGGAATAGGCGAGTTCGACGAGAGCGGGGCGGGCAGCGTCGTTGAAGACGCCGCCGGCGTCGGGGGTGTACCACATCTGTGTGCGGATGCGGCCGAAGCGGTCGTAGCCGTGGTATGCGCCGGGGATGGGGTCGTCGGTCCCGGCGGTGTGGCCGGAACGTGGGCGGTGGCGGTCGAGGACGAGGCCGGGGGCGGAGTAGGTCTTGGTGGCGAGCATGTCCATGCCGACGTAAGCGTAGTCGGCGGAGTGGGCGGTGAGGGCGTAGCCGGTCCAGGAGAGGCCGGTGAAGCGGGAGATGCGGTCGTCGGCGCCCGGGGCGTAGGAGAAGGAGAGCGCGGTGCGCATGCCGGCGGGGGGGTCGGAGGGGTAGAGGTGGGTCTGGAGGCGAGAGTAGTTGCCGGCGGCGGGGGCGGCCTGTGCGTAGGCGTAGTCGATGGATGCGGTATTGGGGGAGGCGTCGAGATCGCCGATCGGGTTCTGGCGGACGCTGGTGACCTGCCAGAGGTCGTTGTAGGAGAACTGGACGGCGTTGAGAATTTGGGTGGAACTGAACGAGCGGACAATATCCCGCCGGCCCATGTTGTCATATGAAATTATGATTTTGGAAGTAGTGATGTCGATCGATGAACCGTCGGGGACGGCGGCCTCATCCCAAATCACGCGGCCGAGTTCGTCGCGGGTGTATTTGTGAACCGTGCCGTTCTGGTCCTGCATGCCGGTGACCTCGCCGAGGAGGTTGTAGACGTAGGAGACGGGCTTGGGCGAAGGGTCGTCGATCTCGTCGGGGTAGATGACGGCGCGGAGAAGGTCGTTCGACGCGATGTCGGCGTAGGCGGTGAGGCCGGTTCCGGAGCCGACGGTGTCGGCCGGGGTCACGCCGTAGATGTACTCGGTGATCTGGTACTCGATGTTGTACTGGCCGCGGAACGCCGCGATACGATGAGTGAGGTTGTCGATGCCGTCATAGCCGAAGATTGTTGTGCGGTCCTGGTCCTGGTTTTGCTGGGTAGCGTCGCCGTCGACGAGCACCCAGCCGCCGGGCGCGAGCGAGTTGCGGATAATGTTGGCGTTGTCGTAGTTTTCGACGACCGCGACCTGCCTGTCGAGATCGTCGTAGACATACTTCGTCACGTCGCCGTCGGGCGAGACGGATTTCTCGACCAGGCCGCGCACGCCGAAGACTGTTTTAGAGATCAGCGGGTATTTAACTTCCGGATTCGGATCCGGCTCCGGCCGTGCCGCCTGATTCACAACGGTCGGCTGCGACATACTTGCGGCGAAGATGTCGTCGGCGCTGTTCGTGCCGAACTCCACGGCGCGGACCTGACGCCCGGCGAGGTCGTAATAGAACGCAGTGAAGGTCGGGACCGCGTCCGCGGGGACGGCTCCGGCGAGATCGCCGAGATGAACTGCGTCGTGAGCGCGGTATCGGCTGACCACGAGATCGACCTCGCCCGCAGCGTGCGCCTGACCGCCCGTTGGGGCGTCGACATATCGGTACTCGGTTTGTTCGAGAACTACGTCGTTCGCGAGGGAAATCGCGTCGGCGTAGTTTCCCGGGGCGCCGGGCGCGGCGTCGCCGCCACGGTCCGTGGTGTACATGCGGACAGGGCGTCCGAGCGCGTCGTAGACGGTTTTCGTAGCGGGACCGTTCGGACCCCATTGCGCGACGGGCCGTCCGACCTCGTCGTACCAGGTGTTCCATTCGAGGAACTCACGCTGGCTCGCCGATGCGGAGGCGTCGAAGGCGCGGGCTCGTCGGAACATCAGCCCGCGCTGGCTGTACTCGTACTCCTCGTACATGCCGCGGTCGCTGTCTTCGATGTCGATGTTCCCGGCGCCGGCGGCCACATCGGCGACCACGGCGCCGCTGTGCAGGGCGCGTTTCACCGGCCTGTCGAGATTGTCGTATTCGGTAATCTCGTGCGGAGCGGTAGGGTTATGTGTGAATATACGTCTGTTTCTGTAGTCGTACCCGTGAACCGTTTCGCGAGTAATTATTGTTTCGCCGCTGAAATTTTCGTACTGTATCACCGCGGTGAGGTTTCCGTCGCCTACGCCATGTGTGAAGGGATCGGCTTCGCCGTCATAGTAATAGTCTGCAACTTTGAAGGGACCGACGCCGCCGGCGCCGACGTTCTCCTGTATCACTCGATCGAGCACGTCGTAGGTGTACGAAATAGCAGTGCCGACGCCGTTGGTTGATTCGATCACCCTCCCGAGCGCGTCGTATTCATAACTCGATTCATAGTATGCCTGAGAATCGTTCGCATCGTAATAGACACGTTCACGGACCGCCAGCCCGGCGATATCGCGTTCGATGTAAGTCGTTGCCAGAGCGCTGGGACTTTTCAGATACGGCTTGCCGCCCGCGATAGCGGGTCCGAGATCGCCGTCGGATGTGCGGTTGATCTGCACCGCTTCGTACGCGAGCGTTCCGATGGTGTCGTCAGCGGCGTCGTAGAACATGAACTCGATCGGGCCGGCGTAGGGCGCCCCATCAGGATCGCCTGTCTCAGATGGCAGCATCGCTTCGACGTAGCGAAGAACACCAGCGGGGATATCGTCGGGATGTGACCGCAACTCACGCCTGATGTTCGTGATCGCGCCGTTGGGTTGGCGGATGCGAGTCAGGCGGCCTAGCAGGTCGTAGCCCATGCTGGTGACCAGCGGCTCGATCGTCGAGCCGGTGCGCGGGATCTCGGTGATTCGCACCGGCTCGCCGTGCTGCGGATCGTACTCGTACTCGACGCGAGTTCCGTCGGCGCGGTCGATCGCGGTGATCGTGCCGTCAGGGTTGTAATGCTCGATAGTGTCATAAGTCTGCGCGGACGAGGGGCCGTTTTCGCGTTCGAGCTCGGATTCGACTTGTATGGTTCGAGTCCGCACGGCTTCGGGTGTGCCGATCGGGGCGCCGGGAATAGTCTGGAATGAGTACTCAAACGTAGTCAGCTCAACATCGTCGACTGGCACTGTCGCTATGGACAGATCGAGTGGGGATAAACCTTCGACGCGGTGGCGCTGAATTTCTTTGGGCTGGTCGTTTCGCGTGCCGCAGTAATAATTGAAAAACTGCACCAGTGAAAACTCCGCATCGGCGTCATTAAGATCGGGCGCCGAGCCGAACTCACCGGCTGCTGCCCCGTTCGCGACGGAGATCGAACGGAGCCTCGAGGCAGGTAGATCATTTCCGATGCATTGCAACGCGCCGGCATCATTGGGAGTGTAATAGGTGTACAGTTCGACGAGCCCGTTCTGGTTGATGCTGACGACCGGGCGCACGGCGCCGCTGGAGCGTGTGTAGGAAATAGCGGACGGATAGTATTTCTTGCGTCGTTGCGACTGGTTGCCCTGATCCGAAGCCTGGGCTGAGGCGTGAACGGTGTTTTCGAAATAATCGAATGCCTCGACCCAAATTCGGCCGGAACCGCCCTGGTAATCGTCTCTGGTTGCAATGTAGCGTGTGAATAGTTCCGGCACTGTCGATCCGCCCGGGGTCGTGGTCTGGATCTCTATCATGTCGTACCAGATAGTCCGGTAGGGCACATACTCGGTTCCGTCCAAACGCTCTTCTTTCAGTTCGACGGTGCGAGTGATGTCGCTGTCGGCTCCCGCGACTGGCTCAGCCGGCCAAGCGGCGCCCTCATCATAATATTTGTAGGTGATCTTCTTGCCTTGGCTCGAAGTCGCGGCGCAGCCGCACTCGGTCTGGAGGTACTGCGTTTTGACCTTGCCGAGGACCGCGCCGTTGGCGGGATCGTCGGAGGTGTAGTATTCAATACGTTTGGATGCGAAGTCCTGGACTGTAACTGTGGTCGATGGATCGGGGAACACCCTGTCATCGTCCGCCATCACGAGCAACTTAGACGGGGATTTTCCGGTCAGCGCTTGATAGTGCTCGAGTTGCCGCTGTTCGAACACCATTTTCAGGCGTCCGCCGGTGTGGTACCGGTACTGCATGAATCGGCTTCTGACATTTTCTGTCGGCGTTGGGACCACGCCAGCAGGCGGCAGGGTCTGTTCTTCAGGAGCCATGATCGTTCTGGTGAGCGCCAGAGTGGCGCCGTCGCTCGGCAGCACGGCTTCGGTGGTGTCGTCGGTCGCTTCGAGATATTCCACCTGGATAAGATTGCCGGCGCCGACTTCGGGGTTGACGTCCTCCACGCTGTACGTGTATCTGACTTCCTGGGTCCAGACGTACTCGAACGCTCCGCCGGCGTCGAGTCTCGGGCGGAGCACCTGGATCGACGTGATTCTGCCGCCATGCCAGGCATACTTCAGCACGGCGTACTCTGTCCTGCTCGAGGGGTCGCCCGGCACAGTCTGCGGGCCGCGGATGCTCATGTAGTTTAGCACCGGCCTGCCGTGCGCGACCGCCCAATTGTAAATGATCTTGTTTCCGAACTCATCGACTTCAGATTTGATCAAGCCAATCATTGGATAAAATAGAAGATCTGTTCCAGGGGCATGAAACTCTCTTACCCAGGCGCCCGGCTCGATCAACGAGAATTCAGTGACATAATCGCCTCCCCTGAATTTACGGCCGCGGATAGTCGTGTTGGGTGGCCCGTTGAAGAAATCGGTGGAGCCTTCGCGATCGAAGATCATCCGTGAATCGCCGCCGTGCACGTAATCCACTCTTGCGAGGGCATTGAACTCATTGAATCGGTACTTCACCCAGCCGAAATTCGACAGCGCCCAGGCGCTACCGAGAGCGGTGCGGTCGATGCCGTTTAAATATGTTATATCGCTGGAATATCGCCTGGTCACCACGAAATCTCTGCCCGGGATGCGGATGCGGAGATCGTCTACCGATTCGAACTTGTTGCCGTACCGGAGCGTGACGGTGTTTGCAGTGGCTAACGCCTCCGCGGGGCATCGGTTGCCTCCGGGATACGCGGTGTCAGCTTTGGGCGCCGGCTCAGGCTGCGGGTCGTACGAGTCACCGCCCCCGCTGCAATTTGATCCTAACTGAATCGGATCTTCCAGAATAAGTTCGCCGCCGTCGTTGAGAACAGCGCTGAGCGAAGTGATCCCGTTCTCGCAATCGATGACTACGCCGTAGGTCGGGTAGTCGAGCAGGATTCCTGCGTCGGCGTCTACGGTGGCGAGGCCGAGCAATGCGGCGCCGAGCGCCACACTGGAGAAGCGGGGACTGAGACGGTGTTGATGCCTGCTGCGCATAGCCATACCCCTCATGCTCCTCACGTGGTGTGGAGCGTTCGTTCGGAAGCGACGACGGGCGCGTGTGCGGCCGCGTGAGTAGATCAGTGCATGTCCGGGCCGATTCGTCGATGCCGCCGAAGCGCATGACGAGTTGTCATGATCGTGTAGGCATGTTGTGGTGCATTAGTCCGCAAAATAGCGAACAGCGGATCCATGTTCAAGGGTTTTTCATGAAATTCACCCCATTTTGTGTCGTTCGAAAGCGGCTCAAGGTCCGCCGCGGCGAATGTTCTCCTTTCTGAGTGCCGTGAAATGGGTGTTTGTTAGGAATACGTTCGGGGTGGAGCGGTTTCGATCCTGCTCCGGCCCTATGAGTGTATTTTCCCGTCAATAAGGCGGAGAGTTGACGCGCCGTTCGGTCGTCGCAGCCCACGTCGCAGTCGCAGGCTTCTTATTCCCCTGCCGGGGCTGATCGCGATCATGACCCCTCGTTTTGGTTGCGAACCGCAGACCGCCGCGATCGGGCGCACGGCGAGGTGTCGCAATTGCATCTAGGTCTCTGCTGTAAGCGGCGGGCGCCCGCCTAGAACACCGTTGTGCCAGCACTATTTCGCCGCCGGTTGCAAACGCCGCCGGCCCCACGGTTCACGCAAGACGCCGCCGAGAGACCTCGGCGGCGTTTTCGCGCGCCGGCGCCCCGCCTGCGGAGTTCTGGCGAGGGTTTCGGGGGCGCCAACGCCGCGGCGTCCGCGCGGGTCGCGTCTCTGATCCACTGCTGGGCATAACCGGCGGGGTTCGTCAGCCGAGCCTACGAGGGCGATTCCGGGGCGAAGTCTCTCGCGGTCTCTCTTCACCACCCGCCGGGGTTATCAGGTGGTAGTCTCGGCACGGCGCGGCCAACCGGGGTGGTCAGCATCGCGGAGCGGGAGCAACGGTGTTCGTAACTCCAGGCTGTGCCGGGTCATCCGATCAGACCCATCTGAACGGGTTCGACGAAGGCATCTCGATCATCTCCCAGTTCCGAGTTCCCATAGATGAAAGCGTGGCCGTACTGATGCTCTGGGACGACGATGCTCCCCGGACGGTGAAGCACCGTGACGAAATGCGGGGACGGCGGCCGCTCGGGTCCGAACAAGGTGTAAACGCCGACAACCACCGATTGGAGCGACTCGATGCAGCACAGCAGGTGCATCCAGCGAGTGGGAAGCCGTGCCGTTCCGTCTGGGCGCTTCCCCACGGGCATCATGATGGTCGGCTGCTGATGCTCGAAGAAAGGCTCGTGCTCCCCACCATCCATGATGAATGACCGGATTGGCTGGAAGCACTCCTCATGTCCCGTGAAACCGCAGCGTGAGTTCGCGAGGAAGTAGTGGAACGCGATCTTCGCGATCGCGCGGTAGTACCGGACGGTGAATCGGCATTCGATCCGTACCGGCACACGATGCACGCCCGCCTCCGTGGCCGGGCGTTCTTCGTGGCGATGCGAAGGCCAAACCTCCTTCAACAGTGCGGCGAAGGCATCGGCGTTCCCCTCGTTGGCATGCCAGCAGATGTGCGCTATGTCGGCGTCGGCGATCTCCTGCTCCTGAAGTTTGCGGCGCAGTGCGTCGGCAGACATCAAGGGTACGAGGCGAATGTGGACATTCCGTCCGTCCTTGAGCACGACCGAGAGGTGATCCACCGGACGCGCCTGCCCTCCGGTAGACGGATCGGCCTCGATCAGCTCGTCATGGTCGGCATGCTTGATGGCGAAGCGTGGAGCTGGGATGCCTGACGCGCCCTGCCAGCCGACTGGCTCGCCCCGCCGGCTTTTCGCAGCTCCCGCGAATCTGCGCAGCACGGCTTCCGGCGCGGTCCTCAAGAGTTCCTCCTCGAGTGGACTCAGTTTGATGTTGCAGCAAGAGCAGGCGCCGCGAAATGTGATCGCTCCGTCGAAGTCACCGAACCCCCGTGGGAGCACATGATCGCCCTCGCCGACAGCCGGATCGAATTCGCCGCCGCAGTAGATGCACGCGCTGTATCTGTTCATTGTGCGAGAAGAATAGGTCGCGACCGCGACCCGGCTGCAACCGTCATCGAATCCTTCGCGCTGTCGGTGAGGACACCGCGCACAGCGATAACCGGCGGCATAGGAAACCCGAAGCAGCGGCTCGTGTTGAGCATGCCGCGCTCCGGAGCCCCTCGTGGATACCACGCGCAACCCCGAAACTATGAGACCGCCGAGCGTCGCGCGGAGATCGCCAACATCCTGGCGCGTGGCGCCGTCCGGGTCATCCTGCCGGCGCGAATGGGCGAGTCATCGCGGATTCCGCCTGCAATTTCGGCCCACAGAACGCCCCCGGAATCATCCGACAGCGGCCTTGATCTCTGCGCGGACTTGCCCCTCAGTGTGGCTCCCCGGCCCGCCGGTTCACGGCCGGGTCTCCGACGGAAAGGAGCCGCATGGCCGACATCGCAACAGAGATCGACGCCCGCAAGCGACACTCACCAGATCAGATCATCACCAGGCCGCGCGAAGCCGACGCCCTGCCGCCCCAGTTCCGCCCAACCATCATGCCCCGTCCGAAAAACACGCTACAATCGAGCCGATCGCCCCGGCCCGGCCCAAGCCGGCCTTCGATTCAGCCGATGGAGTCGGCATGAAGATGCCCCGCCCTGTCGATGCTCCCCGACCGTCGCTCCGCGACGCCCGGCCGATCCTCGTCCGCGTCGGGTCGGCCCTCGCCGTCGCGCTCGGCTTCCTCTGGATCACCAGCCGCGTCGACCCCGGCCAGTCCCGCGCGTCCGCCCCCGAAACCCCGCCCGCGCTCGACTCCGCCCACGCCGCGACGCCCGCCGCTTCGATGGGCGTGCTCGAAGGCCGGCAACTCCTCGTCAACCTCGTCGCAACCCCCGAAGGCCCGCGCTACACCGTCCTCGACCGCGCCGGCGCGATGCTCGCCGAGCGCCTGACCCGGGAAGAACTTTATCAATCCTTCCCCGATCTCCGGATGGACACCATTATCTCCGGCCCGCTGATGCTCGCGCCCTTCGATCGCTGAATCGCGCAACTCGCTCAGCGGTACAGCCCGCGCTCGCGGATATAACTCAGCACATCAGCGGGGATCAGTCGCGCCGCCGCCGCATCATCTCCCCCCGCGAGCGCCGCGCGCACCGCGGTCGAACTCACACGCCGCATCGGCGTCGGGACGATCCGTCCGCGCCATCGCTCGAGTTCAGCCCCCGACCAATGCGGCGCCATCCGTTCCAGCAGCGCCCCCGCCGACTCGTCCGGCTCGCGCAGCATCACCACCGGCTCCGCCGACCCAATCACCATCCCCGGCTCTCGCCACGCATGAAAAGACGCCGCCTGATCCGCCCCGATCAACAGCCTCATCCCAGTCCCGCCGGGCAGCGCCGCCCGCAGCGAGCGCAGCGTGTCGAGTGTGTAACTAACGCCCCCGCGCTCGATCTCAACATCAGTCACACTCCACCGCTCGCGCCCCGCCAGCGCCCGCCGCAGCATCTCGATACGGTCCTTCCCGCTCGCCGTCGGCCCGGAATCCTTCATCGGCGATCGCGCCGCCGGCACGTACACGATCCAGCCCGCCTCGATCGCGTCCCGCGCCGCCAGCGCCGGCTCCACATGCCCGAAGTGCGGCGGGTCGAACGCGCCGCCGAACACCACCACCGTCCCGACCGTCGCGGGCAACGCCGGCTCGATCGACCAGCGCGGCGGCACGATCTGATGTTTCCCCTCACTCACGACGCGCCGATCCTACGCGACTCTTCCTCAATAATCCGGTCCAGCCGATCGCCCGCCGCCGCGATCGCCGCGCGTGTCGCGCGCCCCAGCCGCGCGACCGGCATGATCAACGCGGGTCGTCTGAGCAGATCCGCCGCAACCCTCCTCGCATCGGTTCTTCCGTCATCGCGCACCCACGCCGCCGCGCACGCCGGCAGCGTGTCGCCCGGCCCGTCGCTGACGCCTCGAACGATCATCCATCGCACGCCCCGCTCCGAACACGCGCGGGCGAACCCATGCGATTCACAATCAACAATCGCCGCTCCGGTCCGCGCCGCGAGCGCCCGTTTACCCTCGACCGTCCCGATCGGCGCTGCGACACCGACGACAACCACGCCGCCGTAATCCCCAGCCGGCGGCGTCCACCGTTCGCCCGTAGCACCGTCGATGACCTCCGCCGCGACCACCGCCCCCGGCGTCTCCTCAAGCCCGCCCGCGACTCCGAACAGCACAACCAGCCGGATCGACCTGAAGTCCACAGCTTCGACAGCCCGCGCGACCGCCGAGGCGCCCGGCCCGGTCCTCACAACTCGCGCCCGCCCCGCCGCCGCTGCGCTCGCCGCCCGACGCTCGATCTCCAATGGGCACAGCACCACGATCTCCGCCTGCATCCGCGCACGGTACCACGCGCCGCGTCAGTCCTGCTGATCGCCGACGCGCCGGGCGCCCTCGGCCCGCGCCGCCGCCGCTTCTTCGGTCCGCCCGATCTGCTCGAGCATCCGGGCGAGGAAGTCCCACCGCTGCGGGTTCGCGGGGTCGAGGTACGCCGCCCGGCGCATCTGCTCAACTGCTTCGCCCTGCCGGCCCGACAAAAACAACGCAACAGAAAAATCGTTCCGATACGTCGCATTCGTAGGCGCCAGTTCCACCGCGACCGCGAGTTCCCCCGCCCCTTCCTCGATCCGGCCCGCCTGCATCAATAGCGACGCCAGCGACGCCCGCGCCGCCGCCTGCCTCGGCTTGTTCCAATCTTTTTCATCGACCGCGCCGCGTCGCACCCCTATCGCCCCGTCAACATCACCCCGGCTCAGCAGCGCCGCGACGAGCAACTCCCTTGTCGCCGCGAACCGCGGCTTCGAGTCCAGGACATTCTCAAGATGCGCGACCGCCTCCGCCTCGCGCCCCGCGAACGCCAGCAACTGCGCCGTATCCACCGCGCGAACGTCGGCGTAGCCGATGCGATCATCGAGACGTTTGAGAAGTTTGATCGCTTCATCGCGTTCGCCGCGGACCGTGTGCAGCCACGCCGCCCGCGCCAGCGCCTCGGGCTGATCCGCGATCCCCCACCCGCCCGACCCGACGCCGAACGCGCGTCGGTAGTGCTTCAGCCCGCGCTCGGCGAGCGAGCGCATTTCCTCGCTGATCCCGCCGGGCGTTTGCGCGATCGCCGCCGCCTTTGTAACCGTGACGGCGCCGTCGATCGCGTCGCCGCGCCACCTTTCGATTCTCAGCACCAATGAGTGCGCCGTCAGCCCCGCCGCTACGACCGCGGCGAACAGGAACACGCCGCCCCCTCGCCGTATCCGCCCCGCGCGTTTTAGTTGCGCCCCGATGATCCGCACATCCCGGCTGCGCAGCACGCGCCACGCCTTCCACCAAACGAACGCCAGGCATCCCGCCATGCCCACCGCCATGAGCATCGGCACGACGCCGTACACACCGCGCCACGCGACGAACGCGAGCGCGAACGACGCCGCGATCGCGACCTCCTCGCCCCAGGACATGTCGTATTTCCGTCGGATCGGCGCATGTTTCGCCGCTCCCTTGACGACAGCGGGCTTGGCGAACCCGAACGACAGCGCGTCGTTCGGGCACACGCTCACGCAGTCCATGCACTTCATGCATCCGGGATTGACGACCATGCCGAACTCGCGCACCTCGTCGTGCACGCGCACGTTCGAGGTGCACACCGCGGTGCAATGCCCGCACTGATGGCACTTGTCGGGATCTACAATGATGCGCCCGGGCGCGAGCTGCTCGACGGGCGCGAACAGCCCGCCGTACGGGCACCCGTACGTGCAGAAGCCCTTCGCGCCCAGGAAATACACCGTCGCGAAGCCGCAGATCAGCAGGAACGGGATCGCCACCGGCCAGGGCGCGAACGTGTCCCAGAACCCCTCAGTCACAAGATGATTCGAGAACCCCGGGAACTCCGCCGGGACGCCGATCACCGCCAGCGCCGCGTCCCAGCCCATCCGCTCAAGTGTCGGCGCCAGCGCCAGACGCCTGAAACTCGGCCACACAAACATATAAAGCCCCAGCAGCAGCGGCACATAAACAAGCAGCCTCGAACGGAACGGCTTCGGCCGCACGCCGATCTTCTTCATCATCCAGCCGCACAGATCCTGCATCGCAACCATGTGGCACAGCCAGCCGCACATAAACCGCCCGAACACCAGCGTCGCCAGCAGCGCCAACGCGAAAAAAATCAGCCCCGCGTTGATCATCCCCTGCTCGAGCGAGTACATCGCCTCGCTCGGCTCCACCGGCGAGATCGTCCGGCCGGCGATCTTCCAGTGCGCCAGGTGCGCAATGAACAAAACATGAACGCCGATCAACACCGCCGCCCGACGACGACCGTTCTTCGACTTCCTGATCGTTCTCGGACCACCGCGATCACCACCACCGCCCAGCACCGGCAACGAGATCGGCTCCCGCGGCGCCGGCCCCGCTCCCTCACGATTCCCGCGAACGGGTCGATCAGCCTTATGTCTCACGGCGTGCGCCCCGATTCCCGAAAAGGGTTCCTCACACAACCTGTACGCATCCGTGATTGTCGGCGGCGGACGCGCCGTTGTCGAGCCACGAGTCAGTGATTTTCCAGAGTTTCTCTTCGTTCCCGCCGATCCCGACGCTAATCTTGACCATTCAAACCACCACGACCGCCGACGGCTCGGCGCCCAGAGGAGACCAACCGAATCATGCGACACCAGACTTCAGCGCTCGCGCTGGGCGCCTGCCTGTTCCCGCTGACCGCCGCCGCCCAGGTCGCGCCCCTCACCACCACGCCGTTCCTCTCGGGCCTGTCGCGCCCGCTCGCGATGGTGCAGTTCCCCAACGACGCCGGGTCGCAACTGATCCTCGAACAGGGCGGCCTCGCACGCCTCGTCCAGAACGGAACCCTCGGCGCCGACTTTATTAACCTTACATCCGTAATCGTCGATTCCTCCGGCGAACGCGGCCTGCTCGGACTCGCGTTCCCCCCGAACTACGGCGATCCCGCCGGCGGCTCGTGCAACGACTGCTTCTACGTAAACCACACCGGACCCGCCGGCGCAACCAACATCGTCCGCTACCGCCACATGCCCGGCGACCCCTTCACCGCAGACACCACCACTCGCGAAGTCCTCTTCACAATCGCCCAACCCTTCGCCAATCACAACGGCGGGAACATCGAGTTCGGCCCCGACGGCATGCTATATATATCCTCCGGCGACGGCGGACTCGCCAACGATCCCTTCGAAAACGCCCAGAACATCAACAGCCGACTCGGAAAAATCCTCCGCATCGACGTCTCGACACGGCCCGGCTTCCAGACCCCCGCGGACAACGCATTCGTCGGCGTCGCCGGAGACGACCTCATCTGGTCCTACGGCTGGCGCAACCCGTGGAAGTTCAGTTTCGACACCGGCCCCTGCGGCGCCCGCGCCTTCACCGCCGGCGACGTCGGACAGGACGCACGCGAAGAGATCAACTACGAACCCTTCGGCGCCGAGGCCGGGAGGAACTACGGCTGGGACTGCGTCGAAGGCAATCTCATCCTCACCAACGACGTCGGCTGCAACGGCAACGACCCAACGCTCACCCCGCCGATCCATGTCGTCAACCAGCCCATCGCGCAATCCATCACCGGCGGCTACGTCTACCGCGGAAGCGCCATCCCCACACTCCGCGGTCGATACGTCTTCGGCGATTTCGTCACCGGCAGAGTCTGGTCCCTCGGCCTGACCCTCGACCAGAACGGCGAAGCGACCGTCACTGACACCATCGACCACACCGGCCAGATCGGCGGCGGCAACATCTCCGCCTTCGGACGCGACGCCGCCGGCGAACTCTATGTGTTCAACTTCTTCTCGGGAACCGTCCGCAAGGTCGTCAGCACCGCAGCGCCCGCCGACATCAACCTCGACGGAACCGTCAACGGCCTGGACCTCCTCATCATGCTCTCAGACTGGGGCGCCGCCGACTGCGGCCGAACCGATCTTAACAACGACGGTGTCGTCAACGGCGTAGACCTCCTCATCCTGCTCTCAAACTGGGGCTGATCCAAACCATATTAACCAGTGGCACGGGCGTCCCGCCCGTGCATGATTTAACCAGTGGGACGGGCGTCCCGCCCGTGCGCGGCTCGGTGAGTGATGACACACCTCGGCCCGAGCCGAGTCCCGACCCGCGCGTCACAATCGCCCTCCGAGTTCACCATTCCCCCGCGCGGCCGGCGTGCTCGACGCGCGCTCGGAACGCTTCCGCGGCGCGGTCGATCACGTCGAACGAATCGACACGCCAGCGCCACATGCCGCGGGCTTCGCCCGGCGTGTTCATGCGCGCCTCGGCGCCGAGATCGAGGATGTCCTGCACGGGGATGATCGCGGTGCGCGCGGGGGATTCGAGCGCCGCCCGGAGCATCGCCGCGGGGAGCTGCGCCTCTGTAACATTCAAATACGCGCACGCGCGTGCTAGCACGGCCCGGCCGGCGGGCGTGAGCAAAAGTTCCTCGGCCCAGCCCCGAGTCGTGTTGTTGTCGTGCGTGCCGGTGTACGCGACGCAGTTGACCGGGTGATTGCTTGGGCGGTGGATGGCGCCCGGGTTGTCGTCGTCGAACGCGAACTGAAGGACGCGCATGCCCGGCAGGCCGAACAGATCTCGCAGAGCCGCGGCGCGATCGGTCAGCACGCCGAGATCCTCGGCGATGATGAGCAGGCCCGGCGTCGCGGCGCGGACGGCGTTCAACGCGGATTCACCGGGTGCTTCGCGCCATACGCCGTGCTCGGCCGTGCGCGCGTCGGGGTCGACTGCCCAGGCGCGGTGAAAGCCGATGAAGTGATCGAGCCGGAGCGCGTCGAAGAGTTCGCCCGAGCGGCGCACACGGGCGGCTAGGTACGCGAAGCCGTCGCGCTCGTGCGCCGGCCAGCGGTACAGCGGCGCGTCCCAGACCTGCCCGGTGTCGCTGAAATAATCGGGCGGAACGGCGGCGACGGCGTTCGGCCGGCCGGCGTCGTCGAGATCGAACTGCGATTGATTCGCCCACACGTCGGCGCTTTCGAGCGAAGGGTAGAACGGCAGATCGCCCATCAGACGCACGCCCGCATCCGCTGCGCCGGCGCGGAGCGCGCGCCACTGCTCATCGAACAAGAACTGCACTACGCGTTCTAGGTGTGTCTCGTCACGAAGTGAATCCGCGGCTTCGCGCAGCGCGGCGCCGTCCCGGCGGCGGATCGGAGCGGGCCACCGGGTCCAGTCGCCGGTCCCTTCGGCGCGCGATACCGCTTCGTACAGCGCATAATCATCGAGCCAGTTATTGTTAGATTCGATGAAGCCGGAGAAACGCTCGCGCGTCGCGCGATCCGCCCGGGCGTCGAATCGCGTCGCGGCGTGGCGCACGAGCGCTATCCGCCGACGCACGGCGCGCGGGTCGGCGCGGACCCCGGCCGGCTTCATGTCGCGCGCGGCGTCGGCGTCGAGATACCCGGCGCGGATCAGCGGCTCGGGCGCGACGAGGTGCTCGGCGCCGGCGAAACTCGACCGGGCCGAATACGGTGAAAAACCGCGTCCGACCGGGCCTACGGGCAGGGTCTGCCACCACGAGAGGCCCATGCGCGCGAGTCGGTCGATGAACGCGTGGGCGGCGTCGCCGAGGTCGCCGCTGCCCCCGGGCGATGGCAGGGATGTAATATGAAGAAGTGCGCCGGCGTCGCGCGTTCCGGCGTCGCCGGGGGGGTTGTCGGCGGGGGGGATCATGCGCCGTTCCCGCCGGCGGGGATCATGCGGAACACGGCGACCGCGTGGGCGCGCATCTGATACGGCGAGCCGCCCTCGACGCGGATCACTTCGGCGCCTGGCTCGGCGGTGTCGTAGATGCGTTCCCAGTGTTCGCCGCGTTCGCGGCCGTCGATGCGGAATTCGATTTCGTCGTCGTGGGCGGAGAGGATGATGAAGAGCGTGTCGCCGGTGACGGGTTCGCCGAGTTCGTCGGTCTCGTCGATCTGATCTCCGCTGAGTCTGACGCCGAGACAGCCGCAGTGGGCCCGGCGCCAGTCCGCGTCGGTCATCTCCGCGCCGTCGGGCCGGAACCAGGCGATGTCCTTGACGCCGGCGCCTCGGATCGGCCGGCCGTGGAAGAACCGACGTCGGCGGAGGACCGGGTTCTCGCGCCACACTCGGGCGGCGAGCCGGACGAAATCAAGAAAAGATCGGCGATCGCCGTCGAGATCCCAGTCGAGCCAGGTAAGTTCGTTGTCCTGGCAATAGACGTTGTTGTTGCCGCGCTGGGTGCGGGCGAGTTCGTCGCCGTGGCTCAGCATGGGGACGCCCTGCGAGAGGAAGAGCGTGGCGATGAAGGATCGCATCTGTCTAGCGCGGCGTTCGTTGATCGCGGCGTCGTCGGTCGGCCCTTCCACGCCGAAGTTCCGCGAGTGGTTGAGGTCGGACCCGTCACGGTTGTTGTCTTTATTGGCTTCGTTGTGTTTCTTTTTGTAAGAAACCAGGTCGCGCAGCGTGAAGCCGTCGTGGCATGTGATGAAGTTGATCGATGCGTGAGGCCGGCGTCCGTCGTCCTCGTAGAGGTCGCTCGATCCGGAAAGGCGTGTGGCGAGTTCGGACGCGGTCTCGTCGTCGCCGCGCCAGAATCGGCGGACCGCGTCGCGGTACTTCCCGTTCCACTCGGCCCATCCCGGGGGGAAGTTGCCGACCTGGTAGCCGCCCTCCCCGAGATCCCAGGGTTCGGCGATTAGTTTGACCTGCGACAGCACCGGATCCTGGAGGATGATGTCGAAGAACGCGCTGAGGCGGTCGACCTCGTGGAGTTCGCGCGCCAGGGCGCTGGCGAGATCGAAGCGGAAGCCGTCGACGCGCATCTCCGTGACCCAGTAGCGCAGGCTGTCCATAATAAGTTGCAGGACGCGCGGGCTTTGCATGTTGAGGGTGTTGCCGCAGCCGGTGTAGTCCTCGTACCTGGACTTGTTGTGCGCGGCGAGGCGGTAGTACGACGCGTTGTCGACGCCGCGGAGGGACAGCGTCGGGCCGAGGTGGTCGCCCTCGCAAGTGTGGTTGTACACAACATCGAGGATCACCTCGATCCCGGCGGCGTGCATCGCGCGGATCATGCCCTTGAACTCGCGCACCGGACCCAGCGGGCCGGCGGCTGAGGCGAAGCGCGCGTCCGGCGCGAAGTAGCCCAGCGTGTTGTAACCCCAGTAGTTGGTAAGCCCGCGCTCGACGAGGGCTTTGTCGATCGCGTGCTGATGGACGGGCATGAGTTCGACCGCGGTGACGCCGAGGGATTTAAGATGCGCGATCGAGGCTTCCGACGCGAGGCCGGCGTACGTCCCGCGGAGCGGTTCGGGCACGTCGGGGTGGCGGATGGTCATCCCCCGTACGTGGGTTTCGTAGATGAGCGTGCGGTTCCAGGGCGTGTCGGGGCGCGTGTCGTTCCGCCAATCGAACGATGTGTCCGCGACGGCGGCGAGCGGCGCCGATGCGGCGCTGTCGCGCTCGCTGAACGAGAGATCCCGTCGCGGGTCTTCGGGGTCATAGCCGAGCAGATCGGCGCACCATCGGACGGGGCGGGCGACGGCTTTGGCGTAGGGATCGAAGAGGACTTTGTTGTGATTGAAGCGATGGCCGCGTTCGGGGTCGTACAGGCCGTGGACGCGGTAGCCGTAGAGTTGTCCGGGGCGGAGGTCGGGGACGAAGCCGTGCCAGACGAGGTCGGTGCGTTCGGGGAGTTCGAAGCGCTGGGCTTCGCGCTGGGCGTCGGGGGAGTCGAAGAGGCAGAGTTCGACTTTGGTGGCGTGCTCGGAGAAGAGCGCGAAGTTGACGCCGGTGGCGCCGCCGGACTCGGCCGTCGTGGCGCCGAGGGGGAACGGTTTGCCGGGGCGGATCTTCATGGCGTAATTGAATCTGTCAATATTGTGGGGCGGGCCTCCGTGCCCGCCTGGTCGGGTGATTGCGCTGTTCACGGGCGGGCAGGGACGCCCGCCCCACGGTTGGTCTGTTTGTTTCGCACGGGCGGGTCGCCCGTGCCACTGGGGATTGAGTTGTTTCACACGGGCGGGTCGCCCGTGCCACTATTAGCGCCTGTGCCGTTGGGTTGGATTGCTGCTCAGCCGAAGAGGCGGGTCTTCGCTTCCTGATATCGGCTCAATGTGTCCGCGACGACACGAGGCGGGAGTTCCGGGCCGGGCGCCTGCTTGTTCCACTGGCCCGCGCGGACCAGCCCCAGCAGATAATCCCGGACGTACTGCTTGTCGAAACTCGGCGGGGACGAGCCGGGCTTGTATTCCTCCGCCGGCCAGAACCGCGAAGAATCCGGCGTCAGGGCTTCGTCGATGAGGATCGGGTCGGCGTCGGGTTCGTCGAGGGGGACGCCGAACTCGAACTTGGTGTCCGCGATGATGACTCCCCTTTCGGCGGCGTAGTCGGCGCCTCGGGTGTAGATCTCCATGCTGATGTCGCGCAGACGCCGCATTACGGGTTCACCCGCGATCGCGCAAGCCTCGTCGTACGAGATGTTCTCGTCGTGGGCGCCTTGCTCGGCCTTGGTCGCCGGTGTGAAGATCGGCTCGGGGAGTTTAGAGGCTTCGATCAGCCCGGCGGGCAGCGGGATGCCGCAGACCGCGCCTGTTTTCTGATAGTCGATCCAGCCCGACCCGACGAGGTAGCCGCGGACGACGCACTCGATCGGCACAACCCGGCAGGCCCGGCCGATCGTCACTCGCCCGGCGATCGACGCGCGGTCGTCGGCGGACAGCCCCGGGATGTCGGCGGGGTCCGTCGAGAGAAGGTGCGTGCGGACGATCCCCTGATCTTCGATCCAGCGGAGCCAGCGCGTCGAGATATCGGTGAGCATCGCGCCCTTGCCCGGGATCGGTGTGGGCAGGACGACGTCGAACGCGCTGACACGGTCGGTGGCGACGATCGCAAGCCGGGGCGGGTCGCCCGGGATCTCGTACACGTCGCGGACCTTCCCCTGCCGTCGGCCCGGCAGAGGGAGATGAGTGACGGGGACTGATGTTGTCGTGGTCATGACGGGGGATGGTAGCGGGAGGTGATCGCGGTTTCGGCGTGAATCACGGGCGTTTGCCTTTCCGGCGGCTGGTGCGACAATGCGGCTTCGCCGGGGACGCGTGCGTCGCGCGGTCGGCGACCACGCCATGATCTCCTTCGCAGTTTTTGACGAACACGGTCCGGACGCCGACTGGCTGCTGCGTCACGCGCACCTGCTGGGGGCGGACTCCGTAGTCGCGCCCGGGCGGGTGACGTTCGACGCGGGGATCGTGCGGTGCGAGCCGGTCGAGCCTGGCTCGACGGCGCTCGCGGTGCAGTGGGACGCGGGCGATCTCGGGACGCTGACGCTGCGGACGTGCCTGCTGCCGCACCGCGATCGGCCGTATCTGCTGAGCCTGGAACTAGCCCGGCATCAGATCATGCAGATCTTCGTGAAACTCGAGGAGTGGTCGGAGTTCGAGCGACCGCCGGACGACCCGATCCTCGAGGTGTTCGACGAAGCCCGCCGGATCTTCACCGAGGCTCTCATCATGGACGCGGACCCGGCGCTGGGCGGGTCTCCCGAGCAGGACGCCGCGGCGAGGCGCGCGCTCGAACGCGCCATCGCCGCGAGCGAACGTCTCACAATCGCCCACGCCTGCCGAACCATCGAGATCAGGCGCAGACCCACCGGCGATCCCTCCAGCGACCCCAAGCCCGCGAGTGTCGGCGTGCTCGTCCACACCTCGCGCAACGCCGAAGGGTTGCGCCGGGTCGTCGCGGACTCGGCGGACTTCGTCTCGTTACCGATGCGCTGGAGCGACCTCGAACCCGAAGAAGGTTCATATAACTTTCAGCCGATCGACAAGTGGATCGAATGGGCCGTGCGCGAGGCGAACCTGCCCGTGGTCGCTGGGCCGGTGATCGACCTCCGCCCCGGGTGCGTGCCGGATTGGCTTTATATCTGGGAGAACGACTACGACACGCTGCGCGAACTTGTGTACGAGCACGTCAAGCGAGTCGTGACGCGGTACCGCCGGGCGGTCTCGAGATGGGTCGTGGCGAGCGGGCTGCACGTGACGGGCAACTTCGCGCTTTCGATCGAGCAGGTCGTGGACCTCACCCGGCTGGCTACTCTCGTCGTGCGGAAACTGCACCCGCGGGCGAACATCCGCGTCGAGATCGCGCAGCCCTTCGGCGAGTACGGCGCCCAGCCGAGCGCGCCCGTCGCGCCGCAACTCTACGCGGAGATCATCGCGCAGGCCGGCGTCGGTGTCGACGGGTTCGGGCTGCAAATATTGATGGGCGACGTCGCGCCGGGCCGCAGCACGCGCGACCTGCTGGCGATCGCGGACCTGCTCGACCGCTACGCAGAGTTCCAGCGGCCGCTGTCGGTGACATTGCTCGGCGCGCCAGCCTCCGCGCCCGACCTCGCCGCGACGGGCTACGGCGATGTCGATCCGGGCTACTGGCGCGCGCCGTGGTCCCCCGAGGCGCAGGCGGACTGGCTTGCCCACGCCGCCGTCGTCGCGCTCGGGCATCCGTCCGTCACGAGCGTGTGCTGGCAGGCGCTCTACGACACGGACAGCGAGGCGGACATGCACAGCGGGGGGCTTATCGACGCCGCGGGCAACTCGCGCCCCGCGCTCGCGACGATCAAACGTCTGCGCGATCGCCTCCGCGCGGGCAAGCCGGTGTGCGACATTCTTCGTCCGGACTTCGCGCGCGCGGGGTCCGCGACGTGACCGCGCGCGAGCCGGGCAAGCCGCGACGCGTCGTGGCGCTTGTCCCGGCGATCGCGCTCGCGGCCGTGTCTGTTTTAGGATTTATAAGATCAAGCGTGACGCGCGACTCGTGGTCGGCGCCGACGACTCGGCGTGTCGATCTCAACAACGCGACTCGGGCGGAACTCCGGCTGCTGCCCGGCGTCGGACCGGCGCTCGCCGAACGCATCGAGCGCGATCGCGCAGAGCACGGCCCGTTCGCTTCGGTCGATGATCTGACCCGCGTGCGCGGGATCGGTCCCCGGACAGTGCTGGCGATCCGGCCGTTCGCTTCGGCGGGTGAGTAGGCGCCGGTCGCCGAGAGACGTATAGACTTACGCGGAGACAATGTTTTCCCGCACGACGGGTCGGCCTGACAGCCGACGCCGGGGTTTGCTCATGCGCGCACCCGATCTCGCCGAAGCCGGCGGCGCTCTCCTCGATGCGATTGCGTCGGCGCCCGCGGTGCGCGCGTTGGCGGGGTTATTAGATAAGCCCGGAGCGCGTGTCGCGTGTGTCGGCGCCGCGGGATCGAGTTCGTCATTCGTCGCGGCAGCGGTCGCGCGGCTGACCGGGCGCCCGGTCCTGCTGATACTCGCCCATCCCGACGACGCCGACGAAGCCGCCGACGAACTCGCGGCGCAAGGCGTGCGCGCCGAACGATTCCCCGCCCTCGAACTTACCCCCGGTGAATCGCATCTCAGCCTCGACCTCTTCGCGGAACGGCTGCGCATCGCGCGCGGCGTCGCGTCCGCGCCGCCCGAGGTTCTCGCTGCGCCGATTCACGCGCTGATGCAACGGCTGCCCGCACAGCGCGACGCGGCTCGCGCGGTCCGGACCATCACCACCGGCGATCGGCTCGACCCCGCGGACCTCGTGCGCTGGCTCGACGAGGCGGGCTATCGCAGAGCCGACGCGGTTGAAGACGCCGGTGAGTTCGCGGTCCGGGGCGGTATCGTCGATGTCTTCCCGCCCGCGTCGGCGCGCGGCGAGCCGACGCCGGTTCGGCTTGATTTCTTCGGCGACGAAGTCGAATCAATACACGAGATCGACCCGGCGACGATGGCGTCCGACCGCGCGGTCGAGTCGGTCGAACTCGTCCGCGCCGACCCCGCGCAGACAGGCGCCGACACCGGGCCGACGCTGATGCGCGCGCTCGGCGGGCGCTGGATCGCCGTCGTTCACGAGCCGATCGAGGTCACCGAGCAGGCGCGCGGATATTACGAACGGGTTATCGACGCTTCCGGTGTCGTTTCACCGCCCGAGACGCTGCGGGGCGTGCGCGAAGACCTCGGCGGATTCGCGGAGATAAGTCAGTACGCCGCACCCGCAGCCGGGCTTGGCGCGCGTGTCGATCTGCCCGCGTCGAACCTGCCGCCGATCGGCGCGGAGACCGACGAGGCGATGCGCGATCTCGCGGATCTCGCAGCGCGGGCCCGCGTCGTCGTCGCGTGTCAGAACGACGCGGAAGCGGATCGGCTCGGGGAGTTGCTAGGCGTGCACGCCGCGAGCGCCGGGATCGATACCGCCGTCGGGTACGTGCACCGCGGGTTTATCTGGGACGGGGGAGGATCACCGCAGAGGCGCAGCGGGCGCAGAGATGGAGAAGTGGGGGGGGAGAATGGAGAATCAGTAAGTGATAATAAATTGTGCGCCATTTCCCAATCACAAGATTCCTCTCTGCGTCTGCTGCGCCTCTGCGGTGAATCCCCGCTCGCGGTAGTGCCGCACCATGAGTTGTTTCACAGGTTTCTTACGAGGCGGAAGCCGAGTCGGTTGCGCGGCGGGCGTTCGCTCGAAGCGTTCATCGAACTCGAGCCGGGCGACCTCGCGGTCCACGCCGATCACGGGCTGTGCCGATTCATTGGCCTGACCGTGATGCGCCGGGCGGGCGCGCACGGGCGGGACGCCCGTGCCACTGATATGTCACACGGGCGGGACGCCCGTGCCACTGATATGTCACACGGGCGGGACGCCCGTGCCACTGGGGAGCAAGAGTTTCTCACGCTCGAGTTCTCCCGCATGGCGACTATGTATGTTCCGGTTTCACAGATTGATAAGGTTCAGCGCTACATAGGCGGGTTCCGCGGCAAGCCCCCGCTCTCGACGATCGGCTCGAAACGCTGGCGGGCGCAGAAGGAAGGCGTCGCCGACGCCGTGCACGATCTCGCTGCGGAACTGCTGCGCGTGCAGGCGGCCCGGGCCGCGACGCCCGGCGTGCGCTACCCGGCGGACACCGACTGGCAGCGCGAGTTCGAGGCGGAGTTCCCCTACGACGAGACCGAGGATCAGATCGCTGCGCTCGCCGACATCAAGCGCGACATGCAGGCGCCTCGGCCGATGGACCGCCTGCTCTGCGGCGACGTCGGCTTCGGCAAAACGGAACTCGCCATCCGCGCCGCCTTCAAAGCGGTCGAGTTCGGCAAGCAGGTCGCGGTCCTCGTGCCGACCACCGTCCTCGCCGAGCAGCACGAGCGCACCTTCCGCGACCGTTTCGCGGATTACCCGTTCCGGGTCGAGTCGCTGTCGCGCTTCAAGACCGCTGCGGAGCAGCGCGCGGTGCTGAAGGAGGTCGCCGCGGGGCGGGTGGACCTTGTGATCGGGACGCATCGCCTGCTGTCGAAGGATGTTTCGTTCAAGGATCTCGGGCTGGTGATCGTTGATGAGGAGCAGCGGTTCGGCGTCGAGCACAAGCAGCGGCTGTTGTCGCTGCGCGTGACGGTCGATGTGCTGACCCTCAGCGCGACGCCGATCCCGCGGACATTGCATCTGTCGCTGCTCGGGCTGCGCGATATTTCATCGCTGGCGACGGCGCCTTCGGATCGGCGGAGCGTCGTGACGGATGTTATTCCTTATAACCGGGAGCGCATCCGCCGGGCACTGGCGCGGGAACTCGCGCGCGGCGGGCAGGCTTACGTCGTGCACAACCGCGTGAAGTCCATCCATCGCATGGCGGACGAGATCCGGTCGCTCGCGCCCGGCGCGCAGATCCTCGTCGGGCACGGGCAGATGCCGGCGCACGAACTCGAACGCGTGATGCTCGACTTTGTCCGGCGCCGGGCCGACATACTCGTGTGCACCACGATCATCGAATCCGGCGTGGACATCCCGAGCGCCAACACGATGATCATCACCGACGCCGACCGGTTCGGGCTGGCGGACCTGCATCAGTTGCGCGGGCGCGTCGGGCGTTATAAACACCGCGCGTACTGCCTGCTGCTCCTGCCGGAGACGCGCGTGGTGACGGATGTTGCGAAACGGCGTCTTCAGGCGATCGAGGAGTTCAGCATGCTAGGCGCCGGGTTCAAGATCGCCATGCGCGACCTCGAAATCCGGGGCGCCGGGAACATACTCGGGCCGGAACAGTCCGGGCACATCGCGGCGGTCGGGTACGAGATGTACTGCCGACTGCTCGAGGAGGCAGTCCGGCGGCTCAAAAACGAGCCAGCGACGGCGACGCCCGCTGAGACAGTCATCGAGATCGGCCTGACCGGGCTGATCCCCGCTGCGTACATCCCGTCGGTCAAACGCCGTATCGAGGCCTACCGCAGGCTTGCTCAGGCGAAGTCGCCCGACGAGATCGAACGTGTCGAGCGCGACCTCGCCGGGGCGTACGGCGCCTTGCCCGCAGCGGCGAAACGGCTCGTCCGGCTTGCGGAAATCAGGGCGCTCGCTGCGTCGGCGGGCATCGACGCGATCGTCATCGATGGGTCCGATGTCGTGCTCCGAGGCGACGACGTGCGGGCGATCGCGGCGAGATTCCATGGGGCGGCGGGGACGACACGCGTGGTGACGCCGCCGCGACCCGGCGCGCGCGCGGATGTGTACTACCGCCCACCCGCGGCGTACCTTGAGCCGGAAAGCCTGGCGAACATCCTCCGCGGTCGCCTGCAGCGCGAGACGACCAGTGTTCCGAGCGTCTAGCCCGTCGTTGATGGTTCGTCAGCTTCTTGCCGAGAAGAACTTGTGCTTGCGTTTGAGGAGTTCGAGGACGAGTTCGAGGTGTGTTTTGTTGGTGACTTCCCACGCGACCCAGCGCACGCCGTCGATCGAGTGGGCGTGGTCCAGGCCGTCGCGCACGAACTTGCGGATGCGAGGCATGGGGAACGAGCCGATCATGTCCTCGGTGAGCGGGCACGCGATGATCGGCTTGTCGCGGTGGGGGATGATGTAGGCCCAGGCCTGGGTGGGGTCGCCGGGGCAGCGGTACACAAGCGTCCAGCGCCAGGGCAGGCCCATCCATTCGAGTTGCTCGCGGGCGCCTGGGAAGTCGAGCAGGCGGGTCCGAGCCGTGTCTACGAGTTGCCCGAGTTGGCGGTTGTAATGGCTCCGGAGGTCGGCGAGCGTCGGGGTGCGGAACTGGTCTTCCCAAGGGATGCGGGAGAGCGGCTTGGCGTACACCATGTATAGAGCCTTTCGCGCGGCGTGATCGAAATGTAGGGCCTATGGTCAGGCATTATACGCGATTTCCGCCCGCCGTGTTCGACGGCGATTCCGGATCATCAGCGCGCGGCAACGGCACAGCCATGTAGAATTCCGAGCCGATCATCGGGGCTGTTGACCCGGCCCGCTCCGGGCGGGAAGATGCCGGGTTCATGCACGATCAACCGACATCCCCCGGCTCGGCGACCGGCACGCCTCCCGGCTCGACATCCGGCCCGGCGATCGGCTCGGTCGCCGGCCCGGCGGCGGGATCGACGGCGGGCACGGGCGCGGCGCCGGGCGCGGACCTCGGGCCGATCGACGAGGCCGACCTCACCTCCGCGTCGGTCCTCGTCGTCGACGACAACGAGCAGAATCTCGAACTCCTACAGGCGTATCTCGAGGACATCGGTTGCGAGATCAGGTCGGCGTCGGACGGGGTCGAGGCGATGCGGGCCGTGGAGGAGCGGCCGCCGGATCTTATTTTGCTTGATGTGATGATGCCGCGGATGAGCGGGTTCCAGGTGTGCGCGAAGATCAAGGAGGACGCGTCGCTGCGGGACATCCCGATCGTGATGGTGACGGCGCTCAACGAGATCAGCGACGTGGAGCGTGCCGTGGAGTGCGGCGCCGACGATTTCCTTACGAAGCCCGTGCAGCGGATCGAGCTGGTGACGCGGGTGAAATCGCTGCTTCGCGTCCGGCTGCTCAAGCGGCAACTGGAAAAAGCGCTCGAGCAGATGAAACGCCTGTCGCGCGAGGATTGACGAGCGCTCGCCGGGCGCGGCCATAGTCAGGGTTTGTGTAAGTGTATTTTATTATAAGCAAGACGTGCTTGACGCACTTGCCACTATTCGCGCCCTTGCGATTGTTTATAACCCCCTCTCCGCTGGGAGAGGGCCGGGGAGAGGGATGAACCAGTGCTGAGCGCGTCTCGTGCGGTTGCCAGCAATCTCCCAAAGCCCAGGGATTTATCCCTGGGCCACAGACACCGTTTGCAAATCAAACTCAACAACCCGGCTCGGAGAGCCGGGCCACCCAGGAGCCCCTGAGCCGGGCCGTCCCCGGCCCGGTCATTGGTCTTTCTGATTACAATTTTCCCCGGCGCACGGGCGGGACGCCCGTGCCACTGTCACCTATTGCTGTAACATTCGTGAGTGGGTCGGGGAGCGGATCGACCGGCCCTCCGCACGGATAAACACACAGGCGTCGCTCGGCATCGCGTCCCGGCGCCGTCACATGCCCCGGCATCACTCAGAGCACAAACACCAGCAGGAACGCCAGCCCGCCCACGATCAGGCCGATCGTCACCCACGCGCCGCGGCTGCGTCCGCCGGACATCTCATCTGTGATCGCTCCGCAGCCGGGGCATATCGTCGCGCCGTCCCAGACTTCCCCGCCGCAACTCGGGCACGACGCGGTTTCCCCGCCGAAGCGTTCGCGGTCCGCCTCGCTCGGTCCTTCTCGATCTTCATCGAAAGTCACATTGCACCTCGGCCCGCAGGAACATCCCATGCCGCCATCATACGCCGTGCGCGGGCTCCGGCATGTCGTCGGAGATCGTCTCGTGCGTCGGCGGGTCGTCCGCGTTCGAGCATGTGAACAGCCGATCCTCGTCGCCGATGCGCGCCCGCAGCCGAACTGGCCTGCCCCAGATCCGCCGCAGGTTTTTGAGCACCTCTGTCGCGGTCGCGATCTCGATGTCCAGCCCCGACCACTGGTGCGCGAGGTACAACTCGCCCCGGTTGAGATAGTTCCCGTCGACGACATGAATGATCGGCTGCCCCATGTTGCTCAGCCGACCGAGCAGCGTCTCCTTGATCCGCGCAAAGTCCCGGCTGGCGATCCGCGGCTCGCCCGTCGCCCGGTCCGGCTGAGTCACGAAAAGCCGGTGCTCCTCGGCGAACTCCTCCGTCAGGAACTCCTCGATAAAATTGACATCATTATAGATCCGGCGGACCTCGAATATCTTCTCCCGCCCTTTCATGGACCTGTCGTCGAACGCGTTCTTCGCGCCGATCGTCTCGAGCCGCTCCCACGCCGACCCGTGCCTACCCGTGTCCCAGCGCCGCTCGATGTCCTTGAACAACTCGACCCCGATCTTGTACGGGTTGAAGCCGCCCGGCGCCATCGCGAGCACTCCCGAGTGCTGCTCGGCGTAGTCCACGATCTCGCTCGCTTCGAGGAAGTGGCTCGTCATCAGTTTCGAGTGCCAGTACGTCGCCCAGCCCTCGTTCATTATCTTCGTCATCCCCTGCGGAGCATAATAATAAGCCTCGTCGCGGATGATCGTCAGCACGTCCGCCTGCCAAGGCTCCAGCGGCGCGTGCCGCAACAGAAACAGGAGCACGTCCCGCGTTGGCTGGGCCGGGAACTTCCCCTTCCGCGCAGCCGCCTGCTCGTCGCGCTCGCGTCGTTCGCGCTCGAGCGCCTCCTTCGGATTTATAAAAGGATCCATGTAAGGCTTCGCGGGGTAACGCGCGTCCTCCTCGCCGCGCGGCTCGCGCTCCTCACCACGCCGAACCGTCGAACGCGGCCCCTCCCGGCGGACGTACATCGAGTGCGGATCGATCAGATGCTCGACGCTCAGACATAGATCGATGAAACGCTCCACAGCGTCGGCGCCGTGACGCTCGATGTGCCGGCGGACGCGCGTCGCGTGGTTCGCCATCTCGTCGATCATCTTGCGGTTCGTCGCGCCGAACCACGCGTTGCGCTTGAAGAAGTCCGAGTGCCCGTACACGTGCGCCATCACAAGTTTCTGATCCGTGACGGAGTTCGACTCCTGCAGATATGCGTACGACGGGTCATTGTTGATGACCATCTCGTAGATGCGCCCCATGCCATAGGCGTCGCGCTTGCGGAGTTTCTCGTACTCCATGCCCCAGCGCCAGTGCGGATATCGCACGGGGAACCCGCCGAACGCGGCGATCTGGTTCATGGTGTCGAAGTCGAGCACCTCGAACACGACCTCGAAGAAGTCGAGGCCGTACTCGATCGCTTTGTCATGGATCGCGACCATGTGCTCGCGGAGCACGGGCGGGAGTTCCGTTTCCGGTCGTGCGGTCATATGAGATGATATCGGTCGTTGCGCGTCCCGGCCGCCGCTCTCCGTTGCGGGATCACACGCCGAGGGTCGCCGCCAGAGAAGCCGCCGACCCGCCGACCGCCCAGATCGCGACAGCCGACCCGTCGCGTCCCGTCGCGAGCGCCGCGACAACCGCCGCCGACGCCCACGCCGCGATCGCACCCGTCGGCCACCCCCACCATCCCGCCCCGACCCCGACGACAGCGAGCAGCGTCACCCCGAGCGTCCACGCCCAGCCGAGCGCGACCGCCACGCCTCGCGGGAACCGGGTCGCGGTTGTCTCGAACCCGTCGCGCAGGTCCGCCTGGCGGTCGCGCACAAGACATAATAACAGATAAACCAGCAGCACGGCGCCGGCGAACATCGTCGCCGCGAGCGCCCCCGCCGAGATGACTTCCGGCCTGACCACCGGCGCGACCAGCGGCGCCAACTCCGCGGGCCCGCCCGGTGTCGGCTCCATCGCCGCCACCAACGCCGCCGGCTCCCACGCGTGAAGCCGAAACAACAGGCCCGGCCCGATCAGCAGCCCCGCCGGCGCGATCAACTCGACCCGGACCAGCCGATCACGTCGCGGCTGCGCCCCGTGCCAGACCGCCGCCGCGAACGCCAGCAGCGCCCCGACGCCGATCCAGAAGTTAGATACAAGGAGCGCCAGCCCCAGCAGCGCGCACATCACGAACCCGATCGTGACCGCGGAGTCCGCCACGATCGGCGAGACCGCCGACCGCCGCCGCACAACCCCGAGCCGCGGCTCGACGCCGTCCGACAGATCCCGCCGAACCGACCACGCGCCGTAGAACAGCACGATCGCCGCGTGCACCGCCACCAGCAGCGACGCCGTCGCCGGCCCGAGCGTCCGCGCCCACAACAGCGTCGCCGGGATCGTCAACGCCAACGCATAGACCCGCAGTGTCTCGATCGCGCGGAGCATCACACACGATGCTATCGGCGGTTCGACCGGGCCACCGAAGTAAAATCCGCCCGGTCAAACGCCGGTTCGCTCAGCGTGTAAGCGAGTAGACCAGGAGGTTGGCGTTGAGGAATCGCGCCTGCCGGATCTCGTCCCCGCCGCAACAGCAGCACCCGCCGACCGCCCCCGCGGAATCATTCAAGCCCTGCGGCGAGAACACCACCGACAGCCGCCCGCCCACCTCGATCCCCCACAACTCGCCCGGCTTGCCCCGCGTCGTCACAAGGTCCGCGACCTCGAACACCATGCCGAAGACTTCGTGCCCGGGTGTGAACCTCACCAGCGGCGCCTCCGGGAAGACGCGCGCCAGTTCCTCGCGCATCGAACCCGCCCAGAGCGCGTTCGAACACCCCGCCGAAGCGACCAGCGTCCCGCCCGACATCACATGCCGACGCATGTTCGCGCGTTCGCGATCGTTCAGCGTGAACTCGCCCTCGCCCGTCATTATGACGAACGGGAACTCGAACAGCCGATCTTCGTGCAGATCAACGCGCGCGAGCGTCCGATCGACCTCGATCGTCGTCTCAAACGCGAGCAAATCGAGAAACCCGGCCCCGAAACACTCGATCGGCGCCTGCCCCGAGTGCCCGACGAGCGCGACGCGCACCGCGCCCGATTGCTCCGGCGCCGCCGAAACCGCCGTCGCCGTGGCCGCCGCCGTCAACCCGAGCGCGATTGATAATATCATATTCATGGCGTCTCCTCGTCGCTGCGCCCCGCGTCGCGCAGCCGCGACGCGAGCAACTCAAAGTACCGGGCCGCGACATCGCGGTGGCGTCCCGACAGCCGATTCAGGAGCGCCGGCTCCACCGCCGACCCCATCGCCGATCCGCCGCGACGCGCGAACAGCGACCGCCGTTCTCCGATCGGCATTTCCCACGATTCCGTCACAACCGCAGCGCCGGCATCGCCTCCCGCAACTCGCCCGTCCGACGCTTCGGTGGCGCCGGCACCGCGCGCTTCACCCAGAGTTCCCCCGGAACCACCACCGTCACGCCGCGTCGGCGCCTCGCGCCCTTCCACTCGCTCGGCGCCCGACATCGGCTGCGCGTCTGACGCGTGCGAACCCGCACCCGCAGCCGCATCTCCTGCCGATTCACCGGCCAGATCGCCTGAAGATTCGCCGAAAACCATCGCGCCGGGATGATCTATAACCACACCCCCGGCGCCCGCAGCGCTATCGCCCGCGACAATCTCGATCGGACCCGCGATCGTCACGTTAGGCCCGCCGAACTCGTCCGGCCTGCCGTCGCGCGCAACAAATCTTATAAACATCCTCCCGCCCCGCGACAGCCCCAACTCATCCGCCGAAAACTCAACCGACCCCGCCCATTCCCGACCCGACAGCCCGCCCGCCGTCCCCATGGCCGACCACCCGTCGCCGATGTTGTTCCGCCGTTCGACATTCAGGGATGCAAGCCCGACATCATCCCGCGCGATCACGTCGATCCACGCCGCTGAGCCGTCACGAACCCCGCCGCCGACGATCTGAACCGCCGGCGCCTCATCCGCATGCGCTTCTATCACAACAGAAATCGGCTCCGCCAGCCGATCACCTCGCGGCGTGACAGCGTCGAGCATAAGCCGATGCGCGCCCGGCGCCGAGAGCGTCCACTCCGCTTCAATCATTCTTCCGTTCGATGACGCCGCGTCGGCGCCTTCGGCCCGCGCCCGAGCGTCCATCGTCAGCCACGCGATCAGCCGCACGCGCGAACCCACGAGCGCCGACGAACTGGCGCCTGCTTCCAATTCTCGCGCATCAAGCGCCACCGTCACCGGCGCCCGCTGTGTGTATTCGGGCGGCGTGATCTCGATCACCGCACGAACAACCCGCGGCTGCGGCTCCGGAACGATTCTGATCCACCTCGATCGGCTGCTCAGATGTTGCGCGCGAATACGCATCGGGCCGCGCACATCACGCAGCAACGCCGACCATTCGTGTTCACGCTCCGGCCCGTGCGCGCGAACCGCCGGCAATCTCGTCTCACCCCCGTCAAAGTGCTCGATCACCAGCGTAATCGGGCCGCCGGCGCCGTTCGCCGTGGTGATGCGCACGAGCGCGTCATCACCGACGATCGGCCGCCGAGGCTCGACATTTACACGCGGCTCAGTCGCCGACCACGAAGGATGATCGCCGACCGGGAACATAACTCTCAGCGCCCCGCGACCGGCGGCTCCGGGCGCCAACATCACACCCGCCGCAATCGCAACCAACACAATCGCAAATCGTCCGATCGCCCGACGCAGCGGACGAGTGTCGAACGCTGTCGCGGGATCGAGTGCGCGCAACACCGACAGCCCTTGTTCGATCGCGCGCCCGCGTAGCGCATCCGAGAGGGAATCACCGGACCTTGGCGTGAGAGCAAACTCGACCCCTACGCCGGCGCGGGCATCATCAACCCCGCAATGCTGCGCCGCCAGCCGAGTCGCGCCCGCCAGATCTGGACTCTTCCGCTGTAAAATGAACCGCCGCGCTCCCGCCGCGGTGACAACTAATAAACCCGTGAAGAGCACAGCCCGCCCCATCGGTGCAGCCGCAACGAGCGCGTCAACGACGACCGCCGCTGCGAACGCCGCCACGAACAGTGTCGCCAGATCCGCCGCTGATCGCGCACGCCGAATCATCCGTTCGCGCCGCGCAATCTCACCCGCGCGCACGATCGTCTCTGCATCGGAGCCCGCGTTGCGCGACATCGGCGTAGATCGGTTCATCGCACAACCTCACGACGCAGGATCCAACCCGCGACGATGGTCCCGGCGAGAACCGTGAAAAACCACGCCGAGTTCCAGATCGGCTCCGTCCGCATCGACGCCGAATCGCTCATCATCGGAGCGTCGTCCGTATCCGGTGCGAGGATGTCGCGCACATACATGTTTACATCATCGCTCGACCATAGCCTGCCGCCGGTCGCTGCGGTCAGATCGCGCAGCCATCCAGGCCGGGCCGCGATGTGGACGCGTTCACGATTAACGCTCTCGACCATGATCGGAGCCGCGATCGACCACCCCTCCGACTCGGCGCGAAGCACATGCGCGCCGCCGCGTGTCGGCGTGAAGCGAATGCGCCGATCTCTGCCGTCAGTCCCCGATTCATCCACGCTCGCGGCGATCGCCCGTCCGTCGGGGTCGAGCGCGACAGCCCGAATCGGCGCATACACTTCACCCCCGCGAATCCGCAGCGTCGCCGACACTGTCTCGCCCGGCGCTCGCGATGTTTCGTCAAACTCAAGTCGCGCATATCGCCCGGGCATGAACGCGCCGCCGAGCGCCAGCCATCGCGCAGCGCGCGACCAGAACTCGCCGAATGTCCTCCGATGTTCGTCGCTGGTGAACGCGAACCGCCACATCTCTTCGTCCGCCGCGATCGCCGAGCGACCCATACCGATCCGGCGCACGGATAAGAGCGACGCGCCCGACATTCGCCCATCACTTAATTTATCATCAAGATCGCCCATGGCCCGCGCCAGAGATTCATCCGCGGCGCCGACCTCGGGCATGAACCGATCGATCACCCGGCGCAGCGAATCGCGCGCGTCCGGATCGTCCGCGATCGGATCCCCGCGAAGCATCAGCACAGCGCCCCCACGCGTGACGTAACGCTCCAGCGCAGCCGCGGCGTCATCATCGAGCCATCGTCCGACGCTGCGCCCGAGCACGACAAGATCGAAGCCTTCGAACATCCGCGCTCGGTCGGCAGTCGGATCATCACCTGCATGGGCCGATCCGCTTCGGCGGACGATCTGCCTCCCCGGCGTGACCGCGGACACGCTCGTAACATCCAATCGTGGCTCGTCGCGGAGCGCGTCAACGAAGAACGCAGACTGCCAACCGGGCCGACCTTCGAGCGCCAGCACACGCGCCGGCTTGTCGAACACTTCAATAAAAACAGTCTGCGACGCAAGAACTTCGAGGCTTCCTTCATCTCCCGTCACGAGCGCTGCGGCGTACTCGCTCCAGCCGGGCGCGCCTGCGAAATCACCGGTCGGCGTCACATCGAAGCTATGTGATGACACGTCATCGTTTGCAATCGCGACTTCGCGCGATTCGATCAACATGCCGTCCGCGCCGCCGGTGCGAAGTTCAAGCCGAACCACAGCGTCATCTATCGGCGCCGCTATCTCCACCGAGATGCGGGCGATTTCGCCGTCGTACACTGCGCCCGGCGTCGCCCACGCGAACAGCCGCGTCTCACCGGCATTGATCTCCGAACCAACCACAACCGCGTCGAACCGCACACCCGCGGCCGCCGCGCGATCAGCAACAGCGCCGATATCGCCGCGCCGCTCGGTGTCGGCGCCGTCCGTGAGAAGCAGCACGCGACCGTTAACACCGACCGCGTGAATCGCCCGTTCTACAGATGAAACCAGCGGCGAATCACGCCCCGTCGGCGCAGCGTCGCGCAATGATTCGATCGTTGCGCTTGTCAGGGCGCCGTCGAGCATAGCCCCGGCGACTCGTGTATTATTATTGTTTATAATGTGCATCATGTCATCCGTCGGCAACCACGCGCGAACCGCGTCTATTCGTCGCCGATCGCCGTCGTTCGCGACGTCTGCGATCGCCATCGACTCCGAGATATCAAGCGTGATGAGAAGCGAACGCGTTGGCGCCGGGCCGGTGTCGGCTGGCCCGCGCGGGTCGGCCAGCGGAACAACCAGCATCGCCGCGCCGATAACGCCGGCCCACCAGCCCGGGCCGCTGCGCGATCCGATCAACAGATCGCCCAGCACAATCGCCAACGCAACTAGCAGCAGCATCGGCGCAAGATCCATCGCGCGCGATGCTCGGCTGGCGATCGCTCGTTCCGCGAGGCTGCCGATTTCTCCCGCGGCTGCTCGGTCGCCGCGGCCGAGCGCCGCCAGGTCCGACTCACGCGGGTCGAGCGCGTCTGTGATCAGCGGCGCCGCCGCCGGTCTGCGCAGCGCACGATCGAGCAGCATCGGCCAGAGGACGGTCTTAGTTATATCAGACGCGCCGGGGGACGGATCGGCGGTGATGATGGCGGTGCGCGCGTCGCCGGTGTCGAAGATCAGAACCAGCGGATCACCGTTATCCAGACTTAGTATCTCACCCGCGCTTGCAGCATCGACAACCGCTCGTCCCGACACGCGTGCATCGCGCGCGATCTCGTCGATCACCGCAGCCGCGGCGCCGGACGGGTCACCGAAGAATGCGCGTGCGCTCACCGGATCAACACGGGCTTCGCTGTCATCAAGCCAGTAAACACCAGGCGAAACAGGCAATAATCCGCGTTCCGCGGCGTCGGCGAGAGACTTCGCCGCGGCTTGCGAATCGATGATCCACACCAGCGATCCGGCGTGCTCGAGGTGATCGCTGGCACGCGCAACGCCGCGCACGTCGATCGCACCCGCTAGAACCAGCACGTCTCCGGGCGATGGCGCCAGATCATCCGTGCGCGCCAAGTCTGGCGCTGCGCCGGTGACCGCTTCCACCGCGGCTGTCAGCGAATTCATGTAATCCGCGTCACGCCGCGATGCCGCGATCACGATGCTCGGACGATCACGCACTTCAACTATGGCCTCTACAAAGTTGTCCGCGATCAGCGCATCGGCGGGGATCCCGGCGCGCAGCACAATCTGCCCCGACGATGGCGCGGCGACATCGAACCACACAACGCGCTCGGCGCCTGGTTCGAGCGTCACTGCTTGAATATGCGCTGCGCCGTCGGCGTTCAACGTGACGGGGATAGTCGTGATCTCAGCGTCGAACAATGCGAGCCGAACTCCGACGCGCACGGATTCGCCCGGATGAACGATTTCCGCAGGAGTTACAAAGCCCGTGAGCGCTACATTGCCCCGCGGCGCCGTTGCCCCGAGGTCAACCCAATCGGTTTCAACCCCGGCGACGTTGTCCGCGACGCCGCCCCATTGCGACAACTGCGCATCACTTATAACAATAACATGTGGTGACCGACCGGCTTCGAGCGAGCGCCCGACGAAATCCGCCGCGAGCCGCATGCTCGCGGGCGCATCGCCATGTTCCCGCGCTGGCTCCGCTGCGCGGACGCGATCGCGCAGCGCCGCGAAGTTCGCCGACCATTTCGGCAGCAGCGTGATCGGCGCCGCGCCGATCGCGATCACAGCAGCCCGATCATCCGCGGGGTCGAGATCATCAATACGCCGCAGCGCCTCGGCGATCGCGCGATCGAACACACGCGCGCCGCGATCGACCCGGCCCATAGACGCGCTCGCGTCGATGATGACGAGCAGATCACGCCCGGCGGGCGGAGCGCCCGTGGCGTCGTGCGATCTCCACGCGGGAGCGTCGAACACCGCAGCGATGAGCAGGATCGCGAGCACGCGCATCACGAGCCGGGCGACATCGCGGAGTCGCTTACCCGCAGCGTGGTTCGAGGCGCGATCCATCAGGAGCGACGCGGGCGGGAAGATAACTTTGCGCGACCTTCGGCCGAGCAGGTGCGCGACGACCACGGGCGCCGACGCCGCGACTCCCGCGGCGAGCCACCAGGCGCTGAGACCTTCGATCGCGCCGAGAATCATGCCAGAGTAATAGCGCCGTCGGCGGCTCTGCGTTCAGACGCGCGTCACGTCGGGGCTGCCGTTGAGCAGTTCGGCAAGCCCGTCCTCGAGCGGCGTCTGAGCGTGAAAACCCAGGACTGCCCGGGCCAGGTCGGCGTCGCACTCGGAGGCGCGGATGTCGCCGGGTCGCGGGTCGGCGAAGATCGGCTCGACGCCCGGCGCGCCCCACAGCCGCGCCATCAATGACGCGAGATTGCGGATCGTCACGCTGCGCCCGACGCCGATATTAAGTATGGCGCCGCCGAGTGTGCGATCGGTCGCGCCCGCGAGCATGAACGCGCGGACTACATCGCGGACATGCACGAAGTCGCGTGTCTGCGAGCCGTCGCCGAAGATCGTCGGCGGCGCGCCGTCTTCGAGCGCAGCCGCGAATATTGGGATCACGGCTGCGTACTGGCTCTCGCGTGATTGTCCCGGCCCGTAGACGTTGAAGAGCCTCAGGCTCACGCCGTCAAGCCCGCGCGACTTGGCCCACGCGGTGATGACGTGCTCGCCGGCGAGTTTGCTCGCGGCGTACGGTGAGAGAGGCGCGGGCGGCTGTTCCTCACGGTTGGGATGATCGGAATCGCCGTAGGCGCTTGCGCTCGCGGCGAAGACGATGCGACGCGCCCCCGCGCGCCGGGCTGCTTCGGCGACGCGCGCGGTCCCGAGGCCGTTGACCTCCATACAGCGGATCGGTTCTTCCTGCGCCTGGGCAGCGGATGACAGGGCCGCGAGATGAAAGACGACTCGGGCGCCGGCGAGGGCTTCTTCGAGCGCCGACGGTTCGAGGATCGAGGCGTGCGTGAAGCGGAGCCGACCCGGTTTGACATCGTCGATCATGGCTGCGATCGACGCGGAGTCCGAGGCGGAGAGATCGTCGATGACGCGGACGTCGGCCCCCGCCCGGAGCAGCGACCGAGTGAGGTGAGTCCCGATGAACCCGGCGCCGCCGGTCACGCAGACCGCCGCCCCGCGTAGGGATTCGAACGACGAATCAGAACCAGCGGCGAAACCGGGCATCAGCGGGCGGGATTCTACCGAGACACGCCCGCGGCGCCCGACGAGCCGCGACACCCGGACATATCCCGACCGGATCCGTGCTGAATATGTAACATAGCACGCAATCACTTTATATGGCGTGGCGCTGAGAATGTTGAGCGCCAGGGTTCGGAACGGGTTAGCCCATGCAAGCGGCGTTGGGCAGGCGGTCGGGGAATCGCACGCGCCGGGGCAGCGCTCGGATCGGAGTGGAACTGGCGCGTGATCGTGGCAAAGAGTCGTCAGGTCGGTGTTAGCGGGGTTGTCCGCGTACGGGCGGGACGCCCGTGTCACTGATTGTTTTCGCGTACGGGCGGGACGGCCGTGGCGCTGGTTGTGATCGTGCCGCGGTTTCTGACCCCCGCTCCCCTGGGAGAGGGTCGGGGAGAGGGAAATCCCGTGCTTTTCCGCGTCTAGCGCGCGATGCACACAAAGCCCAGGGATTTCATCCCTGGGCTTTTAGGTGTGACTAATCGAAATCGATTACTAAATCGATCACCCCATATCTACATCACACGGGAGCAATGCGGGCGTCCCGGTGCAGGTCTTGAACGGACACGGACCCCGGGAACGCCCGTCGTCGCGTCGCTTTCGCCGGCGCCGAGGTCGGCGTACGCTCGATGCATGACGCGACGCGTTTCGGGGCGACGGCAATCCGCGGTTCCTGTGTTGCTCGCTGCGATCGCGCACGCGGCGCTGTTCGCGCTGGCGCAGGAGCCGCTGGCGCTGTGGCCGACGGCTTTCGTTTCGGTTGCGCCTTTGGTCTGGGTCCCGCTCGGCGCGGCCAAACCCCGGCGGGCGATCGGCGTCGTATGGATCGTCGCGTTCTTGATGTGGCTCTGGCTCGAACGCTGGCTGATCGGCGTCACCGCGGTCGGCTGGCCGATGCTCGCGGCGTATCTCGCGCTGTATCCCGCGGCGTTCGTCTGGCTGGGCGGGAGAATCGCGCAGCGGGCGCCGGGGTCGCGGTGGGGGGTCGCCGTCGCGCTCGCAGCCGTCTGGACCGGGCTTGAAATGCTCCGCGGCGAGGTCGTCCTCACCGGCTACTCGTGGTTCCTCTTGGCGCACCCGCTCATCGGCACGCCGATCGCCCAACTCGCCGAGTGGGGCGGCGTCTACGGCGTCACATTCATCCTCGCGCTGACGCAGACGATCATCGTCGTCGCACTGACGAGAAGATGTGTTCCGATCGCGCTGGCGGCGCGGCTGAGCGTCGCGGCGGCGATCGTCGCAGCGGCGTTTGTCGCCGGCGCGACTCTGCTTGCGGCGGAGAGGGCGCGGGCGGCGGCTGCACAAAGTTTTATTCATATCGCGGTTGTGCAGACAAACGTGCCTCAGAGCAACAAGACGGGCTGGACCGTGGCGGATCGGGTCCGCGACTTTGCAAGGATGCAGGAACTTACCGTCGAGGCGGCGGGGCGGGGGCGCACGGGCGAGACGCCCGTGCCACTGGGGGAAGGGAACACGGGCGGGACGCCCGTGCCACTGGGGGAAGGGAACACGGGCGGGACGCCCGTGCCACTGAGGGAAGGGAACACGGGCGGGACGCCCGTGCCACTGGGGGAAGGGAACACGGGCGGGACGCCCGTGCCACTGGGGGAAGGGAACACGGGCGAGACGCCCGTGCCACTGGGGGAAGGGAACACGGGCGAGACGCCCGTGCCACTGGATCTGATTGTCTGGCCCGAGACGATGTTCCCGGGCGAGACTCTGTCGCCAGAGGCAGTCGCGGAGATGCGCGACGCGGGTCTTGTTTACGAGGACGGCACGCCGACCTGGGCGTTCAATGATGCGCTCGCGGAACTCCAGCGGGCGCTCGGGACGCCGCTGCTCGTGGGCGCGATCGGGTACGACGGGCTGCGGATCGGCTCGGACGGGCGCGGGATCACTTTCGAGCACGACGGCAAATACAACAGCGCGTTTATTATAAAAAATGGTTTCGTGTCAGGCGCGCGATATGACAAACTCCATCTCACGCCGTTCGGCGAGGTTATGCCGGGGATTTCGTGGAGCGATCGGCTGGAGCGGATGCTGCTGTCGGTCGGGGCGCCGGGGATGGCGTTCGATCTGGATTCGGGGTCGGCTCGGACGGTGTTCGAGGTCGGGGGAGCGGCGGCGGGTGATGCAGAATCTTATGATGAAGATGGGTCTGTGGAGGAGCGCACGGGCGAGACGCCCGTGCCACTGGATCCGGGGTGGCACGTCTCTCCGAGCCGTGAGAACACGGGCGAGACGCCCGTGCCACTGGGGACGCCCGTGCCACTGAGAGGTGTGCGTGTTGTCACGCCGATCTGTTTCGAAGCGGCGACGGCGCGGGTCTGCCGTCGGCTGGTCTACGAGCGCGGCGAGCGGCGCGCGGACGTCATGGTCAACCTCACCAACGACGGCTGGTTCGGCGACACCCCCGGAAAACGCGAGCAGCACCTACTCGTTTCCCGCTGGCGGGCGATCGAACTTCGCACGCCGATGGTCCGCGCCGCGAACACCGGCATTTCCGCGGCGTTCGACACTACGGGCCGCATTCAAGAGATAGGGCCCGAGAACCGATCCGAACGGATGAACATCGACGGGGTTATGCGCGCGAGTGTCGCGCTCCCCCGGCAGCGGTCGACGATCTACGCCCGGTTCGGGGATTGGGCAGGTTGGGCGGCGCTGATCGCAGCGGGGCTGATCGCGGGTTGGACATGGACGCCGGCGGGTCGGCGGGAACCTAAGGGGAACGCGGGATGAAGCGGATTCGATGCATGGTGATTCTCCTTTCGCCTGGGTTGGTGATGCTCGCGGGCTGCACCGCCGGGGCCGGTCGGCAGTCGGCGGCGCCGAGTCAGGCGGAGATCCGCTTCGCGTCGGACCCCGGCGCACGGGAGTCGCTGCGCCGCCGGGCGATCGAGGTTCTCACAAACGCAGCGCTCGGCGCCGACCCGATGCTCCGCGCTAATGCCATCGAAGGCCTGCACCCGGAGCCGGTGGTTCTAGAGCCGATCGTCCGCGCCGGGCTTGCGGATGCGAATCTCGGCGTGCGCTTCGTCGCGGCGATGACGGTCGGCAAACTCAATATGAGAAGGTCGGCGGTCTTCGTCGAGCCGCTGCTGAACGATCCTTCGCCGGTGGTCCGAGCCGCAGCGATCTACGCGAGTCGGGCGACCGGCGGCAACACCGACCCGAATCCGCTCGCCGACCTCCTCAACGGGCCGAATCCCGCTGCCCGGGCCCAGGCGGCGTTCATCCTCGGGGAGATCGGCGACGCGAGCGCGATCGGCCTGCTGCGCTCCGCAGCGAGGCGATCGACGCCGCTCGCAAGCCCGATCGAGGATCGGCTCGCCAGGCTTCAGATCGCCGAGGCTCTGGTGAAGCTCGGTGACACCGGCGCGATCGAGACCGTCCGGGCTGCGCTGTTCCCGTCCCGGCCGGAGGATCTCGAAGCGACCGCACTCGCTGTCCAGATAATCGGGAACGTCGGCGACCGCAGATCCATCGACCAACTTATTTACCTGTCCGCCCGCGAAGGGGCGGATCGGCTACCCGCGGAGGTCCGTCTCGCAGCGGCGTTGGCTCTGGCGAGGCTCGGGAACCCGCGCGGGTCGTTCATCGCGGAGGAGCACTGGACCGACCCCAACCCCGCGATCCGGGCCCAGGCGGCGTTCGTCCTCGGCGAGACCGTAGGGGCAGGGAACCTGGCCCGGCTGGACAAGCTGCTGGGGGACGAGTCGGGCCTGGTTCGTGTGTCGGCGGCGGCGGCGGTTCTGCGGTCGCGCGGACTCGGCTCGATCTCGGCGGGTGTTGACGCTTCACGCTGAGCCGGGTACCAAGTATGATTCACGTAATCGCCTCCCGGAGATCCGTGGGATCCGCCGCGGGGCCGGGTGCGTAGAGCAGCCACGGGACGCGCGTCGGCCCCGGGGCGCGGTGGGTCCGAATCCTCGTATCGAACAGCCACGCCAGCGTGGGGGATACCGACTGTGCACGCAGTGACAAAGATTCTCGTCGTCTTCGCCGTGGTGCTGAGCATCCTTCTCTCGGCGTTGACGGTCGCCTTCAGCGCCAACGCCGAGCGGATCCGGGGCCAGTACCAGGCGATCGAAGCCCGGGCCAACAGCGTCCAGTCGCAGTTGCAGTCCGCCGAGGGACGCCACGCCGAGGACCGCGCCAATCTCCAGCGCGAGATCGACGGCGTCAACGGCCGGCTCAACGAGGCGATCTCCGAGCGATCATCACTCCAGCAGGAAGCCTCACGCCTGCTCGCCGACCTCAAGCAGGCCCAGGTCGAACTCGCCGGCGTTCAGGCGCGCATTGATCGGCTCTCCTCGATGAGCCAGACCCAGGCGACGCTGATCTCCAGTTATCGCGACGAACTCTCGAAACTCCGCGAGGACGAACTCCGCTCGAAGCAGCGTGAGATCCAGCTCGCCGACCGCGTGAACGACCTGGTTGGGCAACTGGAGGTGGCGATCGAGACCAACCGCGCTCTCCAGGAGCAGCTCGCCGAACTCCAGCAGTCGATGGGCACGGGGACCGCGGTCGCGTCGGGCGGAGCCCGGCCGACGGTCGGGCAGGCCGTCCGGGCCAGGATCACCGACGTGCGCACCGGGCCCGCGGGCGAGATGCTCGCCCAGATCAACGCCGGGAGCAACGACCGCCTCTCCGAGTCGATGGAACTCACGATCGTTCAGAACAACGAGTTCGCCGGCGTGCTCCGGCTGACCAAGGTCGAGATGAACGAAGCCGTCGGCAGGATCGAACTCGCCCGCGGCCGAACCATACGCCCGGGCGACATCGTCACCACCATCCGCTGACACCCGTCCCCGATCAATCGGAGCCAGAAACGCATGAGCCAGCTCGGGATGAACCTGCCGGGGTCGCAGCGCAAGGCGCGCCCCGCGATGAATATCTACACCGGACTCCTGCTGCTTTCGGTCCTGTGTCTGACCGCAGCGGTCGCGCTGGTGTGGATCGCGGGCATGAGGCTGGCGCCCGAATCCGGCCCGATGGGCGCGTTCAAGGTGCAGGACGCCCGCACGATCACACTTCCCAACTGACGGCTCGAGCGTCTGGGCCGGCGCCCGTCGCGCCGGGGAATTGCTCACACTGGGCAAAAATCCGATAATCTTCCAGCCGAAACGCTCCGCGGGCCGATTCTACGGTTCTATGGAGCGCGATCACGCCGCGCGCACTTCCCGTGCCGAAGGACTCACTGGCCGATGAGCCTGCTCGAAAGATTCCGATCCTGGTTCACGGTCGATATGGGAATCGACCTCGGCACTTGCAACACGCTCGTCGCGGTCCGCGGCGAGGGCATCGTCCTCAACGAGCCGAGCGTCGTCGCAGTAAAAAAAGGCACCAACGAAGTCCTCAACAACGGCACAGCCGTCGGCTGGATGGCCAAAGAAATGCTGGGCAAGACGCCCGGCTCCATCACCGCTGTCCGCCCGCTCAAGGACGGCGTAATCAGCGACTTCGAGATCACCGAGGCGATGCTCGCCTACTTCATCCACAAGGTGAACGGGCGGGCGTCGTGGTTCGGCAAGCCCCGCGTGGTCATCTCGATCCCGTCGGGCATCACCGAGGTCGAGAAGCGGGCCGTGCTCGACAGCGCCGAGCGCGCCGGCGCCGGGCGGATATACCTCCTCGAAGAGCCTGTCGCCGCCGCGATCGGCGCGGGCCTCCCCTTCGTCGAGCCGACCGCGTCGATGATCGTCGATATCGGGGGCGGGACGACGGAGGTCGCAATCATGTCGCTCGCCGACATCGCCGTGTGCGAGTCCGTCCGCGTCGCCGGGGACGATCTCGACGAGGCGATCATCAGCCACATGAAGAAAACGTATAATATGATGATCGGCGAGCAGACCGCCGAGCGCATCAAGATCGAGATCGGCTCGGCCGCCCCCGTCGGGGAAGAGCGGACGATGGAGGTCCGCGGCCGCGACATGGTCTCCGGCCTCCCCCGCAAGATGATCCTCTCGAGCGAGGAAGTCCGCGAAGCGCTCCAGGAGCCGGTCTCGGCGATTGTCGAAGCCGTCACGCGCACGCTCGAACGCGCCGAACCCGAACTCGCCGCGGACCTCGTCGAGAACGGGATCGTGCTCGCCGGCGGGGGGGCCCTCCTCCGCGGCATAGACATCATCCTCGCGAGCGCCACCGGCCTAGACGTCCGCATCGCTGAGGATCCGCTGACCTGCGTAGCGCGCGGCACAGCGATCTTTCTTGAAAACCTCGAAAAACTCAAGGGCAATCTTCAGAGCGACTCGGACGTCTGAAGCCCGCGACGCCGCGAGAGTTCACGCCTCTGCTTCGTCCGGGAGCATGGCGAGCGGCGCGAGCCGAGGCTCGCGCAACTTGATCCGCGCCTTCAACGTCCGGCCCGCAGCGACGAGCCGTTCCGCGTCGTCGTGAACGATCGGCCTGCACCGGCCGGCGAGCACCGCCGAGCGCACGGCGTCGAACGAATCATCCGCCGCAGCGATCAGCGTGCTCGATGCGCCGACCTGAGGCCAGGCGTGCGCGTCGCTCCCCCCGACCAGCGGCACGCCCAGCCGATCCGCCAGAGCGCGCGTCCGGTTCACCGCATCAAAGCCGACATGCCGGGCGTTGACTTCGACAGCGTCCGCGATCGCAGCAAGCATCGGCTCGGGCACGCCGTCCGCGGGTTTGTCATCCCGCGTCGGGTGCGCGACGATCCGCAACGAACGGATGTTCAATGAACCCACGCGGTCGATGAACTCGAGGGCCGAAGGGTGACGCCCCGCGGTCAGCGGCGTGTCGAAAGACTCGTCCAGCCGACGCAGGTAGTCGAGCGGCGCGATGACCGCGATGTCCGCACGCTCGGCGAGCGTGACCTCCATCCCCGGGTACACGCGCAGCCCGCCGACCTCGAATCGCCCGCGCGTGTAAGCAAAGCGCTCCGTCAGATCTTCATATATCCGCCAGAACCCGGTCGCGTGCGCGTGCTCGGTGATCGCGTACCCGTGCAGCCCGCGGCGTTCGGCGGCGTCGGCGAATCGCGCGATGTCCGCCGGGTTGTACGCGGTGCGCTTGGCGACCTTGGCGTGAGTGTGCAGGTCGAGGCGGAGGTTGGTTGCCATGCCGATGCTCGCCGTATCGCGGGACGCGCTCCGCGTCGCCCCACGTCGCTGATTCGGCACGCGTCCGTGCGGCCTGCGCACGGCGGGGAGGACTTCGCGCCCACCTCCCGCCGGGCGATCCTGATCGTATCTTCATCGAATGCTTCGTGCCACCCTTGCCCCGCGGATTCAAGGGCCGAAAATACGGGTATGAACTCATCGAGCCAGCCGACCGGAGTCCTATTTGTCTGCCTCGGAAATATTTGCCGCTCCCCCCTGGCCGAGGGGGTGTTCGCCCATCTGGCGCGTCAGCGTCGTGTGGACAACCTGTTCATGGTCGATTCCTGCGGGACGGGCGGCTGGCACGTCGGCGAGCCGCCGGACGGACGCTCGATCGCGGTCGCCCGGAAAAATAAGATTATTCTTACATCCCGCGCCCGCGTCCTCGAACCCGCCGAGGACTTTGAAAGGTTCGACCTGTTCGTCGCAATGGATCGGCAGAATCGCCGTGACCTCCTCGCCGAGGGCGCCCCGCCCAGCCGGGTCAGGCTGATCCGGAGTTTCGACCCCGCGCTCGCCGGCGCGGAAGAGAAAGATATCGACGTCCCCGATCCGTACTGGGACGAAGAGGACGGCTTCAACGCGGTCTTCACCATGATCCACGCTGCGTGCGCGGGAATGCTCGACGAACTGACCCGCCTAACCGAACGCGCCTCCTGAGCCGCGCGACTACAGATCCAGTGGCACGGGCGTCCCGCCCGTGCGAAATAAACTCCCGCAGAACCTCGATGCACACCAGCCCCGAGCAATATCCCGACCGCGCCCAAGCCGGCCGATCGCTCGCGGCGCATCTGCTCAGCATGGCGTTCAAGGCGCCGATCGTTCTCGCGTTGCCGCGTGGCGGCGTGCCCGTCGCCGCGGAGATCGCGCGTGCCCTCGACGCCGAACTCGACGTGCTGCTCGTCCGCAAACTCGGCCACCCTGCCCAGCCGGAACTCGCGATCGGCGCGATCGGCGAATCCGGGCCTCCCGTCCTCAACGCCGACATCGCCCGCACGGTTTCCCGCGACGCCCTCGACCTGGTGCTCGCGCGCGAGCGCAGAGTGCTCGCGGCCCGCGCCGATATCTACCGCGCTGTCCGCGCCCCCGCTGCGCTCGCCGGCCGCGACGCGATCCTTGTAGACGACGGCGTCGCCACGGGCGCAACCATGCGGGCCGCGATCACCGTCGCGCGAGCCGCCGATGTTTCACGCGTGATCGTCGCGCTCCCCGTCGCGCCGCTGGACACCGCCGAGACGCTCCGGCGTGAGGTGGATCGTCTGATCTGCCCGCTCACGCCGACGTATTTCCAGGCCGTCGGACAGTTCTACCGCGACTTCGGCGAAGTGACCGACGCTGAAGTTCTCGCGACGCTGCGCGTGTTCGCGCCGTCATAAGATTTGTCCTGTTTCAATAGGTTCAGCGGTGCGACGACGCGCGCCGCCCGTGCCCCCAGCGCCAGGCCGACGGCGTCGTGTCAAACTGGAACGCCGCGGCGAGCAGCGGGAGGATCGGCTTGAGCAGCACGCCCAGCAGCAGCGCCACACCCGCCGAGTACGCCGCCGTCAGAGCCGAGCGCGCGACCTCGCGCACAGCAGCGAGGTCCACCGCAGAGTCGTACCAGGATCGAAGTTCCAATGTCGCGATCCCCAGCAGGTGCGCCAGAAACACCGCGACGGCGACGACGATCGGCCCGGTGAACGGGTTGCGCTGATAGAGCACTCCTCGCACCTGCACGACCGTGTACGCCGCGAGCGTCGCGCCGAGCGTCATCGGCCCGATCGTTGTCACTACGCGAAGCCCGTCGGCAGCGGGGAGGGCGCGTGTCAGGTCTAGCAGCAGCCCGACGCCCGCGCCCGCCCACATCGCTGTGCGTTTGGGCGACGACAGCGCGACAAATACAAGATAAATAAGGGCGAAGGACGGGGCCCCTCCCGTCGGCCCGAGCGCCAGCCCGTCGCGCAGGCCGAGTTCAAGCCCCATCATCACCCACGCGCCGATGAAGAAGACGAGCCAGTTCATCCGCCGCCCCCCGCGCCGGCCGGCAGCCCCGGCGCCGCCTCGGGAACACGCACGACAACCTCGCTGACCCGCGCCGGATCAACCTCCGGAATAACAACTACGCGCAGGCGCCCGTTCTCCTTACGTTCGACCTCCGCGACCCTCCCGAGCACGAGCATCTGCGCGATCTCGGGCCAGGCCTCGTCGCGCAGCCGAACCAGTTGACCCGCCTCGATCCCGCGCGCGTCAGCGACCATGTCCCCTTCGAGCGATCCGTCGCCGCGCCCGCGAAGCAGACATCCGAAACCCTCAGCGAGCGTCGCCCCCGCCAGGACGACCCCTTCGATCGGCCCGGCGCCGGGATGATTGAACGGGAGTATCCACGCGGTCTGAGCGCGGACCTCGATGACTCTGCCGACAAGATGCACGCCTCGCGTCGTCGCGACGCTGACGACTTCCTCGATGCGCTCGGCACGCCCCGCGCCGATGCGGATCGACCCGTCGCCGAGATTGCTCGACCGCCCGGTCACCGGCGCCCAGATCTGCCGAACCCTCGCGCCCGGCGCCACGGGCACGCCCGACTGGAGATCGCGCACCTGCCGTTCGAGTTGCTCGATGCGAAGTTCCGCCTGGCGCAGCGATCGGCGCGACTCGTCACGCTCGAGCGCCAACGCCCGCACGCGCGGGTCGTCTATGCCGAGCGCATCGCGCTCGGGCAGGAGCCATCGCGTCGCGCGCGTCACCGGGTGCGCGATAGGCTGGATCACGAACGTGACCGGGTCCGCGAGCCAGCCCGCCCAGCGGGTCAGCCGGGTCGGCGCGAGCGCGAGCGCCGTCGCCGCGACAAGCGCGATCGCCAGCATCCGACCTCCCGATTCCCGCCGACGGACCATGAACACCGATACTACGGCGTCCCGGCGGAGCATGCGCCCCGACCGCCAACGCCCCGACCGTTCTCGCCCGTGTCAGCCGAACGAACGCGACTCGCCCGGCTTCATCACCGCGACCTCGACGCCCGTAGGCCGGAAGTTCGCCGGGTTCTGCTCGATCGGCGGCCAGGTGTTGTAATGAACCGGGATCGCGACTCCCGGGCGGATCAGTTCCGCCGCCCGCGACGCGAGTTCAGGCCCCATCGTGAAGCGATCGCCGATCGGGATCATCGCAACGTCGGGCTTGTAAATCTCCCCGATAAGTTTCATATCGCCGAACAGCCCGGTGTCGCCGCAGTGATAGACGGTGACACCGGCGATGTTCACGATCACCCCGCAAGGCATGCCCATGTACCGCCCCTGATAACTCGACGAGTGGAACGCCTGCGTAAGCGCCACGAATCCGAACGGCGTCGTGACACGCCCGCCGGGGTTCATGGGCTGCGTCTTCGACACGCCTTGCTCGCCGAGATAGTTGCAGATTTCCCACGCGGCGAAGACCTCCGCTCCGGTGCGTTTGGCGATCTCGACGGTGTCGCCGACGTGGTCCTCGTGCCCGTGCGTCAGGGCGATGTGCGTCGGGCGCAGGTCGCCCGGCTTGTGGACGGCGAGCGGGTTGCCGGTGAGAAACGGGTCGATCGCGACAGCCGCCCCTCCCCCGGCGATCAGAAACCCGGAATGGCCGAGGTAAGTGATTTCTATTGACATGATCCAGCCTCCGGAGTGTAGGATAGCCCCGGGCATTTCCTGTTCAACACCTCCCCGGAGCCGAGCGATGCGTACACCGAGGTTCAACCTGATCGCCGCTGTGATCGTCCTGATGTCTCTCGCGCCCGCGGCGAACGCCGTGCCGATCGTTGTCGAACGACCGGCGCCGGCGATCGAACTCCTCGACTCCGGCGCCGAGCCTCGACGGCCGATCCGGATCCGCGCCGAGGTCGGCGCCGAGCAGGTCGCGATCCTGCGCACGATGACCACGGTCAGCCAGAAGTTCGGAGACTTCGAGATCCCGGAAATGAAGTCCCCCGGCGTCACACAATCGGCGCGTTCCCGGATCGATAACGTCCGCCTCGACGGCGAACTGACCGTCACCACAAAGGTCGAATCCGTCCTCATCGACGAACCCGAGCCGGGCGAGGATCCGATCGTCCACGACGCGATCGAAGAAATAATCGGCCCGCTGCGGAACTTCACCGCCACGATCACAATGACCGATCGCGGCGCGATCACCTCGGTCTCAGCCGAGGCGCCGGAGTTCGCCGACGAAGAGTTGACCGAGTTTTTCAGAAATTTATTGCGATCCATGAGCCAGACAAGCGTCGCCTACCCCGTCGAGCCGATCGGCGTCGGAGCACGATGGAAAGTCATCGAAACGGATGATTCGTTCGGAGTGCCTCTGGAAATCGCATCCGAATTCGAGGTCGTCTCATACGACGGCGACACGGTCACCATCCGCAGCACGATGCTCGGCGGTTTGCAGGACGACAAGCCGGCGCCGGCGCCGGGCGTCGACGAGCCGGGCGTGTCCGTCGTGATCGAATCTATGAAAGTCACCGGCGAATTGAATTACATTCAGAACCTTCGACTCTTCATGCCGACCCGGATGACTCTGATCTCGCGCGCGGACTCGGTCTCCCGGGCGACACTCCAGGACATGGACCCGATTGTGGTGGAATCAGCAATAAAACTGGAGATGAACTACGAGTCCGAGCCGGCGCCGCCGCAACAGAAGCGCCCGGATTGAATCTGCAGGCGTCCGTACAGCGTCCGCGATCAGCCCGATGCGACGAAATGCGCAGCATCAGAATCGAACTACGCGTTTTAGTCCGCACGCAATCAGAACCCAGTAGCGCAAATGCGAACCCAAAAAAGCCCAGCCATTCATGGCTGGGCAATCTTATCATTGATTTCAGACGCTCTCAGCCAGCCCCCGCTCACTGCGCCGTCGGCGCCGGCTCGTTCAGCAGCATCTCCGCGTAGGAGTTCATCGCGTCGCGGAGCTGCTCGAACGACTCGAGCACGTACAGGATCGGCTGGTAGTGGTCGATCTCGAACTCCGTGTTGCAGACCCGCTCGAGGTCGAACGGGCGTCGGTCGACGTCCTTGCTTTCGAGGGAGTGATGCCCCTCACCCTCGGAGGAAATCAGGCCGGAACCATAGAGTTTGAGCCGGCCGTCCTCGCGGATCAGGCCGAACTCGACCGTGAACCAGAAGAGCCGCGCCAGCCGCTCCGTGTGATACGGGTCGTCGGTGTGCAGCGCCGCCTGCCCGTAGGTCTGAAGAAAGTCGGCGAAAGTGTCGTCCGCGTGCAACGGCACGTGCCCGAAGACATCATGGATGATGTCCGGCTCCGGGAGATAGTCCATCTGCTCCTTCGGACGCACAGCGATCGTCGTCGGGAACTGCCGGTTCGCCAGGAACGCGAAGAACGACTTCGCCGGCAGATACCCCGGCACGCCCCGGCTCTGCCAGCCCGTCATCTTAGAAAGGTTCGCGTTGACCTCGCGGAGGTCGGGCACGCGGTCGGGCCGGAGGTTGATCGCCCGGATCCCGCGGAGGAACACGTCCGACGCGTCCGTCCCGATCTGCTCCCAGCGCTTCTTATAAATAATCGACCAGACCTCGTGGTCCTCGTCGGAGTATCGGTCGTAGTTCTGCGTGATGACCATCGACTCTATGTCGATCTTGTCGGCGGGCATGCCCTCGCTGGCGGCGGCGGCTTCGAGGGCGCGCTTCGCCTCGGCGCCGTCGACCACCGGATGCTCGATGCTCTTCATCGCAAAACTCCTGGAGGCTGTTCCATCGCGGCGGACACGCCCGCCCGCGAACAAAGTCATTCTACGCACGCGACGCCGATCCCGTCGAGCCGGGGTTCACCGCAGAGGCGCGGAGGTCGCAGAGGGGGGAAATGAGGAGGGGGGGAGGGGACTCCAAGTTAGTCCGCATATCAAGCGTGTGGCCGATGACCCCTGACCTGAGCGAAGCGAAGGTCAGGGCGCGTGAGACTTCGATAAGCAAATAAAAGACACAACGCATACTCCTTATATCCGTACACCCACACACAACCCAGCCCGAAACGGCCGCACGCGCGAAGATTGAACACGCGCCCTGAACATCCCCCTCTGCGACCTCTGCGACCTCTGCGCCTCTGCGGTGATCGAAGATCGCTCACCGCCCGGGCGTGAAGAAAGTCCGCAGCGAGTCCATGATGTCGTTGCGGTCATTGACCCGGCTAGTCAGCAGCACCGGCCCGGCGCCGGGGTGCGAGTCGCCCGGCGCGCCGGTCGGGAACGCTTCCTTCAATACATTCATGAAGTGCCCAGAGCCGTACGCGCTCGCCACCTGGCAGTACCCGAACAGGTTGCACGCCGGCAGCAGCGATTCATCGAGCAGCCGGACGGCGGTCTTGTTGTCCGACTCCGACGAGTTGTCCCCGTCGGAGAAGTGGAACAGATATATGTTCCATTCCGCCGGGTTGTAATGATGTTCGAGCAGTTCCTTGCAGCAGGAGTAGGCGCTCGAGATGCGCGTCCCGCCGTCCTCGCGGATGGTGAAGAACGTGTCCTTATCGACTTCCTTGGCGCGCACGTCGTGGACGATGTATCGGCACTCGACGCCTTCATAGTTTCTCCGGAGCCACGTGTCGATCCAGAACGCCTCGAGCCGGACGAGTTCTTTCTGTTCGCCGCCCATCGACCCGGACACGTCCATCATGAAGACGATCACCGCGTTGGACTGCGGCGCCCGCACCTCGTCCCACGAGCGGTACCGCATGTCACGCCGGATCGGCACGATCACCGGGTTGTCCGGGTCGTAATCGCCCGAGAGGATCTGCCGTTTGAGGGCCTCGCGGTAGGAACGCTTGAAGTGGCGCAGCGACTCCGGCCCGGTCGGGCGCACGCCGGAGTATTTGTCGCGGATCGTGGTGATGCGGTGACGGCCTTTCGGCTCGATGCGCGGGAGTTCGAGTTCCTCCCCGAGGATGTCGGCGAGTTCGTCTAGCGTCACATCGACCTCGAGGACGTGCCTGCCGGGTTCGTCCCCGCCGGTGTTAGTTCCCGAACCGGCCCGGCCCGCGGCGTCGCCCTCGGCGCCTTCACCCATCCCTACGCCCGGCGTGTTGTCGCCGTAACGGAACGTCGGCGTGTCGATCCCGTGCACGGGCACGGAGACGAGGCGGCGGCCTTCCTTGCCGATGAACTCGCCGCGGCTGATGAATCGGCGGAGATCGTCGCGGATGCGACCCTTGATGATCTGCCGGAAACGTTGATGATCCTGTTCGATGCGTGCGGCCATGATTCGCCTCCGTGCGTCGGCCCCGCCTTGCGACGGCTGTCGAACTATAGGATCGGTCCGCGCCGCCCCGCTGCGCGAGGCGATATCCCCTGATTGGGGATGCGGTGGCCGAGCATCAGTTGGCTATTGGGCACGAAAACAAAGATTCAGAATTTTCGGACTTGAGTATTGACATGCGAGTGACAACGAGTATTTTTGTGATTGTCGGTCGTACGGATCGACCGAAGACCTCCCGGACTAAGCCATGGCGGAATGGACCAGCCATGGCGGAAAGGACCAGCCATGGCGGAACAGGCGCTCCAGATCGCGCGTTCGGTTCGATTCTCAACGATGCTCATAGCAGCCGGTGTGGCATTGATCGCGTTATCTGGTGGAGGGCCGGTGGCGGTTTTGGCGGCGCAGCCCGAAGGAGAAGTCGCACCGACCGGGTTGCAATGTTATTGCAAATATTGCCAAGGCAAGAAATCTCGCTCAGCATGTTTTCTTTGCTGCACGAATAACTGTGGGTCGAGCGCGACGGCTTGCCAGGATAATTGTGAGAACCGACCGAACTGCGGCGGCGGAGGGGGAGGTGGTGATGATGATGGGCTCAGGCCGATCCCGATCGACGGCCTGCCCGACGGCGGCGACGAGTTCTTGCACGACTTCGCACAGTTGCTCGAAGAAGCTCAGCCGGTGACATTCCTACAGGTTCTTCAGGCGGAGGAGATCGCGTTACGTTCTGATGATGACAACTTCCGCAGGGTCGCGCTGATGGCTATCGGTGAGTCGCTCGCATTCGGGCTCGCCCCCGAGGATACTCGCGAGTACATCGTCGATGTCGTGGAGGCATGGTTGACGCTCGGTGACCTGCCGATGCGGCGCGTCGCTGCATTCCTCGTCGCGGAATATGAGACGCCTGTTAATACAGACCGTGTAGCCGAAGCGGTGGTCGGGCTGCTTCAGGACGAGCACGGCCAGCGCAGTGCGCTCCGCATCCTTGCACGACTCGCTCCGCAGCGATGACCGACATGTGCGGCTCTCACCGACGGCGTGCACACATGAACGGAGACAGCCTGTTCCCGCTGTAAATCAAAGAGCAATCACAAGCCATGAACATCGACAGGAATCAGGCGGCGCCCCGGCTTGATCGGCGTCTGGCCATCGCGATTGGTGTCTTCATCTTCGGCGCGCTGTCCCTCTGGTGGGCGATCCCGAACAAGCCGCGACCGGACTCGGCGGAGGTCATCCGCCCGGACGCCGCTGCGGTCGTGGCGCTCGATGAAGCGGAGTTCGTGACCCCCGGCGGCGGCGCGACGGACGCCGACCTGCCGGCGTCGATAGCGCGATCGCTCGCCGCGGCGATCGCCGAACTCCCGCTCGCCGATGCGCTATCCGCGGAGCAATCCGAAGGGCTGGCAGCGGCTGTGCGCGAACGGATCGAGTTGTATATCGCCCCTGACTACGGGCGGTATCTGCAATCCCTCGAACGGCTGACAGGTCGGGATCGCGCATCGCGCGTGGCGGGGTTTCTCAGCGAGAAGGATTGGGCTTCCCTCGCAGAGAGATATAAGAACTCATCGTACGCGGCGTCGAGCGTCCGGGTGCAGCCTTCGGTGTTGGAAGGTCAGAGTATTTCGACGGTCGCCGCGGGCGGGCACACGTCCTATCGCCGCGATCTCGGCATGTACGGCCCGCGCCGGCAGCCGGGCCCTGACGAGATCTTCGACGCCTACGAAGTGCTCATCCCGATGACCGGCCCGGTCGCGGTCCCGCGCTCGGGCGGCGCCGGCGACGTGACGATGCCCGCGTACCTGTCGCTGACCTTCATTTGGGAGCCGTCGAAATCTCGCTGGATCCCCTGGCGAGCGGGCGTGCACGACCCGGCGGACCGTTCGGACGTGGGGCTGATCCCGCCGTGGTTATGAAGTTGCGAGCGCGTCGACGAAGCCGTCGTGTGGCGCACGAGCTCGGCGTGTCGCTTGTTGAAGTGCTGGTTGTGCTCGGCGTTCTCGGTGTGCTGATGGCGCTCGCGGCGCCGTCGCTTTTTCGCACGCGCGACGCCGCGAGATCGGTCGTTTCGCTGGCCAACTTGCGCGACACGGGTGTGTCGTTTGAGTTGTACACACAGGCTAACGCGGGCAGGTATCCGTTTCTCCCGGCGGGAGCGTGGATGCACGTCACTCCGCCGGACGAGCAGCCGGAGCCTGGGCTTCAGACGAGCGACCCGTGGGCGCTGTCGTTCGCATGGCCGGTGGTGATGCACAGCGTCGCGCCTTGGCGCGAGCATTACGCGCTGTGGGTCGAGGCGTGGCAGAACCCGCGCGACGGCGAGCCTTGGTTTACGGAGGACCGCGGGACGCTGTGGCCGATTTATTCTTATTCGCGATCGTTCCTGGCAAGCCCGCGGGTGTGGGGCGGCGAGTCGGCGGGGCCGGTCTCCGCGGACGACATCTCGGGAACCCACGTCGGCGACGTCGCGCACCCGTCAGACAAAGTTATATTATTTCATCGGAACCCCGGGGCGTCGGCGGGCGGCGCGGGAGGTGAACCCGCGAGGCCGATCCTGTTCGCCGACGGCGCCGCGGTCAGACGTTTCGACCGCGACGCCCGGCTTCCCGCGCAGAACCGCCTGCGCGATCAGCCCCCCGCGCTCTTCCACGACACGCCCGACGGCGTGCGCGGCAGGGATTTCTGACTCACACCGACAGCGCCCCGAGGCGTATTCCCGCTGGGCTGTGGTCGAGTAGGATCGGCGCGTGGTGAGCGGGCACGGACAGAATGGGCCTGACAAAGACCCGATTCGCGGGCCGATCCGCGGGCAGATCGGCGGGCCGCTCGGCAGCCCCGGCGGTGGGCCCGGCGGCGGCGGTGAACTCTGGCGGCTAAGCGGGCTGGGCATGGAGTTCGCCAGCGCCATCGCTGCGGGCGGGCTGATCGGCTGGCTATTCGACCGCTGGCTCGGGACCAAGCCCACCGGCGTGCTCATCGGGCTGCTCGTCGGCATCCTAGGCGGCGGCGGCGTGCTCATCAGGCAGGCCCTCGAAGCAAACCGACGGGAAGTGGAACGCATGAAATCACGCGGGAAGAAGGACGATCGTGACGCCGACTGACCCCGCGAACGGTTCTCCGATCGGCGCGGCGTCGGAGCCTTCGCCGCCACGCCCGACCTCGCCGGTTGACGCCGGGCCGGTGACGACGCTCCCCGGCGTCAGGATGGCGCTCGCCGCGATCGGCGGGGTTGTAGGTGTGACAGCGGTCGCGGCGATCGCTGCGGGTCAGATCAGGCCCGGCGCGGGGGCGATCTCGGCGGTCGTCGGGGGAGCGGGGGCGGCCCTGGCGCACCTGCTGGCGGGAGCCGCGGAACGACCCTGGCGGCCCCGGCCGATCGGCCGCTGGGCGTTCACTATCATGCACCTGAGCCTGGCTTCGATCCTGGTCGTGCTTGCGTGGATCGTGTCGCTATACTCGCTGCCCGCCTTGGACCGGGTGAGCCTGGCGCTCGCCGCAGCCGGGGCGTGGTTCGGCGGGCTGTTGGCGAAAGTCGCCCTGTTCGGTACGTTCGCCGGATCGGTCGAGCGGCGCGGCCGCTGATCCCTCGATGTCTCGCACGCGGCGTCCCGGATGGTCCGGACGCCCGATCAGGAAGTTTCCGACGATGATCCTCCCGACGATTCTCGCCGCCAGCGACCCCATCAGCCACGTCGTGGACAAGCCGCTCTTCGGCGGGCTGAGCATGCACGTCGTCACGCTGGTCGTCGCCGGCGCCCTGACGGTCTGGGCGCTCATGCTCGCAGCCCGCGCGATCGCCACCGGCCGCGCCGACGAGGGCAACGAACGCTTCATCACAAAGGGCGCCTTCGCGCAGATGATCGAAGTGATCGTGCTCTATCTGCGGAACACGGTCATCAAGCCGCAACTCGGGGACGGGACGGACCGGTTCCTGCCGTTTCTTTTGACGGTCTTCTTTTTCATCCTGTTCAACAACCTGTTCGGGCTTGTCCCGCTGCTCGACGTGCAGCACCTCTTCGGGATGCACACGACGTTCATCGGCGGGACGGCGACGGGCAACCTCGCGGTCACGGCCGGGCTGGCGACGGTCGCGTTCTTCGTCATCAATATCAGCGGGATCATCCACCTCGGCCCCAAGGCGTACCTCGCCCACTTCACCGGCGGCGTCCCGTTCAGCCTCGGCATGATCCCGGTGATCCTAATAATGATCCCCGTCGAGATCATGGGCCTTTTCATCAAGCCGGCGGCGCTGGCCATCCGTCTCTTCGCGAACATGACCGCCGGGCACGTGCTGCTCGCCGTGCTGATGGGGTTCACGGCGGCGGGGCTGAAGGCGCTCGGGCCGGTCGCGGGCGCGCCGGTGACGCTGATCGCCCTCGTGGGCGCCGTCGCGATCATGTTCCTCGAGATCTTCGTCGCGTTCCTTCAGGCGTTCATCTTCATGTTCCTGACGACGCTATTCATCGCGCAGTTCCGCCATCACCACGGGGACGCCGAGCACCACGCCGAGCACGCCCACGCCTGAACCGCGACGACGGATGAATCAACGAATGAATGACACGCCGCCGACGCTCGGCGGCTCGGACCGGACCACATACAAGACCCACAGAGATTCGGAGGATCGAATGAACCTGAAGAAGACGATCGTGACCACCGCCGCCGCCGGCGTCGCCGCGTTCCTGTTCGCCGATGTCGCGTTCGCGCAGGGCGCCGAGGGCGTCGCCGCCGGGACCGAGGCCCTGGCGCTCGCGGGCAAGGCTGTTGGCGGCGGGCTTGCCGCGGGACTCGCGGTCCTCGGCGGCGGACCCGGCATCGGCCGCGTCGGCGGCTCAGCCGTCGAAGCCATGGCGCGTCAGCCCGAGGCGTCCGGGACCATCGGAACCAACATGCTCATCGCCGCCGCCCTTATCGAAGGCGCGACACTCTTCGCCGTAGTCGTCGGGTTCCTCGGCGTGACCGCCTCCTGATCCCCTTCTCGCTTGAGCGGACGCCCGACACCGCACAACCCCGACCGAGAGATCCCATGCGCAAGTCACACGTTCCTGGAGCGACAATAGCCGCCGGCTCGTTCTGGTTCGGGGCCGTCACGCTCGCCGCGGACGAAGCCGCCGGGCACGCCGAAGCGGCTCCGAACCCGATGGCGTTCGAGATCGTCCCGTACATCGCGAGCCTCGTGGTGTTCGGCGCCGCGTTCTTCATTCTCAGCAAGGTCGCCTGGCCGAAGATCCTCGGCGGGCTTCAGGAGCGCGAGAAGAAGATCCGCGACGAGATCGACGCCGCCGAGCGTTCACGCAAGCAGGCGGAGCGCGCCCTCCAGCAATACGAGAAAGCGCTGTCCGAAGCCCGGGCCGAGGCGTCTAAGATGCTCGAAGCCGCCAAGGCCGAGCAGCAGAAACTCGCCGTGGAGTTGCGTGCGCGAACGGAGTCGGAGGTCAACGCGATGCGTGACGCGGCGAAGCGCGACATCGACGCCGCCCGCCGCGCCGCCGTCGCCGAGGTCTACGCGAACATGGCCGAGACCGCCACCAGCGTCGCGGCGAGAATCCTCGGCCGAGAACTCAACTCCGCCGATCAGCAGTCGCTCGTCGAGCAGTCGCTGGGCGAGTTGCAGTCCGTCCGCGCCAACTGAGCCGCGAACCACGGGAGCCAGACCGGAGCACGCATGGCGGTCCACGAATCACAGGTCGACGCGGTCGCGCGGGTCTACGCCCAGAGCCTGTTCGAACTCGCCGAAACAGCGGGCGGGCAGGCCGCGATCGAAGAAACCGCCGACGAACTCGAGTCGATCGTCGAACTTGCGCGGTCGGACCGCTCCTTCGGCGAGTTTCTTACATCGAGCATCCTCGCCGCGGACAAGCGGGCCGCATCTCTCAGGGCGATCTTCGCCGGCAGGATCACCGAGCGCACGCTGCGGTTCCTGCTCGTCCTCAACGAGAAAGGCCGGCTCGGTCGGCTGGAGAGCATCGCCGAGGCTTTCGACATGCTGCTCCAGGAGAAGTTCGGCCGCGTCGAGGTCGGCGTCTGGACCGCGACCCCCGCCGACGCCGCCACGCTCGACGCCATCCGCGATCGCCTCCGCGCCGCGCTCAAGCGCGAGCCCGTCCTTCACGCTTCAGTAGACGAATCCATGCTCGGCGGGATCCGCCTACAGGTCGGAGACCAACTCATCGACGGCTCGGTGGCGACCCGGCTACGCCGATTGAAAGAGCAACTGTCCCAGCGCGGCGCCGCGGCCGTCCGCTCCGGCGCGGACCGTTTCCTCGCCGACTGATCCCGCGACTCACACACGGCTTCACCTTCCGCCAACCGTTATCGAGAGAAGAGTCCCATGAAGATCCGAACCGACGAGATCACTAGCGTCATCAAGCAGGAGATCGAGCAGTACTCCGCCGAACTCGAAATCTCCGAGGTCGGGCGGGTGGTGCAGGTCGGCGACGGGATCGCGCGCATCTACGGGCTTGCCCAGGCAATGGCGGGCGAACTCCTCGAGTTCCAGACCGAAGCCGGCGGCGTCATGGGCCAGGTCTTCAACCTCGAAGAGGACACGGTCGGCGCGGTCATCTACGGCGACTACCTCCAGGTCAAAGAAGGCGATCAGGTCCGCGCCACCGGGCGCCTGCTCGAAGCCCCCGTCGGTGAGGAACTCCTCGGCCGGGTCGTCAACCCGCTCGGTGAGGCGATCGACGGCGGGCCCGCGATCCAAGGCGCCGAACGCCGCAAGATCGACATCATCGCGCCGGGCATCGCCGACCGTCAGCCCGTCACCGAGCCGCTCCAGACCGGCATTAAAGCCATCGACTCCATGATCCCGATCGGTCGCGGCCAGCGCGAACTCATCATCGGCGACCGCAAGACGGGCAAGACCGCAATCGCCGTCGACGCGATCATAAACCAGAAGAAATATTGGGGAACGCCCGACGCGGTCGTCTGCATCTACGTCGCGGTCGGGCAGAAGGAATCGACCGTCGCGGGCGTGCTCGAGACGCTCAAAGCCGCGGGCGCGATGGAGTACACCATCATCGTCAACGCCGGCGCCTCGGACCCCGCGCCGATGCAGTACATCGCCCCCTACACCGGCTGCGCGATGGGCGAATACTTCATGTGGCAAGGCGTCAACGGGAAGACCCCCAAGCACGCCCTGTGCATCTACGACGACCTCTCGAAGCAGGCAGTCGCGTACCGCCAGCTGTCGCTGCTCCTACGCCGCCCGCCCGGACGCGAGGCCTACCCCGGCGACGTCTTCTATCTCCACTCCCGACTCCTCGAACGCGCGACCAAACTCTCCGATGAAAACGGCGGCGGCTCCCTCACCGCGCTCCCCGTCATCGAAACGCAGGAAGGCGACGTCTCCGCCTACATCCCCACTAACGTTATCTCCATCACCGACGGGCAGATCTACCTCGAACCCGAACTCTTCTTCGCCGGCCAGCGGCCCGCGGTCAACGTCGGCATCTCCGTCTCCCGCGTCGGCGGCAACGCGCAGATCAAGGCGATGAAACAGATCGCCGGCTCCCTCCGCCTCGACCTCGCCGCGTTCCGCGAACTCGAAGCCTTCGCCCAGCTCGGCACCGAACTCGACAAGGCGACCCAGCGCCAACTAGATCGCGGCGCCCGCATGGTCGAACTCCTCAAGCAGCCGCAGTACGTCCCGATGGACGTGATCGATCAGGTCGTCTCGATCTACGCCGGCGTCCGCGGGTATCTCGACGACCTGACCAACGATCAGGTTTCAGCGTTCGAGAAGGGCCTGCTCGAATACATGCGGACCAGCGCCAAACCCGTGCGCGACGAACTCGCGGAGAAACGCGCCTTCAACGAAGCGCTCGAATCTAAACTTAAGGAAGCGATCGCGGCGTTCAAGGAACGATTCAAGTCCGGCGCCGGCCAAGCCGCGAAACACTCCCAACCCGCCGAGCCGGTCGGGGTCTGAATCAGTAATCCCCGCCGACGCGCCCGAGTTGATGACCGAAGAGGCGAACGACGCCGGCTACCCGTTCGCGTACCTCTACGACGAGTCGCAGGAAGTATCCAAGGCTTACCGGGCTGCATGCACGCCGGACTTCTTTGTTTTCGACCGCGACCGCCGGCTTATGTACCGCGGGCAACTCGACGACAGCCGCCCGACGAACGGCGTCCCGGTGACGGGCGCCGACCTCCGCGCCGCGCTCGACGCGGCACTCGCGGGACGCCCGGCGCCCGAGCCGCAGAAGCCGAGCGTGGGCTGCAACATCAAATGGAAGAAAGGCAACGAGCCGGCGTGGGCGCGGTGAGCGCGAGCACCCTGACCTTCGCTGCGCTCAGGTCAGGCGTCCCGGAGCATGCTCATCAGACACGACAAAAGCCCAGGGATGGAATCCCTGGGCTTTGAGACAACCGAATTCAGCACCCGTTGGGCGCCGAGACTGTCAGGCGGGCTAGTTTTTTCTCGGAAATGTGGGCGTCCTTGATTACGCCGAGGTCGGGCGCGGCGCCCGGCGCGGCGTCGATCGAATCGAGCAGGGCTTGCAGGTCCGCGGGGATCTCGCCCGCCGGTAGCGCGACGGTGAACCCCGCGTCGCGGATCATGCGGATCGTCTCCGCTGCGAGGCTGCCCTTCGTCAGCAGGTACCCGTCGATGAAGAGCGAGTTCGCCGGCTCTAGCGCCAAAGCCTGGAGCGACCGCAGATGGATCTCCCTTCCCGCGGCGATGCGCACTTCCGCGGCCGGGTTCAGAAAACGCATCGCGCAGAGGATGCGGACGCAACGCGCCGGCGTCAGCGGCGCGCCGATCGAGATCGGCGATGTGACGGCGTTGCCGGGGATCGGGACGAGGAAGTTCACGGGGATGGACTCGGCGCCGAGCGCGCGGAGTTCGCGCCCAACGCCGATGATGTCGTCCGCGGCCTCGCTCATCCCGACGATCAGGCCCGAACAGACGGAAAGCCCGGCGGACCGCGCGGCGCGGAGCGTGTCAACTCGGTCGCGGTAGGTGTGGGTCGTGCAGACGTCGGGGTAGCGGTCCTCTGAGGTGTTAAGATTATGATTGAGCCGGTCGAGGCCGGCGGCCTTGAGGCGGCGCGCCTTGGCTTCGTCCATGAGGCCGGCGCTGAGGCAGGTCTCGAGGCCGAATCTGGCCTTGACCTCGCGGATGCACCCGGCCATGTGATCGATGTCGCGGTCGCTGGGGCCTCGGCCCGACAGGACCATGCAGTATCGGAAAGCGCCGGAACGTTTGGCGTGCTCGGCCTCGGCGATGATCTCGTCGCGTGATTTAAGTTTGTACGCGGCGATGGGGGCGTCGGAGGTTTTCGCCTGCCCGCAGTAGCCGCAGTCCTCGGGGCAGGCGCCGCACTGCACGTTGTAGAGCATGTGGACCTGCACGCGGTCGCCGAAGAAAGCCCGGCGGACCAGGCCGGCGGCGTGGGCGAGCGCGAGCAGGGGGATGGAATCGTCCGTGAGGATGCGCAACGCGTCGGCGTCGGAGATCGGCTCATTGGCGCAGCCGCGCTCGGCGAGGCGGGCAAGGTCGAGGGCGGGTTCTGTCGGCTGTGGGAGCATGGGCTGTATAAGCACGGGCGGGGACGCCCGTGCCACTGGCTGTTTGCGCACGGGCGGGGACGCCCGTGCCACTGGCTGTTCGCGCACGGGCGGGGACGCCCGTGCCACTGGCTGTTCGCGCACGGGCGGGGGCCTGTGCCACTGGTTGGGTTGTTGCCACCGGGCCGGGGACGGCCCGGCTCGGGGTGTTGATTCATCAAACTTGTCAGGTGACGATCGAGCCGGGGGCGATCTCGCTCATCGGCGTCAGGAGGATGACGTTGCGTTCGGCGTTCGGGTCGTCCTTGGGGGCGTCGCTGGCGGCGAGGAGCATGCCGCGGCTCTCCTCGCCTCGGATCGTGCGTGGTTTGAGGTTGGCGACGATGACTATGTGCCGACCGACGAGGTCGCTTGGTTCGTAGTGGCCTCGGATGCCGGCGCAGATCTGCCGGGGTTCGCCCGAGCCGTCGTCCACCTGGAGTTTGAGCAGGCGGTCGGCGTTGGGGTGAGGTTCGGCGCTGGTGATGCGGGCGACCCGCAGATCAACCTTGGCGAAGTCGTCGAACTCGATGATGGGCTTGATCTCGGCCACGCGATGCTCCTGCTTCGGCGTCGGGCGCCGAGTGTACCGCGAAGCCCGCCGGACTGGCGAACCTGTGGAGACGCCGCCCACTCGGCGCCGATACGCTCATCGCGGAACATCGGACACGCACGGAGGTCGATAGTGCTGGATCAACGGACGGATCGGATCGGTCGGACGGGTAGCGTCGCGCGATTCATGCTAATCGCGTGCCTGGCGGCCTCGGCGTTCGCGGCGCCGGGCGCGCTCGCGCAGGAGCTCAACAGCCAGATCGAGATCCTTCTCGCGCACGCCCAACTCGAAACCAGCGCCGTCGGCGTCTACATCCAGGACGTGGACACCGGCGAGGTGCTCGCCGCGATCGACGACGCGACGCCGATGATCCCGGCTTCTAATATGAAACTTCTCACGACCGGGGCGGCGCTCGCGGTCTTCGGCCCGGCGTTCGAGTTCCGCACCACACTCGAACGCGCCGGCGACACCGTCATCCTCCGCGGGTCGGGCGACCCCGCCCTCGCCGACCCGGACCTGCTATCAGAAATGGGCATCGGCGTGGAGGATCTGCTGGATCGCTGGGTCGCAGCGGTGCGCGACAGCGGGCCGGGCGCGCGCGAGATTCTCGTTGACGCGACTGTATTCGATCGTGTCTTCGTGCATCCGACCTGGCCGAAGGATCAACTCAACCGCTGGTACGCGGCGGAGGTGTCGGGGCTGAACTTCTATACGAACGTGCTGGGGTTCTTTCTCGCGCGTGACCAGCCCGGGCAGCCGCCGCGGATCAGGCTCGAACCCGCGGCGCCCTGGCTGCGGATCGTCAACCGCGGGCAGACCGTAAACACCGGGCAGAACACGGTGTGGGTCGCGCGGCCCGGGGCGAGCAACGACATGACGATCTACGGCAACCTCCGGCAGTCGCTCTCGGCGCCGATACGCGTCGCGGTGCACGACCCGGCGGCCCTCGCGGGGGACATCTTCGCGCATCGGCTAGAGCGGGCCGGGCTTGGAAGGTTCGAGGTCCGAGTCGCGGCGCCGGGCGAAACGCCGGACGACGGCGCGGTGATCTCGCTCGTCCGCACGCCGATCGAGACGGTGATCCGGCGCTGCAATGTCGAATCGCACAACTTATATGCCGAGGCGCTGCTCAAGCGCATGGGGCGCGACGTGACCCGGCAGCCGGGTTCGTTCGAGACCGGCGCCGCGGTTCTTAGGATGGCGATGCAGGACGTGCTCGGGCCGGCGGACACGGCGCCGACGATCATCGCCGACGGGTCCGGGCTTTCGCGAGAAAATCGCGTATCGCCGCGGGCGCTCGGTCGCTGGCTCACCGCGATCGCGCGCAAGCCGGACGTCGGGGGGATGTTCGTCGAGTCGCTCCCGCGCGCGGGCGAGGAGGGCACGCTCGCGGCGAGGTTCCGCAACGGACGCCCCGCGGGAACGGTCCGCGCCAAGAGCGGCTATATCCGCGGCGTGTCGTGCCTGAGCGGGTTTGTAATCGACGAAACCTCCGGACGACGGGTCGCGTTCAGCGTGCTCGTCAACGACATACCGCAGCACCGCGTGCCGATCTCGCGCGTGAAGGAACTGCACGAGGCGATCGTGCGCGTGGCGGACGGATGGCTGGCGGAGCAGGCGCCGTTGGTCGCGGGCGCCGACGATCTCGGCGGGTGAGGCGCGAAGTTTGTCCCGCGCCAAACCTCGGGGATTCGATCCCTGGGATGGAATCGTTCATACCCCCGCCCGCGCACTACGGGACTCGGCGGACTTCGTCTTCTTTTTCTTAGATCTCCCGGCAGATCTGGTTCGTGTCTCGGGCGCCAGCAGCGGTCTGAGGTACGCGCCGGTGTACGAGGACGCGCAGCGGGCGATTTCGTCGGGGGCGCCCGCGGCGATTACGGCGCCGCCCGCTTCGCCGCCCTCGGGGCCGAGGTCGATGATCCAGTCGGCGCTCTTTATAACATCTAGGTTGTGCTCGATGACGACGAGGGTGTTGCCCGCGTCGGCGAGTCGGTGGAGCACGCCGAGGAGTTTGCGGATGTCCTCGAAGTGCAGGCCCGTTGTGGGTTCGTCGAGTATATAGAGCGTGTGCCCGAGCGACGCCGTCTCGCCCGCGCCCTTGCCGAGTTCCGCTGCGAGTTTCACCCGCTGCGCCTCGCCGCCCGAGAGCGTCGGCGACGGCTGCCCGAGCCGGACGTAATCCAGGCCGACATCGCGCAAACATGCCAGAAACCGTACGATCTTCGGGTGATTCTCGAAGAAATCGCAACCTTCCTCTACGGTCATGTCGAGCACGTCCGCGATGGATTTGCCGCGGTAGTGGACCTCGAGCGACTCGCGGTTGTAGCGCGTGCCGCGGCAGATCTCGCACTCGACGAACACGTCGGGCAGGAAGTGCATCTCGATCTTCTTCACGCCCTGGCCCTGGCAGGCCTCGCAGCGGCCGCCTTTGACGTTGAATGAGAATCGGCCGGGCTTGTAGCCGCGGATCTTCGCTTCCTTTGTCTGCGCGAAGACCTTGCGGATCTCGTCGAAGACATTTGTGTACGTCGCGGGGTTTGACCGCGGCGTGCGGCCGATCGGCGACTGATCCACCTCGATCACGCGGTCGATCTTCGCCAGCCCGGTGACGCGCGAGTGCTCGCCGGGTTTCGTGCGCGAGCCGTGGAGGTGCTGCTTTGCGGCGGCGAGGAGGATGTCGTTGACGAGCGTGGACTTGCCTGAGCCTGAGACGCCGGTGACGCAGACGATCCCGCCGAGGGGGAACACGGCGTCGATATTCTTAAGATTGTTCGCACGCGCGCCCTTCACCGCGACGGCGCGAGCGGGCGAGACATCGCGGCGTTTGGTCGGCGCGTCGATGGTCCGGGCGCCGCTGAGATACTGCCCGGTCAGGGAGTCGGGCGAGGCCATGATCTCGGCGGGCGAGCCTTGCGCGACGACGCGCCCGCCGTGGACGCCGGGCCCGGGGCCGATGTCGAGGACGTGATCCGCTGCGCGGATCATCTCCTCGTCGTGCTCGACGACGATCACCGTGTTGCCGATGTCGGTGAGGTGGCGGAGCGTGGCGATCAGGCGGGCGTTGTCGCGCGGGTGCAGGCCGATGGTCGGCTCGTCGAGCACGTAGCACGAGCCGACGAGTTTGGATCCGACCTGCGTGCCGAGCCGGATGCGCTGTGCTTCTCCGCCGCTGAGCGTGCCCATCTTGCGATCTAAGGTTAGATATTCGAGGCCGACGCTCGCTAGGAATCCGAGACGGTTGCGGACCTCGCGGACGATCGGCTCGGCGATGGCGCTCTGCTCGGTTGTAAGAACGAGGGAGTCGATCAGGCGTCCCGCGTCGCCGATGGAGAGGCGCGCGAAGTCGGCGATGTTAAGGCGGCTTGCGTCCGCGGGCAGGCCGTGCTGCGCTCTGCGCTCGGCGATCGCGGCGGGCAGCGGCTCGGTGAGCGGGCTAAATACCGAGAGGGATTCGATGCGCAGGCGGTCGCCGTGACAGGCGGGGCACGGGGTCTCCGAGGTGTAGCGTCCGAGCCATTCGCGCATGGTGGCGCTCTCGGTGGTCTCGAACCAGCGCTGGAGCGTGGGGAGCACGCCGCGCCAGCCCTTCTTGTCGGTGATCTTATATTTCTTAAGATCGGCGGGCGTGGCGCCCTGGACGAGGATCCGGCGGAGGTCGGGGCCGAGGCTCTCGACGGTCGCGCTCTGCGGGACGTTGAACAGCCGGAGGAATCGGCGTGTGTGCTTGTTGAACCAGACGCGGGCCTTCCACCAGGGTTCGATGGCGCCTTGGGCGATCGGTTTGGCGGGGTCGGGGATTACGAGGGCTTCGTCGAACTGCGCCTTGACGCCGAGGCCGTTGCACTCGGGGCATGCGCCGTAGGGCGAGTTGAAGGAGAACAGGCGTGGCTCCAGGCCTTCGATCGCGCACTCGGGGTGGTCGGCGCACGCGAGGCGGTCGCTGTAGAGATGGTCGGTCCAGGTTTCCCCGCCGTCACTTTGTGTAGCGACGATGACCATCCCGTCGCCGAGTTCAAGCGCAGTCTCGATGGACTCCGCGAGGCGCTGCCGGGCTTCGGGTTTGACGACTATGCGATCGACGACTGCGTCGATGGAGTGGCGTTCGTGACGGCCGAGGTTCAGCGGGTTCTCGCCGCCTTCTTTGAGCGCGTCGCGGAGGTCGAGCACAGAGCCGTTGACGCGGGCCCGCGTGAAACCCTCGCGCTGGAGGCGGGCGAGAGTGTCGGCGTGAAAACCTTTCTTACCTTTGATGATGGGCGCGAGGACCATGAGCCTGGCGTCGTCGCCCGCGCGCATCACCGTGTCGACGATCTGCGAGGCGCTCGTCGCGGCGATGGGCTTGCCGCACCGCGAGAGGACGTCGCCGGTGCGCTTTGATTTGGTGGGCGCCCAGCATGTCGGCGAGCCGCAACGCGCGAAGAGCAGGCGGAGGTAGTCGTAGATCTCCGTGCTGGTGGCGACGGTCGAGCGCGGGTTGTGCACGCCCGAACGCTGTTCGATCGCGATGGTCGGGGGCAGGCCTTCGATGTCCTCCACGTCGGGCTTGCGGAGCACGTCGAGAAACTGCCTGGCGTAGGCGGAGAGCGACTCCATGTACTTGCGCTGGCCCTCGGCGAAGATGGTGTCGAAGGCGAGCGAGGACTTGCCCGAGCCGGACAAACCGGTGATGACGACCAGGAGGTCGCGCGGGATGTCCACATCGACCGCTTTGAGGTTGTGCTCGCGGGCGCCTCGGACGCGGATGGATCGGATGTGCGCTGCGTCGCGCTCGGTGGGCAAGGCTCGGCTCCCTCTCAAAGGTCAGCGGTGATGATAGGGCTTGACGAAGCCCGGGGATCGAATCCCCGGGCTTTGCGTGCGGATTCGAGCGTATTCAGCGTGTGGATGCTCGCGCACGGGCGGGACGCCCGTGCCACTACTGTATAACTAATGTTTCCCGGTGAGCAGGAGGACGCCGGCGAGGATGAGCGCTACGCCGAGCGCTTTGCGTGTGGTCATCGGTTCGCCGAGCGCTAGCCAGCCGATGATGACAGCTGTGGCGGGGGCGAGTGCGAAGGCGATGGGTTTGACGCGCGAGATCTCGCCCAGCGACAGCGCGATGTAGAACGCGAGGAGCGCCAGGGCGCCGGCGAGAAGCCCCGAGCCGAGGATAAGTTTGGCGAGGACGGCGCGGTCGGCGTGGAGCCAGTTCGCGGGTTCGGATTTCGTGCGTGTAAGGACGACCCACGCCGCGATCCAGAGTACGGGCAGCGCGACCAGCGACCGCACCGCGACGGCGGTGATCGGGCCGACCTGCTTCGAGTGCAGGACGGACTTGGTGAATATCTCCCCGACACCCCACGCGAGCCCGGCGAGCGCAGCGAACAGCACGGCTTTCATGCGTGCATGGTACCTATATGGTGTTCGCTGTCCGCGTTGAAATAGACCGGGCCGGGGACGGCCCGGCTCGGGGGCGGCAATGCTCTCCAGAGCCGTGATGTTGAGTTTGATTTGTTCAGACCGACTCACGCTCGGCGACTAAAGCCCAGGGATTTCATCCCTGGGCTTTGGACGTGATGCGCGCGATGCGAGAATCAAGTCACAGCGCCGGTCGTCCCTCTCCCCTGCCCTCTCCCAGGGGAAGCGGGGGTCAGCGAGCAGTGGCACGGGCATCTCACCCGTGCGCTAAAAGTATTGTTTCATACGGGCGACCAACAACCGGGCCCGGGACGGCCCGGCTCGGGGAATACGCGGCTTACGCCACCCGGCGCGATCGGCGCTGGATCTCGTTCAGCCAGCGCAGCAGCGGCTGGATCGAAAGCGTGTGCTCGCGACGGCTCGGCCAGGGGACCATCATCAGGCCCACGCGCGTCGCGTTGATCTCGGGGATCTCGCGCGACTGGCGCAGTTCCGTCAGCGTGGTGATCCTGTCCATCGTGCCTGGGATGGAAAAGGTTAGAAAATAGTTTTCGTACATCTTCAGCCGCGTCGGCGCGACGTTGGGGATGTTGATCCCGAAGCCCAGCGGCGAGGCGTCAACCACCGTGCCTACGAACGCGGGCGTGACGATCGAGCACTGGATCGGGTCGATCCGCGGGACATGCCTGAGCGTCGCGCCGATGTTCGCCTCGCTGAGAACCAGCGTGCGGAAGAAGCCGCGACGCTGCCCGGGCGTGACGCGCTTGGGCGCGCTGAGCATGTATGCGCGGACGCGTTTCTGGTTGTTCAGCCGGACCATCTCGTCGGTTGAGAGGATCTCGGTCTCGAACTGAAGGATCACGCCGGAACACGAGAAGAACGCGTCGACGCGCTGCCCGACGTGCAGCCGATTGTCCCTGCCGATGATCTGAGGCTCGGCGACGAAGATCGTGTCCTGACGCACGACCATCATGCGGCCCCTCGCCGCGGGGATCAGGTCGTGGTTCTCCCGGCGGTGCAGTTCGATAACGGTGTTGCGCGCGCACGCTTCATTGATGAGCGTGGCGAGATCCTGCGTATCGAGTTGTTCAGCCTTGGACTGTGGGGGCATGTCGGTCGGCGCCCTGATGAGGTGGACTCTTCCCGGTCCATCTTCGTCCGTCGGGGGGGACGGCTTGATCGGGCGTCCGACTTATCGAACATGCCGGGCATGTCTGGTAGTTACCGGACGACGCTGGCCCGGTAATTCAGCCGTTGTTACGGCGTTTCTTCGTACGTCTCGGGCGTGACCCCGGCGCGCCCGGGGCTACGGCGCGCCTGCCCGCGGATGGAGAATCGAGGTCCGACCTCCGGACGGAGCCATGTTTTCCGACCTTGCCCGCGCGGAGCATGCCGATCTGGTCGCGCAGCCTGGCTGCGGCTTCGAACTCGAGCCGATCCGCGGCTTCGAGCATCTCCGTTTGGAGCAGCCGCTGCATCTCGGCGATCTCGAACTCCGGCTCGGTCGAGGCGACCGCCTCGCGGGCCCGGCGCCGGGCGGCGAGTTCCGTCTCGATGCCCCGGCGGATCGCCTTGTTGATCTGGGTCGGGGTGATGTTGTTTTGCTTATTATATTCGATCTGAGTCGCCCTGCGGCGTTCCGTCTCGTCGATCGCCCGCTGCATGGAAGGCGTCACGCGGTCGGCGTACATTACGACTCGGCCGTGGAGGTGCCTGGCGGCCCGGCCCATCGTCTGGATCAGGCTCGTCGGGCTTCTTAGGAACCCTTCCTTGTCGGCGTCGAGGATCGCCACGAGCGCGACCTCGGGCAGGTCAAGCCCCTCGCGCAGAAGGTTCACGCCGACGAGCACGTCGAACTCGCCCTCGCGGAGGTCGCGCAGGATTTCCAGCCGATCGAGCGTCTCGACCTCGCTGTGCAGATAGCGCACGCGCAGGCCTTGCTCGTCGAGGTAGCGTGTGAGTTGTTCGCAGAGTTTCTTGGTCAGCGCGGTGACGAGTGCGCGGTCGCCCGCAGCTGCGCACTGCTTGCATCGCTCGAGGAGGTCGGGCACCTGCGTCCGCGCGGGCATGATCTCGATCGCGGGATCGACGAGGCCGGTCGGGCGGATGATCTGCTCGGCGACCTCGCCCGCGGCGCGTTCGAGTTCGTACGGCCCGGGCGTGGCGCTCACATATAAAACCTGCGGGATCGAAGATTCGAACTCCTCGAAGCGCAGCGGGCGGTTGTCGAGCGCGCTGGGCAGGCGGAAGCCGTGCTCGACGAGGACGCGTTTACGGGCCTGGTCGCCGTTGAACATCGCGCGGATCTGCGGGATGGTGACGTGGCTCTCGTCGATGATGCAGGTCCACTCTCGCGTCGGCGGGCCGTCGGCGGGGTCGCGGAAGAAGTAATCGAGCAGCGTGTACGGCTTCTCGCCGGGGGCGCGCCCGTCGAGGTGCCGCGAATAATTCTCGACGCCCTGGCAGTAGCCGATCTCCTGGATCATCTCGAGGTCGTACTGCGTGCGTGCGGCGAGCCGCTGGGCTTCGAGGAGTTTTCCCTCGTGGCGGAGTTGCAACAATCTTTCTTCGAGTTCCGCGCTGATCGACGCGATCGCCGCGGCGATCGAGTCCTCGCCGATGACGTAATGCACCGCGGGGAAGATGAAGGCGCGGGATTCGTCGGCGAGCGTCTCGCCGCTGGTCGGGTGGATCAGGCGGATGGCGTCCACCTCGTCGCCGAAGAGTTCGAGGCGTATTGCGTGCTGCTCGTAGGCGGGGTGGATGTCGATGGTGTCGCCGCGGACGCGGTATGAGCCGCGCGCGAGTTCGATGTCGTTGCGCTGGTACTGGAGATCGCTCAGCGCGAGCAGGAAACCCCGGCGGTCGAGAACCTGCCCGCGCTGTACCGCGACGACCTTGCGCCCGTACTGGTCGGGAGAGCCTAGACCGAAGATGCACGACACCGACGCGACGACGATCACGTCATTGCGGCTGAGCAAGCTGCTCGTCGCGGCGAGACGCAGGCGGTCGAGATCGTCGTTGCGGCTGGCGTCCTTCTCGATGTAGATGTCCCGCTGGGGGATGTAGGCCTCGGGCTGGTAGAAATCATAATAAGAAACGAAGTAGCACACGGCGTTGTTCGGAAAGAGTTCGCGCATCTCCTCGTAGAGCTGCGCCGCGAGGGTCTTGTTGTGGCTGATGATGAGCGCGGGTCGGCCGAGGCGGGCGATCGTGTGCGCCATGGTGAAGGTTTTGCCCGTGCCGGTCGCGCCGAGCAGGCACGCCGAGCTGTCGCCGCGACGCCCGAGCCGATCGACGAGCGCGTCGATCGCGGCGGGCTGATCGCCCGTCGGCGTCATGTCAGAGACGATCTGGAACGGGCGGTCGATGACGAGCATGGCTCGATCATACGAGCGCGAGAGCGTCAAGCCCAGGGAATGCATCCCCGGGCTTTGCGTGCGAGGGCGTCCGTTTTGCGACGCCTATTATTCGGTGATGGAGACAATCGGATCGATCTTTGAAGGCGTGCTGCACGTCGTGCTCGAGGCTTCGCCCTGGCTTGTGCTCGGGTTGGTGGCTGCGGGGCTGGTGCGCGCGTTCCTGCCCGCGCAGATGGTCGCGCGGTGGATGGGCGGGCGCGGGCCGGGGTCGGTGACGCTGGCGGCGGTTCTCGGCGCGCCGCTGCCGTTGTGTTCGTGCGGCGTGCTGCCCGTCGCGATCGGGCTGCGCGAACGCGGTGCGTCGAAGGGGGCGACCGCGTCGTTCCTGGTCGCGACGCCCGAGACGGGGCTGGATTCGATCGCGCTTTCTTACGCGCTGCTCGGGCCGTTCTTCGCGGTGGTCAGGCCGATCGCTGCGGTCGCGAGCGCGATCGCAGCGGGGCTGGCGGTGCTCTTCGTCGATCGCGGCGGGGATGGGGTGAACGCGGAGGAAGCCAGAGGGGGAGGAGGGGGGAGGACGGTCAGCGCTGGCGATGGCGCGCGGGCGGAGATAGGTAATGTAAATAAAAAGAGTTGTTGTTCAGCAGCGGGGAGCACGGGCGGGACGCCCGTGCCACTGGGGACGCCGGCGCCACTGGGGGTCGGGGTGGCCCGGCTCTCCGAGCCGGGCGGGGACAGCGATGATCGCGCGGTGGTGTCACAGCCGCATTCTTCTTCCATTTCTTACTGCGCGAGCGAGGCTGATTCGCGCACGGGCGAGACGCCCGTGCCACTGGGGATTTCGCGCACGGGCGGGACGCCCGTGCCACTGGGGATTTCGCGCACGGGCGGGACGCCCGTGCCACTGGGGATTTCGCGCACGGGCGAGACGCCCGTGCCACTGGGGATTTCGCGCACGGGCGAGACGCCCGTGCCACTGGGGACGCCCGTGCCACTGGGTATGTCTGAGCCACTATTGGCGGCGAAGCCGGGTTGGTTAGCGCGTGTGATCGAAGGGCAGCGATATTCGTTCGGTCGGCTTCTTAGTGACATCGCGTTATGGCTGGGGATCGGGCTTGTTTTCGCGGGAGTTATGCGAGCGGTGGTCGAGCCGGGGGCGCTGGCGTCGCTGTCGGGCGTGTGGGCGATGCTGGCGGCGCTCGTCGCGGGCGTGCCGCTTTATATTTGTGCGAGCGCCGCGACGCCGATCGCTGCGGGGCTGCTGGCGACGGGCGTCTCGCCGGGCGTGGCGATCGTGCTGCTGCTCGCCGGGCCCGCGACGAACATCGGGTCGCTGGGCGTGATCCGCAAGCATCTCGGCGGACGCGCGACCGCGGCGTATCTCGGCGCGATCATCGTGATGTCATTCGCGTCGGGTTTGATCGTCGAATGGATGGTCGGCCGCTTCGGCATCGACATCGCGGCGCAGATCGGCGCTGGCGCGAGGCACGTGCCGCACTGGCTGGCGGTTGGGTCGGCGGCGCTGCTCGGGCTGAGCATTCTCAGACCAATCTTCGGACGACTGGCGCGGGTGTGAGCGAACGGAAAACCCGGTGGCACGGGCGTCTCGCCCGTGCGGCGACGGAGGGGTTTCATATATAAGACCAGCGACCGGGCCGGGGACGGCCCGGCTCGGCGATAACGCTCGGTGGACACGGCCCGCTGGGCGACGATGATACGTCGCCATGCCAATCGACCCAGACACACCGCCGACACACGACGCCGAGTTCTTCCCCGACCCGGCGTTCGACGCCAGGCCCATAGCAATCGACCCCGAACGCCTGCGTGATCCCGGCTCCGCCGGGGCGGGGACGCTCGCGTGGCTGGCGATCGCCGGCTGTGTCGGGCTGATCCTGTTGCTGCACGCCCTCGTGACGGCCGGCCCGGCTGAGTCGCCCGAGAGGCCCACGCCGACCGACGGTGTTCTCAAACTCATGGCCCGCTACTCCGTCGGCGCGATGGAACTCGCCGGGGCGACCGGCGCCGGCGGGCAGACTGATTCGCTGCGTGAGCAGTTGATCGAAACGGTCGAAGGCGCCGCGGTGTCGCGCGACGATCACTTCCGGGCGGCGCTGTTGTCCTTCGGCGCCGGGGACGACGACGCCGCCCGCCGGCTTCTCGATGACGCGCTCGTCATCGACGAAAACTCCGCGGACAGGGTGTTGCCCGAGTACCTCGCCGAGGACGCCGATCGCCTGCGGGCGTTGCTCGCAGGCGGGCCGGTCGCATTGCCGCAGGCGGATCGGGTCGCGCTTCTCGACCATCACGGCTGGTTCGCCGAATATGCGCTGACGCGCGGGCTTGAGCCGAGCGACCCGGCGCGACAGGCCGCGATCGCGCCCGCGACTCGAGTGCTCACCGCGATGCTGACTCTCGCGCTCCTTGCGGGCGGGGGGATGCTCGTCGGCGTGGCGCTGCTGGTGGTGCTCTTAATGAAGCGGGCCGCGGGTCGGCTGCCGATGAGTTACGCGCCTCCCGCACCCGGTGGGAGCGTCTTCCTCGAAACATTCGCGGTCTTCCTCATCGCGTTCCTGTTCGTGCAGGCGATCGGCGCGTTCTTCGCGGGGCTGACCGGCGTGGACGCGACGCGTGCGCTGCTGTGGCTTATGCCTCTAGTTCTGCTCTGGCCGATCGCGCGGGGCGCATCGCGCGTGCAGGTTAAGTACGCGGTCGGCCTGCACCGCGGCAACGGTTTCGTCCGCGAGGTCGCCGCGGGCATGGTCGGGTACCTGGCGGGATTGCCGATCGTGGCGCTCGGGTTTCTGGCGACGCTGCTGCTAAGTTTCATACTCAGCGCGGTGAGCGGGCCGGGCGCGCCGCCCAGCCATCCGATCGTGCAACAGGCGGGATCGACGGGGATCTGGTCGATCGTGTCGCTGTATCTGCTGGCTTCGGTGTGGGCGCCGATCGTTGAAGAATCTGTCTTTCGCGGGGCTTTCTTCCATCATCTACGCGGGCGTATGCGCGCGTTGACGTCGGCGGTGATGGTCGGATTCGTGTTCGCGATCATCCATCCGCAAGGCGTGCTGCTGGTCCCGCCGCTGATGGCGCTGGGGTTCGTGTTCAGCATGATCCGCGAATGGCGCGGCTCGCTGATCGGCCCGATGGCGGCGCACGCAGTGCACAACGCCGTGCTGGTGACGGTTCTGCTGGTGGCGATGCGATGACGCCGGGGCGGCGCACGGAGCCGTCCCGCTACGGAGCCGTGCCGTTCCGGGGTCGTGCGATGTAATAATGCCGAGCCGGGTTGTCCGCGGCCCGGTCGTTGGTATCAGATATGGAAATTTACTGTGAAATTTCGCCGCAACGTGCGGGCGGGACTCCCGTGCCACTACTCGCGACCGTGCCACTGTTGCTGACCCCCTCTCCCCTGGGGGAGGGATGGGGAGAGGGAAGTACGGTGCTGGGCGTTGTTCCGCGCGGTCCCCGTAAAGCCCAGGGATTTCATCCCTGGGCTTTGGGCGCTGTTCGTGAGGCGCACTGCGTGAGTCGAACTCAAGATCACGGCTCTGGAGAGCCGTACCACTCCGGAGCCGTGCCACCACCGAGCCGCGCCAGCCCCGGTCCGGTCGGTACACTCCCGGCGTGTTTTCCGTCACCAGAGGTGAGTTTGTTCAACGTGCGGCCGCGGCCCGGAGTTCCGTCGGCGCCGGGGGGCGTGTCGCGCTGCCCGTGTCGCTCCGGCTCCTGAGCGATCAACTCACGCCGGTGCTCGCGTATCGGCGGCTGGTCGCGCGCGACGAGCGGGCCGAGCCTTCGTTCCTCCTCGAATCCGTCGAAGGCGGCGATCGGCAGGGTCGGCACTCGATCCTCGGCGCCCGGCCGACGCTCGAGTTCGTCGCCCGCGGGCAAGCCGTCCGCGTGCGCGACCGTCGCACCGGCGCCGACCGGGCGTTCGTCTGCGAAGACCCCCTCGCCGCGATGCGCGATCTCACAGCGGATATAAAGTTTTATTCCGCGCCGGCGCAAACAGTGGCACGGGCGTCCCGCCCGTGCGAACAACACTCGGCGTACACGGGCGGGACGCCCGTGCCACCGGGATCGGCGAACACGGGCGAGACGCCCGTGCCACCGGGATCGGCGAACACGGGCGGGACGCCCGTGCCACTGGGATCGGCGAACACGGGCGAGACGCCAGTGCCACTGGGATCGGCGAACACGGGCGGGACGCCCGTGCCACCTGTTGATCCGGCGCTGCCCGGCGCGATGATCGGCGGCTGGTGCGGGTACGCGTCGTACGACTCGGTCCGCTACGCCGAGCCGGGCAAACTCCCGTTCGCCTCGGCGCCGACGGACGATCGCGCCCTCCCAGACCTGCACTTCGGTTATTATGACCGCGTTGTTGTGTTCGATCACGCCGAGAAGGTCGTGCATGTCATCGCGCTGGTCGCGCTCGGCGCCGGGGAAGAGCCTGGCGCGGCGTACGATCGCGCCGCCGCCGATCTCGCCGCGATCGCGGACGCCCTCCAGACGCATTCCAAGCCGCTGGCGTCGGGGTTTGTGACGGACGCGCCCCCGGGCGAGCCGCTCGAATCTAACATTACGCGCGCCGATCACGCCTCGATGGTCGAGCGTGCGAAGGAGCACATCCGCGCGGGCGACATCTTCCAGGTCGTCGTCGGGCAGAGGTTCGAGCGGAGGAGCGAAGCCGACCCGTTCGATGTCTATCGCGCCCTGCGGGCCGTGAACCCAAGTCCTTATATGGTTTACATGCAGGCCGAGGGCTGCATTCTTGTCGCGTCGAGTCCGGAGATCCTGTGCCGGGTTCGTCGTGATCGCGCGACGGGCGCGATGATCGTGACGAACCGCCCGCTCGCGGGCACGCGCCGTCGCGGCGCCGACCCGGAGGAAGACGCCGCGCTCGAGGCCGAACTCCGCCGCGACCCCAAGGAGCGTGCCGAGCACATCATGCTCGTCGATCTCGGGCGCAACGACGTTGGCCGGATCTCCGAGCCGGGCGGCGTGACGCTCGAACGTGTGATGGACGTAGAACGTTACAGCCACGTCATGCATCTTTCATCGACGGTGACGGGCCGGCTGCGCGCGGGGCTCGACGCGTGGGACGTGCTCCGCGCGACGTTGCCGGTGGGGACGATCTCGGGCGCACCGAAGATCCGCGCGATGCAGATCATCGACGAACTCGAACCCGTCCGCCGCGGGCCGTACGGCGGGGGGATCGGGTACGCCGGCGTCACCGGCGAGATGGACATCGCGCTCGCCCTGCGCACGATCGTCGTGCCCACGAATCTGTACGACGGGAATTCCTGGACCTACCACATCCAGGCCGCGGGCGGCATCGTCGCCGACTCCGATCCCGACGCCGAGTATCAGGAGACGGTCAGCAAGGCCGCCGCTCTGGCTCGCGCGATCGAACTCGCCGAACGCGCCTTCAAGCCCGCGACATCCGGGGCTACAATCACCGCGTCACAACCGCGGAGAGATCGGGGATCAAACCCATGACCGACACCAGCACCATCACAAAGCCGGCGCCGAAGCCGGCGACCGAAACGAAGACCGAGCAGCCCTGGCTCTGGAACGTAGTCCTCCTCGACGACGACGAGCATACTTATGAATATGTCATAAGGATGCTGCACACCGTGTTCGCGATGCCGATCGAGAAGGCGTTCAAGATCGCCGAGGCCGTGGACGCCGACGGCCGGGCCGTGATGCTCACAACCCACCTCGAACACGCCGAACTCAAGCGCGATCAGGTCCACTCCTTCGGCAAGGACGTGCTGATCGCAACGTGCGCCGGCTCGATGTCCGCGATACTCGAACCCGCCGAGCACGGCGGGGAAGACGATGAGTAATCAGCCGACACTCGGACAATCCTGCAAGCCCAGGGATTTATCCCCGGGTTTTTCGATTTTGAGTCGCTGACACTGATGCGCGTCGGCTCGGCGTCTGATGTGTATCGTAAGTACCAATGAGCCGTCCGCGCGTCGTCATCACCGAGCCGCTGGATCCCGCGGCCGTCGCCTGGCTCGCCGAGCGCTTCGAGGTTGTCCAGCCGCCGGCGGGTGATGACGCCGCGCTCGCCGATGCGCTCGCGCTAGCCGACGCGCTGATCGTCCGGACCTACACGCGCGTGGATTCGGCGCTGCTCGAGCGGGCGCCCCGGCTGCGCGTCGTCGGGCGCGCGGGCGTTGGGCTGGACAACATCGACGAACGCGCGTGCGCCGCGCGAGGCGTCGCGGTCGTGCATACCCCGGACGCCAACACGCACGCCGTCACCGAGTTCGTCTGGTCGCTGATATTCAGCGTGGTGCGCCCGCTCGAACCGATCGCGACGGCGCTGACAGAGCGGGATTGGCGATCGCTGCGCGACTCGAGCCTGGCGCCTCGGGAACTGGCGGGCATGACGCTGGGCGTCCTCGGGCTGGGCAGGATCGGTCGGTCGGTCGCGCGTGTCGGCGTGACGCTGATGGGCCGGGCGATCTACCACGACATCCGCGACATACCCGCCGCCGAGCGCGTCGGCGCCGAGCCGGTCGGGTTTGAAGAACTCCTCGCCGAGTCCGATGTTATTACGATCCACGTCGACGGCCGGGCGTCGAACCGCGGGCTGATCGGCGCCGCCGCGTGCGACCTTATGAAACCCGATGTGATATTCATCAACGCGAGCCGGGGTTTCGTGGTGGATCGCCCGGCTCTGGCGTCGTTCCTGACTCGGAACTGCGCCGCCGTGGCGCTGCTGGATGTTCACGACCCCGAGCCGATCCCCGCGGAAGACCCGCTGCTGAGCACAGCGAACGCGAGGCTCTACCCGCACCTGGCCGCCGCGACCGCCCCGGCGAAGCGCGCGATGAGCGGCGTGGTCGAAGCGGTTTGGTTCACACTGACCGAAACCACGTCTAGAAACTCACGGGGTTGCTGAGGCGGTGCATATCAGTTCCTGAGATTTATTGGAACAGCCCGGCATCGCGGTCTTTCTTGAATCCGCGAATCCACGGGGCAACATACACTCGCGCATATCGATTTGAATGAGCAGTCGCCCTGGATTTCTATATTGCACATGAACCACCCGACATCATTCCCAATACAGCAGCCGGTGCGAAGTTGCGTGCATTGGACCGCAGCGGCGTCTTTCGGGCCCGGCTTCGAACAGGTGAGCCGAAAAGTTGGTTTGTAGAGTTTGCCTGATGGGTTTAGTTCGTCGAACGGCGTGAGTTGCTCTGTCCCGTCGCATCCCTCCGCGGTCGATCCCGTAACAATCTGGCTGTCGCCGTTCGGATCTGACGGTCCGCTGCAGATCGTGCAATCCTCAGCCGAATCCGCGGCGGAGAGGAACGCTTCGGCCCCGGCGATCAGAGCCAGTCCCGCGGCACATCGAAGCATGATGAGTGATTTCTGTTTCTTCATTATGAAGTCTCCGGGTTCAATAGTCCTGCCCGAGCGCGCCCTTTAGCGTGGCGGCGACCGGGCCGAATCGCTTCTGAGCATCTTGGCTCATCGGGTGGGCGGCAGAAGGTCGGGCGGCGAGAATGTCACGCTGCGACACCGCGCCGTCGGCGAACGCTATCTGTCGCTGCCGGCCCGGCCCCGGCTCGATGTGGTCGTGCCACAACACACCTTTATTGGCGGGGCTGGAAATGTCGGCGACCAGAATGTACGCGAAGTGCTCGGAGTACGCGAAAAGGTCCGGCAGTTGCAAGCCGGGGTGCCGCCACGCGTTCGGCGCGGTGAACATCGTTTCAGAGTAGATGTAATCGCTCGGTACGCGCCATTCCCACTCGGGATCCCGCCCGCGCGCTTCCGCCAGAGACATCGTCCCGTTGAGCCACGGTGAGGGATCGGAGTAGGTGCTCTGCCAATGCGGCGAGGCTTCGCCGAATGCCTCATAGAGTACATCCGGCCAGCCTCGATCCTGAGTTCTGTATCCGAACGGGTTCTCTGCGGGCGGTATGCCCATGTTGACCATCCGGCCGTTGTTCATGCCTGACCATGTGAAGAAATCCTTCATGGTCTGGCTCATATTGGAGAGATTTTTCGTGGTCTGCGACTGCGCGAGCACGCCGCGAAGCACGGGGATCGTGATCGCGAAGAGTGCCGCGACGACCGCCAGCACGACCAGCGTCTCGACAAGCGTCAGGCCCCGGCGGGATGAATAAATCTGTCGGGAGACATCAGCGCGAGCGCGTGTCATGGCGTCGCCTCCGGTTCGGTTGTGGCGGCTTCCTCTGGTTCGGTGGGCGACGGGTCATGCCGCGGTTTCAGTCGCGCGACCGCGACGGCGCCGAGGAGGGCGAAAGATGCGTTCATGCCGATCCAGCCGGCGGTCGGAACGGCGGCGGCGATCGTGGACGAGCCGGCGCAGCCGCAGGGCGCCTCGACGCCCGACGAACCAGCGTAGACGTGCACCACTGCGAACCCCGTGAACGCCGCTGCGCCGACCAGCGAAGCCGCCGCACGCCCGGCGCCGGACACAAGCCAGAGCGCGAGGGCCAGTTCCGCGAATCCGATCGCACGGACCATGCCCAGCGAGCGCAGCGAGATAAGTTCGACCAGGAAGTCGCTCGCGGGGGCGGGGTCGTTGATCTTCGCAAGGCCGGTGAACGCCAGCGCCGCGGCCAGAACATACGGGGCGGGCAAGGCGATGAGTCGAAGAAGCCCCGTCATGGACGCCTCCAGACCCGGCTCTACCTGAGGCCGGCTCTACCAGAGGCCGGCTCTACCTGAGGCCGGCTCTACCAGAGGCCGGTCAGTAAAACCATACAAATATGAGGCGGGGTGTCAAGGATGTTTTTCCAAAATTTCCCCTCGGGACACGCCCGGCGCCGCGGCGCGGTCGAGTGAAGGCCGTACGGATACGCGGGAGGATCGCGGGTTCGCGTACAATGCCGATATGCCGATTCTCGGGGTGAATATTGATCATGTGGCGACGTTGCGGCAGGCTCGGCGGGGGGCCGAGCCGGACCCCGTGCGCGCCGCGCACGAGGCCGAACTCGGCGGCGCGGGCTGCATCACCGTGCATCTGCGCGAGGACCGCAGGCACATCGTCGATGACGACGTGCTGCGCCTGCGCCCGTTCGTTGCCGTGAAGTTCAATCTCGAAATGGCGGCGACGGACGAGATGGTGCGCATCGCGCGCGACACGTCGCCGCATATGGTGACTATCGTTCCCGAGGGGCGCGCGGAGATCACGACCGAGGGCGGGCTTGATGTCGCCGGGCAGCGGGCGCGGATGAAAGACTATGTTGCGCAGATCAAGGACGCGGGCATGACGGTGTCTGCGTTCATCGAGCACGACGCGAGGCAGATCGACGCAGCGGCGGATTGCGGGTTCGATGTGTGCGAGGTCCACACCGGGCCGTACGCTCACGCCTTCGCCGCTGCGGGCGGTGATTTCCTGCACGAGCGTCTTCGTCGGGAGCGCGACGCGGTGGGCGACGCGGGCCTGCTGATAATCGAGGCGGGGATGCGATTCAACGCCGGGCACGGGCTTAACTATCACAACGTCGGGCCGATCGCGTCGATGCCAGGCGTTGCGGAGTTGCACATCGGGCACGCGATCGTGAGCCGGGCGGTATTCGTCGGGCTGCGACAGGCGGTGCGCGAGATGGTCGAAGCGATCGGGCCGACGCGAAGCGGCTTCGATCTCACCTAGTATGTGAGCATCAGGCGGTCCGATACGACTTCGCCTTCGAGGGTCTCTCCGGTCATTTGCAACCGGCGTAGCATCGACCGCCCGACGTGGATGAACACTTCTCGTTCGAATAGGCCTCGTGGGAACCAGTGATGGCAGTGCTTGGCGCCAGATTTCTTGGTGCCATCGATACTGAGCAGCACGTATACACCTCGGCGTTTGCAATCTTCTATCGCCTTGCACAGGCGGTTGAGATCAAAGCTTTGCGCACCGTAGAGAATCGATTGGCTGTGCGTATAAGGAGGATCGCAATATACGACATCGCCGGGTTTGGTGCGCGCCATAATTTCTGCGAAATCGGCTCGTATGAATTCACAATGAGCGAGGCGCCTGTGCCACTCGTCGACTCGCTTCGCGAAGGCTTCTGGCGGGATCGGTTTGTGCGGGCCGACAGGTGTTGACATATAGCCGTCTTTTTTTCGGAACCGCACGATGCCGGCATAGCATGTGCGGCACAGGAATAGCAGGTCGGCGCCGTTAGGATTAGCGTTGTACGACGCTTTAATTTCTTCGTACACCGCGCGCCGATCAGATGCAGCCAAGTAGGTAAGGCAACGCTGCTCGTACCATTGCTTTACCGTTCCCGGGTTAGATTTGAGTGTCGTCCAAAACTCTACAAGTGGAGGGAACAAATCGGAGCCGACGCCAAGTTTCGGGGCGATGGTCGCCAGAACTGAACCGCTACCGAGAAATACATCATAGACCGTGCCATGGCTCTCAGGCAGATAGGACGATATCTCCTCCGCCATGCGGAACTTGCTTCCAACCCATTTGAGCAGCGACGAAGAAGGCCGCGTGATCCGCTGCCGAAGTTCTTCTCCAAACAAACATTCGACGGTTGACATGCAGAGCGGCTCCTTGAATGCCGAAGCGATACCGATTGCGACCATATCGGATTTTCAGATATCTGTCAACTCGATCTAGTGTGTCGCATTGTGGAGCGGACGGTGGCATCAACTCGACTCAGGAGACTTCAGTCGCTTCTCCGCCAGATGCGTCGGGAGGCAGGACTCCGCCAAGTGGACTTGGCTGAGCGTCTCGGGCGTCCGCAATCATTCGTCAGCACCTATGAAACAGGTGATCGTTGCCTCGATGTCCTCGAACTTGAACAGGTTTGCAAAGCCATTGGGATCTCCCTTGGAGAATGCATCCACCGATACGAGGAGCAGGGCTGATGCTCCCGGACAAGCGATTCCTGAATCAACCCAAGAGCTTCTGGGCCAACGTTCGGACGATCAGTCAGCACCTAGGATACACGAACCGCAAGACCAAACAGATCAAGGTCCATGATCTTGAGTCGATCGTCAGGGCGATGACGGATCTCCAGCTCGGATCGCGTCACATCGTCGATTCGGATAGCGGCCCGACGAATATGGGTCGGCGACTCGTAGACTATTTCACGCACCGCGCTGATCTGCTGAACAATAAGGTCGAGCCACGCCTGATGGACGCTGCGGCTGCGGAGACGCTTTACGAGCGGATCAAGGCGCGCACAAAGTCAAAACTGTCAGTCATTATGAATAAGCAGACGGGTACAAAAAAGAAGCCGCTATACCTGACAAATATGGTTAACTGGCTGATTGATGACAACGCCGATGGATTGACCTTTGATTCCGATCCTAGAGAACTCACAACTTTCACACACGCCGATGCTCCGCTCCGCACGCTTGCTCGCCGCGTTGATGGCGCATTCCCGAGTGCAGTGAACCCCGTTGCGATTTGGGAATACAAAGAGTATTATCACACGACAACATTCGGGAGCCGCGTCGCCGACGGTGTCTACGAAACCCTGCTGGACGGTATGGAACTGGAAGAACTACTATCAGATGAAGGCGTCGAGTGTAGGCACTACCTGTTTCTCGATGCGCACTACACTTGGTGGACGCTCGGTCGCTCGTATCTTTGCCGGATAGTGGACATGATGCATATGGGTTATGTTGACGAGGTTGTCGTAGGAGCCGAAATCGAGGAGCGGGTTCCCATACTGGCGCGAGAATGGGTGAGACTCGTCAATGCACGCACGCCGACGACGAAGACACAGCAGTCTGCGGTTCGTGAAGAAAGATCTTCGTGATTCGCTGGAAGGAGTTTGGCGCCGTTGCTGTCAAGTCGCGAACTTGGGGGTGACTATGGGGTCGAGGGTGTGGTCTGGTGTGTACACGGCTCTGGTCACGCCGTTCGCCGACGGCGCTTCGCGCGTCGATGAGATTCGGCTGGTCGAGCAGATCGAGTTCCAGGCCCGGCCCGATGACAGGCCGGGCGTCACCGGCGTTGTCGCGGTGGGCACGACGGGCGAGTCGCCGACGCTGTCGGGGCGCGAGCAGCGGCGCGTCATCGAGATCGCCGTCGAGCACGGGCGCCGGCTCGGGCTTCGGGTGATCGCGGGTACGGGGAGCAACGACACGGCCCACGCGTGCGAGATGCAGCGGTTCGCGCTCGAGGCGGGCGCGGACGCGACGCTGAGCGTCACGCCGTATTACAACAAACCTAATCAGGCGGGGATGGAGCGGCACTTCCTCGCCGTCGCGGACGCCGTGGACATACCGGTGATTATTTATAATATTCCCGGGCGGTCCGGCGCGGGGCTGACGGTCGCGACGATCGCCCGGCTCGCGGCGCACCCGAACATTGTCGCGCTCAAGGAGGCGGGCGGGTCGGTGCAGTTCGCCAACGAGGTCGTCATCGCGGCGCCGGGGCTTGAGGTGCTCTCCGGGGACGATCCGCTGACTCTACCGATGATGGCGGTCGGCGCGGTGGGGGTCGTCTCCGTGGTGTCGAACATCGCGCCCGGGGCGGTCCGGCGGATGGTCGATGCGGCGATCTCAGGGGATTACCCGGCGGCGAGACGTGAACACGAGGGGCTGTTCGCCTTGTCCCGGGCGTTATTGACCCTTGAGCCTAACCCGGTGGGAGTCAAGGCGGCGATGGCGATGCTCGGGCGGGATTCCGGGGAGGTTCGCCCCCCGTTGGCGCCGGCGTCCGGGGCGAGTCTCGAGGCGATCCGGTCGATGCTCCCGGTGTCGGCGGTCGGCTCAATCGGCCGGGCCTGAGAGCGTCGGCCGGGACTGCCGCGACCGGTTTTACCGCGCGGGGAATCCGCGACTTCGGAATCGCCGAAATATCCCCCGGGCGATCGGCGTTGTGCAACACGCGGGCCGAGCCGGGCGACGGCGTTGGCGCGCCTAGGATTCACGTCCCGACCCGGTCGCGTGGATTCTGTGAAAGACCGGGCTAACTCGCGCGTCACGGTTGATGGTGCGAAACTCGAAGACGCCGAGCCGGTTTGGATTGGAAGCCGGGCGAGTCTCGCACGACACAATCGACGCGGGCGAACGCCCGGGGCGCCGGCGAGGGCCGGACACGCGATCTCTCGAATCGAACTGGAGCAGGCATCTGATGACGAATGCGCAGGGTCAGAAGAACAAGAAAAGGTTTGGGGCGGCACGGGGCTGGGTGCTCGGCGTCGTCGCGCTCGCGGGAGTGACCGTCGCCGCCGTCGCGGCGTTCGGCTTCGCGGACCGCATGGGTTCGGGTGAATCCGGCGGCCGGCTGGCGCCCGACGTGCACCGTGTCGGCGTCGAGTCGTTCCAGATCCTCGTCACCGCCAGCGGCGAACTCGAAGCCGGCAAGCAGACCGAGATCCGCAGCCAGCTCGAAAACCCCGCCGACATCGTCGAGATCGTCGACGAAGGAACGGTCGTGGCCCGCGGGGACGTGCTCGTCCGGCTCAACGAAGAATCTATCCGCACGAAGATCGAGGACCAGCTCCTGAGCGTCGAATCGGCGCGGAACGACATGATCGCCGCGGAGAACGGGCTGGCGATCCAGATCAACGAGAACGACGCCTCGCTGCGCCAGGCGCTGCTCAAGGTCGAACTCGCCGAGATCGACCTCAGGAAATGGAACGAGGGCGACGTCGTCAAGAAACGTCTCGAACTGCGCACCGCGCTCGAAAAGGCCGAGCGCGACAAGGAACGGCTCGAGGAGAAACTCGAGCGCTCGCGCGACCTCTACTCCCGCGCGTTCCTGAGCAAGGACGAACTCCAGCAGGACGAGATCCGCTATCTCGAAGGCGCCGCGGCCCTCGAACGTGCCCGCAAGGACATGGAGGTCTACGAGACCTTCGAGCACGTGCGCGACCGCAAGAAGGCGGAGTCGGACCTCGAAGAAGCGCGGGCCGAGCTCGAGCGCGTTAAGCGTCTCAACGAGAGCCGACTGGCCAACAAGGAAGCGGACGTCACCAACCGCCAGCGGCAGCTCTCGATCCGCGAGGATCGGCTGGCGAAACTCGAAGAGCAGCTCGCCGCCGCGACTCTCCGGGCCCCGACCGACGGGCTTGTCGTCTTCGGGACGAGCCTGGGCAACAGCCGCGGCATGTCGTTCACCAGCGGCGACGGGCCGCTACAGATCGGTCGCACCGTCCGTCCGAACGAACTGCTGATCATCCTACCGGACACCTCGACGATGGTCGCTGCGGTGCGCGTGCATGAGAGCGTCGCGGGGCGAATCCGTCCCGGTCAGCGCGCGACCATCCGCATCGACGCGATGCGCGGCGAAGTCTTCACCGGCGCCGTCCAGAGCGTCAGCGTTCTCGCGGAGTCCGGCGGCTGGCGCGATCCCAACCTCCGCGAATACACCGTGAAAATCCGTCTCGACGGCGGGAACGCCGGGCAACGTCTCAAACCTTCCATGCGCGCCGACGCCGAGATCGTCCTGGGCGATGTCTCGCAGACCATCGCGGTCCCCGTGCAGGCGGTGTTTCACCTCGGCGAAACCGCCTACGTCCACACCGCTCAGGCCGGCGGGAAGTATGCAAAAACGCCAGTCCGTGTCGGCCGTCGCTCGACGACCATGGCCGAGGTCACCAAAGGCCTCGACGAGGGCGCCCGGGTTCTGCTGCGCGAGCCGACGCTGGGCGAGCTGGCGAGTCAGGACATAGACCCGGCGTTGATCGCCGCGATCGCGCCGACCCCCGAGGAGATCCAGGCCGCCGAGGCGGCGCGCGAAGCCGAACGCGCCGCCCTCGCCGCCGCCGCCGCTCCTCAGGAGATCGACGTCGAAGCCGTCCGCAACAACCCCAACCTCCCGCAGGAAGTCCGCGACCGCCTTAAGGACATGTCCGACGACGAGATCCGCCAGATGGCCCGCCGTATGGGCCAAGGCGGGCAGCGTCCGCAGGGCCAACCCGGCGGCGGCGGGCAGCGACCCGTCCGCGTCGGCGGCGGGGGCTGACCGTCACCCCTGCAAACCGTTCGCACTAACAATATAAACCCGGGGAACCCGCCCCGGGTTTTTCTTCGCGCGCCCTCGGCGCCGATCAAGCCGCCCGGGCCGCGTCGGTCGCGCTTACCGTAAAGTTATCATGCAGAACGTCGGCGCCCTCGGCCTGAGCGATCGCCATTTCCGGCTCGTTCTCGAGATGCAGAGTTACAAACTCGCAGTCGTCCTCCGGCGGCTCGTCCAGTTCCCCGATCAGCCTCACCACCGGCCGGCAAGGCGCCGCCGGCGACCACTTCGTCACCACCGCGTTGTCCCCCGACGTCAGCCTCACCACCGACCCGATCGGGTAAGGCGGGGTCACCGCCAGCAGACCATCCACGATCACAGGATCCAGCCGACCCGAATGCTCCGAGTCGCGCATCGCCTTGAGCGCCGCCACCCGCGTCCGCACCGGCTTCTCCTGACCGTTGTAACGAAGCCGATCGAACAGATCCGCCGCAGCAATGATCCGCGCGAACACATGAATCTCTTCACCAGCGCGGCCGGCCGGGCCGGAGATCGCGTCGGCGTCCGCGTGCTCGGGGAAGCCCGTCCCGTCGAATCGCTGGTGATGGTGCAGCACCGCGTTCGACGCGGTCGGGTCAACCTTGCCCGACACGATGCGATGCCCGATCTGGACGTGCTCGCGCCACTCGGCGTCGGTCTCGTCGTGCGTCTGGTTGAAACGCCGAACCGCCGCGTCGCTGATGCGCAGCAGGCCGATGTCGTGCAGCATCGCCCCGACGCCGAGGTTCACGATGTTCATCGCGTCCTTAGGCGGCAGCCGCCTGCGCTGGCGTATCAGATACCCGCCGAGTTTCAGCCCGATCATCAGGCTCATCAGGCACACGCCCGAACAGTGCCGGAGTATCGGCGAGTCCGTCACCGTGAACTCGGATATGAAAGCCGTCGATCGCGGGTTCTCGAGGAGTTTCTCAAGAAAATCGCCGATCGAATGTTTCAGCGTCGCGTAGTCGGCCTCGGCGGCGGCGTCGTCGGCGACGGCGTCGAACGCCACGCCGAGCTGCTTCGTCAGCACGCGGTGCGCCTGCACGAGTTGCGGGTTCACGTGCTCGCGGATGAACTCAAGCCCGGGCCAGGCGATCCAGATCTCCTGCACGCCCTGACCCGTGAGCCGTTCTATCGCGCGGTCGGTGAGTTTCGCCCCGCTGTGCAGCAGGACACGCCCGGGCGCGCCGGGGTGGTGCACAGGGAGCGCCACCGGCATCCCGGGCCGGGCGTGCTCGATCATTACGCGCATCATCGCCCGAGCCATCGGCGTTAACCCGCGATGCATCCAATGATTCTACGAATTTGCACCGATGAAACGTCCGGGAAAAAACTGCAATCGGAACACTCCGGATAACGGACGCCTGACCTGAGCGCAGCGAAGGTCAGGGTCACGCCGATTCACCGCAGGGGCGCAGAGGGCGCAGAGAGGGAAGAGTTGTGGGTTTCGCACGGGCGGGACGCCCGTGCCACTGTCTTTATTAGGAAAGACGGGCGAGACGCCCGTCCCACCAACTATTGCCGGTCCCACCGGTTGCTGACCCCCTCTCCCCCTGGGAGAGGGCCGGGGAGAGGGGCGACCGGTGCAGTGTCTTGGTTCGCGCGAAGGGCGCCTTCTCCCCGAAGCCCAGGGATTCATCCCTGGGCATTATGTTTTCTTTGCGGGGCACTTGATACAAGTCAGACTCAACAACACGGCTCCGGAGAGCCGTGCCACCCCCGATGCACACCCGATCAGCCCGCATCGCCGTCGCCCAGAGTCCGCTTCTTCCTGAGCACGTGGTGGTAGTGCTGCGCGAAGCGGTGCGCCTCGTCGCGGATAGCCTGGCACAGCCGAAGCCCCAGGTTCGCACGCCCGAGGCGGATCGGCTCCGACCGCGCGCGCGTGTATATAAGTTCTTCTTTTTTCGCCAGCGATATGACCATCGGCGGCTGCGCGTCGAGTTGCTCGAACGCCGCCGACGCCGCGTGCAACTGACCCAGCCCGCCGTCGATCAGGATCACGTCGGGGTACAACTCACGCCCGGCGCCGGCCTCGCGGTACCGCCGCGACACAACCTCACGGATCGCGGCGTAGTCGTCGTTCCCCGCCGTCATAATCTTATATCGACGGTACTCCGTCTTGAGCGGCCTGCCGTCCACGAAGCACACCTTCGACCCCACCGTCTCCCCGCCCGCCAGGTGCGCGATGTCGATCGCCTCGACGCAGCGGATCGGTCGATCCATCCCGAGCGTCATCTGCAGGCTCCGCAGCCCGCGCTTCGGGTCGATCGTGAACGACTCCGTCTCGGGCTGCCAGTTGTCCCGACGGCTGGCGCGCTCGTCGAGTTTCTCCACCGCGCGGATCTGATCGCGCAGCGTCGCCGCCCGCTCGAACTTGAGCGCCCCCGAAGCCGACGCCATCTCCTCGCGCATATCGCGCAGCATCACGCTGCGCTTCGACCCCAGGAACCGCACGAAACGGTCGATGTCCGCGCGGTACGCGTCCTTGTCGATCTTCGCGGCGCAAGGCGCCGAGCACTGACCGATCGCGTGCAGCAGGCAGGGCCGAAAGTGCCGGAGTTTCTCGTCGCCCGCCGCGATATCAAGTTCGCAAGTTCTATACTTAAATACATTCTGGAGCAGCAGCACCGCCTGGCGGAGCGCGACGGGCGAGCCGAACGGCCCGAGGATCTTCGCCCCTTTGAAACGCGGGTCCGCCGGCGAGCGCGTTATATAAACTCCGGGGAAATCCTCGCGCAGCGTCACCGCGAGGTACGGCCAGGACTTGTCGTCCTTGAGCATCGCGTTGAACTTCGGGTGCGTGTCCTTGACAAGCCTCGCCTCGGCGAGCAGCGCCTCGAACTCGTCGGCGCAAGGCACGGTGTCGAAGTCGCGCACAAGATCGAGCATCGGCGCCTTGCGAGGCCCGAGATCGGCGCTGGGGAGAAAGTACGACGAGACACGGTCGCGCAGGCTGCGCGCCTTGCCGATGTAGAGAACGACGCCGCGCGCGTCGAGCATGAGATAAACCCCCGGCGCCTTGGGCAACGCCCGAGCCTTCTCAAGCAGCCCGGCCAGCCGGGCGGAGCGGTCCGCATTCAACTCAAACGGATCGCTGCGGTTCCGTGTCGAATCTTCGGGCATGCTCGATAGGCCCGTTATAGGCGGGTATTCACCTCCGAGAGCCTGCCATTGCGACCAACGTGGAGCGATCGGTTATCGGATTATGTGTTGCGCGACCGCGCGAGCTCGACCCATGTCTACAGCCCTATATGGATCTAGAACCGGCTTCGGGGATTTGGTGCCCTTGTCGCAAACATGTTTGTGCGCCCCAGAATCATTCGGCTTTTGGGGCGAAGACACCGCATGCTTGCCATAACGCTTTTCTAGGGCTTGTGTTACCTTAGCGACTGTCGTGGCTCGTATGCTCTGATTTGTCTTCATCCGATACTCTCCTGGGAGGTGATTATAGCCGAGTCCAGGCGCTTGTGGCAGACCCATCGGAACGGTCGGTCGGATGTGATGGTTGCGATTTCGATAGGGCCGCCGCAGATGTGCTGCCATCGTGCGAACTTCACACTCCGAATGGTCGTGTGAATTATCGTGTGAATCCAGTCGATGGCTTCACGAATCGGTAAATGGCTCGGTGTGAATAGCTGGTTCTTGTCGATGATGTCGAATAACACCTCTTCGCTCGCGTTCCAGTGACCACTATCCAGAATCTGCGAAATCGTGTCGGAATCAAACCCGTAGAGAAGTCGTTCAAAGAAAAATGGCACGCCCCAGAATCGCGGCGTCTCAGTAGGAATCTCGGATGTAGCCGGTTGCTCGGACAGCGGAGAAAATTCTATGCTGTAGGCGCTGCATGCGTGAACGTGAGGAGGCCTGCCGCCTAGGCAGTATCCGAACGAGAGCGCTCTGATTAGATTATTGAGATCACTGATTTCATTAGGATTTATTGTGTTGCAGTCGTACTTATTTTTTAGTTCTATGGCGAGTTGTATCTGATCCTCATACGAATCACGGTATTCAGGCAGAACAATATTCACAAGTATGTCAACGATACTCTGAAATGTGCACTGACCTGAGGCAGCAACTTCGGCGCCAAGTTCTGCCGCAATAGATCGATGGCTGAGAGACCCTATCTGGCCGAGCCCCCACGTCACCAGGCCCAGACATGCCCCGGGTTGGCCAACTTCAAAGATCTTTTGTGCGTGATCAAAATGGCAGACACTTTGCGTTCCAGGCATCAACAGTGTCGTTGTGCTGTCAGCCCCGAGTACGACGCCTTCGGGTGATACATGGCACGCGGCGATCGTCATGGCTTCATATTCCTTTCGAAGGTGTGCAGGCTGTACCTCCTATTAGGATAGCGGATTCTGTGGACGTAGGAAGTGAGTGCTGGTTATTTTAACCGGTGCATGCCTAATTCGGTTCTTTCCCAGTTCAGGCGCTCGAACGCCGGCGGGTGGTCTTTTATAAGTTTGACCAGTTGGGTCGGCGTCACGGCCAGGCGCGCCGCGGCGGGGGCCGGCGCCCAGCCCGCAGCGGCGATCGCGTCCAACGCCTCGGCCAGAAGCGCGGGGTAGTCGCGGTGATCGGGGTTGACGACGAGCCGCGCGCCTTGCCGCCGCGAACGCCAGAGTTCGGAGCCGGCGTCGAGCGTGTCGAGAAAGTCGGCGCCGGGGTGGCCCGGCTCTCCGAGCCGGGTTTCAGGCGTGAGTTGTTGTGATGTTCGGGGGCGGGCGGTGTTCTGCCCCTCGCCCCCCGGCCCCCTTTCACACGGGGAGAGGGATACGCGGACTTCGGTTGCAAGTTTCAGCCTGAGCCTGCGGAGGGCGACGCGCTTGTTCTCGATCTGGCTCCGGCGTTCGGACGCCTGGGCGGTGACGCCGGTCGGGCGGTGGGTGAGGGTGACCGCGGTCTCGACCTTGTTGCGATGCTGGCCGCCCGGGCCGGACGCGCGGCCCCGGCCGAGGTCGCACTCGGCGAGCAGCGCGTCGTCGGGCAGCGCAGCGGGATGGGTTGGACTGTTCATATCGCGCACGGGCGGGACACCCGTGCCACTGTATTTGGGACGCCTGATCTGAGCGAAGCGAAGATCAGGGCTTTGCAGGATCACGGACGAGACGCCCATGCCACTGTTTTGTTCACACGGGCGGGACGCCCGTGCCACTGTTTTGTTCACACGGGCGGGACGCCCGTGCCACTAGTTCTGAATCTGGTAGATCAGTGCGTGGTTGTCGGGACGGCTTGCAAGGTTATGTCGTCCCGCGCGCCCGCGGCCAGGCGCGCGTCCGCCATCCCCGCGATCATCGCCGCGTTGTCCAGGCAGTGCCGCATAGCGGGCAGGCGGAGGTTGAGATCGAACTCCGCTGCGAGCGCGGGGAGTTCCGCGCGCAGCAGGCTGTTCGCGCTGACCCCGCCGCCGACCAGGAGCGTGCGGCAGGGGGGGCGGGAACTCGTCGCGGAAGCCTTCACCCCCCGACCCACTCTGCCGGGGGGGGACGCGGAGGCGGAGTCCCTCTCCCCCGGCCCCTCTCCCAAGGGGATAGGGGAGGCGAGCGCTCTGCGGAGTTTGAGGAGGATCGCGTCGATCGCGGCCCGCTGGAAACTCGCTGCGATGTCTGCGCGCCGCTGATCGCTCAGCGACGTGTGATCGCGCGGGAAGCGGGTCGTGTCGCCGACGCGTTCGGGCGTCCCGCGGACGGTGTAGAGCACAGCGGTCTTAAGCCCGGAATATGAGAAATCCAGAGAATCCGGTCCGAGCCGGCTGACGGGGAACGCGCAAACCGCGGGGTCGCCGGTCTGCGCGAGTTTGTCGAGGCGCGGCCCGCCGGGGTACGGCAGGCCGAGGATCGACGCCGCCTTGTCGAACGCCTCACCGACGGCGTCGTCGATGGTCGAGCCGAGTCTCGTTATGTCCGACCACGATGTAAGATGATATAATGCGGTGTGCCCGCCGGAGACGACGAGGCCGAGCGCCGGGAACTCGGGCTGTTCGCGCTCGAGCGTCCCGGCGTAGAGGTGCGCGTGGACGTGATCGACGCCGACGATCGGTACGCCGAGCGCCCACGCCAGCGCCTTTGCCGCGGCGACTCCCACGAGCAGCGACCCGATCAGCCCGGGCCGATTCCCCACAGCGATCGCGTCGATATCGCCGAGCGTCACGCCCGCCTCGGCGAGGGCGCGTTCGACGACCGGGAGGATTCGCTCCGCGTGTGCCCGGCTGGCGATCTCGGGGACCACACCGCCGAACTCGACATGCAGATCGTCCTGCGACGCGATCACGTTAGATCGGACGCGCGTGCCGGCTTCGACGACGGCGGCGGCCGTCTCGTCGCAACTGGTCTCGACGCCGAGGATCAGCCGGTGTCGCGTCACGGCCTCGGCGCCGACGGAGCGGGAGTCGCCGGGGCGACCGGCGCGTCGATCAGCCATCGCGCAAGCCCCGGCCCGGTGATGCGCAGCGTCGTAACTTCATTCCCCGCTGCGTCGCGCAGCACTACGGACCCGCCCGTGAGGTCGGCGCCTTCGGGAACGAGCGATTCGGCTGCGGGCAGTTGGTCCTCGGGCGCGACGCTCGACAACGCCGCGAGCCGTCGGTCTACGCGGGCGAGATCGCGCAGGATTCGCTCGCGGGCCTCGCGCATGCGATCGAGTTCTTCGAGGTCCGCTGCGAGCGCGGGGGATTGATCACTTGCGCGGGCCCACTCGCCGGTGGTGATCTTTCCGATGACGCCGCGGACCGCCGCGGCGAGTTGCGCATCGGAGAGTTCCGCCGCGATCCAGTCCGCCCCCGCGGGCGTCGCGGGCGAGCGCGCCGGGCCGTTGCGGATGATCGCGTTGTCGCGCTGGATTCGGAGCATGTCGAGCGTCGCGGCGTCGCTCATGGTGACATAGAAGCCGTCGGTCGGATCGACGCCCCATTCGGTGGAATCGTCGGTGCGGTGGATCATCCGCCCGGACGGGCCGAAGTAATGTTGTTCGGTGATCTTGAGTTGCCCGGCGCCGGAAGGCAGGGGGATGAGGTTCTGCATCGCGCCCTTGCCGAAGGTCCGCGTGCCGACGACGACGGCCCTGCTGTTGTCGGCGAGCGCGCCGGCGAGAACTTCGCTCGCCGAGGCGCTCTGCCCGTTGACGATGATCGCGACGGGGAAGTCGGGGAGCGTCCCGTCGGCGTGGGCGAAGACGGTCTGCTCCTCGTGGGCCCGGCCGTCGGTGCGGACGATCAGCCCGCGGTCGAGGAACATGTCGGCGATCTGAATCGCCGCGACGAACAGGCCGCCCGGGTTGAAGCGGAGATCTAGGACAAGCCCCTTCATCCCGGCGCCGCGCATCTTATCAATCGCGTCGCGGAGTTCCGCGGGGGTGGTGGCGTTGAACTGCGCGAGGCGCGCGTACCCGACGCCCGCGGCCGGGTCGATCATGTAATCCCACTGCTCGCCGAGCCTGCGCCAGCCCGAGACGGTGCGCGTGACGATTCGCTGGCGCACGATCGGCAGCTCGAACGTCTCACCCGCGCGGCGGATCGTGACCACGACCGTGGTCCCAGGCTCGCCCGAGAGTTTGTCGATCGCGGCGTCGATGGGCAGGCCCGTGACCGGCTCGCCGTTGACCGCGAGGATTACGTCGCCCGCCATGACCCCGGCGTGGAACGCGGGCGAATCGTCCAGCGGGCTGACGATTGTAAGTTCGCCGTTGACCATGTTCACCGACGCGCCGATGCCGACGTAGCGCCCGCGGATCTGCTTGTCGAACTCGGGGATAAGCGTGGCGGGGATGAACTCGGTGTAAGGATCGTTGAGGGCTTCGATCATGCCCGCGATGGCGCCGGCCTGCATCGCATCGAGGTCCGGCGCGGTCACGAAACGCTCGGCGATGGCCCGCTCGACATCCACCAGCGGGGCGAACCAGGCGTAGGGGTTGGACGGGGCCGCGGCCCGGGTCGGCGCGCCGACCAGCGCGAATCCCAGCGCAAGCCCCGTCGCCAGAGCCGCGAGCGTCGTGGTGAACACAAGTGCGATTCGTCTGCGCATGGGTAGGCGCCTCCGGGGTCGGGTTCACGGATTTACGCGGGGTTTCGGGCGACACCCGCCAAGCACGCCCGGAGGGACTCGAACCCCCAACCCTCGGTTCCGAAGACCGATGCTCTATCCATTGAGCTACGGGCGCAGCGGGCAGATCATACGCGGTTGACCCGGCTCGGCCCGCGGCGAAAGATCCACGCCGTGCGGCGGGACGCCGGCGCCAGTGTTGCGAACCCCCTCTCCCCCCGGGAGAGGGCCGGGGTGAGGGGTGAACCAGTGCCAGGCGCTGTTTATGGAATTTTGTTCTCAGGGCGATCAGCGCTGTTCTCGAACATTTCGGAGAGTCCCGCCACCCCCGAGCCGGGCCGTCCCCGGCCCGGTCGTTCGTCATACAAATGAAGAAACACCCTCACCGCACGGGCGAGACGCCCGTGCCACTGTTTCCTGTCGGCCGGCGCAGCCGGGATGTTCGCACCGATCCCGTCTCAACATCAGCCCGAACCCAGCTGCCGGGCGTACAATCGCGTCCCTTCGAGCGTGAACGATGAAACTCACTCACTGGCAACCCGCTCTCCCGGACCGGTATCTCCGCATGTCGCCCGCGGACCTCGCTGCGGCGATAACGGCCCGGCGTCGGGAACTCGGCGACTCGCTCATAATCCTCGGCCATCACTACCAGGTCGACGAGGTCATCCGCCACGCGGACTTCACCGGCGATTCCTTCAAACTCTCGCAACTCGCCGCCGAGCGTGTCCGCGAGCGCGGCTCGAAATACGTCGTCTTCGCGGGCGTGCACTTCATGGCCGAGTCCGCCGACATCCTCACGCCCGACGACGTGGACGTGATCCTGCCCGACCTCTCTGCGGGTTGCTCGATGGCGGACATGGCCGACTACGACGATGTCTGCGACGCGTGGGACGCGATGCACGAGGCGCTCGCAGCCGAGGGCTGGGCCGGGCGGATCGTGCCGATTACTTATATGAACTCGTCCGCAGCGATCAAGGCGTTCGTCGGGGAGCGCGGCGGGGCGGTCTGCACCTCCTCCAACGCCCGCCGAGTTTTCGATTGGGCCATCGCCGGTGGCGCCAGTGGCACGGACTGCTTCAGTGGCACGGGCGAGAATAGTGGCACGGGCGAAAACAGTGGCACGGGCGTCTCGCCCGTGCGCGAACAGCGGCGCTCGCTTGAAATACATTCTTCTTGTATCGGCCCCCGGCGCCGGTTCGCCCCTCACCACGGCCCTCTCCCGGTGGGAGGGGGGGGCAGCAACAGTGGGACGGGCGTCTCGCCCGTGAGAAAAGGCGGGACGGGCCTCTCGCCCGTCAACGGTGAGAATGCTGAAATCAAACTTATGTTTATTCCCGACCAGCACCTCGGCCGCAACACCGCCGCCGCGTTCGGCATGGATGTTGAATCGGAGACTTGTGTATACGACCCGAAAAAGGTTTCCGCGGGTTCACCGCTGGGTTCTCTCACGCCCGCGGATCTGCTGCGCAGCCGGGTGATTCTGTGGGCCGGGCACTGCTCGGTTCATAAGTTGTTCCGTCCGGAGCACTGCGACGCGCTCCGCGCCGCCGAGCCGGACAGGGCGATCCTCGTCCACCCGGAGTGCTGCAAGGAGGTCGTCGATCGCGCCGACCTCAACGGCTCGACCGAGTTCATAATCCGCGCGATCCGAGGCGCCCCGCCCGGCTCGAAGTGGGCGATCGGGACCGAGGTCCACCTCGTCAACCGTCTCGCGCACGAAGCACGCGAGCGCGGCGTAGATGTCCGCATCCTCTCCGACTGTCAGTGCATGTGCACCACGATGTACCGCATCGACGAGCCGCACCTCTTGTGGGTTCTCGACAACCTCGCAGCGGGCAAGGTTGTGAACAGGATCCGCGTGCACCCCGAGGTGCGCGGGCACGCGCTGGCCGCGCTCGACCGGATGCTGGTGCTGTCGGGCGATCTCGTCAGCGTGGACTGAGCCCGTCGGCGCCGCGCGGGGTCAGGCGTCGTCGCGTTCTTCGATGATGGATCGGCGGTCGGCGTCGTAGACGTAGACCTTGCCGGGCTTCTCGACTGTGCAGGCTTTGTGCGACCCGTCACAGAATGGGAGGTTCTGCGAGAGTCCGCAGCCGCAGACGAACACGGGCTTGTCCTGGGGGTCGATGCGGATCGGTCCGGTGGCGTCGTGGCGGATGAGTCGGGGCATATTATAAACCTCGGAATCAGGACAGTTCGTGCGGGCGGGGTTTATCCAAGCCGGTGGATCGGATGATATGCGATCACAGCGAATTCGTGCGTGCCGATTCTTTCATACGGGCGAGACGCCCGTGCCACTGTTCACGCTTGTGCCGGTTTGTGAGGATCGACGCCTGACCTGAGCGCAGCGAAGGTCGGGGTTTCAGGGTTCCGGAGCAGCGGGCGCCGCCGGGTCGGAAAGATCTTCGAGCGGCTCGATCGTAATATTCATAGCGGCGGCGAGGTCGGCCGCGGGGCCGGCGTCACGGAGCGTGAAGCCGCGCTCGTCCGGGAGCGACACGAGTATGTCGGCGACGCGGGGCGGGGGGTTATCGAGAGAATCCTCATCGAATATCACCCAGCACAGCATCGTCCCGCGCGGGCCGGTGATGACGAACGGCGCGGGCGTCATGCCGCGTAGGCCGGGCCCGGCCTGCTGCCCGCGGTACGCCCCGCCGGAGGAGCCGTATACGCGCGTGAATGCGTCGAAGAGATCTTCAACATCCGCTGCGACCGCGGTCGGTGCGCCGATCTCGGCTGCGACGGCTGCGGTGAAGGCGGTGAGACGATCGTCGGTGAGATCGTTCGAGGCGTCGTTGGTGAGCGCGGCGCGCGCCAAGGCCGAGTCGCCCGCGGCTGCGGCGAGCACGAACCGCTCAGCCGCGGGCGCCATCGTGTTCGTCCAGAAGGTGTATGACTGCAAGGCGCCGATGACGAGCGCCGCCTGCACAACCGTGACGAAAATCCCGATGAAGATCGCCGCGATCGCCGCGGGCCGACCGCTGAGCCGACCTCGAGCGTTGCGGATCACGCCCAGCGAGACGCCGCCCAGGGCCGCCGCGAGCACGCCGGCGCCGGGGATGCAGCAGGGGATCGCGCACAGCAGCGAGAAGACCGCGAGCAGGCTCGTCCGTTCCGGGCGTGATAAGCCGTCGTCCTCGGTGTAGGGGTCGAAGCCGGCGTCTGATGCGTATGGGTTGGATGCCATGATGAAAAGAATAGCGGGGGGATCGGCGCCGGGCGTGAACAGTGGCACGGGCGTCTCGCCCGTGCGCGAACAGCGTATCTCGCATGGTGAACATAAGCCGATGCTCACCCCGCAGCACCGGTCTCCCTTCTCCCCATCCCTCTCCGGGGGAGAGGGGGTACGCAACAGTCGCACTGGCGTCTCGCCCGTGCATGCTCGGCGCCCTCCTGTTGGGATGTATTCAAACTGTCGTGTGCTTTCGACTAATGATCCAACCCCGGGAGTTCACACGGGTGAGACGCCCGTGCCACTTGTTCTGATTTCCTCCCTGATTCCGACGCCGCGGCAGCGGCCGACCGTGCACGCCTGGCTCCCGCACCCCACGTTCGCTCCGGATCGTGAAGATCGCAGCGACGGCGATCGCGTCGGCCGCGGCGTTGATCCGCCGCACGCCCGACGGGCACAGCCCGACTATTGTGCGCCGAGTGCAGCACGAGCCGCCGCGATCACCGGACCTTGCGGAACCCGCCGGCGTCATAGCGACGCCGAACGATGTGGCGCGCGCCGACATCGCCCGCGGCGGCGGCGACCCCGAGCCGGCGTCGCCGCCCGCCGCAACTCGCGCCGCGGCGCGGTACTGGACCGTGGTCACAAGTCATTTTATTATTGATCTATATCCGATGTTCTTCGTCGCGCTGGTCGCCGCGTTGCAGGCCAGGCTCGGGCTGACGGAACTCCAGGCCGCCCTCATCATCTCTTTCAACGGCGTCATCAGCGGGATCACCCAGCCGATCTCGGCGTGGGTCGGCGATCGGCTCAACACGCGAGTGTTCGGCTGGCTCGGGCTGGCCGCGGCGGGCCTCGCGGTCAGTTCCATCGGATGGGCTCAGAACTACACGCAACTGCTCGCGCTCCAGATCATCGGCATGACCGGTGTCGGCGTGTTCCACCCGATCGCCTCGGCCCTGGCCGGTCGGCTCGGACGCGACGGGCTTCACAGCAGATTCGGCGGGAGGTCCGCACGGGGGATGGCGCTGGCGATCTTCTTCGCAGCGGGCGTCGGCGCGGGCGGCTTCGCGGGCCCGCTGATCGCGACGCGGATCAACGCCGTGGGCCCGAACGGGATGCAATGGCTTAGCGTGATGGCGGTCCCCGGCGTGATCGGCGCCGCGGCGCTGTGGATCGCCACCCGACGAGTCCCTCACCGCGAAGCCGCCCACCTCTCACGCGCCGACGGCGCCTTATCCAGCGTCGCCAGCGAACAGGCCCGATGGTTCGCCGTCGGCCTGCTTTACATCTCCAACGCCCTGCGCTTCACCGTGAACCTCGGCCTCTTTTATCTTTATAAACGCTGGGCGGAGACCCAACTCGCCGCGGACGCCTCCGCCGCCGCCGTCTCGAACCTGCACGCCGAGATTCTCGCGGTGAGCCAGATCGGCATGGGGATCTCCGCGATAGTCATCGGTCGTCGGCTGGCGCCGGGCCGGGAGCGCGGGCTGATGATCTCGACCGGGCTGGTCACGGCGCCGGTCATCGCGCTGATGCCCGTGCTGGACGGGTGGATGATGCTCGCGGCGGCTTCCGTCGTGGCGTTCGGGTTCTTCGGCGTGATCCCGACCTCGATCTCGCTCGCCCAGCGCCTGCTCCCGCACGCGACCGGGCTTACCGCGGGCATCCTGATGGGCGGCGGTTGGGCCGTCGCTGCGGGCGGGCCGGTCCTGGCTGAACGCGTCGCCGACGCCTTCGGCCTCGATGTCGCGTTCATCCTCTTCGCCGGGTTCATGGCCGCTGCGGGCGGGGTGTCCGCGCTCCTCTCACGCCGACTCATCCGCGCCGCAGCCACGCTCGCCTGAACAGCCGAACTCCCGGCGATCACCCGCCCGACCCGCCGCGTACCACAGTTGGCAACCGTGCGATTGCGCCGGTAGATCGCACAACCTGTCGATTGCGCCCGGCACAAGCCGTCATCAAAGGCGCGCACCGCCGCCGTCTCGCCGACACTGCCCGCACGAGGAGACCGGGCATGGGAACCAACGTGGCTGACACACAACGACAGACCGTCCCAGGCCCGGTCGGCGCCCCCGTGCGTGAGATCAGGCCCGACACCGAACTCGTGGATCTCATGGCCGGCGCGGTTCGACGCGAGATCACCGTCCACGAGCACGGCTTCGTCGCCCTGGTCGACGTCATGCCGCGCCTCGCCCCCGCCGGTCAGACCGCCGACGCCGCGATCGTCCAGGCCGCCCGGGTCTCATACGGCGAAGGCACGAAGAAAGTCTCCGAAGACCGTGGCCTGATCCGCTATCTCATGCGCCATCGCCACACCACGCCGCTCGAGATGGTCGAATTCAAGTTCCACATCGCGCTGCCCATCTTCGTCGCCCGCCAGTGGATCAGGCACCGCACCGCGAACGTCAACGAATACAGCGGGCGCTACTCGGTGATGCCCGACCGTTTCTACACGCCTTCGCGCGACATCATCCGCGCCCAGAGCACCGTCAACCGCCAGGGCCGCGACGAGCCGATCGATGACGCGACCGCAGATCGCTTCGTGGAATACCTCGAACGCGCCGCCGCCCTGCACGCCGATTACCTCGACCTGGCGGAGCGCGGCTTGGCGCGCGAACTGGCCCGCATCGGCCTGCCGCAGAGCCTTTATACAGAGTGGTACTGGAAGATTGATCTGCACAACCTGCTGCATTTCCTGTCGCTGCGCCTCGACGCGCACGCCCAGCAGGAGATCCGCGACTACGCCGAGGCGATCCTCCGCCTCGTCGAACCGATCGCGCCGTGGACCGTCGAGGCGTTCCGCGATTACCGTCTCGGCGCCGTGACTCTGACACGCCTCGAGGCAGATGCGATCCGCGCAGGCGCCGTCGATATCAACACCGAGAACACGCGTGAACAACGCGAATGGGCCACCAAGCGCGAAGCCCTCGGTCTGGATCACAATAAATAATAATTCGCGCGATCGCGCAAACCGCCCGGCGGCGCGGATGCGAGTAGTGGCACGGGCGTCTCGCCCGTGCGCCGGTGATGAACGCAAGAATCCGCGACCAACGACCGGGCCGGGGACGGCCCGGCTCGGGAGTTCCGGGGTGGCCCGGCTCTCTGAGCCGGGTTGTTGAGTTTGATTTGCAAGCGACGGCTTCGGCCCAGGGATAAATCCCTGGGCTTTGGTGGTTCGAGTGCGGCTGCGCGAGACGCGCTCTGCACTGGTTCATCCCTCTCCCCAACCATCTCCCAGGGGAGAGGGGGTTCGCAACAGTGGCACGGGCGCGAATAGTTGCGCGGGCGAGAGCAGTGGCACGGGCGTCCCGCCCGTGCGTCGTGCGGTCGTATTAATAAACGGAGCGCATCACGCCGCCCTGCGGGGGCCGGCGAGGAGCGAGATCATGCCGCGCTGCTGATCGAACGACGCGCTCAGGGCGAACGTCGCGGCCTGGGCGAGGATCTGCCCGCGGACCAGCGCGGACGTCTCCGCGGCGAAGTCGGCGTCGCGGATCTGCGACTCGGCGGCGACGGTGTTCTCCAGTTCGATCCGCATCGCGTCGATCCGCGAGCCGAGTTCAAACTTAAGAAACGAGCCGAGCCGGCCTCGCGTGTTCGAGACCTGCTGGAGTGCGCCTCTGACTGCTTTTTGTGTGGCTTCGAGATCGCCGTCGATGAGGTTGAGCGACCCGCCGCCGGCGATGTCCGCGAGCGAGGCGACGCCGGGCGTTTCGACGAGCGCGGCGTCGATGGCGGTCGTCGCGATTGATGCGTCGGCAGCGATGAGCGAGCCGAGGTTCAGCGGCGAATCGGAGCCGGAGCCGGCGCCGGGGATGTCTTCGGCGGCTCGGCGGACGGTGAATTCGGGAGTAGTCGCGGCTTCGGTCGCGGGCGGCGTCGGGGGCGCGAGGGACACTCCGCCGAGTGACTTCGTCGAGATCCCGCCGAGCGAGAAGTGAGCGCCTCCGACTTGCAGCGACACGCCGTCGGCGAGGATTCGTTGGCCGTCGAACACTGTCGCGCCGATTACAAAGTCGATCGCCTCGACGATGGAGTTGGCTTCGAGTTGCAGAGCGTCGCGCTCGGCTTCGCTGCGGCCCGCGGTGTTGGCTGCGAGGAGGACGATCGAGTCGAGTTCGATTAGGAGGTCTTCGACGACGGAAAGCCCGCCCTCGGCGGCGCCGACGACGAACCTCGCGCGCTCGCCCTGCTCGATGGTCTTTGTAAGTTCTGCGTTGCGGGCCGCGAGGTTGTCCGCAGCGACGAGGCCCGCCGGGTCGTCCGCGGCCCGGTTGATCCGCCGACCCGTGGCGAGCCGTTCCAGAGAGACGCCGACCGACCGCTGATGCTCGGCGAGCAGGCGCTGGCTGGTGAGCGCGACCAGGTTTGTGACTAGTGACACGGGCCTGCCTCCGGCGGTAATCGCCGACGGCATATCGGCCTGTTCACGCTCGGGGTGAAACCCGATTGCGGCTGGTTGCCGGGCTTCATCGAAGGGCCCCGGGCAGCAGGCGTGACGTGCGGCGTGACGGGCTGGGGGAGGGTTGCAGCGGGGCGGGTCGGGGGTGTGTATACTCTGTGATCGGTTGGTTCGGATTGAGATAAGCCAGTTTCCTGGGAGCATCGGTCATGTACGAATCGGAGATTGCTCGGCTCGCCGAGGCGTTGTCGGCTGTAGCGCGGCGGAACCCTGAGGTCGGCGAGGCGATCGCGGCCTTGGGCGATCTGCTGAGCAAGGCGGCTGGCCCCGGCGACAGCCGGGGGTTCCAGCACGGTTATCGGGCCGAGCGGGCGCCGGCGCCCCCGGTCATCGTGGAGTCTTCGTCGCGGGTTTCCGCGGGCGAGTTCGGCGGTGACGAGGGGCCGAGACGGCCGATGTCGCCGCGGCCTCCGATGGGGCCTGTCTCTCTCGAGACGATCTCCGAGCGTTGTCGTCTCAAAGCCGAGGCGGCGCGCTGGGCTATCGAGCGCCGGGTGATGGTGGCCCACGGGGGCGATTTCAGCGACGAGATCTCGCCGCGTGACGCGGGGCTGGTCGAGCGGGCCAAGTCCCTGCCGAACTGCTTTGTGTGGACGCTCGACCCGTACGCGGAACTGCCTGATGATGAGTCGCTCGGTGTGGTGGCGGGTTGTTATGAAGGGTTGGCCGTCGCGGCGGAGACGATGTCGGCCCTCGATGCGCGCGGCGCCGACCGCGACACGCAGCAGTCCGGCATGCAGTTGATCGCGGCGACGCAGTCGGCGTTGCGGCAGGCGCTCTTCAACGCCGGTCGCAAGCAGCGCGACACGGACCAGGAAGAAGCCTTCGGCTGGCTCAAGGATCAGACCTCGGCCCGGCGCATCTACGTCGCCCGGCACATGCGGCTGATGGATCCCGCGGACCCCGCCGAATGGGCCGCGCGAATCGAAGAAACGCAGCAACTCCTCGGCGATCTCGACGAAGCCGGCCAGCAGGCGGCGTCGGTGCAGAGCCATCTCAACCGCATCCGATATCACGCCGAGCGCATCGACGCCGAGGACGCGACCCGGCACGACTGGGATCGGATCAATGAGGCCGTGCGCGCGCTGATCGAGGACTTGGATGTCGCGCCGGAGTCTGTGCCGTTGTGCGAAGCGCTGGAGTTGGCCGTTGATCTCGTGCCCGACGACTTCGAGCCTGGGCCGGCGTTGCGGCTGGCGCTCAAGGCGTGCGACGCCTGGCTGGACACGTTCGAGGACGAGGACGAGGACGGCGAGGACGGCGAAGACACCGAGGACGCCGGCGACGCCGAGTGGTCCGAGGAAGAAGACGCCGAGACAGCGGACGAATCAGCCCGGTGAACGATAGTTCACTCTTGATATTTTGGTAAGTTCGTCGGCGCGGTCGCGTCGAAGCCCGCGGCTTCGAGAACTCGGATCAGGCCCGCGGCGTCGGAATCGTCGAACGTGCCGATGTCCCACGAATCCAGGTCGAGGACGCCCCAGCAGCGGCGCTCGGCTTCGGTCGGCTCGAAGAGCGGGATCACGATCTCCGACTTGTCGCGCGGGTCGCAGGCGACGTAGTTCGGGCCGAGTTCAGCGGTGTCGCGGACGATCTGCACGAGTCCGGTGCGATACCCGGCGCCGCAAACACCGTGCAGGCCGATCGGGGAGCACGCGGGCTTGTCGCGACGCGGGCCGAGGATCAGCCGGCGGTCCTCGGGCTGAGATTCGTCGGCAGTGTAGAAGCCCGCCCACGATACTCCGGTCGCGTGCAGCGAATCCCACAGCGCGTCGGCGACAAGGCGCATCCGGTCCTCACGCGACGCGCCACGCGGCAGGCTCTCGCGGATTCGGCGGGCGACGGCGGCGTAATCTCGGCTCATGACGGCTCCGGGTTCGGCGATCGCGTGAATCACGGAGCTAATAATAGCCCGGCGACGGCCGCGCGCGTGGCAACGGGCGCAATGGCGCGCAATCCGATCGAAGCCCGGGGATTCCATCCCTGGGTTATATAGAACTGCGCCGCCTTTGGTCACGCAGCGTCGCGGATTGAATCGAGCTTGAAGGCGCTATCGCTCGCGGCGACCCAATCGGGCACGTCCTCGACGGGCAGCGGGCGCGAGAATAGATACCCCTGGACGAAGTCGCAGTCGCAGGCCTGGAGTTGCGCGAGTTGGCCGAGGTGCTCTACGCCCTCGGCGACAACGGTCAGGCCCAGGTTGTGCGCGAGAGTGACTATCGACTGGACCACGGCGGCGTGGGCGCGGTCGGTGCTTACATGACGCACGAACGAGCGGTCGATTTTCACGGTGTCGAAGGGCATGCGGTGGAGAGTGCTGATCGACGAAAGCCCGGTGCCGAAGTCGTCCATGTAGACGAGGCAGCCGTGGGCGCGGGCGGTGTCAAGCACGGCGCTGACGCGCTCGAGGTCGGCCATCACGGTCGATTCCGTGACTTCGAGTATCAGCCGTTCGGGGCTCAGGCGGTGCCGGGCGCAGGCGTCGAAGATGTGGTCGAGGATGCCGTCCTCGGACATCTGACGTTTGCTTATATTGACGGACACGCGGACGGAGTCGCCGAGGACGCCCAGCCGCGTCCAGCCGGCGAGTTGGGCGCAGGCGCTGTCGATCGCCTGGCGCCCGATGTCGACGATCGCGCCGGAGTGCTCGGCGACCTCGATGAAGTTGTCGGGCTGGACCATTCCTCGCGTCGGGTGCTTCCAGCGAAGCAGTGTCTCGAACGCCGCGAGACGACCGTTCGTCGCGTCGATCACGGGCTGGTACGCGAGCACGAACTCCCGGCGTTCGATCCCGTGCCAGAGATCCTGGATCAGGCGCATCCGGTCGAGATTCTCCGCGTGCATGTAGTCATTGAAGACGGCGCAGCGGCCCTTCCCGCTGACCTTCGCGCGGTACATCGCGGTGTCCGCGTCGCGGAGAACATCGTGCGCGTCGAGGTACTCGGGCTTGCCAATGAGCATCCCGACGCTGGCGCTGAGCGCGAACGACTGCTGCCCGGCGACGACGGGCCGCGTGAACGCGTCGCGGATTCGCTCGACGGCGCGGAGCACCGATCGCTCGTCCGAGACGGTGCGCAGCAGCACGACGAACTCGTCGCCGCCGAGGCGCGACGCGTACGGCGCGAGCGAATCGAGCGGCGCGAGCGCTTCGCGGAGCCGATCGGCGACGCCGCGGAGGACGTGATCCCCGACCTCGTGCCCGAGGCTGTCGTTTATAACTTTGAAATCGTCGAGGTCGAGGAAGAGGACGGCGTAGCGCGCTCCCAGCGAGATCCGCTGCGCGAGTTCGTCGAGCAGCGCCCGCCGGCTCGGCAGCCCCGTCAGAGAGTCGTACGTGGCGGCGTAGCGGAGTTTGGCTGCGGTCCGCGCGTGCTCCTGGATCTCGAGTTCCAGGAGCGCGTTTTTCGACGCCAGCGACTGCGCTAGCGCGCGCATCTCCTCCGCGGAGATCTCCATTGCGCGCTGGAGGAGATAGCGGTGCTCGTCGTGCCCGTCGTACGAGCGCGCGACCTCACGGACGAACGCCGCCCAGGCGTCCGCGGACGGAGCGTGTTCGGGACCAAGCCCGTGTTTACGCAGCTGCCGCTGGAGCGTTCTGTGCACTCTGATCCTCACTAATCATGGTGAGCGTCATGGTCTGGTTGTGCAGTTCGCAGGTCGATCCGACGATCGGGGAGATTTCTCCGTAGGAATAGAACCCGACATTGGCGACCGTCGCCGGGAAAGCGTGGACGAGTTCTTCGAGTTCGTCCTCGGCGCGATGCCTGAGGATCATGCGTCGCCCGACGCACGAGATCGCCAGGCACAGCGCGGGGTTGTCGCCGATTTCATCGATGGGGATCATGCCCGCAGCGGCGGCGGCGCCGTCGATCACGTGGTCGAAGTCGCCCTGCATGAGTTGGGCTGTCCAGCCTTCGGGCATGTCTCCGGCGAAGATCAGCGCGCCGTCGTCGCGGTTGATGTTGAGGATCGTGCGGACGAGCGGGCGGTCGTCTTCGGGCGGATGGATGGCGAGCGGGTACAGGAGCGCGGAGGCGGGCAGATCCGCGGCTTTTTCACCTAGATAACGTTCGTAGAGTTCAAGCGCGGGCGTGCCGTCGAGTTCGTAGAGCGTGTTGGCTTCGGAGCGGGTGATGATGCGCGCGGGGCCGAAGGGATCCCACCCGCCGCGGCAGCCGTGGTGGAACCGGACGGAGTCGCCGTAGAGGCCGACGGCGACCACGCCTCGCGTGATGATCTCGCCGTTGCAGCAGACCCAGGTGCGCGCGAACCGTTCTCCGTCGCCGGCGAGTCCGCCGGTCGCGGGGACGTTGTGAGGGAGTGCGTCGCGCAGGCCGCGCGCCAGCAGCGAGCCGTTGATCGAGAGTCCGTCGGACAGGACGAACACGCCGCGTAGATCGTCGGCGGCGAGTGATCGTGCGAGCGTTCGGCCGGCGTTGAGCGGGCCTGCGTCGCAGCGGTCGGCGGCGACGGCGAGTCTTATATCAGGCGATTGAAACTTTGCGATCGTGACGGCCGCGCCGGCGTCGGCGATCGAGTCGCCGAGGAACTGCCCGCTGGTCGAGCATCCGACGACGCACGAAGTCGGGTACGCCGCGCGGAGGTCTTCGAGCGGCCTGGGATGGTCAATCAGGTCGCTGTGAGCGAAGACGAGGACGAGCGTCGCGGGCGAGTCGAGGTCCGGGAACGGCGCGTCCCAATGTCCGTCAGCGTCGCAGGATCGAGTTTGCAGAATCATCGCCGACTCCCTCCGGGTGTGACACCCCCGGGGATCATCGAAAGTTGGCGACGCGGGCTTGAGTTCCGGGTCGGCATCCGCGTGCGAATCTCGGGACACGCGGAAGATGCGATCGCGTGTGTAGGTGGAAGTGCGTAGAGGCGGCGCCGCGGGCGGTAAATAAATTGATGTGCGGGAGATCAGGCCAGTCCGACGGCTGCGGCGTCGCGGTCTGAGAGAAACACCCCGCCGGTGCGTTCGCGGACTGTGCCGTCGCGTTTCCAGGATCTTTCGCAGCGTGGCTCGGCGCGGAGGTCCAATACGTCCGGCTCGGTGACGGCGTTATCGAGCACGACCCGGCTTACGCCCAGCATGTCCGCGAGGTCAACAGCATCGAACCTCGCCAGCACGCCCGCGGGGTCCGGCAGCGCGACGCCGGCGTCGAGCGGGTTCTCGACGCCTTTGGCGGCGCGGACTCGTTCGAGAGCCGAGAGCGCCTGCTCGCGCACGCGCATGACATCCGGCCAGGCGTCGTCGGCTGTCACGGGGAGATCGGGCATGAACGTTGTAAGATGCACGGTGTCGTCGTCGGCGGTTGATTTGCGGAGGGCGCGCCAGGCTTCGTCGGCGGTGTGGGGGATGATCGGGGCGAGCAGTCGGCACAGGCCGTCGGTCAGTTCCCACAGCGCGTTCTGCGTCCGGCGCCGGCGCGGCGAGTCGGGCGCGTCGCAGTACAGCCGATCCTTCACCGCCGCGAGGTACACGGCGCTGAGCGTGTCGTTGCAGAAGTTGAAGAGCGCGGTCGAGGCGGCTCGGAAGTCGTATCTCTCATAAGCGTCGCGCACAGTCTTCGAGAGCGCGTTGAACCTTGTAAGTATCCAGGCGTCGAGAGATGCGGGCGGGAGCGTGCGAAGGTCGATGCACATGCCCTCGCCGCAAGTGGAATCCTTGCCGGGCGGGGAGGGGATGTAGTCGTCGAGATTGCTGAGCATGAATCGGAGCGTGTTGCGGACCTTGCGGTACGCCTCGCCGGCGGTGTCGAAGTAAGAGCGATCGACTTTGATGTCGGACTCGTAGTTGAGCGTGGCGACCCACCATCGGGCGACGTCGGCGCCGAAGTCTTTGAGGAGATCGTCGACGTTGAGCGTGTTGCCCAGGCTTTTGGACATCTTGCGTCCGTCTTTGTCGACCATGAAGCCGTGGGTGAGGAGGTTGCGGTAGGGCGGCCGGCCGGTGGCGCCGAGGCATGTAAGGAGTGAGACCTGGAACCAGCCGCGGTGCTGGTCTGAGCCTTCGAGGTATAGATCGACGGGCGGGACGCCCGTCCCGCCATGGGAACCGACGGGCGGGCCGGACTTGTGCGCCAGGCCGCGCTGCTTCATCACGGCGGCCCAGGACGAGCCGGACTCGAACCACACGTCGAAGATGTCGTGCATCTTTGTAAGTTTCGAGACGTCGAGGTTCTTCGGAGCGTCGGGGTCCGCCGCGGGGTCGTAATGCGCAAGCAGATCGGCGGGCGCCAGAGTCAGCCAGCAGTCGGAGCCTTGCTCGCGGACGACCTCGGCGACGGCGCGGACGCTCATCGCGGTCAGCAGCGGCGCGCCCGCGGGGGTCATGAACGCGGGGATGGGCAGGCCCCAGGCGCGCTGCCGCGACAGGCACCAGTCCGGGCGGGACTCGAGCATGCCGCGCATGCGGTTGCGGCCCCAGTCGGGGATGAAGCGGACGACTTCTGTCGCGGCGAGCGCGAGGTCGCGCAGCGATCGGCCGTCGCGTTCGGTCGGCTTGTCAACGTCGATGAACCATTGCTCGGTGGCGCGGAAGATGACGGGCGACCTGCCGCGCCAGTCGTGGGGGTATGAGTGGCGGATTGTAAGTTGATGAAAGAGCCGGCCGGAGGCCGCGAGGTCGGCGGCGATTCTCGGGTTGGCGTCCCAGATGCTCAGGCCTCGGATGAAGTCGGGCGCGGTGTCGTCGTACGAGCCGTCCTCGCGGACGGGGCAGTAGACGGGGACGTTCTCGCGTAAGCCGGTCTGGTAGTCGTCCTGGCCGTGACCCGGGGCGGTGTGGACCAGGCCGGTCCCGTCGTCGAGGGTTACATAGTCGGCGGGGACGACGCGGAAGATGTCGGCGGTGGTGGCGCCGGGCGTGACGCCGCGCGCCGGGGTGCTGATATTACTAAGGTGCGCGGCCGCGTCCGGATGGTGCGGGTGGTTGTAACGTAGCCCGACGAGGCGTGACCCGGGCGTGACGGCGATGGCGCGGACGGCCTCGGCGCCGGCGGCTTTGGCGACTTTTTCGAGAAGAGCCTCGGCGATGATCGTGATCGTCCCGTCGATCTCGGCCAGCGCGTAAGCGTGCTCGGGGTGGACCGCGATCAGCAGGTTCGCGGGGATCGTCCAGGGCGTGGTGGTCCAGATCATGAAGGTCGGCGTGCGGTCGAGCGAGCCTGCTTCGAGATCGAACGCGGCTTCGACGGCGCGCGGGTCGGCGGCGTCGAACTCGACATATACCGAGAGGTCGTCGCGGTCCTCGTATTCGAGTTCAGCCTCGGCGAGCGCGGTCCGGTTCTCGATCGACCAGTGCACCGCCTTGAGCTTGCGATAAACCAGCCCCTGCGCGACGAGATCGGCGAAGACATCGAGCGTCGCCGATTCATACTCCGGCGCCATCGTAAGATAAGGATGATCGTAGTCGGCGAGCGTCAGCAGCCGTTGCATCTGCCCAGTCTGGAGTTTGATGAACTTCTCGGCGTAGGCCCGGCAGTCGCGGCGGACTGCGGCGCGGCGCGCGTCGGGGGCGAGCGAATCGAGTTTCGCCATTTTTCCCGATTCGATCGCGGCGGTCTGGACCTTGTGCTCGATGGGCAGGCCGTGACAGTCCCACCCGGGGATGTAGGGGCACGGCCGGCCCGACATGAAGCGCGTGCGGACGACGAAGTCCTTCAGGCACTTATTAAGAAGGTGCCCGAGGTGGATCGACCCGTTGGCGTAGGGCGGCCCGTCGTGGAAGACGAAGGGGTCGGCGCCGGCGCGTGCGGCGAGCATCTTCTCGTAGAGGTTGATCGAGGCCCAGCGCTTCTCGCTCGACGGCTCGTTCTGCACGAGGTTGGCCTTCATGCTGAACTGAGTGCGCGGGAGGTTGAGCGTGCTCTTGAAGTTCGGCTTGGATGCGCCGGCGGTGTCGGTCATGGCGGCTCGCGGTGGGAAATGGGTGTGGCTGCGGGGATCGAATATAGGGGGTCGGACGGGCGGGGGAGGATCATGAAAAAACCCCCGCGGCTCGCGCGGGGGCTGGTGGTTCGAGACAGTGACGCGGAACCCTGATCTTCGCTTCGCTCAGATCAGGCGTCGGCGGGGGTCAGGAGTGCTCGAAGATGGATTGGGTGCGGATGACGACCCCGCCGGGCGAGAGGAGGTGGTAGGCCTGGGCGTGGACCTCGTTGCGGAGGAGCTGGATGTCGAGGATGGAAGCGCACGGGCCGGCCTCTTCATCCCAGTAGTGGATGAGGGCTTCGTTTTCCTTGCCGAACTCGGTGAGTTCCTCGTAGGTGGCGGCGTAGATGTTCTCGGGGAGGGTCTCGGTCTGGATGGAGGTCATGTAGTTGACCTCTTCGGAGTAGCGGTGGTCGTGGTCTTTTTCGCCGGCGCATGGGAGGGCGGAGACGAGGCCGCGCTGGGGCAGGAGGACGTCCCCGCCGGTGATTACCTCGGTGGCGTTCTGGTTGTTGAAGAGGAAGCGCATGACGTGCTGGCCGGGCATGATCCACGACTCGAACTCGTACGAGCCGTAGCGGTGCATACGGCGGCCTTTGATGGAGAAGAGTTCCGGGTGGAGCGCTCGTCGGTACAGGAAGAGTCTGTACGCCTGAAGGCTCGCTGATTTCAGCGGGGTGCTCATGACAGGATCCTGGGAGAGAGAGTGTGTGTGTGTCCGGCCCCGCCCGGGGGTGTCGGGGGCGGAGACTGTAGCGCTCCGACGCCCGCGGGCAAGCGGCATTGTCGCAGGTGATACGCGGAAAGCAACAAAAAAGTTTCGAGAAAGATGTGGCGCCTTTTGCGCCATTTGAGCCGATGTACCACAACACGTGGCGTCCGCGCGGGTTGCGGGACGGCGCGGTCCGGAGCGATCCTGCATATGGCCGATCGACGCGTGGCCGATCTGATCCGAAACCTGGCTGGCGAGGGGGTCGCCGGGCGGGTCGTTCGGCTGTGCCGAAAGATCGCTGACAGCAACGGTTTAGAGCACGACGAAGGGGCTGAGCAGGAGTTCCTGACGGCGGTCCGCCGGCTGGCTGCGCCGGGCGGCTCTCGCGGGCCTGAGCCTCGAGCCTGGGTCCGTCAGGCTGCCGGGGCGTTGGCGCAGCGGGTCGGGGGCGGGACACGTCGGGCCGAGGCGGTCTGGGAGATCGCTGTCCACTGGCGACGCCTGTCCGATCGGACTCGGGGGGCGATCGCTGCGAGCCTGAAGGACGAAATCGCCGGGGTCGCAGCGGTTCTGGCTGCTCACGGGGACGCCGACCACCGCCTGGCCGCGGCGTCGATCTATTCGGACCTGCCCGCGGGTTGGCCGATCGCGGGGGTTCTTCGGCTCGCGGACGATCCCGACGAGGGCGTCCGCCGGGCTGCGGTCCGGGCTTTGCGGGCGAGGCTCGATCGCGCTCGGCTGGCTTCCGCACGGCGCGACGGACGCAGCGAAATCGCGGAACTCGTCATCGCTGCGGCGGGGCTGCGTGACCGTGCGGCTCTCGAAGCGATCGCGGAGACGGTCGCCATCGCCGGGCCGGGCGAGATCCGTCGGCGCGGGTCGGCTCTCGGGGCGACGCTCCGCGACCGCGAACACCCCTCGAACATGGCGCTCCGCGCGGCGATCCGGGCCTCGAAAACCATCGACGGCGGGACGCTCGTCAGGCTCGTCGCGATCGACGCGCTCGCGCCCGTGGCGATCGACGCGCTCGCGTCGCTCGACGAAGCCCGCGGCGTCCGGCTTCGCGGAGCCGTCGCGGCGTCGCACCTCATGCTCACGCCCGCGCGCAAGCGCAGACTCGCGCGCAGCGGACGCGGGGATCGGCTCACAGCGGACGCTGCGGCTCTCACGCCGATGATTGAAACAATCCCCGCCGACGCGGCGCGATGGTGCGCCGCGGCTGGCGCGTGGTCGAGGTCCGCTTCTGATACAGATCTTATGTGCGACGCCTGGCTCGCCGCGACAAGCCCGGCGGCTCGGGCTACCTTCGCGCGTACGCTCGCGCGCGCGGAGCCGACGGGCCAGGGCGCGCGCGACGCGCTCGAAGACCTCGCGTTCGATGAAGACCGGCGAACCGCACGGTCGGCGATCTTCGCTCTCCCGCTCGCCTCTCACGACGGCGCGCTCCGGCGCTGGCGGGCTTTGGCGCGGGCGCCTGTGCCGGCGACGAGGGTTCGGGCCGAGCAGACTCTGCGTCGGCGTGATCCGTTCTCGATGATCGAGAGTTGCGACCCCGGCATGGATGCGGCCGCGGCTCGAGCCGAGCAGGCCCGCGATCCGGCGGGTTTTCTCGCTGCGTTGCGCGGCGCGATCGAGATCGGCGCCGAGCCGGCCCGCGTCGGGGCGATCCTGCTGTGCGTGCGGCTCGATCTGGCGGGGGAATGTGAGATCGAACTTCTTAAGTCCGCAGCGGGGGAGTCGGCGCGAGTCGCGGCGTCGGCGGTGGCGGCGCTCGGACGGGCCGGGACCGACTCCGCGCGCGACGCGCTGCGCGCGTGCCTGTCGAGCGCGGACGCCCGGCTTCGCGCCAACGCGATCGAGGCGATCGAGCGCATCGGGGAAGGCCCGAGCGCAGCGACACGTTTGATAGAAGGGGATCACGCCGGCGCGCAGCCGCCGCGCGTCCGCGCCAACGCGGCCCGGGCGTTGGCGCGGTGCGTCAAGCCGAAACTGCGGGCCCTCGGGCTTGAGACCCTCGACGCGATGCTCGGCGACGAACGGGCCGAGCACCGTGTTTCTGGGTTGTGGCTGGCGGGTCGGCTCGGGCGGGTGGAATCGGCGCAGCGCGTGGCGGAACTCGCGTCGCGCGACGATGCTCCCGTCGTGCGCGAACGCGCCCGCGCGACCGCCCGGCGCCTGCTCGCGCTGATGCGCGCGTGATCCGCAGCGCCGGCCCGGCTAGGCTTCAGCATGGCCCGATCTCTATGGAAAATCATCGCCGGAATAGCGGCGGTGCTGGCGCTCGCGGCGGCGGTCTTCGTCCTGATGATCGTGCGCGGGACGATGGGCGCCGACGACTGGGCCATCCGGCAGGTGATGCTGATCGCGCAGACCTACCTGACGCCGATCGTCGGGTTCGAGCGGTCGCGGTTCGATTGGCCGGGGACATTGCGGCTCGAAGGGGTGACGCTGCGCTCGCGCGAGGGGCTTGACGTGCTGGCGGCGGAGGCGTTCGTGGTGACGCTCGAGGAGGCGCCCCGCGTAGGTTCGCCGATCAGGATCAGCGCGATGGAACTCGTCGGCGGGGATCTGCGCCTCGTGCGTGACGCTGCGACCGGCGGCTTCGTCGGTCTGACGCCGATCGTCCGCGCAAGCGCCGTGCGAACGCCCGAGTCCGTCCCCGCGGAAGCCCGGCTCAGCGAGGTGATGCGCATCCGCCGGCTGTCGCTGCGTGACTGCATTGTAAGTTATTCCGAAGGCGTCGATCAGCCCGCGATGCGTCTCGACGGGATCGACATGGTCCTGCACGCCGAGCCGTCGGCGCCGACGGATTCCGCGGGTCCGGTCTGGCATCGGCTCGATGTGGAACTGGACCGCTCGCCGATCCTGGCGCTGAGCGTGCTCGGCGCGGTGAGCCTGGACACATTCGCGGCGCGGGTCGAGCGCGCGGATTTCTCGATCGCGCTCGGCGAGGATACGTACGAGCACCTCCCGCCGGCGCTTCAGGCGCTGGCGCGCGAGCACCAGGCCCGGGGATCGCTGCGTGTGGTCGCGAACGGGTCCGGCGCGATCTCCGACCCCGCGGCGGCGAACATCGACGCGACTGTGAACCTCGACGGATTTGATATTGCGTTCGGCGGATATCACATCCCGATCGACAGCGCGACGATGGAGTTGCACGTCGCCGACGGCGCCGCCGGGCTTGCGCCGGTCCGGGTCGATCTGCTCGGGGGCACAATCACGGCGAGCGCGACCGCCGACCTGACCGCCGACAGTGTGCCCATCACGGCGTCATGGAACGCGAACGGGCTGCAACTGCGCACGCTGCTGCTTTCGCAGCCGGAACCCGGGCAGCAGCCGCCGCTGGCGGGCGTGGTCCGCAGCGGGGGGACAGTCTCGGGGAGGATCACGGATCTGCCCGCTTCGGTCGAAGGACGCGGCGATCTGAACATCGACAACGCCCGGCTGCTGGTGATCCCGGTCATAACTCAGTTATCAAAAGTGATCGATTCGCTCGGCGTTGTGTTCACGCAGGGCGCCGGCGGGGCGCGAGTCGAATCAACTTTCGACCTGACCGGCGACGCGGTCGTGTTCGACCGTCTGCGGCTTGAGAACCAACTCGCCGTCGTGGACGCGACGGGGCGTGTGTTCTACGACCAGAGGCTCGAAATGACAGCGAGCGCCGGGCCGATCAAGAAGATCACGGGCCGGCTGGGTCGGATCGGCGACTTGCTCGGCGCCGTCACCGGGCAACTTATCCAGTACCGCGTCCGGGGGACGCTCGCCGAGCCGACGGTCGCTGTGCGTCCCCTGGGGATTGGGTCATAATGATCGCATGGCGGGACCGGCGCAACGACGGGAACGGGCGGACGACGGCTGGACGCCGAATGTTCTGTTGATCGGCCTGCGCGGGTCGGGCAAGTCGACAGTCGGGCCGATGCTCGCCGAGCGCCTGGAACGGCAGTTCATAGATCTGGATGTTGTCACGTTATGGCGGCTGCGGATGCCGACGGTCCAGCGGGCGTGGGCCGAGGCGGGCGTCGTGCGGTTCCGTCAGGCCGAGGCTGACGCGCTGCGCGACTCGATCGAAAGCCCGGACCGCGTTATCGCTGCTGGCGGGGGGACGCCGACCGCGCCGGGCGCCGAGCGGTTGATCCGCGCCGCCGCTGCTGAGGGCGGGCTTTTCGTCGTTTATCTCCGCGAGGAGCCGGCGACGCTGGTGGATCGGCTCCGGGCGGCTGGCGAGACGGACGACCGCCCGAGCCTGACCGGCGCGGACCCGATCGCCGAGGTCTGGGACGTCTACACGGACCGCGACCCGCTGTACCGCGATCTCGCGTCGATAGTGATTGATGGCGCATCCTCCGCGCAAGACGCGGCTGCGAGGATCATCGCGAGGCTCAGGCCTTGAGATTCGCAAGTTTCTTCGCGTGGCGGACGATCCGGCCGGTCGCTGCGTAGACGATGTCCTCGCAGATATTCGCGCACAGGTCGCCGATGCGTTCGAGGTCGCGGCTGGCGCGGTAGGCGAGAAGCCCGGCCCGGCGTGTGAGCGTGCCCGCGCCGATGCCTTGCTCGACCTCCTCGACGACCTGCCGGGCTAGCCGGTCGATCGAGTCGTCGCTGTCGATGATGCGCTGGGCGGCGGCGCCGTCGGACTGCCCGAGCGCCCGCACCGTCTCATGGCATAGCGGGATGATCCGCTCGCCGAGTTCGAGCAGCGAGGTCGGCCAGTGTGCGGTGCATTCGTCGCCGAGGAAAACGACGGCCTTGGCTATCCCCGTGGCGTGGTCGGCGATGCGCTCGAGATCGGCGTTAGCCTTGATGATGATCATCAGCGAGCGAAGGTCGCGCGCGACCGGCTGGTGCAGCGCGATCACACGGATGCACTCCTCCTCGATGCGCACTTCCTCCGCGTCGACCTCAGTGTCGCGCCTGCGGACCTCCGCGGCGGAGTCCGTGTCGCAATCACGCAACGCCCGCACCGCCTGCTCGACGAGTTCGATCGCGAGGACGGCCTCGGACTGAAGCCGGGCGTTCATCCGCGCGACCTCATCGGCAAGGGCGCTGTGCTGGCCGGGCTTCGGGGCGTGAGATTGGTCGTACGCGCTCTGGCTCTGGGGCATCGGTCGGATCTCCGCGCATGTTACGACGCCGGGGCTGCGCTATGCCCCGGCGCGGGTGGAACGAACCATAGTATCGGTCAACTCCGTCCGATGGTCACAGCCGCGGGGCGAGCGACCCCGCCCGCAGCGATCTTCTCGAATCCCGAACCGAGTTCGCCGATAGGGTCCGGCGGGACGATCTCGACCTTCTTCTCGCCCAGCGACGCTTCGCCCGCCAGAACTCGCGCCTGAAACCCCCGGCACTCGGCGAGAAGCCGATCGAGAATCTCCGGCTCGGGCACGTTCGCCACGCGCTCGCCCTGAACGTAGATGATCCCCCGGCGGTCGCCGGCGAACACCGCGACATCCGCGCCCTCGGCCTCGCCCGGCCCGTTCACCACGCAACCCATCACCGCGACCTTCATCGGGACGGTGATCTCGTGCGCCAGGACACGCCGAACGTCCTGCACGAGCGTGAAGAGATCGACCTGGATCCTGCCGCAGGTCGGGCACGCGATGAGATCCACGCCCTTGCGCTCGCGCAGCGAGAGCGACCACAGAAGTTCAAGCCCGTCCTCGACCTCGAAGACCGGGTCGCTGGCGTAGGAGATGCGCAGCGTGTCGCCGATGCCTTCAGCCAGGAGCGCCGACAGAGCCGCGATCGACCGGATCGCGCCCGTCTCGCGCGGGCCGGCGTGCGTCACCCCCAGGTGCAGCGGATGGTCGAACCGTTCGCTGATCTCGTTATAAACCGCGATCACGCTCGCGGCGTCCATCAGTTTCGCGCTTATTACAATATCGAAGAACTCGCGCTCGTAGAAGATGTCGAGGTATTCCTCGAGTTTGGCGATCATCAGCGCGAGAAGGTGCCCCTGCTTGCGTTCGGCGAAGAACTTGCCGAGTTCCGCCGCCCGCCGCTGCTTGTCCTTGCGCTCGATGATGGAGCCTTCGTTGACGCCGACACGGATGGGGACGCCGCGCTCCTTGCAGGCGTCGATGACCGCGTTGACCTGATCGCGGTCGGAGATGTTGCCGGGGTTCAGGCGGATCTTGTGCACGCCGGATTCGAGCGCCTCGAGCGCCCGCTTGTAATGAAAGTGAACGTCCGCGACGATCGGGACGCGGGTCTGCGCGATGACCTCCCGGAGCGCCTCGGTGTCCTTGCGTTCGGGGACCGCGACTCGGACCACGTCGGCGCCGGCGGCGGCGAGTTTGTTGACCTCTGCGACGCAGCGGTCGATCTCGTGCGTGTAGCCCGCGGTCATGGTCTGGACGGAGACGGGGGCAGGCGTAGTGGGGGCGCCGAGCGCGTCGGGCTTGCCGCCGCCGATCCGCACGCGTCCCGTGCGGTCGTCGCCGATGGTCACCTGCCGCGTTGGTCTGCGTGGTTTCATAGCCGACGATGGTACGCGGCGAACCAACCCCAAGCCAGCGCCTGCGACGCCGACACCGACACCAGTGGCACTGGCGTCTCGCCCGTGCGGGAATGCCCAGGGATGAAATCCCTGGGCTTTCGGCGACGTGCGGGCTGCACTCGGTGCGAGTCAAACTCAACATCACGGCTCGGAGAGCCGTGCCACCCCGACGCCGCGCGACTTCGGAGCCGTGTGACTTTGGAACCAACCACCGGAGCCGGGCCGTCCCCGGCCCGGTCGTTGGTCGTCGTGATGCAACAACACCATCCGCGCACGGGCGAGACGCCCGTGCAACTGGTTGCGCTCGTGCCACTGGTTCGCCCGTGCCACTCGTTGCGCCCGCGCCGCTGAAGTTGATATCAGACGGTCGCGGATTCAGTCATCGGCGCCGATCGGGGATGATTGGCGAACTTCATCCGTCGCATGCCGATGTAAGTCAGGATCTCGAAGAACACCAGCCCGACTCCCGCAGCGACCGCGGCGCCCACGCCGACGCCGTTGAGTTTTGCCTCGATGTAGTCCTCGCGGGCGATGATCGCGGTAGTGATGGTTCCCGCGATCGCGCCGACGACCCATCCCGCAGCGGCATGGCCTACCACCGCGTACGCCACCGCCCGGGTGATGCGGAATCGGCGGAATCGGCCGATGATCCTGATCCCGCGGGATTCGATCCACGACAGCGCCAGCAGCGCCCCTGTCCAGACCCCGACGGCGATCGGGGCGAGCATCGCGGCGTCGAGTTTGGAATGTGATATCCATATCAACGCGCCGCCCGGGAAGATCAGCGCCGCCAGCGTGCAGTTGATCCACAGCAGCGCCGACGAACTCGAGATGTCCGCTGTGACTGTGTTCCACGAGCGCATCGGCCAGCGTAATGTCGCCGCGATGCTGACGAGCGGGCTGAGCAGGCCCGGCGAACGCTGCCAGGCCGACCCGACCCGGCGTTCCGGCGCCGAGTCCGCGATCGGGCGGGCGCACTCCGGGCAGGCGCCGGCGTCGGGAAGCCCGCCGATCTCGTAGCCGCAACGCTCGCACAGGGTCGGGTGGCTGTCGGCTGCGGGCATGGGAAGGCTCCGGTGGCGGGTCGTTCGGCGTAGTGTACGGCGGAGACACCTCAGAGGGTCCGGCTGCCGATGTGGCAGGACCATCGACTCGGCCCGCCTCTGCGTCGGCGGTTCTGACCCCTGGCGGGCCGTGACGCCGGGATCTTTCTCCGGGAACTCCCGGCGCGCGGCTTGCAACTGCTCCCGTGCGTCCCGGCGCTGCGAAACAACCGGGACGCCTGACCTGAGCAGAGCGAAGGTCAGGGCCCTTACGACGGGCGGGACGCCCGTCCCACTGTTCCAGGGTGGCACGGCTCTCCGAGCCGTGTCCGCACGGGCGAGACGCCCGTGCCACTGGGGAAGGATTCGCACGGGCGAGACGCCCGTGCCACTGGGGAAGGATTCGCACGGGCGAGACGCCCGTGCCACTGGGGAAGGATAAGGATTCGAACGGGTGGGACGCCCGTCCCCCCGGCAGACACGAACTCGCACAAGGCTGAACGATCATGTCAAAAGTCATCGGGATTGATCTTGGAACCACGAACTCGGTCGTCGCCGTGATGGAAGGCGCCCAGCCGAAGGTTCTGGTGAACTCGTCGGGCGCCCGCACCACGCCGTCGGTCGTCGCGTTCACCGACAAGGGCGAGACCCTCGTCGGCCAGCCCGCCCGGCACCAGCAGGTGACGAACCCGAAGAACACCGTATTTTCCATCAAGCGGTTCATGGGTCGGCGTCACGCCGAGGTCGCGTCCGAGGAGAAGCTGGTCCCCTACGAGATCACCGGCGCCTCGGACGACTTCGTCAAGGTGAAGGTCCGCGAGAAGGAATACACGCCGCAGCAGGTCTCCGCGTTCATCCTCCAGGAACTTAAGAAGACCGCGGAGGACTATCTGGGAGAGCCGGTGACGCGGGCCGTCATCACCGTCCCGGCGTACTTCAACGACTCCCAGCGGCAGGCGACCAAGGACGCGGGCGAGGTCGCCGGTCTGAAGGTCGAGCGCATCATCAACGAGCCGACCGCCGCGGCCCTCGCCTACGGGATGGAGAAGAAGAAGAACGAGAAGATCGCCGTGTTCGACCTCGGCGGCGGGACGTTCGACATCTCGATCCTCGATGTCGCCGAGGGCGTCTTCGAAGTCCTCTCAACCAACGGCGACACGCACCTCGGCGGCGACGACTGGGACCAGCGCCTCATCAACCACCTCGCCGAGGAGTTCCGCAAACTCGAAGGCATCGATCTTAAGAAGGACGCGATGGCGATGCAGCGGCTCAAGGAAGCCGCCGAGAAGGCCAAGTGCGAACTCTCCTCGATGCAGGAGACGACGATCAACCTGCCCTTCATCACCGCCGACCAGAACGGGCCGAAACACCTCCAGATCACGATCTCGCGGTCGAAGTTCGAGGCGCTCTGCGCGGACCTCTTCGACCGGATCAAGGCGCCCTGCCTCCAGGCCATCAAGGACGCGAAGATTGATATTAAGAAGATAGACGAGGTGATCCTCGTCGGCGGTTCGACGCGCATCCCGAAGGTGCAGGCGATCGCGAAGGAACTCTTCGGGCGCGAGCCTAATAAGAGCGTCAACCCGGACGAGGCCGTCGCCGTGGGCGCGGCGATCCAGGGCGCGATCCTCGAAGGGACCGTCAAGGACGTGCTGCTGCTCGACGTCACGCCGCTGTCGCTGGGCGTCGAGACGCTCGGCGGGGTGATGACCAAACTCATCGAGAAGAACACCACCATCCCCACATCAAAGAAAGAAATCTTCTCGACCGCTGCGGACAACCAGCCGAGCGTGACGATCAGGGTGTTGCAGGGCGAGCGCGAGTTCGCGCAGGACAACCGTCTTCTCGGGCAGTTTGATCTCACGGGCATCCCCCCGGCGCCGCGCGGCATGCCGCAGATCGAGGTCGAGTTCTCCCTCGACGCCAACGGCATCCTGACGGTCACCGCGACCGAGCAGAAGTCCGGCAAGAAGGCGGATATCAAGATTACAAACTCCGGCGGGCTGTCGAAGGAAGAGATAGAGCGGATGCAGAAGGAGGCCGAGGCCCACGCCGCCGAGGACCGCGCCCGCCGCGAACTCATCGACCTCAAGAACCGTGCCGAGCAGCAGGTCCATCAGATCCGCAAGAGCCTCGACGAGCACGGCGCGAAGGTGGACGGCGCCGTGCGCTCGAATATCGAATCGGCGATCTCCGCGGTGGAAACCGCGCTCAAAGGCGACGACAGGACCGCGATCGAACGGTCGCTCGCGGAACTGGAAAAGGCGTCGATCGAACTCGGCAAGGCGATGTACGAATCGGCTTCCGCCGCGGGCGCGTCGGACGGCTCCGCGCCCGCGAACGACGACGTGATCGACGCGGAATACGAGGTCAAGGACAACGACAAGAACTGACGGGAAAATTAAGTCACCGGATCAGAAATACCAAAGCCCGGGGATCATATCCCTGGGCTTTCGGGTTGTTAATGATCCGGCCGCGCCAGCAGCCTTGCGAGGATGCCGCGGGAGTACTCGCTCGCGACACGTTCGATGAATGCGCTGAAGTCGGCGGGCGCGGAATCGTCCGCGGCGTCGGAGATCGTGCGGATGACCGTGACGGGCACGCCGTGCTCGTGCCCGACCTGCGCGACTGCGGCGCCTTCCATCTCGACGCACAGCGCATCGGGCAGGATCGCGCGGAGCGACTCCTTCGCGTCGTGGCTCGTGATGAACTGATCCCCGCTGGCGATCAGTCCGGTGTGCACAGAGGGGGACTGAAGCCCGAACCGTGCGAGGTCTTCGGGCGATATCGACTTATTAAGAAAATCACGGAGGAATGATTCGGCCGCAACCGTGGCGGCGTCGCGTCGCGCGGCTTCGACCGCGAATCGTGACACGCCGAGCAACGGCGCCTCGAACCGCGGGAAGAGCGGGCGGGCGTCGAGGTCGTGCTGGATCAGTTCCGTCGCGACGACGACATCGCCGACGCGCAGGCGTGGGTCGAGCACGCCGGCGACGCCGGTGAAGACGATCTCGCGCACGCCGAACTCGAGGATCAGGTGCATGGTTGTCGCGGCGGCGGCGACCTTGCCGACGCGCGAGAGCGTGGCGACACACTCGACCCCGTGGAGCGTGCCGTGGTGATAGGTCCGCCCGCCTCGGGTTATTACGCGGTCGGCGCGCACGTCGCGGAGGACGTGTTCGAGTTCCTCCGGCATGGCGGCGAGAATCCCGATGGGCATGGCGGGGATGCTAGGGATCAAAGGTCATCCACGCCCCTCGAGCGGGGCCTGAGAACGTGTGTAGCCAAAAAACGAGGTGTAAGCCCTATTTTGCGACATCACGTTTGGGAACAGTGAAATTCTCTTGCGTGTCTCGGGTCGTTCGGCTAGTTTTTTTGTGTGAGACACGCCCGATCGGGGGGAACAGCCGTCAGCGGCTGCCGATCGACACGCTCTTGGAGAGCGCTCGGAGGGAGAGAAAAATGAAAATCGCGCACCAATTGCGCATGCTGAGGCGCGTGTTGTCGGCTGCGTTTCCGGCCGCTGCTGTATTCCTCGCTTCGAGCGCATTCGCCTCCACGACAGCCGGTCTGTTCCTCAGCACCCACTCGAGCGACGAGACGCCGGCGTCGCTGCTCCGTGCGAAGTTCGAGTTCGAGGTCACCGGATCGACTCTCACCTTCACGGCCTTCAATCTCACGGAATCACCCGACACATTCAATATAAACGAACTCTACTTCAACTTCGGCGGGTCCGTGACCGGGTTGTCGGCCATTTCCATCCCCACGGGGTGGACGTTCCTGACGGATCAGGCGGCCGACGGTTTCGGACGATTCGATATCGCCCTGATCGACGGCGTGGGGCAGGATCCGGCGCAGATCGTCCCGGGCGAGAGCGTCTCATTCGTGTTTACTATTCTCGGATCCGGTGTCGCGTCGGACTTCGTATCCACCATGAGCAGCGTCCCGCCCGGTGACAGGCCGGCGTTCGCCGCGGCGAAGTTCGTCGGCGGGCCTGGAGACGACAGCGCGTTCGGCGCGGTGATCCCCGCGCCCGGGTCGGCCGGCGTGGCGCTCTTCGCGGCGATCAGCGCGACGCGTCGCCGACGCTGACGCTCACCGCGAGCCGTCCGGTCCGGCGAGTTCGGCGGTTGCTCCTCAAGCCGATCGGGCGAGCGGCACGATCAACCAAACATGCTGTCCCGCGCGGGCGTACCCGTGGCGGGTGTGTCGATGTGCGGGAGCCTGATCGGATGGGTCGCCCGCATCCGGGCGGTCGAGCCGCTTCACGCCGGGTGGAGATACTGCAGCGATGGAGCCGGCCGCCGTTGTTGTTCTTGTAGTAGTGGCGCTGGTGCTGCTGACGCTCGCCCTGACCCGGATCGCGGCGGACGCGGTTCTCGTCGCGGCTCTGACGCTGCTCATGATCGCCCCGGTCCCGACCGACGCCGGCTGGCGGCTCGGCGTGATGAGCGCTGCGGACGCGATCAGCGGCTTCGCAAACACCGGGCTGGCGACCGTAGGCGTGCTCTTCATCGTCGTCGCCGGGCTTCGCGAGACCGGTGCGATCGACTGGATCGCCTCCGTATGTCTCGGCAGACCTGTCGGGCTTCGATCCGCGATGTTCCGTCTGATGGCGCCCGTGTGGGGGATGAGCGCGTTCCTCAACAACACACCCGTCGTCGCGATGCTCATCCCCGCGGTGCAGGACTGGTCGGCGAGGCTGCGCATACCCGCGTCAAAACTGCTCATACCCCTGTCCTACGCAGCAATCCTCGGCGGGACGTGCACGCTCATCGGGACCAGCACCAACCTCGTCGTCAACGGGCTGATGATCGACGCGGGGTTCAAGTCTCTCGGCATGTTCGAGATCGCGAAGATCGGCCTCCCCAGCGCGCTCATCGGGCTTGCGTTCCTGCTGATCGTCGGGCCGAGGCTGCTCCCCGAACGCGGGTCCGCGGCGAGCGTCTTCGCCGACCCGCGCGAGTACACCCTCGAACTCATCGTCCCCGACGGAAGCCCGCTGGCGGGCAAGTCGATCGAGGCCGCCGGGCTTAGGAATCTGCCCGGCTGCTTTCTCGTGGATATCGAGCGTGACGGCGAACCGCTGGGCACGACCGGCCCGGGGCAGTTGCTCCGCGCGGGGGATCGGCTCCTCTTCGCGGGCGTGGTCGAGGCGATCCGCGACGTGCAGAACCTCCGGGGGCTGGCGCCGGCAACCGATCAGGTTTTTAAGTTGGATTCGCCGCGGTACCGGCGCCGGCTGTTCGAGGCCGTCATCGGCGAGTCGTGCCCGCTGTGCGGCAGGACCATCCGCGAGGGCCGGTTCCGCAACCGGTATCAGGGCGTCGTCCTCGCGGTCGCGCGCAACGGCGAGCGCGTGCCTGGCAAACTCGGCGAGATCGAACTCCGCCCGGGCGACACGCTGCTCGTCGAGGCCGACGCCGACTTCGCCGACCGCAACCGCAACTCGCGTGATTTTCTGCTCGTCAGCCCGCTGGAGGACTCGACGCCGCGCAGGCACACGCGCGGGCCGCTGGCGATCGGGATTCTTATATTGATGGTCGCGCTGGCGACCGCCGGGGTCGTGCCGATGCTCGTCGCGGCCCTGGTCGCGTCGGGGCTGATGATCGGGTCGCGCTGCTGCACGATCAGCGAGGCCAGGCGCAGCGTGGACTGGTCGGTGCTCGTCGTGATCGGGGCGGCGCTCGGCGTCGGGCGGGCGATGGATCAGACCGGAGCCGCGCAGGCGATCGTCACCGTCGCGCTCGCAGCGGTCGGGCAGAACCCGTGGATGACGCTGCTGGCGGTGTATCTTGTCACTTCGCTGATGACGGAGGTTATTACGAACAACGCCGCGGTGGCGCTGATGTTCCCGATCTCGATCGCGCTGGCGGATCGCCTCGGCGTGGACCCCATGCCTTATTTCATCGCGCTGATGATGGCGGGGTCGGCGTCGTTCGCCACCCCGATCGGGTATCAGACGAACCTGATGGTCTACGGCCCGGGCGGGTACCGCTTCACGGACTTCCTGAAAATCGGCGTCCCCATGAACCTGCTCCTCGCGGCGACCGCGGTCGGGCTGATCCCGCTTATCTGGGGTTTCTGAGCGCTGATCCGCCCCTACGGACGACAATCGGCGTCGGCGCCGTCGCGCGGGGAGCGATCGCGGCGTGATACATTCATGCCATGCAGCAGCCCGATCAGAAAGTAAACAGATCGGCATCGCGAGCGCCCGGGCGGGCGGTCGAGTTCGCGCTGCTACGCCGATCGCTCATCCGGCTCGGGCCGCTCGCGCACATCAGGCATCGCGACCTCGACGGCATGCTCGTCACAATGCGCTCCGCGGGGAGCCATTACCTCAAATGGCTGCTGTGCATGGCGATGCACGAGGGGCTTGGGATCGCGCACCCGGCCCACATGAACGACACGTCGCAGATCGGTTACATCCACGAGCCGCCGACCACGCCCGGCGTGCCGACGGTCGTCCGCACGCACACCGAGATGCCCGTCTGTTTGTACCGGCTGATGCGTCGCCGATTGCGCTTCCCGCGCTATGTCGTCCTGGTGCGCGATCTCCGCCACGCGATGGTGTCATATTACGAGAAAGACCCGCCCGAACAGCGACGCGCCACGTTCGCCGAGTATCTACGCGGGAAGGACTCATTCCGTTTCGATCACGCGCTCTATCGGCAGATACGGTTTCTTAACTCGTGGGCGCACGTCCGGCGGCTCGACCCGCGGCGCGTGCTGGTCGTGCGCTACGAAGATCTCATCGCCGACCCCGCTGGGCAGACCCGGCGCGTGTGGAGCCATCTCGGATTCCCGAACGTCGCGGACGATGTGTTCGAGCGAGCCGCGGCGTTATCCACCAAAGAACGCATGGCGAAGTACGAAGACGGAGTGGAACGCCGGGTCGTCCGGCGCGATCGGCGGCATCCCTTCGAGTGGTTCAACGAGGCCGACCGCGAGTACCTGCTAGCGGCGTTGCGGCGGGGTCTGGTCGATGCCTACGGGTACGACTACGACGACTGGTCGGCGCCGGGCGTGCGCGCCGAGCCGGCGCAGCCATCGGCGCCCGCGCATCATGAGGTCTCGGGATGATCGGCGCAGCGACATGGATCGCCGGCGCCGGCGCGCTCGCGGTCGCCGCGTGGTTCAGCGATCGCTACGCGTGGTGGAGGCGGGCCGAGCCTTGGGACCGGCCGCGCGTCCTCATGTATCACATGGTGCGGGCGCCGATCGCCGGCGCTCGGTTTAATAAGTTGCGCGTCGCGCCCGCGGATTTTCAGAATCAGATGGAGTGGCTGGATCGCAACGGATTCACTTTCGTGTTCGCCAGCCGACTCTTCAGCCCCGAGCCGCTGCCCGAACGGGCCGTGTGCGTGACGTTCGATGACGGGTACGCGGACAACCTCACCGCTGCGGACCCGGTGCTGGCGTTGGTCGGCGGGCGGGCGACGCTGTACCTCGTCGAGGATCGCACCGGCGGCTGGTCCAGCAAGAAGAAGGCGCACCACGCCGACGACGAACTCCGCGACGAGCCGAAACTCACGGACGACGATGTGCGGGCGCTGCTAGCGACCGGGCGTTGGGAGATCGCCGGCCACACGCGCACGCACGCGCACCTGCCCTCGCTCTCTGCGGACGAAGCGCGCGACGAGATCGCGTCGGCGCGGTCGGCGTTCGCTGAAAAGTTCGGCGTCACGCCCGCGATCTTCGCGTACCCATTCGGCGTCTTCACCGATGAACACGCCGCGATCGTCCGCGAGGCGGGTTACGCCGGCGCCATGACGACCGAGCCGGGCGTCCCGACGTGGCCGATCGCGGACCCGATGCGCGTGCCGAGGGTCAAGGTGTCGGGCAGGGACGGGATGTTCGCGTTCCGTCTGAGGATGCGCACGGGCCGGCGGGGGCGACGGTCATGAGTGCGCTGCGTCTGAGCGACGCCGAGCCGTTCGCCGTCGGCGGGCGCCGGGCTTGTTATGTTCACCCGGCGGATCCTTCCAAGTGCGTGAAAGTGCTGCGGACAGACGATCGGCGGTACGTGAAGACCGGGCGGACGATCGTGCCCGCTTTCCTCCGGCGTGAATACGACAACAACGAGGACGAACGCCGGGCGCTCCGCCGGCTCGAACCCCTGCTGCGCGACGTGACGACCCGGCATATCCCGCGATGCTTCGGCTATGTCGAGACCGATCTCGGGCGCGGGCTGGCGCTCGATCTCGTCCGCGACGCCGACGGCGGGATCGCACGCTCGGTGCGTGAACTCTTCCGTGACGGCGTCACGCCGAACGAGTTGCGCGCCGCGTACGACGAGTTCGGCGCGCACCTCATCCGGTTCGGCGTCGTCACTCGCGCGATCCTCGATCACAACCTCGTTGCGGAACGGCTCGCAGCGGGCGGGTGGCGGCTTCACCTCATCGACGGGTTCGGGGCGGCGTCGTGGTCGCCCGTCCGAGCGATCCTCCCGGCCCGGCGAAGGGCTCTGGTTCGGCGTCGCGTCGCCGACGGCTGGCGAAGACTCAACAGCAGGTACGAGGACATCCGCAAGGGCTGGGAGTGGGACACCTCGCGCTGGGATCAGGGCCTGTTGCGCCATCGCGGGACGCCGATGCCGGGCCGCGATGTATGATCGGCGGGCGATGAAAGGCGAGCGATGAGGCAGCGCTGGTCCGAGCGGGTCAAGAGCGCGATCCGGCCGGGTGTCATGCGCGCGCTCAAGCCCGGCGCCGAGCGCTACCGATGCCCCGTCTGCGGGTACTTCGGGCCGTTCAAAGAAAAACGCCTCAGCCGCCGGCCCTCGGTGGTTCGGCTGCACTCGAAGTGCCCGCGGTGCACCGCGGTCGAACGGCATCGGCTTCAGTCGCTGACACTCGACCGCGTGCTCGAAAGTTGGGCGCCGGCGGGCATGTCGCTGCTGCACGTAGCGCCCGAGGATTGTCTGCGCGATCGGCTGCGCGGCGCTTTCGCCGTCTACCACACGATGGACCTCTTCCGCGACGACGTTGATTTTCGCGAGGATCTCCAGCGGATGTCCTTCGCGGACGCGTCGTACGATGTTGTGTTCGTGTCGCGCGTGCTGACGATCCCGCCGGACCTCGGCTCGTGCCTCGATGAGATCCGGCGTGTGCTCAAGCCCGGCGGGGTGGCGATGTTGTCCGAGTTCATCGACCGCGAGAAAACCGAGCCGGACCCCAGGCCCGAGACCGAGGCGGCGCGCTTCCTCGGTATGGATTTCTTCGATGATCTTCGCGCGCGGTTCGACCGCGTGGAGTTGCTGCGCAGCGGGGAGTTCCCGGCGGAATATCAGACCGAGAGCGTGATCGTGCGCGACGGCGCGCCGCAGGACAGCGTGCCCGACTTCGTGCGCGCCCCGGGTCGCGGCGTGCAGGGCGTCGTTGCGCTCTGTTACGTCGGCGCCGGGACTTCCGCGGCGAGTTCCTCATAAAGCGCGATTGTGCGGTCGAGCATCTCGCGCTTTGTGAAGTGCGCGGTCGGCGGGACGAGAGTTTTCGGCTGCGCGAGAAGATCGACGGCTCGGCGGGCTAGTTCCGCGGTGTCGCCGGGCAGGATCGCGCCGTCGGGATGAACAGCCGCGAGCACCTCGCCGACCCCGCCGTGGTCCCAGCCGAGCACGGGCGTCCCGAGGCGCAGCGCTTCGAGCACGCTCCGGCCGAAGGATTCGGGCGTCGTCGACAGCGACAGGACCACGTCCGAGATAGCGGCGATCTCGCGCGCGTCGTCGCGGTGGCCGGTGAATGTTATATGATGTTCGAGTTGCTTCGAGCGGATGAGTTCGCGGAGTTCGCGGGCGTAGCCGGCGCGGCGCGGGTCTTCGCCGCCGACGATCACGCCGTGGATCGGCGTCCCCGCGTCGCGCAGCCGCGCGACGAGGCCGACGAACTCGGCGTGCCCTTTGAGACGCGTGATCCGGCCGATCATTGTGATAAGCCGGCGCCCTTCGATCGCGGGGAACTCGCGGCGCCAGCGTTCGAGCCATTCGCCGCTCGGCGTGAAACCGTGCGGAAAATCAGCGGGATCGACGCCGCGATGGATGACACGGATGCGCGACTCGGGCACGCGCGGGTAGTTGGCGAGGATGTAATCGCGGGCGGCGCACGAGACGGCTTCGACGACCTCGCCGCGGGTCATGATCGCGCTCCAGCGGTTGACGGAATACAAGCCGTGGACGGATGTGACGAAATGCGGGCGGGCGCCGCGCGGCATCCCGCGCCACGCAAGATAAGAAACCCACGCGGGGACGCGCGATCGCGCGTGCAGGATGTCCGCGTCGAGATCGCGCAGCAGCGTTCGCAGCGGTCGGACGGCGCGCAGCGTCATCGGCGACTTCGCGTGCACGGGCAGGGTGACGTGCTCGGCGCCGAGGGCATCGAGTTCGGCTGTCATTCGCCCGCCGGCGGAGACGACGACGGCGCGATGGCCGCGCTCGACGAGGGCGCCGGCGACTTCGACCGTGCCGCGCTCGACGCCGCCGGCTTCGAGCGCGGGGAGAGTCTGCACGACTGTCAGCCGACGGCCGATCATCGGCGATTCACCCGCGCTGGGAAGAAGCGTTCGAGAATGATCGAGGCGCAGCGGCCGGCTTCGTCGATGGTCTCGACCGGCTGCGCGAGCGGTGCGCCCGCGGCCCACTCGTCGAACGGCGTCACAAGGTTGTTCGCGATGAAATCCTCGATGAAACGCACCACCCGGCTCGGGCGCCCAGCGCGCCCGACGCGAGGCATCGGCAACACGCCCACGGCGCATCCCGTAGTGACGGCTTCGCAGATCATCGAAACACTGTCCTCGGTTATCCATGCCACGCCCGCTCGAGCAAGGCGGTCCGCGACCCAGCCCGCCGGCGTGCGGTCCGCGGGCGTGATCGTGACGTTCGGCGCCGAGAGATTGTTCAACGCGCTCAGCAGCGCCGCGGGCGTTCTGCGGGACGTGCTGAGATCCCACGCGATCGTCGTCGAAGATTCAACGATCCTCCCGACCGCGCCAACTAGCGAGGTTTCGTCGATCGAATGGTGTTTCGACGGTCCGCCGATGAGGATGACGCCGCGGCTTGTGTCGTGATCGCGTGAGGGCCTAACGTTGACGAGCGCGCCGACGGTCGTGACGACGTTGGGTCGTTCCGGGCATCGGCCGTGACGTGGGATCAGGCAGAGATCAAAGAGGCGTGTCGGGAGTGTCGGGTTCATGCAGACGACGAGCCGCCCGCCGCGCGCCGCGCGGGCGCCGACGGCTGTGAGATGAGTCCGGCTGCCGGCGCAGAGGATCAGGTCGGGATCGGGCAGCCGACGCCAGCGCCGTGGGTCTGGCGCGACGCCGGTGATTGCGATCTCTTCGGTCGTGACCGGCGCGCGATCGGCCAGGCGCGACGCCAGCGCGAGCAGTTGGTTGAGATGCCCGGGCTTGCGGTCGGTGACGAGCCAGATCGTGAGGGGTGTGTCCATGCGGCGCCGGGTATGCTACCGCGGCCGGGTCGGCGCATCGTCGCGTCGGCCGGGATCGGGGGACGCGCGCCGATGATCCTCTGCCGGGGATATCAATATATATTTCTCAAGACGAGCAAGACTGCGGGGACAAGCGTCGAGATCGCGCTGTCGAGGCACTGCGCAGCGGGCGACATAGTCACGCCGGTCACGCCGCGGGACGAGCGATCGCGCCGAGCCGCGGGCGGGCGTGGGCCGATGGGCTACGCGGCGCCGATATCTGAACACTCGACGGGGGATCTGTTCCGGCTGCTGACGCGCGGTCGGCGCCGGCGGCGTTTCTACAACCACATGCCCGCGCGCGAGGTGCGCTCGCTGCTGCCCGCGGACGTGTGGGAGAGCGCGTTCAAGTTCTGCGTCGCGCGTAACCCCTGGGACCGCGCCGTATCATATTATTTTCATAAATACAAGGCGGAGCCGCGGCCGACGGTCTCGCAGTTCCTGACCGACGCGGTGCTGGAGAAACTGCGCCGCGAGGGGCCGGGCGTGTACATGATAGACGGCGCCTTGGCGGTCGACCGTGTGCTTCGGTTCGAGAATCTCGGGGAGGAACTCGATGCTGTGTGGTCGGAGCGCGGGCTGCCGGGATCGCCGGACCTGCCTCGCGCCAAGGGCGGGCATCGCCCGGGGAAGGCGCGGTATTCGGATGTCCTGACGCCGGGCGACCGCGACCGGATCGCGCACGTGTTCGCGGACGAGATCGACCTGCTGGGGTATCGGTTCGAGCCGGGCGGGCGGCCGCTCGTGGCGCCGGGGTCGTGATCGCGCTGCGGCTGATGGCGCGGGCGCCGGGCTGAAGTGGCGATGGGAGGACTCGAACCTCCGACCTAGGGTTTATGAATCCCTCGCTCTAACCAGCTGAGCTACATCGCCGGGATGCGGGAGGGAGACTGTACACGCCGGGCGTGAGGGGGACAAGATCAGCGACCGGGCCCGCGAGGGCCGACCACGCTACGCCGATCGGAATCAGTGGCGCGGGCGTCTAGCCCGTGCGAACACGGCTCGGAGAGCCGTGCCACCCCAACCCCGGTGGCACGGGCGTCTCGCCCGTGCGGCGGCGGTGATGTTTCATATGTACGACCCACGACCGGGCCGGGGACGGCCCGGCTCACATTCGGCCCGGCGTACGGACAGCACCGCTCACGGTAGGTCGGACCTGTGATCAGCGGGCGGGCCGAGGGGCAGGCACCGGAGCAGGTTCGGGCGCGCTCTGTATAGTCAGACGCGCAGTTCGGCTGGACATCGTGCGGAGTGAAGCGTGGCGACGACGATCGGCGTCATCCGTGAGACCCGTGCCGGCGAGTCGCGTGTAGCGCTTCTCCCGGAGCATCTGAAAAAACCGCTGTCGCCGCGCAAGGACGGGCCGGCGTGGTTCGCGTGCGTAGTCGAGGCGGGCGCTGGCTCGCGCGCGTTCGTGGACGATGCGCAGTACGAGTCGGCCGGCGCCGAGGTCGTCGCCGATGCGTCCGTAGTGGCGTCGCGGGCGGACGTGCTGCTTTGCGTGAACCCGCCGAGCGAGAAATTGATCGCGTCGATGAAGCCGGGGTCGGCTCTGGTCGGGCTGCTCCGGCCGGGCGATTCAGATGATCTGCTGCGGGCTTGCGCGGAGCGCGGCGTGTCGGCGCTGGCGTTCGAGAAACTGCCCCGCATAACACGGGCGCAGAAGGCGGACGTTCTTTCTTCGATGAGCACGGTCGCGGGCTACCGCGCGGTGCTCGACGCTGCGGCTCTGTGCCCGCGTTTCTTCCCGATGATGATGACCGCTGCGGGGACGATCACGCCCGCGCGGGTGCTGGTCGTCGGCGCCGGGGTCGCGGGTTTGCAGGCGATCGCGACGGCTCGCAGGCTCGGGGCGATCGTCGAGGGTTATGACATCAGGCCCGCGGCGAAGGAGCAGGTTCTGAGCCTCGGTGCGCGTTTCGTCGAACTGCCCGCGGTCGCCGAGGCTGCGGAGACCGGCGCCGGGTACGCGCGCGAGCAGACCGCCGAGGAGCAGGCGGCCCAGCGCGAACTGCTCGCCAGGCACGTCGCGGATTCTGATGTCGTTATTACAACTGCTCTGGTCCCCGGGCGCCCGGCGCCGAGGTTGATCGACCGCGCGACGGTCGAGCGGATGAAGCCGGGGTCGATGATCGTGGACCTCGCCGCGGAAGCGGGGGGGAACTGCGAACTCACCCGCGCGGGAGAGATCGTCGAGCATCGCGGCGTGCGCGTGACCGGGCCGGTGAATCTGCCCGCGACCATGCCCGTGCACGCGAGCAAGATGTTCGGTCAGAACGCGATGTCGCTGATCGAGGAACTGGCGCCGAAGGGAGTGTTCACCGTCGATCTCGGAAACGACATGATCGGGCCGATGTGCGTAGTTCACGCGGGCGAAGTGCGGCTGGATTCAGCGGGGGCGCCGTTATGAATGAACTGCTGCTGGTGAGCCTGTTCGTGTTCGCGCTGGCGATCATGATCGGGTTCGAGATCATTCAGAAGGTGCCTCAGACCCTGCACACGCCGCTGATGAGCGGGTCGAACGCGATCAGCGGGATCACGGTCGTAGGCGGGCTTGCGCTGGCGACGCTCGCTGCGGGGTCGGCTGGGGAGGGGCTGAGCGCGGGCGCCCGGTGGCTTGCGCTCGGGGCGATCTTCTTCGCGATGGTAAACGTCGTCGGCGGGTTCCTCGTCACCGACCGCATGCTGCGCATGTTCAGGCGGAAGTGAAAATTATGAACGCAGAGGGAGACAGAGGGGGGAAGAGAGGCGGGGAGCGCGGGCGTGGGTCCGGCGTGCGGGCGCGAGGTCTGGTCGTTCGGGACGTGCAGGGGCCGGCTCGGTTCGATGGTCGAGCGCGTTCCTCCGAAATCCGGCGTCACTTGAACTTACGCACCGTCCTGAAGCGGCGGCGCTCCCTCTGTCATCCTCTGTCTTCCTCTGCGTTCAACCCAACCGGAAGTGTGCGCAATGACTGAATACGCCGGGATCGTCGCGGCGACGCTCGCGCAGGCGCACGAACTGACCGAGGCTTCGGGTTCGTTCGCGGACGCCTTGCGCGATGTCGCCTACCTCGCAGCGGCGTTCATGTTCATCTTCGGGATCAAACGGCTGCGCTCGCCGAAGACGGCGCGGTCGGGGAACGCGCTGGCGTCACTGGGGATGGTTGTCGCGGTGCTGGCGACGTTGCTGCACGCGGATCCCGGGGCGTTGCCGCTGGCGCTCGGGGCGGTGGTGCTGGGGTCGGGCGTCGGAGCCGCGCTGGCGCTGCGTGTGCGGATGACGCAGATGCCGCAGATGGTGGCGATGTTCAACGGTTTCGGCGGCCTGGCGTCGGCGCTCGTAGTGTCGGGCGAGTGGGTGCAGTCGCGCGCCGCCGGGACGCAGGCCGACGGCGTGGTGCTGGTGATGATCGGGATCTCCGCGCTCATCGGCGCAGTGACGTTCACGGGGTCCGTCGTCGCGGCGGGGAAACTCCAAGGCGTGATCAGCGGCGCGCCCGTGCGCATACCCGCGCAGGTCGGTGTCAACGCGACGCTGGCGCTCGCCGCGGTCGCGCTGGTCGCGGCGCTCGGCGCGACGGGCGGCGCATGGTGGGCGCTCGGCGGATTGGTCGTCGTCGCCGCGACGCTCGGGGTGACGCTGACCATCCCGATCGGAGGCGCCGACATGCCCGTGATGGTGTCGCTGCTGAACAGTTACTCGGGTCTCGCAGCGGCGGCGGCGGGGTTCGCGGTGGGATACAACAAAGCGCTGATCGTATCGGGCGCGCTCGTCGGCGCCTCGGGGCTGATACTCACCGCCATCATGTGCAAGGCGATGAATCGCTCGCTGGCGAACGTGCTGTTCGCGGGCGTGGGGACGGCGGACTCGACCGGCGCCGCGGGTGTGAGCGTCGAGGGCAAGACCGTCAAGAGCGCGGACGCCGACGACCTCGCGATCATGCTCGACGCGGCGCAGCGGGTGATGATCGTCCCGGGGTACGGGATGGCCGTCGCGCAGGCGCAGCACACGGTGCGGGAACTGGCGGATCAACTTACAAAGCGGGGCGCCGCGGTGATGTACGGGGTGCACTCGGTCGCCGGCCGGATGCCCGGGCATATGAACGTCCTGCTCGCCGAGGCGGACGTGCCTTACGAGCAACTCCTCGACCTCGAACAGGCCAACGCGGAGATCGAGACGTGCGACGTCGCTGTTGTCGTGGGGGCGAACGACGTCGTCAACCCGGCAGCGAGGCACGACCGGTCCAGCCCGATCTTCGGCATGCCGATCATCGATGTTGACAAGGCGGGGACGTGCTTCGTGCTCAAACGCTCGCTCGGAGCGGGCTACGCCGGGGTGGATAATGAGTTGTTCTTCGCCGATCGGACGGTGATGGTGTTCGGGGACGCGAAGCAGACGCTCCAGAAGACGCTGTCGGCGTTGAAAGAATTGTGAAAAAACGACCGGGCGGTCGGCGCCGGCAGGATCGCCGGGACATGTCAAACGCTTTTATTCACAATGATTTACGGGGATCGCCGGGATTTTTCGGCGGGCCGCCGAGCCGTGATTGACGCCGGTCGTGTCGGAAAAATCGCGGAAACGGCTTGCAATGACGCGATTTATCGGGATGATAGTGTTGTTCGGGAGGACAGCAGAGCAGGATCTCCGCCGGGTCAGGGGCTGACCGCGTCGGGAGCGCCGGTTCGAGCGGGCTGATTCTGCGTGAGGGGCTTCAACATGTTTCGCACGAAGTGTTTGATGAGCGCGATCGCCGTCGGGGTGGTCGGGCTGGCAGCGACGGCCGCCGAGGCTCAGACGCTCCAGATGGACGTCAACAGCCTGACCGCGACCAAAGGAGGCGGGTTCACGGGGCTGAACCACACCGGCAACGTGGTTCTGTCCGCCAACGGAGCGTCGTCGTTCAGCGCGATCCTGATCGACGGCGCCAACCAGGCGGGATTCACGGGTGTTCTGTCCGATTTCCAGGCGATCATCCAACTTAACAACGGCGTGGTGGTCGGCGGTTCGATATTCGTGGAACTGACCACCGGCTCGACGTATCAGGCGTTTCTGACATCGGGCGTCGGCAACGTCAGCGCCTCCGCGGGCGAGACCGGGCCGTTCACCATCGACGCGCTGACCTTCGGCGGGACGTTCAACAACCTCGTCGGAGGGACGACGTTCGGCGGGATCAACGTATCCGTGTGGGATCAGACGGAGCCGCTGCCCGGCTCGGCGCTGACGTTCAAACTCGACGCCGGGAGCGGGACGGATGCGGACGTGGACTGCGACATCTTCGTGCTGCCCGGCGACCCGCCCCCGCCGGATTTCTGCAAGGAGCAGGAGCCGAACGATCATTGTGAGCAGAAGAACACGTTCAACGTCGAGGAATGCCGCGAGATCCAGGGGATCCTGGAGAAGCGTCTGATCCCCGGCCCGCAGCCCGACACCTGGCTGTGCCTCGTGGACAAGCAGGACAACATTATCTTCTCCAACGACAACGGTTCGACGCGCGGCAACGGCAAGGCGTCCGGCGTCTGGAGCGAGGACGGGAACAACGACGGCTGGGCCGACATCCTCATCAACAACGGCGACGGGACGCGGTCCCTGCGCATGATCGTCACCGGCTTCCCCGACGGGTTCGACGGAAACTGCAACGGGTTCTTCCAGAACGCGCCGCACGGCCAGATCGGCGAGTTCACCGTCTGGGTCACTTATAAAGACTCCGGCGGGAACACCATCCGCGAGGATCACTACGTCGCGGAGTTCGTCACCGGCGCCGAGGCGTTCCGCATCAACTACACCGCGCCCGCCGGGTCCGCGACGGTGCACGTCGAGATCGACAACACGACGGGCCGCATCGAGATCTGCCGCGACGTTGACTTCTTCTGCTACGAAGGGCTTGAGCCGTTGACCGCGTACTGCATCGCGGTTGTCTCCGGGCTTACATACGATTGCGAGCCGACGGACACGGTGCTCGGCTGGTTCGACAAGAACTGCGATCTGATCCTCTACGACGACGACAGCGGCCCGGGCTTGTTCCCCCGTCAGACGACCGAAAGCTCGTTCGAACCGAGCGGGTATTCCGAGATCTGCGTGATCTCTGATGTCAACGGCGTCATCACCTTCGGCCTGACCGGCAAGGGCGACACCGACTTCGACGGACTCAACGACATCACCGGCATGCCTCACGGCGTCTGCGGGACGTACCTGGTCCAGATCCGCCGCGCCGACGGCGACCCGGTCTTTGTCGAGCCGAACTGCACGCCCGAGGACGTCAGCGAAGGCATCCAGATCGGCGACATCAACGGCGACGGCGTAGTTGACGGTGTGGACCTGCTCCGGCTCCTGAGCAACTGGGGAATGATCACCGCCCCCACGCCTTGACTGACCAATCCCCAGGCGCCGACCCGGCGTCCTGGCGAGCGAACATATGAATAAGCGCCAACCCATGCCGGGTGTGGTCGTGGCGGAGACACCGAGGGGCTTGTCTCCGACCCGATCACACCCGGTTTTCCGTTGAACACCCCTGTGTACGACCAATAACCAGACAGGGCGAAGCATGAAATCACCGGAATTTTGCGCAAATCCCGAGATTCCCTTTGATCGAAACGGTTGGTCCGCGGTATATTGTCAGCGTTGGTAAGAGGAAGCGCTCGGCCGGCAGGCCGGGCGCGGAGGGAGACCCGACATTGTCGGGCTACACGTCGCGCACCCCGTTGGGAAGCGGGGTGCGGGGAAGCATCGCTCGCGGGCGGGGCGATGACGACACGTCACTCGGGGGAACGGTGCGGCGCCCGCCACCGGAAAACGCATTCGACTCCCGACGCATCGCGTCGGCAGGCGAGTGTGGCAGAAGCCGGGGCCATCCGACAGGTTGGCTTCGGCTTTTTTATTTTATGTACCCCGCGCGGCCTGGTGGAACGTAGGGCGGCCTCCGTGCCCGCCTGGTTGTGTGTGGTTATGAAGGCTGTCCCCGGGCAGGCAGGGACGCCTGCCCCACGGGGGGATCGGCCCAGCCGCTACGCTGGGTGCAGGGCTGTGCTCGTGTCGGCGCCCGCCTCGACGCTAACATCGCGCGCATGATCGACCTCAAGGCGCTCCGCGAAGACCCGGCACGGTTCCGTGAAGGCGCCCGCCGAAAAAACATCACCGTCGATATAGATCGCCTGCTCGAACTCGACACTCTCCGTCGCGAGCGGATCGCCGAGCAGGAGTCGCTCCGCGCCGAGCAGAAGAAGATCGAGAAGGAGATCGGGCCGAGGCTCGGCGCCCTGATGGGCCGGCTCAAAGCCGCGATCGGCGCCGATCGGGCCGCTCTCGAAGCCGAGGTCGAATCGCTGCGCAGCGCGCCGGTCAGACTGAAAGAGCGGATCCAGTCGCTCGAAGACGCGCTCTCCTCGATCGAGCCGGAGTTCACCGGCCTGCTCCTCCAGGTTCCGATGCCCCCGGACGACGACGTGCCCGTCGGCGCCGGCGCCGAGGACAACACGGAGATCCGCCGATGGGCGCCCGCCGGGTTCGACCCGGCAGTCCCGTTCGCCGACCAGCGCGGGTTCACGCCGCGCTCGCACGTCGAACTGATGCAGGCGCTCGGGATGGTCGACTTCGCGCGCGGCGTCAAACTCGCCGGGTCGCGGTCCTACATCCTCACCGGCGACGGGATGCTCCTGCACCAGGCTGCCCTGCGCTACGCGCTCGATTTTATTACAACCAGGCACGGGTTCCGCGCGACCAGCGTCCCCGTCGTCGTCCGCGACGAAGCGATGGTCGGGACCGGCTTCTTCCCCGCCGGACGCGAGCAGGCGTATCGCGTCGCCGAGATCGACCGCGGCGGGTCGCATGACCTCTGGCTCACCGGCACCGGCGAGGTCGGGCTGATGGGCCTGCACCAGGACGAGATCCTCGATGAAGAGGCGCTGCCGCTGAAGTACGCGACGGTCTCGACGTGCTTCCGGCGCGAGGCTGGCGCCGCGGGCAAGGACACCGCCGGTCTTTATCGCATTCATCAGTTCGACAAGGTCGAGCAGGTGGTGATCTGCCGGGCGGACGAGGCCGAGAGCCGTCGCTGGCATAATATTATGATCGGGATCGTCGAGGATCTGCTGCGATCGCTCGGCTTGCCGCACCGGCTGTTGCAGTGCTGCACGGGCGACCTCGGGCCGAAGAACGCGGACATGATCGACATCGAGTGCTGGATGCCCAGCCGCGGCGCCGAGGGGATCGGCGGCGTCCCCGCCGGGGACTGGGGCGAGACCCACTCGGCGTCCAGACTCTACGACTTCCAGTGCCGACGGCTGAACATGCGCTACCGCGGCGATTCGACCGGCGCCCAGACCGTGTTCTGCCACTCTCTTAATAACACCGTCGCCGCCAGCCCCAGGCTGCTCATCCCGATCATCGAGATGTATCAGAACGCGGACGGGACGGTGACGATCCCCGGAGCGCTCCGGCCGTATATGCACGGGCGGGAGCGGATCGGGTGAGCGATTCGCGGTTTACTGTCGAGCGCGCGGGCGCGGCCGACGCGGCGATGCTCGCGCCGGTGTTCGACGCGTACCGCGCGTTCTACGGCAAGACCGACGACGCGACCGCCGCCGAGCGGTTCCTGCGCGATCGCCTCGAACAGAGCGAATCCGTGGTTTTCATCGCGGTCCGCAGCGTGGCGCCGGCTTCGGAGCCGATCGGGTTCACGCAGTTGTACCCGTCGTTCTCATCTGTGTCGCTGTGCCGGGCGTGGATACTCAATGATCTGTTTGTGTCGGCGCCGGCGCGGTCGCTGGGCGTCGGGCGCGCGCTCATGCGGCGCGCGATAGCGCACTGCCGGGAGACAGGCGCCGGGCAGTTGTGGCTCCAGACCGATCTCACGAACACAACCGCGCAGCGGCTCTACGAGGCGGTCGGCATGACACGCAAAGAAATATTGGAATACACACTTATGGTGTGACGGCGCGCGAACGAGACGACGCAGAGGCGCCCGGCGCGACACCGAGGGAGAAACGGTAAGGCAACGGGGACGGCGAGCATCCCGCCGGGCGTCTCTTCAGGAGCCACGTTCACGAACTGCACGGGCGAGACGCCCGTGCCACGGGAGCCCGTGTCGCGGCGGCGTCTGTGCTGATGAAGATGCGGGTTTGTTCAGTCGCGCTGTACACGTGTGATGATGGCGGGAGTGTCGGCGGGTCGGACCCAGACGGCGCCCCGGCCGCGCGGCTCGTTCGCCGTCGCCGCGAGGTGCGCGAGGTATAGCCGGAGCGCTTCGGGGCGGAATGTCCCGAGGAAATCCCGGCTCGCTGAAGGGTTGAACGCGCGGATCCGTTCAACAATGCGATCCCGCTCGGGATCGACGGCGTCGGCTGCGTCGAGCGTGCGCGGACGGTGCGAAAGGAGCGACGTGAGCGTTGCGACCATGTTCAGAGCCTCCGTTGTCTCGGCCGCTCCGCGTCCGGGGAGGGTTTGATCGACCGGTCGCCCGGCTCGACCGCAGCGCATAACCGAAGCGGACGCGGCGGGCGTCGCGGCGGGCCGTCGCCCGGGCCGAGTGTCGCCGATAGACTGCGGCGCCGGATACGGAGCGAAACGATGACCACGCCGCTGAAACCCACACTCGACCACCCGACCTTCGCCGTCGTCAAGGCCGCATTCCCCGACGCGAGGCTCCGCGGGACGGAGTTCCGCGGGCAGTCGACGCTGATCGTCGAGCCGGGCGATCTGCTGCCGGTCATGCGGTTCCTGCGCGACGACGCGCGGTGTGCATATAACTTCCTGTCGGATGTGATCGGCGTGGATTACCTCGGGTACCCGGCGCCGACGGCGGGCCGATTCGCGGTGATCTACAACCTCTGCGCCTACAGCCGGGACGACCGGTTCTTCGTCAAGGTCTTCCTCGATCCGAGCATCCCGACCGAAGGCATAGAGGAAGACCCCGCGCTCTACCTCGACAGTGTGACGGAACTCTGGCCGGGCGCGGAGTGGCCCGAACGCGAGGTCTTCGACATGTTCGGGATCCGATTCCGCAACCACCCGGACCTCCGGCGGATCCTCACTTGGAAGGACTACCCCGCGCACCCGCTGCGGAAGGACTACCCCCTGCGCGGCCGGGGCGAGCGCGAGCGGTACGCCGTGATCGACCGCACGGACGCGTGAGCACGACACGGCTCAGATTATAATTTATATACTTATTTGGCGAGTTGCCCTAGCGCCGGGATCGAATGTCTCCCGGGTGGCACGGCTCCCGGGTGGCACGGCTCCGGGGTGGCACGGCTTCGGGGTGGCACGGCTCTCCGAGCCGTGCGCGAACAGCGACACTCGCGCAGATAGTGGCACGGGCGTCCCGCCCGTGCGGATAATACTTAGTTTTATTGTTACGATCAGCAACCGGGCCGGGGACGGCTCGGCTCAGGAAAGAACCGCTGCGGTCGCGTCGCGGACTCGCGCGACTGACTCGGCGACGATCTCGATCGCGCGGTCGATCTCGCTGTCGGTCGTTTCCCGGCAGAGGCTGAAGCGGATCCCGCCCGTGGCGACTTCGTCGGGGATCTTCATAGCGCGGAGGACGGCGGACGGTTCGAGCGACCCCGAACTGCACGCCGCGCCCGCCGAGGCGCACAGCCCGCGCTCGGACATTGTTATGACGAGGGCCTCGGCGCCCAGCCTCGGGAACGCGATGTTGGTTGTGTTCGGCAGGCGTTCGGCGGGTTCGACGCCGGGCGGGAGCGTGTCGCGCCCGACGACGACGGCTTCCGGGACGCGGGCTTTGACGCCCGCTTCGAATCGGTCGCGCCTCACGGCAAGCGAATTAATGTTAGTGGGATCGGCGAGCCAGGCTCGCGCGAGATCGGCGGCGACGCCGAAGCCGGCGATGCCGGGCGTGTTCTCCGTGCCGCCGCGTTTGCCGGATTCCTGCGAGCCGTGCATCCGCGCGGGGAGGATCAAGCCGCGACGTGTCCACAGCGCACCGACGCCTTTAGGCCCGTGGAACTTGTGCGGTGCGATGGTCAGGGCGTCGCAGGCGAACGCGGTCACGTCGGTCGGCTCCTTGCCGACCCACTGCGTGCCGTCACATACGAAGTATGCGCCCGCGGCTCGCGCGAGTTCGCCGATGCGTTCGACGGGATTGATCAGGCCGGTCTCGTTGTTCGCCCAGAGCGTGCAGACGACCGCGACGCGATCGTCGAGCGTTTCCGAGAGAGCGTCGAGATCCATCACGCCCGCGGCTGTGACCGGGACGACGCGGTGCTCGGCCTGCCCGGTCTCTGCGAGGCGCACGGCGAGACGCTTGACCGCCGAGTGCTCGGCGTTCGAGGTTATTATTGCATTTCGACCGGCGGCCTTGCCGGCGCCGAGCAGTTCGCGGATCGACCAGTCGAGCGATTCCGTCCCGCCCGAAGTGAACGCGATCTCGCGGGGCTTGGCGTTGATGAGGGCCGCGACTGATGCGCGGGCCGATTCGATGATCGCGCGGGCCTGCTGCCCGGGCCGATGCACGGACGATGCGTTGTGCCAGTGCTCGCGCAAGGCGTCGAGCATGGCGGCGACGACGGCGTCCGCGGGCCGTGTCGTCGCGTTGTGGTCGAGGCAGATCATGGGTCAATCTTACCGGCGTACGGGCCGCGGGTTTGGCCGGTGTGGTTCCCGGACCGTGGCGGGTCCGGGCGGGCGGGCCAAGCGGCAATGCGCCTCTACCGGTGGCACGGGCTTCTCGCCCGTGCGCTGCGGGGGGGGAACGGGCCTCCGAGCCGGGCGGGATGGTTGATTTTGATTCACACACAGCGCCTGATGCCCAGGGATGAAATCCCTGGGCTTTGCAGAGATTGCGCGATCTTCGCACAGCGCCGATGTTGATTTGCATTTTTTGAGATACGGACGCTGTTCACGCGGGGCTCTGGAGAGCCGGGCCACCCCCGAGCCGGGCCGCCCCCGGCCCGGTCGTTGGTTGTAATAATGAAACAACATCGTAAGCGCACGGGCGGGACGCCCGTGCCACTGTTGCGCCCGTGCCACTATCTGCGCCCGTGCCACTGTTGCGCCCCGGCGACAAAGTCGGCGCCGCGTCTGTTGAAACGTATTGACGAAGAACGCTCTACACTCGCCCGTGATGCCCGAACGCACGCACGTTCTGCTGTTCACCGACGGCGCCTGCTCGGGCAACCCCGGGCCGGGCGGGTGGGCGTACATCCTGCGTCATCCTTCCAGCGGGAAGGAGCGCGAGGACTCCGGCGCCGAGCTCGAAACGACCAACAACCGGATGGAACTCACCGCGGTGATCCGCGGCCTGGAGGCGCTCTCACGCCCGAGCCGGGTCGATGTCTATTCCGACAGCCGATACGTTCTCGACGGGCTGAAGTCCTGGCTGGACCAGTGGAAACGCCGGGGCTGGCGCACCGCGGACAAGAAGCCCGTAAAAAACGAAGACCTCTGGCACCGGCTCGACGACCTGCGATCCACGCACACGCTCGACTATCACTGGGTCCGCGGGCACAACGAGCACCCGGAGAACGAGCGCTGCGACGCGCTCGCCGTCGCCGCCCGGGAGGCGCTGGTCCGGGGCGGGTGACGGGATCGTCCGCGGCCTCGGCGCCGGGGGCTAGGATCAACCGGTTATGGGCGTCCCGGCGTGGTTCTCGCGCGGGCCGGTCCATATGGTCGGGTGGAGAATGATCCGGCGTCGAGAGTGGTATACAGAACAGAGCGGGGTCGGCCGATTGCCGGGGATGAATCCTCGGCCCGGGCTGACCCGTAGAAGGATCGAGCGGGGTGATGGACGCCCCGGACACCCCGCAAGCGTGGACATGAGGTCAACGAGCATGAAGCCGAATCCGTTCGCCCCCCGCCGGTTGTTCCTGGTCGCGGCTGTGGTCGCGCTCGTCGCGCTGAACCCCGTTGTGTACGCCTCGGGGCCGGTGCTGACGGGTCCGATCTCGGTCGCCGACTGGGCCGAGCGTGTCTGGCGGAGCGCCGGTTCGGGCCGGAGCGACGAGGTCTTCGCGCTGCTCGATGCGTTGCCGGACAAGCACGAGATCCCGGCGGTCGAGGAACTGCGCGCGGGTCTTGACCGCCGCCGGGCCCATCTCGCCGAGGCCGACGCCCAGCGCGCCCAGCGGCTCGAGGAGGTCTGGGCCGAACTCGATGAGAAGACCGAGGCGGACGATCTCTCCGACGCCCTCCGCACCGCGGTCGAGATCTATTCGCTCTCTTCCGATGGCGCCGAGGTATTGCGTAATGAGAAGATCGCGGCGCTCGTTGGTCGCGGGGAGGCCGCGGCCCTCCGCGCCGAGCAGGCCGGCAACTGGCTCGAAGCCCAGGAACTTTATTTCCGGCTGAATCTCCTCTACGAGGACTCGGCCCGGTTCGAGGAGCCGCTCAAGCGCACCAGCACGCGGCTGATGATGATCCGGCTATACGCCCCCGAGCGCCTGCACGAGATCCGCAACGCGGATCGGATCAAAGAAGGCCTCGAGCCCCTGCCCCCGTTCAACCGCATGGGCGAGGACTGGCGCGATAAACTCGCCGGCATCGACGACCCCAACGTCCTGGTGCGCGCCCTCAACACCGCGCAACTCGCGCATGTTGACGGCGCCTCGCTCTCGGACATGCTCCTGGGCGGGATCGATCAGGTCCGCACCATGATCACCACGCCCGACCTCGCGTCGGCGTTCCCGTCGCTGCGCGAAGCCCGCCGGGTCGAATCATTCGGCAAGGAACTGGAAGCCCTCGCGGAGTCCGTCCGGCAGCGCGGCGATCGCGCCGACGCCTACGACCTCACGCGCACCATCCGCAAACTCCTCGACGCGAACCGGTCCGGCGTCAACATCCCCGTCGCCGCGATCATGCACGAGTTCGGCAACGGCGCGATGAACCGGCTCGATCAGTTCAGCGCGATCATCTGGCCGGACGAACTCAAGCAGTTCCAGAAGACCACCCAGGGCCGATTCACCGGCGTCGGCATCCAGATCCAACTCGACGAAGCCCAGCGCCTCAAAGTCGTCACCCCGATCGAAGGGACGCCCGCCCATCGCGCGGGCATCCTCCCGGGCGACATCATCACGCAGGTCGACGACGAGCCGACGATCGGGATCACGCTCAACGGCGCCGTGGATCGCATCACCGGCGAGCGGGGTACGCGCGTCACGCTCACCGTCCAGCGTGAAGGCGCCGCCGAACCGCTCAAGTTCCCACTCGTCCGCGACGTGATCCCCATCTACTCCGTCAAAGGCTGGCGCCGATCCGGGCCGCACGAGACCGACTGGGACTGGTTCATCGACCCCGAGCAGAAAATCGGCTACGTCCGCATCACTCAGTTTGCCGACGGCGTGACCCGCGAGTTCGACCGCGCCTACCGCGAGATGCGGCAGCAAGGCGTCAACGGGCTGATCGTCGATTTCCGCTTCAACCCCGGCGGGCTTCTCAACGAAGCCGTCGATCTCGCCAACCGTTTCGTATCCGACGGCGTGATCGTCAGCCAGCACGACGCCGCGGGTGTAGCCCACGAGGTCAAACGCGCCCGCCGATCGAATGTCACCGTCCGCGACATCCCCGTCGTCGTTCTTATAAATGAAGGCGCAGCGTCGGCGAGCGAGATCGTCGCGGGCGCCCTTCAGGATCACAAACTCGCCGTGCTCGTCGGTGAGCGGACCTTCGGCAAGGGCAGCGTCCAGCAGGTCTACGACGTCGGTCGCGGTCTGGCGGCGTTGCGGCTGACGATTCAGTACTACCGGCTCCCCAACGGGCGTCTGATCCACCGCAGGCCGGGGATGAAGGAGTGGGGGATCGCCCCCGACGTTCACGCCGGGATGTCCCCCGCGCGGATGGGCGAGTCGCTCCGGCTGAGGCAGGACGCGGACATCATCCCCCTCGACGCCGTCGGGCGAGCCGGGGAGGCTCCCGATCCGTCACGCCTGATCACCGAAGGCATCGACCTCCAACTCGAAACCGCCCTGTTGCTGGTTCAGAGCCAGGCAATCGCCGCGGAGCACGGGGTGGCGGTGATCAACCCCGTCGCCCCCGCAGCCGGGGTCGAGACCGCCCGTCGCGGCGGTTGAACGACAATCGCGGTCCGGGCCGATAATCCAAACGCATGCCCGACCGCTCCGAGCCGATTCTGGCGATCGTTGACGGCTCGCTCGAGAGCCTCATCGCCTGTTCGCTCCTCGAACGCCCGGACCGCGCCCTCGCGTGGTTCGTCGGCGCCGGGGACGACGACGCCGACCTCCGCCGGGCCGCGGTCGAACTCCAGGCCGATCTGCTGGGGATGCAGGGCGTTCACGAGCCGGCCGCCGAGGCGTGGTCGACGCTGCCGGGCGGTTTCGGCGAGAGCGCGATGCTCATCGCCGCCGTCGCCGCCGCGAGCCGAGACGCCCGTTCGCGCGTCGTCTGGCCCAAGAACGAGCCGGACGATCTCGGCCGAATGATGGACGCTTCCGACCGGGCCCTGCTGATCCAGCGGCTCGGCCTGATCGAAACCGAAGAATCAGATCGGCTCTGCGTGCGGATCGACACGCCGATCCTCGACCTGCCGCGATCGAAACTGATCGATCTGGCCGTCGATCTCGATGCCCCCGTGTGGTCGGCGTGGTGGGCCCTCCCCGCGGCGCTCGACCACCGCCCGGCTCAACGCGAGCGGGCCGGCTGGGTGGAGGCTCTCGAAGCCGCGGGCGCCGTCGGGCTTCTCGACCGCCCCCGGGCCGTCCCCGCCGACGCCTGACCACGCCGCGGGGCGCCGTCGCCGCGGTCCCCGTCGGCCACCTTGCGAACTCCGGGGCGGTCCCTACAATGCCCGGCTCGGCCCGAAGAACGGGCCGACAGACCCGGGAGCCGCCCATGTACGCGATCATCGAGGACAGCGGGACGCAGATCCGCGCCGCCGTCGGCGACAAACTAACTATCGACCTCCGCGACCTGCCCGAGTCCGCGTCGAGCGTGACATTCGACCGCGTGCTCATGGTGTCGGGCGACTCCGGCCCGACGATCGGGACGCCGTACGTCGGCGGGGCCAGCGTCACGGCCGAGATCCTCGACCGCGACCGCAAGGGCGAGAAGATCGACGTCATCAAGTTCAAGCGCCGCAAGGGCTACCGCCGCAAGCAAGGCCACCGCCAGCGCCACATGATCGTCAAGGTCACGAATATCAGCGCCTGACCCGGCGATCATTCACATATAATAATAGTTTGCCAGAGCCGGGCCGTCCCCGGCCCGGTCGCAGGTCGCTGGTAGCTGGTCGTGGTAATATAAATCTGTAGTTGCCGCAAGGGCGGGACGCCCGCATCACTGCTTGCGCCCGCGCCACTGTTCGCGCTATTGCCACTGTTTCTGACCCCCTCTCCCCCCGGGAGAGGGTCGGGGTGAGGGGCGACCGGTGCTGGGCGTCGGTTGTGGATCTGTGTTCCCAGCGCGAACGACGCTGTTCGCGCACGGGCGAGACGCCCGCGCCACTGTTTGCGCCCGGCGACTGAGCAGCGCCTTATATCTTCTCTGTCCTCTTCCTCTCTCTGTTTCCCTCTGCGTTCATCCCGGTCGCGTGGTCGGTCATCTTCGGTACGGGCTACCCGCGACGCCGCGCGCCGCGCCGCCGGCGAAGAATCGTTCGCGCGACAGGCTGTTGCGCAGGCGGTCGCGTTCGCCGCCCCACGGGCGGAGTTGCACGGCCAGCCCGACATCGTCCCGCACGTTGTCGAAGTTGACGCCGATTTCCAGCGTCCACTGCGCGAAGCGCCTGCGGAGATCGAGGTCGAGCGTCTCGAACGAGCCTTCCGCGAGGTCGAGCGACGCGGTGGCCCCGATCGCGTAGCGCGCCGAGAGTTCCAGCGACGCGCCGAAGTTAAGAAAAGTCGAGTCGATCACGTCCGCGTCGATCCGGCGGATCTCGGCGAATGACGCGAACCCGAAGCCGTGGTCGATCAGCGCCCCGACGCTCGCCGAATCGAGCGTGCTGTTCTCCGTGTCGTAGATGATCGAACCGACGACGCCCACAGCGTCGGTCAGCGCCAGCGTCGCGTCCGCGTCGACGAACTCTCCGAGGCGCGAAAGTTCCGGGCGAGACTGGAAGAATCTTCCGATCGCGGATTCGCGCGTGGTGTCGTCGCTGGAGGTGACGAACTCGGCGCGGAGGACGAGCCAGTCCACGTTGCGCCACGCGCCGGGCCCGCCGCGCTGCGTCTGGAGAGTGCTGGTAAGCCCGACGCGGAAGACGGTCCCCTCGGCTAGCGACTCGACCGACTCGTCGAATACCGGCAGGCCTTCGGAATCAATATTGCTGGTCGAGGTGAAGATGGTCGCGCTGGGTTCGATTATGTGCCGCAGGCGGTGAAGGTCGAAGAATGAAGATTCGACGTTGTTGTAGACGCGCGTGAGCGAGGTCGAGAAGGTCGTCCCGAGGCCGGCCCAGGCGCGCGTCTGTTCGTCGTCGTCGAAGCCGCCCGCTGCGCGGAAATCCTCGAAATCATCGTCATAGACGGTAAGCCGACCTACGCCGAACGGCGTGACGCGGACAACGCCGACATCGAACGCGCCGCGGACCTCGTGGCGTGTGTCGAGCCTCGCGATGGTCGATTCCGTGAACCCGCCGGCGCGGAGCGCGTCGCCAAGCGACTGGTCCGGCGTGATCCCGAACGCCGCCTGCGAAAGCGCGGGCGACACAAAGCCGAAACGCCGGATCGCCGGCTCGACGAAGGTCGGCTTGAGTATCCCCGCGCGGGATTCGGAGAAGTAAGTCACGCGCCCGCCGAAGAACGTGTCCCCGATGGTCCAGTACGCAACCTCGGGCAGCCGCTGGACCTGAAAACCCCGGCTCTGGAGCAGGAACTCGTTCGGCGTGAAGTCGTTGAAAACGCCCGTGGTCTGCGCGAGAAGCAGAGACCGCTCGCCGCGCCGGCTCAGCGCCAGCCGGTTTATAACTTCCGGGCCGGTCTCGGCGATTCTTTCGAAAAACGCGTCTACGAACGCCTCGTCGGAGATGATCGCGCCTTCGAGCGCGAGTGTCCAGCGTTCGTCGAGTCGCCATTGGTGCTCGCCGAGGACAAGCCCACGTCCCTCCCGGCGTGGGTCGAGGTCGGCGCCGGTGGTCAGGCGGTCCTCGCCGGCGTCGTAGATGCCGTAGGCGAGCAGCGAGCCGCGCGCGTCGTCGGTCGCCCACGCGAGGTCCACACCGAGCGCCGGCCCGCGCGCGAAGAACGCGTCGACCAGCAGGTCGCCCTCGATCGGCGAATCAGCATCCAGGCCGAAAACCGAGGCGAAATCCCAGCGCGTGCTCACGAACGGGTCGCCGTCCTTCGTGCCGATTCGGACAGTCGGCAGGGTCTGCCGGTCGAACCCGCCGTCGATCGCGGGGAGCGGGAGGATCGGAGTGTTACCGAGGCGCAGCGACACGCCGCGGGCGCTGATGACGGTGCGCGAACCACCGCCGTCGTCCGCGTCGCGCGTGCGCGTCACGCGGACATTCTTCGCGCCGACCGAGAGATGCGGCTCGGCGAATGCGACGTTCGAGATCGTCGCCCGCTGCGCTTCCCACTGCCCGAGCGATTCCTGCCTGATTACATCCGCTCTTACATACAGCGGCGTGCGGCGTTCGTCGTCGAATGTGTAGAACACCGCGTCGAGCATCGCGGCCCGGTCGTTGGCGACGTCGTAGAAGACGCGCGGGCCTCGGACGGTGAAGTCGCCGTCGGTCGCGATTACGTTCCCTTCGAGGTACACGCCGCGGACCTCGCCCGGGCCGGCGCTGAGAGTCTCGGCGACGGTCGCGGGATCGAGAAAGACCACGGCGTTCTGCGCGGTCAGCAGGAGAGTCCGGCCGGCTTCGAGATCGGCGTATTCGACGACGACCCCGCCGGTGATGACTAGGGCGTTCTCGGTTTCGCCGGTGATGAGCGTGCGGTCGGGTCCGTCGAAGGTGACCACGCCGCGACGTGGGAAGATCGGCGCGTCGGGGTCCAGCGGCGCCGGGGCCCCGGCGGCTTCGTAGAACGCGCGGTCGAGTTCGCCGAAGCCCGTGCCCGGCGTCGGGGTGACGCCCTCGGCGATCAGTTGCGTAAGCCGAGTCGCCAGGCGCGTCTCGCCCTCAGCGAGGAGAGGATCGGCGTCGGGTCGGCCCGGTTCGAGGAGAGCGGCGCGGAGCAGCACGTCGCCCGCGATGTTCGCGGTGACCAGAAGCCGGCGTGCGGATTGGGAGAACCTCGCAGCGGCGAGCGGCGTCCGCAGATTCTCGAAGTACATCGCCAGCGACCACGTACGCCCGGCGTCTGTGTCGCGCGGCTCGATCCAAACGACAGCACGATCGGCGCGGAAGTCATAACCGCCGACACGGACGCGCACGTCGGATTCGAGCAGCAGCCGGCGGGCTTCCCCGTCGGACCAGGCCCACCCGCCGCGGGCTTCGAGGATCGCGTCGCCGGGCTGGGCTTCGATGGGGAATGTAAGCCCGGCGAAGTCGCGGCCGGTGAGCAGCGGGGCGTCGTCGAAGCTCGGCTGAGCGGCGCGCGTCGGCGTCGCGGCGCGGGCGATACACAGCCCGGCGACGGCTGCGAGCAGCGCGCCCGTCCGTAGTCCCGACGCCCGAATCCCTGGCGAGCCGATCACGCCGCCCATGCTACGCGAAGGACGCACGGGAGCAACACCGCGCCGCGTTGTTCACGTCCACGTGTCGGCGGTCTTCTTCACGTCCGGTGTCGCGGCGCGAGGCGGCTTGCCCGACTCGAGGCCCGGGAAGTGCTCGCCTTGCCAGGACGCCGGGTACGCCGGGTCGTCGAGCGCGAGCGCCTCCTTCGTCGGGTAGAGCGGGCGGAACGTGTCGCACATCACGGCTAGTTCCGCGGTGTGCGTCGCGGCCAGTGACGCGAGGATGGTCCCCGGGTGCGGCCCGTGCGGGATCCCCTGCGGGTGAGCCGTGACGGACCCGACCTCGATCCCCTTGCGCGAGCCGAAGTTCCCCTCGACGTAATACAGCACCTCGTCCGAATCTATGTTCGAGTGGTTGTAGGGCACCTTGATGGCCTCGGGGTGCCAGTCCAGCATCCGCGGGCAGAACGAGCAGATCACGAAGTTGTGGGCCTCGAACGTCTGATGGATCGGCGGGGGCATGTGCAGTTTCCCCGTGATCGGCGCGAAGTCGTCAATATTAAAAATGTAAGGGTAATAGCACCCGTCCCAGCCCACCACGTCCAGCGGGTGGTAGTGATAGTGGTACGAGTGCATCTGGTCCAGCCCCTTGACGCGGACCTCGAACTCGCCCTTCTCGTCAAACGTCAGCGGGAGTTGCGGCAGGCGCAGATCCCGCTCGCAGTACGGCGAATGCTCGAGGAACTGGGCCGAGTCCTTCGAGAGGTACCGCGGCGGAGGCTCGATGTGCGAGGCGTTGACCGTCTCGATCACCAGGAAACGCGGGTCCGGCTCGCCGGGCGCGGGAGCGTCGAACTTCATCGTGTAGATCACACCCTTCGGGATGATGATGTAGTCCTTCGGCCCGAAACGCAGCGTCCCGAACATGGTGTGGCACACGCCCGAGCCGAAGTGGACGAACAGGCACTCGTCGCCCATCGCGTTCTTATAATGATATGTCATCGGCTCCGCGGGGACGCAGATCGAGATGCGGCAGTCGGCGTTGCCGAAGAGGACGATGCGCCCGGTGACGGGGTCGCCGTGGGGCTTGCGGGGCATGGTCTTGAGGTGACGCATGCGCATGACGCCGGTCTCGACGTACTCGGGCTTGGTCGAATACATCGGCTCCCAGCCGGAGACCTGGGTTGGTGGGTGGATGTGGTAGAGGGTGCTGGTTGGGCCGACGAAGCCCTTTGTGCCGAAGACTTCTTCGGAATAGAACGCGCCGTCGGGCCGACGGAACTGTACGTGTCGTTTGCGGGGCATTTCGCCGAGTTTGGTGTAGAACGGCATGGCGCGTCCCCCTCTGCTGATCCGATGCGATGGAGCCAATGAAAACCGACGGATTCACCGGCGAATCCGGGCTGCGGCGGGATTGTAGCCTCGGGCGTGCCGATCAGACCGCGGTGAAGACCACGCCTGCGCCCTCGACCCCGGCGATCCAGCGGTGGATCGCCACGTTCGGCCGTGCCGCGGCAAGCCGTTCCGCGCCGACACGGAGGTCTTCGATCTGGCGTTCGCGGAGGTTGTCTGGCGTGGCGCCGACGACCTGGAGGTAGAACGCGCACAGGTCGTGCTGGATGAGGTGCACGCGCTCGATCGAGAGGGCGTCGATCAGAAAGTTGATCTGCTCGCGGGCGCCGGCGCCTGTCGTGTGGTGAGGCGGGGCGTCGCGGGCGAGGAACACCGGCCCGCCCGGGACGATCAGTTGGGCGAACTTCTCGACGCCCAGACCCCTCGCGGCGAAGTCGCCGAAAGATCGCGCGAAGCGCCCGTCGCTGCACGCGACGATCAGGTCGCGCGTCGGCGCCTCGGTTGTGAAGGGCGCGTTAGAGCGCCACGGCGTGTCGGGCAGTCGGTTCGGCATCGCCCGGGGAACATAGCGGATGATCCGATGCCCGGGGAATTCATCCCTGGGCATCGAGCGCCCCCGGTCACGCCGCCTTTTTCTTGTTCCCGCGATCGAGACAAGCCTTGCGGGCGCGCTGCAACAGCCGCTGGAGTTCCGACGCCGACTCCTCGATCGAGTAGCACGAGTCCAGTTGCGTCAGCGCCTTCTTCGCCAGGCGGCTGAGCGAGGGCAAGGCGAAGATCCCCGCAGATTCGAATATCCGTCGGCACGCGGTCCGCGCCGATTCGAAGTTGTCCGACTCGATCGCGCCGTTGAGGGTCTCGATCTCTTTTTCGAGAGCCGCGATGTACCGGGTGATCAGCGCCTCGAACTCCGGGCTTCGCTGGGTGACATCGACCGCGTCGTCGGCGGCGTCGACGGCAGAGCGCGAGATCGTAAGCCATTCCAGCAATACCGCGAGGAGTTGCATCGGCTGGAAAGGTTTGCGGAGGACGCCGTCGGCGCCGGCGTCGCGGGCGGGCTGGATGCGCTGGGCGCTAGGCTCCCCCGTAGAGAGCAGGATCGGGCAGAACAGCGGCGCGTCGCGCAGCGCCCGCACCTGCGCGGTGACGTCCGCGTTGTCGAAGTCCGCGTCGAGCAGCGCGAGTTCCGGCGGGGTCGCCTGCGCGATCTTCCCCAGTTCCGCGAGATCGCCCGATATGTGCAGATCGAGTTTCGTCGCGCGGAGCTGCTGCCCGATCATGTCGCGGAAGAGTTCGGACTCGCTGAAGACGAAGATGCGCCCGCGGAGTTCGCTCGGGTCGATGCGCGTGGCGAGGTCGGCGGCGGCCTCGGCCCCTTCGATATGACGCCAGAGGTCGATCGGCCGCTCGAACCGCACGGCCGCCTCGTGGATGTGGTTCTTAATATGCCGGCACCAGAGAACGACGCAACGGATCGAAGCGTGCCCGCCGATCGTCAGCGGGAGTTCCACTCGCCCGAGCGTCCCGCTGTGCAGATAGTTCCCGTGCAGGAACCCCAGCCCGCGAGGCGTGAGGTTGCGCCCGGCGACGAGGAACGGCGACTGCCCGCCGCCCGGGTGATCGATCGTCAGGTGCAGTCTCGGGTGCCGATACGGGAGGCGGAGGTCCGCGCCGGCCCGGCGGTTCTGCACGTCCTGCGACTCGTCCTCGGCCGAGGGATGGTCGAGCGAGTCGAGCAACTCGGCGAGTTGCGCCTCGCTCAGGCGGAGGGTGTCGATGAATCCGGTGTCTTCGTTCATGGCCGATCGTCGGTCGCGCGCTGCGGAACCCCGGCGCGATGCCGGGACGCGCGCCGAGCGCCGCTGTTCCCCGATATCTCATCGACGCTCGCTCACGCCCGGTCCAGCCCGGCGTCCGCCGTCACTACCATCATGTTCGTGTAGTTCCGATCGTGAGGCGCAGCCTCCGCGGCTTATCGGACAAGCGCCCCCGACCGTCCGATTCCGGCCCGGGGAGCCGCCGCCGAACATTGCTGACTGCGGCTGCGACCCGAGTCCCAGACAAAAACATATGAGTATATTCATATCTAGCCCCCACTCCGGTCCGGGCCGGTAATAACGACCGTGCGGCATTTTCAGTTCTTGCGCCGGGCATATAATGGCAGTGAAAGGGGCTGGTCATGCTTCAATGGGCACTCGTCTTTCTCGTTGTCGCGATCGTCGCCGCGGTGCTGGGGTTCGGCGGGATCGCGGGGACCGCAGCGGGGATCGCGCGGATCCTCTTCTTCGTATTCCTGATCCTGTTCCTCATCGGCCTGATCGCCGACATCTCCAAACGCGGGCGCAAGCGCTGATTCCGGGAGTGAATATCCGACTCGCCGATCCGCCCGGCGTCACCGCGGCGAGGCGGTCGTGAACGACACCGGGCTGCGATAACCGTCGCGGTCGTATGCGCGCACGCCGAAGTAGTGGTTGTCCTTGCTCAACTGGAGCGTGAACTCCGTCACCGGCCCGACGTCCACGGCTCCCGTCCACACGGGGCTGTTCGTCGCGCGCCAGACAATCTCATAACCGGCGGTGTCCGGCTCGGGCGACGGCTCCCAGCGGATCGTCGTGTCGGGAGTCAGTCGCGCCGTGATGATGCGCGCACGTCCCGGCGCCGAGGGCGCGTTGGCCATGTGCATGATCGCCGCGGCGTTGAGTTTCGCCACCCCGGCGAGGTAGACCTCGTCGACGAACTCCGGCAGGTCGCCGAACTGCACGCCGCCTTCGACGCGCACGTCCTGATGCTGGCGTTCGTAGACCTCTTCGACGACGGTGAAGCGGACGGCGGGATAGCCGAGGCGGTTGAACGGTGTGTGGTCCCCGCCTCGGAGGAACCGGTCCGGGCGGTGCATGATCATGGCTTGCACGGGGAGCGAATGCCACGCGCCGACCTCGGCGATGTAGCGGGCGATCTGCCTGGAGTCGGAGTCGTTCTCGGATGAGAGCGACTGGATGCGGGCGACGCCGTTGTCGGGGAGGTTGCGCGGGACGCCCTCGGAGAAGACGCGGATATGCCGATCGTTCCTGCCGCCGAAGGGGCTTGAGGGATCGCCGACGATGTCGTTGGAGAGGACGGCGCGGATGTCCTTCATCGCGTCGGCGGCGTCCTGGGCGTGCAGCGTCGCGCCGATGAGGCCTTGCTCCTCTGCTATCGTCGCCATGCATACGACCGTCGCGTCGAGCCGGAGTTTCGAGAACACGCGTGCGAGTTCGATCACCACGGCTGTCCCCGAGGCGTCGTCGTTGGCGCCCGGGGCGTCGGACACGCGGTCCATCTCGTCGCCGGCGCGCGAGTCGTAATGGCCGATGACGTAATACAGGCGGCTGCGCGCCTCGGGCATCGCGCCCGGGATCACGCACACCGGGTTGACGAGTTCGACAGGCACGTCGATCCGGCGCCCGTCGGGCTGGACCTGATGCCGATCCATGTAGATCTGGATCGCGAGGTCGCCGGTCCTGCCGGAATCGGCGTTGATGCGCTCGAACTCGTCGCGGATCCAGCGCCTCGCGGCGCCTATGCCCCGCGTGTCGGATTCGGTCTCGCTCAGCGAGTGCCGCGTGCCGAAGGACGCGAGCCGATCGACATAGCCGCGGAGCGACGCGGCGGAGATCTCGCCGAGCATCGCCGAGACTTCCGCGGGCGGCGCCCCGGCGGGCACGTGCATCTCGAAGTGGTACGACGGCGAGCCGGATCGGCATCCGCCGACGGCGAGCAGGCCCAGCGCCGCTGTCGAAAAGAACGCCACGCGACGGGAGTGCGGTCGGTAGTTCATGTTCGGCAATCTACCACACGCGCCGCCGACGGGCGCGCGTTCGCCCGGGCGCCGGTTCGTGACGCCGGTTCGTATAGTGCAGCGATGCCGGGCGATTTCCGAGATGCGCGCGTCGTCGTCATGGGCCTGGGCCGATTCGGCGGCGGGGTCGGCGCGGTCCGGCGGCTCGCCGATCAAGGCGCGGACGTGCTCGTCACCGACCGCGAACCCGCCGAGAGACTCGCCGAGCCGATCGGCGCGATCCAAGATCTCGTCAACGCGGGGAAAATCCGGCTCCGGCTGGGCGGGCACGACGAGGCGGACTTCCGCGACGCCGACCTCGTTGTCGTCAGCCCCGCGGTCCCCAAGCCCTGGGAAAATAAGTTTGTGCTCGCGGCGGCCGACGCCGGCGCCCGGCTATCGACCGAGATCAGGCTGCTAGTCGAGCGCCTGCCCGACCGCTCGCGCGTCGTCGGCGTCACCGGCTCCGCGGGCAAGAGCACCACCGCTGCGATGATCGCTCACATCCTTAGAACCATCGCGGGAGATGGGGGGCGGGACGCCGGCGCCACTGAGTCCGGGGTGGCACGGCTCTCCGAGCCGTGTACGCACGGGCGGGACGCCCGTGCCACCGGCGGCGGCGGCGGGCGGGTCTGGCTGGGCGGGAACATCGGCGGGTCGCTGCTGCCGCGTGTCGATGAGATCACTCCCGCGGATCGCGTCGTGCTGGAACTCTCGAGCGCCATGCTCTACTGGCTCGGCGACTGGTTCGTCGGCAGGCGCGACGAGCAAGGCTGGACCCCGGGCGTCGCGGTGATCACCAACGTCACGCCGAACCACATCGACTGGCACGGCGGGTTCGAGCACTACGCGAGATGTAAAAATAATATTATCGACTGCGTCGGCGCCAAGCAGCGTGTGCTGCACGGGGCGGACGTGCTCGACGCCGACCTCGATGCGCCGGCTGTCAAGCGCACGCCGCTGGTCGGCTCGCACAACCGGCGCAACGCGGCGGTCGCGGCTCGGGCGGCAGTCGCGGCGCTGGGCCCGCGCGGGGAAGAGTTGGACGCCGACACGATCGCCCGCGCTGTCGCGACATTCACCGGCCTGCCGCATCGGCTGCAACTCGTCGCGCACACGGATCCGGGGTGGCACGGCTCTCCGAGCCGTTATGCAGGGTGGCACGGCTCTGCGAGCCGTGATCGCGCGGGCGAGACGCCCGTGCCGCTGCAGCAGGGTCCGCAAGGCTCTCCGAGTCATGTTGGCAATGTTGTCCGTGCTTACAACGATTCGAAGTGCACCACGCCCGAAGCCGCGGCGTTGGCGATTCTTGCGTTCGAAGGAACTATTAATCCAATACAAAGTGGCACGGGCGTCCCGCCCGTGCGCGAAAACAGTGGCACGGGCGTCCCGCCCGTGCATGACAAGACTGATACAACTTTTCTTGCAAGCCGGGCCGATCCCGCCCCCGCCCCGGCGTCGGAACTGATCCCCGTCCACCTCATCGCCGGCGGGTCGGACAAGGGCGTGGACCTCTCGCCGATGGTCGGCCCGGCGGCGCGCTGTCTCGGCGTGTGGACGATCGGCTCCACCGGGCCGACGCTCGCCCGCATGATCCGCGACGCCGGGGGGCGGGCGATCGACGCCGGCACGCTCGAAGACGCCGTCCGGGGGATACTCACACAGATCGCGCCGGGGCAGGCCGTCCTGCTCAGTCCGGGCTGCGCAAGTTTGGATCAGTTCAGGGATTACGAGGATCGCGGCCGTCGTTTCACCGCCCTGGTCCGCGCCGGTCTGGGCCTGTCGCCCGCTGTCGGCTCGCTGTTCGAGACGCCCCCGGCGGTCGTACCCGAACAAATTCCAACCGAAAATAACCCGAACGCCGCTTGACAGCCGATACGCCTTCCGATACCTAGTGAAACCCGAACAACAGGCGCCCGCGCGTGGCGCCCAGGAGGGCCGATACCATGGCGACCGCACTGAAAGAAAACGGCACGAAAGAAACCATGAAAAACACCTCGAAGAACGCCCAGCGCGCCGCCCGCGAACGCACCGCACGCACCGCCGGCCCAGCCGATCCCGCGGCGGACCCGCGCTCGGCCGCGCGGACCGAGTCCCTCAACCGCACACTCTCGCAGATCGAGAAGACCTTCGGCAAAGGGTCGATCATGCGGCTCGACGCCGCCCAGCAGCAGCAGATGCCCGGCATCTCGACCGGCGCGCTCTCCCTCGACATCGCCCTGGGCGGCCGAGGCGTCCCCAAGGGACGCATCATCGAGATCTTCGGCCCGGAATCCTCGGGCAAAACCACGCTCGCGCTGACCATCATCGCCCAGTCGCAGAAACAAGGCGGCGTCGCCGCTTTCATCGACGCCGAGCACGCCATGGACCCCTCCTGGGCCAGACGCATCGGCGTGGATATCGACGACCTGCTCGTCTCCCAGCCCGACAGCGGCGAGCAGGCCCTCGAGATCTGCGAACTGCTCGTGCGTTCGAGCGCGGTGGACATCATCGTGGTTGACTCCGTCGCTGCGCTCATCCCGCGGGCGGAGATCGAGGGCGAGATCGGCGATTCGCACGTCGGCCTGCAAGCCCGGCTGATGAGCCAGGCGATGCGCAAACTCACCGGCGCCATCAGCCGTTCCAACGCCTGCGTGATCTTCATCAACCAGATCCGCGAGAAGATTGGCGTGATGTTCGGCTCGCCCGAGACCACGCCCGGCGGTCGCGCCCTGAAGTTCTATTCGTCCGTCCGCATCGACATCCGCCGGACGGGGTCGATCAAGGAAGGAGAGCAGGCCGTGGGCAACCGCGTGCGGGCGCGGGTTGTCAAGAACAAGGTCGCCCCGCCGTTCCGCGACGCGGAGTTCGACATCATGTTCGACAAGGGCATCTCCGTGTCGGGCGACCTCATTGACCTCGCGGTCGCCGAGGGCGTGGCGGAGAAGAGCGGCGCCTGGTTCAGTTACGGCGAGGTCCGTCTCGGCCAGGGCCGGGAGAACGCCAAACGCTATCTGGAAGAGAACCCCGACCTCTGCGACGAGATCCGTCGGCGTGTACTGGAAATCAAGGGCGTAGCCCGTCCCGCCGGCGCTGTCACTACGGAATCAGAAACGGAATCGCTCGACGACGCGGACGAATGAGCCGTCCCCGCGACCGTGGCGCCGGCTCCGTTGTGCCCGCCGGCGCGGCTCGGCTGTAGTGTCGCACCGCCGAGATCGGCCCGTCGAATCAGGTGATTCGGGCCGGATGCGCGGGGTCGGACGGGTCTGTTCCGCGCGCAATAGTGGCACGCGCGTCACGCCTGTGCGAACACGGCTAAGAAAGCCGTGCGGCCTTGGAACACGGCTCGGAGAGCCGTGCCACCCCGGGAGCGCCGAACCGGGCCGTCCCCGGCCCGGTCGCTAGTTGATGTGATGAAGGTTCACTGCATGCGCACGGGCGAGACGCCCGTGCCACTGGGGGAGTTCAAACATATGCGAGACGCCTGTGCCACTGGTGCTGACTCCCTCACCCCCCCGGGAGAGGGCCGGGGTGAGGGGCGAACCGGTGCTGCGGCGTGAAACGCGCCCTGTCTGCAAAGCCCAGGGATGAAATCCCTGGGCATGATGTTGCGATATGCAACTAAGGCGCGGGTCGGCGCCTCTACTGAGCGGTGCGAAGGTCAGGACGTGATGCGCTCAACGGACACGGCTCTCCGAGTGTTCCGTAGAAATCCTCTTGACAGGTTGTGGGCGAGGCGATCAACCGGGCGCATGAATCGCAAGCAGCGGAACACGCGGCTGTTTGGATCGCGCGGCTCGCCCTTCGCGCCGCGCAAGTGCGTGGCGATATACGGCTCCGCCACCAGCCGCAAGGACTTAACCCAGCCCAGACTCGTCGCGTGCCTTGTGCTCAAGACCGCCACGCGCAACGACTATCGCGGCGTGTGCGAGCTCCTCACGCTCAGCCCCGCGCTGCGCGAGGCGATCGGCTTGAATAAGGTTCCCCGCTTCATCACATTAGGGAAGTTTGCATCTAAGTCAGGCATAATGGAGATCGTCGACGCCATGATCGGCCAGACGCTCGCCGACGCCGGAATCAGGGTAATACCCGGCGAAATCACCGTTGACTCGACCGGCATGCTGAACGGGGCGGCCGGCGCGCATTATCAGATTCGCGCGGGCGGCTCCGGGCGGACCAGACGCAAGCCGGTGAAAGTATCCGCCGCGATCGTCCGCGGCGCCATGCCGCCCGCGGCGCTGGTGGTGGGCATGGGCTCGAGCGCCGACATGAAGCAGACGCCGGCGCTGATGGATCAGATCGAGGCGCGCACGAAGCCGGTTCGACTGATGGCGGATAAAGGTTACGACGCGGAATGGGCGCACGAGGCGAGCCGTGAGCGCCGGGGCGCCGAGAGCCTGATCCCGCCCGTGCCGCGTGCGCACGACGGCTCGGTCCGAACTAAGTGGCGATCTAAGATGGTCGCCCTTCCGAAGGCGTTCGGTCGGCGCCGGCGCGCGGAATCGTTCTTCAGCGGGATGAAACGGACGATGCTCGCGACGCTGTCGAGCCGCAGCGAGCGGACGATGCTGGTCGAAGCGGCGCTGAAGGCGCTCGCCTACGCCATCCGGCGTCAGGATCGACCACGCCGCCGCGAAGGTGTCTACAGAGCGCTCGGAGAGCCGTGCCACCCGGAGACGTGCCAACCCGGGGTCGTGCGATGTAATAATGCAGAGCCGGGTTGTCCGCGGCGCGGTCGTTGGTCTTGACATATGTAAGTTGATCGTGAAAGTTCACCCCGAGCGCACGGGCGAGACGCCCGTGCCACTGATTGCGCCCGTGCCGGCTTCGGGTCTTGCCGCCGAGGCTTCGGCTTTCACCCGCCTGTGGTTTCGGCGACGGATGCGCTGCGGACGCTCATGTCGATTCGTCGCGCGGTCGCCGGCGGGGCGGGGATCGAGTCGTGCATGGCGCCGAACAACTGGCCGCGATCGTCGAAGACCCGCCACGAAAGTTTCGCAGGCATCGGCGTGCCGGGCTGGCGGTCCTCCTCGAACTGGAGAACAAGTTTCGTGTCCACCGGCACATCGAGCGACCACACCGTCTCGCCCGTGCGTGTATCGATCACGGAGATGGTCTTCGGGCTCATCGCGGTCGAGACGTATGTCAGCGGCGCGTTGCCGGAGTACCAGGGCCCGCCTCGCATGTAGCACCCTCCCGAGAGCGCGGACACAGCGAGCACAGCGGCGGCGAAGGGGACGGTCGTAATCGCTCGGCGGGGCATGGCGGTCTCCCTGGGATCGAACCGGCGCGATCGCCGGCGGCTTGAACTGTAGGATACGGTCGCGCGAACGCCGGGTTCGCAGCGGTCGGCCGCGCGACCGGTGGATCCATCATCGTCCCGAAACGTCGCGGACTCCAGCCCGCCGCCCGCATCCCGCCGGAAGCCGCCCGCCATGTCCGAATCTCCCGCCCATGCCGTCGCCGCCTCGCCCCCGATCCGCGTCGGTCTCGGCTGGGACAGGCATCGGCTCGAGCCGATCGCCCCCGCGGGCGCCGGTCGGCCGCTGGTTCTCGGGACGGTCCGACTCGAGCACGACCGAGGCCCGGTCAGCCATTCCGACGGCGACGCCCTCCTCCACGCGATAACCGACGCGGTCCTCGGCGCGCTCGGCTTCGAGGACATCGGCCAACTCTTCCCGAACGACGACCCCCGGCACGCGGGCGCCGACTCGCGTGTTTTTCTCGAAGAAGCCGTCCGCCGGATGCGCGAGGCGGGCTGGGCCGTGGCGAACATCGACGCCGTGGTCGCGCTCGAGCGGCCGCGGCTCGGGCCTCACAAGCCGGCGATGCGGGCCGCGATCGCGGGGATCCTCGGCGTGCCCGTCGATCGCGTGAACATCAAAGGCAAGACCGGCGAGGGCGTCGACGCTGTGGGCGACGGTCGGGCGGTCGATGCGCACGCCGTCGTGCTGCTGACGCCCGCGGGGGATGCGCGATGAGCGCGCCGGGGCCGCTCTGGCAGGACGCGGTGTCGTTCGCGCTCCGGCTGCACGCCGGGCAGTTCCGGTCCGACTGCGTCACGCCGTACGCTGCGCATGTTGTTCGGGTGATGATGACGGTGCGCGATCTCTTCGGCTGCGACGACGAGACCGCCCTTGCCGCCGCTGTGCTGCACGACACGATCGAGGACACGCCCGCGGATTACGACGACATCGCGGCGATCTTCGGCGACGAGGTCGCGCGCGACGTGGCGGCCCTGACCAAGGACATGCGGCTGCCCGAATCGGTCCGCGAGCCGGCGTACGACGACGCGCTGCGGCGTGCGTCCTGGCGCGCGAAACTTATTAAGTTGGCCGACACGTACGACAACCTCTGCGATCTTTCTTCGCCCGCGAAACTGCCGAACATGATCGAGCGATGCCGACGGGCGCTGGCGATCGCCGAGATCGACCGGCGTGAACACCCGGCGATCGAGCTCGCGTGCCGATTGCTCGCGGACCTGGTGGCCGAGCGCGACCGCCGAGCCTGACGCGGGCCAAGCGTGCAAGGCATCATCGCGGTCCCCGGCGTGCTCAGGTGAAAAGGCGCGCCGAGCCGGGCCGTCCCCGGCCCGGTCGTTGGTCGTGCACATGAAAATCACCGTGAAAGCCAGCCGCAGCGCACGGGCGAGACGCCCGTGCCACTGTTTGCGCTCGTGCCACTGGTTCTCCCGTGCCACTGGTTCTTACCCCCTCTCCCCCCCCGGGAGAGGGATGGGGTGAGGGGAGACCGGTGCTGAGCGTTAACATAATGTTGTGTTTCCAGCGTGTGGTGCGCTGTTCGCGCACGGCTCGGAGAGCCGTGCCACCCCGGAGCCGTGCCACCCCGGAAGCGCACGGGCGGGACGCCCGTGCCACTGTTTGCGCCTGTGCCACTGGTTGCGCGCGTGCCACTGTTTGCGCCTGTGCCACTGTTTGCGCGCGTGCCACTGTTCGTGATCGTGCCGATGGGTTCGGAAAAAAACAGCCCGGTTTGTGGCCGGGCTGAGGGATAATAGTGGTTGGTTGTGTTGGCTGTGATTACGCCGAGGCCGCGAGATGCGCGGGGCGGGGGGTGGCGTTGTCGGCGGGGATGATGTGGACGCGGTTGCTGCGGAAGAGGACGGTCCCGTCGCAGAGCGCGAAGAGGGTGTCGTCCTTGGCTCGGCGGACCATGAAGCCGGGCTTGAACGGCGTGCCGCGCTGACGGACGATCTGCGAGCCGGCGGTGGCGAACTCGCCGCCGAAATGCTTGACCCCGAGGTACTGGGGGTTGGAGTCGCGACCGTTCTTGGTTGAGCCTTGGCCTTTTTTATGCGCCATGATGAAGCCGCCTTGGAAAATGCTGTTGTGGCGCACGGGCGGGACGCCCGTGCCACTGGTATTGGATATTCGCCGATCTGGCGAGCCGGGCAGTATAGCGGGGATCAGCGCATGATCCAGCGGGACTCGGCGCGGATCATGGGCCGTTCGCCGAGGGAGGTCATGCTGCCGGGTGTCTCGTGGCGGAGCATGAGGGTTTTGCGGAGGAGGATCGGCTCGCCGGTGTCTGGGCGGGCGATGGTTTTGGTTTCACCTGAGAAGCCGGCGGCGAAGATGGTGATCTCGTCGGTTTCGAGGTTGTCGATCGGCCAGACGACCAGCCCCTCGCGGGCGTGTTCTTCGCCTTGCAGGAGCAGGCCGACAGCGGCGATCTGGTCTTTGAGGAAGGGGTTGCGGAGTTTTTCGAGGAGCCGTTGGGTGACAGATGTCGGAACGCCGACGCCTGAGGACCGGATGTCGCCGAGGTCGGTGGCGAGGGCGAAAGAGGGGGCGAAGAGGAGGTCCTGGCCGGTGTTGTTCTCGACGTAGTAGGTGAAGTAGACGTAGGCTCGGCGGGCGCCTTCTTCGGTGTCGAGGAGCGCGAGCCGGACCGGGCCGGGGCGTACGTCGAGTTGCCAGCGGCGGGGGACGGGGTCCGGCTGGGGGGCGGCGATCGCGGGCGACACCAGGACCGCTGCGAGGGCGACGGCGAGGGCTGCGAAAATAGGCTCGATGCTGCGTCGGTACATGCGGATCCTCTCGGCGGGCGGGAGTCGAGCGGGCGAACAGGGTAGTCTAGCGTAGGCCCGGCTCAGGCGCGGGCGACAGCGACAGCCCGGCATGAAGCAGCATACGGCGGAGTTTATCGAGCGGATCCCGCAGACCCGGCAGGCCGAGGGCGGACGGCTGCTCGCCGGTCCCGGCGCGGGTCGGGCGGCGGGCGAGCGGTTCGTCGTCGCGGCGCGGGGGCATGGCGTCAGGCTTGATGAGTTCTGGGGAGTATCGCGTTCGGCGGGCGGGCCTTACGTCGCTGCGGCGCTGCTGGTCCCGGGCGCCGGGCGGACGAAGATGGTTTACACATCGACGCCTACTGGGGCCGACAGGGCGGCGACGGTGGCGCGGCTGCTCGACCACGCCTGCCGAGCCGTGACGGGCGGGGGGGTCGCGCAGGCGTTGCTTGAGCCGAGCGAGACGGCTTCGAGGCTCGCGTTCGAGCGGGCAGGGTTCGTGTTCGTCGGCGAACTTTTGTACATGAGGCGCGAGTGGTCGGAGCCGGCGTCGGAGTCATCGGAGGCGGGCTGGCCGGGGGGGGTGGCGGTCGAGCGGTGGCGCAGCGGGATGGAGCCTGACCTCGCGCTGGCGCTAGACCGGTCGTACGAGGGGACGCTCGACTGCCCGGAACTGTGCGGGATGCGCGCCACCGCGGACGTGATCGAGAGCCATCGTTCGACGGGTAAGTTCGATCCGTCGCTGTGGTGGCTGGTTCGGGCTGACGGCGAGCCGGCGGGGGCGATGCTGCTGAACCCAAACCCGGCTCAGGATCACACGGAACTGGTGTACCTCGGGCTGGCGCCTGGCGTGCGCGGGAAAGGGCTTGCGGGGAGGCTGCTGAGGATGGGATTGCGGTCGCTGCCGGGCCGGGCCCCGAGGACGGCGTTGTGCGCGGTGGACTCGCGCAACACCCCTGCCCTGCGGCTCTACGAACGCGCCGGTTTCCGAGAGTTCGCGCGCCGATCGGCGTTCGTGCGACCGCTCGCAAGCGCCGACAAGCACTGAATTTGGGGTGTCACGATGGGTGAAAACTCGCAGCGCCTCGGGTTGTCAACATGTCGTCCGCAAGCGCCCGGACGGTGGAGAAAAAAATTTCTCTTGCGCTAAGTCCCGATGAGCATACGATTCACGCGCCACGTCACGGTGCGCGTTCAAGCAAACGGGTTGAACTCGAGGCAGGATGCGCGGTACCTTGCTCGACGGTCATCGGACGACCAACGGGTTGCAGGAGCAGAAGAGACGAACGGCTTTCCATCCCCGTCGGCGCGCAGCGTCGGCTGATTCCGATCCTCGAACGCTGAGGCCTTTTCAGCGTCGGCGTTGTCCGGTCGAACCGGGCGACGATCGGCGGGCGCGATCGCTGCGCCCGGGGGGGTAGCCGCTGGGTCTTTCGGGGCACGCACCCGCGGTGAACGGATTCGTCGAGGCAGGGGCGCCGCGTGGAACGCGAGCGCGGTCGGCATCCGGGAAAGGCGTCCACGTGAGCACCATGACGATCAGCGCGGCGGGTTCGGTCGCTGAAATCGCAACGGGAACACAACTCCGGGACGAGGATCGGCGTGACCAGACAATCACGCCCGATGCTCCCGTGCTCCGCTCCATCGAGCGGCGTGTCGGCGCCGACGCGTACCGGCGGTTCTTCGCGGGCATAGTCGAGGTCGTCATCGACGCCGACGCGGTGCGTGTTCTCGCCGCGAGCGACTTCGCAGCAGAACGGCTGAGCCGGCGCTTCGGGACAGACGTGCGCGAGGCCGCGCTCGAGGCCCTCGGCGATGATTCGCGCCCGGTGACGTTCGTCGCGCGGCCGGCCGGCGAGGCGCGATCGCCCGGCGCTATCCAGACCGCGGCGGCCGCGACCGCACGCCGGGGCGCGGACCGCGCTCCCGCCTCGAGCCGTCGGCGTCGGCCCGCGCCGTCGCAGCGCGAGGACATCGACCGCACGCTCGAAACTTTCGTCGTCGGCGCGTGCAACGAGTTGGCGTATCGCGCCGCGGTCGCCCTCGCCGATCCCGAGCACGCCGCGGCCCTCGGAGTGCTCTTCCTTCATGGGGATTGCGGCGTGGGCAAGACCCACCTCCTCAAAGGACTCGCCGAACGATTCGCCCGGCTGAACCCCGGCGCCCGCGTCCTCTACACCACCGGCGAGGCGTTCACCAACGCATACCTGACCGCCCTCAAACGCGGCGAGGTCGACGCCTTCCGCGCCCGCCACCGCGGGCTTGATCTGCTCTGCCTCGACGACGTGCACTTCCTCGCGAACAAGACGCACACGCAGACGGAGTTCCTGCACACATTCGATCAGATGGATCTCAACGGGGCCCGCGTCGCGGTGGCTTCGGACGACGCGCCGGCGAAGATCGGGCGGTTCTCGCGCGAACTGGTGTCGAGGTTCAGCGCGGGCGTCGTCGCCGAGATGCGCATCCCCGACGCCGCCACCCGCCCGCGGCTCGTCGCGGCGCTCGCCAAGCGCAGCGGGCTGGCGCTGACCGAAGACGCCGCGAGGCTGATCGCCGAGCGTTGCCCGGGTTCAGCCCGCGAGATCGACGGCGTTATTAAGAAACTCCACGCGGTCTGCACGCTGCTCCCGATGGGCCGATCGTTCGGACCGATTCTCGACGCGGGCGCGGTGCGGGCGGCGCTGGGGCCGGGTTTCGCGCCGCGCCCGATGAAGCCGGTGCGCGTTGAGGCGATCGTCGAGATCACCGCGGACGCCCTGGGCGTGACTGTCCCCGAGATGCTCGGCGCTACACGTCGGCGGCGTGTGGTCGTGGCCCGCTCGATGGCTTCGCACCTGGCGCGGAAGATCGCGGGCCGGAGTTTTCAGGAGATCGCCGAGGCGCTCGGCCGGCCGACGCACTCGACGGTCTTCACCGCATGCCGCCGGGTCGAGGAGAAGATCGCATCGCGCGAGGCGGTCGAAGCCGGCCCGGACCTCGCCGTGTCCAACTGGGCGGAGCTCGAGATCGAGATAGAAGGCCGGCTTCGCGCCCGCCGCGGCTGATCGGACCCCCTCTCCCCCCGGGAGAGGGCCGGGGTGAGGGGCGAACGGTGCTGCGCGCGTTTCGCGCTGTTGCGCGCGAGCCGCCAAAGCCCAGTGATTTATCCCCGGGCCGGAGACGCTGTCTGCAAGTCACACTCAACAACCCGGCTCGGAGAGCCCGGCCACCCCGGATCCCCGGCCGGGCCGCCCCCGGCCCGGTCGTTGATTGTAATAGTGAAACAATATCGTAAGCGCACGGGCGAGACGCCCGTGCCACCATTCGCGCCCGTACTGCTATCCGCGCCCGGCTAGGGTATACGCTGCGCGATCAAATGTAAATGTATGTCAGTCTATTCCGGCTGTGCGAGCAGTTCGCGGGGCGGGCGCTTCGCGAGGCGCCGCGCTGGTGCGAACGCGGTCGCCAGCGCCAGAAGCAGCACGATCGTCCAGCCGATCGCGATCGCGCGGAACGGCGGCTCGAGCGCGAGGTCAAGCCCGGCGATCCGGCGGTAGAGGGTCAGTTCGCTCCACGCCGCCTGTAGCCCCAGCGCCGTCCCGAGCAGGCCCGCGGCGAGCGCCATCACCAGCGCCTCGATCAGCACGAGCCGGCCGAGCAACCGACCCTCGGCGCCGACGGCGCGGAGCACGCCGAACTCGAATCGTCGCGCGTCGATCCCGGCGACTATCACATTGCCCACGCCGAGACACGCGATCAGGATCGCGGCGACGGCGACGCTGCTCATCACGAGGAACGCGCCGGTGGCGATGTTCTCGACGGTTGCTTTGATCTCGCGGCCTGACCCGACGGACACGCTCGAACCCGCGAACGCTCGGCGCAGCCGGCGCACCGCTTCATCGTCGTCCAGCGAGTCGTCGAGATCAACCTGCACGAGCGTGACGGTTTCGACGCCGAAATATTTTATAAGATCATCGCGTGTTCCGAAGACGGCGGAGACGGCCTGGCTTCGGAACTGCTTGCCGATGTCGAAGAACTTGCCGGCGAGTTCGAGGCCCGGTGAGGTTATGACGCCGACGATGTCGAAGGTGACCGGTGTTGTGCCGGCGCGCTCGGGGATATTGATGGTGAGAGTGTCGCCGACGCCGAGGCCTCGCGCGACGCGGAACTCCTTCGCGACGAGCACGGCGCCGCCGGCTTTGAGGCGGGGGATGGCGGTCTCGGGATCGCCGTCGAGCCAGGCGAGACGTGTCATGGCGAAGAAAGGCTCCGGCTCGAAGGCTACAAAAGAAGTTGATAGATCCTGAAGGCCGGTGACGCCGAAGACCCCGGCGTCGTCAACGTCGATGATGGTGACGGCGTTGGAGCGTGTGACGAATGGGAGCCGGTCGATTTTCTCGCGGTCGGCGGGTTTGAGTCCGAACCAGCCGTGGACGAAGGCGTCGGGGAAGTCGACGGCTCCGAGCCATTGTCCGACGAGCGCGCCGCCGGCGGTCCAGATTGTGGTCATCATCGCCAGCCCGACCATCAGCGATGAGGCCGTCATGCCGTAACGGAACGGGCTTACCGCGAAAGTTTCGGCGATGAGCGCGGCGGGAACGCGCATGAGCCTTGCGATCGGCGGGCCGATGACGCGCGCGACGAGCAGCACTGTGGGCGCGCCGAGGAGGAAATAACCGATGAACATTCCCTGGACTCCGCCGAGGATGTAAGTCCAGAACGCGCGGTCGGGCGTGTCGGCGGCAGCCATCAAAACGAACGCAGCGAGTATGAGCGTGAGCCCGGCTGCGAGCGAGATGAGCACGGGTCGGCGTGAGCGCGGCGCGGCGCGTGAAGCCATCGCTTGCAGCGGCGAGACGCGCGAGGCGAGGATCGCCGGCCACGCGGCGCCGAGGATCCCGGTCGCAAGCGCGCCGAACGCGGCGAGCGACACGCCGGCGCGCGGGATGACGAGTCCGGCGGTGAGGTGCTCGCGGAAGATCGTGACGCCGACGAGCGCGATGAATATTCCCGCGGGGACGCCGATGCTTGCGCCGACGCCGCCGATGATCGCGCCGATGGTGAGTTGCGCCCCCGCGACCTGTGACTTTGAGCCGCCGACACTGCGGACGATGGCGAGTTCGCGCTGCCGTTGCGCGACGTCGGTCGCCAGACCTGTGAGGATGATGAGGGCGGCGGCGAGGAAGCCGATGATCGAGACTACGACGAGGCCGATCTGTTGCGCGCGGATGTTGCGGTCGATGCCGGACGTGATGCGTTCGGTGGGTTGAACGACGAGTCCGGCGGGGAGATCGGCGCCGAACTGATCGGCGAAGTCGGCGGGGTCGGCGCCGGGCTTGAGGATGATGTCGATGACTCGGAGCGCGCCGGGTTCGCCGAGGATATCGCCAAACGTGGCCCGATCGAGGACAGCGCGCGGGCGGAGGAGTTCCGCGAACGGCGGCTTGGCGATGACGCCGGTGACGGTCATGGTGTCCGGCCCGCCGAAATATGAGAACGGGCGGACTGAGTCGCCGACGGTTATGCCGAGATCCGCGGCGATGCGCTCTTCGACGGCGATCTCATCGGGCGCGCGGGGCGGTCGGCCGGAGAGAAGATCCAACGGTCGCGCGGCGAACTCGGCGGCGAAATCGACCCCGTCGGCGCTGGCGACGACCTCGATACCTCCATTCGTAAGTGTGATGGGGCCGAGCGCGCGGGGTAGAGTGCGCGCGACGGCGGGCGATTCGCGTGCGCGGATAAGCACGGCGTCTTCGATGGAGCCTTCGCCGAGCGGCGCGATTCGGACGTCGGCGACTCCGACGGTCGCGGCGATCCGTCCGCGCAGAGTGGCGTTGACCGAGGCTACGCCGCAGGTGATCGCGACGATCAGCGCGGCGCTGCACGCGACTGCGGCGACGAGCAGCGAGGCGCGGAAGCGTCTACCGGCCAGTGCGTTGATAGCGAGCCGCCACACCGCTTGCATCGAGTCCTTCCGTGTCGAATGAGCCGAGGATTACGCCGTCGCCGAGCACGTGCACACGTCGGCAGTGAGCGGCGGCGGCGGGTTCGTGCGTGACCATAAGAACGAGAACCGCGCGCTCGGCGGCGATCTCACCCAGCAGGCGCCAGAGCGTGTCGCTGGCCGCGGAGTCGAGCGCGCCGGTGGGTTCGTCGGCGAGTATTACGGGTGGCTGGAAATAGAGCGCGCGGGCGATGGCGACGCGCTGCTGTTCGCCGCCGGAGAGGGCTTCGGGCCGATGTTCGAGCCGGGCGCCAAGCCCGAGTCTGTCGAGGAGTTCGCGGCTTCTTCGGCGGGCGTCGGCGGGTTTTTCGCCGGCGAGCAGGGCGGGGAGTTCGACGTTCTCGCGCGCGGTGAGCGTCGGCAGGAGATTGAAGCGCTGGAAGATCAGGCCGATCTCCCGGCGTCGGAAGCGCGTGAGGGCGCGGTCGTCGAGTGTGTCTATGCGGGCGCCGGCGATGTGGACTTCGCCGGAGTCGGGCGTGTCTAGGGCTGCGAGCAGGTGCAGGAGTGTCGACTTGCCGCTGCCCGAAGGCCCCATGACGGCTTCGAAGCCCGGCTCGTCGATGCGCAGATCAAGCCCGCGCAACGCCGGGACGGACTCGGCGCCGAGTCGGTACGACTTGTGAACCGCGACGCAGCGGATCACGCCGACCGCCGGGGGTGAGGGGTGTGGCCGGGGTTCACCGCAGAGGCGCAGCGGTCGCAGAGATCGGAAAGAGCGTGAATATCTCTTACGCCTGGCCTTAGCGCAGTCACGACCAGCGATTCTCCGGGCGAAGCGGCACAGGCGCTAATAGTGGCACTGGCGCGAATAGTGGCACGTGCGTCTCGCCCGTGCGCTGACGGTGCCGCAATATTAGAGCGTCTGGCGTCGATTTGTTTCACCTCTGAACAGATGTATTGACGCTCGGCCTGAGCGAAGGGAAGGCCAGGGTTTCAGTAGGAATGACGGGCGGGAGGCTTGTGCAACTGATTTAATTCGCACGGGCTAGACGCCCGTGCCACTGGTTTGTTTTCAGCACGGGCGAGACGCCCGTGCCACTGAACCTTCGATCGCTGGATCATGCGATGCTTGTCGTCACGAATGCTTCGAGGCGTAGGTCTCGGCGTCCATGAGCGATTCGATCGGGCCGGTGTCGGCGACTTTGATCTTCACGAGCCAGCCGGCGTCGAAGGGGTCGGTGTTGAGCACCGAGGGGTCGTCGGCGAGACGCGGGTTGACCTCGACGATCTCCCCGCCCAGGGCTGAGTAGACGTCGGCGGTCGCCTTGACGGATTCGATCTCGCCGACCGACCCGCCGGGCTTGATCGTTGTGCCCGCGGGCTTCATCTCGACATAGGTGATGTCGGTGAGTTCGTCGACGGCGAACTTGGTCACGCCGAGCGTCAGCGTGTCGCCGTCGAGTTTGTGCCATTCGTGGGATTCTGAGTATCGGCGGTCGGAAGGGGGTGTCATCGTGCGGCCTCGGGTCTGTGGCGTTTGGGGTATGACTCGATCATCCGCGACGCCGCGGGCGCCGCGCGGTCGGGCATCCTACCGCGATCGGCGACGGGCTGAGCGCCGGGGCGGGATCGCACGCTTGGCGGTAGAGTTGGCGGACTCGGATTCGGCGCCCCTCATGCTTCAGATTCTCGCGGTCAGTTCGTTGCGTTCGATGCTCACGGGTCGGCGGGCGTCGCTCACGCTCGAAGATGTGCCCCGTGTCGCGCGGGAGGAACTCGGGCTGTTCGGGGTGGCGGTCCCGACCGATGCGCTCGTCGGGGCGAGCCTCGCGACTCTCGACGCGCTCCGGCACGCCGCGGACAAGGCTTCGTGCCCGGCGCTGCTTCTATATGAGCAGGCGCCGTTGCGCCTCATAGATCCGCGCCGCCGCGAAGAGGCGATCCAGCGCGTTTCAAAGGTGCTCTACGCGGCGGATCGGCTCGGGTGCAGCGCTGCGGGGGTGTCGATCTTCGCGCCGGACACGGACGCGGCGTTCGGCGAAGCCGTCGATTCGGTCCGCCGGGCGATGGAGAGCGCGGATCGGCTGGGCATCAATCTTCTTATACGCCCCGCGGAAGGTCTGACGAGCACGCCGGACCGTGTGACGGAACTTATCAAACGTGTCGGCGGGTTCCGACTGGGGACGCTGCCGGATTTCGAGTCCGCGTCGGCGACGGGGGATTTGGAGCATCACCTACGGCGGCTCGCGCCTTACGCGCCGGTGGTGCTCGCCGCGACTTCGGAGTTCTCCGGATCAGGTCGGCACGCCGCGTACGATCTCGAACCCGCGGTGCGGGCGCTCGTCGAGATCGGCTACGACGCGACACTGGCGATCGACTATCGCGGCGCCGGGGATCCTAAAGAGGGTGTCATGCGGACGCGCGACGAACTCGTCCGGATCTTCGAGGAGGCTCGCGCGTGACGCCGCCGAGCGTGATCGTGACGATCGACGGGCCTGCCGGGACGGGCAAGAGCACCGTCGGGCGCGAACTGGCGCGCCGGCTCGGGCTTGAGTTTCTCGACACCGGCGCGATGTACCGGGCCGCGACTGCGCTCGTCATCGACCGCGGGATCGATCCCGACGACGAGCCGGCGGTGTCGCGGGCCGTGGCGGACGCGGATCTGCACTTCGACTGGACCACCGACCCGCCGACGATCTACGCGTTCGGCGCGCCGATGACGGATCGGCTGCGCGAGGGGGACGTGGCGTCGCTGATATCGAAACTGGCGGCGCAGGCGCAGCTGCGCGAAGTGATGGTCGCGCGGCAGCGGGCGATCGGCGCGAAGCATCCCCGGCTTGTCACCGAGGGGCGAGATCAAGGCTCCGTCGTGTTCCCCTACGCAGATGTAAAGTTTTATCTGCACGCCTCGCCGCGCGTCCGGGCCGAGCGTCGCGCCCGGCAGATCGAAGAAGCCGGGCGCCGGGCGGATGTCGCGGCGATCGAGCGCGACCTGATCACCCGCGACGAGCGTGACGCCGCGCGCGCGGTCGGCCCTCTGGTCCGCCCGCGGGGATCGGTCGACGTGGACACCTCGGCTCTCGGGTTCGGCGAGGTGCTGGATCGGCTTGAAAAAACGGTGCGCGAGCGGGTTCGGCCGGGCGTGCTGGAGGGAGTCTGCGGGGACGGCCGTGGGTGAGCGACTGGGCGCGGCCGGGCCGACGCTCGTGCAGCGGCTGTTCTACGCGACGTGCAAGATCATCGTATATATTATTTTTCGCACGGCTCTGCCCGTCCGCGTGACGGGGCGCGACCGCGTGCCCCGATCGGGCGGCGTGCTTCTCGTGGCCAACCATCAGTCGTATCTCGATCCGCCGTTGATAGGCGTGTGGCTTCGGCGTCGGTTTCATTCGATGGCGCGGGAGGGGCTGTTCGAGCCTCGGGCGCTGAGATGGGTGATTCTCGCTCTCGGCGCGTTCCCGGTGCGCGAGGGCGGCAGGCCGGATCTGGAGGCGGTGCGACGGGCGCTGGCGCTGCTTGAGGCGGGGGAGATCGTGCTGATTTTTCCCGAGGGGACGCGCACGGCGGACGGGGGCGTCGGCGAGTTCAAGCCCGGTGTGGCGCTGCTGCTCAAGCGGGCGTCGTGCCCGGTGGTGCCGGTCGCGATCGGCGGGGCGTTCGAGGCCTGGCCGCGGGGTCGGCGAACGCCGAAACTATTTCGGAGGTTGCGCGTCGCGTTCGGCGAGCCGATCGACAGCGGAGAACTGCTGGCCGACGGCGCGGAGGCCGCGATACATCGGCTGCGCGAGGAAGTAGTCCGGCTCGGAGCCGATCTCCGCCCGGACGGCGCGGCGGAGAATCCGCACGGTCAAACGTAAATCAATCGAATGTTTCCTCAGACGGCGCCCGCCGGTCGGGGCGCGTGCGGGGGCGGGGTGGATCATCCCGCGATCGCTAGAATCGGCGCATGAACGAACCGGCGGCGACCATCTCACGCGCAGCGGCGGACTCGCCCGCGCGCATGCACCGATTTGAAGTCCGAGTCAGGCCCGGCGCCGAGGATCCCCGCGCCGCGAGGCTCATCCGTGAAGCCGCAGCGATCGGCGTGCCGCTGCAAAGCGTGGCCATCGCGCGCGTGTACCTGATTCACGCGAATCTGAACGCGGGCGACGCGGAACGGATCGCGCGGGAACTGCTCGCCGACCCCGTGCTTGAGAGCGCGACGCTCGGCGCCGAGCCGGCGGCGCACGGGTCGGAGGTCATCGAGATCCATCCGCTGCCGGGCGTGATGGACCCGCCGGCGCAGACCGTCGCCGACGCGGTCCGCGAACTCGTCGGCGCCGGCGGGGTTCGCGCTTCCACCGGCTGGAGGTACGACCTCGTCGGTGTGGAGCACGCCGATGCCCGGCGGCTCGCCGAGCGGCTTCTTTATAACCCGGTGATTCAGGGTGTCCACGTCGAGCCTTATTTTCCCGATGATTTCCCGCGCGGCGAGCCTCGGCCGTTCTTGCTGACGCGCGTCCCGATCCGCGATCTCGACGACGCCGGGCTGGATCGGCTGAGCCGGGACGGGCATCTCTTTCTTTCGCCGGTTGAGATGCGCGCGATCCGCGATCATTACCGCGAAGCCCAATGCGACCCGACCGACATCGAACTTGAGACACTGGCGCAGACCTGGTCCGAGCATTGCGTCCACAAAACACTTAAGTCGGATATTATCTATCGCGGGCCGGCGGGGGACACCATCGACTTCTCGAACCGCCCGGGGCATACCGTCCTGCCCGACGGGTCCGTGAAGATCGAGAACCTGCTGCGCTCGACGGTCGCGGCGGCGACGCACGAACTGATCGCGGAGGGCGTCGGCTGGACGCTCAGCGTGTTCGTGGACAACGCCGGGATCATCGAGTTTGACGATGAGCACGCGGTGTGTGTTAAGGTCGAGACGCACAACCACCCGAGCGCGATCGAACCCTACGGCGGCGCGGCGACCGGCGTCGGCGGGTGCATCCGCGACATCATCGGGACCGGGCTGGCTGCCAAACCTATCGCCAACACCGATGTTTTCTGCGTCGCATACCCGGATTCTTTTAGTGATTCGACATTGCCGACGGGGTGCCTGCATCCGGCGCGTGTGCTGAAGCAGGTTGTCGCGGGCGTGCGCGACTACGGCAACCGGATGGGCATCCCCACGGTGTCGGGCGGCGTGTTCTTCGATGACAGATATGTGGGGAACCCGCTGGTGTATTGCGGGTGTGTCGGGGTGATGCCGCGCGACAGGATCGCGGGGGCGGCGCGGTCGGGCGATCTGATCGTCGCGCTGGGCGGCAGGACGGGCCGGGACGGGATCCACGGCGCCACGTTCAGCAGCGCCGAACTTACGGACACTCACGCGGACGAGTTTGCGCACGCGGTGCAGATCGGGAACCCGATTGAAGAAAAGAAACTGCTAGATGCGATCCTGCGTGCGCGGGACTTCGCCGGCGAGCCGTTGTATTCTGCGATCACGGATTGCGGCGCCGGGGGTTTTTCGAGCGCGGTGGGGGAGATGGGCGAAGCGCTGGGCGCCGAGGTGCATCTGGATCGGGCGCCGCTGAAGTATGAGGGGCTGACGTACAGCGAGATATGGATCAGCGAGGCGCAGGAGCGGATGGTGCTGGCGGTCCCGGCCGATCGGCTCGCGTCGCTGCGGGAGATCTGCGAGGAGGAAGGGGTGGAACTGGCGGCGCTGGGGATGTTCGGCACGCCGGGGCGGGAACTGATATTAAAATATTACGGCGAAGAGGTCGGCAGGATGAGCATGGAGTTCCTGCACGACGGGCTGCCGCGCGAGACACGCGAGGCGGTATGGGCGCCGGGGCGGGGGGTAGGTGGTTCAGAGGCAGGAGTTCGCACGGGCGGGACGCCCGTGCCGCTGGGGTTGTCGGTGCGTGAGACACTGCTGGCGCTGCTCGCGCATCCTAATATTGCATCTAAGCGGTGGATAATAAATCAGTACGACCACGAGGTGCAGGGAGGGACGATCGTCAAGCCGCTGGCGGGGCCGGTGGGGGATGGGTCGGGCGACGGGCCTAGCGACGCTGCGGTGGTGCGTCCGGTCCCCGGATCGTCGCGCGGGCTGGCGATATCGCAGGGGTTGGCTGTCCCGGCGGGCGACCCCGCTGCGGGCGGGGATCCTTACATCGCGGCCCTCGACGCGGTGGACGAGTGCGTGCGCAATCTTGTTTGCGTTGGCGCGGACCCGTCGCGGATAGCGATCCTGGACAACTTCTGCTGGCCGAGTTGCAGGAAGCCGGAGAATCTCGCGTCGCTGGTGCGGGCCGCGGAGGGTTGCTACGACGCCGCGAAGGCCTATCGCACTCCGTTCATAAGCGGGAAGGACTCACTTAACAATCAGTTCGTGACGGAGGCCGGCGAGACGATCGAGATCCCGCCGACGCTGCTGATCACCGGCGTGGGGATCGTGCCTGATGTCGCGCGCTGCGTGACGATGGATATGAAAGCCGGCGCGGCCGGGTCAGACACGGCGCTGCTGCTGGTTGAGCCGGGCGAAGCGGAGGGGGACAAACCCGCCGGCAGGGCTTGCGTCGCGCACGCTGTGCATGGGCTTATCGCACGCGGCGGGGCGCTCGCGGCGCACGACGCGAGCGAGGGCGGCGTCGCGGTCGCGGTCGCGGAGATGGTCCTCGCGGCGGGCGACGCCGGCGCCGAGATCGAACTCGACGAGCCGTTCGCAGAGCGTCCCGCGCGGTACGTACTCGAGGTCGCGGACGAGAACAGGGCTGCAGCGGCGCTCGAGAGCGCGGGCGCCAGCGTGAGGAAGATCGGGCGGGCCTGGCCGGGCGCCGACGGGCTGACGATCTTGGCGGCGGGCGCGCGGGAGCGCGTGGAGATCGGGGAACTGCGCGCAGCGTTCTTCAGCGCAGCGGGGGACTGATAGACCGTCGTGGCCGGCTCAGTTGACGAAGAACCGGTCGGCGATGCGAGCGCCGATCCACACTGCTGCAAGCCCGAGCGCGTTGACGAGGAGCACGTTGAGCGCTGCGAGCGTCCAGCGCCGGTCCGTGAGGAGCATGAGCGTTTCGTAGCCGAACGCGGAGTAGGTGGTGAACCCGCCGAGGACGCCGACGGTCACGGCGAGGCGGTGCTCTTCGCGCACGCCGGTGGCTGCGGCGAAGATCGCTGCTGCGAACCCGATGCCGGCGCAGCCGACGACGTTGACGATGAGCGTGCCGAGCGGGAGTCCGCCGAAGTTATGCCCGCTGACCCACAGTCCGACGGCGTAACGCACGACACCGCCGACCCCGGCGCCGATGAATATGAGGATCGCGGTCAACATGCGGATGCTCGCGTGCGACTGGTCCGGGGCTTCGTCTTGCGAGTTTAGCGGTCGGGCCGAAGCGGCTGATTCGCCGGATCGGATCAGGCTGCGCGTCGGTTGCGGGCGGCGAGGCGGAGGCAGGAGTCGTACGTGCCGAAGGCGTTATGCTCGATCCCGTGGGCGGCGAAGTCGGTCGCCCAGCGCCAGCCGTCGATCAGGTAGCGGAATCTCCAGTCGCCGGGCGTGAGGTCGGCGTCGGCTACCCACCAGCCCTCGCCGGTGTGGTGCATTTCGATCGGCCGGGCGGTCCAGCCGGTGAACCCGCCGACGATCTGGACCCGGTCGGCGTGGCGGACGTACACCCTGAAACGCACCATGCCGTTAGGCTCGATCGTGATCATGGGGAGGCTCCTTGATACGGCGCCCGCGCGGCGCCCGGGTTCACGGATGGTTGCATCGACCGATCGGGCGCCGGGATCAAGTCCCGCAGCGCGGGGGAAGATCGGCTTCGTCGGCGCGACGCTGTTGACCCTCGCGGCGGTCGGGTGCTCGGCGGGCGGTCGGCCGATCGCGGGCGACGACGCGGCTGCGGCGTTCGGCGCGATCAGCGTCGCCGAGGCCAGGCCGATCGCGGTCGCGGGCGAGCCGATCGTGCTTTTTCTCAATCCGATTCCCGGCCCGGACCCCGCCGGTCGGGTGATCCCGGCGGAACTCGACGACGGGACGAGGCTGCGCGGGGAAGTGCATCGGCTCTACATAGGTGATCCGATCGGCCCGCCGAACTGGCTCGGGCACGCGAGGCGCTGGGCCGCAGGGGTTGTTCGGGCGGAACAAAGTGAAACCCGATCTGAACGGTCGCGGTTCAGACACTCGATCGACGTCGCGATAGTCGAGCCGATCCCCGCGGCGGGCGGGGCGGTGCTGCGGATCGCGGGCGCCACGGTCCCGCTAGACAGGAGGGGCGCGCCCGATCCGGATTCCGCGGCTCGGCTGGCAGCGGGGACGCCGACGCCGTTGGGCGTCGATTCTCCCGGCGCGATCGTGGGGCTGTTCGCAGCGTTGCAGCCCGGGCTTGAAGACCCGTCGATCCGCTGGCGGGGTCTGCTGCTGGCGGATCGGCTAGAACGCGCCGGGCTTTCGTCGATCGCCGAGCGGATCCGGGCGACTCGGCCGACGGGGGTGGCGGTCGCCGCTGTGGCGCGGTCGATCGAGGTCCGCTGGCGGCTCGCGCTCGGTCGGCTCGAACGGATCGACGCTGGGCTGGCGGCGGACCTGCTCGCCCGGCTGACGTTGATCGTCACTACGCCCGACGGCGTGGCGATCCCCGCGTGGACCCCCCCGCGCGCGGACACCGGCCTGGACATCATGCTCGAAGACCTCCTCAACAGTTCGCTCAGCGACACCGACGCAGCGGCTCGAGTGCGGGCCTGGCTGGCCGAGGGCGCCGAGTTCCTGGCGTGGGTGATTGACGACGCGGGCCTGTCGGCGCCCGGGGCGGGGGTGGTCCTCACGCGGGCGGGGATCGTCGATTTCAGCGGGCGTGGGGGGATCGCGCAGGCGACGCTCGACGGCGCCGGCGCTCCCGGGCCGAGGCTCTCGGTCGCGCCGTACTCACCAGCGATCGTCGCGGCGTCGGCGCCGATCGAACCGGGAGCCGCATCGATCACGGTCGAGCACCTCGGCTCGAGCGTGGTTCTCTCGGCTGCGGGACGTGCCCTCGACGCCGGGCCGCCGGGCTTCCGCGTCGGGCCGGCGCTCGAGCCATGGTCTCTCGAAACCTGGCGTGCGGGCAGCCCGGTCGTCGCGGGCGGCGATCGCGCGACGCTGGCGCTGCTGCGTCGGCGTGTCGGGGGGGCGTGGGAGATCTACATCGAATGCCGGACTCCGCCGGAGCCGCCGCCGGGTGATCGAGTGAGGCTGTGGCTCGGCCCGACGGGGCGCCCGTTCGCGGCGCTCGTCGCCGACGCCCGCGGATTTATATTTGATGAACTTATGGAGCAGCCGGAGGTTTCGGCGCCTCGGACGCCGATTGTTATATCGCGTCGCGGCGATCGCTGGTCGTGCGTGATCGACTTGCCGGAGCGGGCGATCGAGCCGCCGGGCGTGGTGCGCATCGCGCTGGAGCGCCTTGACGACGCGGGCGACCGCCGAACCTGGCCGAGGCCGATGATGCCCGGTCAGATCGAGCCGGGCCGGGCATTGGTGTCGCTGACGCGCTGGCTCGGGTTTGATCCCGCGCGCGAGTGATGTTCGAGGTCGGCGCCGATCACACGCCAGACGCCGGCTCGGCCCCGTCTTCGCCGAGCGTATGATCGGCGAACGCCGTGTCGGCTTCGACCAGCCGAAGAATCCCGGCGTCGTCGCGCTCGACGACCCCGAGTGCGGTCAGCGCGTGCAGCGCAGCCAGCTGTTCGGCGTCCTTTTTCGACTGCCCCCATGCCGATTCATAACGATCGACGCCGAGTTGCACGCAGACCTCGAAACATTTGGCGTGGTCGGGCCCCTGCTCGTCGAGGAGGACGTACGCCGGGACTACGCCTAGCCGATCCTGCGCGTGCTGCTGGAGGACGGACTTGAAGTTCTGCTGATGCCCGCACTCCGCGGCGTCACGGATCAACGGCTCGATCAACGGCATGAGAAAGTCACGCACCGCGATAAGCCCGCCGTCGTGCGCCCCCGCGTCGAGATAGATCGCCCCGACGAGCGACTCGAGCATCGCCGCCGACACCGACGACGGCAGAGTCGCGTGGTGCAGCATCCCCTTTCCCAGCAGCAGATGCTCGTCCAGCCCCATCGCGGCGATGATCTCGGCGCAGGTCTTTCTTGATACTACGCTGGACTTGATCTTTGTAAGTTCGCCTTCGAGGGCGTCGGGGAATCGGCGGTGGAGTTCCTCGCAGACCACCAGCCCGAGCACCGCGTCGCCGAGGAACTCGAGCCTTTCGTTAGATAGGGTCCGGCTGTCGGCGGAGGAGGCGTGCGTCAACGCCTCGCGGAGGATTGATCCGTCGCGGAAGCGCCTGCCGACGGCTTCCTGCACCGCTTCGAGTGAACGTTCCGTGATTTCGTCCGGCATGGCGCACCCAACTCCGCGACCCGCCGGGTGATCGGGCGGGCGCGTTCCAACGTGACACCCGTCGCTGGGGCGATCGTCCCGGCGGCAGGGGAAACTCGTCGGACGCGGGTGCTTGGTCGCCGTCCGCGGTCGGGCGGGCGCTAGGCCCGGGATGACGGCGTCCAAGCACAGGCGTCCCGGTCGGCGGGCGTCCGGCCCGGAGACCATTCGAGACACGCCGAGTCTAAGCCGATCGGCCGGGTTCTCCAAGCCAGAATCTCGAAAGTTCATAAATCTGATCGCTCGACGCGGCAGAACCGGGGCGACCCCCGCGAACGCCCGGCTCGGCGCCCGGCGGGACGGCCGCTATACTGCCCCGCTCGCCCGGGCCGGTCGTCCGGGCGCAGTCGGATCAGAACGGGACGCCGCCATGCATTACCCACGCCGAAACAGCCGGATCAAGCGAGTGCGCAGCATCGGGTTCCGAGTCCGGATGCGCACGCGTCTGGGCCGAAAGATTATCAACTCCAAGCGTCGGCACGGGCGGCTCGTGAACGTCGCCGCCAAACGCTGATCGACGATCGGACATCGTTTCGTCTTAGATCGTCAGAACACCTCGGCCCAGGGATTTCATCCCTGGGCTTTGCTGTATCATCGCGGCGTCATCGCGCCGCGCGCGTTCCCCACAGGAGTCCCCGATGAAAGTCCACGAGCATCAGGCCCGCGAACTGCTCGCCGAAGCCGGCGTCCCTGTCCCACCCGGGCGGGTGATCGAATCCGTTGAGGATGCCGCGGGTGCGTACAAAGCGGTCGCCGCCGAGGGCGGGACCAGCCTCGCGGTGGTCAAGGCTCAGGTGCACGCGGGCGGGCGCGGCAAGGCCGGGTTCGTGAAACTCGTGCGCAGCCCGGAGGAGGCCGCCGACGCCGCCCGGTTCATGCTGACGCACCGGATGGTCTCGCCGCAGACCCCGCCCGAAGGGCTTGAGGTCCGCAGATTGCTGATCGCCGCGGGCGTGGACATCGAAAAGGAATATTACCTTGCGATCACGACCGATCGCGCGACCCGGCGTAACGTGCTCATCGCGTCCGCCGAGGGCGGCGTCGAGATCGAGAAGGTCGCCGAGGAAAACCCCGACGCGATCATCAAGGAGCCGATCCATCCGCTGATGGGCCTCCAGCCTCATCAGGCGCGGCGCGTCGCGTTCACGCTCGGCTTCACGGGTCGGCAGGTCAGCCAGGCGGTGAAGATCATGCTCGCTCTCGCCGAGACTTTCGCCCGGCTCGACTGCTCGCTCGCAGAGATCAACCCGCTGATCGTCACCCCCGTGACCAGCGACCACCCGGACGGGCAGGTGCTGGCGATCGACGCGAAGTTCAACTTCGACGACAACGCGACCTTCAGGCAGAAAAAAATCGCCGCGATGTTCGACCCGACCGAGGAAAACCCGATGGAGCTCCGGGCCCAGCGGTTCGGGCTTAGTTACATCGCGCTCGACGGGAACATCGGGTGCCTGGTCAACGGCGCCGGGCTTGCGATGGCGACCATGGACATCATCAAGCACGAGGGCGGGGAGCCTGCCAACTTCCTCGACGTCGGCGGTTCGGCGACCGAGGAGGCCGTCACCGAGGGCTTCCGCATCATCCTCTCGGACGCCGCAGTCAAGGGCGTGCTCGTCAACATCTTCGGCGGGATCATGCGCTGCGACGTGATCGCGCAGGCGATCGTCAACGCCGCGAAAGAGGTCGGCTTCACAGTCCCGCTGGTCGTACGCCTGGAAGGGACGAACGTCGAGGAAGGCCGGCGCATCCTCGAACACGCCAAGGGCGACATCCCGACAATGCAGCCCGCGACCGATCTCGCGGACGCGGCGAGAAAGGTCGCCGCAGCGGTCGGCTGAAACCCGCCGGCGCGGGAACTTCCGCGTTTGTAAATACCTAATTTGTGCTGTCCCGGGCGCGGCGATCAGAACCGCTTGAGCAGTTCGTTGATCGCGTCGGCGGATTTGTCCGTGATGTTGTCGAAGCCCTGCCGGGCGGCGTCGTCGAGGCTGCGGATGGCGTCCTCGGTTTTTTTCACGGCGTCGGTGCGGGCGCCGGCGGCGTCGGCGCGGAGCCGTTCGAGCCTGGCTTCGAGATCCTTGCGCTTGGCGGCGACACGGTGCTTGAGTTCGTCGGTCTTCGTGGTCATGGTCCGATGCCTTTCTTTTGAAGGTGATGGAGCGCGAACTGATGCGCATCGGTGATTGCAAGGCACGGTAGGCGGCGGGCGCGCGAGGATCAAGCACAGGCACAGAAATGTATTATTATCACGGGCGGGACGCCCGTGCCATTGTTTGCGCCCGTGCCACTGTTTGCGTCAGTGCCACTGGTGTGAGCGCGAAGGTCAGCCGAATTCGGCGCGCGCGCCCCATTCGAGCTCGAGCGGCTCGAGTTCGGCGAGGAGCGCGTCGCGCTCGCTCGTCAGCGCGCTCGCGCGGGCGTGGTCCTTCCAGATATCCGGGTCCGACAGGTCGCTGTCGAGGGCGCGCAGGCGCGTCTCGACCTGCTCGATGCGCGCTTCGATCTCTTCGACGCTGAGCCGTGCGAGCGGGCCGGTCCGACGCGCGGGCCTGGCCGCGTGCGCCTGTTTTTCCTGGGTTTTCGGCTTGTCAACTGCGACGCGGCGCTGTGTCGGCTCGGTGCGCGCCGCTGCGACGCGCGCGTCCTGTTTGGCTTGCCAGTCGCTGAAATTGCCGATCACGATCTCGGCGCCGCCGGAACCGTCGAGGACGATCAGATGGTCGCATGTCGCGTCGATGAGCGCGCGATCGTGCGAGATCAGGATGAGTGTGCCGTCGTACCCGCCCTCGATGGTGAGCGCTTCTTCGAGGCGCTCGGCGGAAGGGATGTCGAGGTGGTTCGTCGGTTCGTCCAAGATAAGAAGGTTTTTGGCGGAGGCGAGCAGGGCGGCGAGTCTGGCCCGGCCCCGCTCCCCGCCGGAGAGCACGCCCATTTCTTTTTCCTGATCCGAGCCGGAGAACAGGAACGCTCCGGCGAGGTCGCGCGCCTGCTGCTCGGTGAGTTCCTTGTCGGGGTTTTCCTTGCGGATGACGTCTTGTAAGAAGCGGTAGACGGGCCGCTCGGGGTCTATGCCGGCGTCGCTTTGGCGGAAGTACCCGACGGAGACGTTCGAGCCGAGCCGCGCCGATCCGGAGTCGGCGGGGAGGTCGCCGAGCATGCACCGGACGAGCGTGGTTTTCCCGGCGCCGTTAGGCCCAATGATCCCCCAGCGCTCGCCGCGACCGATGGTCAAGTCGAGGTCGTGGAAGAGGATTTTCTCGCCGATTTCCGTGGCGCCGGTGTCGGCGTCGATCGGGTTTGAGTAGCGCTTGGACAGCCCGCGCGCGACGACGACGTGCTCTCCCGAACGCGGAGCCTTGGGCAGGCGCAGCGTGAACGAATCTAGTTCCATCGGGCGTTCAATAGAGTCGGACCTGGCGCGTTCGAGTTTTTTCTGCCTGCCTCGGGCTTCCTTGGCGCGCTGCCCGGTCTTATATTTGCGGATGTATTCTTCCTGCCGGCGGAACTCGGTCTGCTGCTTGTCGAACGCGCGGCGTTGCGTCAGGCGTCGCTCGAAGCGGAGTTTGCGGAACGCGTCGTAGGAGCCGGGATAGTCGATCAGCCGGCCGTCCTCGATCTCGACGATGCGCGTCACGACGTTCTGAAGAAGCCGGCGGTCGTGGCTGATCAGGACTACGGCGCCGGGGAACTCGTCCTTAAGAAATGTCTCGAGCCAGATCCGACCGGCGATGTCGAGGTGGTTGGTCGGCTCGTCGAGGAGGATGAGGTCGGGCTTTTCGAGGAGCAGGCGCGCTAGCGCGAGCCGGCTGCGCTGCCCGCCGGAGAGGTCTTTACATTTAATTTTAAACTGTGAATCGGTGAAGCCCAGGCCGTGGAGCGTGGCGTCGATCATGTGGTCGACGGCGTAGCCGCCGGCGGCGTCGATGGCGCGGTCGAGCCGTTCCTGCTGGCGCAGCAGGCGCGTGAGATCATCGCCGGTCGCCGTCGCCATGGCGTCGTAGATGGTGTGCAGTTCGGCGTGCAGGCGGTGGAGTTCGGCGAACGCTTCCTCGGCGGTGTCGCGGAGGGCCTCGTCCGGGGGCAGCGTGGGGTCTTGCTCCAGGTAGCCGACGCGGGCGCCCCGCTGGAGCATGACGGAGCCGGAGTCGGCGCGGAATCGGCCGGCGAGGGCGCGCATGAGGGTGCTCTTGCCGGTCCCGTTGCGACCGACGAGGCCGATGCGCTCGCCCGGCTCGATCGAGATCGTGGCGCCGGCGAGGACGATGTCCGCGCCGAAGGAGTGGGACAGGTTGACGGCCTGGATCAGTGACATCGGGCGGGAAGGATAGGTCGGCGCCCGGGGCGACGCTTTGCGAACTATTCACACGCCGGCGCGGGGGTTCATGGTTGGAACCGGCGGGGTCGGGCGGTATCTTATGAAGGTTCGATCGCGCACGATCAACCCGTGACGGAGAATAAGCCATGCGACGATTCGCCCCCCTCGTGTTCTGCCTGGTCGCGGCGTGTCTGTTTTCGGCGGCCGCCGCCGGGGATGTGATAAGGACGAAGGACGGGCGCGAGTTCGTCGGCCTGATCGTCAAGGAAACCGCGACGAGCGTGACGATCGACACGATCGTGTCGAACATCCGTTCGCCGGTGACGCTGCGGCGGTCGGAGATTCGGGAGATCGAGCGCGGGCCGGTCGCGGATGATTTTTTCGAGCCTAAGAAGCCGGGGGGCGCGGTTCCTTCGCCGAGCGTAAAGCCCGCGGAGCGCGATCGACCGGCGCGACCGGCGTCGCGGCAGCCGACGGGCGCGCGGGCGGGCGAGACGATGTTCCTCGAGATCCCGATCGAGGGGACGTTCGGCGAGGACATCATCCCGATCGGCGTGGCGAACGCGCTCGACGGGGCCAAGCGTCGGGGCGTGCGCGAGATCGTGTTCCGCATCAACAGCAACGGCGGGTTCGTGTGGGCCGCGGAGGATATTGCGAAGATCCTTGACGAGCGCGCCGCGGACTTCACGTACCACGCGGTGATCGAGAAGGCGATCAGCGCGTCGATCTGGGTGGCGCTTTCTTGCGAGACGATGCACATGGCGCCCGGCTCGACGATCGGGGCGGCGGTGGTGTTCAGCGTCGATGAATCGACCGGCGAGGCCGAGGTTGACGCGAAGATGAACTCGGCGATCGCCGGCGGTCTGGCCGCCCGGGCCGAGAAGAACGGGCACAACCCGGACGTGGTCCGCGCGATGGTGCTCGGCGCATCGGAACTCTGGGAGTGGGTGGACGAATCCGGAGAAGTGCGTGTCGGGGCGGCGGTTCCGAAGGGCGTGCGCGCGTCGGACTCGAAGAAGATCGACGACGCGAAGTCCGTCCTGACGCTGACCGCGGAGGACGCGGTCCGGCTAGGGTTCGCGCGGCCGATCGAAACCGCGTCCGGCGTGGCGCTCGCAGCGGCGCTCGGCGCCGAGGGCTGGCGCAGCGGCGGGACCACGGGCAGAACAGAGATGGAACGCGCCAAGGCCAAGGCGGGGACTCTCTTCGATAAGTTCCGACGCCTCAACAGCGGGCTTGGCGCCTCGATCGACGCGGCACAGAGCGCCGATCCTTATAGCTACAACGACTACTTCGTCGATTACGGCGGAAACCTAACCGACTCGTCTCGACGAAACTGGCAGTCGCGCACGGACGAAGCAATCAACGCCTGGAACCGCGTACGCGCGACTCTCGTCGAGATGGAGCGGCTCGAACGCGACCGAGAGGCGCTCGCGATGTCGCGCTGGGTCGACACCGTCGATCTGAAAGACCTGTTCCAGCGCGTGGGCACGGAGATCAACCGCCTGCAACGAGAGCGCGACAGGCGGTAGGGGACGCCGGGCGCCAGAATTCGGGCGCCCAAGTTGGGGGATTGTTCGTATTTTGAAAAATTTTGTTGTGATTCGGCGTGCGGCGCGGTAGAAGTGAGGCGTCGCCGCCGGCGGGGGTTTGAGCCGGCGCGACGGCGTGCCTCCCCGGGCCGAGCCGGAACGTCCCGCTCGTCACCGTCACGGGAGCATGCCGGCTGATGCTCCCCGCGTGACGGGGAAGAAGGGCTGAGACATGTCAAGTATGAAAGCCATGCGTGCATGGGGCGCGGTCGCGCTTGGGGGTACAGCGTCCGTATTCATCGGCGCGCCGGTCTCGGCGGCGAGCGGATTCCGTATCGAACTTGGCGGCTTCGATTCCGAAGGCGCCGCCTGGCAAATCACAGCAGAAATTGCGCGTGAATCATTCGTGACGCGAATGGAAGAGGGCAGTGTGGTGCTGTTTTCATTCGATCAGTCGAGATCGTCCGGACAGGATGCGCTTGGATCGGGTGGTAGCTTTCAGATGGGATTCCCTGGCGATCCTATTCCCGGATGGGATTGGCCGATCACGGCGGATGATATCGGTAATTTTATAGGAAACTTTGCAGTCTCGGATTTGTTCTCCGGTGATGTCGCGTCGCTCGGCCCGTCTCACCCGTGGAACTTCTGGACGGCTGTGGAGACATTCCCGGGCCAATTCTGGACAATCCATACAGAACACGGCACCCTCGACCCGTTTCCAGTCGATTTGTTTCTCCAATCGATCTCATCCGATGGTCGTTATGAATACGCCGCTACCGGAATCGGCGATGTTCTGAACCGCACAGTCATCAATCATCTCGGCGAAATCATGATGCTGGATCAGATCACGTTGGATTCGATCAGGTTCACAGCAGCGCCATCAGTTCTTGTACCAGCGCCCGGAATGACAGCACTGTTCGCAGTTTCTGCGATCTTCGCTCGTCGCCGGCGCTAAGGTGCGTTGTCCGGATCCGTCAGATAAGTATTAGATATCCGCCGGCGCTGTGCTCGTGCAGCGTCGGCGGATTCTGTTTTAGTGCGGCATGACGGCGTGGTGATCGCGGGCCGGGCCGGGGGCAGCCCGGCTCTGGGGGGCGAGTGTGCGCGCGGGGTCAAAGCGCTTTGTGTCGATCTGTTTGTCGGGGTTGTCCACACGCGGTGTCGTGCCACCGAGTTCGGGCTGCGGAACTCGGTGGCACGATCATTTAAGAACACAATTTTGCGTTTCGCCATATCGTGGGTTTGGCGTGATGCGCGGGGATTACTTTTCGTATTCTTTGAGGTAGCCGAGGAACTCGCGGAGGTGCTGCTGTTCGTCGGCGAGGAGGGTGATAGCGAGGTCCTGGGTGACGTGGTCCACGCCGTCGGTGATGCGGATGATGTTCTCGTAGCCGGCGATGGCGCCGCGCTCGGCGTCGATTACTCCTTTGATGACGGAGAGGACGTCAGTCGTGTCGCGCGGGGGCTGGAGCGTGGTCTGCGAGAACTTAAGTGATTGCGAGCCGGGCACGGCGCCGCCGATGGTTTTTATTCGTTTGGCGAGAAGCTGCGCGTGTGAGAGTTCCTCGGCGACGTCGGCGGCGAGGGAGGTTTTGATGTGCTTGGCGCGCACGCCGTCGAGGTGCTCGCTGTTGGCGATGTAGTTGGCGACGGTCTCGATCTCGGCGTTGTAGGCGGCGGCGAGGGCCGCGACGATCTCGGCTGTCTGGACTTCACTGGCGGGCATGGGTGCTCCTCTCGGGGGGGGCAGGCATCAGGCACTGGGCACTGGGCACTGGTTTTATAATGTTGGGTCAGGTTCGTGGTCGGCGTTGGGCACGAGGATGGTTGCGCCGTCGTCGTTGTCGCGCTTGCCGAGGACGCAGTCCGCGATGACACTGGCGACGGTGTCGGGAGTCATCGCGGCGGAGCGCGGCACGACGGACTCGTCGAAATACTCGCGGAGGAGCGGTGTTTCGACGGCGCCGGGGGCGACCGCGAAGGCGCGGATCGCCAGGCCGCCGCGTTCGTTGTGGATCGAGCGGATCATCGATTCGCACGCGGCTTTGCCCGCGGCGTACGCGAATAGCCCCGGGAAGGGGTCGTGTGCGGCGACCGAAGAAACATTGACGACGCACCCGCCGCCCTGGCGCGCGAAGATCGGCCAGGCGAAACGGATCAGCCACGCGGGGGCGAAGGCGTTGAGCGCGAAGGAGGCGGCGATGTCGTCGGGGCTGGCGGTGGCTGCGGGCGCGATGGGGCCGCCGCCGGCGTTATTGATGAGCGCGTCGAGTCGGGCGAAGCGGCGGTCGGCTTCGTCGATGAGAGATCGGCACTGCCGGGGATCGGTGATGTCTGTGGGCGCGGCGACGGCCTGGCAGCCCGGCGCCGCGTCCCGGCAGGCGGCGGCGACGGATTCGAGCGGCTGCTTGCGTCGGCCTGCCAGGATCAGGTTCCAGCCTGCGCGTGCCAGCCGGACCGCGGTGGCGGCGCCGATGCCCGATCCTCCCCCGGTGATCACCGCGAGCGGGTTTTTCCCGTCCGAATGGGTCATGCGGGCAGTGTAGGCGCTCGATCTTCGTGAGTTTCCGGACGAACCGGAACCGCTGCGGGCTGTCGAGCCGACATAGAGTGCATGACGATGACCACACAGACCCCGCCGGCGCCCGCCGCGCGATCAGACGCGGGAGCAGTCCCCATGCCGGACCGGACGGAACACGACCTCGGATTGAGCCTGACGAAAATCGTCGCGACCCTCGGCCCCGCGTCGAGCGATGAAGCCTCACTGCGCCGGTTGCTCGAGCACGGCGTCAGCGTCGTCCGTTTCAACTTCTCGCACGGGTCGTTCGAGGAGCACGGCGAGCGACTGACGCTGGTGCGCAGGTTGGAGCGAGAACTCGGCCGCCCCGTCGCGGTGCTGGGCGATCTGCCCGGGCCGAAGATAAGAATCACGCGCGTCGCGGGCGAGGGGATAGAGTTGGCGGCGGGCCGCGATTTCGTGATCCGCCGAGGTCAGGCCGAAGCGGAGCCGGGCGAGACGCCGGTGTTCGGCTGCACATACGAGGAGATCGTGCGCGAGGCGATGCCCGGGCACCGCGTGCTGATTAACGACGGTGCGGTCCGCGCGCTTGTCGTCGAGCAGCACGATGACCGCATCCGCTGCCGGGTGACTGTGGGCGGGCTGGTGACGACTGGTAAGGGTGTGAACCTGCCCGACAGCGACATCTCGGCGCCGGCGCTCATGGAGCGCGACTGGCAGGCGGTCGAGTGGAGCGTGGCGAACGGGATCGACTTTCTTGCGATGTCCTTCGTGCGACGGGCGTCGGAGGTGCGCGAACTCCGCCAGCGGCTGACGGAGATCTGCGTCGACGGCGTGTGCGGGCTGGCGTGGGACGGCGAGGCCTCCGCGCGCATCCCCATCATCGCGAAGATCGAGAAGCCTCAGGCTGTGGCGAACATCGAGGAGATCCTCGGCGAGGCGGACGGGATTATGGTTGCGCGCGGCGATCTCGGCGTCGAGATGGATATCGCCGAGGTTCCCGTCACACAGAAGACGCTGATCGTTCGTGCGCAGGCGCACGGCAAGCCGTGCATCGTGGCGACGCAGATGCTCGAGTCGATGATCGAAAGCCCGTCGCCGACGCGTGCCGAGGTGAGCGATGTTGCAAACGCGATTTATGACGCGGCGGACGCGGTGATGCTTTCGGGCGAGACGGCGGTGGGGTCGTTCGGCGCCGAGGCTGTCGGGATGATGCGGCGTGTTGCGCGGGCGACGGAGACCCGGCTGCGCGATCTGCCTCAGCAGCGGATCGAGCCGGTGCTGACGGGCGTGCCGCGCTCGCGGACGGGTGCGCTGGCGCAGGGCGCGTGGACCATGGCGCGGGCGATGAACGCGCGGCTGGTCGCGTGCTGGAGCGAGCACGGGGAGACGGCGCGGCTGCTTTCCAGGATGGGATTCCGTATCCCGGTGATGGCTTTCAGTTCTGATGAACGGGCGGTGCGGCGGATGGCGCTGCTGTACGCGGTGACCCCGGTGCATCATCCGGCGCCGCCGGAACACAGGTCGCAACTGGCGAGACTGGTGAATCGGATCGCGCTCGAGCGCGGGCTGGTGGTCGCGGGTGATACGGTTGTTGTCGTATCCGGAAAGCCGTTGGGCACGCCCGGCGCGAGCGACAGCGTGACGATTCAGACAATCAGCGCGTGAGCGGAGTGTGATCGGCGGCGGGGCTGTGCTTGCCGCCGAACTATGCTTATCTCGATGAACGGCGAGCACTCGAGCGCGGCGATTCTTTCAATCGGAGATGAACTCGTGCGCGGCGAGGCCGTGGACACGAACTCGGCGTGGGTCGCGCAGCGGCTTGTCGAGCGCGGCGTGCGCGTGATCGAGCATCGCACGCTCCCCGATGATCTCCGCGCGATCGCGGCGGCGTTCGGCGAACTCGCCGCGAAAGTTGAACTAATTATTTCGACCGGCGGGCTTGGGCCGACGGATGATGATCTGACCCGGCCGGCGCTGGCGGCGGCGCTCGGGGAGAGTATGGTCGAGGACGCCGGGGCGCTCGCGCGGCTCGAACTTAGATTCGCGCGATCGAGCCGGGCCCTCCTGCCCGCCAACCGTGTGCAGGCGCAGCGGCCGAAGTCGGGGCGATGTCTTGACAACGAGCACGGCACGGCGCCGGGCCTGGCGGCGACGCTGCGATCGGCGGGTCGCGCGTGCGACGTGTTCTGTCTACCCGGCCCGCCGAACGAGATGGCGCCGATGTTCGAGCGGGCTGTCGCTCCCGCGCTGCGGCCGCCGGCGGGACGAGTCATCATCACGCGCGAACTGCACGAGTTCGGCCTGCCCGAGTCCGCGATCCCCGGGATGCTGGGCGGTCTGATGGAGCGAGGCAGGAACCCCGGCGTCGGGACGGCCGCCCGCACGTCTTATGTCACATGCAAGATCAGGTTCGAGGGGTCGGCGGCGGACGCGGCGCCGGCGCTCGACGAAGTGGAGCGCACGGTGCGCGGGGCGCTCGGGCCGTACGTCTTCGCGGACGGGGAGGGCACGCTCGCGGGGGCTGTGCTGGCGACGCTGCGCGAGCGCGGGGAGACACTCGTCACGGCGGAATCTTGCACCGGCGGGATGATCGCAGCGGCTCTGACCGACATCGCGGGATCGTCGGATGTTTATGTCGGCGGGGTTGTCGCGTATTCGAACGAACTTAAGTCGGCGCTGCTGGGCGTCCCCGCTTCGGTGATCGCCGAGCACGGCGCGGTGTCAGAACCCGTTGCACGAATGATGGCCGAGGGTGCGCTCGCGCGGGCGCGCGAAGCGGGACGGCCGGCGACGCGGGCGCTCGCGGTGACGGGCGTAGCCGGGCCGGACGGGGGGACGGCCGACAAGCCCGTCGGGACGGTGTGGATAGCGCACGCTCGCGCGGGCGAGCCGACCGACGCGAGGCTGTTCAGGTTCCCCGGCGATCGCGCGGTAGTCCGCGACCGAACCATGCACGCGGCGCTCGGCATGCTCAGGCTGGGCGTGCTGGGGTTCGGGGAACTCAGGCTGCTGTGGGAAAAGCGGAGCGGGGATTGAATCAGAGCGCGACGCGCGAGCCGGGTTTGATCGAGGCGGGCAGGTCGGCTTCGCGGAGGTCGGCGGGCTCGAGCGCGGTCAGCGGGCTTAGTTCGAGCGTGCAATCGGGCGTGCCGTCGGGATGTCGGGGGACTCGGACGCCCGCGGCTTCGAGCCAGGCCGCGGCCCGCTCGGTCTGCAATCGCCGGCTGGATTCGGGCGAGTCGGCGCCGGTCGCGTTCTTGATGGGGGCGAACTCCGAGCGGTCGGTTTCGAGAACGATCGAACGCTCGCACAGCGGCAAGGCGTCGAAGACGAACGTTTCGAGTTTGATCGCGTTGGGTTCAGCGGGTTCGACTCTGGCGCCGGTCGCGGGGTTGATGAACGGTACGATTTTCTTCGCGCGATGCAGGGGCAGCGCGAACCCGCCGGGCGCGTCGTTGAGCCGACGTATGAAGCCGAGCGCGATGATGTGTATCGCGGGGCTGCCGGCGTTGAATCGGAGTCGGCCTTGCCCGTCTCGGGCGTGCGCGAGTTCCATCGGCAGGTCGGAATATTCGATCACGCGCGTGCGTCCGGCTGATCGGCAGAACACGCCGACCTTCTCGGCGGGGTCGGTCTTGGCGATCATCTTGCTGGACATTTCCGCGGATGAACCCGGCGCCTCGGCGTGCAAGCCGAGGAACACGGGGTCGATCGCGTGGACGAGCGGGTTGTCGATCTGCGTGTAGGAGAGGTGGGCCACGCCGCGGTTCAGGAGGTCGTCGAGCGCGCCGGATTCGGCGATTGCGCGTAGCGACCCGCCGTGCCCGTCGGGGTTGGTGGCTGGTTCGTCGGGGGCGGAGAGGAGGACTTTGCCGGTCTTCGCATCGAATGTGGGCAGGATACCCTGCGGGAAGAAATCGACCTGGCCGGGTTTAAGATCGAAGTTGTTATGTTCGCGGAAGTAGGCGACGGTGGAGTCGTGGTTGAGCGGGCTGGTCATGATGCGCCAGGGGACGGCGACGCCGAACTTGGTGGACGCGGCGCGGACCTGCTCGGCGAGGATATGGAACAAAGGTTTGCCGGTGACGGCGCCCGCGGGGTAGCAGCCTTTCGGCCCGTCGTAGCCGAGCCTGGTCCCTTGCCCGCCCGCGACGGTGAATACCGCGACGGCGCCGGCGCGGAGCATCTCGACGCCGATTGCGCGGCTGCGATCACGGTCCCACGGGCGATCGGGGGACTCCGGGTCGCGCTGATAGAAGGGGGCGGGTTCGAGATCGTCGGGAATGTGATCGCCGCCGATGTCGTGCAGCGCGGCGTGCGAGAGCGCCGCGAGCCGGGACGGTTCGAGTGCAATGATGCGATTGAAAAGGCGCGCGCGGCCGGCGTCGTCGAGCGATTCGGCGAACGCGAGCAGATGCCGTTGGCCGGCTTTGTCGAGCAGGCGGGCGATCTCGGCGTGATCCGTCGGCGTCGCGGTGTGTGTCATCGGTTTCTCACCTCGAGTCTCACCTCTGGGTCTTGTTCGGATAGTAGTGATCGCGGCGCCGGGCGGCGCGCGGTGCGCATTATTTCGCTAGGCTTCGCACGCTCGGCTGTGAATAAGAACGGCGTGGCGATCATGCGGGGAGATCAAACATGAAGAACGCGCTTGCGCGGGGGTGTGTGGCGGAGTTTCTCGGGACGTTCGCGCTGGTTTTCTTCGGGGCGGGGTCGATCCTGCTCGCGGCGCCGGAACTCGGGGGCGCGGGGGGGCTGGCGACGATCGCCCTCGCGCACGGTCTGGTGCTCGCCGTCTTCGTCACGGGGTCGCTGTACATTTCGGGCGGGCAGTTCAACCCGGCGGTCTCCGTCGCGCTCGTCGTAGCGGGGAAGCAGAACATCACGACCGCGGGGGCTTATATCGCGTCGCAACTGGTCGCTGCGGCGAGCGGGGCCGGGATGCTGGTGGCGCTGCTCGGGCCGGGCGTGGCGAACTCCGCTGCGGGCGGGGCTGGAGACGGGGGAACAAACGTCGGAGCGACGATCGGCTCATTGACGCTCGCGGGGGACTGGGTCGCGGTCTTCGGCTTCGAGGTGATACTTACATTCGCGCTGATGTGGGCGATACTGAGATGCCTGGCGGACCCGCGGGCGCACGCGCTCGGGGGGATCATGGTGGGCGTGGTGGTGGCGGCGTGCATCCTCGCGGCCGGGCCGTTGACGGGGGCGTCGATGAACCCGGCGAGGACGTTCGGGCCGGCGCTGTACGGGCACTGGCGGATGCACTGGGTTTACTGGCTCGCGCCGATGACCGGGGCCGTGCTGGCGGCTCTGGTGGATCGGTTCATGTTCGCGCGGTCGGCGGCGGGCGGCGCGGACGGCGGCGCCGAGTGATGCGGACCGGTCGTAGATAATAAGGTTAATTCAGATCGGCGGTTCTTCCGGTTCCGACCAGTGCCCGCCGGCGTGGCGGACTATTTTGCCGGTTGCGATGTAGATGACCTGCTCGGCGATATTGGTGCAGTGATCGCCGATGCGTTCGAGCAGGTTGGCGACGGTCTGGGTTGCAAACGCGAACTCCACGCCGACGGCGCCGGCGGCCACGCCGTGCTGCATCTCGCGGAGGATCGCGCGCTCGAACTCGTCGACCGCGTCGTCGCTGGATAGGACCGCGCGGGCGACGGCGGTGTCCTCGCGCTCGAAGGCGGAGACGGAGTCGCGGGTGATGCCGACGACGCTGTTGGCCATGACGCGGAAGCGGTCTCCGGGGCGGTCGGTGAGTGTGTCGAGTGCGGGGATCTGCTCGGCGATGTCGCCGGCGAGGTCGGCGCAGCGCTCGAGTTCGTTATTCACTTTCACGATCATCAGGACGAGCCGAAGCAGGCGCGGCTCGAGGTCCACCGTCGCGCGGGCGATGTCGGCGAGGAGATCTACGGCGGCCTGTTCGAGTTCCACGTCGGCGCGGTCGATCACGGCGTCGTGCTCGATGACCCAGCGGGCTTTATCACGGTCGCGGTCGAAGACGGCTTCGACGGCGGCTTCGACCATGCGCTCGACGCGGCGTCCCTGCTCGGTGAGGTCCGCCTTGAGGCGGAGTATGCGTCGCTGGAATGGATCGGTCGGAGTCGGCATGGCGTCGGCGCCCGCGGGCCGATGACACGATATCGCGCGCGGGCGTCGGCTGTATCATCGGCCCGCGGACACGAACAACGCCACTCGGGAGCACGCCAGATGCCTTTCACAATCGAATCCGTTCACGCCCGGCAGATACTCGACTCGCGCGGGACGCCGACCGTCGAGGCCGAGGTGTTCCTGGCGGGGGGAGCGTTCGGGACGGCGGCTGTGCCGAGCGGCGCGAGCACCGGCAAGCACGAAGCCGTGGAACTCCGCGACGCCGACGACCCCGCGTACATGGGCAAGGGCGTGCTCCGGGCTGTGGAGAATGTCATCACTCGGATCGCGGACGAGGTCGTCGGCCTGGACGCGCGGGATCAGGAGGACGTCGATCGGACGATGATCGACCTCGACGGGACTCCCAACAAGGCTGAACTCGGCGCCAACGCGATCCTCGCGGTCTCGCTGGCGACGGCCCGGGCGGTGTCCGAGGCGGTCGGGCTGCCGTTGTGGAGGTATCTCGGCGGGACTGGGGCGCGGATACTCCCCGCGCCGATGCTCAACATCCTCAACGGCGGCAAGCACGCCGACAACACCGTCGATTTCCAGGAGTTCATGATCCAGCCGCTGGGGTTCGAGACTTATGAAGACGGCTTGCGCGCCGGCGTCGAGATCTATCACGCGCTCAAGGGCGTGCTCAAGGCCGAGGGGCTTTCGACGGCCGTCGGCGACGAGGGCGGCTTCGCGCCGAATCTGAAAAACAACGAGGACGCGATCAGGCTGATCGAGCGGGCGGTCGAAAAGGCCGGCTATTCCTGGGGCGAGCAGATCTTCCTCGCGCTCGACCCCGCGACCAGCGAACTCTGGAACGAGGCGGCCAAACTCGGCAAGCAGGGCTACTGCCTGTTCAAGTCATCGAAGGAAGTTCTTTCGAGCGACGACATGATCGGGCTTTGGGCCGAGTGGCGCGAGAAGTATCCGATCGTGTCGATCGAGGACGGGCTTGCCGAGAACGACTGGGCCGGGTGGGCGAAACTCACAGATCGGCTCGGCGGTTCGACGCAACTCGTCGGCGACGACCTCTTTGTGACTAATCCCGAGTTCGTCGCGCGCGGGCTGACCGAAGCCTGCGGCAACGCTGTCCTCGTCAAGGTCAATCAGATCGGAACCCTCACGGAAACCTTCGAGACGGTGGACCTCGCCATGCGGCACGGGTGGGGGGCGATCCTCAGCCATCGCTCGGGCGAGACCGAGGATTCGACGATCGCGGACATCGCAGTCGCGACGAACTGCGGGCAGATCAAGACGGGCGCCCCGTGCCGGAGCGACCGGACGGCGAAGTACAACCGCCTGCTGCGGATCAGCGAGGAACTCGGCGAGAGCGCGGTCTACGGCGGGCTGATGCTGCCCCGGGGCTGATCTGGCCGGAGCGGGTTTTCGCCGGGATGAACGTGTACGATGCCGAGCAGATGATCGGTCGTTCTTCAATACGTGCCCGGCGCGGGATGGTCCGGCGTGCGGCGATGGCGTCGGCGGCGTTGCTGCTGACGACGGCGATCGGGCTGGCGGTGTGGTCCGCGATGTCCGGTCGGGCGCCGACGGGTCAGACGACCGGCGCCGATCTCCCCACGCCGACGATCATGCCCGACGGCGTCGCGGCAAGCCCGTCGGCGCGACCGACCGGGGGGACGGTTGAGGATCTGCTAGGCGGGACGCTGGGCGCCTCGGACGAGGGCAGGCTCGAGTTCGTCGATGAAACCGGGCGGGTCGTCCGCGAACTCGTCTACGCCCGGCTCGAACCCGGCGAGGGCGGACGCGTCGCGGTGACATCGCCCGAGGCGTGGGTCCGGCTGGATTCGGGCGCGGTAGTGCGGCTGACCGCTGCCAGCGCGAACCTGCTCCAGCCCTCAGGTCGGCGCGAACCGGAATCGGGACGATTCATCGGCGATGTCCGCGTGCGTTTGTACGAGTCGGACCCGCGCGACGCGCGCGGCTCGCGCGTCGAGCCGACCGCGACGCCGATGCTCGAAGTGCGCACGGACTCACTTAACTTTGACACGGCTCTGGCGGAGGCGCGCACGGCGGACCCCGTGCGGATCGAGGCCGCGGGAGTGACCGTCGGTTTCACGGGTTTCCGGCTGGTGTTCGACGAAACCCGCGATCGGCTCGCGTTCTTCGAGACGCGATCCGCGGGGACCGCAGCGTTCGATTTTCGGGCGATGCGCGAGGCCCGCGTTGCGGACGGAAGCAAGCGGGAAGCCCGCGCCGAGACTCGCGACGATCGCCGCAGTCGGGCCGGGATCGAGGCTCTCTACGCGGCGACGATCGAGGGCGCCGTGGTCTTCGACTCCGATTCGCTCCGGGCGACCGCGGGCCGGCTCGACGCGCTCGCGCGGCTGATCGACGGCTCGTTCACGCCCGCCACGATCGAGAGCCTCGCGGCGATTCGTTCTGATAACGGCGCCGCGGCCGACAGCGCGGTCGGCGGTGACGCCGGCGACGGTGCGGGCGATGGTTCGCGCACGCTCTCGCTCGCGTGGTCGCGCGGGCTGATGGTCCGCGCAGCGGACGAAACACCCGCTGAACTTATAAACGAGGATGTGTTCGTTCGTCTCGCGGGCGAGCAGGGCGGCGTGGTCCGACTGAGTGACGCGGCGAGCGGGCTGGAAACCACGAGCGTGGGCGTCGAAGCGCACGCGGTCGGGCGCCGGATTGTGTGGTCGGGCCTCGGGCCGACGGGCGTTGTGGTGCGCGGCGGGGATTCATTCGAAGCCGTGACCGGCCTGCTGGATCTTGATCTTAAGTCAGGGATGGCGCTCGCGCCCGGGCCGGGCGAGATTCGTCGTCTGGCGCCCGGCGTGCGAGCGATTGATTCGCCGCGTGTGGCGCGCATCAGTTGGCGCGACAACGCGGCGTCGCAACTGGCGCGGACGCCGGACGGGGTGGACCTCGCCGCGGTCCCCTTGGTGCGCTCGGCGGACTTCGTCGGCGCGGTGGAAGCGATCGACGGGCCGACCCGTGTCAGCGGGGATCGGCTCGGGACGGTGTTCGCGGCGTCGGCGGACGGGGCTACGGCGCTGTCGCGCGCGGTGGTGACGGGATCGGCGCGTGTTGATGCGGGCGCCGACGGGGCCCTCGCGGCGGATCGTCTTGATATCGAGTTCGACACTCAGCGACCCGGCGCCGCGACCCCGACGGTCGCGACCGCGCACGGGCGAGTGCGCGCCGAGCGTGAGGGCGCGACGCTCGTCGCCGATCTCGCCGAAGCGAGGCTCCGCGCGGGAGCGGGCGGCAGGCTCGTCGTCGAATCTTTCACTGCGGAACTCGGGGTTCGTATAAACACCGCCGACGGCGTGATCGCCGAGGCCGCGGCGCTCCGCGCATCGCCCGAAGCGGGTCTGGTCGATCTGACCGGCGCGCCCGCGAGCGTCGCCCAAGGCGCGGACGTCATCTTCGGTGATTCGATCCGGCTCGAACAGGCGGCTCGGCGGCTGAGCGTGCTCGGCGCAGGGTCGCTCGAACGCACCGATCGGATCAACTCTCTCGGATATGAGTTCCTGCGCCTGACCTGGCAGGATTCGTTCGTCTACGACGACATTAGAGGGCGCGCGGAGGCGATCGGGCAGTGCGTTCTCAACGCGGATCTCGCCGACCTCGGCCGGGACACCGTCACCGCTGCGACGCTGACGATCGACACCGTCTCATCGGAATTCCGGGCTGCGAACCCCGGGCAGTCGCCGATCCGTCGCGCTGTCGCGACCGGCGGCTCGGGCGGCACAAACCCGCGCGATCCGGCGCGTGTCGAATCCCGGCGGTACATCGCCGATCCCGCGGCGCCGGGCGGGCTTCGTTTATTGCAACTTGTCGCGCTCGATTCGACGGTTGTCGAGTACGACGCGATTGCTGATCGCCTGCGGGCGCCGAGGCCCGGTCGGCTTGTGCTCGAGGATCGTCGCGGCGAAGTCGGCGGCGTCGAGAGCGCGCCCGGCGTGCAGACCCGAGGAACGACGCTCGTCGAGTGGGACGGCTGGATGGACCTCCGGCGCAGCGACGGCTCGATCGAGTTCCGCCGACAGGTTCGCGTCAGGCATCGCCCGCCCGCGGCGGCGCGCGTGACCGATCTCGAATGCGAACGGCTTGAGATCGCGTTCAGCCCGGCGGGCGCCGACTCGGCGGGCGGCGGGGTCGGGTGGGGGCAGGCGTCCGGCGCGGTCTACATCGCGCAGGGGCGTCGGCAGGTCATCGCGGACCGCCTGCTCTACGACGCCACGCTCGGCTTCGCGGAACTGACCGCGAGCGCGGGCAACCTTGTCACTCTCTTCGACCTGGACGTGCCCACGCCGTTGCTCGGCGAGCACCTCCGATGGGATCTCGCGCGGGATCGGGTCGAATGGCGGGGCGCACGTCCCGCCGCGGCCCCGGATTGATCGCCGGATCGACACGAGGCGCGACTCCGGTCGGCCTCGGGTCGGTATATGCCGCATGGCGACCTACGATGCCCGGCTCGGTCCTGTCGGCGCCCTTCACGCCGCCCGAGCCGAAACGCCGGACCCCTTCCCGGCGTCTGAACATCAGCCCTCTTGTCCCCGGAGGCGACCCGTGCGCATTCTCGTCGCGATACCCGTCTACAACGAAGAAAAATACGTTGATTCCGTGCTTCGGCGCGTGCTGGAATATTCCCCGGACGTGCTGGTGATAGACGACGGCTCGACCGACGCCACCCCTTGCATGCTCCCCAAGCACCGCGTCGAGGTGATCCGCCACGCCGAAAACCGCGGCTACGGCCGATCGCTCGGCGACGCCTTCCGCTGGGCCGAGGCATTCGGGTACGACTGGGTAATAACGATGGACTGCGACGAGCAGCACGAACCCGCCGCGATCCCCGGCTTCATCGACATGATCCGCACGGACGAGTGGGACATAATCAGCGGCTCGCGCTACATGCGCACGGACGCCGACGGCGACTCGCCGCCGGTCGACCGCCGGGCTATCAACCGCGAACTCACCGACGAGATCAACCGCCGGCTCGGCCTGTCCATCACCGACGCCTTCTGCGGGTTCAAAGCGCACCGCACCAGCGCAATCGCCCGGCTCGATCTCTCGGAAACAGGGTACGCCTTCCCGATGCAGTTCTGGGTGCAGTCCGTCGCCGCGGGGCTGCGCATCCGCGAGATCCCCGTCCGGCTTATATATAACGATCCGACCCGCACCTTCGGCGGGCCGCTCGACAACCCCGCGTCGCGGCTGGCGCACTATCGACAGGCGCTCCACTTCGCGCTAGATCAGAACGCCGAGCGCCTGCCCGCGTCGGCGCTCGAAGACATCACGGCGGGCGGTTGCGGATGAACGGCGCGCCCGCGGTGCTCGTGGACCCCTCCGCAGCGACCATCGTGGAGCGCGCCCGCGCTTTCACTGCCGCACGATCGCGCGATCACCCGGCGACGAGGGCGCGATCAGAACTTGGTCTGCCCGCGGACCGCCCGATCGTAATGACCGGGCATCAGGCTTCGTGGTGGCACCCGGGGATTCTTGCGAAGTTCTTCGCGTGCGCCGCGATCGCGGAGTGCTCGGGGATGGTCGCGGCGTGGATCGTCCCGGATCAGGACGAGCAGGCGTTCGACACGATCGAAACGCCGGCGCGTCGCGGGTCGTCTCTAGCGCGAGAGGCTGTGAGGCTGATCCCGCCGGCGCCCGCGTCGACGCCGGTCGCGTCGCTGCCCGCGTTCGAAATCTTTCCGCCGAGGCTCGTCGGCGAACCGGCGTGCGATTCGATCGAGCCTGGGATGCGCCGCCTCGCAGACGCGGTTTCCCGCCACCGCGAGGCGCCGAACGCGGCGAGGCAGATCGCGGGCGCGCTCGCCGACCTGATGTCGCCCCGCGTACGCCGGGCGCCGACCGTTTTCGCCACGGAGTTTCATAAAACAACTTACTTCCGCGAACTCGTTAAGAATTTGGGCGCCGACGCCGACCGCGCGTCCGCGATTTATAACGAGGCCGTCTCGTCCGAGCCTCACGCGCACGTCGCGCCGCTGCGCCGAGACGATCGGCAGGGAAGGTATGAACTCCCTCTGTGGCGGATCACGCCGAACGGCCCGCGCCGCGCGGTGTGGTCTGACGAACTCGCGGATATCCCTCATGCGGAACTCGCGCCCAAGGCGCTCCTGATGACCGGATTCCTGCGTGCGGCGTGCGCCGACCTCTTCATCCACGGGACCGGCGGCGGTATATACGACCGCATCACAGAAACCTGGCTCCGCGATTGGCTGGGGATAGAACTCGCGCCGGCGCTAGTCGTGAGCGCGACGCTTACGCTGCCGATCGGCGCCGACACTCCGGACGCCGCGACGGTCGCGCACGCCCGCTGGCTGGCCCATCACGCGCGCCACCATCCCCGCGAACTCGGCCGCGACGCTCTCCAACAGCGGCGCGACGCGCTCGTCGAAACTATCCGCCGAGCGCGAGACGCCGCCGGCGATCCCGCTGATGGTTTCCGCGCCCTGCACGATCTGCTCGATGAATATCGCCGAGAGGAGCGCGACCGCCTGGCTGAACTGGAACACAACGCGGCGGCGCTCGCGGATCGGCTGGGCGAGCGTGAGATCGCGGACGACCGGACCTGGCCGTTCTTCCTTCATTCGGACGAATCTCTCGGCGCGCTCGAACGGACCGTGCGCGACGCGGTGTGCGATCGGCCCGCTGCGGTCGGCGCATAAGATCATGTCATGCGGCACGCACAATCGTTTCTAACTCTGGTTATCCTTATCGCGCTGACGGCGCTCGTCGGTTGCCGATCCGAACGCTCCGGAGCCGAATCTGACGCCGCGACGGCTGAGGCGCAGGCGTCGCTTCGCATCGTCTCGCTAAGCCCCGCGATGTCGATAATCCTCGCGGATCTCGGCCTGGCCGATCGCATCGTCGGTCGGCACGGCTTCGACCGCACGCTCGACTCTGCGCTCCCCGTCGTCGGAGATCAGACCGGCGTAGATTACGAAACCATCGCGCGTGTCGAACCGACTCACATCATCATCGAGCAAGGCGCCGACGGGTTGCCCGCGATGCTCGGCTCGCTCGCGGCGGAGCGCGGCTGGACGATCGTCGCGCGGCCGATGCTCGCGCTCGACGACATCCCCGCAGCGACGAATGCCCTCGCTGAGACTTTCGCGGATCAGCCCGGCGTCGCGGCGCGGCATGCCGACCTTCGCGCGCGGTTCGATCGCGCCTGGGCGACTGACACAATGCTCGCGCAACGGCTCGGGCGAACGCTCGTCGTCTACTGGACCAGCCCGATCGGTGTCGCCGGGCCGGGGTCTTTTCATCACGATTTATTAGTAAGGCTCGGCGTGACCGCATTACCGGGATCGGGCGGGCCGTACCAGACGCTCGACGCGGAGGATCTTCGCAGGCTCGGGCCGGAGTCCGTCCTGCTGCTCGCTCCGGATCTGACCGACGCCGACATCGACGCGGTGCGCGAGCGATGGAAGGCTTGGGAGATCCCGGCGGCGGTCCGCGGCCGGGTCACGGCGATTCGGCGTTGGACATTCCTCACGCCTAGCACTTCGATGATCGAATTCGCCGAGGAACTGCGCAGGCTCGCCGAGGAAGAGGCTTCGAACGGTGAGTTCGACGCCTGAGCCGATCTGCAGCGGCTGTTCGATTCGCTTATATATCTTTATGAGTCGCTCATGCCAGCCGGCGACGGGTTCGCGGCGGTGAATCGTTCGCGGAGCGCGGCGATGATCGCCGCGTTGCCGGGCGGGAAATCCTCGGCCCGCAGATCGCCCGCTGACGCCCAGCGATGCTCGCAGACCTCGATGTTCCGCGGCTCGGGCGAGCCGGGGGCCAGTCGGCAGATGTAAGGGTGCAGGATGACCGCGGCGTGCGGGTACACGTGTTCGACCGGGGCGATCGGCTCGGCGTCGCCGACGAGGACGCCGATCTCCTCGGACAGTTCCCGGCGTAGACAATCCACGAGGCTTTCGCCGGGATGTGCCTTGCCCCCCGGGAACTCCCAATACCCGGCGAACGCCGTGCCCGGACGCCGACGTGTGGTCAGAACCTCTATAACCCCGGCTTCGGCTCCGACGGCGAGGTCGGCTCGTTCGTGATTTGTTCGGGTGATGACCCCGATCGCCACCTGAACCCGGGCGGGCGCGGCGCCAGAGGTTGCCGAAAATTCTCTAAGTGTATTCATGGCAACTGGTTATTGCGTTTTTTCGATGTTCGGAACCTGTCTCTTGATCGCGTGATCGGGCGGCATACGCTACCGTGTGCGGTGTCGGCGGGGTGCAAACTCCGGCCCGACGCATCTTGAACATGGAATCATCCACGGCTTGCCGTGGCACGCAGCCGATCGGGTCCTCGGAGCGCCCGATCGGTTGTTTTTTTTCGCGCTCGACGCACAACCGAACGCGCCGCACGCCGAGTGTTGCGTCCTCGCTCGCGCGACCAGGCGTAATCATGGCGCGTCGATTGCACGCGCTCCGCTGCGCGGGCGCATCGCGCGGATCATCACCTCCGCGACGAGCCAGACTTCGAGCGCGATAGTGATGATCGCGACGCCCGCGAGCGACCATTGTCGCGTGCTCAACCAGGACGGGTTCGCATCGTTGCCGATGAACGTCTGCCAGACCATCGCCCACGCGGGGATGACGAGCATGAAGACCGCGGGCAGCGCGATGAACCACCACGGGCGTTTCGTCGCGATCAGCCATGCGCCGATGACGAGAAACGCCAGCCCGCCGAGCAGTTGGTTCGTCGCGCCGAAGAGCGGCCAGAGTATCAATCCGCCCTGCCCGAAGTTCGCGATGCTCCAAGGCTGACCGGGCGCGGGGACTGCGGCGAGCGCGACCGCGGTGAGGACGGCGAAGAGCGTGGCGCCGTGGGTCGTGGCGAGCCACTTGAAGGGGTTCCATGCGGATGCGTGCCGGACCATGGCGTCCACGCCGATCGTTTCCGGGGCGCGCTCAGCGGGATGCGAGCCGGCTTCGAGATGCCAGCGGTTGACGCCGCCGCACTCCGGGCAGGTGACGGGCGAACGCGCATCAGACAGCGGCACGGGCGTCCCGCCCGGTGGCACGGGCGTCTCGCCCGTGCGATCACGGCTCGGAGAGCCGTGCCACCCTGACCCCAGTGGCACGGGCGTCTCGCCCGTGCGCGATGTCTCAGATCCAGAAGTAATATTGTCGCTACCGCCGGAGTCCCTCTCCCCCGGCCCCTCTCCCAGGGAGAGAGGCGAGTCAGCGATCAGGCCTGCAAGGTCGTACCCGCAGCGCTGGCATGCTGTGTCAGGCGGACGGGGCAGGAACGTCCGGGCCAGTTCCTGCACCACATACCGCTGCAATCGGCAGGCGGTGTCCATAGTCGTCCCCGCGAACGACGCGACCAGCACGCCCATCAGCGCGACCGCGACCGAAGCGGGCACGCCGAGCGCCCGAACGAAGTTCGCCGCGCCTTCGACGAACGCGCCGACAGTCGCGGCGAGGCCCTGCGCGTCACGCCAGGAACCGTAGCGCACGCGCCAGCCGAGTTCACCGTTGACGTCGATTACCAGAGTGTGCGACCACCGGCTGGGGCTTATGTCTGTCGCAGCGAGGTTGGCGCGGATCGAGCCTTCTGATGTTACAAAGATCCGATCATCCTTCCACAAGTTTTCACTCAGCAGCAGATCGCTTTCATGCCTGTACGAGGAGTTGGGATCGGATTTGTATGGGCCGGAGAGCCGCATCGGATAGGGGTCGCGCGGTCCGGAAAAAGCGATAAGATGTGCTGCATCACCGATGTTGTAACGCGTGCCATCGCGGAGCCTCAGCGTATGCATACTGGCTTCTGACGCGCGAAATGAAGTCCATCCCAGCCCGATGCCCGCTGCGCACGCCGCGATGACGAGCGTCGCGAGGAAGGCCTCGGTGAGCATGGACCCGTAGCCGACGAGCCGGGCGTCGGTCTCTCTGCGGAGTTGTTTGCTGGTTGTGCCCGAGCCGACGAGGCAGTGAAATCCCGACACGGCGCCGCAGGCGATCGTGATGAACAACACCGGCAACAGCGGGGGCGCCCCCTCGGGCTGCCACTGCACCATCGGCGCGACGATCTGAAGTTTCGGGCGCGTTCCACCTCCCCCCAGTGGCACGGGCGTCTCGCCCGTGCGCGAACCATCCTCAGACAGTGGCACGGGCGTCCCGCCCGTGCGCGAAGGGTTAGAACCAGTGCTGATGTCGCCGCTCGCGCCGGAGTCTCTCTCCCCCGGCCCCTCTCCCAGGGGGAGAGGGGAGGCTGCATCACTCTCGCCGGGTCGAGTCAGCACCAGTTCCGGCATGCCGGAAAAACGCGTCGCAAGTCTCGCCATATCGACGCCCGTCGCGCGGTCGATGCGTGGCGAGTTGACCCCGGTCGCGGTGATCTGTCCGTAGCCGGGCTGCTCGAATATGGAAGTCGCCCGCGCCTCGGGGACATATGTTGTGGATCGCGGCCGCTCGCTCGGCGCCCCGCCTATCGTCGCCGCCACCACCAGCCCCGCCACCAGCAGCGCGAGCGCCGACATCAGTTGCAACGAGTTTATGTAGTCCCGAGGCTGGAGCAGCGTCCACACCGGCAGCACGCTCGCCACATACGCGTACGCCAGCAATCCGACCACCCACGCCCACATCGGCGCCGACGCGAGCGCCATGTTGAACGCGTGCAACGGCCCGGCGTCGCCCCAGATCACGCTCGCGTACATCAGCGCCAGCGCCAGCATCGAAGGCGCGAAGATGCTCCGCCCCTTGCGATGAACCGCAAGCCCGATCCCCACCGCCAGCGGGATCTGCACGAGCACCGGGAAGATCGACCCCGGGTACTGCCGCAGGACGCTTGCGATCACAAGCCCGAAGATCGCAAGCACGATCCACAGCGCCATCACCAGCACCGCGAGGAATATCAGCCGGACTCGAGGCCCGAGCATGTCGCCCGCGATGTCCCCGACGCTGCGCCCCTTGTTCCGCAGCGAAACGACGATCGCGCCCAGGTCGTGCACCGCCCCGATGAAGACCGACCCGAACACGACCCACAGCACCGCCGGGAGCCAGCCCCACATCACCGCGATCGCCGGCCCGACGATCGGCCCCGTCCCCGCGATCGACGTGAAGTGATGGCCGAACACGATGGACTTCGGCGTCGGGCAATAATCACGGTCGTCACAAAGAACGGTCGCCGGGGTGGGCGTGTCTTCTCGGAGCAGGAAGACACGGCCCGCCACCCAGCGACCGATGGTGACATACGCAATAAGGAGCGCGGCGCCGACTGTCAGGACGAGAACCAGAGCGTCCATTCGCGTTCCTCTTACCATACACATGAGCACGCCCGGCGCCGCTTGTCAAGCCCGGCGCGACGGAATTTTTTCATCGAGGAGCAACGCATGCCCAGACTCATCGACCTCTCGTACGTCATCGAGCCGGGCATGATCACCGACCCGCGACTCCCGGCGCCCGCTGTGCGCGACGTGTGGACGCGCGAATCATCGGCGATTCACTATGCGCCGGGCGTGTCGTTCCAGATCGCCTCGATAGACATATGCCAGAACACGGGCACATATCTCGACGCGCCGTTCCATCGGCACGCGACCGGCGAGGGCGTATGGAATCTACCGATCGAACGCGTCGCGTGCCTGCCCGGCGTGCGTGTGGACGTGCGCGGACTGAGCAAAGCGAACCGTCGCGCGATCGAGCCGGGCCACGTGGAGCATGCGCTCGCGGCGCTTGATATCGCTGGCGCCGCGGTGCTGCTGTGGACAGGGTTCGACGAACTATGGGACGACGACTCCTACCGCGCGAATCGGCATCCGTTCATCTCGGCGCCGCTGGCGGAATGGTTCGTAAGTCGCGGCGTGGCGCTCGTCGGGCTTGACGCGATCAACGCCGACGACATGGCCGACCGCGCCCGACCGGCCCACACTATCCTCCTCGGCGCCGGGACGTGCATCGTCGAGAACCTTGTAAACCTCGGCGAACTTCCCGCCAGCAACTTCCGCTTCACCGCGGCGCCCATCCGCGCCAAAGGCTTAGGCTCGTTCCCTGTACGAGCATTCGCGGAGATACTATAATTATACACACAGCAGCAACAGCCCCAAAGCCCGGGGATGAAATCCCTGGGCTTTCCGCCCGTGCAATCAGCCTGGATCCCGAGTCCGCGCAAGCCCCTCGTCGTCCCGCAGAGCAACGACAAGTTTCTTAAGATAATCACCCGCTGCGAGCACGCTGAACGCGCCCGCGGGGATGAACGCCGCCCATCCCGCCCACGTCGGCGCCCGCGCCAGTTCGACCGTGAACCAGAGGAAGAAGAACGCCGTCGTCCACTTCCCCGCGCGTGAAGGCGATAGCCCGACGAACCTGCTGAGTCTCCCGCGCGCCGCAGCGACCACGGCCGCGCCCGCGACGGCTGCGTCACGCGCGAGCGCGACCGCAGCCTGCCACCACACGATCTCGCCCGCGAGCAGCAGCGTTCCGATCGCGCTGAGCGTGAATAGTTTGTCGGCGACCGCGTCGAGCATCCCGCCGAGCGCGCTCGTCGCTGCGAAGCGTCGCGCGATCACGCCGTCGAGAAAGTCCGTCGCGCCGGCGATCAGCACGATCGGCAGCCGGGCGGCGGGCGCCGCGATCGGCAGCGCGATCGCCAGCGCGATCCGCAGCGACGACAGCGCGTTAGGCGCGTGCGCGATCAGCCGCCCCCGGCGAGTGTTCCGATGTGAGTCACGCCGGGTCCGCGTGTCTGTTTGCCCCTCGCGCGCCATGCCCGATGGTCGCACAATTCAGCGGATTAGGCTACCGCTGCGGGCCGGTACCATTGACGCATGGCTCGCCGGAGTTCTCCAGCGTCGAACAATGATCCGACCGCGCCCACGCCGGGCGCAGCCGCGGCCGCGGACCCGCTAGCGGAAGCCGTCGCGGAGCGGATCGAGCGCGTCCGTCGGCAGCGAGTCCGCCCCGACCGTGCCACGACGCTGACGAACGATTTTCAGATCATGTCGCGCGGCCTCAGACGCGACCGGGGCCGAATCGCCGGCGTCGCAGAGGCCTATCTCACGCTGTGCCCGCCCGCGCTCGCCGCCAGAACCTCGCTGCGCGGGCTGAACCGCGGCGTGCTCACCATCGCCGCCGATGATTCGTCCGCACGATTCGATCTCGACCGCTGGCTCCGCAACGGCGGCGAGCGCGACATCATCACAACCAGCCGCGCCGGGATCGCGCGGATCAAAGTTGTCATCGCGGCGCCGTCGCACGGCGAGCCGGGCACGGGACGGCTCGGTCAGTAAACCGGCCCGCCGCCGCCGCGCTTGTGATCTATATTATGATAGCCGATCGAGATCGGGCGCCAGCGGTCGGCGTCCGGATCGAGATACAGCAGCGCGGTGGTCGGGTATATGGCGCCGCGCGCGAATCGCTGAATAAACCGGACATTCGCTACCAGTGTCGCCCCATGCTTGGCCAGCACATCGTCGAGAGAAGCCGGCGCCGCCCAGTGCGAAGCGCCGCTCGATGAGGAGTTGGTCATATACCAATGGATCTTCGCGAGGTCGTCCGACCATCGGATATTCTTGACAAATTCATATTGTTGGGCGGTCTCCATAAGTTCCACAAGCAGCGGAAAATGAACGCTGTACGGGTCGTCGCCCGCGCGGATCTCGGCAAGCTGGATGTCCGCTGTGTGCGGGCCTGCGGCGATGCTCGCCGTCAGCCCGTTGTCGCGTCTGCCCGAGCGGAGTTCATGCTCCATCGACACGCGGAATAACTCGTACGCGTCGTCGCCGGGGCCTGCTTCTCGGCCGGTCGCGAGAAAATATCTTCCGAGATAAGCGGGATGGAACTCGTCCCACGCCTTGATGCGGGCGCCGCGTGCGCGCATCGCGTCGGCGTACGCGTCCGCGTCGCCGGTCGCGCGGCTGGCGATGAATTCCGTAATGAATAACGCGAGATCGGCCCGGCTGGATTCGCTCATCTTTGCTTCGCCGACCGATATCACAGGCGCCTCCATGAACAGCGAGCGGATCGCGTCCCGGTCGGTCGCCGGGATCTTCCCGACGGAGCGGACATATTTCTCGACTTCCTTCTGGACCTTCACCATCTGCGCCGGCGGCTGGTAGCCGGATCCCCCGCGATTCAGCAACAGTGTCGAAACGCCGATCAGTACGACGCCGCCGACGACAGCAGCGAGCCGGATCTGTTGTTTGCGAGGGAGATCGCTGAGAATCTGCATATGACTGGCGCCCAGAGAGGAGGCATCGAAGCTCGGCGCCGACGCAGCGCCCGCGCGGAGGTATGCACCAATACGAGCGCAATCAGACCGTGGTTCCACTTCGTCAGAGTTGATTCATACTATCAACGAAAAAAAACAACGGAAGTTCCGGCACCGCCTGCGCCAGCATGGCCGATCTGGTGAGATGACGCCTGATCTGAGCGCAGCGAAGGTCAGGGTGAGTCGAGCAAAGGGTCTTGGCGCCTTGCAGGACTGTTCGCGCCATGAGCATGCCGCCGGAGCCAGACGCACGCTGCGATGAGGAGCAGGTTCCTGCCCAGGGCGATGGTGTTCTCGGTGCGCGCGTCGTCGGCGAGGCGCAACGCGCCGGAGCAGCCGCAGGACGGGGCGGACTTGTCAAGGATCAACGCGCCGAGCGCGATCGAGAACACGACGAGCGCGCCGATCGCAACGCCGAGTACCAGCCGCGGCCGCCAGCGGGCGATCAGCAGCACGCCGAGGGAGATTTCAAGGACGAGGAGAGAGGCGAGTGAGAAAGTCGCGACATGATAGACGAGGGTCTGCAAGTCATGGAAAGGAAGCGCCTGAGAGTAGATATAGAGGGTACTGGTATGGGCGGGGCCGGGAGCATTCGCTTTGAGCGCAGAGAATAATATTAACATCGAGCCGATCAACACGGATGCCGGGCGCTCGATCGAGCGTGCGAGTCGTGAATATTGGTCGCTTGTGCGACGGATGGAGTGCGCAGGAATCAGAATTCTGGCCCCCCTTGAACCGCGTCGGTGTTGGTGTAAAACATGTACAGCAGATTCCACGTCTCACGCGCCTGGTCATAATAGAAAGAAAACATTGTCGGTATCGCGCGATTTGAAGAATTCATAATCACGATAAGGGCCTTCGCACAGAGCACTTCTGAATAGCGGTCGATCAGCTTTTCGAGAGTGTCTGGAGGAGTCCAATGCGGGACGCCGGAATAACTGTTGCTCATATACCAGTGAAGTCGGCCGATCTCGGGAGTCCATGTCCATTGTGAGGGGTTGTCGGGCAGTGCGGCGGACTGGATCAAGTCGACCATGATGGGCATGAACGCGTCTTCGAATGACGCAGAATCGCGGAGCACGCCGTACTGAATCTCGATTCCATCGGCGGCTTTGGTGATTCCGACCGGGCGGGAGTTTCCGAGGACGCCATCGCGGAGTTCGGCAACGAACGATGCGTCGAAAACTTCCCACCGATCGCCCAGTGGCGCTTCGGGATTGAGATAATAATATCGTCCGAGTCGTTGCCGGTGCTGAGGAAGGGCGCTGCGATCGGACAGTGTATAGTCTCGCTGGCGCATCCACGCAGCGTATTCGTCTGCGTTCGATCGCGCCCGTATGTCCAGCAATGTCACGATCGCGGAGACAAGTGATTCGTGAATCGCATTGTCGAGTACGACATCAGGCGTGGTAATCGGCGCCTGCGCGAGAAGCGCTTCTCGTAGTGCTCCGGTGTCGGCAATTTTCGTATATGAAGCAGATTCAAAGTGAGTGGCCGCTAATTTAGAAAGTGTCGTAATGTGTTCAGGCGCCGTCGGCGACATCCGCTTATAAAATAAGAACAACGCGGCTGTGGACAACGCCACGATCGCCCCCACAGTAAATAATGTCTTGCGTGACGGCCGGTGGTCCATCATGGGCACCCGACGGGCAGCGGGGCGCCCACAGTGGTGAACTGACAATTCGGAAGCGGTGGAGTCAAAAACTGACCGCAGCAAATGCGTACCACTGATAGCGATGGACATATGCCTGTCTGCGGTAGACATGCTGTCGTCGCGGGGTCGCATGAACAGAAGCGTGGAAGACTAAATCCACCATCGCCCGGTTCCGGAGCCGGGTCGTTGCCGAGGCAGTCCGGGCCGACGCACGGGTTGGGGCTGTCCTGCGCGACCGCGGCGTAGGCGATCAGGCCGACGCCGGATATGGCGAGGATCGCGACGAGGGCGTGGTTGGCTACGCCGCGGCGGATGCGCGCGAGTCTGCGGAGTGCTTGCATGGGGTGCTCCTATTCTTGGCTTGGAACCAGGGGGCGAGGGGGGGACTGAGTTCAGGAAATAGATGACGGGCGGGACGCCCGTCCCACAGGGGATTAGTTCGCACGGGCGGGACGCCCATGCCACTGGAGAATGGTTCGCACGGGCGGGACGCCCATGCCACTGGAGAATAGTTCGCACGGGCGGGACGCCCGTGGCGCCGGGGAGACCGGGCCGGGGACGGCCCGGCTCGGCTCGGTGACGTTCACGATGTTCCGATCAGAGTAATCTAGCCCCCCCCCCCCCCCTGTCAAGAGGGAAAATCGGGAAATGAGCAATATTTTTTTACTCGGTGTTTGTACGGGTTGACTTTGTGTTTTCTGACGTGACAATGCAGGCATGAAACCTCCCCGGCGAGCAAGGCGCCGACCGCGCGCGTTCACTCTGCTTGAGCTCATGGTGTCGATCGCGGTGATCGCGGTGCTCTTGGGGATCTTGCTGCCTGCGCTCGGTGGGGCGAGGCTCAACGCGATCGAACTCACTGCGATGGCGCACCAGCGCGAGGTCGGCATGCTTGTTCGGCAGCACGGCTTCGACCGGCAGGACACGTTCCCGTTCTTCGGAATCCCGGGGACGGACCGGGCAAGGTTGTGCTTTGCGGAAGATGATCCTTGGTACACCGGCGTCAGCGAGCCGCCTTGCATCGAGATGGATTACTGGGATCACTGGCAGTGGTGGCAGTCGCATATGCGGTTCCGCGGGTACGACACGGAGTTCGTCGGGCGCCCGCCCGAACTGGAGCGGCGCAACGGCGGTCTGCCGGTCCCGTTCGGCGCGATAGACATGATGACCTGGACGGCGTACGCCCCGCCGAATTATTTTCTGGCCGACAGCCCGCAGCCCGCGAGCGAGCACAACGTACAGCGGTGGTCGAGCGTGGCGTTCCCGTCAGATAAAATTATCTTGCAGCGACTCAACTATGTGCGAAACCCGGACGGCGACGGGACCGACGGCGAGACGTTCTCCTGGTTCGCGGACGGGCACGTCGAACGGCTGAACCTGCGCGAGATGGGGCCGGCGGTCGCTGTGCGGGAACGGTTGTTCGGCGGCGGCTGGCCGGGGCTTACGACGATGAACGGCCTGCGCGGCCGCGATCGGTGAGGGTGCGGATGATGAAAAGGCGGCCTCGGGCCTTGACAGCGGCGCAGGCCGGGCGATTGCGACAGTATCTCTCGGAACACGATGCGCCGTGCCCGAGATGCGAATATAACCTACGAGGTTCGCAGGGCACCACGTGCCCAGAGTGCGGGGAGCCGCTGAGCTATTCGAAATTAAAGCGGGGGCTGCCGAGGCCAAGAGACGCCGCGCTGGGAGTGACCTCTGGCGCCATGAAAATCGCCGCCGCTATAGTAGGTCATATATTGAGTTACGATATTATGCTCGGCGGGATAGTCGCTTTGGCGCTGATACTGTTCGGGTTCGGGACTGGCATAAATCTGTGGCTATGGGGTGGATCGCTGCTCGTTGTGTCCGCCGTGCTTTATATTATCGTGAGATATCAATATAACCTCGAACAGCGCCCGCATCGATTTGCGGAATTGCCCACGTTTACAAAATGGACGATCGCCGCAGTCGGAGTCACCGGCGCAATTTTTATTGTGCTCGTAATATTTGTAGCGATAATGCGCTGACAGTGTTTCACAGCGCTGCGCGGCCGCGATCGGTGAGGGTGCGGATGTCGGGGGCGTCGTCTTCGGGCGTTCGCTGGTCGGTCAGCGTGTTGTCTTCCTCATCCTCGTCGTCCTCATCCTCGCCGTCGTCATCCTCGTCTTCTTCGCAGTCGGCGTCTTCGTCGTATTCCTCGTCGTCCTCATCGTCCTCGTCCCATTCTTCGTCGTCGCCGTCTTCCCATTCCTCGTCGGCGTCGTCATCTGAATCGTCGTCATCTTCGTTTTCGTCATCAGAATCGTCTTCTTTCTCATCCGATTCTTCGTCTTCGGTTTCTTCGTCCGACTGCACGTCCTCGTATTCGTCGTCATCATTGAACGCCGTGACGGAGCGCGGGATGAAAGGCGTATCGGTGTCGGTCGAGGCCGAGTCGGTTGTTCCGTCGTCCGCGGGGAAGAGTTCGGGCTGGCCGGCGGCGAGGGCGCGGAGTTGGGCGCGCATGTCCTCCCACTGCTCGGGCGTGACGACGACCTCGCGGGCGACTGTTCCTTTATAAGCGCCGATGACGCCGACCTCGCCCATGAGATCGACAAGGCGGCTCGCGCGGGTATATCCGATGGCGAGACGGCGCTGGAGGAGGGAGACCGAGCCGCGCTTGGTTTCGAGGACGATATCGACGGCTTTTTCGAATAGCGGATCTTCGAGCGCGGATTGCAGACCTCGGGATTCGTGTTCTTCCGCGGCGTCTTCGCCGGGCGAACGGAGTTGCACGAGTTGGCGTTCGAAGGTGGGGGCGGCGACCTCTTTGAGGAATCGCACGACGCGGCGTGTCTCGCGGTCGTCGACGAGGGTGCCCTGGGCGCGCATAAGTTTATGTGATCGGGGGGAGAGGAAGAGCATGTCGCCCTGGCCGAGGAGGAGTTCGCCGCCTTTCTGATCGAGCACGATGCGGCTGTCCATGCCGGACGAGACCTTGAATGTCATCCGGGCGGGCATGTTGGATTTGATAAGGCCAGTGACGACGTTGGCCTGCGGGCGCTGTGTGGCAAGGACGAGGTGGATGCCGACGGCGCGGGCTTTCTGGGCGATGCGGACGATGGCGCCTTCGACCTCTTTGTGGGTCATCATGAGGTCGGCGAGTTCGTCGATGATGAAGACGAGGTATGGGAGTTTTCGCGGGATTGTGGCGGCTTCGCGCTCGGTGGCGGGGGCCATGCGCTCGAGGAGTTCGT
>JBDIVU010000007.1:0-204541 GCA_039794205.1 Phycisphaeraceae bacterium
CGAGGAGTTCGTAACGTTCGTCCATCTTGGTGACGGCCCATTCGAGAATGGCGGCCGCCTTGGACATCTCGGTGACGACGGGGCACATGAGGTGGGGGATGTCGCGGAAGGCGGAGAGTTCGACCATCTTGGGATCGATGAGGACGAGTTTTAGTTCGTTGGGTTTCTTGGTGAAGAGGAAGCCCATGATGATGGTGTTCAGGCAGACGCTCTTGCCCGAGCCTGTGGTGCCGGCGATGAGTGTGTGGGGCATCTGGGCGAGGTCTTCGATGAGGGGCTCGCCCGAGGCGTCCTTGCCGAGGAACATTGGGAGTTTCATGCGTGAGACGCGGTCGGCGTCCTGGGCGCAGGTCATAAGTTCCTTGAGGCGGACTTTTTCTTTCTTGAGGTTGGGGACTTCGACGCCGACGGTGTCGCGGCCGGCCATGTTGGGGACGATGCGGATATTGATGGCTTTGAGGGCGCGGGCGATGTCGCTGGAGACGGCGTTGAGGCTCGAAACTTTCGTCCCGGGCGCGAGACGGACCTCGAAGAGAGTTATGACCGGGCCGGAGTCGATGCCGACGACCCCGCCGTCGATCTTATAAACGCGCAGGGCGTCTTCGAGGGACTGGGCCTGCTCGCGCACGAACTGTTCGAGCTCGGCGGAGTAGGACTCCTCGGGGTCTTCGAGAAGGTCGAGGCCCGGGAAGCGGTAGTTCTCCAGTTCGACGGCGTTCTGGATGTCGTGCAGGTGGTCCTCGGTGGTTTCGGAGGATCGGGCTGCGGCGAAGCGGACGGGCAGGCCCGCGATCTTGCGTCGCGTCGCGTCGGCGTCGAAGACCTGCGGGGCGCCGGGCAGGCCGTCGTCCTCTTCGTCGTACGCGTCGGCGGCAGCGGGGGAGGACGGCCCGGGCTCGTCATAGGGATGATGACTTACATCCGGTTCGAGCGCGGGCGCGGGGTCGGCTTGCGTCGGCCGATGTTTAGTTGCCGCGGCGGGACGCTCGACGCGGCGGTCGTCGTCGAGATCGTTGGCGCGAACCTTGCGGGCGGTGTCGCGGGCGACTCTGCGCGACTCCAGCCGGTTGGCGACGGCTTGGCGCAGCCGGGCGAAAAGCGTGAACAGGCCGGGCGCGATCTTGCGGACGATCGAGGCGGGCAGCCGGACTACCCACTGATCGAACGCGACGAGCGCCCCGACGGCGCCGGCGAGGCCGATCCATAACGCCGATCCGAGCGTGCTGAATCGCGCGGTGAGTTCCGCCGTCGCTGCGATTGCGAGCATCCCGCCCGCGCCTTCGGGTCTGACGCCGGCGTTCGGGCGGAGCAGCGCGATCAATCCCGAGAACGCCAGCGCGAGTATGACCAGCCCGACGAACCGAAGCCCGGCCTGGCCGACCCGCCGACCCGTCAGAGCGCGCGCGATCCATAGCCCGGAACCCGCGAGCAGCAGCCAGACGCCCGGCCCGATCAGGCCGATCGCCCACTCGCTCAGATGCGCCCCTACCGGGCCGATCCAGTTCACCGGCGGGTCGTTCGCGGGAACGACCGATCTGCCCGGCGGATCGGCGGGGTGATGGCTCGCCACGCTCAGCGTCAGGATCAGCCAGCAGACCAGCAGCGTCAGCGCGGTCGAGACGCGCAGAATCATCGCCCGGCGGGCGGGATCAACGGCGGGCGGTGTCGGTGTGCTTCGGGGCATGGTGCTCCGGGATAGAGTCGGCGCGCGTGACAACACGATTATCGTCGGATAGACCGGCGTCAGCGCACGAATCGCCGATCGCCGATCGCCGATCACGGTCAGGGGGACTTGACGCGACGATGCGCGAACTTCGTCCTGGCCGCGGCGTTCGGCCCGGTTCTCGGCGCCCCGGCGATCGGCCAAGTCGGCGTGTCAGTACCGCAGGCGGAGCACGCGAGGCTCGGCGGCGTCGCTCGGCGCGATCACGTAGAGCCGATCGAACTCGTCGTGTTCGAGGTCCGGCGTCGCCGGGCCGCCCAGCGCGCGGAGGATCCCCGCGACCGTGTTCGAGTGCGCGACGATCAGCACGCGCCCGCCCGGATGCTCGGCGGCAATCCGCCCGGCCAGCCCGGCGAAATCCATCGCCGCGTACTCCGTCGCGGTGATTTCGCGCCCGGCGAGTGTCGGCGCCGCGGTGGAACGCGAGCGGATGGTGTCCGTCACATAGACGGCGGCGATCGGCTCGTCGCGCAGCATCGCCGCGAGCCGAGCCGCGCGGGCCTCGCCCGCAGCGGTCAAAGCCGGATCCCGCCCGGCGGCGAGGTCGGTCTCTGCATGCCGGACGAGGTAGACAACAGCGGGGCCCGCAGCGCCGGACGCTGTGCTGTCATCCGCCCGCCCCGCTGCGATCGCGGCGGTAAAGACGGTGAGGAGCGAGAGCAGGAGGACGGAGGCGGTGAAAACAAGGATTCGATGAAGATTATCCATGGTGGGCGTCCCCGGGTGATCGACGGGGTGTTGCACATGGGCAGTCACTCCCGCAGTGTACGCGGTGAAGTGAACTTGATTATAATTGTGCGAATTCGTCAATATTGGGCGGCCGTTTGTGGGTTACAGCATGATTATGTCGATATAGTTCATTAAGATAAATTTGCTTTGGAGTACATCGGGCAGCGTCTACATGCAGTTGTTGACCAAGTGTTTTGAGCGCATTTCTCGTGTCTACACATCTTGGGGCAGGATATTGTAATGGCGCCGTTTCGGCAGCGAATGAGAATACTTGCGACACAAGGCGAGACATGGCGCAATCCATTTGCGGTGAGGTTAAATATCCAGGTGTGTATGGGATTAGCATCGGAACGTCGATGGGGTGCGCGGGGGCGCGTTTGTCAGGAATAGTATACAAGTTGCGGTCAAGTACTGGTTCGGGGGTGGCGGTGTGCGCTGCCATCGGCTTCATATTGTCGTCCAATACGCAGTGAGTTGGGAATACAGGTCTTAAAATTGTAGTCCATAGACTGATGTGTAGCGGCCAACTGCGACTTGCGCGGAGAGAATGGTCGCCTATAATTATTATGCCTTTTGTTGAATTATGCTGAAGCGGCAAGGACGTGAAGCCGGGGATCAGTCTATAGCAGCACGGGTATCCCGAAAGGAACACTAGCGCGACGCCTTGTGTGTACAAAAATGAAATATACGGTAGCGAAATGTGTATCAAAGGATGAATAATATCAAGGCTGCTGATGACAATCGGGTTTGGGTCACTGCAGCGCAAGACCCATAATACGGAGTCGGTGCGAGCTAGTTTGTTCCAGACAGGCGTGCATGGGAAATCCGCGAACGGGAAATCCATATCTTTATACATGTCCGATCTATTCTTCAGGTTCCACATGAATGATCCAAGTCGAATCTTGTCCATTAAGTTCATGAGTGCATTAATATCGTCGGAGTTGACGCGACCATGGTCGCGAAGTGATTTGAAGGCTCTAGCGGACGGGGCGTCGACTAGTTGATTTGATCTTTGATTGCAAGCAATGCATGAAGGGAGTGTCAAGTCGTCGGGATCGACTTCGACAGAGCGGTTGCGAGTGAGAGTGATTGTACGAATCGACGAATCAATAAGTCTTCCGGGTTTTCGAATCCACCTCGGGAGCAGATGTTCTGCGGAATTGGCATCAGGACAATTGCCACAAAAAATACATGCTTTGTTTCGTCGGTGCGACATTTATACATCATAGCAGCCCGGCAAGCCTACGCTTGCCGGGCTGCTGTTAATCTCAGTGCCAGAATAATCGTACGCCTTCAATAATCCATATCATCCATCCCGCCCGCGGGGGCTTTGTCCTTCTTCTCCCTGATTTCGACGATGGCGGAGTCGGTTGTAAGGAGCAGCCCCGCGATGCTGGCGGCGTTCTGGAGGGCGACTCGTTCGACTTTGGTGGGGACGATGACGCCTTGCTTTACGAGGTCGCCGAACTCGCGGGTGACGGCGTTGAAGCCGAAGGTTGTGTCGTTTGATTCCTCGACCTTGGCGGCGATGACGGCGCCGTCGAGGCCGCAGTTCTGGGCGATCTGCTTGATGGGCGCGGACACGGCGCGCTGGACGATATCGACGCCGACCTGCTCGTCGAACTTGGCGGTCTTGCGGACCTTATCGAGGGCCTTGCGGGCGCGGAGGATGGCGGTCCCGCCGCCGGGCAGGATGCCTTCTTCGACTGCGGCGCGGCAGGCGTGGAGGGCGTCCTCGACGCGGGCTTTCTTCTCTTTCATCTCGACTTCGGTCGCGGCTCCGACGTTGATCTGGGCGACCCCGCCGGAGAGTTTGGCGAGGCGTTCCTGGAGTTTCTCGCGGTCGTACTCGGAGTCCGAGGCGTCGATCTGTGCCTTGATCTGCTCGATGCGGCCTTTGATGTCGGAGGTTTTGCCGGCGCCTTCGACGATGGTGGTGGTGTCTTTGTCGATGGAGATCTTTTTGGCGCGGCCGAGGTCGTTGAGGGTGAGTTTTTCGAGGTTGATGCCGAGTTCTTCCATGACGGCGGTCGCGCCTGTGAGGACGGCGATGTCCTCGAGCATGGCCTTGCGTCGGTCGCCGAAGCCGGGCGCCTTGACGGCGGCGATCTTAAGAACGCCGCGGAGTTTGTTGACGACGAGGGTGGCGAGGGCCTCGGAGCCGAGATCCTCGGAGATGATGAGCAGGGCGCGGCCGGACTCTGCGACCTTTGTAAGGATCGGGAGCAAGTCCTTGGCGTTGTCGATCTTCTTCTCGTGGACGAGGACGTATGCGTCCTCGAGTTCGCAGACCATCGCGGCGGGGTCGGTGACGAAGTGCGGGGAGAGGTAGCCCTTGTCGAACTGCATGCCTTCGAGGAGTTCGACCTCTGTTTCGAGGGATTTTCCTTCTTCGACGGTGATTACGCCGTCCTTGCCGACCTTGTCCATCGCCTGGGCGATGATCTTGCCGATGGCTTCGTCCTGGTTGGCGCTGCACGAGCCGACCTGTGCGATCTCGGCGGAGGAGGAGATGGGCTTGGACATTTTCTTAAGTTCGGCGACGAGCGCTTCGACGGCGAGGTCGATGCCTCGTTTGACCTGGTTGGCGTTGGCGCCGGCGGTTATGTTTTTGAGGCCTTCCTGGTAGATGGCCTCGGCGTAGACGGTGGCGGTGGTGGTGCCGTCGCCGGCGTTCTTTGAGGACTTGGAGGCGACTTCCTTGACCATCTGGGCGCCGAGGTTCTCGTAGGGGTCGGGGAGTTCGATTTCCTTTGCGACGGTGACGCCGTCCTTGGTGACGGTGGGGGCGCCGAAGGATTTCTCGATGACGGCGACGCGGCCGGAGGGGCCGAGCGTGATCTTGACGGCTTTGGCGAGTTTCTGGACGCCGCGAAGGATGCGCTCGCGGGCGTCGGTGTCGAATGCGATCTGTTTGGCGGGCATGGGTCGTGTCCTCTCTTGTGAGTTTGTTTTATTGGAAGTTGTTTTTGTGGATGGGGCTGTTCGCGGTCGCCCCTCTCCCCCGGCCATTCTCCCGGGGGGAGAGGGGGGTGTGGTGGCACGGCTCTCCGAGCCGTGGTTGGTTGGGTAGGGTGTCAGGTTGTTGGTGGCTGTTGTGATTGATGTTGGCTGTTCACGGTCGCCCCTCACCCCCGGCCCCTCTCCCGGGGGGAGAGGGGGGTGGTCAGCCGATTCTGATCCAGGCGACATGTTCGGCGTCGATGATGTAGATGTGCTTGCCGTCGGAGACCTTGACGAGGTGGTCGGGTTCGTCGGGGATGAGCATGGCGTTGGCGACGGTGCACTCGGGGGCGTCGCGGAAGAAGAATGTGGCGTCGCGCTCGGTGTTGAGTTCGCGGAGAGCCTTGCGGAGTTGGTCGTTGGTCATGGGCTGGCGCCGGGGGTCGGGTTCCGGGGTGGCACGGCTCTCCGAGCCGTGACTCGCGGGCAGCATCTTCGAGCCTGGTTGTCTTGCTTTGAGTCGCACGGGCGGGACGCCCGTGCCACTGTCTTCTTTTTTGAGGATCAGTCCACGACTGCGAGGACGTCGGATTCGGTCATGATGAGGTATTCCTCGCCGTCGAGTTTGATCTCGGTCCCGGCGTAGGAGGAGAAGATGACGCGGTCGTTCTTATTGACTTCGAGGGGGACACGTTCGCCGGTCTCGGTGTTTAGGGCGCCGTCGCCGACGGCGAGGACTACGCCGGTTTTGGGGGTGTCCTTGGCTTGTTCGGGGAGGTAGATGCCGGCGGCGGTGCGTTCCTCGGCTTCGTCGCGGCGGACGATGATCTTGTCGCCGAGCGGGCGGATGTTGAGTTTCGTGCTCTTGCGGGGAGCGGTGGCGGTCGCCATGGGTTTGTCTCCTCTTTGGGTCTGGTGGTGCGTGTGGTTCTTATGATCGGGCCCCGTAGTTTCCGGGGCGCCGGGTGATCGGCGGCGTGTCGGTTGCTTCTTTATTTTATAAGGTTGGGGCGCCGGGCCAGCGGTTGTGGTGATAGCGTCGGAGGACGCGGCTGAAGGCGTCGAGCAGGAGTTCCATCTGGACGGGGCGTGGGAGAACGGCGAACACGCCGCGGCTGAGGGCGTCGGCGAGGTCGCGGGCTTCGTCCCGGCGCGCGCGCGGGCGCTGGACGACGATCGTCGGGGGGGGGGAGTCGAGGCGGGCGAGGATCTGAAGGACGCGCACGCCGCCCTCGTCGGCGACCGCTGCGGACCGCGCGAGCGGGAGGGCGAGGTCGACGACGGCAATGTGGATCGGGAACTCGCGGATCAGACGGGCGGCTTCGTCGGGGGCGTCGGCGTGGAAGGCGCGGACGCCCATCGGCTCCATCAGCGCCGGGAGCGACTCGACCCAAGGCTCGGCCCGCCAAGACCCGCTCGTGAGCAGCAGGTTGAGCCGGCCGCCGGGCGGTGGCGTCGCGGGGTCGGGTTGGCCGGGCGCGGGGAACATTGTGACGGGGGATGTGCAACCCGCGCGCCGGGCCGGGTAGGCCGACGATCGGCGTAATCCGTGCGGATGATGCGATCAGGCACGCTCATCGGGGGCGATGGTTGACATCGAGCCGACGGGAGAGCGGTCCGGGCGCCAAAGTGGCAGCGGAGTGACGGAAGCGGTGAGTCTGGTCGGGCGGTGGAGTCGGCGAAGATGCACGCCGCACACGCTCGGCCCGGTCGGCGTAGGACACCTCCGGCGGACGCCGGGCCGGATTCACCGGGTCGGCGATTCGGGCCGATAGGGTAGGATCGCGTCATGGGGAGCACGGGGGAGCACAGTATGGTGGTCGAGTCGTCGGCGACGGCTGAGACTCTCACCGACGCCTCGCGGTCGGCGATAGCGCGGATGCGCCGGCTGAACCCGGACGCGGACCCGGTCGGTCGGCTGCCCGGCGTCGCTCCCGAGAGGATCCCGAGGCACATCGCGATCATCATGGACGGCAACGGCCGCTGGGCCGCCGAGCGCGGCCTGCCCCGGATCCGCGGGCACGAGGTCGGCGCGGAATCCGTCCGGGCTGTGATCGAAGAACTCGGCCCGCTCGGGGTCGAGGCGCTGACCTTGTATTCGTTCTCGACGGAGAACTGGAAACGCCCGGCGGACGAGATCGCTGCGCTCATGGCGCTGTCGCTGAAGTACATGCGCGCGGAGCGCGAACTGCTGATCCGGCACAACATCCGCTTCCGCCCGATAGGTCGGCGTGAGGGGCTGCCGTCGGAAGTGCTCGATGAACTCGACGCGACGGTCGAGGCGACCCGCCGGTGCACCGGGCCGACGCTGTGCATCGCAATGAATTACAGCGGGCGGAGCGAGATCGTCGACGCGGCCCGGGCGTTGGCTCGTGCGGCGGTGGACGGGATGATCCGCCCCGAGGACATCGACGATTCGAGCATCGAAGCCGCGCTGACCACCGCGGGGCTGCCGGATCCCGACCTGCTGATTCGTACGTCGGGCGAGCGGCGCATCAGCAACTTTCTGCTTTGGCAGATTTCTTACGCGGAGATCCATGTGACGGATGTGCTCTGGCCGGACTTTCGCGCGGCGGACCTGCACGCGGCGATCCGGGACTACGCCTCGCGTCGGCGGCGGTTCGGCGGCGTGGAGCCGGGCTGACCGCTACCTTCTCCCGCGTGCTCAAGCATCGTATCCCCGTAGGTGTGGCGTTGATCGCGCTGGCGCTGGCGCTAGCGTGGTTAGATGGCGCGCTCGAGCGGGTTCTCGGGGCGCCGGGGATCGCGCTCGCCGCGGCTGCGTCGCCGGTGCTGCTGCTGGGTGCCCTGGAACTCGCCGCGATGCTGCGAGCCAAGGGCGTGCGCGTGACGAACGCGCTGGCGGTCTGGAGCGCGCTGTCGGGGCTTGCGATCGGTTCGGTCGCGGCGCTCGCGCCGAACGCCGACCGCGCGGGGGCGCTGTCGCTGCCGATGTCGGCGGTGTGGATCGTCGGTGCGCTCGTGGTCGTTGCGCGGAAGAGGCGGACCGCGGGTTCGCTCGAAGCCGTGGCGGGCGCCGCGCTGATTCTTGTGCTGCTAGGGATGATCCCCGCGTCGTTTCTCGTGCTCCGGCAGCACGAATCGGCGGGGACGATAATCGCGCTGATCCTCGTCACAAAGTCCAGCGACATCGGCGCGTATTTCACGGGGACGGCGATCGGGAGCCGAAAACTTATCCCCTGGCTAAGCCCGGGCAAGACGTGGGAGGGGCTGGTCGGCGGGATCGTTTTCGCGGCTGCGGTCGGCGCCGGTCTGGCGGGCCTGACGGGGGCGGGCCTCGGGGGAGCGGTGCTGGAACTGCCGATCTCACCGATGATCGCGGCGGGCCTGGGCGCGTTGCTCGCGGTCGTCGGGCAGGCCGGCGACCTGACGATCAGCCTCTTCAAGCGCGACGCCGGGTTCAAGGATTCGTCGAACCTCTTGCCCGGGATGGGCGGCGTGCTCGACGTGATCGACTCGCTGCTTTTCGTCGGGCCGGTCGCGCACGCGGTTCTCGCTGCGATCGGCTGATCGCAACTTATGAATCGAGGGGCGAGCGGGTGATTTTCAGTCGCGTATAACTTTCAGTGCGATGAGATCCTGCACGTCGAGCAGGCCGATCGGACGGCCGGCGTCGTCGACGATGGGGATCTCGTCCTGCCTGGCCTCGCGGACGAGGTTGACGGCGTCGCGGACGATCGCGCGCTCGGGAAGTGTCCGCGGGCTGCGTGTCATCACGTCGGCGATCGGGCGCTCGAGTTCCGCGGGGTCGCGGAGGATGAGGCGACGGAGGTCGCCGTCGGTGAAGACGCCGCTGAGCCGACCGTCGGCGTCGGTGAGGATCAGCGCTCCCGGTCGGCGTCCGCTGGTCGCGGCCTGGTCGAGCGCGTTGCGAACGGAGTGCGTGTCGCTGAGGACGGGCATGTTGTCGCCCGCGCGGAAACGGATGATGTCTGTGACGGGTCGGAGGAGGTCGCCGAGCCAGCCGCCGGGGTGTCTGCGGGCGAAGTCCTCATGGCTGAACGCCAGGCGCCGACTCGCGGCGAGCGCGAGCGCGTCGCCGAGCGCGAGCGTTGCGGTCGTCGAACTCGTCGGCGCCAGCGCCAGCGGGCACGCTTCTTCGACCACGCCGATGGACAGCGCGACAGTGGCGATTCTGTCGAGCGCGGCGCCCGGCGCGCCCTTCGTGATCGACACGATCGGGACGTTGTCCTGCCGGAGTATCGCCGCGAGCGCGACGAGTTCCGCCGTCTCGCCGGAATATGAGAGTGCGAGCAGCAGGTCGCCGCGACGGAATCGGCCGAGGTCGCCGTGGGCGGCTTCGGTCGGATGGACCCATTGCGAGGGGACGCCGACGCTCGCGAGCGTGGCCGAGATCTTCTGCCCGATAAGCCCAGACTTGCCCACGCCGGACACGACCACGCTCCCGCCGGCGCGGGCGGCTTCGACCACGAGGTCCGTCGCGCGGACGAAGCGATCGTCGAGCAGATCCGCCACGCGACGCACGGCGTCCGCCTCGGCGAGAATCGCCCGGCGGGCGAAGTCCAGATCGTCGGCGTGCGACGTATCTGCGGCGGCGGGAGCAGCGGCCGGCGGGGTCGCGTCGATGGGGGCTTGGCGGGTCTTCACGGGGTATAGGGTACACTCGCTGCGCGCCCGGAGCGCACGGAGGCCACGTGCACGCGACCGACGATTACACAGTCCGGCTGGATCAGTTCCACGGCCCGCTGGACCTGCTGCTCTACCTCGCCCGCAAGGCCGAGGTCGAACTCGCGACGCTCCCTATCGCCGAGATCACCGATCAGTACATCGAGCACCTCCGCGGCATCGACCGCATCGATATCGACCTCGCCGGCGAGTTCCTCGTCATGGCGGCGACGCTCATGGAACTCAAGTCCCGGCTGGTCTCGCCCGGCGCGGCCGGGGACGATTCCGACGACGCCGCGGGCGAACCCGGCGAACCCGCCGCCGAGGGATCGCGCGGGCGGGCGCGCGAGCCGGAGGATCTTCGCGCGGCTCTGATCGGGCAGCTCCTCGCGTACAAAACCTACCGCGACGCCGCCGACGCTCTCGAACGCCGGGCGGGCGAGTGGAGCCGGCGTCACGCGATCGCGCCCGCCGGGACCGACCGCGAAGCAATCCTCGAAGCAGTCCAACGGCGGAACGAGTCGGTCGAACTCGAAGACATCGGGCTTTATGATCTTATGAGCGCGTACCAGGCCGTGCTCGAACGTGTTAACTTCGATCGGCTGGGTTCGCACCACGTCACGCTCGACGACGACGACACGCCGATCGAGGAGCACGCCGCGGACCTGCTGGACCGTCTGGCGTCGCTGGGCGCCGCGACCCCGCTGCGCGAGTTCTTCCGCGGCCGATCACGCGGGCAGGTCGTGGGCCTGTTCGTGGCGACGCTGGAACTGGTCCGCCGCCGCCGATTGCGCATCGACCCCGACGAAACAACGGGCGAGCCGGTGCTGAGTTTGCGCGGAGATGTGGAGACGGCGGAAGAGTTGCTCGAAGATGGGGATTGAGAGTGCCTCCGTGCGTCGCGCGGCGGCAAAACCGCGGATATTCAACAGTGCCTGATCACTTTTTACTCTTATGTTCACGTGCTTGGAAGTCCCAGCTTGTCAAAGAACGCCTTGTTCCGCTCCTTCGCCGCATTGACCAGACGGTCAAAGGAGATCACCTCAACGTACGCCCCATATGTCTTGTTGTAGAAGAAATAGCCCAGGCCATCGCTCGTGCGGATGGCATCGTGCATCTTGCATCTCTGAACAACCGATTGGGTGAGATCGCACAGCACGTAGCAGAAGCCCGGCACGTTCTCTGAGTTGGGAATCAGTCGTCCCGTCGCTGTTTGGACTCTGCCCTGCCGAATGCGCTCTAGGTATCCAAGCGCCTGTTCGATCGGATCTTTCTCTTCGCCTTGGGCAGCGTCGTTCCGCATCGGCCGCTTAAGCTCCACCACGATCAATGCCGCCGGCGGGAGCTTGGCCCCCTCGGACACGAGTATTGGGTTGTCGAAGACGTTAAGAGCTACAATGTCTGGCTCTCTTCCACCCGCATCTCCCGTGATGGGCATCGTGCCTAACGGCTTGTCTGACGCGAGGTAGTCGTGGAATGCCAGGCGTTCATCGATGAGCCAGAGGTTTCCGCTTTCAAACGGAACCTCGTTGGACTCCTTGCGCATCGGCATGATAAGCGTGTGTATGAGATCTTCTCGCGCATAGCGACCGTCATCCTGCCGACGAATCGCCATCTCCAAGAGATCAATGATCACTCGGCGATGCGACACGTAATTCGCGAGGTCCGACTGCTTGATGTCCTGGGCCGTCTTCAGGTAGTTTTCCAGCCGGGCGCGATAATCCGGAAAGCTCTCTTCCGGCTGGGGGTGCATTACGTCGTGACCGTCCGCCAGCATCTTGCTCTCGATTTCTGAGAGGTGCCTGTGCATGACGAGGTCCAAGTCCTTGTCGGTGATGTCAGGGTCGATGGCGAGTTGGTCATCCGGGATACGGCTCAGGATCGGCCGATATCGCGGCGCTTTCTTTGCCACAAACTCTGTGACCCGCTCTTTGCCGAGCCGTCGCTTCTCAGCCAGATACACAGAAAGGAACTCGGCGGCCCGTCCGAGGACAGCCTCTCGAATCTCCTTCTGCGAGAGCTCCGCTGATGCAAACATCTCAAGCGGCTCTTCTTCGATATCGAAGCTCGTACGTTCCGACCGGACCCGCTCATCGAGCAGAGGCGAGCTCACATAGCACTCGTAGACGAAGTCTGTACCGTCTTCTTGGAGGTTCCCAAATAAGCCAGGAATCTTTCCCTTGATGCTCTCCTGCGTCACCAAGCGGTTTGCGGCACAGAACGCGATACTGTGCGTCCGAGACGACGAGGCCGATAGTTTGATGTGGATCAAATCGAAGGTAGCGCCCTTCACGTCGACCGACTCGCGCTGAGCCGCCGCGACCATGTGTTCCTCGTAGACGGTATCAAGAGCGATGACTTCACCATCATCGATGATCTCAATCGTTGGGGCACCTCCGGGTCGGACGTAGTACCAGAGGCAATGCTCGAATAGGTGACGCGCTATCGCCGGGGCCGTCTTGGGCGATGCCTCCCTGTATCGCCTGGCGAACCCGCGGAGTGTGATGACCGTATGCCTTGTGGCCTTCGCCGCGTCGCTGACCTCCAGCTCAGAAACGCCCTGTCGGGCATCGAACGTGAAGGCCCGCTTCTTTCGAGTCCCTTCGTCGCCGTACGTGCTCTCCACGCTGGCTCTGTCAAAGGCCTTCAGCCACAAGAGCCGGCCAACCCCTCGTCCACCTCGTGACGCTTTGTACTCGCTGTCAAGCGTCAGGAAAGACTCCATGTTCTCGTCGGTGAACCCGATCCCGTTGTCGGTGATCTTGAAGCCGGTGATGTCACCCTTGGCTTCCGGGCCGCGACGCTTTGGGCCATCGTCGAACTCGATGGAGTTCTGTCCGTCCCGAAGGATCTGAACCTTTATCCGTCCGGTAGCCGTCGGCACTTCGGCGTCTTCGATGGCGTGGATCGAGTTCGCCACAGCCTCGTAGAGCGGCAACATGCCGTTGCTCGCGGGAAGCGTAGTATTCCGAAGGCGTCCATGGAGATTCGTGCCGAGACTCATCATTCGAAATCCTCAGCCAACGACGGCGCATCCGTGTCCGTCAGCCATATCCAGACCGTCCGACGGCATGAGCAACACCATGAAATATTATTGGGATAACATCGCTGGTGGTAAGTAAACTGCGGCCAGATAGATCTCCTCGGCAAGATTACGAATGACGGACGAGTAGCAAGGCCAATTCCTATCGCGGCGAGGATCTCGTCGGCGAAATCGACTGCCTTCTGATAGACCTGAAGGTTCTCGACGGCAAAGGCCATGCGTCGAGTTTACCGAGAAAATAGAAAACAGACGAGAGAGTAGAAAGTAGAAAGGAGACCGAGGAGAGAGCGGCGGCCGCTCCGGGTTGGCGCCAAGAGCATGCCGAGCGCCGTCCGCGCAGCGCTCTACTTTCTACTCTCTGCTCTCTCCTCTCTATTGCGGCCTTGCCGCAATCGGGGCGGCGGGATTTGAACCCACGACCTTTTGACCCCCAGTCAAACGCGCTACCAAGCTGCGCTACGCCCCGGATTGTCTGAGCGGGGCAGTGTACGTTGCCTGCCCGGGGATCACAAGATGCCGATGGGTCAGCCGCGGGCGATGTCGGACCGGCGATAGGGGCGGTCGAGGCGGTCGAGGCCGTCGAATGCGGTCGGGGCGGTCGGGACGGTCGAACTCGTCGATTCCGGCGCTACGGGCAATGCGGGCCGCGGCCGATCGCCGACCGTGGGGATCGGTCGCCGCTGTGGTACCTTGCGGTCATGGCGGGAATTCTGATACGCGGCGGGCGGGTCATAGATCCCGCGAACGGGCTGGACTCTGTCCTAGATCTGGCGATCGACGGCGGCCGAGTGGCGGCGGTCGGGGATCGGCTCGACCGGGCTGGCGCCGACCTGGTGATCGAGGCTGAGGGGCTGATCGTGGCGCCGGGCCTGATCGACCCGCACGTTCATCTCCGCGAGCCGGGCCAGCCCGAGCGCGAGACGATCGAGACGGGTACTGCGGCGGCGGTCGGGGGCGGGTTCACGGCGGTCGTGTGCATGCCCAACACGGCGCCGGCGATCGACTCGCCGGAACTGATCGAATGGATCGCGGCGAAGTCGGCGGCGGCTGGGGCGTGCCGGGTCTTCGCGGTGGGGGCGGTGAGCGCGGGGCGGGGTGGCGAAAGGCTGGCGGAGATTTATCTGATGGCGCGGGCCGGCGCCGTGGGGTTCAGCGACGACGGGGATGTTGTCGCGGACGCGGGGCTGATGCGGGCTGCGCTGATCGCGATCGCGCCGACGGGATTGCCGCTGATGCAGCACTGCCAGGAGCCGAGCCTGACGCGGGGCGCCTCGATGAACGCGGGGCCGCTGGCGGCGCGGCTGGGGCTGACGGGCTGGCCCGCCGTCGCGGAAGAAATTATAATAGAACGTGATATCCGGCTCAACCGCGGCGTGGGCTGCCGGTACCACGTCCAGCATGTCAGCAGCGGGGGGTCGGTCGAGATTCTCCGCGACGCCCGGCGTGATCCGGCGGTCGCGGGGCTGGTGACAGCGGAGGCCTCGCCGCACCATCTCATGCTCACGGACAGCGCGTGCGACGGGTTCGACACGAACGCGAAGATGAACCCGCCGTTGCGGTCCGGGCGCGATGTCGAGGCGCTCCGCGCGGGCGTGTCGGACGGCGTCATCACGGTTCTAGGCACGGATCACGCGCCGCACACCGCGGCGTCGAAGCAGGCGGATTTCGCGGCTGCTTCGTTCGGGATCACGGGTCTGGAGACGGCGCTGCCGCTGTACGCGGAGGCGCTCGTCGCGTCGGGCGCGATCGGCTGGCCGAGGCTGATCGAACTTATGACGATCAACCCGGCGCGGTTGTGCGGGCTTGAATCGCGCGGGCTTGGCGCGCTCGCGGTCGGCGGGCCGGGGGATGTGACGCTGATCGACCCTGATTGTGAATGGAAGTTTCTCGTGGCGGAGTCGGCGAGCAAGGGAAGGAACACGCCGTTCGACGGGCGCGCGATGCGAGGCCGGGCCGTGGGGACGATCGTCGGCGGGGTTATAAGATGCGACAGATTGAGCGATCGGGCGGCGCGGGTGTGAGGTTCGGCGGTTGATGTGGATGCGTTGCGCGATCGCCCAGGGATGAATCCCTGGGCTTTGGGGGCATCGCGCGCGGTTCGCGCAGAGCGCCGTTTCCCCCTCACCCCGGCCCTCTCCCGGGGGGAGATGGGGGGCAGCGACAGTGGGGCGGGCGTCTCGCCCGTCATTTATTAGCAAACCTGAGACCTTCGCTTCGCTAAGGTCAGGCGTCTGATAGAGCGCTGAAAATAAAAGAATAGATAGACGCGGGTTGCTATGAGGGATTGCACGGGCGAGACGCCCGTGCCACTGGGTGATTTGTGAAAAACTTATAAGTGCGCGTCGGCGGTGAGCCAGCAGGGCAGGGCTCGGGGGCGGCCGGCGGGGTCGACGCAGGCGAGCGTGCTCGACGCGGTCGCGAGCAGTTCGCCGGTGGTTTCGTTAGGCGCGAGGCGGCGGACCTCGTAGGCGTGGTCTATGCGGGCGCGCCCGCCGCCGGTCACATTGGTTATTATTGTGATGTTGTCGTCGTAGCGCGCGGGCCTGCGGTAGGCGATTTCGAGCCGGGTCACGACGAGGAACACGCCCGCGGCTTCGAGTTCGCGGTAGGTCGCGCCGGACGCGCGGAGCAGTTCGGTGCGACCGATCTCCAGCCAGGGGATGTACGCGGCGTGGTGCGCGACGCCCATCGGGTCGCACTCGCAGTAGCGGACGCGGAGTTCGTGGCTGCCTTGGCGCGGGATAGGATTTTGTTCAGTCACGGCGGATCGGGGATCGAGAGGGAGCAGGCACTGGGCACTGGGCATCGGGTACTGGGCATTGGTGTAATGTTCAGAACCGGAATACAACGGACCAGAAGAGTCCGGCGAGTTCGCCGTCGAAGTTGAATGTGTCCTCGCCGGAGCCGGATTCCAGATCGACGGCGAGTTGTCTCCACCCGAACTGAAGGCCGAGGTTCGGCGTCGGGTTGACCTGGATCGCAGTGATTATGTCCACCGAGAAGGAGGACCGGTCGCCGAAGGGCTGTGCGCCGGCGTCGATCGAGAGGAAGAATGAGACTCTGCGGAGGACGTCGGCGCTGAGCCGGAAGCCGATGATTGGTTCGACCCAGACCCCGTCGTCGCCCGCGGACCCGCCGGCGCCGGGGACAGCGATGCGCACGTCGGCGGAGTAGATGCGGAACCCGCCGTAGGCGTCGAGGCCGAGGGTGACCTCTCCCGGACGACTTTCTGATGTAAGAACCCGCTCCCAGGCGCGGACGCCGACGGCGACCTGGGCGGAGAGGAAGTCGAAGTCAACATTAGCGCGATCGCCCGCGGCGAAGTCCAGCCCGCCTACGGACTCGGCGTTGTCGGCGCGGGCGCGTTCGTCGATGCTGAAGTAGAACTCGGAGACGGTGATGAAGAGATCGCCGCGACGGGCTTCGAGGCGCGGGAAGGGAGTGAGGCTGGGGTCATCGGCGCCGTCGAGCCGTTCGAAGGTGGCCTTGGTTCTCCCCCCGGGCAGGCGGATGTCCCCGCCGAGCGCCGGGCGCCAGAGTGTGGGGGAGAGGATCAGTTCCCAGCGCGGCCGGGCGTCGAGCGGGTCGGCGGCGTCGGGCTGGGCGGCGTCGACGATCCCGGCCCATTCTCCGGCAATCGCGGTCTGGCTCAAAATCGCGATCGAGCACGCAGCAGCCAACGCGGGTGTCGCTCTGAGGTCGGGCCTGAAGAGGTTGCGGACGGTTTGTCGGCTTCGGGAGGGCGGCATCCGCGAGAAGGTACCGATCTCAATCACACTCCGCAGAATCGTCGCTGGGCGGGCCGATCGGGCCATGCCGGGGATGGGCCGGGATATTTTCCTGGGCCGGTTGCGGGTTGCTCGAGTGGGGGAATCGGGTAGACTGCCCGTCCGGCCGAGATCGGTGGGCCGGGGCGCGGTCGGTTTGTCCAGCCGAGCGCGACGGGCTGGTTCCCGGGCATACAAGAGCCGGTTCGGTATGGCCGACCGGCGTAATCGAAGCGCGCTCCGTGACGGTGAGGGCGTCGGCGTGAACGGCATGGGTCTACGCGGAGTGATCCGCGGGGCGTGTGTCGGGCGTGTCGGCGGACCGGTCGCCCGCCGTCGGCGTCGCTGCACGAATGGAAGGGCATGACATGGCCTCGCTAGTAGAAGATCTGATCGAATCCGGCATCCACTTCGGCCAGCGCGCCAGCGGGTGGAACCCCAAGATGTCGCCGTATATCTACGGCAAGCGCAACGCCATCCACATCATCGACATCAAGGAGACGGTCAAAGGCCTTCTCCTCGCGAAGAAGTTCCTCCAGCGCACGGTCTCCGAAGGCAAGGACGTTGTCTTCGTCGGGACCAAACGGCAGGCCAAGTCTGTGCTCGAGGAGCGCGTGCCCACCGTCAAGATGCACTATGTGACGGAGCGCTGGCTTGGCGGGACGCTGACGAACTACCGCACGATCCGCTCCCGGCTCAAGCGGCTCGAGGAACTCGAAGCCATCGAGCAGACCGACAACTTCCAGTCGTATTCCAAGAAGATGGAGAGCCGACTCCGCCGGGAGATGAACAAAATCAAGCGGAACCTCGACGGCATCCGCAACATGACGAAACTGCCCGGCGCGGTGGTGGTGATCGATGTCCGCCGGGAGACGAACGCTCTCCGCGAGGCGCGGAAGCTCGGCATCCCGACGGTCGCGCTCGTGGACACCGACGGCGACCCGAACCTCGTCGATATCCCGATCCCCGGTAACGACGACTCGATGCGCGGGATCGACGTGATCGTCCGTGAACTCTGCGCCGCGATCGCCGAGGGCAGGCAAGGCCGACAGGCCGAGGCCGAGGGCGCGGATCAGGATTCGTCCGGTGAATCGCAGCAGCAGCGTCCGCGTCGGAGCGCCCGGGCGAGGTTCCGTGCGGACGCTTCCGGGCCGGCGCCTGAGATCGAGACCCCGGCGGGTTCCGTCGCTGCTGCGGATCCGAACGCCGCGGGGTGAGTCGGGTTTCGCGAGTCGGACACGAATTCAGAAACATTCAATCCCTCTGATATTGGAGAGAACGTTGACAATGGCAGAGATCAGCGCCAAGGACGTGATGGCCCTCCGCGCCTCGACGGGGATGGGCATGATGGACTGCAAGAAGGCCCTCGCGGAGGCCGGGGGCGACCTCGCCGGCGCCGAGGAATGGCTCCGCAAGAACGCCCAGGGCAAGATGGACAAGCGCACCGATCGGCCCGCGGGCGAGGGTCGCATCTCGATCGCGATCAGCCCCGACGGTCGGCACGCCGCGATCGCCGAACTCCGCGCCGAGACGGACTTCACGGCTCGCAACGAGAAGTTCCTCGCGATGGCGGAGAAGGTTTCCGAACACGCGCTCGCCCGGCACGCCGGGAATGTGCCGCTCGACGACGCGATAACTAAGTTTGTCGATGATGTCCGCCTGACCACCGGCGAGAACGTGCAGTTCGGCCGCGCTCACAAGGTCGAGGGCGGGCCGCAGTCGGCCTACGGCGTGTACGTCCATCACGACGGGAAGACCGGCGTCCTCGTCCAGGGCGAGGGCGATCTCTCCGAGCATTTGCTGCGCGACATCGCGATGCACATCGCCGCGGTCCAGCCCAGGCCCGTCGGGGTTCGGCCCGCGGACGTGCCCGCAGCGATCATCGAAAAAGAGAAGGCCCTCGCGATCGAGGAGGCGATGTCGTCGGGCAAGCCGAAGGAGATCGCGGAGAAGATCGTCGAAGGCAAGATGCGTAAGTTGTACGAGAGCCTGGCGCTGCTGGAACAACCGTTCGTGAAGGACGACTCGAAGAAGGTGAAGGAACTGCTGCCCGCGGGCGCGTCGATCACGATGTTCTTCCGCTGGCAGGTGGGCGAGTCGGCCTGAGCCGAGGCTGGCGGCTGACCGCCGCGTGAGTCCAGTCCGGGACTGAATGGGACCGACTGGGACCGTCCGTGTGACCGCCCGGAGTCGATGGCGCGCGGCATCCCGCAGCGACGTACAATCGGGCGATCGGCGTCGTTCCGGGCGCCGAGCGCGGGCGTAGCTCAATGGTAGAGCGTCAGCCTTCCAAGCTGAATGTTGCCGGTTCGAGTCCGGTCGCCCGCTTTGGTTGTTGAGCGATTACCCGGCGTCGCGTGTCTCATCGCGGCTCATGATTCGGCGCTTCTATTAAATATCATCCGGTCGCACGAACGGGTTTGTCTGTTTCTCGCGGGCGATGGTTGTCTCCGGGCCGTGGCCGGGGAGGATGCGGGTCTCGTCCGGGAGGGTGTAGAGGGATCGGCGGATGGAGTCGAAGAGGGCTTCGCCGTCGCTGGTGGGGAAGTCGAAGCGTCCGATGGAGCCGGCGAAGAGGGTGTCGCCGACGAGCGCGATGCGGGCGTCGTCGCAGACGAGCGTGATCCCGCCGGGGGAGTGGCCGGGGGTGTGGATTACGCGCCAGGTTGAGCCGTCGAGGCCGAGGGTTTCGCCGTGCGTTAGCAGGCGGTCCGCGGGCGGGGCGACGACGCGCTCGCCCAACGCGGCGCTGAGGTTGAGCGTCGGGTCCGCGAGGAAGTTCCGCTCGGCCCGGTGGATGAGGATCGGGGCGTCGGGGAAGGCGTCGCGGAGTTCGCCCAGGCCGGCGATGTGGTCCACGTGGGCGTGGGTGAGGATGATCGCGGCGGGGGTCTTGGCGAGTTCGCGGACTCGGCGGACGATCGGCGCCGGGCCGAACGAGGCGTCGATGATCCAGCAGTTCGGCCCACCCGCGTGGACGAGGTAGCAGTTGGTCTCGAACGGGCCGAGGGCTAACGACTCGATTGTGACTGCGACGGCGGGATCGCTCATGCAGGCCGATGGTAGAATGTTTGCGGAGGCGCGACCCATGCCCGTGATCCGGAACATCAATAATGAGGCGACCGCGCCCGTCACCGCGGGCGGCGCGACCGGCTGCGCGATGGCGGTGCTGATCGGTAAGCAGGACGGGGCGCCGAACTTCGCCGTCAGGCATATCACTGTGGAGCCGGGCGGCTCGACGCCGCACCACAGCCACGATTACGAGCACGAGGTCGTCGTGATCGACGGCGCCGGCTTCGTGCTGTTCGACGGCGAGGAGACCGCGATCACGCCGGGCGATGTGGTGTTCGTCCCGGCGGAGCACGAACATCGGTTCCGGGCGGCGCACGACAAGCCGTTGCGGTTCCTGTGCGTGACGCCGACGCATTCGAACTGCGGCGAGACGGTGCCCGGGACATGATTAGTGCGTCCAGCGCGGGGTGATCGGGCCGATGAATACAACGACGGCGAAGGCTGTCAGATATGGAGCGTGCAGGGATGCCGGACCGCCTGATCGATCCGAAACCGACACAGATCGCCGAATCCGCGGATGAGATCGCCGGCCGCGATAAATCCTCGGTCGGTGATGGTGGCAGCGGCCCGTCCGCGGTGCTGATCGGCGTGTATGCGACGCTCGAGCTCGGGGCGGCGGCGGTGATCGTGCTCCTGCCTGAACTCCGCTCGGCGGGGATCGTGGCGCTGGCGGTGACGCTGGGGCTGGCGCCGATCGCGCTGACTTACAAGGGTGGTGACTCTTCTGCGGGGGCGGATCAGCGTCGCGTGCTGCGCGGGCTTGAGCAGGTGAGCCGACGGCTCGACACGCTGTCGCGCGAGGGCGGGCTGTCTGAAGCCGCCAAGCGCGTGCTGCATCGGCGTGAAGAGCGAGATCTGCTCTGCCGGGCCATCGAGCAGGACATCACCGACGAAGACTGGGAGGCGGCCATGGTGCTGGTGCGCGAACTCGCCGAGCGGTTCGGCTATCGCGCCGACGCGGAGGAGTTCCGGGCGCGGATAGCGATCGCGCGGGCGGAGTCGCTCGACAAAAATGTTTCTGACGCGATCGCGCCGCTCGAAGCCCTCATCGAGCAGCGGCGCTGGGCGGACGCCTATCAGGAGGCGGCGCGGATCGAACGGCTTTTTCCGGATTCGTCCCGCGTCGACAACCTCCGCGAGCGCGTCGACGAAGCCCGCAGACGCTACAAGACGGATCTCGAACGGCGGTTCCTACACGCGGCGCAGCGCGACGAGGTCGATCGCGCCATGGACCTCCTCAAACAACTCGACGGCTATCTCACCGAGAAAGAAGTCGAGCAACTCCGCGAGGTGGCGCGCGGCGTCGTAAGCAAGGCCCGCGACAACCTCGGCGCAAGGTTCAAACTGCTCATCGAGGATCGCGAGTGGAGCGAGGCTCTGCGCGTCGGCGAACGGATCACGCGGGAGTTCCCCAATACGCGCATGGCCGAGGAAGTGCGTGGGATGATCGACACGCTGCGGTCGCGCGCGGAGGAAAGCCGATCTACATCGGTGCGATGATCGGGCCGATCAGGCTGGATCGTCGTCGGCTGACACGCCCGGCTTCGCGGGTTCAGGTTGCGGCGATGTCCTCCAGAGGTGCGCCATAAGCAGAGCTATCCCGACGAGCAGCAGAGCGTCGGCGACGTTGCTGACCCACGGCCAGACCTCCGCCGCTCCGCCCGGCCAGCGAAGCCCGAACGGCAGCGGGACGCCCGGCAAGGGGTGGAGAAAGTCGCGCACGCAGCCGATCACCAGCCGGTCGTAGAGATTCCCGAACCCGCCCGCGAGCACCAGCCCGATGCCGACATGCGCCCAGCGGTCGCGCGGCGAAGTCCAGCGGACGAACGCCCACAGCGCCATCGTGATCGCAAGCCCGGTGAAAATAGCGAAGAACCAGCGTTGCCCGGGGCCGATGCCGAAGACTGCGCCCGGGTTGAGCACCAGCCGGAATTCGAGGACATGAGGCAGCACAGTCACCGGCTCGTGCGGCGGGAGCAGCCCCTGCACGCCGCCCGGCCCGGCGGCGAGAACGTCCGCGCGGCTGAGCGTCACCGGGTCGTCCGCGATGTGCCGGAACGCGAGAAACTTTGATATAAGATCGAACACGGTCCCGAAGGCCGCGGTGAGCGCGAGCGTGATCCATGCTCTGGCGCCCGGTCGCGGGATTCGCGGGGGCTGATCGTTCCGGGCGGGCGTGTTGGTGGTGGCCGGCGTGTTCACCGCGAGCCGTGCTGGTCGAGTTGGCGGGCCCCTTCGAGGGAGTGGCGGGCCCAAGGGGTCGCTTCGAGTCGTTCGCGCGAGATCGGCGTGCCGAGGAGTTCGCACACGCCGAACGTGCCGTTCTCGATGCGGTCGAGCGCCGCGTCGATCTCCGCGAGGAGTTTGCGCTGGCTCGCCGCGATGCCGAGCGCCAGCGACTGGTCGTACTCGTCGGAGCCTTGGTCGGCGAGATGCTGCGGGAACGAACTCAGCGACCCGCTGCGGCTGCCGAGCGCTTCCTGTTCCATCTCGGTGACGTCGCCGAGCACCTCGGCCCGTTTTATCACAAGGATGCGGCGGTATTCCTCGAGCTGCTCGGGCTTGAGCGGCGAACGTTTAAGCCGTTTCTTCGGGGCGTCCGCGATCGGCGCTGGGATCGAGCGCTGCGTCAGCGGCGCAAGGCCGGCGGCGGCGGCGAGACGGGTCGCGGCGTCGCGCGCGGCGCCGAGCGTCGTCGGCTTGCGCTCGGGGCGCTGCGGCGTCTTTGACTTTGATTTTGCGGATTCGCCGGGCAACTTCTTTTGTCCGTTCTCTGATGCGGAACCCGCCGCGGACTTCGGCCTGGAAGCCTTGGGCTGCGGCGATCGCTCACGCGCCATCGCGGGCGATGACGCGGGTTTGGTTGATGACTTTTTCCTGGCCGAACCCGCTGCGGCGGCTTTCTTTTTCGTGCTCGCCGCGGCGCGCGCGGATTTCTTACTTGTCCCCGACTTCGGCTTCGTGGCGGCTTTGCTTCGTGTCGAGGGTTTATTACCGTCGGATCTGCCCGGGGGCGTGCCGGCTTTTCGAGTTGTTTTTTTCGATCCGCCGGCGCGCGATGCGCGTTTCTTCGAGGCGCTTGCGCCGCGTGAACGGGTCGTTGAAGCCTTCTTGGCCACGTTCGGCGTCCTCGTGCGAGGTTGATCACGACGATTCCCGCCGGGCGCCCCGACGGGGTCGAAAGACCGGCGAGTCTACAGAATTTCCGCGCCCGCGTCAATCAACTTTGTACGGGAATTGTTCGGGACGCGAAGACCCCGGCCGGCCGCGAACATGCCGCGATCGGGCTGTGACCGGGCCGTGCGGGCGAGCAGGCGGGCGGTCAATCCTCGGCGTCGAACCCGCCGAATGACGCCCCGCCGTCGGTTATCCCGAGCCTGCGGAACCGCAGCCGACGCTTCGCGGGCAGGTTCTCCGGCTTGAACCGCTTGAGATCGCGCAGACGGTCGGCGATCCAGCGTTCGAGATTTATCGCGGCGCCGGGGGGATCGCGGTGGGCGCCGCCGGGCGGCTCGGGGATCACGTCGTCGACTATGCCGAGCGCGAGGTTGTCCCGCGCGGTGAGTTTGAGGGCGCGGGCCGCCTCGCGGTTGGTCTTTTCGTTCGCTTCCTTCCAAAGGATCGCGGCGCATCCCTCGGGGCTGATGACCGAGTACCACGCGTGTTCGAGCATCCCCACGCGGTCGGCGACTGCGATCGCGAGCGCGCCGCCCGAGCCGCCCTCACCGATCACGACCGAGACGATCGGCGTGTTGAGCCGGCTCATCTCGCGCATGTTTACAGCGATGGCCTCGGCCTGGCCGCGCTCTTCCGCGCCGATCCCGGGATATGCGCCCGGGGTGTCGACGAGGGTGACGATGGGCAGGCCGAACTTCTCGGCGAGGCGCATCTTCGCGAGGGCTTTGCGGTAGCCCTCGGGATGCGCGCAGCCGAAATGGCAGGCGAGTTTCTCGCTGGTGTCCTTGCCTTTCTGATGCCCGACGACCATGCACTTGATCGAGCCGATGCGCGCCAGCCCGGTGACGATGGCGGGGTCGTCGCCGAAACGCCGATCGCCGTGGAGTTCGCAGAAATCCTTGCAGATCATCCTGATGTAATCGCGCGTCTGAGGCCGGCGCGGATGCCTGGCGACGCGCACGCGTTCCCAAGGCTCAAGCGCCGCGTAAATCTCCGCGAGCCTGGCGTCCCTTTGTTCGCGCAGCCTGTCAAGGGCTTCGCGCGACGCCGCGTCCTCGGGCGCATCGGCCGACCGTGATTCGTGCGCCGCGATCTCGCGCTCGAGTTCAGCGATCGGCCGCTCGAACTGGAGTTCGTACGTGCTGGCGACCTGGGACATAGACGAAAGTGTATCGCCGCAGATCGGCTGGCGCGCGAATGATCGCCGGCGGTGCGGTATTCTCGCCGCAGCGCCGGGGCCTTGAGAGGAGCGATCGCATGGGGGATATCAGGCTCGCCGTTGTCGGCGGGGGGAACATGGCGCGGGCGATACTGCTCGGCGCCGTCAGAAACGGCTCGATCGGCGCGGGGGAGATCATCGTCGCCGACCCCGACCCCGACGCCCGGGACGCGGTCGCGCTGCTGGGGGCGCTTGTCGTCGAGCGCGCGTCGGAGTTTGCGGGCCGGCTCGCGGAGGATGCGCGGATCATGCTCGCGGTCAAGCCGCAGATGCTCGGCGCAGCGGCGGCGGACCTCGGCGATGCGGCGCGCTCGCGCTGCGTTGTTTCGATCCTCGCCGGCTCGACGATGGCGCGCATACGCGAGACGCTCGGCGGGGAGGTCCGCGTCGTCCGCACGATGCCTAACCTGCCCGCGCGGATCGGGAAAGGGATCACCGCGATCGCGTTCGGCGCCGACGCGACCGATGACGATCGCGCCTTCACGCGCACGCTCTTCGCCGGCGCGGGCGTGACGATCGAACTCGACGAAACAATGATCGACGCGTTCACGGCGATCGCGGGGTCTGGACCGGCTTATGTTTTATATCTTGCCGAGGCGATGCGCGACGCGGGGGTCGAGGTCGGTTTCACGCGTGAGCAATCGCTGCGGATTGTCCGCGCGACAATCCTCGGCGCCGGGATGTTGCTAGGCGAGAGCGACGACGATCCCGCCGATCTGCGCGCGTCCGTCACCAGCAGGAAAGGAACGACCGATGCGGCGATCACCGTGATGGAGTCTTCGGGAGTGAGCGACGCGGTACGCCGGGCGGTGATCGCGGCGCGCGATCGGGGCGTCGAACTGGCGGGCTGCTGAAAGGGGACGCGGGAGAGGCTGTGAACGCGCCGATTGTCACATATTGTACGAATATACATCCGGCGCGCGGCCTTGACGATGTACGGGAATCGCTGACGAATGTCGCTTCGCCGTTGCGCGAACGCGTCGCGCCGGGCGCGACGCTGCCGATCGGGCTGCGGCTGTCGGACGCGGAGTCGCGGGAACTCGGCGACGACGCGGCTGTCGGAGCGTTCGGGGATTTTCTTGCGGAGCGTCGGCTGCGCTGCGTATGTATGAACGGTTTCCCCTTCGGCGATTTCCACAGCGGAGCGGTGAAGGACCGCGTGCACCACCCGGATTGGCGCAGCGATGCGCGGATGGATTACACACTCCGGCTGGCGCGGGCGCTCGCCGGGCTGTTGCCGGCGGGAGCGTCGGGCGGGATTTCGACATCGCCGCTGTCGTATCGGCCGTGGGTAATCGGCGCGGCGGAACGTAAGATTATGACGGAGAACGTCGCGCGTGTCGCGCTCGCGCTGCTGCGGCTGGCAGAGGAGACCGGGCGGGTCGTGCATGTGGATCTCGAACCCGAGCCGGACGGCGTAATCGAAACGGTTGGGGAGTTTGCGCGGTGGTTCGAGGAGGAACTGGCGCCGATCGCACGTACGATCGGCGTGGGCGCGGAGGCGCTGCGCACGCAGGTTCGGCTGTGCCTCGACGCGTGTCATCTCGCGGTCATGCGTGAAGACCCGAACACAGCGCTCGACGCGATCGAACGTGTCGGCGCCAGGGTCGGACGCGTGCAGGTGTCGAACGCGCTCATGGTGCGTCTGGGCGACGGTGATGATCGCCGGCGGGAAATCGCGGCGGCGCTCGCGCCGTTCGATGAAGCGGTGTATCTGCATCAGACAATCGGCTCTAAGCGTGGCGTGAACGTCGAGCGATGGCCGGATCTGCGGCCGGCGCTGGCTGAGATTGAATCTTCACGCGGCGATGAGTGGCGCGTGCATTTCCACGTGCCGATCTTCTGGGCCGGTGACGACATAATCGGCACTACGCGGGAGCACCTGCGAGCGACGATCGGCGTGGTCAGTGCGCGCCGAGCGTGCGATTTATTCGAGATCGAGACGTATACATGGAACGTGCTGCCAGCGCGGCTCCGGCTCGGGATCGTTGATTCGATCGAGCGCGAATGGCGGTGGCTGGAAGATGTTATGAAGGCGATAGAGACAGAGGGGTCGGCGTGAATCGTGTCGCGGTGCTGAATGTTGTCGGGCTTACGCCGGGACTGCTTCCGTCGGCGCCGCGGATCGGAGCGATGGCGGGCGCGGGCGCAGTGATCCCGATGCGGACGGTCACGCCCGCGGTGACGTGCAGCGTGCAGGCGACGATGCTCACGGGATCGCCTCCCTCGGCGCACGGCGTGGTCGCGAACGGGTGGTATGAACGCGAACCGGCCGAAATTAAGTTCTGGCGGCAGTCGAACCGGCTCGTGCACGGCGAGAAAGTCTGGGACACGGCGAAGCGGCGCGATCGGTCGTTCACCTGCGCTAATCTGTTCTGGTGGTTCAACATGTATTCGGCGGCGGACATCGCCGTGACGCCGAGGCCGATGTACCCGGCAGACGGGCGGAAAATCCCTGATTTGTGGACGAATCCGCGGGGGCTGCGCGACGAGTTGCAGGCGGAACTCGGGCGGTTCCCGTTATTTAAGTTCTGGGGTCCGGGCGCGGGGATCGAGTCGAGCGAGTGGATCGCGGCGTGCGCCAGGCGCGTCGAGGAACGGTCCTCGCCGACGCTGTCGCTCGTGTACCTCCCGCATCTTGATTATAATTTACAGAGGCTCGGGCCGGGCGACGCAGCGATCGCGCGGGATGTGGCGGCAATCGACGAGGTGGTGGGCGGGCTGATCGAGTTCTACAGATCGCGCGGCGTGATGCCGATCGTTCTCAGCGAGTACGGGATCACCGATGTGTCGCGCGTGTCGGCGCCGAACCGGGCGCTGCGCGACGCGGGGCTGCTGGCGGTGAGGGAGGAACTCGGGCGGGAGTATCTCGACGCGGGAGCGAGCCGGGCGTTCGCGGTCGCGGATCATCAGATCGCGCATGTGTACGCGGCGGATGCGCGTGCGCGGGACGAGGCCGAGATGATATTGAAGGCGCTGCCGGGCGTGGAGCGAGTGCTGGATGATGCGGGCAAGCGAGAGATCGGCCTCGACCACGAACGATCTGGCGAACTCGTGCTGATCGCTGTGCGGGACGCGTGGTTTACTTATGATTTCTGGGAAGACGCGTCGCGGGCGCCGGATTACGCGAGGACGGTGGACATTCATCGCAAGCCGGGGTACGACCCGCGGGAGTTGTTCATTGATCCGGGGATCGCGCTGCCGGGCGCGCGGATCGCGTGGAAACTGCTGAAAAAACGGCTGGGGTTCAGGACGCTGATGGATGTCGTGCCGGTGGACGCGGCGCTGGTGCGCGGCTCGCACGGGCGGGTGACGGATGACGAGCGGGACGGGCCGCTGGTCATCGTGCCGGATGAGGCGATTGTTGATGGCGCGAACACGATCGCAGCGGCGGATGTGAAGGAGATGGTGCTGCGGGCGGTGTTCGGCGGAGATGCAGAGGTGAGTTGAATTTGATTTGACCGCACGGGCGAGACGCCCGTGCCACTGTTCGCGCCCGTGCCGCTGGGCAATGTATGGTTTATATAGCGAGAACCCTGATCTTCGCTTCGCTCAGATCAGGCGTCTTGTGATGTATTTGACGGACCGATGACGCCTGGAAGGAGTGGGGGCCAGTCGCGGACGGGTTGGTTGTGGGCGTTGACGCCGGGTATTTTCGGGCGGGCGTCGAAGAGCAGGCCGATGTTGAAGTCGTGCCGATCGCGGCCGGGGTCGCTGTTGGCGAGCCAGTGGAACAGGGCTTCATCGGGATGGAGAATGTTCACGGCTTCGCCAAGAATGATGACGAATCGCGCGGGGCTGTTAGTAATGTTGTTCAGCAGGCGGACGAGTCTTTCGGGGAGATCTGCGTTGTCCGGGTCGGCGGCGATGAAGACGATCCCTGGAGTCTGGTGGTCGAGTGTGGCGGCGTCGCGCACGCCGGGTTCGGTGCGGATGGCTGCGAGCATCTCGGTGGGGTCGGTGTGGTGCGTGTTGTAATGATGAGCGGGTTCGCCGGGGAATGGGGTGGTGGCGTCGAGGCCGAGTTTGGTACCTACGCCGAGCGCGGGGGCGGCGTGGTCGAGGATGTCGAGCGGGCCGCGCGCGAACTCGACGTTGGTGCGCGGGTCGCAGCGCTCGGCGACGGCGCGGAGCACGGCGCGAGTGTCGTGCGGATCGACATCGCCGTCGACCACGATCACGCACTTGGTCCAGGCCATCTGACCGGCGCCCCAAACGGAGTGCATGGCCCGGCGGCCTTGCAGCGGGTATTCCTTCTTTATCTTAAGAACGGCGCAGTTGTGGAAGCAGCCGAAGAGCGGCAGGTCGTAGTCCTCGGCGTCGGGCGCGATCGTGCGAAACAGCGGCAAAAACAGGCGTTCGACGGCTTTGCCCATCGCGTAGTCCTCCTGCGGCGGAAGGCCGACGACGGTCGCGGGGAAGACGGGATCGCGGCGTGTGGTGATCGCGGTGACATCGACGATGGGGTAGCGGTCGGGGAGCGAGTAGAAGCCGGTGTGATCGCCGAACGGTCCTTCGAAGTATGCGCCGTCGCCGAGCGGTCCGGCGTCGGGATCGCGCGGGTCGAAGCCGGGCATGCCGGCGTCGGTGCGTACGAAGCCTTCGATGACGATCTCGGAGTTTGCGGGGGCGCGCACCGGGACGGTGACGCCGGGCGACATCGGTATGCCGCGGCCGTTGAGGAATCCGGCGAAGAGTAGTTCGGATATGCCGGGGGGGAGCGGCGCGATGGCGCCGAGGGGAAGGACGGATTCTCCGCCGAGGGCGATGGCGACGGGCATTGGCCTGCCCAGTTTTTTCCAGGAGCGCCAGTGCCTCGCGCCGTCGTGGTGCATGTGCCAGTGCATGACGAGTCGGCGGCGGCCGACGAGTTGCACGCGGTACATGCCGACGTTGTGCGACGGGGGTTTGGCGCGGCCGAGTTCGTCGGCGTGGATGGTGTGGATGTGGGCGAATGTAATATATCGGCCCCGGTAGTCGGGGTCGTCGGCGAGGTCGGCGCCGGGGACGCCGGTGTTGATATTCGCGGGGTATCCGACGGCGGCGGGGTCGCCGTCGAGCGGCCAGCACTTGATGATCGGCAGGCGTGAGAGATCGATTGCGTCACCGGTGAGTACGATCTCCCGGCAGGCGCCGCGTCGGACGGTGCGTGGCGGGACGCGCAGCAGGGGCGCGAACCGGCGCAGCGCGGATATAACTTCGCGGGCGGAGCGCGGCGGCTCGGGCTTTATAAGCTCCGCGATGCGGGCGGCGATCGCGTCGAAGCCCGTCGGCCCGCCGGGCGACTCGAAGCGGTGGCAGCCGAGCGCCATTTCCATCCGGCGGTACGAGCCGAAGGCGTTGATGAGGACGGGGATCTCGGAGCCGACGACGTTCTCGAAGAGGAGGGCGCGGCCGCCGAGGTTGCAGAACGCGGGGTCGTTGCCGCGGGCGGAGGCGCTCGGCGGGTTCGGGGCGGGTTTCTTTGATTCGGCGTCTGCACGGGCGGCGATTTCGAGGATCGGCGAGACGGGTTCGCGGACGCGCGTGAGTTCGCCCGCGGCGTCGAGTTCGGCGATGAAGTCGCGTAGAGTGTGTCGCATGGCGGAACCTGGGCGTAAGGAGTCGGCGGCGGGGCACGGCGCCGCATGGTACGCGGATCGGCGGGACTGGTCGGGGTATTACGACGCGATGGCGGGGACGCCGGCGCGGCCGATGTTGATCAGGGCACTGGAAATGATCGAAAGTTCGAGTGTGGCGACGGGCGGGATTCGCTGCGGGCGCGTAGCGGTCGATCTCGGAGCGGGCGAGGGGCGCGACTCGGCGGAACTGTTGAAGCGGGGATGGTGCGTCGTCGCGATCGACGGGGAGCCTGAGGCGGCGCGGCGGATGCTGGCGCGCGGTGATCTCGAAGGGCGGGACCGGCTGAAAGTGGTGATCGCGGAGTTCGGGTCGGTGGAGATACCGGCGTGCTGGCTTCTTAATGCGGCGTATGCGCTGCCGTTCTGCCCGGCGGGGGATTTCGAGGGGTTGTGGCGGAAGTGTGCGGCGGCGGTGGAGCCGGGCGGGTGGTTCGTCGGGCAGTTCTTCGGCGACCGCGACGACTGGGCGGCGCTGACCGATCGGTCGCATCAGACACGGTCGGGGGTCGAGCGGCTGCTTGTGGAATTCGAGGTCGAGATTTTCGAAGAAGAGGAACGCGACGGCGCCGACGCGCTGGGGTTCGCAAAGCATTGGCACGTGTTCCACGTCGTGGCGCGGAAGCGAGCGGCGGGCGGATAGAGTGATGCGATCATGACAGACGCGACTATCGACATCCGCCACGCGGAGAAGGTGTACCGGGGGAAGGTGCGGGCGCTGCGCGGCGTGTCCATGCGCGTCGGGCGCGGCGAGGTGTTCGGGCTGCTCGGACCAAACGGCGCGGGCAAGAGCACGCTTGTTAAAATTATGATGACGATCGTCCGGCCGACGCGGTGCGAGGGAACTATGCTCGGCGCCGGGATCGGCGACAAGGCGGCGCTGCGGCGCGTCGGGTACCTGCCGGAACACCTGCGATTCCCGGAGTATCTGACGGGCGAGCAGGCGCTGGACTATCTCGGCGGGCTGAACGACGTGCCCCGGGACGCGCGGCGGAAGCGCGCGGAGGAGGCGATCGAACTCGTCGGCATGAGCGAGTGGCGCAATAAGAAGATCGGCGGGTATTCCAAGGGGATGAAGCAGCGGCTCGGGGTCGCGCAGGCGCTGATGAACGACCCCGACCTCGTCCTGCTCGACGAGCCGACGGACGGCGTGGACCCGGTCGGGCGGCGCGATATAAGGAATGTTCTCGTCGAACTTAAGAATCGCGGGAAGACGGTGTTCCTCAACAGCCACCTGCTCGGCGAGGTCGAGATGGTCTGCGACCGCGTGTCGATCCTCGTGCAGGGGAAGGTCGCGATGGAGGGGTCGCTCGACGAGCTGACGCACGGCGGTCGGCGGTACGAGATCGAGGTCGAGCGGCGGGACGGGGACGGGTTCGATCCGGCGCGGGCGATCGGGGCGGCGGCGGGGTCGGGCCGGTTCGAGCGCGGCGAGTGGCGCGGGGAGGCGCCGGGCGGGGTGGGGGCAGTTTTCGCGGGCGCTGTATATAAGGTTGACACGACAGACGCGCGCGCTGTGCAGCCGATGCTCGACGCGCTGCGGGCGGCGGGGGTGGTGGTGCGGGCGGTCAGGCCGGTGCGGCCGACGCTCGAGGATCTGTTCGTACAGGCGGTGACGGACCCGGAGACCGGGCGGGCGCGTGGTGTCGGCGCCGGGAAGAACGACGAACGCGCCGCGCGCGGGGGTGAACGATGATCCGGCAGACCGCGGCGATCCTCGTCGACCAGTACCGAGAACTTAATAATCGCAAACTCTTCTGGATATCGCTGATCCTCTCGGGGATCGTGGTCGTGGCGTTCGCGGTGATCGGGCAGAAGGAGGGGAACCTCGCGGTACTGCACTGGAGGACGGCGATCCCGCTCGACGCGCTCGGGCTGTCCACGGCGACGCTCTACAAGATGCTGTTTATCAATTTCGGGATAAACTTCTGGCTCGCGTGGCTGACCACGATCCTAGCGCTCGTAACGACCGCGGGGATGATCCCGGACTTTGTTTCATCGGGGTCGATCGACCTCGCGCTCTCGAAGCCGATCGGGCGGGTCCGGCTGTTCCTGACGAAGTATGCGGCGGGGCTGCTGTTTGTGACGCTCCAGATCACGGTGTTCACGACGGCGTCTTTCTTCGTGCTGGGGCTGCGCGGGGGAGCGTGGGAGCCGGCGGTGTTCCTGGCGATCCCGCTGGTGATCATATTCTTCAGCTATCTTTTCAGCGTGTGCGCGCTGCTGGGGCTGCTGACGAAATCGACGATCGCGTCGCTGCTCCTGACATTGCTGTTCTGGTTTTTGCTCTTCGCGCTGAACACCACGGAGGTTTCGCTCGTCGGGTTCCGCGAGCAGGCGGAGGCGCGGGTGCAGCGGCTCGAGACGAGGCTCGAGACGGTGCGCGCGAGCGTCGAGCGCAAGCCCGAGAACATGCTCCAGGCGGCGAGGCAGGCGGTCGCGCTCTCGACGCCGGAGGAGCGCATCGCGAATGTGCGGGGGCAACTTGACGAGGCGCGCGCGGACGCGGCGTCGCTGGCGAAGTGGCATCGGCCGTTTTATGCGGCGAAAACCGTGCTTCCGAAGACGAGCGAGACCATTGATCTGTTGCGGCGCGCGCTGGTGGAACTGGCGGAACTGCCGGAGTTCCAGGACCGCGAGCCGCCGGCGTTCGTGGGGCGGGATATGAGCGATGAGCAGCGTGAGCGGTTCGAGGAGCGTGTCGCCGAGGGACGCGAGCGCGAGAGGATGATGATCGAGACGCTGTCGGGGCGGTCGATCTCGTGGGTGGTCGGGTCGTCGCTGGCGTTCGAGGCGGTGGTTATTATGTTCGCGTGCTGGATCTTCGCGCGGCGGGATTTCTGATGGGGTCAGCCGCGCGGGTCGACGCGGAACTTCGGGCATTGAGATAAGAACGCGCGGGGGTTGTCGAAGACGGCGCGGCGGATGAGCGATTCGGGGTGGCCGCGACGGCGGAGTTCGAGTGCGAGCGTCGGCACGCCTAGCGGGGCGGCGTCGCCCCAGTCGCAGGCGCTCGAGACGATCAGGCGGTCGAAGCCGAAAAGTTCGAGCATGTCCGCGGCGCGTGCGGGGGTGGCTTTGGTCTGCGGGTAGAGGGTGATCCCGGCGGTGAAGCCGGCGTCGAGGATCATGCCGAGGGTGTGCTCCTCGGCGTGGTCGATCCAGACGCGATGGGGCTTGATGCGCGGGTTGGCGCGGAGCGCGTCGATGATGAGGCGCGTGCCTTTTTTCTTATCTTCGAGGTGCGGCGTGTGGACGAGGATGAGTTGGTCGTGGGCGACGGCGAGGGCGACGTGATCCTCGAAAGTGGCGAGTTCGTTGCGGGTGTTTTTGTTGAGGCCGATCTCGCCGACGCCGAGGACGGTTTGGCGGTCGAGGAAGGAGGGGATGAGCGCGAGAACATCGCGCGCGAGGGCGCGGTCGTGGCCTTCCTTCGGGTTGAGGCAGAGCCAGGTGTAATGTTGTATGCCGAAGGAAGCGGCGCGGCGGGGTTCAAAGTCGGTGAGTTGGCGGAAATAATCGGCGAAACCGGCGGCTGTCGAGCGATCCCAGCCGGTCCAGAACGCGGGTTCGGTGACGGCGACACAGCCGGCGAGCGCCATGGCGCGGTAGTCGTCGGTGGTGCGCGAGACCATGTGGGCGTGGGGGTCGATGTAGTCCATCAGTGATGCCCCGCCCAGGCGCCGGCTGCGCCTTTGCCTGTGAGTTCGGTGATAGGTTCGGTGGTGGGATCGCTGAGGATGTCGTGGATTCGTTCGACGCGGCCGAAGGATGCGGAGTTAAGTTCGCGGGCGGCATCGAGGAGGGCGCGGACGCGGTAGTCGTCGGCGCCGGCGTTGTCGGAGGCGCGTTCGAGACGGTCGAGGAACGCGGCGATGTCGAGCAGGCGGGCGCGGGCGTCGAGGAAGCCTTGCTCGATGATTGCGGAGGAGGTCATCGGGCAGGTGCGTTCGTGCGGCGGCGGTTGCGGCGGTGATTGCAGAGTTGGATTGTTCATCGGGCGGCTCCCTGTGCGGCGGCGGCGGCGCGGTCGCGGAGGGTGGCGATCGCGGCGGAGATTATCGCGGGGTTCATTGTGTTTACTTCGATTCCGACGCCGAGGTCGGCGAGGAGTGTGATGGTTAGTTCGCCGCCGAGGTGTTCGCGGAACTCGTCGAGGCCGAGGAGTAGGTCGGGGTTGACGGCGCCGAGGTTGTCGAGCAGGAGCGGGTGGAAGACGTCGAAGCCGACGCGTTCGAGCGCGCTGATCGCGCGCTCGGCGATGGTGATGTCGAGCAGGCCTGACAACGCGGAATACATAAGGTCGATGGCGAGGCCGATGGCGACGGCTTCGCCGTGGGTAATATTATTATTTGAGAGTGATTCCAGCCGGTGCGCGGCCCAGTGGCCGAAGTCGAGGGGGCGGGAGGAGCCGCGCTCGAACGGGTCGCCGGAGGTTGTGATATGTTCGAGGTGGAGTTCGGCTGATCGACGGACGAGGCGCTCCGTCGCGGCGTCGTCGCGGGCGGAGAGGGCGCCGGTGTTTGATTCGATCCATTCGAAAAAATCGGGGTCTTTGAGGAGGGCGACCTTGACGGCTTCGGAGACGCCGGCGCGGTGGTCGCGGTCTGTGAGGGTGCTGAGGAATTCGGGGTCGATGATGACGGTGTCGGGGGGGGCGAAGGCACCGATGAAGTTCTTTTTGGATAGATAGTTGACGCCGTTCTTTACACCGACGGCGGAGTCGGCCTGGCTGAGCGTGGTGGTGGGGATGCGGATGTGGCGGACGGAGCGGTGCGCGGTGGCGGCGGCGAAACCGACGAGGTCGAGGATCGCGCCACCGCCCACGGCGATGATGAAGGAGCGGCGGCAGATGCCGCGGTCGCTGACGGCGGCGTAGATGGCGCCGAGGTGAACAGGGTTGTTTTTGCAGCGCTCGCCGCCGGGGATTATGAGAGGTGCGCCGGGATGATCTATGTTATGTGCGCGGGTGTAGCGGTCTACGGCGGCGGGGAGGACTGGTTGAGCGTTGACGAGGCCGGCGTCGAGGACAAAGAGGGCGCGCGGCGGCACGGTCGGTGTGCGCGGTGTGAGCGCGTCGTGCAGCGCGGTGTTGGTTTCTGCGAGCGCGTTGCGCGTGAAGATGACGCGGTGCTGATGCTCGATCGTGATGCGGGATGTGATCTCGTCGTGCATCGGAGCGGCGGTGTGTGGGTCAGGTGACGGCGAAGCGGCGGCTGAGAAACCAGGCTGCGGGCGCGAGTGCGGCGATGAGCAAACCATAGGCGAATCCCGCAGCGGCGGCGGCGATCGCGGCGTCGAGGAGGACGATGGCGAGCACGCCCGATGTGACCGCGGCGCGGACGGCGGGTTCGGTCGGGGCGCGTATGGCGGCGATTGTCCGAGAACCTGTGAGGGTTATGAACGCGATGAGGAACGGGGCCGAGGCGATGTGGTCGAGGCTATCGAGGGCTGACGCGGCGATGTGCCAGGCAGCGGCGGTGAGAGTTGAAGCGGCGAGCGCGAGCGATGCTGTGAATCTGCGAACTCTGCGATGGTCGGCGCCGGTTTCGTGTCGTGCGAGGAAGGTTATGCCCGCGATGTGTGAGATGTGGCCGAGGGATGCGGGTGAGAGGGTGAGGATTGATGCGAAGCCGGCGGCGCTGACGCCGAGGAGGAGGTTGAGGCCGCGGCATGCGCCCATCGAGAGGGAGGCGGGGACGGCGGCGCGTTTGAAGATCAAGTTATAAGAGATGATCGTAGCCGCGAGGGTTGTTGCGATGGTGACGGGGGCGACGCCGACGGAAGGGATGGCGGCTGCGGGGAGGGCTACGCCGAGCGCGAGGAGCGCGGCGGTCTGGGAGGCGGCGGCGCGGCGTGTGATCCGGCCGGCGGGGATGGGGCGTTCCGGGCGGTTCTTTGCGTCGCGGGGCGCGTCGATGGCGTCGTTGAGTGTGATCCCGCCGGCGTAGAGAGCGGCGGAGGCGGTGATGAGGAGTGCGAGGGCGGGGACGGAGCCGGCGCCGGCGAGGGCGAAGCCGGCGGCGGCGTCGGCGATGGATGTAAGAACGTTGCCGGGGCGGATGAGGGCGAGACGCGCGTGTGATCGGCGCGCGATCATCGGCGTTCGATGTACCGTTTCATGGCGCGGATGGTGGCGTCGGAGACGTGATGCTCGATGCCTTCGGCGTCGAGTTCGGCCTGGCGGGGGGGGACGCCGAGGGCGCGGAGGAAGGAAAGGACGACCTCGTGGCGGCGTCGGGCTTCGGCGGCGAGGCGGGCGCCGGCGCGGGTGAGTGTGATCGGCTTGCGCGGCTTGGTGTCGACGAGGCCTTCGTGCTGGAGGCGTGTGATGATGCGCGTGACGGTGACGTGGCTGACGCCCATCATGCGGGCGAGGTCGCGGACGCGGGCCTCGCCGAGGTCATCGATGAGTTGGGCGACGGCTTCGACGTAGTCCTCGGCGGTCTCGTCGCGGTGGGCGGCGCGGGTCGTGCGGAAACGGTCGGCGGGTTTGATCGGGTCTTCGGGCAACGTCGGCTCCGCGCGAGGTGGTTGATGCGGCGATCGTACCGGAGAGGCGGGCGGGTATCATCGCGCGGCATGATCGAGAGGTTCGCGCAACTTCCATCGGCGCTGCGGGCGGCGTCGCGGACGGTCAGGCTCGGGGAGGCGGGCGTGCCGGCGCTCCTGGCGCATCCCGATTGGCGGACCCCGGCGCCTGTGGTTGTGTGGATGCACGGGCGGACGGTGGATAAGACGCTCGACCCGGGGCGGTATCTGCGGTGGATCCGGTCGGGGATCGCGGCGTGCGCGCTCGATCTGCCGGGGCACGGGGAGAGGTTTGTCGAGGAGATGCACTCGCCGCGACGGACGCTGCATGTCGTGGATCAGATGATCGGTGAGATCGACGGCGTGGTCGCGGCGCTGGGCGCTGCGGAGTTCGGCGGGGTGTTCGATCTCGACCGGATGGGGATCGGGGGGATGAGCGCGGGGGGGATGGCGACACTGCGGCGGTGCTGCGATGCGCACCCGTTCCGGGCGATCGCGGTGGAATCGACGGTAGGGGATTTTTCGGTGATGCCTTATGAAGATTACTTTGAGGGGGAACTTATAGAGAGGCTGGACCCGATGAGGAACCTCGGGGGTTGGCGGTGCGCGCCGATCCTGGCGCTGCATTCGGAGAGGGATGAGTGGGCGCCGGTGGAGGGGATGCGGCGGTTCATGGGGGCGGTGGGGGAGAGGTGCGCGGGGGCGGGAGATGGGGCATCGGCTGTGGGCGCACGGGCGGGACGCCCGTGCCACTGTTCAGAGGAGGATAAAATTAAATTTGTGACGTGGGAGGAGACGGGGGCGCCTAACGAGCACGCGGGGTTCGGGCGGGTGGCGAACGACGCGAAGAATATCCAGTTAGAGTTTTATAAGAAGTGGCTGGCGTGAGCGAGCGCGAAGCCGGGCGCGAAGCCGGGGGCGATTGCGGCGCGGGCTGGAGGGGTCGGCTGGGGCGGCTCGATCCGTTCCGCGGGATCGCCAATCGCGGTGAGGTCTTCGCGTGGGGGATGTACGACCTTGCGAATCAGTCGTTCACGCTGCTGATTAATACGCTGCTTTTTCCCGTGTTTTTCAGGGAGATCGTTGTGGGGGCGGGGAGGTCGGCGACGGGGGATCGGCTGTGGTCGGCGATGGTGTCGGGGAGTCTGCTGGTTGTGGTTGTGGTGTCGCCGGTGGTCGGGGCGATGGCGGACGCGCGGGGGTGGCGGAAGCGGATGCTGATCGGGACGGGGGTTGTGTGCGCGTCGGCGACGATCGGGCTGGGGCTGGTGGGGGCGGGTTCGGTGTGGGTGGCGGTCGCGGTGTACGCGCTGGCTAATATTGCGTTTCAGTTGGGGGAGAACTTTCTGGCGTCGTACCTGCCGAGCGTGGCTACGGCGAGGACGATCGGGCGGGTGAGCGCGATCGGGTGGGCGATGGGGTACGCGGGGGCGCTGGCGCTATTGGCGATAAGCCTGGCGGCGATGGGGCTGTTCGGGTGGGAGGAAACGGGGGAGTGGAGGATGTTGATCGTGTTCGCGGGGGTGTGGTTTTTGGTAGGGATTGTGCCGCCGATGGTTGTATTGAGGGAGCCGGCGGCGGATGAGGTCGGGGAGCGGACGGGCGCGTTGCGACTGGCGGCGGCGCGGGTGCGCGAGACGTGGGCGCACGCGGGTCGGCATAGTCAGTTGATGCGGTTCCTCGCGGCGTTCTTCGTATACGCGATGGGCGTGCAGGCGGTGATCTTCTTCAGCGGAGTGGTGGCGAAGGAGGTCGTGTTCGCGGGCGACCCGAACGCGAATATAAAGTTGGTAGTATTCATCGCGCAGTTGACGATCACGGCGGGGATCGCGGCGGTGGTGGCGGGGAGGGTGCAGGACAGGATCGGCGCCAGGGTGATGGCGCTGGTGTTTCTGGGTGTGTGGCTGGTGAGCGTGCTGGGGTTCGCGGCGTTCAGTGTGGCGCCGGGGGCGCCGGAATGGGCGTTCTGGCTGCTGGGGAACGGGATCGGGTTCGGGCTTGGGGGGATCGGGACGGCGAGCCGATCGCTGGTGGGCAGGTTCACGCCGGGACATCGGGCGGCGGAGTTCTTCGGGCTTTGGGGGATGGTTTATAAGGGGGCGGGAGTGGTCGGGGTGTTCGTGTTCGGGCAGACTCGGGCGGCGGCGGGGGACGCTGCGGCGCTCGTGGTGCTGGCGGGGTTCTTCGCGGCGGGGTTCGCGGGGACGGCGATGGTCCGCGAGACGCGAGGCGTGCGGGCGGCGAAACGCGCTGAGCGCGATCGGGCGCGGGCGCTCGAGCGCGCGGCGGAGGAGCAGTACGGGGCGCGGGCCGGGTTGTGACGGATTGTTTGTGATGGATTGTTCAGGCGGCGGATGAGTCTCGGCGGCGGACATACACTGGCGTCATGAGCGATCAGGCTGTGCCGGGTGTGATGGACGTGCCGAGCGGGTCGGGGATGTTCGGCGAGTTCGGCGGGTCTTATGTTCCCGAGACGCTGGCGCCGGCGTGCGCGGAACTGGCGGCGGAGTACGCCCGGGCGAAGGAGGATCCGGCGTTTCATGCGGAACTCGACGGGCTGCTGAGAGACTTTGTTGGAAGACCGACGCCGATCTATGAGGCGAAGCGGCTGACGGAGCACGCGCGACGGCTGAGCGGGCGCGGGTCGGCGGCGTCGATCTGGTTCAAACGCGAGGACCTCGCGCACACTGGGGCGCACAAGATCAACAACACGCTCGGGCAGGCGCTGCTGACGAAGCGGATGGGGAAAAAGAGGATCATCGCTGAGACGGGCGCCGGTCAGCACGGGGTGGCTAGCGCGACGGCGGCGGCGCATCTCGGGCTTGAGTGTGATGTTTATATGGGGGCGGAGGACGCGCGTCGGCAGCGGCTGAATGTCGTGAGGATGAGGCTGCTGGGGGCGCGGGTGATTGAGGTTGATTCCGGGTCGCGGACATTGAAGGACGCGACGAACGAGGCGATGCGTGACTGGATGGGGAGTGTTGAGACGACGCATTACATAATCGGGTCGGTGGTTGGGCCGCACCCTTTTCCGATGGTTGTGCGGGATTTTCAGTCGGTGATCGGCAAGGAGGCGCGGGGGCAGTTTCTGGAGAGGATGGGGAGGCTGCCGGACGCGGTGGTGGCGTGTGTGGGTGGCGGGTCGAACGCTGCGGGGATTTTTTATCCGTTTGTTAGTGATGCGGGTGTGAGGCTGGTTGGGGTCGAGGCGGGCGGTCGGGGGACGGGTGCGGGCGAGCACGCGGCGCCTTTGAACTTCGGCAGGCCGGGCGTGCTGCACGGGTCGTTGTCGTATGTGATGCAGGATGAGTTTGGTCAGACAGCGGACGTGCATTCGTGCAGCGCGGGGCTGGATTATCCCGGGGTTGGGCCGGAACACGCGTTTTGGAAGGATTCGGGGCGTGCGGAATACACGAGTGTGCGCGACGATGAAGCGCTGGATGCGTTTCAGACGCTTTGCATGTTGGAGGGGATTATTCCGGCGCTCGAGACGGCGCACGCTGTGGCGCACGCGGTGCGGCTGGCGGGTGAGATGGCTCGCGGCGCGGTGGTGCTGGTGAGTTTGTCGGGGCGTGGAGATAAGGATGTTGATGAGGCGGCGCGGTTGCTGGCGTCACGCCGGGCATTGGATTGATGCGGGCATATCGTCGGCGTTGAGGTGAAATGACGGCGTGCGTTGGGTGTTGTTGCGCGCCGCGGGTGGGTGGTGTGAAGAAAAAAACCCCGCCGGGAGATGATCCCGGCGGGGCTTTGATTTAGAGGGCGTGGTTCAGATGAACCTGCCCGTATGGTTGAGTGATGGCGAGATTAGATCGGGCAGGGGCCGAAGTTGTTGAGGACGATGAGGAGGTCGGTGCCGTTGACTACGCCGTCGCCGTTGATGTCGGCTGCGGGGTTGTCGAAGGGCATGCCGTTGCCGTTGGGCCCGTTGCCGAAGTCGTTGATGACGGTGAGGAGGTCGACGCCGTCGACGGCGCCGGAGTTGTTGGTGTCGCCGAAGCACGCGGAGCCACCGACCTCAGTCAGACTGAGATTGTCGATGAACCAGCGTGCGCGGGGCAGGATCGTGGGGAACGGATCACGGCCGCCGGTCGCGGCTTCGTCGGCGTCATCCATGCCCCAGCGGGCGACGATGATGGGCCGAGCGGCGAGGACCGCGGGGAAGAAGCCGGTCTGGGTGGCGGGGTTGTTGTAGGAGTTGGAGATGGTGTCCATGGCGTCCACGAAGGGTCCGGAAGGACGTGAGAGGCCGCCGGCGGGGGCTGGGTTGTTGACGCCGGCCTGTCCGGCCTGGTCGAGCGCGGTCCAGCGACCGAGGACGAGCTTGGTGCCGTTCGGGATCATGGTCGTGAGGTCGGTTTCGACCATGTCGTCGGCGGAGAAGAGTTCGAACTGGTTGAGAGGTGCACGGAGGTTGACCGGGCACGGGTCGTGAATCTTGGCGCCGAAGACGGTGTTGGTGGCGGGGTTGTACCCACGGTTGATGACGGCGATGACGTCCTGGTTGCCGCCGAGGGCGCGGACACCGGTGACGAGTTGCGAGACGGGATCCACGGTGGCGATCTGAGCGCGCTGGGCCACGGGGGCCTGCTCTTCGAGGAGGTTGGTCTCGTAGAAGCAGTAGTCCTTGTTGGCGTCGAGCGTGTTGCGTGCGGAGGGGTTGGCGTTTGTGGGAGCGATGGGATCCCAGTTGGTGCCGACACCCGGCCGGACGAGCGTGCGGACGCGGAACGGGGTCGGGATCGGCTCGCCGCCGGAGCCGACGTCGCGGCCGATGTTGACGTTGAAGGAGTCGATGCTGGAAGTGTTGACGAAGTTGGGGGCGTCGAGGCCGGTGGTTCCGGCGTCGACCGCGTCGCCGGAGGCGACGAGGACGGGTCCGGCGCCTTCGTCGATGAAGAACTCCCAGGTGCTGTCACCGGCGAGTACGAAGACGCAGTCGAACCAGGTGTTGACGAGCGGTCCCTGGAGGCCGGCGCCGCCGGTCAGGAGCGAGACCGTCGTCGGGATGCGCTGAATATCGACGGTGCCCAGCGCGGGTGAGAGTCGTTCGGTGTAGGAGATGAGGTCGTCGGCGACGATGGCCATGGGGTTGGCGGCGAGGAGCGCGCCGACGGCGTTGACGTTGGGGCCGCCGAAGTTGATGTTGGTGATGCGTCCGCTGTCCGCGGTGGCGCCGATGATGGCGACTTCCATGCGGGAACGGGGCGCGGCGTTGATGGCCATGCCGCTGGCGTCGAGGCTCTCGATGTACATGCTCCAGCGCATTTCCACGGTCGTTTCCGGGTTGGGGAACGACTCAGCGGCGGCGTTCGCCTGCGGGAGCGTGGAGGTGAGGACGCCGTTCATCGGGTTGTCCGTTGTGGAGCCGTCGATGCCGGAGATGCTGGTGATGGAGATGACCTGATTGGGAACGCCCTCGGTGATCGGGCCGGTAGCGGTCGGATCGTTGATGACCTTGGCCTGGCGGTCGACGCCGGGGACGCCCCAGCGTGCGATCGTGGTGAAGCTGAAGGAGTGGTTGGTGATGTCGCCGCTCATCGTTGTGGAATTGAACGGTTCGGGCAGGTTGCCGGCGTTGAGGAGGATCCAGGTGCCTTCTTCGACGCGGGGCTGGTTCTCGGCAGTGCGGACGACGAAGTCCACGCCGATGACGCCGGCGCCGGGGCAGTCGACGTTGGTCGCGGCGAAGGTGTTGAAGGGGTCGGGAAGGGCGTCGAAGTTGAGGGCGACGATGTCGCCGACGGCGAGGCCGCCGGGTGCATCGACGCAGAGTTCGAGGACTTCGTAGCGGCAGACCAGCGTGCCGTCGGAGATGGGGTTGGCGTTGGAGTTGAGCGCGGTGAGTTTCCGCGCATTGTCGGTGGCGGGCTGGTCGGGCGTGCTGTCGAGGTTGCGGAAGGTTGTCGAGCCTTGGCCGGCGATGGAGCGGTCCACGGGGTATGACTCGAAGCCGTCGTTGTAGGGGATGGAGAAGGCCGGTCCGGGGTTCGGCGTGAAGATGGGGCCTGAGATCTGGATGTCTTCGACGAAGAGGCCTTCTGCGAGGCCGCCGCCGTCGTTGCCCGACCAGATCTGTAGTGAGCTGAGTGTGGTTCCGCCGGCGACCCACGGGTCACCGCTGGGGTTGAAGAGTTCGGCACCGTTGAGGAAGACGCGGAGCAGGCCGTCGTCGAAGGGGTTGTTGGGATCCTCGTCGGGGTTCGGACGGATTTCCATGCGGATAGTGGCGAAGGAGTTGACGGGGACGTTGACGACCGGGCCGCCGGCGCTGCCGGAACGGGCCTGGATGTTGATGAACTGGAGGTTGAGGCTGAAGTCGGGGACTTCGTTGGACTGCTGCTCGTTGTCCTGCTGATCCTCATTCTCGTCGAAGGAGGTGCCCATGCCGTCACCCCAGATGGTCGCGCCGGTGGACCAGCCGGCGCCGATGTTGGGCTGGCGGATCCAGATAGTGCCGTCGGCGGACTGGAGCGGGTCCATGGTGTCGCGGGCGCCGAGGAGCACGGTCCCGGCGAAGAAGCCGGTGTTGATGCCATCGACGGGGCGTATGGCGCGGCTGACCAGCGAAGGCGCCGAGGGGCGGTTGACCTGGAAGCGCACGGTGGCGACAACCGGGTCGGCGGTCTCGGCTTCGAGGCGCGCCGGGAAGGTCGGCAGGGTCGAGCTGTCCTCGTTACGGAAGAGGTTGTCGTTGTTGAAGTTCTGGTTGAGGAGGTTGCGCGCCCCGCCGAAGTTCACGATGACGGCGTTGGAGCTGAGCGCGTCGAACCAGCGGTCCGTCTGCGGGCGGATCGCGGCGTTGACGTCGTACAGGTCGAAGCGGTCACGGTAGGGCAGGATGAAGTCGGGGAGCGGGCAAGGCGTGACGATCGGGATGCCCGCGATGGTCATGTTGTCGAAGAAGACGTCGTTGGCGACGAACCCGGGGTTGATGCTGGCCGGGGGGTCGATGCCGAGCTGCAATGACACCGCGCCGACGCCGACCGCGGCGATGAGTTCGGCAAGGCCGTAATCACCGGTGGGGGGGATCGTCTCGCCGAACTGAGTGACGGCGCGGCCGATGCCGCCGTCAGCGACGGCGAGGCCGGGGTAGACGTTGATCCAGCCGCTGCCCGCTGAGCCGCCGTCGGTCGGGATGATCTCGCCGTTGGCGATGCGGGGGTCAGTGAGTCCGGGGTGGGTGGGGGTGCCGTCGGCGTTGAGGGGCTTGACGAAGAGGCCCTGGGCGATGGCGCCGTTGGTGTCGAAGGTGACCACCGTCATCAGTTTGAACCACCGGTTGACGGGGAACTGGAACGGGGCCTGGGGGTTGAGGATGCCGTAGAACTGCCCGATGACGAAGTTGCCGGACAGCGGGCCGAGGTTGACGAACTTGTCGATCTCTTCGTTGGCGTTGCTGAAGAAGCCGAGAACGCCGGTGACCTGAGTGCCGCCGAAGAAGACACGGTCGGTGATGAAGCCCTCAGCGGGGTTGAACGGCTGCCAGGCGTTGAGGGTGGTGGTGTCGTGGTAGTACCAGTCGGTGCTGAGACGGGCGGCTTTGGTGGCGACGTCCTTGATGGTGTCGCCGACCTGGAAGCCGGCGCCGAGCGGCGGGAAGCGATAGGTCATCCCGTTGAAGAAGCCGGTGCGGCGCGGGTCGAGGGCGGTGCGACGCGCGAACACGCCGTACTGATCCGGAGCCGTGGCGCCCGGGACAGGCGGCACGCCGACCGGGTTCCCCATAGCGACGTCGACCATGATGGCGTCGTTGGCGGCGCCGTAACGGAAGAACGCGGGGTTCGCGACCTGGCCGAAGGGGTTCGGCTGACCGGCGAAGCCGACGAGAGAGTTCGGCGGGTCGACGAAGCTGGTGGGGATGTAGCCGTTGTAATCGTCGATCCCGAAGAGGCCGTTGCCCGGGACGATGACGGTTTCGATCGGGGCGAGATTCATCGGCCCGACGACGGTGACGTCCGAGACGCCGCCGAGGTTGGGGATGATGTCGTCCAGCGGGACAAGCACGGTCAGGGGGTCGATAGCCCCCGTGGCGATCCCGCGCTTGATTTCTTCAATCGCGGCGGCGCGGGCGTTGGTGCCCGGTTCGCCGAGGGCGGCGTTGCGCATTTTGATGTGCGCGTCAACGCCGACCGAAGTCGGTCGAGCGTGGATCACCGCGTCCTGCGCGATGGCCACGCCTGCCAGAGCCAATCCTGCGGCTCCAACTAGCATGCGATTCTTCATGTACCAATCTCCTCGCTTAGCCGCGTCACACGACGCGGCTTGCACACTGATGCGCTCCCGCGCATCGAAAGATGACGCTCGGGCCGCTCGCTCTCGGCCGTCGCGTTACGGATGCCGACGCGGGGGCGGGTAGCCGCGGCCCGGTCGGCGTGATCGACGAATCGCCGGGACGACCGGCGACTTACGTGTCCTAGTCTTGCACATGTTTGGGCGATGGCCAGCCTGTTCTCCTTGGGATGTTCCATCTGGAGCGATCCTCGCGGGACCGAAAACACACGGAGAACACCTCCGTGGACACGACGGCCATCTTCGGGAGACAGAACCGGCGCCGACTCGCCCGCGGCTTGCGATCGCGCGAGGCGATCGGTCCTGGCCTGGACGCAGCGGGGGGCGGACAGCGGTCGTGTCACCCTCTCCTCATGCCCCATGTGCGGGGCATCACCGTTATCCCACCAACCGGCCAAAATTGCAAGACAAAAACACACGAATTTGTGGAACCGAACAAGGAACAGGGTTTTCGACTTGTGTTCGGGACTGATGAAGGCCGGCGATCAGCCGCCGCTCTATTGGAAATTATTGGTCAACTTATTTCAATAGCCCGTGCGAGGTGCGAACGCCCCGTGCGGAAGGTCAGGACTGGCGGAACATAACTATCGTGCCCGAGGAACACTATAAATTGATGCTGTCTAAAGAGTTATCGGTCGGCCCTGGGCGTCTGATCCGGATCTGGCGTTTCACGCGAACCGATCGGTCCCAGGGCTGGGAGTATGCGGGAGATCTCGTCGATGCGTTCCCGCTGAGCGTCGGAGATATCTGCTGGGCTGTTATCCTTCAAGAAGTCGAACATGGGCCGGCACGCGGGCGGGTCGGTCCGCAGCGTGCGCTCGAGCGCAGCCAGCCACTCCGCCGCGGTCGGCTGACGCTCGACGGGGTGTTCGAACCTGCCCTGGCACAGCCGAGCAGCCGCGGCGGGGTCGAAGCCGATCTCGTCACGCCAGGCGCTCGCCGGCCAGCGCTCCGCGTCGGCGATCGTCTCCGCGTCCCGGCCGAGTTCAAAGTTCGCCCGCACTCGGAGCGCAGCCGATCTGCCCGGCTTTGTCGGGGCGGCCGCCGGGTTCGCGTCGTCGGCTTGAAGGTCGAGGCCTTCCAGCAGCATCAGCACCCGCGCGGGGATCGGCTCGGCCTCCGCGGCGAGGAGGATCTCGGCGTCCGACAGGGCCTCGGCAACCACGCGCAGGGCTTCGTCCGGGACACCCTCGATCGCGCTGAGCCTGCGCCAACCCGACGCGATCGGCTCGAACGCCGCGATCGCTCGTGCCGCGGGCATGAAATATGAATTGTTAAGTGCACTCGCGCGGAGCAGCGGCTCGATCCCGATCGCCCGGCTTGCCAGCGACGCCGCAGCGGCGTTGCGGATGCCGGCGTCGTCGTGAGGGAGCAGCGACCCGAGCCGAAGGAAGTCGGCGTCATCAGCCGCGATCCTGCCGAACAACGCGACACCCGCCGACCCCAGCGACACGCCCGCGTCGTGCCGAAGAACCGTGTCGGCGCGGGCTAAGGATTCCGGTTCCAGCGAGCCGCCCGCGTCGATCACTCTCAGGAGCGCGCGCGCGGCCGAAGGCGCCACCGCCGACCGATCGAGCCAGCCCGCCGCGACCCGTGATATCGAGCCGGGCTTCGCGGATATCGCCAGCGCGTCGAGGATCGCTGCGGCTGCGTCGGGGTCACGCTCTCGTTCGACCGCCTCCGCCAAGCGGGCGCCGAAACGATCCATCCCGGCAGCGGCGATCAACCGGGCGGCTCGGGCGCGATTCCCGGCCCGCGCGTCGGACAGAATCGTCGCGGCGAGTTCGAACAGCCCGTCGGGCAATGGGCGTGCGTCGAGCACGGCTCGGGTGGCGAGTTCAAGCCCGACGCCGCGGAGCACGCCCAACTCGTCGCCCAGCAGCGCGAGCAGAAATGCCGGGCGGTCCGCGTCCGGGGTCAGGCTGTACTGAGCACGCGCGAGATCCCCGAGGCGCCGATCTGCTCTGGCGAGCCGATTCTCAAGTTCAACCGCCCGCTCGGCCTGCCAGGCGGCGACCCGGCGGAGCCATTCCGCCTCGGGGATCCATTCGATCCCAGCCCACCATCGGCGCCAGGCGTCCGCATCCGCGCCGAGGTCCGCACGCCCGGTCTGCGCGACCAGAGTGCGGAACACCGCGTCCGAATCGTTCAACGTGCTGCTCTGTTCGAGCGCGCCGATGACGGCTGCGACCGCTTCGCGTCGGCTGGTCCGCGCCAATGCGCGGAGTATCTGACCGCGGGCGCCTCCTTTCGCATCCGTCAATCGAGCCGCCAGCGACCGCACGACGAGCGGATCAGCGGTCAGCCCGTTCGTCGGCGCCGACACCAACACCGCGACCGCCCTTTCGAGCGAAGCCTGATCCGCCGAGTCCAGCGCCGCGGCAAGCCCCGCGGCGTCCCCGGTTCGGATCAGCTCCGCCACGCGGGTTTCAATCTCAGCCGTCGCGTTCGTCGCCTCCGCGGGCGCTGCGGGCTGACCGACGAACCCGAAGCCCGCGCCGGCCAGGCACATCAGCCCCAGGCCCGCGATCACCCGGATTGCTCTCGTGCCTGTGGCCAACTCGGTTCGCTCCGGCTCTTGTCGGATCGGAAGGTCCGATCTTGTCGTCAGAATCTCCAGGCGCCGGTCGCTCGCCGACTCCGGTGATCCTATCCTTCATGCGAGGACGCGCCGGGACTCCCGGTTCGTCACAATCAATCGGCGTGCCGAGCCGATAGTCTGTATCAACGAACCACGCCGAGGGTTCGACGGGGACGCGATCAAGCCGATGAACGACTGGTTCGAGGCCGAACAACACGTCGAACGCGCCCACGAGTTCTTCGAGGCCAACCGCCTCAGTGAGGCCGAGTCCGAACTCCGCGAGGCGATCGCGCTCTACCCCTTCCGCGCGGAATGGCATTTTAATCTCGGGCTTACCCTCGAAGCCTCCGGTCGGCGCCGGGAGGCCGTCGCCGCGTTCCTCGAGGCGCACCGCCTCGAACCGGGCGAGACTCAGGCATCACTTCTAATCGGCCTGAACCTGCTCCGCGCCGACGACTCCGACAACGCCGACGCCGCCGAGGCCGTCCGCTGGCTCGATGAAGCCGCCACGTTCGAGGAAACTAAGGACGACGCCGTGGTCCACCTCATCGAGGCGCACGCCCGGCTCGGCGAGCACGACGACGCCGAGATCGCGTTCTATCTATGCCTCCAGCGCCCGGACGCCGACCACGCGCTCGCGTATGTTAATATCGCCGATTCATTAACCGACCGCGACGAGCACGACCGCGCCGCCGCCGCCCTGCGTGAAGCCGTCCAACTCGATCCCGCGATGACCGGCGTCTACGCGCGCCTGGCGAACGTCTACGCGGCCCTCGGACGCCGCGATCGCGCACGTCGGCTCTACCTCCGCGAACTCCGCCAGAACCCCGGCGATATCGAAACTCTTCTCGATCTCGGCGTGCTCCTGGTGCAGATGAAACGGCCCGCCGAAGCCGCCGAGAAGTTCCGCCGAGTACTGGAAATCGAGAGCGACAACGCCGACGCACATTACGAACTCGGCGTGCTCGCGCTCACCGAAGGCCGCCTCGACGACGCGCGCCGCTCGCTCCGTCTCGTGCTCCGGCTCGACCCCGCCGACCTCCGCGCCCGCCGTCGGCTCGCAGAGGTCCACGAACGCAGCGGGCGCCGACGCGAAGCGCAGGCGATTCTCGTCGAGCAGGCCCGCGCGCTCGACGAGTTCCCCGCCGAGACGACGCTCGATGATCGCGCCGAACTCGGGCGGATGCTGCTCGATGTGGATCGTCCGCTCGAAGCCGCCGTTGTGCTCGAAGCCGTCGTGGCTGATCGGCCCGACGATCCCGCGATCTGGCGCGCGTTGAGCGTGGCGCTTCTAAGATCCGGACGCCGCGCCGACGGCGTCCGCGCCGCCCGCCGCGAGCGTCGGCTCGCGCCAGACTCCGTCCCCGCGATACACAACATCGCCATGGCGCTCCTGATGGAAGGCCGGCTCGACCGCGCCGCGGTCTGGATCCGCCGAGCGCTCCGCGCCGCTCCCGACGACGCCGGCCTCCGTCGGTTGCGTCGGCGCCTGCGCTGGGCCCGCGCCGCTCGCGCGCTCAAACCCTGATCGCTACGCCGCGCACCCGCCGCCGTTTCATTCCGCGGATTCACCGCAGAGGCGCAGGGTTTCAACACCCACAGTGGCACGGGCGTCTCGCCCGTGCGGCGCACAACCAGTGGCACGGGCGTCTCGCCCGTGCAATCACGGCTCGGAGAGCGCTCTGTAGAAAAGTTTCACGCACCAATCGTCGTGCGCCCGACAAGCCCTAAGGGGCGCCCCGGCACGCTCATTCATATGGGTGCCCCGGCACGCCCGAAGGGAGTGCCGGGAGAAGAGAGTCAGACGTAACTGCGCACGCCCGGCTCTCGGCGGGGCGCCGCGAGCCGGGGCACCCTACGATTCTTTTCTACTGAGCACTCGGAGAGTCGTGCCACCCCGGACCCAGTGGCACGGGCGTCTCGCCCGTGCTCTCACGGCTCGGAGAGCCGTGCCACCCTAGTCCCCGTGGGACGGGCGTCCCCCCCGTCCTCCCCCCGAAAATCTAGACCTTCGCCGCGATCAGACCAGACGTATGACGCAGCGAATCAATAACAGACGACCCGGCGTAATGCGACTTAAGTTTATTCTGCGCATCCGTCCCCTCACGCCCGCTCGAGCGCGTCGATCCCCGGCATCGGCTCCCCGCCGAGCATCGCCAGCGACGCCGACCCGCCCGTCGAGACATGGCTCACATCGCCGATGATGTCGAACCGCGCCGCCGCCGCCGCGGTGTCGCCCCCGCCGACGATCGTCACCGCCCCCGCGCGCGAAGCCTCCTGAATCGAAGCCGCGATCTCCTGCGTCCCGATCCTGAACGGGCGCCATTCGAACACGCCCATCGGCCCGGCCCACACGACCGTCTTCGCCCGCGCGATGATCGCCGCGTATCGGCTCTGAGTCTCCGGCCCGATGTCAAGCCCGTGATAGCCCGGCCTGATCTCGTCCTCAAAAACCTCGATATCGCCGGTGGACTCCGCGAACTCGCTCGACGCGACGTGATCCTCGGGCAGATACAGGTCGCACTTTTCAACCGCCGCGACATCGAGCAGCCGTTTCGCCTCGCCGATCAGTTCGCGCTCGACCCGGCTCTCGCCGACACCCTTGCCGAGCGCTTCGAGGAACGTGTACGCCATCGCCCCGCCGATGAGAACCTGATCCGCGTTGCGGATGAAGTGTTCGACCGCTTTGATCTTGTCGGAAACCTTCGCCCCGCCTAGCGCCGCGACGAACGGCCGCGCCGGGTTCGTGATCGCATCCGACAGATACTTGATCTCCCGCGCGACCAGCAATCCCGCGACGTGCGGCTTGCCCGCCATCACGCCCGGGACCGCGACCATAGAAGCGTCCGCGCGATGGCACGTACCGAAGGCGTCGTTGCAATACACATCGCCGAGGCGCGCGAGTTTTTCAGCGAACGCTGGATCGCCTTTTTTCTCACCGGGATGGAAGCGGAGATTTTCGAGCAGGATCACGCCGCCGTCCGCGAGTTCGCCGACCGCCGCAGCCGCCGCTTCGTTCGCGCAGTCGCCCGACGGAAAGCCGACCTCCACGCCCATCAAGGCGCCGAGGTGTTTGGCGATCGGCTTGAGGCTCATACCCTCTTCCGGCCCGGTCCCAGAGGGTCGGCCCAGGTGCGACATCAGAATCGCGCGCCCTCCCCGGTCGATGATCGATCGGATCGTCGGGATCGCCTCGCGGATTCTGCGGTCGTCAGTGATCGCCCCCGCTTTCATCGGGACGTTGAAGTCCACGCGTGTCAGCACGCGCTTGCCCGCGACCTCGATCTGCTCAATGGTTTTCACACCCACGCTGTGCTCCTCAAATCATCCCGGCGCCCGCACGTCCGTCGGCGGGGCCGACCATCCTACCGGATCACACCCCGGGCGCACCCCCAGCGGCGCGGGCGCCCCGCCCGTGCGGGAACAATAAGAAAGCGGCAAGAAGAAAGTGGCACGGGCGTCTCGCCCGTGCGGAAAATGGTAAGCGGACCGGCGCGGACGGCCCGGCCTGGAGAACACCGCTCGGAGAGCCGTGCCACCCCATCCCCAGTGGGACGGGCGTCCCGCCCGTGCGCAGACAGCACAAACCCGACTACACAGCCAGACAGCTAAAGCCGAGCCGCCCGCCCCACGCACGATCTTTACACTCCCCCGATGGACCCGTTCCCCGTCATCATCGGCCCGACCGCGGGCGGCAAGTCCGCCCTCGCGATGACGCTCGCCCGTCGGCTCGGCGACCTCGGCCGCGCCGCCGAGATCATCTCCGCCGACGCATTCCAGGTCTACCGCCGAATGGACATCGGCACCGCGAAGCCAGCGCCCGCCGATCGCGCCGCTGTGCCGCACCACCTCATAGACATCCGCGACCCCGACGAGCCGTTCTCGCTGGACGACTGGCTACGGCTCGCGACGGCGACTCTCGGCGCGATCCGCGCGCGAGGCGCCGTCCCGATCGTCGTCGGCGGGACTCATCTTTATATCAAAGCGTTCCTCGAAGGCATGTTCGAAGGCCCTCCCCCGGATGAAACATTACGCGCCGCGCTCGCCGCGCGCCCGCCGGATGATCTCCGCGCAGAACTCGAGCGCGTCGATCCCGCCGCCGCTTCGCGCATCCACCCCAACGACCGCAGGCGGACGATCCGCGCCCTCGAAGTCTTCCATCAGACCGGCTCCCCGATCAGCCAACACCAGTCGCAATGGGATACACATCGGCGCCCGGACGCGCGGCTGGTCGTCCTCGAGTGGCCCGCAGAGGAGATCAACCGCCGCATCAACGCGCGCGTGCGCGACATGATCAGCCGCGGCCTGGCCGACGAAGCACGCGAATTATGGCTCTCCGACGCGCTCGGCCCGCAGGCGCGCGAGGCGCTCGGATATAAACAACTATTCCGCCACTTCGAAGGCGCCGGCGCCCTCGATGACGCGGTAGAGCGAATCAAGATCGAGTCCCGGCGTTACGCCAAGAACCAGCGCACCTGGCTCCGCCGCCTGGCCGTCCCGGCGCCGGGCTCGCCGCTGGCGCTGACGATCAAGCCGACCGACACCGCCGAGGCCGCCGCTGTGCTCGGTTTAATCGGGATCTGTCAGGGTTGAAGCGGCCCGCGGCGAGATCGAATGCGATCCCTGCTTCATTTCGGTCGGAATTCTATTGATATTATTCATCGGACCTTTCACTGTGGAGCAAGTCTGCCACGGCCGATTGCCCACGCGGGGCGCCTCCCCTGTGGATCCCGCCCCGGACCATCTCCCGCAAACCCTCACCGGAGCACACCATGAAACGCCTCCCGCTGATAATTCTGATCGGAACAACGCTGACCGGAGCCGACACTCCCGCTGCATTCGGCCAGGCCACGCCCGCAACCCCGCGGCTGTCGGAAGAAGATCTCGAAGCGCTCCGCTCCGCGATCCGCGAGGGACTCATCGACCCTCTGACCGTCACGGTTCCGCTCGATCGCGTACTGGGGGGGGGCACCAGCGCTCTCTGTCAAGTCCAAAGGCATCGGCCCCGCGGGTAACGGGCTGATCTCTTTCGTCGACAGGTTCGATACCTACTCACTCACAGATTTTTCTCAGATTCCGGATTCATTGGTGCGGCTTGGTGGGCAGTTCAATCCGTTCGGGCTGCCCATAGCAACCGTGCTCGCCATCGGCGCCGCGACGGATGCGGTGATGGCCACGGTTCCCGCCGCGCAGCCGGGCGGTGTAGCGCCGGCGACACAGCCCGCCGGCGGCGAGCCATACGCCGTGATCGCACGACGGTCCGCTCAAGACGGCGTAAGCACAAATAATAGGAACTTGATGAATTACCGTCTGCCGGTGCTAACTCCCGCAGCGGAGTCCGGCCGACAGGCCTCGATCTCATCAGATCGATATCTGCTGGACGCCTCGACAGTAAGTTGGATATCCGCATTGTCATTCGAGGATGGCCGCGTTGTTGATCGCATATTCTTCGGCGGAACAAATCCGGTTAGCAATCAATTGATTCCATTTCTAAATGAGAGCGGCATTCTCGACACTTTCGCCGTGCTCGGGCCTTTGTCGGGCACATTCGATGTCGGCCAGTTCTTTGCTCCGCCTGGAAATGAAGAAGTCCTGCCGTTCCCGACCGGCGAGTGGTTCTCGCTGATGTCGGTAGTGGTTGAGGACGAAGCCGGCGTCGTCGGCTCAGGGGTTTTCATCAAAACACAGGCGACGATCGCGGCGGACGTGCTCGACCCGAGGGTCGCCGCCGGGGTGATCAGGACTCCCGACGACGAAGCCGTCGGCTGGCTCAACATATACCCTGGCATCGAGGACGACCCGGCGACTGATGAGGTTGAAGGCATCGGCCTCGCTCGCTCGGCGTTCGGTGAACCCACGGTATTGGTGGGCGCACACCAGATGGCGCAACTGCTTTTTTCAGACTCCATCGATGGGATTCAGTTCGGCGGCGGCTCGGACCCTTCGCCTGTGACGAATCCCGATTTTCTTCCAAACGACATATTTATAGATAACATTATGGCGTTTGGTGGTGGAGTCATCCCGTGCCAAGGCGACCTCAACGGCGACGGCGTGATCGACGGTGTCGACCTGCTCACGCTCCTCAACGGCTGGGGGCCTTGCCCCTCGGCGCCTGGTGCATGCCCGGGCGACATCAACGGCGACGGCGCAGTCGACGGCGGCGACCTCCTAGTCCTCCTCAACGGTTTCGGCGCCGTGTGCTTCTGAACACCGGGCTTCGGTGATCCACGCCGGAGCCCCGCTCGCCCGCGATCGCGCGACGCGAGGTACGGGCGAAACAGCCCGGCTCATGCCGAGATTTCGACCGGCCCGCTTGACAAGCCGGCGGGGGCGCCCTTTGCTCCCCGCCGGCTCTGTCCGCCGATCAATCCTTTACAAAGGCTCCGATGGCGAAAAAAACGCGATCAACCCGTCCCGCCTCCCCCGCGCGCAAGAAGTCCGCCGTCGCGAAAACTGCTTCGAGGAAGACCGCCCCGAAAAAGGCCGTATCGAAGAAAGCCCCGACCCGTCGCGCCGGCGCCGGCCCGATCCCCGACGCCACCGGCAAGCACCTCGTCATTGTCGAGTCCCCCGCCAAGGCTCGAACCATTAACCGTTACCTCGGTGATGGTTACATCGTCCGGGCGTCCGTCGGCCACATCCGCGACCTGCCCAGCCGGGCGCCGAAAGGGGACAAAAGCCCCGTCCCGGGAGTTGATCTCGAGCACGGCTTCACGCCTCACTACGAGGTCATGCCCGACTCGAAGAAGGTCGTGACCGAACTCAAACGGGCGGCGAAGCAGGCAGCCCACGTCTGGTTCGCGACCGACCTCGACCGCGAGGGCGAGGCGATCGCCTGGCACCTCGCACAGGAACTCGGCGTTGCCCCCGCCGACGCCAAACGCGTCGTCTTCAACGCCATCACCAAGGAAGAGATCAAGCGGGCTTTCTCAAATCCCCACCCGATCGACGTCGCCAAAGTCAACGCCCAGCAGGCGAGGCGCATCCTCGACCGCATCGTGGGCTATCAGGTCTCGCCGCTGTTATGGAAGAAGGTCGCGCGCGGCCTGAGCGCCGGCAGGGTCCAGTCCGTCGCGGTCCGGCTCATCGTCGAACGCGAACGCGACATCCGCTCGTTCATCCCGGACGAAGCCTGGCGCGTGTCGGCGACCTTCACGCCGAAAATCGGCGATGCGCCGGGTCTGGCCGATGCGTGGGCGTCGTTCCTTTCAACCGCGCCTTCAAGCAATAAAAATAAAGACAGCAGAAAAGACCCCGGCCCGACGCTCAAGGACCAGGCCGCGTGGCTGGCGAAGCGCGGCTGCCTGCGCGCCGAACTCGTCGAAGTCGCCGGCGCGAAGTTCGATATCGGCCAACCAGGACCGGGCAACGACACGCCCGCGGACCTCACGCCCGGCGTCGCAGAGATTGCACGGCTCGCCGGGCTCAAACAGATCGAAACGACATTCGCCGAAGATGAAACCGGCAGGGGGCCTGCCCGCTTTGTCCGAGGCGTCGCCGGCGTCGTCGATCCGAAGACGCCCTACGCGGTCGAATCGGTCGAGACCAAGCGGACCATGTCGCGCCCGTCCGCGCCGTTTATTACATCGACATTGCAGCAGGCGGCGTCGTCCCGGCTCGGCTTCAACGCCCGCCGAACCATGCGCGTCGCCCAGCAACTCTACGAGGGCGTCGATGTCCCCGGCGAGGGCGCCGTCGGCCTGATCACTTACATGCGAACCGACTCGACGCACCTCTCGAAGGACGCCATCGAATCGGTCCGCAGCCATATCAGCAGCGCGTACGGGCCGAAATACCTGCCCGAGAAGCCCAACTTCTTCGGCTCGTCCAACAAGCAGGCGCAGGAGGCGCACGAGGCCGTCCGCCCGACGGATGTCTCACGCCTGCCCGAGCGCGTCCGCCGAGCGCTGACGGACGAGCAGGCCAGGCTTTATCAACTTATCTGGGAGCGTTTCGTCGCGTGCCAGATGACGCCGGCGCAGTGGGATTCGACCGCGGTCCGCATCACCGGCGGGACCGACGCGAAGCGTCCCGTGACGTTCCGCGCGACCGGCCGCGTGCTGGTGTTCGACGGGTTCCTGCGTGTCGCGGGCGTCCCCGCATCGGCGGACGAGCAGACGCTGCCGGCGCTCGCCGAGCGCGCCCCGCTGGCGCCGTTCTCGATCGACCCGGAACAGAAGTTTACATCTCCGCCCCCTCGGTACACCGAGGCCTCGCTGGTGAAAACCCTCGAATCCGAGGGCATCGGCCGGCCCAGCACCTACGCCTCGATCATCCAGGTCATCCAGGATCGCAAGTACGCCGAGCAGATCGAACGGCGGTTCTATTCGACCGACCTCGGCGAGGTTGTCACCGACAAACTAATCGAGGCCTTCCCCGAGATAATGCAGGTCGGCTACACCCGCGACCTCGAATCGGACCTCGACAAGATCGAGGACGAGCACACCGACTGGGTGGAACTGCTCACGCGGTTCTACGGCCCGTTCAAGGAGAAACTCGACCGCGCCCACGAGGATCTCAGCCACGCCAAGGCCGAGACCACGCCCGCCCCCGCGGAATATAAGTGCGAGAAGTGCGGCGCCGGTCTTGTGTACCGCTTCGGTAAGAACGGGCGGTTCCTGTCATGCTCAAGGTACCCCGATTGCGACTTCGCCCAGCCCTGCGACCGCGAGGGCAAGCCGCAACCCATCCAGCACGCCGACGTCGCGTGCCACCTGTGCGGCAGGCCGATGACCAAGCGCACCGGCAGGTTCGGCCCGTTCTACGGCTGCTCGGGCTACCCCGAGTGCCAGGGCATCCTCAAGGCGGATAAGAAGACCGGCAGGCCGATCGCGCCGCAGCCACCGCCGCTCGAGACGGACCTGCCCTGCACGAAATGCAACGAGGCTAATCTTGTATTGCGGGGCGGCGCCCGCGGCCCGTGGCTTTCCTGCTCGCGGTATCCCAAGTGTCGCGGCCGGGGGAAGTGGACCGAACTCACCGATGAAGTAAAAGCAAAGTTGGAGGCAGCCCTCGCGGCGCACGAGCAGCAGCACCCGATCCCGATCATCCGCGATCTTTCCGGCAAGCCGCTGACCGACGCGAAAGGCAAGCCGTTGCCCGAACCTGATGACGACACGGGCGACGACCTCGACGCAGCGGAACGATCGGCGGCATGATCGCTCGGCTCCAAGCCCGGCTCGCGGAGATCGCCCGGCGGTTCGGCCTCCGCCCGGATTGGTACCTCATCGCGCTCGGCGCCGCAATCGGAACAATCACCGCGTTCGGCGCGGTCGGGTTCATGGCCCTCCTTCGCTTCCTCGAACATGAGACCGAACGGCTTGTCTCGGGCGACGGCTGGCCGTGGTGGATGCTGCCTGCGCTGCCGATGGCCGGCGCGCTCGTCGCGGGAATACTCGTGCATCTCTTCGCGTCCGAAGCCCGCGGCCACGGCGTCCCCGAAGTTATGAACGCCATATATCGGCAAGGCGGTCGCATCCGTCCCCGTGTCGCGCTCGTCAAAGCCCTCGCCAGCGCCGCGACAATCGGCTCGGGCGGGTCCGCCGGCGCCGAGGGACCGATCGTCCAGATCGGATCCGCGATCGGCTCCGGCGGGGCGCAGTTCCTCCGCGTCACTCGCGAGCAGACGGGCACACTGCTGGGTTGCGGCGCCGCGGCGGGCATCGCGTCCGTATTCAACGCGCCCATCGCGGGCGTGTTCTTCGTTCTTGAAATATTGCTCCGGGATTTCTCCCTGCGCACCTTCACGCCGATCGTCGTCGCGAGCGTCTTCTCGACCGCCGTCACGCAGGCGATCCTCGGGCGCAACGACGCGCTATTCGCGCACGATCTCCAGCAGTACCTGTTCACACTCCCGGAACTGCCCGCGTACATCGTGCTCGGCTTGGTCTGCGGCGCCGTCGCCGTCGGATTCACACGATCGCTATACGCGGCGGAGGATCTGTTCGCCGGGATCAGGCTGCATCCGATAGCCAAACCGGTGTTCGGCGCGCTGCTCCTGGGCGCACTGGGTATAGCGTTCCTGGCGCTGACGCCGGGCGGGCTTGGCGGTCGCGGGATGCCGCAGTTCTTCGGCAACGGCTACGGGACCGTGACCACGCTTCTCGACCCCGGCGCCTATCCCGCTTCGACGCCGATCCCCAGCGCCGACGCCGCGACGGACGCGCAGGCCGCCCCGGGAATGAAGTTATCACTCGGCTTACTTGTCGCGCTCGTGATGCTCAAGGCGCTCGCGACGTGCCTGACGCTCGGGTCGGGGGCGTCGGGCGGTGTGTTCGCGCCGTCGCTGTTCATCGGCGCAGCGACGGGTGCGGCATTCGGCGCCGCGCTCGAATCCGTCGGACTGCTCCCCGCCGGCGGCTCGCCAGCGGCGTACGCGCTCGTCGGGATGGCGGCGGTCGTCGCCGGAACGACGCATGCGCCGCTCACCGCGATCCTCATCGTCTTCGAGATCACACGCGACGTGTACGTGCTGCTCCCGATCATGCTCGCCGCGGTCATGGCGACACTCACCGCGCAGGTCCTGCTCCGCGATTCGATCTATTCATTGAAACTCCGGCGTCGCGGCGTTCTCATCGGGACCAACGCGGACATGACGATCCTCCGCCGGATCACCGCCGACCAGGTGCCGATCGTCCCGCACGTCGCGATTCACCCGGAGGATCCGGTGTCGAAGGTGATGGACCTCGCCGAGCGATATAAGGTTGCGGACTTCGTCGTGACCGATCACGACGGGGCGCACGTCGGGATGCTGACGGCGGAGAACCTCCGAGCCGCGCTGTTGCAGCAGGACGCGATCCCGCTGCTACTCGTCGAGGAACTGATGCGGACGGACCTGCCCACGGTCGCGCCGGATGAGACGCTCGACCGCGTGCTGGATAAGTTCAGCCGGTTCGACGTGACGAGCCTGGCGATGGTGCGCGACGGCGCCGCGGACGGCAAAGTGCTCGGCCTGCTGACACGCGGCCGGCTCATGAGCCGCTACCACCAGGCTCTGAGCGAACAGTGAATTTATATAACATAACAGCGCCAGTGGCACGGGCGTCCCACCCGTGCGCAAACAACACAGTGGCACGGGCGTCTCGCCCGTGCAAACACGGCTCGGAGAGCCGTGCCACCCCGGAGACCGGTGCACGGGCGTCTCGCCCGTGCGCCGTCATGGCGTCCCAATCCACATAAGTCTTCGACCTGTTCGAGAGCGCACCTATGCCGCCGCTCCCCACGGGATAACATCCGGCATGACCGCCCCCGGCGCAGAAACTCGAACCGACAACCCCGTCGGCGGGCGATTCCTGTTCCGCGCCCGGCATCGGCTGTCGGGTCGGCGCGCATACGCCGCGGTGCATCGCGGCGGCGTCCGTAAGCCGCGCGGCCCGCTCGTAGTCGTCGGTCTGCCCAACCAGGTCGGCGAGAGCCGGCTGGGTCTGAGCGTCGGACGCAGCGTCGGCGACGCCGTGACTCGCAATCGCATCAAACGCAGAATCCGCGAGGCGTTCCGGCTGATTCGACCCGACATGCCCCCGGGTTACGACCTCGTCGTGATCGTCCGGCCGCACACACCAGCGACTCTCGACGAGTACCGGGGCTGGCTCAGCGGCGCATGGGAGGCGATCGACCACGCCTGGCGCAAGCGTCACAACGCGAGCGCGGAGTCGTGACAGATTCCCCTGAATACGCCGATTCTCGCCGGGCTATCTCGCGTCTTATCGCGGCGCCGATGATCGGGCTGATCCGGCTGTACCAGATCACGCTCAGCCCGATGATCGGCGGGCACTGCCGATTCCAGCCGACGTGCAGCCGATACGCGCTCGAGGCCTACCGCACGCTCAACCCGATCCGGGCGACGTGGCTGACGGTGCGCCGGCTGTCGCGTTGTCATCCGCTCGGCTCGTCGGGGTGGGATCCGCCGCCGCTGCCGCGGGGTTGCGAGCAAGCCCGGCATGATCGGAACCCGAGCGTGAAGAACTTGTAGTTTCGGTGTTTGTTAGGGTCGATTCGAGCCGAAGTGAGCGTACACTTACCGCGTCCGCCGCCGGGGTGGGGCCGCGGACATGAAGCGACGAGACCGCCCGCGGCATGATCGACCCGAGCGCATGAGCCGACTTCCCGCGCCAATGCGTCGCCAGCAACTGCTCGACACCGCGGCGGCCGTGTTCGCGGAGCGCGGTTACGCCCGCGCGACCACCGCCGAACTCGCCAAGGCCGCCAACGTCACCGAGCCGATCATCTACCGCCACTTCGCGTCGAAGAAGGATCTGTTCATCGCGCTGATAGACCGCACCGGCGAGGAAACCCTCCGCCTGTGGAAGCAGCAGTTGCACACCGCCGCCGACCCCGCCGAGCGGCTGCGCAAACTCATCGGCGCGAACCCGATGGTCGGCAACCGCGGCCGCGGCGGGTACCGCGTCATCCTCCAGGCGATGACCGAGATCAACGACGAAGAGATCCGCGCGGCGCTCGTGCATCACATCGTCGCGCTGCACGAGTTCATGACCAACGAGGTGGTCCGTGCGCAGGAGGCCGGGTTCGTTTCCAGACGTTTCAGCCCGCAGATTTCCGCGTGGATGCTGCTGCACCTCGGGCTGGGCTACGGCGTGCTGGCGCCGCTGGGCATCGAGGGGCACGCGCAGGACGAATCGGGCGTTCGCGTGCGTGAAGTCGTCGAGCAACTGGTCCTGGGCGACACCGAGCGCCAGCGCGAGAACCTCGAGCGCCACCGCGCCGCCACCGGCGCCGATCGCTCGCCCGAGATCGGCGGCGCGCGCAGCGGGGCGTGACCGGCCCCGTTCACCCCGCGAGTTTGTCCAGCCCGTGCTGTTTCATTTTCTTATATAACGTTGTGCGGTTGATATCAAGTTGCTTCGCCGTCTCCTGCCGGTTCCAGTCGTTGGCGCGAAGGGCGCGAAGGATGATCCGCTTCTCCGGCTCCATAAGCGCCTCGGCGAGAGGGGCCGGCTCCCAGGTCGCCGACGCATCGTCGATCATCGCGTCCGTAGCGCTCAGGAGCGCGCCCGGCGGCGCGTTGTCCGCCACCGTCGCGGGCAGATCCTCCACCCCCAGCGTCTGCCGGCGCGACAGCACGACCGCCCGCTCGACCGCGTTCGACAGTTCCCGCACGTTCCCCGGCCAGGGGTACCGCCGCAGCGCGTCGAGCGCCTCGGGCGTGAAACCCGTGATCTGCCGACCCGCCTCGCCCGCGTGTTCACGCAGAAAGTGCTCCGCGAGCAGCGCGATGTCGCCCGGACGTTCCCGCAAGGGCGGAACATCAATCCGCACAACGTTGACCCGGTAATATAAGTCCTGCCGGAACGAGCCTTCCGCGACGAGCCGTTCGAGCGGCTCGTTGCTCGCGAGCACGACGCGCGCATCCACCTCGATCGTCTCGTTCGACCCGACCGGCTCGAACCGCCGTTCCTGAAGAACGCGCAGCAGTTTGAGTTGCATCGCGGGCGACGCCGAGTTTATTTCATCGAGAAAAATAGTTCCCCCGTCGGCGGCGAGGAACTTCCCCTGCTTGTCGCTGTGGGCGCCGGTGAACGCACCCCTGGCGTGCCCAAAGAGTTCTGATTCGAGCAGCGTCTCGGGGATCGACCCGCACGCGATCTCGATGAACGGGCGGTCCCGGCGCGGGCTTCTGCGGTGGATAGCCCGCGCGATCATGCTCTTGCCGACGCCCGATTCGCCCGTCATCAGCACGGTCGTCTTGGACGCGGCGACGGCCTCGACGAGGTCGTAGATCTTCACCATCCGGTGGTCCGCGCCGACGAGGTTGTCCAGCCCGTACCGCCGATCGAGCTGCTGCTTGAGCACCCGGTTCTCGTCGCGCAGCGCATGCTGACGGAAGGCTTTTTCCAGGCCTATCCGCAGTTCGTCGTCGATGATCGGCTTGGTGAGATAGTCCACAGCGCCGGCCTTGATCGTGCGCACCGCCGACTCGATCGTCCCGTACCCGGTCAGCATTATCACCGCGGCTTCGGGAGCCGACTCGCCCAGCCGGGAGAGTGTGTCGATCCCGGAGATCCCCGGCAGGGACAGATCGCATATTACAACTCCGAACGGGTCCGACTCGCGCCGTTCGGCGACCGCGGCGACGGCCTCCTCGCCGGTCGCGCACGTCGCGACGCGGTAGCCCTCGCGCGTCAGATAATCCGCGAGAGAGTCCGCCACGATCGGGTCGTCATCGACAACCAGAACGTGCGGCGGGCGCTTAGATCCGCCCGGTTTCTCCGGCGTTTTCTGCGATCGGTTCATGCCGGGTGGGGGTAGATGATGGTGACGTGCGCGCCGCGTCCGCCGGGCCGGACCGGGTCGTTCGGTGATCGGGCCGCGAGCGTGATCTCGCCCCCGATTTCGCGGACGATCCGCCGCGCCAGAGACAGTCCGACACCGAAGCCCGCGGCGCGGGTAGTGAATCCCGGGTCGAAGGCGCGGAGCAGCGCGGCCGGCTCGGGGCCCGGGCCGTCGTCGATAACATCGAGCCGCACGCTGAACCCGGCCGGCTCGTTCGGCACGAGTTCGGCGATCAGTTCGACTCGCCCGCCGATGCGGCTCTGGGCGATCGACTCGATCGCATTGCGCACAACGTTCGCGAGCACCGGATAGATCGGACCGGCGGCGGTTAGCACGAGCCTCGGTGAGACCTCGCCCGTCAGATCAACGTGATGAGCCGCGGCGAGCGGGCGGTGCGCGTCCATCGCGTGCGTGATTGCCTCGATGAGCGCGACGGATCGGCGTTGTTCGAGCGCGCCGCCGGCGCCGGGCCGCATCACGTCGTGCAGGAGTTCGGCCATGTGTTCGAGGGCGGCGCTGGCGGTGTCGAGTTGGCGTACGATCGCCGGGTCCAGTGACGGCGCGAGGGCGAGGCCGCCGAGGCTGCGCCGGGCGAGCGTGAGCGTTCGCGTGGCGCCGTCGAGCAGGTTGTTGAGTTCGTGCATCACGGCGAACAGGCCGAGCGTCGCGTCGTCGGCCAGCCGACCGGCGGCGCCTGCGGTCGTCGAAATATGCGTACCGGGCGCCGCTGAGAAGCGAATCGGCTCCGGACGACGGTCGGGATCAGGGTCGCGGCGTGTCATCACTATCCACGATCGGACCGCGGGCGGGCGGACTTCACACAGGATGTTGACCGCACGCGACACGCCGGGGCCGGCGCGACCCATGGTTGCCGCGATGCAACACCGCCGGTGTTCTCGGACCCGACGCGCAGTCCCGGCTGGGCATAATCAACATCAAAAATCAGTGGCACGGGCAGTGACACCGGCAGTGGCGCGGGCGTCCCGCCCGTGCAAACCAAACAACAGTGGCACGGGCGTCTCGCCCGTGCATACCAGTCCCATAGTGGCACGGGCGGCTCGCCCGTGCGAATAACAAAGGCTCGAAACGACGGGCGGGACGCCCGTCCCACTAGAGGACCAGACGGGCGGGACGCCCGTCCCACTAGAGGACCAGACGGGCGGGACGCCCGTCCCACTGGTCTGTGGTTCGAGTGTCACAGCCCGCTCATCCGCCACGCTGCGAGCAGCAGCAGGCACGCGAGCACGCCTCGCATTGTGACGATCGGCAGTCTGTGTGTCAGCGAAGCCCCGGTCCAGGCGCCCAGCATCGCCGCGGGGGCGAGCGCGCCCGCGAGGACGAAAGCGTCGGCGGGCGTCTGGTGATGCGCCGGTAGCGTCCCGATCTTAACCGCGGCGCCTACACCCGCGGTGATGCACATCGTCGCGCTGCTCGCCGCGATCGCGTGCCGCATGGGAACCCGGCAGAGCCACTGCGCCAGCGGGACAGCGAGTATCCCGCCACCGATCCCGAGCACTCCCGCCGACCCGCCCAGCACCGTCCCGACCGCGCCCGCGCGCATCGGCGTGATCCGCGACGCGGCTTCGTTATGGTCCGGACGCTTGCGCCAGACCCTGACGATCTCCTGAGCCGCGAGGTACAGCAGGAACACCGCGAATATCCTGCGCAGCGTCATCCCGTCGAGTTGGTTCGAGAGCCAGACACCGACGAGTATCGCCGCGAGCGCGGTCGGGAGTATGTAAATGAGAAGTTGTCGGCGGACAGCGCCGGCGCGCCCGTGCCTGATCGCAGCGGGCAGCGACACCGCGACGTTGACCGCCATCGCCGCAGCCTGAAAGAGGTGCTGCGCGTCGGGGCCCCGCCCGGGGAAGAGGAGCGCGAGCGCGGGGATCATGATGATCGACCCGCCGATGCCCAGCATCCCGCCGAGCGTCCCGGCGGCGAAGCCGATGCCGGTGGTGATCGCGATCTCGGCGGCGCTGAGCGTCATAGGTCCGTGTGCATCCTACATACACACACGCGTCGTGTGCGGTATCGTGGCGTGTGATGGCCGAGCGCCGCATCGTCACCGTGACGCTCAACCCGGCGGTTGACCGTGTCCTCGAAGCGCCCGGCTTCGCCGTCGGTCGGCATATGCGCGGGAGGCGCATCGCGCTCTACCCGGCGGGCAAGGGCATCAACGTCTCGCGCGCCCTCGCCACGCTCGGGCTGCGCTCCATCGCCACCGGCTTCGTCGGGCGCGGCGAACTCGGCATGTTCGAGGAACATCTCGAAGAAACCGGCGACGGTCGCGTCACCTGCCAACTCCTCGTCGTCCGCGCCCGCACACGCGACAACGTCACCATCGTCGATCCCGTCAATGACACCGAGACCCACATCCGCGACGAGGGCTTCGAGATCCAGCCCGAGGACGTCGGCCGGATCGCAAGCAAACTAGCGCTCCTCGCGCGCGAAGACGCGATCATGGTCTTCGCCGGCTCGTTCCCGCCCGGGCTTTCGTCCGCAGCGTTCGCGCACCTGATCGAACGCTGCGCCGAACGTGGCGCACAGATCGTCGTGGATACTTCCATAGACGGGCTGCGCGAACTGCACGACCAGGGCGCGTGGCTGATGAAACTCAACCGCGAGGAACTCGCCGCGGTCTCCGGCATGCCGACCGAGCGCGAACGCGACGTGATCGCCGCGGCGAGGTCGCTAACCGAGCGCTCGAAAGGACGGGTCAGGCACGTCGCCGCAACCATGGGCGCCGACGGGGCGGTGCTCATAGGTGAATCCGTCGCGCTGCGCGGACGTGTCGGCGTGCATCCGGGCCGAATCGTTTCGACTGTCGGCTGCGGGGACTGCCTCGTCGCGGGGCTGCTGACCGGGTGGATAAGGACCGGCGATTGGAAGTCGGCGTTGCGCGAGGGGCTGGCGGCGGCGACCGCGGGCGCCGTCGAACGCAAGGCGGGATTCATCATCCCCGACGACGTGGACGAGTTCCGCGAGGCTGCGATCATCGAGCCGATCGAGTTCCTGCCTTGACTGGGTTCACCGCGGCTCGGGATATGTTGTATGATCCATGAAGTTCTAACCAGGAGATTCACTGTGATGCACGCGGTACGAAACCGTCGGCGAGGCGCCGGGACGCTCGGCTTTATTCTCATCCTGGCGATCGTCAGCTCCGGCTGCGCGACGACAGACACCGACGGGCGCATCGCGCGGGCGCAGCGCATCGGGGATGAATCGGCGGGCGTCGCGGACCCCGGCTTTCTCACGCGGTACGCCGAGACGTACCGTTTCGGCGCCGGGCGTCCGACCGCGATCACGCCGACGCCGCAAGGTGATGCTGTGCTGTTCCTGCGGTCCGGGCCGCGCTCGAACATGCGCGATCTATATATCTATGACACCGCGACACAGCAGGAGCGCGTGCTGCTCACCGCGGCGGCGTTGCTCGGCGGCGCCGAGGAGGAACTCACCGCGGAGGAAAAAGCCCGACGCGAACGCATGCGCCTCAGCGCCCGCGGTATCGCCACGTACCGCCTAAGCAAGGACGGGACGAAAATCCTCGTGCCGTTGTCGGGCGAGTTGTATGTGTTCGATCGGATGACCGGCGAGATAAAACGTTATTCATCGGACGCGGGTTTCCCGATCGACGCGCGGTTCTCAAACGACGCGACGAAGATCGGCGTGGTGCGCGATCGGGATCTGTACTTCATCGACACGGCGACCGGCGCCGAGATTCGTCTGACGCGGCGCGAGAGCGACGCGATAAGCCACGGCGTGTCGGAGTTCGTCGCGCAGGAAGAGATGAGCCGATTCCAGGGGTACTGGTTCTCGCCGGACGCTTCTAAGATTGCGTATCAGCGGACGGATGAGTCTGGCGTTGAAGTTTTGCGGATTATGGATCCGACGAAGCCGGAGGAACCGCCGCACGCATGGCGGTACCCGAGGCCCGGCAAGGCGAACGCGGTTGTGGAGTTGGGGATCATGCGCCTGCCGACGGGCGGGACGCCCGTCCCACAGGGGGAAGAGACGGTGTGGGTGCGGTGGGATAATGATAAGTATCCTTATCTGGCGACTGTGAAGTGGTCTGACCACGGGCCGTTGACGATCCTTGTGCAGAACCGCGAGCAGACGGAGCAGGTTCTGCTCGCGGTGGACGACGAGACGGGGTATACGACGCCGCTGCTGACGGAGACGGACGAGGCGTGGATCAATCTCGATCAGGACATGCCGGTGTGGCTGTCGGACGGTCGCGGGTTTTTGTGGACGACGGAGCGGCGCGGAGCGTGGCAACTCGAGCACCGGGGCGCGGACGGGTCGCTGGTGCGCGTGATCACGCCGACGGGTTTCGATTACCGCGGGCTGATCCACTATCAGCCCGAGACGGACGAGGCGATTGTGCGAGCCGGTGCTGACGACGGCGCCCTGCCGTCGAGTATGGTCACGCACGCCTGGCGCGTGCCGATCGACGCGACCAGGGGCGGGCCGAGGCAGCGGACCTTTGAGCCGGGGAGCCATTCGGCGGTCTTCGCGGATTCCGGCTTCCTTCATGTTGTTACATATGAAACACTCGCGGGCGAGCGCGGGTGGGACGTGATCGGGGCGAACGGGCAGCGGCGCGGGGCGCTCACGAGCGTCGCGGAGGAGCCGGGGTTCGATGTTAATATCGAGTTTCTGAGAGTAGGCGACGTGCGCGAGTACGACGCGTACATCATCCGGCCACGGGACTTTGTAGCCGGTCGGAAGCACCCGGTGATCGTGAGCGTGTACGGCGGGCCGCACTCGAAGACCGTCGGGGCGACGAAGAGCCGGTACATACTCCAGCAGTGGTTCGCGGATCACGGGTTCATCGTCGTGCAGTTCGACGGGCGCGGTACGCCCAACCGCGGGCGGGCGTGGGAGCGCGCGATCAAAAATGACGTCATCACGGAGCCGCTGGCGGATCAGGTCGAGGCGCTCGGGCTTCTCGGGGCGCGGACGCCCGAGATGGACCTGTCGCGCGTGGGGATATACGGCTGGTCGTTCGGCGGGTACTTCTCGGCGCACGCTGTGATGCAGCGGCCCGACGTCTTCCACGCGGGAGTCGCGGGGGCGCCCGTCGCGGACTGGATGGATTACGACACGCACTACACCGAGCGGTACATGGGCCTGCCGGAGAAGAACCCCGAGGGTTATCGGCAGGCGAACGTGCTGACGCACGCGGGCGCGCTCGAGCGGCCGCTGATGGTGATCCACGGCACCGCGGACGACAACGTTTACTTCATGCACAGCCTGAAGATGGCGGATGTTATGTTCCGCGGCGGGCGCGATTTCGAGTTCGTGCCGTTGCCCGGATTCACGCACATGGTGCCGGACCCGCTGGTGACGGATCGGCTGTACACGCGGATCATCAACTTCTTTGTGAAGAACCTTCGGGACTGACGCGGCAGGCGTCGGTGGAGCAGACGGCGTCGCGTGCGCGGTTCGCTGCGATTCGGCTGTATGCCGCGCGGCCGGCGTGCGAGACGCCGGGGATATACATAAGAAGCGCGGGGATCACTCCGAGCGGAGTCTGGAGGAGCGCCCGGCGGACCGCGGGGAAGCCGACGAGCGCCTTGCCGGCGCGGGTGCGCATGGGGATGCCGACGAGGGACTCTTCGCGCGGGACGGGGAGTTCGCCGTCGGGGAGGGCGGTCGAGTCGGCGAAGCGCAGCCGACCGAGCCAGTCGAGGGAGCGGATGACGCGGATGGATCGCCGGCACATGCCGCAGGAGCCGTCGTAGTAGAGGGTGTCTTTCGAGGCGGGCATGGGTGATTCAAGGCGCGCTGCGCGCGGGATTCACCGCAGAGGCGCGGAGAGCGCAGAGGGGGAACGAGAGGGGGGGGTTGGGTCTTGCGAAAACCCAGGGATTTCATCCCTGGGCTTTATGTCAGAGAATTATATTAGTGGAGCGGATCAGACGTCGATGGTTTTCACTTCGAGGGCGTGGTCCTCGATGTACTTGCGGCGTTGCTCGACGTTCTCGCCCATGAGCGTTGCGAAGAGGGCGTCGGCGGCGCCGGCGTCGTCCCATTGCACACGCAGGAGCGTGCGGGCGGCGGGGTCCATCGTGGTCTCCCAGAGTTCCATCGGGTTCATCTCGCCGAGGCCTTTGAAGCGTTTGATCTCGAGGCCGCGACGGCCGAGTTCGTGCAGCGAGGGGAGGATGTCGGCGACGCCGGGGGCTTCGATGAAGCGGGCGGTCTGGTCGCGGTTGGGGGCGGCGTCGTCGGTTGAGTCTTCTGTATCTGAGACGGGGGGGACGCCCGTCCCACCGGGGGAGGGCTTGTCTTTACTTAACTTTGCGCGTGTGGAGCGCCAGGCGTACTTGGCGGGGAGGCGCTCGCCGGTGACGGATTCTTCCTGCGCGAGCGCGTAGTCCTCGATGTCCACGCCGACGGCGGCGAGGTCGGCGAAGATGCGGGCGAGTTCGCGGTTTTCGTGAAGTTCGCGGAGCGTCACGACGGGGCCGGCGTGATCGACGGCGGGATCGGCGGCGTCGGCGTGGGCTTCCTCGGCGATGTCGGGCAGGCGCAGGCCGTTCGCAGCGACTATTTCCATCGACTGGGCTTCGGACCAGGCCCAGGAGTCCCCGCCGGGCCAGGTCAGGCGGTGTGTGGGCAGGCGCCCGGCGCCGTCGGGGTCGTTGTCGCGGGCTTCGAGGAGGTCCGTGAAGCGCACGCCGCGGCGTTCGACGATCTCCGCGAGTTCGGCGAGCCTGCGCAGCGTGCGGACGACCTGTTCGAGTTCCCCGCCGGTTATCTCGCGGGATGTCGCCGGATCGGGCGACGGGCGTCGCGGCGGGGTCATGTCACGGACTAGCAGCGTCGCGCCCTCGAGGCCCAGCGTCGTGAGGGTGTCGGCCATGGTGGATTCGTTGCGGACGTATTCGATGCGTTTGCCGCGTTTGACCTGGTAGAGCGGGGGCTGGGCCATGTAGATGCGGCCGCGACGGATGAGTTCGGGCATCTGGCGGAAGAAAAATGTTAAAAGAAGAGTGGAGATGTGCGAGCCGTCGACGTCGGCGTCGGTCATGATGATGACCTTGCCGTAGCGGAGTTTGGCGGCGTCGAACTCCTCACCGATGCCGCAGCGCAGGGCGGCGATGAGGACGCGGATCTCCTCGAACGCGAGCATCTTGTCGAGGCGTGCGCGTTCGACGTTGAGGATCTTGCCCTTGAGGGGGAGGATGGCCTGGGTGTCGACGTCGCGTCCCTGCTTGGCGGAGCCGCCGGCGGAGTCGCCCTCGACGATGTAAAGTTCTGATTCCTCGACATCGCGGGTCTTGCAGTCCGCGAGTTTGGCGGGCATGGAGCCGGACTCGAGGGCGCTCTTGCGGCGTGTGAGTTCGCGGGCCTTGCGGGCCGCCTCGCGGGCCTGCGCGGCGAGGACGCCCTTCTGGCACAGGCGTTTCGCGTCGGCGGGGTGTTCTTCGAGCCAGGTCTGGAGGGCCTCGCCGACGATCGAGGAGACGAATCCTTCGACCTCGGTGTTGCGGAGTTTGCCCTTGGTCTGGCCTTCGAACTGAGGCTCGGGGAGTTTTACGGAGATGACGGCGGCGAGGCCTTCGCGGAGGTCGTCGCCGGTCGGGGCGGGGTCTTTTTCTTTGATTACGCCGGCGTTGCGGGCGTAGGCGTTGAGCGTGCGCGTCAGGGCGGTTTTGAAGCCGGACACGTGCGTCCCGCCGTCAACGGTTTTGATGTTGTTGGCGAAAGAGAGGAGGACTTCGCTGTAGCCGTCGTTGTATTGAAGGGCTACCTCGCAGACCAGGCCGGATTTGGCGTCCACGCCGCGGAGGAGGACGGGGTCGGTGAGCGTGGCGCGGGATTCGTTCAGGCGGCGGACGAACGCGAGGACGCCTTCTTCGAAGCAGAAGGTTTCGTCGCGGGGCTTGCCGTCCTTATCGACGCGTTCGTCGGTGACGCGGATGCGCACGCCGGGGTTCAGGTAGGCGAGTTCGCGGAGGCGTGTGGCGATGATGTCGTAGTCGAAGGTTGTGTCGGGGAAGATCTGAGGGTCGGGCTTGAAGGTGACGCGGGTGCCGGTGCGGGGCTTGCCGTCGAGGACGGGGGCTTCGCCTACGACATGCAGCGGGCGATCGACGGCGCCCCGCTCGAAGGTGATGAGATGAATCTTGCCGTTGCGGTGGACCTCGACCTCGACCCATTCGGAGAGCGCGTTGACGCAGGAGATGCCTACGCCGTGAAGCCCGCCGGAGACTTTGTATGCGGAGCCTTCGTCGCCGAACTTCCCGCCGGCGTGGAGGATTGTCATGACGATCTCGACGGCGGGCTTGCCGTTGAGAGCGGGGTTCTCGTGTTTCATGGGGCCGACGGGGATGCCGGACCCGTCGTCGATGACGGAGACCGAGCCGTCGGCGCGGACGCGGACGGCGACGGTGGTTGCGCGACCGGCCATGGCCTCGTCGATGGAGTTGTCGACGGCTTCGTAGACGAGGTGATGGAGTCCGGCGAGGCCGGTGTCCCCGATGTACATGCCGGGGCGTTTGCGAACGGCGGCGAGGCCTTCGAGGACGCGGATCTGATCCTCGCCGTAGGCGGCGGGGCCGGGGTTGGTCGGGGGGTCGGTGGTGAGTGATTCGGGCGCCATGTTGGCTCGTTGGATCGCGTGGATCGTGCGCTCGAGGGCGCTTGGTTGGGCGCCGGTCGTTCCGGCGCGGACAGCCGAATATTGTAGGCGAATCGGGTGGTTTTCGCCCGGGCGCTGGGGAGGTGCGAAGAGCGGTTCACCGCAGCGGCGCAGAGGGCGCAGAGCCGAGAGGAAGGAAGGATTCGATGGTCGTTGGCTGGGGTAGTGATTTCAGGCGAAGCATCGACGCTTGGCCTGAACGCGGCGAAGGTCGGGGTTTCTGCAAGATCAGGTTTGTTGTAAGGAAGACGGGCAGGACGCCCGTGCCACTGGGTTTGGGGTGGCACGGCTCTCCGAGCCGTGATGCACGGGCGAGACGCCCGTGCCACTGGGTAAGTTCGCGCATGTCCGCCGATGGACACAACGGCGCGCAGCGATCCACTCGCCCGGTTTCAGCGCTGGGCCGGAGTGGGTGGCTCCACGCTGTTCGCTCTGTGTTCCTCAGAGTTCAACCCGATCCACGGGCCGCGTCAGTGGTCGTGCCCTTCGTGCTCGGCGCCGGGGGCGGGGACGCGGAGTTCGCGGCCCATCGAGAGGTCGAGCCGAATCTGGTAGGGGTTCGGGATAAGTGTCGGGCCGGCGGTCTGGCCGACGACGCGGCCGCGGCGGACGATGTAACTCGTCGGGACGCCCGGCCAGGCCCAGATCTCGATGTCTAACTCCGCCTTGATGTCGTGCATCGACACCGGGACGACCGATGTGTGCGGGTCGTTCGGATGCTCGTCCTGGTACGCGTTGAAGATCGCCAGGTGCTGGAGGCAGATCGGGCAGTCCGGGTTGTAAACGTAAACAATGTTGACCGGCAGGTCCGTGTCCGCGAACGCGATGTCGGCGTACCTCGGCAACGCGAGCACACGCGCGATCGGCCCGACAGGTCGCTCGGCGCGGAGAGTCATCGGGTCGGGCATCGTCTCGGCGACGTAACGCTCGACGACCTGGCCGGCGCGGTACAGGATCGCCGCGGGGAGTTGCTCCCACGCCCAGCGCGGCACGCCGGCGCTCGCTTCGACTTCGCCCGCCGAGAGAACGCGGACGATCAGCGCGGGGTCGTCGGGGTGTTTCGCGGCGTCGTTGCGCATCATCGCGACGTGTTCGTCCTTGGATTCGGCGCGCTCGTCGTAGATGTACACGAGACGGTCGGGGTCGGTGTAGTCGGCGTCGGCGAAATCGCTCGCCGCGAGGACCATGCCGGCGCGGTCGCCCTTGAAATCTCCTGGGAGCGGGTCGCTGGTGACGACGCCGAACCCGGCGCCGAGCGCGGCGGAGACGCCGGCTAATGTAAGAATACCGCCGATGATCGCGGCCGAGCGGGCCCGCGCGAGCGCGACGATCGTCGCGAGGAAAACCATGCCGAGGTCGATCGAGAGTGTGGCGATCGGGGGTGTGCTGACGTCGCCGAAACAGCCGCAACTGGACTCGCCGCGCGCGAGCAGATAGCCGGTGTAGCCCGCGAAAGAAGCGAACATCGCGGCGACGCCCGCCCATGCCCACCATCGCGTGTGCAGGAGGACGAGCGCGCCGATGACGATGAGTTCCGCGAGTGATACGGCGTATTCGAACGTGCCGGCGCCGGAGGAGATCGCCTTGAGCACCGCGGCTGTCCCGAGCACTCCCGCCACCGCGAGCACGGCGATGTAAGTCAGAGCCGCGACGGAGACGGGGTTGGGCGCGGACCGGCGATCCATCGGGGGGGTGAGCGCAGCGGCGGTCGTCATCGTGAATCCCTCATAGTCGTTGGTTGTCGCGCCGGTCGCGGATCAGCGCGCGATGCGGACATAGACCGGCGAGGATTGTTCGACGCCGTCGACGCGGACGGTGAGAGTCGCGCGGATCAGGCCCGCCGCGGCTCCCGGCGCCGGTGTGATCCGGAGCGTGCCTTCAAGCCCGTTGGTGGTCTTCTTCTGATCGACGATCTCGGCTCGGAGCAGCGGCGAGTCGATGCGGACTTCCTCGACGGCGGCGCCTCGAGCGCGGATCATGCGGACCGTGCGTTCGAAGGCCTGCCCGCTGGTTATCTCGCCGCCGATGACGCGGTCGGGGTTGAGTGTCCACGGGCCTTGCGAGGCGATCATCTTCTGGATGAGCGACATGGCGAGGACGCGGACGTCGAGGATCGGCGCCTCGGGGTGATCGGTCTCAATGATCCACCACGGCTCCAGGGCGTCGTCGGCGGTGTCGCGGAAGTCCCAGTGAACGACGTGGCGGGTAGCGGGGCTGTTGTCGTCACCGGGGGCGAGGACGGGCGAGGCGCCGCCGGCGGAGAGGATTCGGAACGGCCGACCGTCGAGGGCTTCGACGGTGATCGAGCCGTGACGGGGGATGTCGGTCATGCCCTGTTCTGGGGTTGCGAGGTTGATGTAGATCGGGTTCATCCGGACGGCGAGCGAGACCTCGCCGGTGATGGGGATCTCGATCGGCTTGCGGGCGCCCATGTACCAGACGGTGAGTTTCTGGCTGAAGGGGCCGATGTCCTTGCTGGTCGCGGTGACGCGGAGCCGGGCGGATTCGCCGGGGGCGGTGAGGTCGTCGAGGAGTTGCGCCTGCACGCACGAGCATGACGAGATCACGCGGGCGAACTGCACCGGCTCATCGCTGTCGTTTCGGAGCATGATGGTGCGATCGAAGGCAGTGTCGGGGAGCATGTGGCCGAGCGAGAGAACGGGCGGGTCGATCGAGATCGCCGGGCCGGCCTCGCCGACCACTGTCGCACGGACTTTCAGCGCGATCGGTCGCTGCTGGCCCTCGGCGAAGACGTACAACTCCTTGCGCTGGATTCCCTCATGGATGATCGCCTGCATGGTGAGTTTTACGATCGCGGCCTCGCCGGGCATCACGGGATCGGGCGAGACTGTCCCCTTGATGCATGAACACGACCCCATCGCGCGTTCGAAGCGGATGGGCTTGTCGCCGGTGTTGGTGATGCGGACGTCGAGTGCCGCGGTCTCCTCGAACTTGAGGGAGCCGAGGTCGATGTCCTCGCCCGGCTCGACTATGAATGAGATCGGCGCCTGCGGCGCGGATTGGGCGTTCGAGTGCGAGATCGGCCCGGCGGTGACGGCGAGAAGTATCGCCAGAACCGGGAACAACCGGGCGAAAACACGGGAAACTGCTGCTGCGCGGCTCATGCTGACTGCCTCCGGAACCTGGTAGGGTGTCACGTCAGGTACGCCCGCGGGGGCGTCCCGGATCGCTCGTCGAGTGTATTCGCTCGGGGCCTTCGGGGTGGCGAAAAATCATCCGATCGGAGCCGAGGCGCGGACTTTTCGCGCCAGGTCCGCCATCGCGTCGCGCAGCCCGGCTTCACCGCGATCGAGCCGGACGCCGAGGATCTCCCGGCACGCCGCGGTGTCGAACATGTTCCGCGCGGGCGGGGATTCATCGAGCGTGACCCGATCCGAAGGCAGGCCGAGCGCCGCCGCGGCGAATCGGCCCAGCAGTGTGAACTTGGCGTAGCAATCTGCGAGGTTGAACGCCCGGCCCGCAGCGGCGTCGCGCTCGACCGCCGCCAGCGTCGCCTCGGCTACGTCGTCGATGTGAACCCACTTGCCCCCGCCCGGGAAATTCTCGGGCGTGACGTTCCCCCCGGCGAGCAAGGCTTTGATCTGCTCATACCCGTGGCTTCGTTCGAGACGGACGGGTTCGACGCCGTAGACCGCGCTGGGGCGCAGGGCGACGGTGTGCATGCCCCAGGAATGGCGGGCTGCCCAGAGGTGTGCTTCGACGGCGGCTTTGCAGGCGCCGTACAGCCCGCGCGGGCGCAGCGGGTGGTCCTCGTCGATCCTGCCCGCCCAGCGGCCGCTCATCTCGTGATGCACCGCGACGCTGGACATGTAGACGAACCGCGCGACCCCCGCGCGGTGGGCGGCGTCGAGGAACAGCAGCGACCCGTCGAGATTCGATCGGAGATGCCGGGCGAGGTCGCCGGATTTCACAGCCTCCCAGTCGAAGGAGTTATGGACCACGGCGTCGGCGCCGGCGAGCAATTCATTCCAGACATCGGGATCCGCGTGATCGCCGCGTACGAACCTATGGACGGCTTGGTCGATGTGCCCGGTGGGGGCGCCCGGGCGGACGAGCGCGACGACGCTGTGCCCGGCCCGGGCCAGACATTGCGCGACGGCGGAACCGATGAAGCCGCCCGCGCCGGTGAGTGCGATGATCATGCCTTATCCTACGATTCCACAGGATGCTCGGCCCGTCTCGGCGGAATCAGCCGCGTTGACCGACGCATCAGCCGATTCTACGTTGCATGATTCGGACAGGGTTCCGAACGGGAGTCCGGGCCCCGGGAGGTCCATGAGCGTCAATCAGCCACAATCCACCGGCGCCGACCCCGGCGACCCGGAACGCATCCAGATGCCCGACGAACCGGCGGACTCGCCCGGCGCGTCGTCAACCGCCGGCGCCGCCGCCGGCGCCAAGGGCGACTCCAAGTCCGGGTCCAGTGTTGACACCATCCTCGGCCGGCTCGTCGTCGAGCAAGGCCTCGCCACCAACGACGAGGTCCAACGCGCCGTCGAACGACGCCGAACCGCCGGCGACGAGGGCCACAAGTCCCTCGCACAGATCCTCATCGAGAGCGACTTCATCACCGAGCGCCAACTCGCCCGGCTCAAGTCGCAACTCGAAGCCGAACGCTCCGGCCAGCAGATCCCCGGCTACCGCATCCTCGGCAAGCTCGGCGCCGGGGCCATGGCGACCGTTTTCAAAGCCAAGCAACTCAGCCTCGACCGCATGGTGGCGATCAAGGTTCTGCCCCGGAAGTTCTCTCAGAACGCGGAGTTCATCGCGCGGTTCTACGCCGAGGGCCGCATCGCTGCGCAACTGAACCATCCGAACATTGTTCAGGCTTATGATGTCGGGCAGGCGGGCGAGTTCCACTACTTCGTGATGGAGTACGTGGAAGGTTCGACCGTCTACGACCAGATCGTCCGGAACAAGCGTTTCAAGGAGGCCGAGGCTCTGGACATCATCATCCAGGTCGCCGAGGCGCTCGAGCACGCACACGCGAAAGGCCTGATCCACCGCGACGTCAAGCCCAAGAACATCATGTTCACGCCTCAAGGCGTGGCGAAACTCGCGGACATGGGCCTGGCGCGTGCGGTTAGCGACAAGGAAGCCGCCGAGGCCGAGGCCGGCAAGGCCTACGGCACGCCGTATTACATCAGCCCGGAGCAGATCCGCGGGATCAAGGACGTCGGCCCGCCGGCGGACATCTATTCACTCGGCGCGACGCTGTACCACATGGTCACCGGCGCCGTGCCGTTCGACGGGAAAAGCCCGTCCGCGGTGATGCACAAGCACCTCAAGGCGGACCTCGTCCCCGCCGACCACGTCAACCCGAAACTAAGCCCGGGCATCGGCCACGTCATCGACATGATGATGGCTAAGAACCCCCGCGAGCGATATCAGAACTGCACCGATCTTCTGACGGATCTGCGGGCCGTCCGCAAGGGCGAGCAGCCCGTCATCGCGCGCCCGACCGTCGCGGTGCACGACCTGACCCGGCTCGCCCAGGCGGAACTCGCCGCGCAGGGCGAGATCCCCGAGGACAAGACCCGTCCCGGGACTTCGATCGCCGGGCACCCGCTCGTTCAGGTTCTGATCATCCTGGTGATCGTGCTGTTCGTGGCGAACATAATCCAGTGGCTGGTGTGAGGTACGGATCACGGATCTAAGAATCAGGCACTGGGCACTGGGCACTGGGCACTGGGCACTGGGCATTTGGGGATCGAGCGCCGCAGTGTTCCGATATTAGTTAGCGACTATGGACGCTAGCGCCCAGCCGGGCAAGCGGCAGGATTTGATCACATGCTGAGTATCAGCGCCTGTGCGCCGCCTAGCGGGTTTATCCTGAGAGCCATCCCGTCGCTTCTCTATCTCTGCGTCCTCTGCTCCTCTGCGGTGAGGCTGTCCATCATCACCCTCGGACTTTGAACAGGAACTCGACCTCGACCGGCGCGTTCATCGGCAGCGCCACCGACCCCACCGCCGCCCGGGCGTGCCGACCCGCCTCGCCGAAGATCTCGACGAGCAGTTCGCTGGCGCCGTTGCCGACCTTGGGCTGATCGCCGAAGCCAGGCTCGCACGCCACGAAGCACCCGACCCGGGCGACGTGCTCGATCTGGTCGAGGTCGCCCAGAGTCGCCCGCGCGATCGCCAGCCCGTTGAGGACGCACTGCCGGGCGCAGCGCTGGGCCTCCTCGATCGACACGTCCACGCCGACACGCCCGGTCGCCAGCAGTGTCCCGTTGTGGAAGGGGAGTTGCCCGCTGATGAAGAGCAGCATCCCCGCACGCCTCGCCGGGATGTACGCAGCGACGGGTTTCGGCGGCTCGGGCAGCGTCAGGCCGAGTTCAACCAGGCGGTCGGCGATCGAGGCGGGGGCAGCGGGCATGGCGATCTCCATCGAGGGGCAATAGCCCCATTTTTATTATTGATTGGCCCGGCGGCGGGAACCGCCCGGGCTTGACAGTCGGACAGCAAGACGTAGCATACCGACTCGTACGTACGAGGGCGTCGGTGGAGTCCTGCCGTCGGCCGAAAGGGCCGAAGCCATGCACTCATTGGCGGTTCACGCCGCCGATCCTGATTCTCCTGATCGGGATCTCCACCACAGCGCCGACAACCCGAAGCCGACCCCGGCCCGCCGCGTGTGTACTCCGCGATCGGCCCGTCGAATCGGCAACCGGCGCCTAGCGCGCCCGGTCGCGCGTCGCCGCACCCGCGTGGAGACTCAATTACAACCGAGTTCCACGCCGCCGCCGCGACGCCAAGGACCAGGCGTGACGCGAGCCAAGGGCCGGTGTTCGTAAGCGTCCGCCCGGGCTGCATCCGGGCGGGGTGGAATGTATCCCGGCAAATGCCGGCGGCCGAAGGTCGGCCAGCCGGCGAACCAACCTCAGGAGACCCAGCACATGAAATCGAAGCGCAAAGGCTTCACGCTGATCGAGCTTCTCGTGGTGATCTCGATCATCGCGCTGCTCATCGGCATCCTCCTCCCGGCCCTCGGACGAGCCCGCCGACAGGCCAACCTCCTCCGCGACGGCGCCAACCAGAAGCAGATCCTCACGGGTCTGATCACATGGTCAAACAACAACCGTGACCGCTTCCCCATCCCCTCGCGGCTTGACAGCCTCGGCGCGACCGAAGGCATCAACCGCGTCACAAACACCGGTCAGGACGACACGCAGGCCGGCCTCAAGAACCGCACCGGCGCAGCGATCTCGATCCTCATCTTCAACGGCAACATCAACACCGAAGTCGTCATCAGCCCCAGCGAGCCGAACTCGAACATCCGCACCGACGAAGACTTCCGCTTCAACTTCACGACCGATGATAATAATACGATCGTCAATGTCGCGGCTCTCGCGCAGTGGGATCCCCGTTTCAAAGGAACGCCGTTGCAGGCCGGCGGCAGCGTGGGTTCGTACGTGCAGGCGACCGACGGTCAGGACGGCGCCGTGCTCACTGGCGGCTTCGCCGGCTCCAGCGAGGGGAACTTCTCGTACGCGCACTCGCCGATCTTCGGGGCCCGCCTCGGGAGCTGGGCCGCGACGTTCAGCAGCACCGCGTCCGTTGTCGCGAACCGCGGCCCGGTTTACAACACCACCTCGACCGCGAATAATGCGAACCAGAACGGAAGGCAGTTCCAGCTCGGGCAGGAAATACCCCCCGCCAACCGCTGGCTCCTCATCGTCGGCCCCGAGGGCACACGGTCCGACTCGCTCCGGTTCGGCGGCTCGACACGCGAATGGAGCGGCAACGTCGGCTTCACCGACGGCCACGTCGAACAACTTAACGCTCCCAATCCCCCGTCGCTCACATACACCCCTTTCGGTGAGTCGTCGGGCGGCACCACGCCGCAGCCTATCCCCGACAACATCTTCGTCGATGAGCAGAACGAACGGGTGGATCAGTCCGAAGGGGATCGCCGCTCGAACCGCTATCTCCGCACATTCGCGGTCGGGCTTGACTTCGCCAACGCCGAGGGCGTTCAGTTCCAGAACGCCTTGTACGACTCCGCCTGGTGGGACGGCAAGACCTTCTGATCGGCGCTGACGCCGACGACACCTCAGCATATTAATAAACCCCGGCGCACTCCCGCGCCGGGGTTTTTATTTGTGTTCTGCGTCAGCGGCCCAGTTATGCTCCGGTCCCGGCGCCGCCGCAAGCGGGGGCGCCGGCCGCGCGATCAACCCATGTGCCGGATGATCTCGTCTCCGAAGCCCGAGCACTTCACCAGCGTCGCGCCTTCCATCTGCCGCTCGAAGTCGTAGGTGACGGTCTTGGCCCGGATCGCGCCCTCGATGCCCTTGATTATCAGATCCGCGGCCTCATCCCAGCCCATGAATCGGAACATCATCTCGCCCGAGAGGATGACGGAGCCGGGGTTGACCTTGTCCTGGTCGGCGTACTTCGGCGCCGTGCCGTGGGTGGCTTCGAAGATCGCGTGGCCGGTGTCGTAGTTAATGTTTGCGCCCGGCGCGATGCCGATCCCGCCGACGCACGCCGCGAGGGCGTCCGAGATGTAATCCCCGTTGAGGTTCATGGTCGCGACGACGCTGTACTCGTTGGGCCGTGTGAGGATCTGCTGGAGGAATGCGTCCGCGATCACGTCCTTGACGATGATCTCGCGTCCGCCGGCGGTCTTGATCTTCTGCCAGGGCCCGCCGTCGAGGTCCACGGCGCCGAACTCCTTCTTAGCGAGCGCATAGCCCCAGTCGCGGAACGCGCCCTCGGTGAACTTCATTATGTTCCCCTTGTGGACGAGCGTCACGCTGTCGCGACCTTCGTCGATGGCGTAACGGATCGCGGCGCGGACGAGGCGTTCTGTTCCCTCACGTGAGCAGGGCTTGATGCCGATGCCGCTGGTCCTGGGGAAACGGATTTTCTTATTAAGGTCGGGGAAGTGCTTGGCAAAGAGGGCTTTGAACTCGTCGCATTCGGGTGTGCCGGCCTCGAACTCGACGCCCGCGTAGATGTCCTCGGTGTTCTCGCGGAAGATGACCATGTCCGTGAGTTCCGGCCGTTTCACCGGCGAGGGGACGCCCTCGAACCAGCGCACCGGGCGCAGACATGTGTAGAGGTCGAGGATCTGCCGCAGCGCGACGTTGAGCGAGCGGATCCCGCCCCCGACCGGCGTCGTCAGCGGTCCCTTGATGCCGACGAGGTACGTGCGGAACGCGTCGAGAGTCGCATCTGGGAGCCAGTTCCCGGTCTGCTCGAAGGCCTTCTCGCCCGCGAGGACTTCCTTCCACTGGATCTTCCGCTGTCCGGAATACGCCTTGTTGACCGCGGCGTCGAAGACGCGGACGCTGGCGCGCCAGATGTCGCGGCCGATGCCGTCGCCTTCGATGAACGGGATCACCGGGTGATCGGGGACGTTCAGACCCTTGTCGGTCATGGTGATGGTCGTGGCCATTTCGCTCGCTCCTCGCGTGTGTGGGAATCGGATGTCGTTCGAGAGGGGCAGAATACCAGACTCGACGATCCGGCCGGGCGCTTGCGTCGCTCGGCTCGCGCCCGTTCGCGCCGGGCGCCCGCCGCTGGACCATAGCCCCGCGAGGCGCCGATAGTCGGAATATGTCATACCCAGTCTTCACCCCCGGACTGACGATCTCACGCTACGCCCTGCTAGGCGCGATGTGCGCCGAGATCGTCGACGCCTGTCGAGCCCGCGGCCGGGTCTGCAACCCGTCGCCCGAAATCAGGAACGAGCCGGCGATTCTTCTCTGGGGCAACTTCCTGCCCGACGAAGGCTCGCTGATGGAACGACTGTTAACGCCGGGGACCCCGGTCGCGCTCCTGCAATACTTTGTCGATCACCCGCTGGTCCTCAACGCCGCTCAGATGGATCGGCTCGCGGTGTGCGACCGCTTCCGGATGGCGCTCCCGTGCCTCGACGGCGCGCACCTGCTCCGTCTCCGCTGGCCGACGCTCAAGCACGTCCACGTTCTCCACGGCGTCCCGCGCTCCGCTCTGCGCGACCCCGCTGCGCTCGAACGCGAGCACCTCTCCCGCCCGGGAGAGACACACGCCCGCGAGCACGATCTCGTGGTGCTCGGCTCCATCCACTCGCCCGCCGAACTCGACACCGCACGGAGCAAACTTCCCGAACGCCTGCTCCGATCGTGCGACGAGATCGTCGAACTTATGTACGCGCACCCGTGGATGGCGTTCGAGCAGGCGCTCGACATCACCGTCGGGGCCGACGGCGTGATCCCCGGGCACTGGCCGCTCGCCTCGGCGGTGTTCCAACTGGTCAGCGCGACTCTCAATCGGCGTCGGCGCGTGGCTCTGGTGCAGGCGATGCAAGGCGTCCCCACGGTTGTCTTCGGCGCCGAGGCATGGCGCGAGTTCTGCACCGGGACCATCCGCTACGCCGGCGACGTGCCCTACGACCGAGTCGCCGAGGCCATGGCCGGGGCCCGGGTGTGCCTGGCCTGGGGGCCGACTCAGTTCGCGCAGTCCTTCAGCGAGCGCATCCTTCTCTCCATGGCCGCGGGCTGCGCTACCGTCGCCGACGACCGCCTGATGGTCCGCAGACACTTCCGCACCGACGACCCCGCGCTCGCGTGCGCCGCGACATTCGACGCCGGAGCCCCCGAATCCGCCCGCGCCGAGGTCGATCGCCTGCTCGCTGACCGAGCCTCGGCATTGGAACTAGCGCAGCGGGGCCGGGCCGAGGTCGAACGCGCCCACCTCTGGGACCATCGCGTCGGCGCGCTGCTCGACCTCGCCGACAGCGTGCTGGACACGTCCGCGCCGCTTGCCGCAGCGGGATGAATCAGTCGTCAGTCCCCGTGCTTCTCGCGCAGCCGGGCCGACAGCCGGAGCATCAGTTGGACACGTTCGATGTCGTCGAGCCAGTCGGCCAGAGTGGCGCGCAGTTCCTCCGTCGGCACGGGGGCTCCGGGCAGCGGGCACGCCGGGCCTAACTGCCTGTCCGCCATCGCGCGGTAGCGCGTCAGCGAGCGGTCGCCCAGCAGGGCGCAGAACTCGAAGTCTTCCGCCGTCACGACGACCATCGGCACGCGCATCCCGCCGCAGATCTGGATCCGCCCGGCTAAGTCGGCGTGAGCGTCACGATCAACAAACCGAAGCCGGACCCGCTCCGGATTAGCCTCAGCGATCCGCGCGATCAGCGGGCACTGCTGGACGCAGTCGCCGCACCACACGCCGCTGGACACGAGCACGTGCATCTCGCGCGAGAACCCCGCGACGAGCCGCCGCTGGTCCGCGGTCAGTTCCGCCTGCGCGTAAATATCCGCCCACGCGGACTGCTGGTCTGGCTTGCCGGTCTCGACGTACTCAGCGTACGGGAGGGCGGCTTCAAACTTCGTCCTGAGAAAATCGGCGTCAAGCATGGCCGAGAGTGTACGGCGCCGGGCGGGCGCGGGGTCAGTCGCCGAGTTTTTCCTTGATCGCACGCAGCGCGTCGAACGCCTGCATCGGGGTCATCGCGTCAAGGTCGAGAGCGCGGAGATCAGCGACCGCCGGGTGCTCGACGTATTCCGTGAACAGCGGGAGTTGCGGCGCCGACGCTGCGCGCTCGCCGGCGCGCCGCGGGGTGTGCGCGGTCGACGCCGCCGGAGCCGATCCCTCGTGCGTGACGGTCAGGGTCTCGACTAGTTCGCGCGCCCGCGCCACGACGGCGGCGGGCAGCCCCGCGAGTCGCGCCACGTGCACGCCGTAGGACCGATCCGTCCGGCCCGGCTCGATGCGGTGGAGGAAGACGATCTCGTCGCCCCACTCGCGCACCGCGACGTGCAGGTTGCGCACGCGGCCGGGCGCCTCGTCCTCGAGGGTTGTAAGTTCATGATAATGCGTCGCGAAGAGCGTCCGCGGCGGCTCGTCCCCGCCCGCGAGCCGTTCCGCGATCGCCCATGCCAGCGCCAGCCCGTCGAGCGTGCTCGTCCCGCGCCCGATCTCGTCGAGGATGACCAGCGACCGCCCGGTCGCGTGGTGCAGGATGTTAGCGGTCTCGACCATCTCGACCATGAAAGTAGATTGCCCGGCGTGCAGCGCGTCGTCCGCGCCGACACGCGTGAAGATCCGGTCGATCAGCCCGATCGTCGCGCTGTCCGCGGGGACGAACGAGCCGGTGTGCGCCAGCAGCGCGATGAGCGCGACCTGCCGGATGTAGGTGCTCTTGCCCGCCATGTTCGGCCCTGTGATGAGCGCTAGATTCGCTGGTTTTTCCGCCGTTCCGAGCGCCGCATCGTTGGCGACGAAGCGATCGCCCAGCGCCGCTTCGAGGACAGGATGCGCCCCGTCGCGGATGTCGATTACGGGCTTCTCCGCGATCGCCGGGCGAGTCCATCGGCGTCGGCGGGCGACCCGCGCGAACGCCGCCAGGCAGTCGATCGTCGCGACCGTCTCCGCGAAAGCGCGGATCACGGGCGCCCGGTCCGTCGCACGACCGGCGAGCGCGGCGAAGAGGTCCTGCTCACGCCGCAACGCCCGGCCCTCCGCCGACGTGATCTTCTCCTCGAACCCCTTGAGTTCCGGCGTGATGTACCGCTCCGCGTTCTTGAGCGTCTGCTTGCGGATGAACGACGCCGGCGCCGACCGCGCCTGCGCAGCGGTAAGTTCAATATAATAACCAAACACGCGGTTGTACCCGACCTTTATCCCCGGCAGCCCGTGCTCGGCGATAAGCCGCGACTGATACTCCGCGAGGTACGACGCCGAGTCGCGCTGCATGGCGCGGGCTTCGTCGAGTTCCGCGTCCACCCCGTCGGCGATCACGCCGCCGTCGCGCAGATGCCCGGGAGGGTCCGGGACGCACGTCCGCGCGATCTCCTCGGCCAGCGGCGCGAGCGCCGCGCGCTGCCCGTCGAGCGTCGCGGCGAATCCGGCGAACGCGGGCGTCGCGGCGATCGCGTCGCGCAGCCCGCCGAGCCTCGACAGCGCGACGCCGAGCGCGACCAGATCGCGCGGCGTGGCCCGCCCGACCCCCAGCCGGCCCGCGATCCGCGCAGCGTCCTGCATGTTTGTAAGCGTTTCGTCGAGCGCCGCAGCGGTGCGCGAGTCCTCGAAGAGCGCCGCGACGCATCCCTGCCGGGCTTCGATCGCGGCGCGATCGGCGAGCGGTCGGACGAGCCAGTCGCGGATAAGCCGGCGGCCCATCGGGGTCCGGCACCCGTCGCGCCCCGAGAAGACGCCGAGCAGCGACCCGTCGGCGTCGCCGGTGCGCATCGTGCGTTCGACCTCGAGAGCGCGCAGGCTCGTTGCGTCGAGCGTGAGCGCGTCGTCGGGGTTCGCGCGTGTCGGGGGGGCCAGATGCGCGAGCGCCGCCCGCGCCGAACGCGGGTCGGGCGACTGAGTGTCGATCAGGTACTTGAGGGCGGCGCCCGCGGCGGAAACCGCCGGGTCGTCGTCGCGCAGCCCGAAACCCGCGAGTGATGACACGCGATAATGTGATGTAAGAACTTCGAGCGCCTCGGCGGGCCGGAACTCCCACGCCGGCCGCGGCGTCCCCGCCACGCCGAGCGCGTCGAGCAGGCGTTCGGCGCGCGGCGGCGTCTCCCCCGTCGCGGTCTGAGCGAACAGCACCTCGCGCACGCCGCTGCGCAGGAGTTCGTCCGCGATGCGGCCCGCGGGCGCCTCGAAGATTATGAACGCGCCGGTAGATACATCCGCGACGGCCGCGGCGACGCGACCGTCGGCGGCGTCGCCGGAGTCGAGGAACGCGACCGCCGCCAGGCACGCGGGAGTCGCCGCGTCGAGCAGCCCTTCGTCGCTGAGCGTCCCCGGCGTGAGCACCCGCCCGACCGCCCGCTCGACGACGCCGGTCGCCTCGCGCGGATCCTGAACCTGCTCGCAGACCGCGACGCGATATCCCGCAGCGACCATCTTGCGCAGATACCCGTCCACCGCGTGATACGGCACGCCCGCCATCGGGACGCCCGCGGTGCGCTCGGTCAGCGTGATCCCGAGCACGCGATTTGCGAGCACCGCGTCGTCGTCGAACATCTCATAGAAGTCGCCCATCCGGAAGAAGAGCACGCAATCCGGGTGACGCTTCTTGAACTCGAAGTACTGCCTCATCGCCGGGGTGGCGCGTGGGTCTTTGGGCGGCTTGGTGGGTGTTGAACTCATCGCCGACCCGCGACGATACCGCACGGAGCGGCTTCCTTGCACGAATAGGAATGAAGATCAAAAGCCCAGGGATCAATCCCTGGGCTTTGCAGCGTGCGATTCTGATTTCCGGGTTCGGAAAAAGTGGAGCGGAAGGGGGTCGAACCCTCAACCTCCTCGATGCGACCGAGGCGCTCTCCCAATTGAGCTACCGCCCCAAGCGGTCCGCGGGCGTCGGCTGCCGCCAGCGGGCCGATAGCATAGGCGATCCCTCGCGGCGCGGCGAGTCGCCGTCGGTAGCCGATCCCGCACTGTTGTCATGCCTGAATCACACTCGAATCCGGGTAAGAATCACGGGCGAGACGCCCGTGCCACTGGCGGATCTGACGCCATGCCCGACCCAGCCACGAACACGCCGCCCGCGATCGAGTTCGACTCGGTCACCTACACCTACCCCGGCGCCGCGACTCCCGCGGTCCAAGGCGTGTCCCTCCGCGTCGAAGTCGGCGAACGGCTCGGCGTCCTCGGCCCGAACGGCGGCGGCAAGAGCACGCTCCTCGGCATCATGATGGGATTGATCCACGGCTACGCTGGCGCCGTCCGCGTCCTCGGCGTCCACCCCAACCAGGCCCGGCGCGACGGCCGAATCGGCGCTGTCCTCCAGCGCTGCGATGTCGAACGTCGGCTTCCGATCTCGGTCTTCCAGACGGTCGAACTCGCCGCGACCCGAGGCGCCGGGGGGTGGGGGCGATCATCACGCGATGTGCGCGAGCGCGTCCGCCGGAGCCTCGCCCTCGTCGGCGCGGAGCAGATAGCCCGGCGCCCGATCGGCGCGCTCTCAGGCGGACAGTTGCAGCGCGTGCTGATCGCGCGGGCGTTGGCGGCCGAGCCGAAGATACTCGCCCTCGACGAGCCGACGGTCGGCGTGGATGTCGAGGGGCAGGCCCGCTTCGCCGACCTCATCCGCACGCTGCACGCCGAACTCGGGCTGACGATCGTGATCGTCTCGCACGACGTTCGCGCGGTCGCGGCCGGTTGCGACCGCGTGGCGTGCCTGGCGCGGACGCTGCACTATCACGACGCCCCCGCGGGCCTGACGCCTCAGGTTCTGGCGGAAGTCTTCAGCCACGACATGGCGGGCGTCTTCGGCGACGTGCACATCTCCGCCCACCGCGCCGAGGACTGCCCGGGCGATCACGCCGGCGACGCGGGCGCCGCCTAGCAGGCGACGAGCCGGATTCACCGCTGAGACGCCCCGGTGGCACGGCTCCGTGCTGGCACGCCTCTCCGTGGTGGCGCGGCTCTCCATGGTGGCACGGCTCTCCGCGCCGTGTCGTTGAGTTTGACACGTCACAACCGCCTCACGAACAACTCAAAAAGCCCAGGGATGAAATCCCTGGGCCTTGAATAGGTGATCAGCAACAACAGCCGCTCACGACTAGAACCAGAACATTACATCAGAGCGCGTCGCCCGACCCGGCGCCGGCTCAGCGCACGGCGCCCACCGCCACTCTGTCGCCGAGCAGCACGAGTTCAACATCGCCGATCGACGCCGGCGTCGCGTAGTGGATGATGAACTCCTGCGGGCGATTGTCGTGGATATGAGCGGAGCTCGGAACCGGGATACTGCTCCCGAATGATTGGCGCATGCTGGTTGTTGTGTCAGTGATGAAAATCGGGTACGAAGCGCCCGTGTCGGTGTCGCGCAGCAGCAACGTGTTCAGCGGGATCGTCACGCCCGTCGCGCAGCACGTGGGCGCATCGGGGTCTTTGGGTGGATGGCCGGAGCGTTGCGTCAGCCGCACGTGGACTTTGATAAACACGCCGCCTGGGTTGACGTACGTGACGCGGTTGAGGCTCCGCGGGCCGGCCCCGAAGTTGTACATCCGATGCCTGGTGATATTAAGAATTTCGACCTCGACCAGTTCCGCGGGCCGAGGGGGTGAATCGTTCACCACAGCGGGCGCTTCGACCGGAACCCTCAGCCCGCCGAACTCAAACTCCCACGGGCCGTCGCCCAGATCCGGGTCATCGAAAACAATGCGGAATGAATAATAACCTTTCGACGACTGATAGTGGAAGGCGTACATCGGTGTGTCAGTGAACGCGACGGGAAAGAACGAGAATTCCTCCGTGACACTGCCCAGCCTGCCGATCGGATGGATCCGCAGCCCGTCCGCATGCAGGGCGACACTGCTCAAAGGGACCGTCTGCAACGCCTTCTCGCTGTCTTCAGGATCTCCTGACACGACGAAGTTCAAAACAAGAAAAGAGTCGTTCGCGGGCGCGACGGCCCCGATCACGCCGGTCCGGGCTGTGTCCTTGCTCCCGATCGGCAGCGTCCGGAACGCTTCGGCGCGCATGGAAGTGATCGAATACTGCGGCGATCCGTCCGCCTGAGCCGGGGCGCACAGCGCCGCCGTCAGGGCTAGCACGGCCAGGTGTCGCATGCTCAGCATGAGTCTGTCTCCTGTATATGCGTCGGGGGGCTGCGCTGTCCGGATGATGTTTTCATGGTAGCGTCTCAGATGCGCTCAAGCCTGCAAGAAATCCCGGAATCAACGAAATGAAGACGATCGACTATCTCACCGGGCCGGCCGCCGCGCTGTTTCTTCCCGCGATCGTCGCGGCGGTCGCGGTCGCCGTCCCGAGCGCCGCGTTGAGCGTCATCGTCGTTCCCAAGCGGATGGCGTTCCTCGGGCAGGGGATCACGCACGCGGCCTTCGGCGGTGTCGGGATCGCCGCGGTCCTGGGCCTCGGCGTCGAAGCCGGCTTCGTCGTTGTCGCGGCGTTCTGCGTGATCGCCGCGCTCATCATCGCCGCCGCGACCGGCCGCCGGGGCATGGAGCCGGACACCGCGATCGCGGTCGTTCTCGTCGCGTCCATGGCGCTGGGCGCCGGGCTTGTGCATGTAAGACTAACTACCGTCGGCCCCGCGCCGATGGCTAGCGGGTGGGAGTCGCTGCTCTTCGGCTCGATCATCGCGGTCTCGCGCGCCGACGCGGCGATCGCCGTCGCTGTCGCGCTCGCTGTGCTCGCGGGGATGTGGTGGATGCGCCGGGCGATCCTGTTCTGGGCCCTCGACGAACCCGGCGCCGAGACGTTCGGCGTGCCCGTCGCCGCTGTGCGCGCCGCCGTCCTCACGCTCGCCGCGATCACCATCGTCAGCGCCATGAAACTCGCGGGCGTGGCCCTCGTCACCGCGCTGCTGGTGTTGCCGGGCGCGACGGCGCTCCGGCTGACAAGCCGGCTCGGGCCGGCCGCGGCAGTCGCTGTGGTCGCGGCGCTCATCGGCGCGCTGGGCGGGATCGTCATCGCGTTCGAGGCCGATCTCCCCGCCGGCCCGGCGATCGTCGGGACGCAGATTGGGGTTTACGCCCTGGCTCTTTCGGCTAGGTTCGTCGGTTGGGGGGGGGGCAAAATTTCCTTGCATTTCCGGCCCGATCGCCGATAATAGATATTATGGGTGTTCGGACCTCGATTCCCCTGCACTGGGCGGGGTGTCCGAATATGAGGAACCAGAACATGAGGAACCAGAACATGAGCGGACGTTCGCCGTTCGTGCTTAACACTTTTATTTCGATCGCTGTGGCGATCTGCACCGTCGTTCTGTGGGCCGGCGTCTCCGCGTGCGCCGCGGAGCCATCCAGTGCAAACAACCGCCTGCACGAGTTGAGGACGGTCACGCCGCAGCCAGACCGTCCGTTCGCAGAACTGCTCACAAGCGCGTCGTGGATGAAGCCCAGCGAGCTCAGGTTCGTCGTGCGTTCGCTCGGCGGCAAGTCCTATCATGTTGCCGGTTTCGATACACACGCGACCGTGGACGCGCCCGATGGCGCGATGGTGTATCTCGGGAACGACTTCGGCGTTCGCACGACGCGCGGCGAGGTGGTGCGTCAGGGCCTGCTCTGGAACATCAGCCGGGATTCTGTGCAACTCCGTGTGGGCGACGCCGAGGATATCGTCGTGATTGCTCCCGGCGATATATTCGGCATTGGCTGGCTATATGACAAAAAAGGCAACGCGATCCTCGCAGCGAGCTGCGAAACAACGTGCGACGGTGTGAATGCGCATGCCTGTTGTCGCTATAACGGCGCCGGGGAGAACCTCCCTACCTGTCTCTGTGTTGCAACGAAGCTCATCGACGGCGCTGGCTGTGACGCCGGCGGCCGCGGCTCGACAGAGTGCAGGCTCGAGCAGCTCACCCCGTTCTAATCGGCAGTGGTCGTGAAAGGTGTCTACTGCACGTGGTCGGCGCCGCGCATGCTATCTCTCGTCTCGGTCGATGGGCCGGGAACGCTGCGAACCGCAGAAAATCGAGCGATTGCTGCGAAAAAGTCTTGCCTTCTCCCGGCTCGGAACGATAATGATCGCATCGCGTCGGCAGGCCTCGCAGCCGACGGGCGGAGAACCCGCCCGAGAGCCGGGGCACAGGCGCGACGACCGCGCCGTGCGATCACGGCTGCGGGCGATGTGCCCCGGGTGACGGCCCGGGGGGGAAGAGGCCCGGCGGGTCGGCCGGTACAGACCGACTCCCGTCGGGGTGGCCTTTCCAGAAGGAGGTGATCCAGTGACCAAGTGTGACTGTACGGAGGGGCTGCGCGGATAACGCGATAGTCCGACGGGGCTGTCGTCGCGCAGCCCGCGTGCGGCCCTACGCACGAACAAACCCGCCCCGCGGCCGGACATCGACCGCGGGGTGTTTCTTTTTCTCCCCCGATCGCACCTGCGCTCTCGACCCCAGGCGGGGATGGGATGAACGCAGAGGAAGACAGAGGAAGACAGAGAGAGACAGAGAGGGGGCGGGGGTAGGCAGATCGTGATTAATAAGTGAAACTGAGCGGCTTATAGCGTCTTGCGCAATAGTGTTCCCCGGCCTCGCGCGAGGCGACCGCGACGTGCCACCGAGTTCGGTCCTCCGAACTCGGTGCTGGGTTCCGGTTGTGTGGGTTGGTCGGATGTTTACCGCGCGAAGCACCGACTTCGGCCCCGAGCCGCCGAAGTCGGTGGCGCTTCCACTGCAGAGCATGATGACGCGAAACGTTCTAAGTTATTTTCGACATGCTTTCGACATGCTTTGTCGCACGACGCAATGAATTAATATTTGATACAGAGCCGGGGAGCGCGACATGCTCTCGGTCTCTCTATATTTATATTTCTGTCTCTCTGACTCTCTGACCCTCTGACCCTCTGACCCTCTGTCTCCCTCTGTCTTCCTCTGCGTTCAACCCCGCCGCTTCACCGCCGACCGAACCGCCGTTCGAGGTCGTGCAGCGACAGGCGGATCGACGTAGGTCGGCCGTGCGGGCACGACGAAGATCGCTCGACGCGCTCGCGCAGCGAGAGGATCTCCGCGAGTTCCTCGTCGCTCAACCGGTCGCCCGCCTTCACAGCCGCTTTGCAAGCCATCATGTCCACCACCTCGTGCAGCGCCTCCTCCTCCGTCGGGGGCGCCGACCTGCCCGACGCCCGCTCGAGCAGTTCAGCCATGAATGAACCCGGCTCAACTTTTCTCGACAGCAGCAATGACGGGAACGCATGCACCGCGACGGATCGCGGCCCGATCGGCGCCGATTCGATCCCCAGCCTCCCCAGCGTCGGCCCGAGCGCCGCGAGCGCGTCGATCCCCGCCTGAGACGTTTCAACCGTCGCGGGCGTGAGCAGGCCCTGGCTTTCGAGTGCGCCGGCGCCGAGCCGATTCATGATCTTTTCGAACATGACGCGTTCGTGCAACGCGTGCTGATCGATGATGAGGACGCCCGAGTCGTCCTGGGTGATGATATAAGAATCGTGGACCTGGAGCACGCGGTCGGCGCCGCGCGCGGGCGCGATCGGCGCCGGGCTTGTTTCCTCTGAATCCGCCGGGGCGGACCGTTCGACCGCGGCCCGGAGCGCGTCGAAATCGACTTCCGCGCCGGCGTCCGCCAGGTGCTCGCGCAGCGAAGCGGCGAACGCCGAGGCGCTGAAACCCGTCGGCGCGGACCACCCGCCGGGCCGAACCATCGCCCCCGAATTGCCTCCCTCGGCATGCTGATAAAAAGATTCCCCGCCCGGTGCCGGCCTTCTTACATCCGTCCAGATCGGCGTCAGGTCGCGGCTCGCGAGGGCCCGTCTGACCGCGTGAAGCACAGCAGAGTGCACACGCCCCGAATCGCGGAACCTAACCTCCGCCTTGGCCGGGTGCACGTTCACGTCCACCATCGCCGGGTCCATCTCAACAAGCAGCACCGCGAGCGGCTTTCGCGACGGATCGACCAGCCCGCGGTACGCCTCGGCCAGCGCGTGCTGCATCGTCCGGTCGCGCACCGGGCGACCGTTGACGAACAGCCGCTGATGTTTGGCCGTCGGCTTCGCCAGGCTCGGCTCGCCGACCATCCCCCACACCACGACGCCCGGCGAATCGATCTCGTCCGAGTGCGCGTCGATCAATCGGTCCGCGTATTCCCCGCCCAGCGCCGCGACGCATCGGCTGCGCGCGTCCTGCCCGGCGGGGAGATCGAGGTTCGTCCTGCCGTCGGCGCGCAGCGTGAACCCGACATCCGGCCGGGCCAGCGCCAGGTCGCGCACCATCTCGACGCAGTGCCCCTGCTCCGTCCCGGCGGCCCGGAGAAACTTACGTCTCGCGGGAGTATTGAAAAATAATGTTCTAACCGTGACCACCGTGCCCTCGGCGCCAGAATCCGGGCGGGGTTCATCTATGCGATCGCCCTCCGCGACGATGCGGAACGCCGCGGGCACGCCGCGGGCCCGGCTGCGGATCGAGACCTTCGAGACCGACGCGATCGAAGCGAGCGCCTCGCCGCGAAAACCAAGCGTCCCGATCGCTTCGAGATCGACCGCCTCGCGGATCTTGCTCGTCGCGTGCGGCGCCAGCGCCAGGGGCAGATCCTCCGCGGGGATCCCGCACCCGTCGTCCGCGACGCGGATCAGTTCCACGCCGCCCGCTTCGAGATCGACCGTGATCGTGCGCGCCCCCGCGTCGAGCGCGTTGTCCACGAGTTCCTTCACCACCGACGCCGGCCGTTCGACCACCTCCCCCGCGGCGATCTGATTCACGAGGAGCGCCGGCAGCGCACGGATCCGCGGGCGATACTCGTGTGCATCGGCAGCGGGCGACTGATTCAGCGTGGGCAAGGCCATCGGCCTGAATATAGCCGTCGAAGTCAGGCTCGGCGGGCGCGGCGCGTGCGAGCGCAAACGACCAGAGTCCAGAATCTTGTTGCTGACATGGATTTTTTTCAAAATTTCTCTTGACAAGGGGGGGGGGGGGGGGAAAAGAAGCAACATAGATCGACGCAACGGCGTCGGCGAAGCCTCACCCAAGAAAGGAGCATCACATGATCCGGTCCCTCATATCCCACGGAACCACCAGTGTCAACAGCTTATTCGTGTTCACCGCCATCGCAGCAATTCTTGGTTTAGGCTTCGTCTCCGACCAATACGTCCGTGCTGACGAATGCGTTCGATGCTGCGTGGAACTAGCGGGGAAGCGTTGTTTTTTCACTAACGCAGATGGTAAAACATCTGTTGCCGCAAACTGTCGCACCGGGTCGGTCAGCAAATGCGACGTAACTATCAACTCCGATGGCTCATGCTCGGCTGTAGCTGGCTGCAAGAGCGAAGACGATCTGACGCCGTTCTGAAAGGCGCACGTGAGTCCAGTGGCAAAGGTATAGTTTCAACAATCCAGGAGGAATAGGAACGTGCGAGCCTCGCACGCAAAAATCTTGATCGCCTCGACGCTGGCGATCGTTGGGGTGGGGATCGCGTGGCGGGCTTTGTCGTCCGGCGGGCGTCCGACCTCAACAACGTCGCCGCCCGAGCCGATCCCCACCGAGGGTTTTCCCGATCTCGCGGACGTCAAGTTCGACGCCGACCCGGCCCGGGAGCCTGTCGAGCGGATTGTCGAACGCGTACGAGAGCGTCTAACTCAGATTCTGCTAAGCGAGCACCCCGATTGGGCGGCGTCGGCAGCCCGGCACGACGGGCTTGTAGCGCTCGTGGGCGAGCGCGTGCAACTCCTGCTGGCGCCCGAGTACGACCTCTGGGTCGAGCACATCCGGCGGTTCGGGGGCGAGGAGCGCGAGCCGACCCCCGAGTTTCTTACCCGTTGGGAGAATGCCTCGAGCCGGCTCGCCGGTGTGCCTCTCTCGATAGGACAGATCTGGGGCCGGGATCGCTGGCGGGGTGGTGTCATGGTCGAAGCGACGATGACGCCGATTTATATGGCATCAAGCATGTCCGGCCGCTATGAGGCGGAGCGCATGTCCCCGGAGGCTTCGAGGCTCGATGTCTATGAAGTGCTTATTCCCATGGGTTTCAAGAGCCGTGATGCGAAGAGATATGACAACAAGGTCTTCGTCGGCTTGCAGTTCGCGTGGATGGAGGACGATTCAAAATGGTCTCCGTACGAAATGATCCTGTATCGACCCATGTCTGCGTTCAATGGCGAGTGGATCCTCGGTCCGGTGTTTTGAAAACGCTTCCGAGTCGGGGGAAGACCCTCGGAGTCACACTGATCGAGGTGCTAGTCGTCATCGCGATCGTCGGCGTGCTGATAGGGATCACCGTACCCGCTCTGCGGGGAGCCCGCGGCGCGGGCGGAGCGGTGGTGTCCCTTGCTAACCTGCGCAGCCTCGGCATGTCGCTGGCGCACTATGCCGAGGCCAACGCCGGTCGATACCCGTTCATTCGAGGGGGTGAGCCGGTGACCGTGGCGCCGCCCGAAGAGGGGCGACCGCTGTTGCAGTGCGGCTTCGCGCCACATTGGCTGTTGGAGGGCATGTGGCCGGTGCTGATGCACGACGTGGCGCCGTGGCCTGAACATTTTCAGTCATGGTTCTCTCCGGGGCTTATGCGGCAGCGCATGTGGCCGATGGGCTGCGGGCTGGCTCCAGACAGTCGCGGCGACGGTGGCTGGGTTTCCTATCGGTATTCGAACTCGTTCATCGCGGCTCCGCGCGTATGGAGCGGTCTTGGAGACGCGACCGAGGACGACATCCGCCCGGTGCAGACGTCGGAGGTTGACCATCCGTCGTCTAAGGTCGTGATGTACGACCACGACATGGCATACCACCGGGACGATCTCACTATCAGCACGCCGCGCCCGGTGTTGCTCGCCGATGGGGCCGCAGTCTTTCGGCCCGACCAGGACGCTTCACAACCGGTTCAAAACCCGCTGTTCTGGGAACCTCCGCGTATCTACCACGATACGCATTGGGGAGTGCGCGGGCGCGATTTCTGATTATAGAGCGGGTACCATCGGGCATGGAATCCCCGCTGCCCGGCGTTCAGCACGCATACGACGATCTGCCCGCGCTGCCCGAGCGCCTCGTCCATGCCCGGCGGGAGTGGGTGTTCCTCGTGCTGTCAGGGCTGTTCCTCGGCTCGCTGGCGATGCTCAACATCCTCGGCGTGACGCGGTTCCTCAACCTCGCGTTCTTCGTCGAAGGCTCCGACCAATGGCGCTACAAGGTCGCGATCGCGGTCGGCGTGCTGCCTTACCCCATCACGTTCTTATGCACGGACTTTATTTCCGAGTTGTACGGCCGGCGCCGGGCCAATCAGGTCGTGCTGATGGGGTTCGCGCTGAACCTCTGGGTGCTGGGGATCCTGTGGGTCGGCGGCGCCTGGCCGGGCTTCGAGCCGGGCGGGGAGAAGGTCGGCGTGTTCTTCGACGTGCAGCGGCTGGCGTTCGGCGCGGTCGCGGCGTCGATGATCGCCTATCTCGCGGCGCAGTTCATCGACGTGCAGGTATTCCACTTCTGGCGCCGGGTGACCAACGGCAGGCACCTCTGGCTTCGCAACAACGGCTCCACGCTCGTCAGCCAACTCGTCGACACGATCAGCGTGATTCTAATTACACACTTATTCGCGCGGGCCTTGCCGGTGGACGACGCGGCGCCGATCGCCGGGCAACTGCTGGCGTTCATCGCGACGGGGTATGTCTTCAAAATGCTGGTGGCGCTGATCGACACATTGCCGTTTTATGTCGGCGCTCACTGGCTGGCCCGCTGGCTGAGACTTCCCCCGCCGACTCACCCGCACCGCCCGATGGCGACCGCGGCGGTCGAGGCGGGCGTCGGCTGAGCGGGGTATCGGCGAGGGTACACTTCACACGCCATGCCCGACACAGTTTTCAGCGCGATCATCCGAGGCGACATCCCCTGTCACAGGGTTTATGAGGACGAGCACGTCTTCGCGTTCCTGGACATCAACCCGCTCGCAGCGGGGCACACGCTGGTGATCCCGAAGGAGCCGGCGGCGACGCTCGACGGGCTTTCGGACGACGCCGCCGCGGCGATCGGGCGTGTTCTGCCCCGGCTATGCCGGGCCGTGAAGAAGGCGACCGGGGCCAAGGCTTATAACGTTCTTCAGAACAACGGCGCCGACGCGCACCAGGCCGTGATGCACGTCCATTTTCACATCATCCCCAAGTACCCGGATCGGCCCAGCGGGCAGAACGGGCTGGGCGTGGGCTGGCGCCCTGGGTCATTGGATCCCGAGGCGGGCAAGACTCTCGCGGCTGCGATCGCCGGGGCGGTGACATAACCCGCATGCCGTCGGATTTGGATGTACGCTGTGCGCCCCATGCTGGCGCGGGTTCAGAGTTATGTCCTGACCGGGATCGACGCCAACCCTTGCGAGGTTGAGATCGACGCGAACCCGGCCGGCATGCCAGCCGAGCGTGTCGTCGGCCTGCCCGACGCCGCGGTGCGCGAGTCTCTCGAGCGCGTCCGCTCGGCGATCGGGAACTCCGGCTACGCCTTCCCGATCGGGCGGATCGTGGTCAATCTCGCCCCCGCGGATGTCCGCAAGGAGGGGCCGGTTTATGACCTGCCGATGGCGCTGGGGCTGCTGATCTCCACGGGGTCGCTGCACGCGGGTGTCGGCGGGATCGACCTGCGCGACGCGATCGTCGCGGGCGAGGTCGCGCTCGACGGCCGGCTCCGCCCGGTGCGAGGCGCGCTCGCCGCCGCGCTTATGGCGCGCGAGCGGGGCGTGTCGAACGTAATTCTCCCGGAGGAGAACGCGCGCGAGGCCGCCGTCGTCTCCGAGGTCGCTGTGCATTCGGCGCGCACGCTCGCCGAGATCGTCGGCAAGATCACCGGCGACATCCCCGCAGAACCCACCGCGCCTGTCGATGTCGGATCACTCCTCGAACAGACACACGCAGCGGTCGATTTCGCGGACATCAAAGGGCAGGAAGGCGTCAAACGAGCCGCGACCGTCGCCGCGACCGGCGGGCACAACTTCCTGATGCTCGGCCCGGCGGGGACGGGCAAGACGATGGTCGCCAAGGCGCTCCCGGGCATCTTGCCTCGGATGACGGTCGCCGAGGCGCTCGAAGTGACGCGCATCTACTCCGCCGCCGGTCTGCTCGTTCGCGGCGAGGCCGAGGGCGTCGGGGTCATCACGCGCCGGCCCGTGCGAAGCCCGCATCACACCGCGAGCGTCCCCGCGATAGTCGGCGGCGGCGCCGTGCCGCGGCCCGGCGAGGTCACGCTCGCGCATCACGGCGTGCTGTTCCTCGACGAACTGCCCGAGTTCCCGCGCGACGTGCTCGAGACCATGCGCCAGCCTCTCGAAGACGGCGCCGTCACCATCGCCCGCTCGCACTCGACCGTCCGCTTCCCCGCCGAGGTGATGCTCGTCGCCGCGATGAACCCGACACCCAAAGGCGCCATGCCGACCGACGAGTTCGGCCGGCGCGAGATGGATCGTTATCTATCGAGGCTCAGCGGCCCGCTCATCGACCGTATAGACATCCACGTCGAGGCGCCCGCGGTCCCGTGGAAGAAACTTTCTGAATCGGGCGATCGCGGCGAGTCCACCGCGTCGCTGCGCGAGAAGGTTCTCGCCGCCCGCGAGATCGCCCGCGCGCGTCAGGGCGACACGCCCAACGCGCGCCTCGCCGGGCGCCGGCTCGACGAACTCGCGCCGATTGAGCCGGACGCGAAGGAACTCCTCGGCCAGGCGATGCGCGAGTTAGGCCTGTCCGCGCGGGCGTACGACAAGATCCGCCGAGTCGCGCGTTCCATCGCCGATCTCGACGGGCGCGAGACGGTCGGGGCCGCCGCGATCGCCGAGGCGGTACAGTACCGCCTGCTGGACCGCCGGCGGTGATCGCACAGCGTGGCGCGATCGCTCGGACTCTCTCACATATGACATCACAAACTCGGAGTAAGTCGATGAACAAGACGGGTGTGAACGTCGCGGCGATCCTCTGCGCCGCAGCGACGCTGACGGGCTGCGCCGGCCACGGCAGGCTCACCGGCGCCGACTGGCGTCAGGACGCCGACAACATCTTCCGCCCGCTCGACCTCCCCACGCCGACGGGCGTCAGGCTCGGCTCCGGCGCCCCCGGCCCGCAATACTGGCAGCCCCGCGCCGACTACCGCATCGACGCCACGCTCGACCCCGTCAATCGCGTCCTCACCGCAACCGCCCGCGTCACGTACACCAACAACGCCCCCGAGCCGCTCGGCTATCTCTGGATCCACCTCGAACAGAACCTCTTCAACAACGATTCCATCGGCGCCCGGCTGACGCGCGGCGAGGAGCGTTTCGGCAACCGCGACGGGTTCAACGGCGGGTACACCATCACCTCCATCACACACAACGGGCGCGACCTCCCGCTCGCCGTCTACGACACGCTGGGCAGGGTCGAACTCCCCCAGCCCATCCCCGCAGCCGGCGGCGTGTTCACCTTCGACATCGCCTGGTCGTTCCCCATCCCGGAGTACGGCTCGGACCGCCTGGCGATCGAGGAAGTCGAGCAGGGAACGATCTTCCAACTCGCGCAGTGGTTCCCCGCGGTCGTCAAGTACGACGACGTGCACGGGTGGAACGCGCTGCCGTACATCGGGCAGGGCGAGTTCTACACGGACTTCGGCGATTACGAACTTACAATCTCGGCGCCGCGCGAGTTCCTCGTCGTCGCGACCGGCGAACTTCTGAACCCGACCGAGGTGCTGACGCAGACGCAGGTCGAGCGCCTCGCGCAGGCGCGTTCCACGCCGGACACCGTGGACATCATCTCCGCGGAGGAAGTGGGGGAGCCGTCGACCATCCCGAGCGGCAGCGGCCCGCGCACCTGGCGGTTCCGCGCCGAGGACGTGCGGACGGTCGCGTTCGCAGCGTCCGACGCCTTCATCTGGGACGCCGCGGGCGCGAGCACCGGCACGCTCATCCAGTCCGTGTACCCGAAGGAAGGCCTGCCGCTGTGGGCGAAATCGACCGAGTACCTCCGCTTCAGCGTCGAGCACTACAGCGAGAAATGGTTCCCGTACCCCTACCCCGTCGCCATCAACGTCAACGGCGACGTCGGCGGGATGGAGTACCCCATGATCATCTTCTGCCGCAACCGCCGGAGCGAAGAGGGCCTCTTCGGCGTCACCACGCACGAGATCGGGCACAACTGGTTCCCGATGATCGTCAGCAACGACGAGCGTCGGCACGCGTGGATGGACGAGGGCTTCAACACGTTTATTAACTACTACGCGACCGAAGCATATTTCGGCGAACCCGAGGCGCGCCGCGGCGACGCGCAGATGATCGTCCCCGCGATGCTCCTGCCGAATCAGCAGCCGATCGAGACCCCCGCCGATTATGTCCGCCGAAACCGCCTCGGCATCCTGCAATACGCGAAGACCGGCGCCGGGCTGGTGCTGCTCCGCGAGCAGATCCTCGGCCCGGACCGTTTCGATCGCGCGTTCCGCGATTACATCGAGCGCTGGGCGTTCAAGTCGCCGCGCCCGGCGGACTTCTTCCGCGCGATGGAGGACGCGGCGGGCGCCGACCTCAGCTGGTTCTGGCGCGGCTGGTTCCTCGAAACCGGGACTCTCGACCAGGCCGTCACACGAATCGAGCAGGACGGCGACGGCGAAGCGGTTATTACATTCCGCAACCTCGGCCGGCTAGTCATGCCCGTGAACTACGAGGTGATCTACGACGACGGCTCGTCCGAGCGTCGCGTGCTGCCCGTCGAGGCGTGGGCCGTGACTGATACTTGGCCGATGGAGTTCAACCCGGGCAGGCGGATCCGCGAAGTCGTCATAGACCCCGATATGAAGTTCCCCGACACGGACCGCTCGAACAACCGCCGCCGGCGCTGACCCACACTATTGAAAGTGGCACGGGCGTCCCGCCCGTGCACCAAAGCCCAGGGATGAAATCCCTGGGCTTTGGTTTTAATGCTCAGAGATAAAATATGATCGCGGCGACGTACAGAATTCCCGCAGCGGTTGCGCCGGCGAGCAGGTCGTCCGTGAGCACCCCCCAGCCGCGGGGCAGCCGTTGCGAGGAATCGATCAGCCCGGGTTTGGCGATATCGAAATATCGAAAGAGCGCGAAAGCCGCGAGCGCCCCTGCGGCGATCGCCAACGTCCCCGCGTCCGCCAGGATGATCGGCGCCGGGATCAGCGCCAGCGCCATCCCCGCGACTTCATCGAGTACGATCGTTCGCGGATCGGGCCTGCTGAAGATGCGTTCGGCGTCGGGCGTCAGCGCGACGCAAAGCACGGCCGCGGCGGCGCCGACGACGCCGAGCATGATGAGCGTCGCGGTCGAAGACGCTCCGAGCGCCATCATAAGAAACGCGGCGACCGCGGGCGGGATCGACCCCCACGTCCCCGGCGCCCGGCGGATCAGCCCCAGCCCGCCGACGCTCACGATCCCGACGATGACCCGGTCGCGTCTGCTCATGTGTGCCTTCCCGCGCCGGCCGCCCGTGCTGCGGCTGCGACGTACGGCCAGCCGGAGACAACCGTGACGATCACCGTCACCCACGCGGCGAATCCGATCGCCGCCCGCACCCACAAGACCGGATCGCCCATCGCGTCGCGCGGCCCGAGCCAGAGCAGCGCAAGAATCAGCGGGACCGCGACGGATTGCAGCACCATCTTGGCTTTCCCGGAGATATTCGCGCCGAACGCGACCCCGGCGCCTTCCATCACCCCTCGGATGCTGGTGACGAGGAGTTCGCGCGCGAGAAGGATCACGACCATCCAAGGCGTGACGCCGGCGATCGGTGAGCCGTCGATATTCGCGAACCCCGGCCCGGCGAACACGATGAACGAGCCGAGCACGAGGGCTTTGTCCGCGAACGGGTCCATCACCCGCCCGAAGACACTGACCGCGTTCCATCGGCGGGCGAGTATGCCGTCGAGCGTGTCCGTCAACGCGGCGACGATGAAGAGAGCCGCGGCGACGGGCAGCGGCCAGACCGCCCGCGCAGTGTGGTCATAGATCGACAGCAGCGTGATCACGCCGACGGCCAGCGCGACGCGCGCGACGGTCAGCGCGTTGGGTATCGAGTCGCGCCGGCTCGGCGTCCGGGCGGGAGTCTCGGCGTCGTCGGCGGGAGCGGGCGTCGTCACGCGGTGGATCGTACCCCGCAGCGGGGCCGACGCGGCGAAGGCGATTGTTGATGACCGACGCGGGTTGCCGCACCGTTGGGCGGGTTCTATTCTGCCCGCCTGTTCGCCCGGGGACACGCCGGGCGGCCGCTGGAGCGCTCTCTACGTGAGCATGATCCTCAGCCCCGTCATTCTCTTCGCCGGCCTGGCGCTCGGGGCGCTCGGAGTGGCTGTCGCGATGCCCCGTCGCGGCGTCAACCCGCAGATCATCGGCGCCATCATCGCAGGGACCGCCGTCGGGCTGGTGCTTATCGCGCTCGGGGTGATCGGCGTGCGCTCCGGCGAGGGGCTGCCCGGCGTGTTTTTCTATGTGTTCGCGCTGACAGGGCTTGGCTCTGCCCTCCGCGTAATCACACACCAGCGGCCGGTGTACGCGGCCCTCTACTTCGTCCTGACGATCATCTCCTCCGCGGGGTTGTTCCTGCTCCTCGCGGCGGAGTTCATGACGTTCGCCATCGTCATCATCTACGCCGGGGCGATCCTCATCACGTACCTCTTCGTCATCATGCTCGCCACCGAAGCGCCGACTGAGGAGACGCTCGAGGCCCTCAGCGACTACGACGCCCGGAGCCGCGAGCCGATCGCCGCGACGCTGGTGGGGTTCACGCTGCTGGCGGCGCTGTCGGGGATGCTCGCTGCGGGAGTCCCCGGGCTTGGCGCTCCGGAAGCCTCGCGCGGGCCGATCGCGCTCGAACGCATGCCCGGCAAGGTGCAGAATTTCATCGCGGCTCTCGGCGTCGGTGACGACGTGATGCCCGCGGCGTTCATGCCCGCGGATCTCGGCGCCGGGCTTGAAACCGCCGCCCGACGCGAGGTAATACTCGGCTGGAACCGCTCGCATTCGCCCGTAGTGCTCTCGCGGGCCGCGGGCGAGGGGGCGATCGGGTTCATTCAACTAGTACCGCGCGATCCAGATTCATTCCGCGCCCGGCTCGACGCTGCACGAGCCGGCGAGCGACCGGCGGGCGTCCGGCCGTTGCCCGCGGCTCTTGTAGAACTCCTCCCCGACGAATCCACCGGCCTGCCCGCGTTCATCGACGCCGACCCGCCATTCGTAATGATCCGCCTGCCCGTGTCCGTCGCGCCGACGAACATCGAGACTGTCGGGCTGACGCTCGTCGGCGAGCACCCCTTGTCGCTGGAACTCGCGGGCGTGATCCTGCTGCTGGCGATGGTCGGCGCCGTGGTGCTGGCGAGGAAGCAGACCGAGATCGAAGAAGCGAGAAAAGCGGCTGTGGATTCACGGCTCCGGCTCGGCGGCGAAGGAGGCGCAGCGTGACGATGCACACCGTCCTCGCGCAGGCCGAACTCATGGGCGGCGTGACGCTGTTCCACTACCTCTTCGTATCCGCGACTCTCTTCGCGCTCGGCGTGGTCGGGTTCCTCTCCCGGCGAAACCTCATCATAATGTTCCTCTGCACGGAACTTATGTTCCAGGGCGCCGGGCTCGCGCTCATCGCGTTCGGGCGCTACTGGATGAACCCCTCGGGCGAGGTCTTCGTGATCTTCGTACTGACAGTGGCGGCTGCGGAGGCGGCGCTCGCGCTGGCGCTCGTCGCGTATCTCTACCGGCGGAAGAACACCCTCGACGCGGAGTCCTGGGCGGAACTGGCGGGCTGACGGCTGACTGGTGACTGGTGACTATTGATGGGTGAGATCGCGAACATCACGCTAGCCGCCGACACCGCAGCCGGCGCCGCTGCGCCGACGCCCTGGCTCCTGCTGATACCGCTCCTGCCGCTGCTCTCGGCCGTGCTATGCGGCGTGTATCGCGCGTTGGGAATCACGACCAAACTCCCGGGATACACCACCGTCCTGCTCCTCGCCGTCTCGTTCGTCGTCACGCTGAGCGGGTACCTCTCCTTCGGCGGTCACGGCGTCCAGATCGTCCACGCATTCGAATGGATCAACATCTCCTGGGGAGACGGCCCCGGTCAATCCTTCACCGCAAACTTCAGCCTCTACATCGACAGCCTGACCTGGCTCTGGATGCTCTTCGTCACCGGGCTGGCGACGCTCATCGCGCTCTATTCAACCGAATACATGGCGGACGATCAGAAGACCGGCGCCTACGCCCGTTACTTCTCGTTCTTCAGCCTGTTCGTCTTCGCCATGTCGTGCCTGGTCATGGCGGACAACCTGCTGCTTCTTTACCTCGGCTGGGAAGGTGTCGGGCTGTGCTCGTACCTGCTCATCGGGTACCACTACGGCAAGGACAGCGCCGTCGCCGCCGCGAAAAAAGCGTTCATCGTCAACCGCATCGGCGACCTCGGTCTGGCGCTCGGGATCATGCTCGCGTTCGTTCACTTCGGGTCGATCGAATACCGCGAGATCTTCGCGCGGATCGCCGAGATCCAGACGACCGTCGCCGCGGGCGGGTCCGTCGCGTGGCAGATCGAGGCGATCCCGCTGCTGCTGATGGTCGGCGCGTTCGGCAAGAGCGCGCAGTTGCCCCTGTATGTCTGGCTCCCCGACGCGATGGAAGGGCCGACGCCGGTCAGCGCGCTGATCCACGCCGCGACGATGGTCACCGCGGGCGTCTACCTCATCGCGCGGTTCCTCCCGATATTCGCGCTCAACCCCACGGCGCTGGCGATTGTCGCATGGGTGGGGGGGCTGACGGCTCTGCTCGCCGCGACCATCGGCATGGCGCAGTACGACATCAAGCGAGTAATGGCGTATTCGACCGTCTCGCAACTCGGGTACATGTTCCTCGGCCTCGGCGTCCTCACCGCAGCGGGCTCGGCGTATCACGTTTTCACTCATGCCTTTTTCAAGGCGACGCTCTTCCTGTCCTGCGGCGCCGTGATGCACGGGTTCGCCGGCCAACTCGACCTCCGCCGGCTTTCGGGATTAGGCAAGATCCCAGGCTGGCGCGTCACCACGATCGCCATGCTCGTAGGGTGCCTGTGCCTGGCCGGGTTCCCGGGGACGAGCGGCTTCTTCAGCAAGGACATGATCCTCGCGGAGGCTTTCGTCACCGCCGGTCCGGGATACCGATTCCTCGGCTGGATGGCGATCCTCACCGCCGGGATGACAGCGTACTACTCCTTCCGAGTCTTCTTCCGCGTGTTCCTCGGCCCGGTCGAGTACCACGCCGGGGAAGATCATCACGGCGACGACGATCACGAGCATGACGACGGGCACGGCCACGGGTTCCACCCGCACGCGCCGGGCTGGGCGATCAACACTGTGCTGCTGGCGCTGATCGTCGGCTCGCTCGCAGCCGCGGCGCCTTACTTCATTGATAAGGAACACCACGGCTGGGTCGGCGGCCTGGTCCACGGCTCCACCGCCGGGCACATCGTCACGCCCGGCGTTCACACCGACGCTGAGCACGCAGCCGAAGCCGCCGAGCACGGCGCCGGCTTCTTCGATGACCCGCACAAGTGGATGTACTTCGCGTCGAGCGCCGTCGGCATCGTCGGCATACTCCTCGCGTGGGTGATCCATATGACGAGACGCACGAGCGCCGCGAGCGCGCCGATCGCGGACGCCCTCAAGGCGAGGCTCACGCCCTGGTCCACGCTCGCTGAAAAGAAGTGGCTGGTGGATGAGTTGTACGACGCGCTGCTGCGCCGGCCGTTGAAACTGCTCTCGCACATCTTCTATCTGCTCGATCAGTTCCTGGTTGACGGCGTGATCGACGGCCTAGGCGCGCTCCCGCGATTGATCGGCCGGTCGCTCCGCCCGAGCCAGAACGGCGTGCTCCAGAGTTACGCCGTCGGCATGGGCGGCGGGCTGGCGTTTGTCCTCATTGTCGTGTGGGTGCTTTCATGACGCTCTTTACGCTGATGCTGATCCCGCTCGCCGCCGCGTTGGTAGTCGGGCTGTCGCCGGCGCGGCAGGCGAAGTGGATCGCGCTCGCATGGACGACGCTGGCGCTCGCCGCGGCGGTATTCGCCGCGTTCCGCTTCGACTGGGCCAACGCCGGGACGTTCCAGTTCGAGGCCTCGGCGCCGTTGCTCCCGAGTATCGGCGTGAACCTCGCTGTCGGGGTGGACAGCGTCGCGCTGATGCTCCTGCTGCTGACGACGCTGCTCGGCCCGCTGTGCGCGCTCGGCTCGTTCACCGCCGTCACTGAGCGGGTGAAAACGTATTACGCGTGGCTCCTGATTCTCCAGGCCGCCATGACGGGCGTGTTCGTCGCACGTGACCTTATACTTTTCTATCTTTCCTTCGAGTTCACCCTCGTCCCGATGTTCGTGCTGATAAGCCTCTACGGCAGTTCCAACCGGCGCTACGCCGCGATCAAGTTCTTCCTGTTCACGTTCACGGGGTCGGTGCTCGCGCTGGCGGGGCTGGTCTACGTCGCCGCAGTCACTGCGGAAGGCCGCGGCGGTGAGTGGACGTTCCTTATCGAGGATCTCGAAGCCGGCGCCCGCGGCATGAGCGCGAGGGAGCAGGCGTGGGTGCTCGCGGCGCTGCTGGCGGGGTTCGCGGTGAAGGTGCCGCTGTTCCCGGTGCACACGTGGCTCCCGCTGGCGCACACCGAGGCGCCCACCGCGGGCAGCGTCATCCTCGCGGGAGTTCTCCTGAAACTCGGGACCTACGGCATATTCCGCTTCGTCCTCCCGTTCGTCCCGGTCGCGGTGGTGGAATATGCGCCGGTGATCGCGGTGATCTCGATCATCGGCATCCTCTACGCCGGGCTTATCTGCTGGGTGCAGACGGATGTTAAGAAACTCGTCGCGTATTCGTCCGTGAGCCACCTCGGCTTCTGCGTGCTCGGGCTGGTCGCGCTGAACATGGTCGGCGGCGCCGGGTCCGTGATGTACATGATCAACCACGGGCTGAGCACGGGCGCACTCTTCTTCTGCATCGGGATGATCTACGAACGCTACCACACGCGCTCGATGAAAGAACTCGGCGGGCTGGCCAGACGCATGCCCGTCTGGGCGTTCTTCATGGTGTTCTTCACGATGGCGAGCGTCGGCCTGCCGGGCCTCAACGGCTTCGTCGGCGAGTTCATGACGCTGCTAGGCGCGTTCCAGTCGGGCGCGTACGGGATGGGGCCGGGTTCGACGATCGGGCCGCTGGGCCCGTGGTTCGCAGCCGTCGCGGCGACGGGGATGATCGTCGCTGCGATGTACCTTCTTTATATGGTCGGGTCAGTGGTGTTCGGCCCGCTGAAGGAGCCGGTGCATCATCACGATCATCCGGTTCTGCCGCGGGATCTGTCGGCGCGGGAGACACTCGTGCTGACGCCGTTGGCGGTGTTGTGCGTCGTGCTGGGTGTGTACCCGACGCCGGCGCTGCGTGCGCTCGAGGCTCCGGTGGCGCAGACCATCGCTGCGGCGGTCGAGGTCGCGGACTATGCCCGGCCGGTCGTGACGACATTGAGGGATACAAACCCGGACCTTCGCGTTGCTCAGGTCCGGCGTCCGGGCGCCTCGGAGGATGAGTCGCCGTGATCGAGAAACTCGCGCAGTTGCATCCTGAGATCGTGCTCTTCGCGGCGACGTGCGTCGTGATGGTGCTCGGGCTGGCGCGCTCGTCGGTGTGGCGCGCGATGTCCGCGTGGATCACCGCGGCTGCCCTCGCCGTCGCGTTCGTTCTCGCACTGCGGTCGCCCGCGACGGACGGCTTGTTCCCGAACTTCCTCGCGTATACCAAAGCGATGGTCGCCGGCGTCGGGCTGCTGATCCTCCCGGTGATGTCCGGCACGGTCGATCGCTGGTACGAACGCAGGGTCGGCAAGGGCGAATCGTTCGACGCGCTCCGCGTCACGCGAGGCGAGTTCTACGCCTTCTTCCTGCTCTCGCTGACGGGCGTGATGCTCTGCGCCACAGCGGACGATCTTATATGGCTGTTCCTGGCGCTCGAACTTACAAGCCTGCCGACGTACGTGATGGTGGCGATCAGCACGCCGAGGCTGCGGGCGCAGGAGGCGGGGGTCAAGTACTTCTTCCTCGGCGCCCTCTCGGCGGCGACGTTCCTGTACGGGTTCGCGCTGATCTTCGGCGCCGCGGGCACGACGGATCTCGGCGCCATCGCGCAGCAGTTCCACAGCCAGGGCCTCGGCCCGATCGGGACGCTCGGGCTTGTCATGGCGCTCGTGGGCGTGTCGTTCAAGGTCGCCGCGGTCCCGATGCACTTCTACACCGCGGACGTGTACCAGGGGGCGGCGTCGCCGGTCGCGGCGTTCCTCGCGTTCGCGCCCAAAGCCGCTGGCTTCTTTGTGCTCGTCAACCTGCTCGCGACGGTCGGCTGGCACTGGGGCGCCGGCGGATCGTCGCTGCCCGATGAGTTGCGGGTCGCGCTCTGGGCGATCGCGGTTCTTACTATGACCTTCGGCAACGTGCTCGCGCTCCTGCAATCGAGCGCGAAGCGGATGCTGGCGTATTCGTCCGTCGCGCATTCCGGGTACATGCTGGTCGGGCTGATCGTCGGGCCGGGCGGGACCGTCGCTGGCAACGGGCTGGCGGCGTCGATGTTCTACATGCTCGCGTACGGCGTGATGAACCTCGGCGCGTTCGCGGTTCTTGCGTGCGTCGAAGTGCGCGGGCGCGACGGCGAACTCGCAGAGGCTGACTCTCTCGACGATCTCCGCGGGCTGCACCGGCGCAGCCCGATGCTCGCGTGGGCGATGACGCTGTGCGCGCTGTCGCTGCTCGGGATGCCGCCGCTGCTCGGGTTCTGGGGCAAGTTCGTGCTGTTCACGAGCGCGATCGGCGCGGGCGAACTGGCCCTCGTCATTATCATGGGCGTCAACAGCGCGATCGCCGCGTTCTATTACCTCCGGCTCGTCCGCGCGACTATGCTCGACGAACGCGACGAGGAGCAGGAACTCCCCGTCACGACGGACCTCTTCGGACGCCGGCTCGCGGCTATGCTCAGCGCCGCGGGCGTGATCGCTGTCGTCGCTGCGGCGTCGCAGTTGCAATCGGCGAGCCATTCGGCGACCACGCCCAACGATCGGCTCGGCCTGTTCCGCCCGGCGGCTGCTGCGCTCGAACCCGCCGCGACGCTCGAACCCGTCGCGTTCGACGCAGATCGCGACGAGTGAGCGGCGCCCGCGCCGGGTCGATCTTATATTCTGACGGACCGTCGGCGCCCGACCTGAGCGGAGCGAAGGGCTAGAGCATCTTGCTCGATCGGGTTCTGTCTGGCATGATGCGCCCGGGACAAGGAGGCCGGGCCGTGCGGATCCCGATCGAGATGCGGAAGAGGATGCTTGCGGCGGTCGAGCGGGGCGAGCCGCCGCACGGTGTTAAGAAGTTTCCGCAAGCCGCGTTCGCTGACCTCTAACCGCCGCGCCGCCGACGCGATCGATTCGCCCCGCTCGATCGACTTGACCACCCGCCGACACATATGCACGGGCGTCCACATGCCTTGACCTCCTTGCTCGCCATACAGCATGACAGCGGGAACAAGAAGGCGCAATACGCACGAAAGCCCAAGGATGAAGCCCCTGGGCTTTGGGCGTATAGCGCGCGATCCGCACAAAGCACCGGATGTCCATCTCCCCCAACCCTCTCCCATGGGAGAGGGGATCAGCAAAAATGGCACGAGCGTCCCGCCCGTGCGCTAATATTCCAGTGGCACGGGCGACCCGCCCGTGCGCTACTAACCCAGTGGCACGGGCGTCTCGCCCGTGCGTAGGATGTTATGTACGTGCGCCGTCATGCTCCGCTGCGATCGGCGCCCGGATGGTCACCGCGATCTGATCGAGTATCTGATCGGCGATCTCCCTGCGATGCACATCGACCTCGCGGGGGAAGTCGAACGCGAGCCGAACGCGATCGCCGCGGATGCCCGCGACTCGGACGACGCCGACTGGGTTCCGCGGGTCGCCGATCACCACTTCTTCACCTTCACGCCGCGTTATAACAAGCATGTTGCGGACCTCCTGTCCACGGGCGGCCCCACCACGAGCCGCCGATCCACCACTCACCACAGCACCAGCGTAGCACCCGCGACCCCGCCCGGGAAGAGGGAATCCCGCGAGCCGGGCCTCAGGCATAAGTCCTAAAACACGCCGGGCGCAAATTTTGCGCCTTCAATCGACGCCGATCAAGAACAAGAAATGACCCCACGGGGATTCGAACCCCGGTTTCCAGGATGAGAACCTGGCGTCCTGGACCAGGCTAGACGATGGGGCCTTGTCCCGTTGCATTGCAGCGGGGGCAGACATCCTACGGGGCCGGCGCGCGGCGTCAACCGTATCGCCCGGGCCCGGCCGCGGGTCACGCCATCGCTTCGGCGAGTTGCCGTCGGCATCGGCTCAGGGCGTAGACCGCGGCCTCGGCCTCGCTGCGCCCGACCACCGCGCCCGCCGGGGCGCCCGCGGTGTCGGCCCACTCCGCGCGATGGCAGTCAAACAGATCCACGTAGCGGATCGTCAACGCGAACCCGGCGCGTTTCATCTCTTCGCGGACCCGATCCACGCAAGGGTACAGCCGACCGTCCGGGGCATGGCTGCAACCGGCTGTGTCGAGCGCCAGCCAACCGGTCGCATAGAGTTCGTCCAGCGCAATATCGAGTCCCATCGGAACGCTCCTTCACGGTCGCCATGCCGTCCGCTAGCGACGGCTTGCTCTACAGATCGGACGCCGAGCCTCCCGAGCATCGCACGAGCGATCTCCGTCGTGTCAGCCGTTCTCCGCGACGACTTCGGTCACGCCCGGCACATGTCGGCGCAGGTTTTCCTCGATCCCGAACTTGAGTGTCATGGTGCTGCTCGGGCATCCCAGGCAGGCGCCCTGGAATCGGATCCGAACCCGGCCCGAAGGCTCCACCGCGACGAGCTGGATATCCCCGCCGTCGCTCTGGATCGACGGACGAATCAACTCGAGAACCTCCGCGACCTGCTGATGCAGATCGCTGGTGATTTCCGCGGCCTGGATGTGCTGAGTTTGTGTCGTAGCGCGCGCCATTCGGCCCCCCGGGTCAAGGCATCGTAGGCGATCGGACCCGCTGGGCCAATCGCTTGGGCCGCTTGTCCACGATGGGACACGTTCCAGCGGCTATTCTCAGACCTATGAAGCACGTGATCGACATTCGAGGATTCCCGAGCCTCGCCGTTTTGCTGGGCGCTCTCGCCGCGACCGGGCTGTCGGGATGCGCGGGCGGGCAGGCCGCCACCCCTATCGACCCCGCCTCGGCTCTGGCGGATCGCGAGACACCTAAGGCCCAGCAGATCCGCGCGGTGGAGTCCCTCGCATCCGATCTCCGCGCCGCCGACGCCACAGCCGCCGACCGCGAAGCCCTCAAAGCGGTCGCCTGGCGCCGATCTTATATTGCTGAGGTCCGACTGGCTGCGGTCGAGGCGCTCGTCGAGCACGACGCCGGGGACTCCGCCCGGATGCTCGCGCTGATGCTCCCGACCGAGACCGACTGGGAGATGATCGAATCATTAAGTAGGCTCGCCGCGGAGCGGGGCTGGGCCGAACTCGCGCCCGCCCTCGTGCGTTCCTGGGCCAGGCCCGTCGTCGAACCCCCCGACGACGCCCGCCCCGAGCGCGCCGCCCTCGAAACCCTCTTCCCCGATCAGAACGTCTACCGGACGGTCTTCGACATCTTCGCTCGGCCCGCTGCCGACGAAGCCGGCCAACGCGCCCGCGACGCCGCCTGGGCGTTGCTCCAGCGCATCGACAACACCGGCGAAGCAACACGCGCGCTCATCCTCGCCGATTCCCAAGGCTCCGCCGATCCCATGATCGAAGACCTCCGCGCAGGCGCCCACGATCTCGGCGTCATCCCCCGTACCGCAGAACAACTCGACCATCTCCGCCGCCTCCGCACGCCGGAGAATCAATCGCTCTGGCGCACCGCGTCGGCTGTCATCGCCGGCCTGTCCGACGAACAAACCCGGGGGTTAGGTTTGCGTCACGTCGCGCCCCTGGCATGGTGCGCCGCGCAGGAACCCCGCTGGCTCGACATGACCCACGCCGAGCACGCCGACATAATCGAGGCTTCCCTGCAAGGCAGAAAACGTCATCCGCGGACCGACGGCGTGGTCGACTTCAAAGCCGCACGCGAGACCTTCTCCGCCTGGCGCGACTCGCTCGCATGGGCCGACCTGCTCCTCATACGCATCGCGGATCGCGCGATCGCAGACCCCGCCGGTGTCGAAGCCCTCTTCGAGCAGGCCGACCGCGACCGCCTCGACACGACGACCGAACTCGGCGGCCTGATCGACGCGCACGGCTCGGGCTTCACCGCCCGACTCTTCCCCCCGAGGCCCGGCCAGCGCATCAACGATCGGCGTTTCATCGCTTCGCCCGAGATGATAAGTTCCAGCGCCGCGAGCATGTTCCATTATCACTTTCACGCGCAGTCTTCGCGTAACGCCGAGTACGCCGGCCCCGGCGCCGGAGACATGGAATACGCCGACAGGTTCGGCGCCGCGTGCCTGGTCTTCACCTTCATCACCGGCGACACGCTCAACGCCGACTATTACCAGCCCGGGGGCGCGAGGGTCGATCTCGGCGTGATCCGCCGGCCGCGCTGACATGCTCCACCCGCTGATCCTCATCGCCGCCGTCGCGACGCTCGCCGCCGACACCATCGGCCACGCGGGCGACCGCTTTGTGCCCGATTCATGGGCCGCCGGCGTGATCCTCTTTTCGTTCGCACTCATCGCGCTCGCCACGCACGTCGCGCTCCGAATCGCCGGGCGAAAACTCGACCGCACCGGCAGCGCCCGCGCGCTCCGATCCGCCGATCACGCCCTGACCGCGTCGCGCGTCGCGACGGGGATCGTCTATCTCGCCGGCGTGTTCCTGCTCGGATGGGTCGATGTCGTGCGGTCGGCGATAGGGGACTGGGTCGGCGTGGACGAGGCGCTCGCGCTCGCCCCGGTGATCGCGGTCTACGCAGCGGGCTGGTGGTCGTTCGAGCCGATCGACCGCCGATTGCACGACGCCGTGCTGCTCCGCGCCATAGATCAGGGAGCCCCCGTCCACGCCGCCCCGACACGTCTCGGCTACACATCCGAAAAGTTACGTTCGACGCTCCTAGGCGCCCTCGTCCCGCTCGCCATGATCGTCGTCTGGGCCGAGTCCGTGACATTCGCCGCCGAACGCTGGGGCTGGTCGCCGTGGCCGACCGAAGACGAACGCACGCTCGCTGCGCTGGCGCTCGCGCAGATCCTCGGCGCCGGGCTTGTGCTCGCGCTCTCGCCCCCGATCGTGCTCGCGATCTGGCGCACAAACCGGCTTCCCCAAGGCGAACTCCGCGAACGGTTGTCCGATCTCTGCCGACGCCACCGCGTCCGTGTCGGCGGGTTCCGAATCTGGGACACGCGCGGGATGGTCCTCAACGGCGCGGTCCTCGGCGTGATACCCCGCCTCAGATACGTGCTCCTCACAGACGCGGTCGTCGAACGTCTCGAACGCCCGCAACTCGACGCCGTCATGGCGCACGAGATCGCGCACGTCCGGCGTCGGCACATGCCCTGGCTGATCGCGGGTCTGATCGCGTCGCTGGGATGGGCCTCGGTGATCGTCGGCGCCGCCGAGGCCGCGCTCGCGAGCGTCATCGAACGCGCCGAGGGAGTCTCCGCCGCGGCCGTCCAAGGCGTCGCACTCGCCGCTGTCTTCGCGCTCGGACTCACAGCCTTCGGCTTCATCAGCAGGCTCTTCGAGCGTCAGGCCGACGCCTTCGCCGTGCGCGACGCCGCCCGGTCCGCGGGCCGCACGATCATCGAAGCGCCGGACGCCGAGGCCATGGCCGGCGCGCTCGATCGAGTGGCTCGGCTCAACCACATCCCGCCCGGCAAGTTCACCTGGCGTCACGGCAGCATCGCCGATCGCAACCGCCGGACACGCTCTCTCGTCGGCGCGCACATCGACAGCATGCCCGTGGATCGCGCCGCCGGGATGATGAAACTAATAATCGCGATCTCCGTCGTCGCGCTCGTCGGCCTCTCCGCCCTAGACTCACGCGACGCGATTCCCCCGGCTGACACCGCGAATCAGACACAACCAACGGATCAAAACAAGCCATGATCCCATTCATCAAGATGCAAGGCATCGGCAACGACTACGTATACCTCGACGCCTTCGCCCATCCCGATCTCGCCCGCCGCGACGACCTGCCCGCCATCGCCGTCGCGATGAGCGATCGCCGGTTCGGCGTCGGCTCCGACGGGCTGATCGTCGTCGCGCCCCCCGGCGATCGTAATGCCGACGCGCGGATGATAATGTTCAACGCCGACGGATCCGAAGGCGCGATGTGCGGCAACGGCATCCGCTGCGTAGTCAAACTCGTCGCCGAACGCGGCTACGACATAGCCGATTCACATCCCGCCGAGGCGCGGGCGTCACGCCCGAACTCCGCCGCGCACGATCGAACACTCACCATTGCCACCGCCTCGGGACTCCGCACGGCCTCGGCCCACTTCCGTGACGGCGCCCTCGAGTCCGTCAGCGTCGATATGGCCGAACCCGTCCTGCAACTCGACAATATCCCCGCGCTCCGTGACCGACTCGACCACGCCGGCCGCGAGCGCGACGCCGACCTCTGGCGCATCGCCGGCCGTGTCGGCGCCCTCGTCTCGATGGGCAACCCTCACTTCATTTCCTTCGTTGACTATCTCCCGTCGCCCGGCGAGGTCGACTCCGTCGGCCCGATAATCGAGCATCACCCCGCATTCCCCAAACGCATCAATGTCCACTTCGTCACCGTGCAGGCGCCCGACGCCGCCACGATGATCACCTGGGAACGCGGCAGCGGCCGCACGCACGCCTGCGGCACCGGCGCCTCAGCCGTGCTCGTCGCCGGCGTCCTCACCGGACGCATCGCACGCGAAGCAACCCTCCGGCTCCCCGGCGGCGAACTCCGCATCGCCTGGAACCCCGAGACCAACCGCGTCACCATGACCGGCCCCGCCACCGAAGTATTCCGCGGTCAATGGCCCGAATGAACTCCTCGCGTTCTTGCGTAAGAGATTGATCGAGGTACGATCGGCTTCCCGCGTTCGCCGGGAGGGGCCGGAGCAACCGTGGCGCGACTGCACGAACATCAGGGCAAGTCACTCCTGGCCGGTCTGGGCGTGACCATCCCGCGCGGCCGCGTCGTCGGCACGCCCGATGACGCCGCGAACGCATGCGCCGAACTCGGCGGCGCCGCCGTTCTTAAAATCCAGGCCTGGACCACCGGACGCAAGTCCCTCGGCGGGGTGGCCTTCGTCGATTCGCCCGAACAAGCCCGTGATGAGTCGGCCCGGCTCCTCAACATGCGCGTCGGCGCCTTCCCCGTCACCGCTGTCCTCGTCGAGGAGCGCGTCCCGATCGCGGACGAACTCTTCGTCTCGTTGAGCATCGACGACGCCGCCCGCGCCCCGATCCTGCTTCTTTCATTCGCCGGCGGGACCGGCGTCGAGGATCGCGCCGCCGAGGTCCACCGCCTGCCGATCGACGTGAACACCGGCATCAGCCGCGGCGGACTCGACCGCCTCCTCGCCGATTCTCCGATCGACCCCGCCCGGCGGTGTGCGGTCGCCGACGCGATCGAATCCGCCGTGCGCCTTGCCCGCGACGCCGAGGCCCGGTCGCTGGAAATCAACCCGCTCGTCACAACGGACGACGGCCGAGTGATCGCCGCCGACTGCCGGATGACCATCGACGATTACGCCGTCTTCCGCCATCCCGAACTCGGCATAGAGATCGCCCGCGAACTCGACCACCCGCCGACCGCCCTCGAGCGCATCGCGTACGCCGTCGAACAGGCCGACCACCGCGGGACGTTCTACTTCGCGCGCCTGCCCGTCGAGCCGGGCGATCTCGCCGTCGGGTTCCACGGCGCCGGCGGCGGCGGGTCCATGATGAGCATGGACGCCCTCACTCAAACCGGCTTCACTCCCGCGAACTTCACCGACACCAGCGGCAACCCCAGCGCCGCGAAGGTATACGCCGCCGCCCGTATCATCCTCGCACAGGAAAACATCCTCGGCTACTTCGGCTCGGGTTCCGGCGTCGCGAGCCAGGAGCAGTACCACTCCGCGTACGGGCTGGCCAAAGCGTTCCTCGAACTTAACCTCAACATCCCCGCGCTCGTGCGGCTCGGCGGCAACAGCGAGGACCGCGCCGTCGACATCCTCGAAGACGCCTGCCGCGACCTGCCCGGCGCCGTCGAGGGATATAAGAAAGACCACACCCCGTCGTTCATCGCCTCGCGGTTCCGATCGCTCGTCGAATCCGCCGCGGGAGCGATGTGGATCCCCAGAGCGCGACGCATCCCACAATATGTCGGCGAATCTTCGGCGCTGTCATTTACCGTGCGTTTCGGCGCCGGGTGGGAAGGCGCGTGCTGGATCGACCCCGCCGCCGTCACTCCCCGCGCCGCAGAGATCATCAGCGCGCACGCCCCCGGCGTCTTCGAGTTCTCATCTACAGGCGCCGTCACGCTCGCCGAATCCCTGGAAACAGCCTCGACCAAAGACACCGAACTCATCGCCGCCGAGGTCGAACTCGCGCGTGCCGGCGTCCCCGTACTCTTCGTCGACATCCCCATCCCAGGCCTCGACGACGCGCCCGCTGCGTCCGACGCCGGAGCCTCACTCTGATGGCGATCATCATCGACGAAACCAAACGTGTCTGCGTCCAGGGAGTCACCGGCCGCGAGGGACGGGCGCGAACCCGGCTGATGATCGACTTCGGAACTAACGTCGTCGCCGGCGTAACTCCGGGAAAATCCGGCGAACAAGTTCACGGCGTCCCCGTCTTCGACACCGTCGCCGACGCCGCCGCACACTCAGAACAACACGTCGGCGGCCCGATCGACATCTCCGTCATCTTCGTGCCCGCCCCGCTGGTCCAGGCCGCCGCGTTTGAAGCCCTTGACGCCGGCGTCAAACTCGTCGTGCTCGTCCCAGACCGTGTCCCCGTCTGGGACGCGATGCGCATCGCCGGGCACGCGCGCGGACGCGACGCCGCCTTCATCGGACCCAACACGCTCGGCGTGCTCTCGCCCGGTCGCGCCGTCGTCGGCATGATCGGCGGGCGGGCCGAGTCAGCACGCGCATGGTTCCGTCGCGGCAACGTCGGCGTCATCAGCCGATCCGGCGGGATGACCTCGTCCTGCGGCTATTACCTCGGCCAGGCCGGCGTCGGACTCTCAACACTCGTGCATGTCGGCGGGGATTCCGTCCTCGGACTGCGCATCCCCGATGTCGCGCTCCTATTCGAGAACGACCCCCAGACCGAGGCGATCGTCGTCTTCGGCGAGATCGGCGGGAGTCAGGAAGAAGACCTCGCCGAGCTCGTCCTCGAAGGGCGCGTCACCAAACCCATCGTCGCGTACGTCGGCGGAAAAGCCGCCCGCGAGGGCACACGCTTCAGCCACGCCGGCGCCATCATCGAAGGCAATCGCGGGACGCACGCCGGCAAGGTCCGCGCCCTCCGCAACGCCGGCGTCACCGTCGTCGATAGTTTCGGCGACCTCCCCGCCGCGACCGTTCACACGCTCATCAAAGCCGGCGCCGTGCGGTAGGGGAGGGGTGAACGCGGAAGAAAACAGAGGGAGTCAGAGGGGCAGAGGTCTAAAGGCGCAGATGGCCAGATGCTTTGACTGTTAGCGAGGATAAACACCATGCGACGGGGATCTGATATAAATATTGTATCGGCCCTCAAAACAAGAATCGACGGCCGATATCTTCTTACCCCGAGTTATTTTCTGAACATACAGTCACCGCCGCTTCCGATCCCGTCCCTCTCTTCCCCACTCTGTCTCCCTCTGCGTTCAACCCCGCCCGATTTGAGCCTAGAAGGAGCCTGAATGACCGACGCCTGGCCGACCGCAATCACGAAGATCGAGCCGAACCGCGTATCCGTCCGCGGCTACGACATCGCCGAGTTGATGGGCCGCGCGTCCTTCGGCGCCGTGGTGCATCTGCTGCTGACCGGCGATCTCCCGTCGCCCGCGGTGGGGCGATTGATCGAAGCGGCGCTGGTTTCCAGCGTGGACCACGGCGCCACACCGCCGAGCGCCCTCGCCGCACGCACCGTCGCTTCCACAGGCGCATCACTCAGCCAGTCCGTCGCGGCTGGCGTCCTCGCGATCAACAAGTCCCACGGCGGCGCGATCGAAGGGTGCGCCCACGCCCTCGGCCGAGTCGTCGAACTCGCCCGGCTCGAAGGCGCGATCGGCGACGCGGCGCTCAGCGTCATCGACGAATATAAGAACTGCGGCGAGCGCATCCCCGGCTTCGGCCACCGCGTTCACACCGCCGACCCCCGCACCGCCAGGCTCTTCGCTCTCGCCGCCGACGCCGGGCTGACCGAAGACATCGAACCCGCACCGGGAGCCATCGCCGCGGCACGCGAGCTCGAAGCCGCATTCGCACGCACCGGCAGGCCGCTGCCGATCAACGTGGACGGCGCCATCGCCGCGGTGCTCCTCGATCTCGGCTACGAGCCGGGCGTCATGAACGGGTTCTTCGTCATCGCCCGCGCCGCCGGCCTCGTCGCTCACACCCGCGAGGAGCAGACACGCATGAAACCCATGCGCCGCATCGACCCCGCCGATCACGTCTACGACGGCCCGGCGGACCGCGCCATGCCTTCAGAGAAAGGGTGAACGCAGAGGAAAACAGAGGGGGAAGAGGGGGATTACCCGGCGTCGTCATCAGCATACTATCGATAGAACTAATAATAAACAACACATAACCTTCCGATCAACAAAATCCCCACCTCAGTCTTCCTCTGTCTTCCTCTGCGTTCAACCCCGCCCCGCACGACAGGAGCATCAATGCCACACACAGTCAAAGAGATCGCGGAACTTCTGCCCGAGATCATGGAGATCGCCGACGCGGGTCTGCGTGAGAAAGTCGCCGCGGTCTGGTCCGAAGCCATAACCACCGGCGCCGAGGGCAAGGGCTGGACGTTCGACGAACTCCGCTCGATCCCCTTCACGCTGCTCGCCGGCGACATCGACCTGCGCTTCATCGAGCACCTCCGCTCGTGCGCCCGCCAGTGCATGGCTATCGCGGATGTGCTGAACAGCATCTTCGGCGGGCGCGTCCCGATCCATCGCGACCACCTGCTCGCCGGCGCCTTGCTAGCCGACGTGGGCAAGCCGCTCGAGTTCGACAAAGTCGCCGGAAAACTAGTCAAAGGAAGTTTCGGCGACATGCTCCGCCACCCGTTCAGCGGCGTGGCGATGTGCTACAAACACAACATCCCGCCCGAAGTCATGCACATCGTCGCCACACACAGCCACGAGGGCGACAAGGTCGATCGCTCGATCGAGAGCATCATCTTCCACCACGCCGACTTCGTGGACTTCGACATCGCCAAGGCCCTCGGACGCAAGTGATCGGCGCCACGTGACGGCCCGAGCCTCGGGTATACTTCCCTCATGCCGCTCGACCTGTCAACTCTGCCGACCGACGAGATACGCGCGTTCTGCGAGCGTCACAGCGTCGCCCGCATGTCGATCTTCGGCTCCGCGCTCCGCGACGACTTCGGCCCGGACAGCGACATCGACGTGCTCGTCGAGTTCATCCCCGGCCGGGTGCCGGGGCTTCTGGCGCTCGAGGGTATGCGACTCGAACTCGAAGCATTGTTCGGACGCGAAGTGGACTTGAACACCTCCGGATTCCTGAGCAGACACATCCGCAGCGGTGTGCTCCACGAGGCAAAAACTGTCTATGTCGCGGCATGATGACCGAGTCAGCCTGACGCACATACGTGACTATGCCCGGGAAGCCATAGCCTTCGCGCAAGACCGTGATCGCGGAGATCTCGACTCTAATAGATTGCTTATGCTTGCGTTGGTCCGTCTTGTGGAAGTAGTCGGAGATGCTGCGTCGCGGGTCTCATCTGCGGTTCGGTCGAGGTCGCCGGAAGTGCCGTGGGTAAAAGTCGTCGGTATGCGAAATCGGCTGATCCATGGATATGACGAGGTCGATCACGACATCCTGTGGGCGACCATACGTGATGAACTCCCTGTGCTTGTAGATCAAATTAATAAAAATCTTGTCGCATTCTTTAGCCGGCCAGGAGGGGATCCCTATGCCTCAGACCGCGATTGAGAAGATCGTGCAGCGATACGCCGCGGGGCTTGAGGCGGGCGCCCGTGTTCACGCCGGTGATTTCGTCCGAATCCGCCCGAAGCACGTGATGACCCACGACAACACGGGCGCGGTGATACCTAAGTTCAAGTCGATATTTGTTTCAGAAACGGGCGGGACGCCCGTTCCGCCGGTGATCTCCGACCCGCGTCAGCCCGTATTCGCGATGGATCACGACGTGCAGAACACCTCGCCGGAGAATCTGGGGAAATACGCGAAGATCGAAGCCTTCGCCCGCGAGCACGGGATTGATTATTACCCGCCGGGTCGCGGCATCGCGCATCAGGTCATGGTAGAGGAAGGCTATGTTACGCCCGGCTCGCTCGTCGTCGGGAGCGACTCGCACTCGAACCTCTACGGCGCCGTCGCCGCCGTCGGCACCCCCGTCGTCCGCACCGACGCCGCCGCGATCTGGGCGACCGGCGAGACGTGGTGGCAGATCCCCGAGATCGCCCGCGTCGAACTCACCGGCGCCCTCCCCGCGGGCGCCACCGGCAAGGACGTGATCGTCACTTTATGCGGCTATTTCAACAGCGACGAAGTCCTCAACTGCGCCGTCGAGTTCACAGGCGCGGGCGTCGCGTCGCTGTCCGTCGAGGAGCGCATGACCATCGCCAATATGACGACCGAATGGGGAGCGCTCGTCGGCATGTTCCCCTTCGACGATCGCCTGCGCGAGTTCCTGTCCGAACTCGCCCGCGAGTTCGAGGAGAACATGGCTCGGAGAGCCGTACCACCCCGCTACACCCGGGCCGACGTTGATCGCTGGTGGTCCGAGCGCGCCTCGATCGAGCCGGACGCCGGCGCGTTTTATTCACGTGTATTGACGCTGGATCTGTCGTCCGTCTCGCCGCACGTATCCGGCCCTGACGACGTGAAAACCATGACGCCGATCGCGGATTTTGAAAGATCGCCGCTGCCGATCAACAAGGCTTATCTTATGTCCTGCGTGAACGCCCGGCTGGAAGACCTCGCCGCCGCCGCGGCTGTGGTGAGAGGCAGACGAGTCGCGCCGTCCGTCGAGTTCTACCTCGCGCCCGCTTCGAGCAGGGTGAAGGAAGACGCCGAACGGCTCGGATACTGGGGCGACCTCCTCGCTGCGGGCGCGATCGAACTCCCGCCCGGCTGCGGCGCCTGCATCGGACTCGGCCGCGGCACGCTCGAACCCGGCGAGATCGGCATCAGCGCCACCAATCGCAACTTCAAAGGACGCATGGGCAGCCGGGACGCGAAGTGTTATCTCGCAAGCCCCGCCGTCGTCGCGGCGAGCGCGATCGCCGGCCGAGTCTGCGGGCCTGAATCCCTGCAATCCATCACGGGCGAGACGCCCGTGCCACTGGATGTTGCAAACACGGGCGAGACGCCCGCGCCACTGGATGTTGCAAACACGGGCGGGACGCCCGCGCCGCTGCGCGTCCGCGGCGAGTGCCGAGTCAACTCCCGTCCCAGACGTGGCTCTACCGCCGTCACAATCCGCGATGATTTCCCCGAGCGCATCACCGGACGGGCGATTATTCTGCCCAAGAACGATCTCAACACCGACGGCATCTACGGCAAGGACGTCACCTACCGCGACGATATAACCTTCGAGCAGCAGGGCGCGCACGCCATGCTCAACTACGACCCCGCGTTCCAGCGCATCGCCCGACCCGGCGACATCATCGTCGCGGGTCGCAACTTCGGGACCGGCTCGTCGCGCGAGCAGGCGGCGACGGCGCTCGCGTCCTTCGGCGTACGCTGTGTCGTCGCCGCGTCATTCAGTCAGACCTACGCGCGCAACGCTTATAACAACGGTTTCATCTGCATAGAGTGCGCGGGGCTGGTCGATGCGCTGATGGGTCGGCTCGCCGACGAACGTGCTGCGGGCGCGATCACGATCCCCGGGCCGGACCTGACGCTCGATTTCGCGGCGTCGGTCGCGAGGACTCCCGACGGCGATTTCGACTTCCCGCCGTTGTCCCCGGTCGCGCAGGAACTTGTATCGATGGGCGGCGCCGAGGCCGTGATCCGAGCCCGCCTGGCCGACGCAGATCGAAATTAATAAATAAACCCGCGATCTCGCGACGCGGTGTCTGACCCCCTCTCCCTTGGGAGAGGGTAGGGGAGAGGGACGAACAGTGCTGTGCCCTGGTTGCGCAGCCGATCTTGTACGATTCATAGGCCGGGGATTTCGTCCCAGGGCTTTCATGCACGGGCGGGACGCCCGTGCCACTGGTTCGCGCGCTCCGATCAGGTATATTTCCCCCCTGCAATGAAGAATCGGATCCTCGGCGCTCTGCGTGATCTATGGTGGCTGCTGCTGATCTTCCTTGCGGGGACAGCGGGAGTCGGCTTTTTCATCGGCGCCGTGTTCGCGATCATCGTCGCGCTGGCGATAGTCGGAACCTTCGGCTACTTCGCGTGGGTGCGGTACGACGACACCGGGCAGGAGCGATCAGACATCGGCTGAGCGGACCACGATCAACGCGGCGCCGTCTGCGATACGTGTGCAGATTTTCACCGATCCGCGGGGCACGGCACGGCCGTTGCGTAACTCAGCCAAGCGAAGCACTGCCCGGCGAACAGCCGAGCACCCCGCCCCGGGCCGCGTGATATCCTGCCGCCGGTCGGGATTTTCTGACGAACACAAGCAGAGGAGCGCGCATCATGGCCAAGTATCGAATCGCGTGGATGCCGGGCGACGGCGTGGGGCAGGATGTAATGGCGGCGGCGCGGGTCGTCCTCGACGCGATGAAGTTCGACGCCGAGTACATCCCCGCCGACATCGGGTGGGAGTACTGGTGTTCCGAAGGAAACCCGCTGCCCGACCGCACGATCGACATTCTCAAGAACACCGACTGCGCCCTCTTCGGCGCCATCACCAGCAAGCCGCGCGACGAGGCCGCCGCCGAACTCGCGCCCGAACTGAAGAACAAGGGGCTCGATTACTTCAGCCCCATCGTCAAACTACGCCAACTCTTCAACCTGCACACCAATCTCCGCCCGTGCAAGGCGTACCCCGGCAACCCCCTCAACCTCCGCGACGACATCGACCTCGTCGTCTTCCGCGAGAACACCGAAGGGATGTACGGCGGGGTCGAATGGTTCCCGCTCCCCGAAAAAATCTATAACGCGATGGCCGACCCAGAGGTCGGGCACGCCAAGCGCCTCGAACGATTCAAAGCCAAAGGCCTGGAAAACATCGCTGTCTCGACCCGCATCATGAGCACGCAGGGCTGCGAGAGCATCTGCCGGCAGGCGTTCGAGTACGCGAAAAACCACAGCAGGCGCAGCGTCACGCTCGTCGAGAAGCCCAACGTCCTGCGCGAGACCGGCGGGCTGATGACGCGCGTCTTCCGCGATGTGGCGAAGAACTACCCCGGCGTCGAGCCTTGGGAGGCCAACATCGACGCGATCTGCATGTGGATGCTCAAGAACCCGCAGGATTACGACGTGCTCGTCGCGGAAAATATGTTCGGCGACATCATCTCGGACCTCTGTGCGGGCCTCGTCGGCGGGCTGGGGTTCGCGTCCGCCGCCAACATCGGGGACGACTACGCGGTCTTCGAGCCGACGCACGGCTCGGCGCCGAAGTACGCGGGGAAGATGGTCGTCAACCCGATGGCGATGATCCTGACGGTCAAACTTATGTTCGACTGGCTCGGCGAAGCGGACGCCGCCGAACGGCTCGAGGCCGCCGTCGCCCGGGTGATCAAGGAAGGCCGGGTCGCCACCTACGACGTGCGCGGCGTCCGCGCCGGGACAGGCGGAGCAAACACGACAATGGAAGTGGCGGAAGAAGTGGCGAGGGTGGTGTGACAAATTAGATGGACGGACTGCATAGCATGAACGAGTTGACCTGGTTGGATGGCCTGTTGGCAATTGGGACGGACAGATCTGTGTCTGATCCGCTCGGATCGCCCCCACGGGGCGTCGGGATGTAGCCACGGGTAGAACGGAGTCCGTCGCGCCGCCCGCTGAAGGCGGGTCGCGGCGGACGGAGTGGAACCCGTGGGAGTCGGACCCGTTCATCTGCTCCCGCCCCGGAGGGGTGGAGGATTCATGCGACGCGACGAATGATTCGACATGCCGGGCACATTCTCCCAACTTCTGTTGCACGTCGTCTTTTCCACAAAACATCGCGCTCCGTGGATTACCGCTGAGATCGCGGAACGGCTCTACGCGTATATGGGCGGCATCGTCCGCGCAGAAAAGGGCGTGCTCTACAGCATCGGCGGCGTCGAAGACCATGTGCACTTGTATTTACGGTGGCGGCCCGACGGGTCGGTGTCGGATTTGATGCGCACGGTCAAGGCGCGATCTTCGAAGTGGGTTCACAGCACGTTCCCATCGCACGCCGAGTTCGTATGGCAGGAGGGATACTCGGTGTTCTCCGTCAGCAAATCACAGGAAGAGGCGGTTAAAAAGTACATCGCCGGGCAGGCCGAGCATCACAAGAAAGAGGACTTCAAGTCCGAGCTGTTGAGGTTGCTTCGCGCGCACGGGATCGAGTTTGACGATCGCTACGTGTTCGACTGAGTGGTCGTGCGGTCGGGCTTGTCCTTTGCGCCTTCGGCGCAGCATGGTATGGAGAAGCAATCCGCCTTCCACGGGTTTCGCTTCGCTCCACCCGTGGCTACAGCCCGGCGCCCCGCTGGGGCGATGAGGCGGGCGCCGTGTTCGATGTACGTCTATTCTGTCCCGTCCACCAGTGACCTGGCGCCTCGCCGGGCGGGAGTTATTCATGGCGCAAGGCAAGTTCAAGACCAGCGGGTTCATCTCGAAGACTCTCGCCGAGTGGGCTGCGGGGCTCTCGCCCGGGCATCTGTCCGACGAGGCCGTCCACGCGGCGAAACTGTTCCTGTTCGACTCGCTCGGCTGCGCGCTCGGCGGCTCCGGACAGGAGGATGTCGAGCGCGCGGTGGAACTGGCGCGACGGCTGAGCGGGGATTGTCACGTCGCTGTGTCAAGTATTTCAGGGGGAGTTGTCAGTCAGAAACCCCTCACCCCCCGGCCCCCTCTCCCGGGGGGAGAGGGGGGGAGGGAGTCCCTCTTGCCCGGCGGACCTCCCAGCGGGAGAAGGGGCGGCGCCTGCACCGTCTTCGTAAGCGGGATGCGCACGGACCCCATACAGGCGGCGTTCCTCAACAGCCTGATGATCCGCGCGATGGATTATAATGATATATACTGGAAGCAGGACCCGTCCCACCCGTCGGACATCATCCCCGCTGCGACCAGCGTCTGCGAGATGAAACGCCTGTCCGGGCGCGACCTGCTGCTCGGCATTTGCATAGCGTACGAGATGGAGATGCGGCTCTGCGAGGCGGGCATGCCGGGCGTCCGGGAGTACGGCTGGCATCACGCGACGCTGACCGCGTTCGCGTCGCCGGTGGTCGCGGGGCGGATGCTCGGGCTGTCCGCGGCGGGCATACAGAACGCGATCGGCATCAGCGCGAGCCATTCCGCTTCTCTCGGCGCCGTCACCGCCGGAAAACTTACAAATATGAAGAACACGGTCGATCCGATGGCGACGCGGTCCGGCGTCGAGGCGGCGCTGCTCGCCGAACTCGGCTACACCGGGCCCGAGCACATCTTCGACGGAAAAGAAGGGCTTTTCCACGTCTTCGGCCATGTGTGGGACGAGTCAAAGATCGTCGGCGACCTGCCGACCTGCCCGCGCTGCCACTGGAAGATCGTGGACTGCGGCATGAAGTCCTTCCCGATCGAGGCGCTCAGCCATGCGCCCCTCACCGCGATGATGAAGTGCGTGCAGGAGCACGGCGTCCGGGCCGACGACGTCGCGGAGATCAAGGTCGAAGTCGTCGCGCGGGCGGCGGACATTCTCGGCGATCCCGCGAAGTATCGACCGACCAGCAAGGAAACCGCGGACCACTCGCTGCCTTATTCCCTGGCGGTCGGGCTGGTGGACGGCATGGTCACGCCGATACAGTTCAAGCAGGCGAGGATTGAGGATCCGGCGTTGATCCCTGTGATGGATAAGGTGAAGGTAGTCCCGAACGAGGAGTTCGAGGCGTTATTCCCGGAGTTTCAGCCTAGCCGGGTGACGCTGACGCTGAACGACGGGAGGTCGTTCACGAAGCGGGTCGACGTCCCTAAGGGCGATCCGCGCGATCCGATGACAGAGGAAGAGATCGCTGTGAAGTTCAACGCGCTCGGCGAGGAGGTCGTCGGCCGGGAGCGCTGCGAGCAGATCCGCCGATGCGTGATGGGGATCGAGAATGCGGACAATCTGGATGAGATGTTCGATTTGATGGTGGGGAAGGTTTAGGCACTGGGCACTGGGCATTGAGCACTGGGGGAATACTCATGGCTTCGATGGTGGTGGATGGGTTGAGCCGGTCGCTCGGGGAGCAGCGGGGGTACGCGCTGCGGCTGGTGGATGATCTGTCCGACGCGGACATGGTCGCGCAGCCGGTCGCGGGCGTCGTGATGAATCACCCGGCGTGGATTCTCGGGCACCTCTCGGCGTACCCGCCGACACTCGCGGCGATGCTCCGCGGGGAGGCGCCGGCGGATCCGCTGCATCATCCGTTCGGGCGGGATTCCAAGCCCGAATCGGGCATCGATGTTTACGGATCGAAGCAGCGGATCGTCGATGAGTTCGTGCGTGTGCACGACGATCTCGCGCGGGCGCTCGCCGGCACGCAAGGCGTTCGATTCGGCGATGTGATTCCGATAGAGAGATGGCGGAGCCGATTCCCAACCGTGGGCGACGCGTGCTTCTACCTTACAACCACGCATATCGCGACGCACCTCGGGCAACTGTCGGCCTGGCGCCGAGCCGGCGGTCGGGCGAGCGTGTGAGAAATGGTCGAACGCGGAGGAAAACAGAGGGAGATGAGGGGCGGGGAGAGTGAGACATCCGACACCTAATGTATGTTGGCTGCGGCCTGAACCGGGCGGCGCCGGCGCCTGGGCCGATGGCGCGCGGGAGTCCTGAACATCACCCTTTGGGAAATGCCGGAGTTTGCCCCTCTGATTCCCTCTGTCTTCCTCCGCGTTGATTTTCTCCCGAATCGGTAGAGTGTGCCGGGTATGGGCGCGTTCGGTTTGAACGATCTCGAGATTCGGCTGTGCGAGGAGGTCGCGTCGCGCGCGGGCGCCATGCTCGACGATCTCGCGCGATATGTAGCCATCCCGACGGGGCACAACCACAAACCGGGGCTTGAGGAGTTCCGCGGGCTGGTGACACAACGGCTCCACGCGCTGGGCGCGTCGGCGCGGTTCATACCCGGCGAGCCGGCGCCGGGCTGGTTGTGGGGCGGGCGGCAGGTGAGCGGGGGAGATAAGCGGATCGAGTCGCGCACGGGCGGGACGCCCGTGCCACTGGATTCTGATGAAGCGAATCCGCCGACGGTTGTGTGCGAGCGACTATCCGCGGGGGCGCCGGGTGTGCTGATCGCGTCGCATCTGGACACCGTGTTCCATCCCGACGATCCGTTCAGTGTGTTCGATGTCGCGGCGGACGGTAAGACCGCGACCGGGCCGGGCGTCGTCGATATGAAGGGCGGGATCGTGATCGCCTTGCACGCGCTCGAGGCGCTCGACGCGGTCGGCGTACGCGCATCATGGTCTTATCTGTTAAACAGCGACGAGGAACGCGGTTCTTATCACTCCGAGCCGGCGCTGGCGGCTGAGGCGCGCAAGCACGACTTCGGCCTGTGCACGGAGCCGGCGCTCCCGGGCGGGGAACTCGCCGTCGAGCGCGGCGGGAGCGGGCAGTTCCTCGTCGAAACCCGCGGCAAGTCCGCGCATGTCGGACGCGACTTCGCCTCGGGCGTCAGCGCGGTGACGGCCCTAGCCGAGGTTCTTACAAAGATCGCGGCGGCGGCGGACCCGGCTGCGGGCCGCGTGCTCAGTGTCGGCCCGATCGAAGGCGGCGACGCGACCAACGTAGTTCCCGACCGGGCGCGGGCGTGGGGGAATGTGCGCTACCCGACGGAGGAGGTCGGCGCCGAGATAGGCGCGATGCTCGACGCGCTCGCCACTCCGGCGGACGCCTTGCCCGCGGTTGCTGTGCTGCGGAGTTTCAATCGTCCGGCCAAACCCCTCACGCCCGCGGTGGAGAGGCTCGCGGGGCTGGCGCGGGATTGCGCCGAGTCGCTGGATCAGCGCCTCCCGTTCGCCCGCACGGGCGGCGTGTGCGACGGGAATATCCTCCAACGGGCGGGACTTCCTACCATAGATACACTCGGTGTGCGCGGCGGCGGGCTGCACACACGACAGGAATGGATCGAGTTATCGAGCCTCGTCGAACGCTCCACGCTCTTCGCGCTTCTCTTATCGAGGCTCGCGGCGGGGGCTGCGGGCGGGTGATCGAACGCGCGGCGGAAAGGACAGGATTCAGCCGATGACTACGGGCATGACGCAGACAACCATCGAACACGCCGGCGCCCTCGCCGCCGACTCGCTCCGCCAGAGTCCCGTCGTCCGCGACGCGATCGCGTCGATCCGCGGCGAGGTCGAACGCGCCAGGCGTTCGATCACCGGCGTGCGCGGGCCGACGAATGAACGCAAGATCGGTTACGACCGCCTGCTCGCCGAGGCCGCGGAGGTGCGCGGGCGCGGGCTTTATTACCCGTTCATCGGGTCGGGGGTCGGGAACGGCGCGCTCGTCGAACTCGCCGACGGGTCGGTGAAGTTCGACATGATCTGCGGCATCGGCGTGCATTTCTTCGGGCACTCCGAGCCGGAACTCGTCGAGGTCGCGGTCGAGGCGGCGATCGGCGATACGGTGATGCAGGGCAACCTCCAGATGAACGACGACGCTGTGCGCTTTGCGCAGACGCTCGTCGGCGAGGCGTCGAAAGTAAGCCGGCTCAAGCACGCGTTCGTGACGAACTCGGGTGCGATGGCCAACGAGAGCGCGCTGAAGGTGTGCTTCCAGAAGCACGCCCCGGCGAGCCGGGTTATCGCGTTCCAGGATTGTTTCATGGGGCGGACGTGGACGCTGTCGCAGATCGGTGATTCCGCCGCGGGCCGGGCGGGGCTGCCGCTGAACACGCTCGTCGATTACATGCCGTTTTATGACGAGGCGGCGGCGCGGCGCATGAGCGCGGGCGATCAGTCCGGCCGGACGCGCTACATCGACATGTGCGTCTGGCATCTCGAACAGTACCTCGCACGGTACCCGCAGCAGCACGCGTGCTTCGTGTTCGAGTTGATCCAGGGCGAGGGCGGGTTCCGCTCGGCTCCCAGGGAGTTCCACGAGGCCCTCATGCGCGTCTGCAAGGATCGCGGCGTGGCGGTCTGGGCCGACGAAGTGCAGACCTTCGGCAGAACGGACCGCATGTTCTGCTTCGACACGCTCGGCCTGGGCGACTACATCGACGTGTGCACGATCGGGAAGATGTCGCAGGCGTGCGCGGCGCTCTACTCGGCGGACTACAACCCCAAGCCAGGGCTGCTGTCGGGCACATTCATAAGTTCCACGGTCGGGCTGCGCGTCGGTAGGCGGATCCTCGAACGGCTCCGCGACGGGAACTATTACGGCGACGACGGCTCCAACGCCCGGCATCACCGCATATTCACCGAACGAGTCGCCGCGCTGGCGAAGAAACATCCCGAGTGGTTCCCGACGACGCGCGACGTGGTCGAGATCGTCGCGGGCCGAGGCGGGATGATGCGCTTCACGCCGTTCGGCGGCGCCAAGGACGCGATCACCGGCCTGTGCCGGACACTCTACGACGAGGGCGTCATAACATTCTATTGCGGGCACGGCCCGTTCCACGTGCGGATGCTCCCGCCGCTGGGCGTGATGCGCGAGGACGAATGGGGGCCGGTGTTCGAGATAGTCGAGCGCGCATTGGCCAGGCACGCGGCGTCGATGTGATCGTTCAACCACGGGAGCGCGGCGCGATGTTCCTCATCAGGCAAGGCAAATCCGACGACCTCGACACGCTGCTGAAACTGGCGAAGATGGTCCACTTCATCAATCTGCCCGCGGATCGGGACGTGATTGAAAATAAGTTGCGCTGGAGCGCCCGATCGTTCGCGGACGTGCGCCGCGGCGAACCGGAGCACAGCGCCGAGGACGAGCCGGACCTCCCGTCGCTGGGAGGGGCCGCGGGATCGGCGCCGACGTTCATGTTCGTCGCGGAGGATCTCGAATCGGGGAACACGATCGGGGGTTCGGCGGTGGTGTCGCGGATGGGCGGGCCCGGCAAGCCGAACGTCGCGATGGAACTTACACGCCGGGAGTTCTTCAGCGAGGATCTCCAGACCGGCGCGACGCACGTCACGGCGAGACTGCTGCTCGACGAATCCGGGCCGACGGAGATCGGCGGGCTGATCGTCGGGCCGAGTTTCCGCAGGCACCCGCTGAAGATCGGCAAGCAGCTGAGCCTCGTAAGGTTTCATTACATCGGCCTGCACCGCGAGCGGTTCCAGGATCGTGTGCTGGCGGAGATGATGGCGCCGCTGACCCCGGACGGGCGCAACACGTTCTGGGAATACTTCGGCAGGCGGTTCATCAATCTTACATACGACGAGGCGGACAGGTTCTGCCAGAAATCGCGGGAGTTTATGACGTCGCTCCTGCCGCGTGAGGAGATCTATCTGACGCTGCTCCCCGCGGAGGCGCGGGCGCTCGTCGGGAAGGTGGGGACGGACACGGTCCCCGCGCGGAAAATGCTGGAAAAACTGGGTTTTATGTACCGCGATCGGATCGATCCGTTCGACGGCGGGCCGCATCTCGAGGCAGTGACGGACGAGATCTCGCTGGTGCGCGACACCCGGCTGGCGCCGCTGGGCGAGCCGATCGAGGAATCGGCTGCGGGCGGCGTGGGGTTCATGAGCACGGACGCGCCAGCGCCCGGCGCGGACGAGTTCCGCTGCGTATGGGCGCCGTTCGCGCTCGACGGGGATCGCGTGCGTACGACCGCGCAGGCGATTGACGCGATCATCGCGGCGCCTGGCGACGTGGTCGGTTTCACGCCGACGGACGCGGCAGGGTCGCATCGGAGCATTCGCAAGAAAACAAAAGAAACACCGAAGGCACGAGCATGACGACCGCGACGCATCCGTCCCTGTCACGTCCGCCGAGCGATCTGATCGGCGGGGAGTGGATCGCGCTGCCGGGGGATGCGCAGCGTTCGCATAACCCGGCGCGACCGGCGGAGACGATCTGGCTGGGTTCGCCGAACGCGGCGAATGTTGATCGCGCGGTGGCGGCGGCGCGCGGCGCGCTCGCCGAGTGGTCGCGGTTCCCCGTCGAGCGGCGGGTCGATGCGCTCCGCGCGTTCAAGGCGATCTGCATCGAGCGGGCGAAGGAGATCGCGGCGCTGATCCGCGACGAGGTCGGCAAGGCGCAGTGGGAGGCCGAGCAGGAGGCGGCGGCGCTCGCGGGCAAGGTCGATATCACATTGGATGAGTCCGAGGTCGGCGGTCGGCGCCGGGTGCGGGATTATGAACTCGATCTCGGCGGGACGAAGCGGGGCGTGTGCCGGTTCCGGCCGCACGGGGTGATGGCGGTCATCGGGCCGTTCAATTTCCCGGCGCACCTGCCGAACGGGCACATCGTGCCCGCGCTGCTGACGGGCAACACGGTCGTGCTCAAGCCGAGCGACAAGACCCCGGCGGTCGGGCAGTTGCTCGGTGAACTTTATAATGATGCGCTCGCGTCGGTCGGGGCTCCGACGGGCGTGGTGAATGTGGTGCAGGGCGCGGCGGAGCCGGCGGTGCGGCTGACATCACACGACGGCGTTGATGGAATATTATTTACAGGATCGTGGCCGGTCGGGCGGCGGATACTCGAGGCGAATCTTGATCGGCCGGGGCGGATCGTCGCGCTCGAGATGGGCGGGAACAACCCGGCGATCGTGATGGATGACGCCGACCTCAGGCAGGCGGTTCTGGAGTGCGCGCGGGCTGCGTTCAACACCGCGGGGCAGCGCTGCACGAGCACGCGGCGGATCATCATGCACGAGCGCGTCGCGGACCGCTTTATTGCGGCGCTCGTCAAGACGGCTGCGGGGTTGCGGATCGGCGCGCCGGGCGATTCGACGCCGGTCTTCATGGGGCCGATCATAAGAGAGGACGCTCGGCGGGCGGCGCTGGCGTTCGTTGAGGATCTTGCGCGCGGCGGCGGTGAGGTTGTGCTGGCGCCTCGGGCGATTGATGACGTGCCGGGCTGCGCGGGCGGGCACTTTATCTCGCCGGGCGTGGTGCGTGTGGAGAGTTTCACCGCGTACGGTGACGACGCGGGTCGTGATGCGGGGTGTGATGTTGAAGTGTTCGGGCCGGTGGTGCGCGTGAGTATTGTTAAGAATTATGAGGAGGCGATCGGGCAGGCGAACGCGACGCGGTACGGGCTGGCGTCGTCGATCTTCACGATGAACAGGGAGATCGCCGGGCGTTTCCTTGTCGATGCTCGGGCGGGGTGTGTGAATGTCAACACCGGTACGTCGGGCGCGAGCGGGAAACTGCCGTTCGGCGGTCTGGGATGGTCGGGGAACCACCGCCCGGCGGGCGCGTTCAGCGTGGACTATTGCGCGGCGCCGGTGGCGAGCATGATCGAGGAGTCCGCGGCGGCGTCGCCGAGCGCGGGGATGACATTTGAGGATTCGTGGGTATCATGAAAGCATGGCTGGTGAGCATAGGTATTTCTGGTATTTTCTGAGAGCGGCCGGCGTTGTGTTTGTGGGGATATCGCTGCCGGCGACGGCGAACTCGCTCGGCGCCCTATATGGTATATTGCATACAATCATATTTCCTCCGCCCGCTAATACTGTGACCGGAATGTGGAGCGGCGTCAATTATGCATTCGGGTTTGCAGGCAACAATCTGGTTCATGCGGCGATACGCGCCTCCGGGCCTATATTGCAGTTCGTGTTCGGTGTCTATCTGTTGTTCCGCGGTCGATTGCTGATGAGATTGTGCGTACCGGATATCGGTGCGCGTTGTCCCGTGTGCGAATACGACCTCAGGCGGAACTCAAGCGGGAAATGCCCGGAGTGCGGGTGTGAAATCCGGCCGTTCAAGGCCGCGCACGCAGACGATGAACAGCAGTAGACGTCTAGGTATATGCCAGGAAATGGGGTTCCCGGGCTTTATTATGGTGGTGCATGTGGAGCGTGCGCTTTATTCAGCCTGATGCTGGGGAAATGAATGCGTGTGCTGTTGGGGGATGACGGGCGGGTCGCCCGTCCCACGTGGAGGCATGTATCAATGTATTACAGCGTTATCTAATAAATCAGTATGTATCAGGAGGGGTGTAGGTTGTGGGGTGTTCGGGCGCTCAACTTCACGGCTCGGTGAGCCGTGCCACCCCGGAGCGCACGGGCGAGACGCCCGTGCCACTGGGGTTATGGGTGGTAGAGTGTTGTCATGGCTAAGAAGACTGTGCTGCCGGATGCGCGTGTGAGTCCGCGGTTCGCGGGTGTGGCGACGTTCTGTCGGTTCCCGTTGCTCGGGCAGGTCGCGGAGGAGCATGCGCCGGTGGACTGGGTTGTGTACGGGGCGCCTTATGACGGCGGGGTGACGTATCGGCCGGGGGCTAGGTTCGGGCCTCGGGCGGTGCGGGAGGCGTCGCAGTATGTGAAGCCGCACCATCTGGAGCACGGGGTGACGCTGACGGAGGTTTTGAGCATTGCGGACGGGGGTGATGCTCCGGTGGCGCCTTATTCATGTGCGGGGACGCAGGAGTTGATCACGGCGTGGGGAGTTGGGTTGGGGAACACGGGCGAGACGCCCGTGCCACTGGGGACTGGGAACACAGGCGAGACGCCCGTGCCACTGGGGACTGGGAACACGGGCGAGACGCCCGTGCCACTGGGGAATGGGAGCACGGGCGAGACGCCCGTGCCACTTCCCGTGCCACTTGTTGATGAGGAGACAAAGTTATTCGCTGTGGGGGGGGATCATTCGATCGCGCTGGCGAACATGCGGGCGACGTGGCAGCGGCGGGGGGCGCCTCGCGGGGGGTTGGCGGTAATCCACTTTGATAGCCACATTGACACAGTCGACGCGATCTGGGGCGAGAAGCATCAGCACGGGTCGGTGTTTCGGCGGGCGTTCGAGGAAGGCGTCGCGGACCCGAGGCGGATGATCTCGATCGGGATCAAGGGGCCGATGAACCGGCCGGACGATCTTGATTATGCGATCGACTCGGGCGTGCGGGTTGTGACATACCCGGAATGGCGGCGGTGCGGGATCGAACGGCTGGAGGACTTTCTCAGCGAGATAGCCGCGGACGAGGTTTATATTTCATTTGATATTGACGTGGTGGACCCGGCGTTTGCGCCGGGGACGGGGACGCCGAGCGTCGGCGGGTTCACGTCGGCGGAGGTTCTGGAGGCGATTCGGTCGCTGGCGGGTGTGAACGTGGTCGGGGCGGACGTGGTCGAGGTGCTGCCGGACCGCGACCCGGCGGGGATCACGGCTCTGCTCGCGGCGCACGTGATGTTCGAGATTCTGTGCCTTGACGCGGTCCGCCGCGGGGATCAGTGAAACTCATTGAGGCCGATGCCGAAATAACGTGTCGTGGCGATGCGGTCACACAGGAGGCGTGGTCATGGTGCGGACGATCGGGCGTGAATCGGCGCGGCTCGGGATTCGGGCGGCGGGGCTGGCGGGGCTGATCGGGCTGGCGGGGGTCGGCGGTTGCGGTTTCGCGGGGCTGGCGCCGACGGTCGAAGAGACACGATTCATAGAAACGGATTATTTCGATGCGATGGGGCTTGATGTAAAGTCGCGCAACGGCGCGGTGACGGTCCGCCGAGCCGACGGCGACGTGGTTCGCATCACCGCGAGGCTGAAGGCGCAATCGCAGGCACGGCTCGACGCCACGAGGCTGATCGCTGAGCACGACGCGGCGGGGACACTGGTCATCCGCGTGGCGTGGGCGGACGGGCGCCCGCTGTCGAACGAGGGGTGCTCGTTCGAGATCGAGACGCCTGGTGCGTACGGCGTGCGGCTGGATTCGGGCAACGGGGCGCTGTCGATCGCCGGGCTTGAAGGTGAGGCCCGGCTGGATACTTCAAACGGCGCGATCACGGTGACGGATCATGTCGGGCCGGTGTTCGCGGACACGAGCAACGGCCGGGTGACGCTGCGGAACGTGTCTGGGCCGGTGGAGGTTGACACGTCGAACGGGAGCGTGACGGTGGAACTCGCCGAGCATTCAGAGGGGCCGGTGCGGATCGACACGTCGAACGGGGGCGTGCGGCTGGCGGTGTCGCCGACGTTCCGCGGGGAACTGGTGCTCGACACGTCCAACGGCGGGATAAGTTTTGATACGCCGATGAATGTCAAACGCATGTCGGCGCGGCGTAATCACGCGGTGCTGAGGTTCGGCGAGGGCGGGCCGACGTCCGTGGTGTCGACGAGCAACGGTCGGATCACGGTCGAAACGATCGGCGGGGAGTGAGGGGGAAGTAACAGTTCGATGAGTCAGTTCTCGCGCAGGGCGAGGATGAGTTCGACCTTGCCGACGCCTTCGCTGAGGCGCTGGGCGATCTCGATGGGGGGGAGGCCTTCGTCGGCGAGGCGGTAGATGTCCACGCTGACTGGGTCGGCGAGGCGCGATTGTCGAGGCGTCCGGGAGGCGGGCTGCGCTGCGCGGTGGACGATCTTCCTCGGTTCAACTTCCGGCCGGGCTGCGCTGTCGCTGTCGCGGGAGGCGTCCGGGGCGACGGCGCCGGCGAGGCGCGCGATGCGGTCGTCCGCCTGACGGATCAGTTCCTCTAGCCGGGCGGACTTGGTGTCGAGGTGCGCGACGAGCCGGCGTGTGAGTTCCTCGGCTTCGACGACGGTGTCCTCGATGGAGCGCCGGGCGTCGCGGTCGGCGCGAGCGTTGCTGAGTCGTTCGCGCGCGTGCAGATGGGGATCGACGCCGACACGGGTCTTCATCTTTCGGCGGAGCAGGCTCATCATGCACACGGTGATCAGCAGGACTCCCGCGGCGGTGAGCATGCCCGGCGAGAGGATGCCGCCGGCGGCGAGCGTGGCGGCTTGGTCGGTGACGCGGAATGATTCGAGCAGGTTGTGCATGGAGTGCGCCCGACGCGACGCCGACGGGAGTTCGACCTGCATCGGTATGATTCGGTCGTGGCGCACAGTTTTGGACATGTCGGCGATGCGATCCGGCTCGACCTCACCGGAGTTCGGCGGGATCGGGCTGCGCGGGCGGTGGTTCGCTCGTGGCGTGATCTGACGCGAGGCGGGCGGACGCTGGTGGCGTGCTCGGGCGGGGCGGATTCGGTCGCGCTGGCGGTTGCGCTCACAGCGGCGGCGCCGGGCTGTGTTGAGGTCGGGCATGTGGTTCACAGCATGAGGTCGGCGGCGGAGTCCGGGGCGGATCGGGATATGGTTCGTGATCTGGCCGGGGCGCTCGGCGCGGGGTTCTTTGAAAGGTCGCTCCGCGCGGAGATCGGGAACGCGGAGGCGTCGGCTCGTCGTGGTCGGCTTGAGGCTCTCGTCGAGATGGCTGCGGAGGCGCGGTGCGGATTCATCGCGACCGGGCAGCACGCGGGGGATCAGTTCGAGACGGTGTTGATGGCGCTGGCGCGAGGGGCCGGGCCTCGAGGGGCCGGGGGGATGGTGCGATCGCGCGAGGTGGCGCTCGGCGTCACGCTCGTCAGGCCGATGCTCGGCGTAGAACGCGAGGATTGCGAGCGGATGTGCCGACTCGCCGGCGTCGAATGGCGCCACGATCGGACGAATGATGATCGGACGCGGACGCGGGCGGCGATCAGGCACAACGTTACACCCGCGGTGCTCGCGGTCAGGCCCGGAGCGGTTCGACGGGCGGCGGAGTCGGCGGAACTGCTCGCGGATGCGGCGGGTCTGGTCGAGGATCGGGCGCGGGTGGTGTTCGGGGATGGGTTCTCCTGGCAGCGCGAGAAAATCGCGGCGGAACGGCGGGTCGTGATCGGCGACGGGCTGCGCTCGGCGTACGCGAGGCTGGCGGGCGGCGCCGGTCGGGATCGGCTCTCGCAGAGAAGGGTCAACTCCGCGATCGAGGCGATCCGCGACGTCGCGACACACGAAAGATTCTTCACGTGGCCCGAATCGGTCCGGCTGGACATCGGCGCCGGGCTTGTGAGTATGAAGCGTGAAGCGTCGGCGCGCGGGCGATCGGCGGGGAAGGACGACCGCGGGTGATACTCGGGAAACTTTTTCGAAGGAGCGCGACTGTGAGCGACGGGCCGATCGTGCTGCTGGTCGGGCATTGCGTGCCTGATTCATTCGGATTGACGAGGCTGGTGGAGTCGGCGGGGGCGTCGGCGGTGCGCGTCAACAGCGAACGCGATCTGCGCGATCGGCTCGGCGCTGCTGCGGCGCTGCTGGTCAACCGGGCGCTCGACGGGCGATTTCCTGACAAGGACGGGATCGAGTTGATCCGTCGGCTCGCTGGGGAAGGCGTGGCGACGCCGATGCTTCTGGTGAGCAACTACCCCGAGGCGCAGCAGGCGGCGACGGCGGCGGGCGCTTTGCCCGGGTTCGGCAAGCGGGAACTGAGCCGACCCGAGACTTCTGAGAAGCTGCGCGCCGCGATCGCGGCGCGGGCGGGGGTTTCGAGAGAGCCGGGGGAGTGAGCGACGCTCGATCAGCGCACGCAAGAGAAAAGCCCAGGGATTTGATCCCTGGGCTTTGGTATTGAGATTGGGTTGAGGTTCGCACGGGCGGGACGCCCGTGCCACTGGGGAGATATAAGCACGGGCGGGACGCCCGTGCCACTGGGTTGTTGATGTTGATTGGATTTGTCAGTTGAGGCCGAAGCCTGTGACGAAGTCGTCCTTGATTTTCTCAGCGGCGGTCGTAGGTTTGTCAGTGGCGGCGGCGGAGTCGGACGGGCCTTCTTCGCTCTCGCTTTCTTCGGTTTCTTCGATTTCCTCGCGGAGTTTGGCGAGGGCCTTGTTCTGAATCTGGCGGACGCGTTCCTTGGTGACGCCGATGAGTTTGCCGATCTGTTCCAGGGTCAGCGGCTTGTCGTTTTCGAGCGGCGTCTCGATGCCGAAACGGTGCTCGATCACGGTGCGCTCGATGTCCGAAAGGTCGGCGGTGTTCTCGAGCACGATCCGGCGGAGTTCCGCGGCGTCGTCACGCACACGCTCGAGACGCTTGGATTCAACGTAGTCCGAACGCTGGAGTTTGGGGTCGTACTCCGCGGGGAAACGCTGACGGTGCTTGGTCTGCTTCATGCCTTGGCGGCTGAAGGCCTTGAGGATCGCCCGACAGGCGTACGTGGAGAACTTGAAGCCGCGCTCCGCGTCGAACTTGTCCACGGCGCGGAGGAGGGCCATGTTGCCCTCGGAGACCATCTCGGCGAAGTCCACCTCGCTGAGGCGGGTGCGCTTGGCCATCGCGAGGACGAGGGCGAGGTTGGTGTTGGCGATCTGCTCGCGGAGGCGCTCGGCGACATCGTTCCAGCGGAGGATCTCACGCGCCTGATCCAGCGTCGGCGTGCGGTCGAGCGACGCGGCGATCTCGTCCTGGATCTTGCGGATCCGGTAGCGGGCGTAGTTGAACTGGAAGAAGAGAACCCTCTCCTGAGCAGCGGAGAGTAGAACCTGGCTGCTCGAAGCGGCGCGGTTGCGCTCGCCGCGGGAGAGGTCGTCCATCACCGGCTGGTACCAGGAGGTGTCGGGCTTCTGGATATCGGGCGCTTCGTCGTAGATCCGCTTCTCGGCGTCGTCGCGGAGGAACTCGTCCGAGTGGATGTAGTCCTGCTCCTTGGCGAGGATCCGGCGGAGGGTGGTCTCCTCGGCGGGGGTGAGGGATCGCGCCGACCGCGGGCGGGCGCCGGCGGGCTTGACCCCAACCCGGCGGCGACGGCCGGCCTGGGCGAGCGGGGATCGGGATGTGCGGTCCTGCTTGATCATGCTGCGTCTTCTCGTGTACTCGCACGAGGTGTTCGTTCTTCCCGGTTCGGCTGGATGCGTTGCGGTCCCGCGCTTTCGCGGTCCAAGCCCTGGCGCATCGCGGCGGTCACGGATGCTCATAGGGGATCGGATCGGCGTTCGCTCCGGGGCCAGAATCCCCCGGCGGCGTGCCGGCCCGGCCCCGTGGCCTTGACCTCCGCTGCACACTGTGATACGGCGAGAGGGCCGTTTTGTTCCAGTTCTTGGAATCATTCCAGATATTTCCGCTCGATTCCCGCCCGCGGGATCGCAGAGATGTCCCCGCGGGCGGGTGTCGGCGCCGACGGATGGGATAGACTCTGCCGGGACGCTGCGGTGCGCATCCGAACCCGTGTGCGAGCGTGACAAAGTCAAAAAACCTCGAAAGGAGCCTGCAAATGGCCTTTACACTGCCCGACCTGCCGTATTCGTTCGCCGCCTTGGAGCCTCATATTGACGCGCGGACGATGGAGATCCATCACGGGAAGCACCACGGGGGGTACGTCGCCAAGGCGAACGCCGCGCTCGAGGGGACGAAATTCGCCGATCTGGCGCCCGTGGACGTGCTGCGGAGCCTGTCTGACCTGCCGGACGACAAGCGGACCGCGGTGAGGAACAACCTGGGCGGGCACTACAACCACAGCCTGTTCTGGGAGATCCTTGCCCCGGCGGGCAACGGCGGCGGCGGGAAGCCCGGCGGCGACCTCGCCCGGGCGATCGACAAGGCGTTCTCGTCGTTCGAACAGTTCCAGGCGAAGTTCGCCGACGCCGCGGCCAACCGGTTCGGGTCGGGCTGGGCCTGGCTGTGCGTCAAGAGCGGGGGGCTGATCGTCTGCTCGACCGCCAATCAGGACAACCCGATCATGGGGCAGATGGTCTGCGGCGGCGGCGGCTGCGCGTGCGACGCCGCCGGCGCGACGCCGATCCTCGGCCTCGATGTCTGGGAGCACGCTTATTACCTGAACTATCAGAACCGGCGCCCGGATTACATCGCCGCGTTCTGGAACATCGTCAACTGGGACCGCGTGGCGAAGAATTTCGAGATTGCGTTGAAGTAATCAAAAATTATATATCAATATGATTTGACAAAGCCCAGGGATGAACCCCTGGGCTTTATGCGTTTATATTTTGAATAAGTGGACTACTTTGCGAGTTTCGCGAGTCTCGCGACCGCTTCCTCGATGCGTGCGACCTCGACGGTCAGCGCGGCGCGGAACCAGTCGCCGGTGTGACGGCTGAAGCCCGAGCCGGGGACGAGGACGACGCCCGCCTCGTCGAGGCAGCGTGCGACGAAGGTCATGGAGTCCACGCCCGGCGGGCACTTGGCCCAGACGAAGAAGCCGGCGCCGGGCGGGGCGACCTCGCAGCCGAGGGCGCGCAGGCCGGGGATCAGCGCGTCGCGGCGTTCGCGGTAGACATCGCGCATCGCCGTGACGTCCGGGTGGCGGTAGCCGCGGAGCGCCTCGGCGCCGGCCCGCTGGATCGCGGCGAATGTGCCCGAGTCGTGGTTGTCCTTAACCGCGGCGAGCGCGTCGATTATGTCCGGTCGGCCCACGGCGAACGCGATGCGCCAGCCCGTCATATTGAACGTCTTGCTCAGCGAGTGGAACTCGATCGCCGCGGTCGAATCGAGGTCGGCGTTCGGCGATTGCCACAGCGACGGCGGGGGGCTGTCGAAGTAGATCTCGCTGTAGGCGTGGTCTGACGCTGCGATGATGTCGTGGGCGGATGAGAACTCGAGCAGCCGGTCGAAAAATGTTATATCGACCGTCGCGCCGGTCGGGTTGTTCGGGTAGTTCGCCCAGATCAGCCGGGCCCGGCGGCGGGCGTCCGGGGCGATCGCGCCGAGGTCGGGCGTCCACGAATAATCGGCGCGGAGCGGCATGGGGACAGGATCGGCGCCGGAGAAGATCGCGCCGCTGGTGTAGACGGGGTACCCGGGATCGGGGACGAGCACAGCGTCGCCGGGGTTCAGCACGGCGAGCGGCAGGTGCCCGATCCCTTCTTTCGAGCCGAGCAGCGAGACAATGTGACGATCGGGGTCGGCGCTGACGCCGAAACGCTCGCGGAGAAAATCGGCGGCGGCTCGGCGGAAGTCGGGGATGCCCCGGCCCGGGGCGTAGCGGTGGGTCGCGGAGTCAGTGACGGCCTGGCGCAGGGCTTCGATGATGAAGCCGGGCGTCGGGCGGTCGGGGTCGCCGACGCCGAGGTCGATGAGATCGACGCCCGCGGCGCGCTTGGCGCGCTTCTTACGATCAACCTCCGCGAAGAGGTACGGCGGGAGTGAACGCAAGCGAGCCGACGGTGTGAATGGTGGCTTCGTCTGTGTCGTGGCGGTCATGAAAGCAGTGTAGTCAAACCGGGATAAGGGTCCGAGTATCACAGTTCAGACAATCAGGAAATGAAAGCCCAGGGATTGAATCCCTGGGCTTTGACTTTGTATGCGGGAGCCGCCCCGATAGCTTTGTGTGTGAGATCCGAAACCCAGAGTCAACGCGCAGCGGCTGGACGGGCGCTCGTGTTCGCTGCGTCTCTCGCGGCGGTGATCGATGCTTCGTCGGCCTGGCCCATCGCGAGTATCAGGCGCTCGGCGTCGTCCGGGGTGAGCGAGCCGGACGCGACGTGCGCGGCGATGTCTCGGTGGGTGCGCTCGCGCTCGATTTCGAGTTTGACGCCGGCCTTGCGTGTGTCGTCCTGGAGGGCGAATCGGAAGATCCCGCCCATCAGCACCAGCAAGAATATCATGCCGAGGACGACGATCGCGAATACCATCGGTTCCATGAGCAGGCTCCTGATCGGGGCGGCGACCCGTAGCGGGTTTTTCGGATCGAACCGGCGGTGGTTTCAGGCTGGCGCGGCTTTACCGGGCTTTGGCGGTTGTCTCGGCCTTGGATTTCCGGCGGCGTTGGAGTTCGGCGTCGATGAACGGCTGGACCCCGCCGTCGAGCACGGTCTGCGGGTTGCCGACCTCGTAGCCGGTGCGGTGATCCTTGACGCGGTTGTCGTAGATGACGTACGAGCGTATCTGTGTGCCCCAGCCTCGATCGACGGCGCCGCCGGTCGCCTCGTCCATCTCCTTCTGACGCTTCTCTTCTTCGAGGAGTTCGAGTTTCGCCGTAAGGACGGTCATCGCCTGGCGTTTATTCTGAGGCTGATCGCGGTAGGTGCTGGCGACGACGGCGATGCCGGTGGGCTTGTGGATGATTCGGCAGGCGCTGGCGACCTTGTTGACGTTCTGCCCGCCGGGGCCGCTGGACCGGGCGAAGAAGGAAATATCGAGGTCTTTTTCGGGGATTTCGAGGTCGGTCTCCTCGAACTCGGGGGTGACGTCGACGGTTGCGAAGGAAGTCTGCCGTTTGCCCTGCGCGTTGAAGGGGCTGACGCGAGCGAGGCGGTGCGTGCCTCGTTCTGCGGAGAGATAGCCGTAGGCGAAAGGGCCTTTGATGTGGAGGGTGACGGAGTCGATGCCGATCTCGGCGCCGTGCTGGAGGGCGAGTTCCTCGATCTTCCATTCGGGATGGCGGTCGAAGAACTTAAGATACATGCGGAAGAGCATCTCGGCCCAGTCGTTGGCTTCGGTGCCCCCGTCGCCGGCGCTGATGGTCATGAAGCAGTCGCGGTGGTCGTGCGGGCCGGAGAGCAGCGAGCGGATCTCGAGGTTGTCAACGGTATGTTCGAGGTTGAAGAGTGCTTCGTCGGCCTCGGCGAGGAGTTCCGCGTCGCCGGCTTCCTTGGCGAGTTCGTAAGCGACCTTGGCGTCGTCGAGTTCGTCCCCGGCGGCGCGGACCGGCTCTGTCTGCGCCTTGATGAGTTTCATCTCCGAGATGATTTTCTGCGCGGCTTCCTGGTCGTTCCAGAAGTCCGGGGCGCCCATCCGCTCGTCGAGTTCCGCGAGCCGGGCTAGTTTGGTGTCCCAGTTAAAGAGAGTCGCGGATGGTCAAAATCCGCGCCTCGAGGCTCTCGATCACCGGCCTGTGCGAGTCGTAGTGCATGGCGGGGAGTATAGGGGCGTGCGGGTCGGCCGGGCGGCAGGGCATCGGATACAAAGCCCGACTACCCGTTGGAGGTGGGGGGCAGGGCAGCGGCGCGAACTGGGAACGGTGTGGATCGCGCGCCGGATGCGAGACTTCCAAAGCCCAGGGATTTATCCCTGGGCTTTATGCGTTGTTCGCGAGGCGATCGTTATTAGTCCGACTCATCTGCACGGCTCGGAGAGCCGTGCCACCCGGATCACACGGGCGAGACGCCCGTGCCACTGAGGGTATGCACATATTACTTAAGTTTATTGTCGATCAGCGCAGGCCTGTGAGGAAGGCTTCCACTCTGTCCATGCCCTGGTGGATGTGGTCTTCCGAGCATGCGAAACTGAAGCGGACGCAGCGGCGCCCGGGGCCCAGGAAGTCCTCGCCCGGCACCGCGGCGACGTGGTGTTCGAGCAGCAGCGCCTCGGCGAAATCGAGCGGTGATTCGATCCGGCGTCCGCCCGCGCTGACCCTGCCGAACAGCGCCGCGATATCGGGGAACAGATAGAAAGCGCCGGTCGGTTTCGGGCAGACGAAGCCGGGCATCGCGGCGAGGCGTTCGTGCATGACGGCGCCTCGGGACTCGAACGCGGCGCGCATGGTTTCGATCTCGTCCGAGCATTGCGAAAGGGCGACGCGGATCGCGGGGTAGATGAACGCGGGGATGCTGGTGGTGGTCTGGCTCTGGAGGCGCGCGACGGCGGCGGCGACGGACAGGCCGAACTCGCCAGACCCGGCGAGGTAGCCGACGCGCCAGCCGGTCATCGCGTACGCCTTGGACAGGCCGTTGATGGTGATCGTGCGCTCGGCGATCTCGGGGAACGAGCCGAGGGAGACGTGCCGGGCGCCGTCGAAGACTAGTTTTTCATATATTTCATCCGTGACGACGACAAGGTCGGGTGCGACCGTGCGGGCGGCTTCGGCGAGGGTGCGGGCGATCGCGGCGACCTCGTCGGGGGAGTAGGTCACGCCGCAGGGGTTGCTGGGAGAGTTGAAGAGGAACACGCGGGTCTGCGGCGTGATCGCGCGGGCGATCTGCTCGGGCGTGACCTTGAACCCCTGATCGGCGCCGGCGGGGAGTTCGATGACGCGCCCGCCGGCGAGGCGGATCTGCGGGGCGTACGAGACCCACGCGGGGGTGGGGACGATCACCTCTTGGGCTGGGCGGTCGGGCAACGCCGGGTCGATAAGGGACTGGAACGCGAGGTAGAGAGCGTGCTTGCCGCCGGTGGTTATGACGATGTGGTCGGCGGTCACGCCGGGGATCTGATTTTCAAGAGTCAGTTTGTCCGCGATCGCGGCTCGGGCGTCGGGGTCGCCGGGGACGGGGGCGTAGAAGGTCAGGCCGGCTTCGAGGGCGCGGATCGCGGCGGCGCGGATCGGCTCGGGGGTGACGAAATCAGGCTCGCCCGCGGCGAAAGCGAGCACATCGACGCCTTGGGCGCGGAGTTCCTTCGCACGCCCGAGGACGGCCAGCGTCGTGGACGAAGGGAGGGAACGGGCGCGGCGGGAGAGTTCCATGCGGGCAGAAGGGTACCGTCGAGAAGGTCTTCGGGTGAGCCTGACGGGCGATCCCGGCGGTTCTGTCCCGGGGGGCGCCCGGTTGATGCCGGGGGACGCGGACTCTAGTATGATCGGCTTGACCCGTCGGGCGGGATCGCTGGCGACGGGCTGTGGAATGGGTCAATCGTGTCGCGGCGGAGGGTCGGCGTTCGCTCGCCGGTCGGTCGCGGCGTAAGTTCGCCCGGAGCACGGGCAGGAATATTCATGGCGCTTGAACTTCAGGAACGTCAACAAGTCATCGGCGACAGCCGTCGGCACGACACGGACACCGGCTCGCCGGAGGTCCAGATCTCGATCCTGACGGAACGGATCAACCAGATCGCGGATCACCTCAAATCGCACAAGCACGATCACAGCAGCCGGCGCGGGCTGGTGCTGATGGTCGGCAAGCGCAACCGCCTGCTGCGCTACCTGGCGCGTACCAACGCGGAAGCATACCGGGCGACGATCCAGCGACTCGGCCTGCGAAAGTAAGTCACAAAGCCCCGTGCGTGAAGGCGCGCGGGGCTTTTTCGTATCCAGACAGACGGCAAGGCCGAGCCGGTCCACGCGACGGCGGCAGGCCCGGGACGCGCGCGACGCGTCTCAGGCCCGCTGCCTTCTGCGATCGGGCAGGCTCACAAGCCGCACTCACACCGCGCGATCCCGCCGCCCGCACGCCGTCCGGGCATTTCGATCGGGTTCGCGTCCATCGCAGGAGAATCGCAAGATGTCACATGTCCGCGTCGAGAAGGAAATCGGCGGCCGCACGCTGATCCTCGAAACCGGGAAGGTCGCCAAACTCGCCTCGAGCGCCGTGGTCGCCACCTACGGCGGTAGCACCGTGCTCGCCACGGTCGTCCGCGCCCCGGCCCGCGAGGGGCTGGACTTCTTCCCCCTCCAGGTCGACTACCGCGAGCGCACCAGCGCCGCGGGCAAGTTCCCGGGCGGGTTCCGCAAACGCGAAGGCGCGCCGAACGAAAAAGAAATCCTCACCATGCGGATGATCGACCGCCCGATCCGCCCGCTCTTCCCCGACGGGTTCATCGAAGAGATCCAGATCCAGTGCTGGGTGATGAGCCACGACGGCGAGAACGACACGGACGTGCTCGCCGGGACGGCGGCGTCCGCGGCGCTCGCGCTCTCTGACGCGCCCTTCGACGGGCCGATCGCCACGGTCCGCGTCGGGCGCATCTTCACCGACGACGGGCCGATGTTCGTCATCAATCCGACGGTGACGCAACTTGCTTATTCCGATCTCGACCTCGTGCTCAGCGGGCACGACGACGGATTGAACATGATCGAGGTCGGCGCTGCGGAGATCCCCGAGGACGCGATGGTCGGCGCGATCGAGTTCGGCCACAGGCACATCAACGAGACCCTCGAACTCATCGGCGAACTTATAAAGAAAGCGGGCAAGGAAAAGAAAGCCGGCGACCTCCGCCTGCCCGCCGAGGACATCATCGCCGAGACGAAGAAGCAGTGCGAAGCGGCGCTCCTCGAAGCCCGGCAGATTCCCGGCAAAGACGATCGCGGCGTGCGCGTTCGTGAGATCCGCGACGCCTTCCTCGACGAGCACTTCCCCGAGATCACCGACAAGGACGTGGCTGCCTGGAAGAACTCCGTCGCACGCCGGGCGCAGGCGAAAGAAGCGTTCCGCAATCTTGAAAAGAAGGTCACGCGGAAACTTATGATCGAGAAGGGCATCCGCGCCGACCGCCGGGCTAAGGACGAGATCCGCCCGCTAGAGATGGAAGTCGGGATCTTCGAGCGCACCCACGGGTCGGCGTTCTTCCAGCGCGGCGAGACGCAGTCGCTGGTGTCCTGCACGCTCGGGACCGGGCGCGACGAGCAGATCGTCGACGGGCTGACGCCGGAGTACGCCAAGAAGTTCATGCTGCATTACAACTTCCCGCCGTTCTGCGTGGGGGAAGCCGGCCGGATCATGGGCCCGGGCCGGCGTGAGATAGGTCACGGCGCCCTCGCGGAGCGCTCGCTGCTCGGCGTCCTCCCGAGCGCCGAGGAGTTCCCCTACACGGTCCGCCTCGTCAGCGACATCACGGAGTCCAACGGCTCGTCGTCGATGGCGTCGGTGTGCGGCGGGTGCCTGGCGCTCATGGACGCGGGCGTCCCCATCCGAGCGACCGTCGCGGGCATCTCCGTCGGCCGTGTCACCGACGACAACGGCAAACTCCTGCACTTCATCGACATCATCGGCGAGGAGGACTTCTTCGGCGATATGGACTTCAAAGTCTCCGGCTCGCGCGAAGGGATCACCGGCGTGCAACTCGACCTCAAGGCCCGCGGGCTTGGCATCGACGAGATCCGAACGATCTTCGACCTTGCACGCGTGGCAAGGCTGAAGATCATCGATCAGATGGAGGCGGTAATCGCCGAGCCGCGCGCCACGGTCAGCCCGTTCGCGCCCCGGCTCGAGACTCTCCGCATCGACCCCGAGAAGATCGGCAAACTCATCGGCCCGGGCGGCAAGACCATCCGCTCGATTCAGGAGCGGTGGGGCGTCACGGTCGACGTCGAAGACGATGGTTCGGTCACGATCGCCGGCCCGAACGGGCCTTCGATCGACGGCGCCAGGGCCGAGATCGAAGCGCTCGGCGCGGAGGTCAAGGTCGGATCGGTGTACACGGGCAAGGTCGTTTCGGTCAAGGACTTCGGCGCGTTCGTAGAGATCGCCCCGGGGACCGACGGCATGTGCCACATCTCCGAACTCGCCGACGGGTACGTCAAGAGCGTGACGGAGGTCGTGAAGATCGGCGACCAGATCACCGTGAAGGTGATCAACGTCGACGATCAGGGCCGGATCAAACTCAGCCGCAAGGCCATCCTGCGCGAACAAGCGGAACAGGCCGAGCCGGCGTCGGCGGGCGGGTGATTCATACCGCGCCGATGCATCAAGAATAATCATTGACCCGAACGGGTCGATCTGATAGTCTGACAGCGATCGGGGATGCCTCGATCGCTGTTTTTTTCATCCTGACGCGATTATTCTCGGACGGTCCGACGCCAGGGCTAGGCGTCGATCCGAGACCGTCCGGGCGGCGTGAGCCGCGGATCGCATCGGGTTTGAAAGGCGGCGACGCAGCGGGGCCGCGCTCTCGACGGCGCCGGCGATGTTCAAGGCGGGGCGAAACATGACAAACGATTCTGTGAAGCGGATCGAAGGCGGCGACGGGGTCGTCAAATGGTTCGATCCGAGGAAAGGCTACGGGTTCATCATCGGACCCGACGGGCAGGACATCTTCGTCCACTTCTCGAAGATCGAAGGCGACGGGTACCGCGTCCTCCGCGACGGGTCCAACGTCAACTACGACGCCGAGTACACGGACAAAGGCTGGCAGGCTTCGCGCGTCGAACGCCGTGAGGATCCGGAGGTCACTGTGCGCTCACGCGCCGGCTACGCCCGCAGCCCGAGGCGCTGAAACTCGCGTAGATCCGAACTCGCTCCGATCAGTTCTCGCGCCCGACGCGGCGCGTCCCGTAGTGGCGCCGGCGTCCCGCCCGTGTGAAACTAATAACAGTGGCACGGGCGTCCCGCCCGTGTGAAACTAACAATGGTGGCACGGGCGTCCCGCCCGTGTGAAGCAAACAATGGTGGCACGGGCGTCTCGCCCGTGCGTTTATGATGTTGTTGCGCAGTATGACCAATGACCGGGCCGGGGACGGTCCGGCTCGGGACAGCCCGGCTCCGGGGTGGCCCGGCTCTCCGAGCCGGGTTGTTGAGTTTCACTTGCAAACTACGTCTTCGGCCCAGGGATAAATCCCCGGGCTTTGGCTGACCGCCCAACTGCGCGAGATGCTCACAGCACCGTGTCCCACACACCCCGGCCATCTTCCGGCGGTAGTCGGGGTTTGCAAGAGTGTCGATGGCGGTAGCGGCCGCATCGGACACGATCGGCCCCGGTGATCTATCCTTGACCCGCGATGGAGGTCTGGTTCTTACTCGGCATCCTGGCGGGGTTGATACTGGCGGCGCCGATCGGCGCGGTCGTGCTCCGGCGGTCCAACGCGCGGGCCCGCCGGGCCGAGCGCCGTCAGCAGGAGGCCGAGCGACTCGCGTCACTCGGCGCCATGACCGGCGGGCTGGCGCACGAGATCAAGAACCCCTTATCAACGATCGGCCTGAACGCGCAACTGATCCGCGAGGCGATCGAAGAACTGCCCATCGACGCCGCCGAGCGGGGTCGGCTCGCACGCCGGGTCGATGTGCTCCGGCGCGAGGTGGAACGGCTGCGCGACATCCTCGATGATTTCCTCCGGCTCGCGGGCGCGTTGCACGTCGAGCCTGCCGAAGTGGATCTTAATGTTGTCGCCGAGGAACTCGCGGATTTCTTCACGCCGCAAGCCGCGGCGGCGGGCGTGCGGCTCCGCATCGAACCCGGCTCGGCGCCGATCTTCGCCCTCGCCGATGTGAAGCATCTCAAGCAGGCCGCCTTGAATCTTATGCTCAACGCGGCGCAGGTTATGTCCGCGGCGCCGACCGCCGACGGCGCCCGGCGTGAACTGATCCTTCGCACCGAACGGCGGACGGAATCCGGCGAACCGGTCGCGGTGCTGCACGTCATCGACACCGGCCCGGGCGTCTCGCCGGATCGGCTCAAGGAAATCTTCAATCCTTATGTTTCGATGCGCGCCGGCGGCGCGGGGCTCGGGCTTGCGATCACCAGGCGCATCATGGCCGAGCACCGGGGCCGGATCGACGCGCACTCCGACCCGGGCGTCGGGAGCGACTTCGCCCTCGTCTTCCCGGCGCCGAGCCGATCCGGCGGCTGAGCGACGCAAGGCCCCGCGTCACTGCGCCTCGCGGAGTTCGGTTCTTACATCGAGAAGTTCCGGGAAGAAGCGGTGGTCGAGGGCGTGGCGGAGGTACGCGGCGCCGGCTGTCCCGCCCGTACCGCGCTTGAAGCCGATTATCCGCTCGACAGTCTTAAGATGCCTGAACCTCCAGACCTGCATGCTCTCCTCGATGTCCACGAGTTTTTCCGCCATTTCGTAGGCGTCCCAGTGCGAACGCGGGTTTTCATAGATCGCGCGTAGCACCGCGACGACGCGCGGGTCCGACGCGCGCACCCCGCTGAAATCTCTCTCGGCGACGTCGGCGGGGATCGCCATGCCGCGCCGGCTCAGGTGGCGGAGGAACTCGTCGTAGATGGACGGTGAGCGCAGCAGCGCATCAAGACCGGCGTGCGCAGCCGGGTCGTGCCGATGCACCGCCAGCATCGCGGCGTCCTTGGCGCCGAGCAGGAACTCGATGGCGCGGTACTGCGCGGACTGGAACCCGCTCGCCGGCCCCAGCACGCCGCGGAACTGCATGTACTCGCTCGGCGTGAGCGTGGCGAGCACCGACCACTGGCTCGAAAGTTGCGACTGCACATGCTTGACGCGCGCGAGGATCTTGAAGCAAGGCTCGAGTTCGTCGGCTCGGATGTGCGCGATCGCCGCCCGCAGTTCGTGGATGATAAGTTTCATCCATAGTTCGGACGTCTGGTGCTGGATTATGAACAGGAGTTCGTCGTGGTGCGGGGGGTTTGAGCGCGGCCGCTGCGCGTCGAGCAGGCGGTCGAGCGCGAGGTACTCGCTGTAAGTGAGATGACCGGCGAGGTCGGTGACCGCGCCGGTCGGGTGTTGGTGGTTGGTCATGTCGGTCGCTCCGGTTGACGCCGGGCGACCGTGCCGGCCGCGCGCGGCGGGATCAGCCTTGCATCGTCCCCGCGGCCCGCGAGGAGAGCAAGCCGGACGCGATCGCGAGGACCGCGATCTGGGCGCGGTTGCGGACGTTGAGTTTGCGGTAGATGGAGTCGCGGTGGCCTTCGATGGTTTTTTCGCTGCGACCGAGTGTCTCGGCGACCTGCTTGATGGACTTGCCGCCGGCGAGGAGGACGAAGACCTCTCGCTCACGCCGGGAGAGATTGGCGACGCGTTCGGCGGCGTCGGCGGCTTCTCCGACGAGTTCCGGGCGGGGTAGCCGGGCGGGCCAGGATGCTCGGTCGAACCCGGTCGGGCTGCTCAACGCCATGACGTCGCCTGATACGAGCGGGATCAGCACGGATTCGATGGATCGGCCGTTCTGCTGCTCTTGGAAGAGCACCGGGACTCCGGATCGGCGGACGCGCGCGATGAGAGCGACTCTCTCACTCGCGTCGTCGGCGGGCCAGCAGCGCTGCGCCGGTGCGCCGGTCGCTGTCGCCGCGTCCATGCCGCGCGACTTCAGCCACGGGTCGTTCGCCGATTTGAGCGTGTCGCCGGCGGAAAAAATCGCCGTCTCGATCCCGCAGATGTCGCAGGCAAGGCGGAACGTGTCGTCGGAATGCATGGATTGACTCGGGTTCTGATGCATCGGATGGCTCCGTAGAAATGCGTATGTTGTCGGTCTGGTCGGGATCTTTCTACCGGGTTCTTCGCTCGGGGCTTCGGCTTGGAGTCACCCGCGGCGAAGAACGTGACAGCGACTGCGATTGATAGAAAATGAATGAAATTGGGGTGTTTGACGCTGGTAGACGTACATAGTCTACGCCGATTCTGCGCCGGGATCAAGTCTAACAACCCAATCCATACACCTAGGCCGGTGACTAGTCGCACGCGACGGTGTGTCCCCAACATAGTGCCTTGCGGCCACAGTATTTGGGGGTACGGGCACGGCGTCGAGGCAGGCGGCGCCGACGCCCGGTCCAGCGGTCGTGCGGGCAGCCCGGGACGATCGGCCGGCTAATATCCGCCCTGTGAAACGGGATTTCGACGTCATCGTGGTGGGCGGCGGGCACGCCGGCGCCGAGGCGGCCTGGGCAGCGGCGAACCTAGGCGCACGGGTCGCGATCGTCACCCTCGACCCGCTGAAGATCGCCGCCATGCCCTGCAACCCCTCGATCGGCGGGCTGGCGAAGGGTCAGATCGTCCGCGAGATCGATGCGCTCGGCGGGCTGATGGCCCTCGCAGCCGACGCCACGGGCATCATGTTCAAGGAACTCAACGCGACGCGCGGGCCGGCCGTGCGAGGCCCGCGATGCCAGTGCGACAAGCACGCCTACGCCGAGGCCGTCCGGCGACTGCTGCATTCACGCGATAACATCACAATAATTGCAGGCAGCGTAGAAAGAATCATAACCAGCCGGTCGGGCGGAGCATCATCGACGGCGCCGCGGGCGTGCCGACCGTGCAGCACAAACAGTGGCACGGGCGTCCCGCCCGTGCGCGAGCATGGTGGCACGGGCGTCCCGCCCGTGCTCGACCACGGCTCAGATAGCCGTGCCACCCCGATCCCAGTGGCACGGGCGGAGAGTCGTGCCACCCCGATCCCAGTGGCACGGGCGGAGAGTCGTGCCACCCCGATCCCAGTGGCACGGGCGTCTCGCCCGTGCGAAGCGATCGGCGTAATCATCCGCGCCGCGGAAACTTCACAAGAAGTAACTCTCCGCGCCCCCGCAGTCGTCGTGACCACCGGCACGTTTATGCGCGGGCTGATGCATCGCGGCGAAGAACGCACCCCGGGCGGGCGCGACGGCGAAGCCCCCGCTGTCGGGATCCCCGCATGGCTCAGAGAGACGGGCTTCGAACTCGGTCGGCTCAAGACCGGCACCCCGCCCCGGCTGCGCATGAGCACGATCGACTGGGACTCGCTCGAACGGCAGGCCGGCGACACCCCGCCGGGCGCGTTCAGCGATCTCACTCGCGCGGGGCAGAACCCGCTGGCGCCCACGTTCCCCGCGCTCGCGCAGGTTGAGTGCCGGATCACGCGGACGACGCCGGAATCGCACGACCTGATCCGCGCGAACCTCGCGCGGGCGCCGATGTACAACGGGCAGATCGAGTCCGCCGGCCCGCGGTACTGCCCTTCCATCGAAGATAAGGTTGTGCGCTTCGCCGAGCGCGAGGCCCACCATGTATTTCTCGAACCCGAGTCGCACCGCGACGAATCCGTATATTGCAACGGGATATCCACGTCGCTGCCCGCGGACGTGCAGGCGGCGATCGTGCGTTCGATGCCGGGCTGCGAGCGGGCCGAGATTCTTAAGTACGGCTACGCCGTCGAGTACGACTCGATCCGCCCGACGGAGTTCGACGCGGCGTGCCGATCGAGGCGTGTGCGCGGCTTGTTCTTCGCCGGGCAGATCAACGGGACCAGCGGCTACGAGGAGGCGGCCGGGCAAGGCCTGCTCGCGGGTTTGAATGCGGCCAGGCACGCCGCGGGCGCGGATCCGATCACGCTCGGGCGTGATCAGGCTTATATCGGTGTTATGATGGACGATCTTGTGACGCGCGAGCCGATCGAGCCGTACCGTATGTTCACGAGCCGGGCGGAGCACCGGCTGCTGCTCCGAGCGGACAACGCGGCGGACCGCCTGACGCCGATCGGACGCGATCTTGGGCTGGTGTGCGATGCGCGCTGGGATGTCTACAAATCAAGGCGTGAGTCGATCGAACGTATCAACGAACGGATCGAGCGCGTCCGTATCGCGGGCGAGCCGCTGGGACACGCGCTCAAACGGCCGGGGTTCACGGTTGACGATCTGGAACTAACGCTTGAAGCAGCAAAGAAAAGTGGCACTGGCGTCAAGCCCGTGTGTGAAAACAGTGGCACGGGCGTCTCGCCCGTGTTCGTGGAAGACCGGGCCGGGGACGGCCCGGCTCATGGGGACGGCCCGGCTCATGGGAACGATCAAACACGAAATAATCTACCTGCAACATTGCATTGCGCCGCGGTCGAGCGGGCCGCGATGGAGACCGTCCTCGCCGATCGGCAGTACGCCGGCTACATAGATCGACAACGGGCCGAGATCCGTAGACACGCGGAGATGGAGCACCGCAGAGTGCCCGAGTGGATCGAATATGAGATGGTCGCCGGGCTTCGGACGGAGGCGCGTGCGGCGCTATCACGCTTCCGCCCGGCGACGTTCGGACAGGCTGCGAGGCTGGAAGGCGTGACGCCCGCGGATTTATCGCTTGTTATGATCGCGGCCAAGCGGGGAGCCGCGACGATCGCCGACTCAGGCGAGCGCGAGTGAGTCTTTCACGCCGAGATTCGCGTAGATCTCGCGCGTCGCGGTTGATGAGTTGAGCGTGTAGAAGTGCACGCCTCGCACCTGCCGGTCCAGAAGATCGCGGCACTGCTCGGTCGCCCAGTGAAGCCCGACTCGGCGGACAGCGTCGGCGTCGCCGTCGGCGCGGGCGATCGCGCGCAGTAGTTTCGCCGGGAACCTGGCGCCGAGCGCCAGTTCCGCCATTCGCCGAAGGTTCTGCTCGGACGTGATCGGCATGACCCCAGCGATAATCGGCACGCGGATCCCAGCGATCTCGCATCGTTCGCGGAAGTCCTCGAAATCGCGGTTGTCGAAGAAAAGTTGTGTGACGATGAAGTCGGCGCCGGCGTCGATCTTGGCTTTGAGGTGGTCGAGTTCGACGAGGCGGTTGGGGGTGGCGGGGTGTCCTTCGGGGAAGCCGGCGACGCCCAGCCCGAAGCCGCGCGGGTCGTCGATTGCGCGCCCGCCGTGGCGTGTGCGGAAGTCGCGGAGGAACTTAACAAGGTCGCCGGCGTATCGGAAGGCGTCGCGCGAGCGGTCGTAGCCGGGCATCGAGGCGGGCGGGTCGCCGCCGAGCGCGAGGATATTGCTCACGCGGCCGAGCGCGTACTGCTCGACGAGGTCGTAGATCTCGGCCTCGGTGTGTGCGACGCATGTAAGATGCGGCATGACCTCGAGGCTGGTCTCGCGCATGATGCGGAGGACGAGCCGGCGGGTGAGGTCGCGCGTCGTCCCCCCGGCGCCGTAGGTCACGCTGACCCACGCGGGCCGGAGCGGTTCGAGGTCGCGGATCGCCTCGAAGAGTTTGTCCGACCCCGCGTCGGTCTTCGGCGGGAAGAACTCGAAGGAAAAGGTCGTCTGACGCTGGCTGAAGATGTCGGCGATGTGCATGGGGTCACCGATTTTGTTCACCGCAGAGGCGCAGAGAGCGCAGCGGGGGAGCGTGAGGGTCGAGGCGCCGGGGCTGCCGGCCGGGTAGGCAAAATTGTGTGTACGGAATTAACCATTCTCATCTCTGTGCGCTCTGCGCCTCTGCGGTGAATGGATGATCTATTTTCTGAGCCGGCGCCAGAGGGGGCGCAGGAAGAAGTCGATCGTAAGAACGTCCCTCGGCCCGGCGAGAGCCGCGACCGCGACGAGCAGGAGCGCCGCGGGCAGGACGTGCCCGGACAGAGAATACGTCGCCTCCTTAAGTTGATGCCCGAACGTCACCATGACGAGCAGTCCCATGAGGATCCACGTTGCGAGGCGGACCCCGACGCCGAGGATCAGCATCAGCCCGCAGATGAACTCCGCTATCGGGTCGAACCAGCCGGCGGCGCGCAGCGACCATATCGGAAGAAAAGTGTCTTCATACTGACCGACGAAGAACCGGCCGGCGACTGAGCGGGCGCCGCCGTCGAGTTCGAAGAGTTTCCATCGGCCGAGCATGAAGAACCACCAGCCCGCGAGTTGCCGCGTGAAGAAGGCGATCTGAAGATGGGCCGATCTTGATAGTTCCATCGCTGGCATGGGGTCACCGCAGAGGCACAGAGAGCGCAGAGGGGGGAGTGTGAAGGGGGAATAGAGATGAGTGAATATGTTTCATGTGTCGGATTCCTGGCTGCTCAGAAACATTTCTTACTCTGCGTTCTCTGCGCCTCTGCGATGAATCCGGAATGGTTCAGTACCGGTAGTGGTCGTCCTTGAAGGGGCCGTTGACGGGGATGCCGAGGTAGTCGGATTGGTCCTTCGAGAGGGTTGTCAGGCGGGCGCCGAGCTGATCGAGGTGCAGGCGCGCGACCTGCTCGTCGAGGTGTTTGGGCAGGCGGTAGACCTTGTTCTCGTAATCGCCGGCGTTCTTCCAGAGTTCGATCTGGGCGAGCGTCTGATTGGAGAACGAGTTGGACATGACGAAGGAAGGGTGCCCGGTCGCGCAGCCGAGGTTCAGGAGCCGTCCCTCTGCGAGGATGATGACGGAGTGGGCCTTGATCCCCTTGCCGGGGTCGGCCTTGAAGACGAACTCGTGCACCTGGTCCTTGATCTTGACTTTCTTAACAGTCCCGGCGGCGACCAACTTCTCGAGGCCCGCCATGTCGATCTCGTTGTCGAAGTGGCCGATGTTGCCGACGATCGCCTTGTCCTTCATCTTCGCCATGTGTTCGGCGGTGATGATGTCCTTGTTGCCGGTGGCGGTGATGAAGACGTCGCCGGTTTCGAGCATGTCTTCGATCGTCGTGACTTCGTAGCCGTCCATGCAGGCCTGGAGTGCGCAGATGGGGTCGATCTCGGTGACGAAGACGCGGGCTTTCTGTCCGACGAGGGCCTGAGCGCATCCCTTGCCGACATCGCCGTAGCCCGCGACGACGCACTTTTTCCCTGAGAGCAGCACGTCGACGGCCCGGCTGATGCCGTCAACGAGCGAGTGCCGACAGCCGTAGACGTTGTCGAACTTGCTTTTGGTGACGGAGTCGTTGACGTTTATGGCGGGGAAGGGGAGCGTGCCGGCTTTTTCGCGCTGGTACAGGCGGAGGACGCCGGTGGTGGTCTCTTCGCTGACGCCTTTGAGATGCGGGATCATGCGCGACCAGAAAGTCGGGTCTTCCTGGAGTTTCTCGCGGATGACGGAGAGGACGACTTTGAGTTCCGCGTTGTCGGTCGAGGCGGGATCGGGGAGGGAGCCGTCCTTGGCGAAGCGCTGCTCGGCCTTTGCGCCTTCGAGGATGAGGAGCGTGGCGTCGCCGCCGTCATCGACGATGGTGTACGGGCCGTTGGAGCCGTTCTCGTCGGCGGGGAAGGTGAGCGCCTGAAGGGTGCACCACCAGTATTCCTCGAGGGTTTCGCCTTTCCACGCGAAGACGGGGACGCCCGCAGCGGCGATCGCGGCGGCGGCGTGATCCTGCGTGCTGAAAATATTGCAAGAAGCCCAGCGAACGTCGGCGCCGAGTTCCACGAGGGTCTCGATCAGGACCGCGGTCTGGATCGTCATGTGCAGCGATCCCATGATGCGGCAACCTTTGAGGGGTTTTGCGCCGCCGTGCTCGGCGCGGGACGCCATCAGGCCGGGCATCTCGTGCTCAGCGAGGCGTATCTCGTGCCGACCCCACTCGGCGAGAGAGAGGTCACGCACCTTGTGTGGTGACGTGGCGGGAGTGGTCTTCGGGGCGGTGATGGTCGTCACGGTTGTGCTCCTGTGTCCGGCGCCGATCGGCGCGATGTTCATGTGATTTGTGAGTGGTCGGATGATGACGGGTTGTTCGAGCGCGGGCGCCGAGCGGACGCAGCGATCAGGCCCGGCCCTCGAGCGTCGGGGTCGGACGGGAGCGGCCCCGTCCGGATATCGGTGAAACCAGCGTCCTCGAACAATGATTCGAGCGCGATAGGGGAGAAGCCGAGATGTTTGTGGCCCATGGTTCGGCGGTATTCGTCGTGGTGGTGGGAAGCCATGTCCACGATCAGCGCCACGCCGCCGGGCTTGAGGACGCGGCGGATTTCTGCGAGCGCGGCCCGGGGATCGGCGATGTGGTGCAGCACGAGAACCGTCACGGCGGCGTCGAGCGCGGCGTCGGCGAGCGGGAGAGTTTCGAGATCTCCTGAAATAAACTCAATATTCGCAAAGCGGGCGAGCCGACGCCTGGCCGCGTCGAGCATCGCGTCGGACTGATCGACGGCGATAACGCGCCGTACAAAAGGCGCGAGGCGTTCGGCGGCGTCGCCGGTCCCGCAGCCGAGGTCCGCGACCGTCCACGCGGGATCGAGCAGCGCGAGCATGGCGTCGGGCGTGAAGGACTCGCCGAAGAGTTCCCGGCGGAGGTCGTCCCACTCGCCACCGATGCGGCCGAAGAATGATCGGCTGTCCGTGCGACGCTCGGCGAGGACGGCTTCGAGCCGGCGGTCGTCCTGCTCGGCGACGGCGCCGGGGGTTGAATGCTCGCGGACGGCGAGCCAGACGCCGCGGGCGACGGCGGGCAGTTCGTCGAGGAGCAACTGATATAAAGTTGCGGTGCCTTCGGTCCGGCGCGCGAGCCAGCCGGCGTCGGTGAGGGCTTTGAGGTGCCGGCTGACGGTGGACTGCGGGGTCTGGACGACCTTGGCGAGTTCGCCGACGGAGAGTTCCCGCTGCTCGACCAGCCGAGCGAGCCGAAGCCGGAGGGGGTCGGCGATGGCGGCGAGCCGATCGGCGGCGTCCGAGCCGAGCGAGTTGGAGTCGGGCTGTCGCTTCATCCGTTTATCCGGATGAAGTGTAGAAGACCCGGGGAGGGCGTCAAGCGGGGTTCACCGCAGAGGCGCAGTGATCGCAGAGGGGGAGGAGAGGGGGAGGAGAGGGGGGGATCAGGGGATCAGGGGAGTGAGGGGAGTGAGGGGAAATAAGAAAAATAAGAATGAAATAACAGTGGCACGGGCGTCTCGCCCGTGCGCGAACCTCAGCGTAACAGACCCGCATTCGTTGCTGCGACCCTGACGTTCGTTGCGATGAGGTCAGGGGTGAAGTCGGCTCAGCCATGAGAACGCACGATGGAACGCCTCGCGTCATCATATTGATCTTTTCAGCATCGCCATTCGGGACGCCCGGCCTGATCGCAACGGTGGTCGGGGTTTCTGCATGATCAGGGTTGTTGTAAGGAAGACGGGCGGGAGGCCCGTCCCACCTGTTGCGCTCGTGCCACGTTTGCGACCCCCTCTCCCCCCGGGAGAGGGCCGGGGTGAGGGGTGAACGGTGCAGGGCTTTGGTTCTGACTTTGCGTTCTAAGCGTGATATGCGCTGTTCACGCACGGCTCGGAGAGCCGTGCCACCAGGGAGAGCCTTGCCGCCTTGTAGCGCACGGGCGGGACGCCCGTGCCACTGTCTTGTGTGATATCAGGTTCACCCGCCCGGGGCCGGGGCTGGTTTCTTCTTTTTCGCGGGGTCGGCGCTGTCCGCGGCGTCGGAGAGGCCTTTGAACCCGCCCGCCTGCTGGAGCGCGAAGCCGATCACCGCCACCACGCCGACGATGATCGGCAGGATGCGCTGGCTCTCGCGCAACGAGTCGAGCAGCCCCGCGCGCATGTCCTCGATCTTAAGAAGCGCGCTGAGCACTCCCGCCGTCAGCAGCACGGCGCCGAGCACCGATGTGAACGACATGATCGCCACCTTGAACGCGAGGAACGCGAGCATCCCGAAGACTATCAGCCCGATCACGGCGCCGAAGACGTGCTGCGTCGGATCCTGCGTGATCGCGGTCCAGGCGTTCGCGCCCAGGAACGCGCCGGCGAGGCCCGCAAGAAGGGCGGCGGTGTAGCGCATCATGGGGAGCGCGACGACCGCGATCAGCGCCGCCGCGGCCCCGCCGGTCACCGCCGAGTGCGTCCCGAGTTGCGGCCCGAGCGCCATCCCCGCCGTCACACCGCCCAGCGACGCCAGCAGCACGACGAGCGTCTTATGCCAGCGGTACCCGTTGAGCACGCACAGGGCGCCGAGGAATATGAACACCGCGGCCCAGATAAGGTGCAGGTCGGTCAGCGGGCCGGCGAAGGAATCGGAATGGCAGAGCAGGTCGAGTCGGCCTCGCATGGAGCGGGCGAGTTCGAGGAGTGAGGGGTTGGCGATCTCCTCGGGCGCCGAGCCGGCCTGTGCGAGCAGGATGTGCGCGTGGGAGCGGATGGGGTTCACGTCGGCCTCACGATCGCGCGGCTATTCCGCGCGTGTGGGCTTATCGGCTTTCGGGCCTAGAACCGTCCACTGGAGCGCCATCCCGACCGCGGCGAGGATCAGCCAGAGCGCGAGCCAGCCCCGGGCCGTGGCGGGCAGGCTCCCGGCGCCGGGGAGGGAAAAGTCGGTCATGATCCGGGCCGCGGTGGGCGCCCAGATCCCGGCGCCGAGGAACGCCGATCCGACCGCTGCGACTTTCTTCGGGAACGACATCCCGAGCACGAACCCGCCGAGCGCCCCGATCGCCGCGGCGAGCGCGAGTATCAGCCGTTGCCGTTCGGGCACGCCCGACCACGCCGCCCGCCCTTCGTCGAGCAGTTCCCCGGCGAACGCCCGGAGCCGATCGGCGGCGGACCTCGCCAGTGCGACGGCGGTGTCGAGCGCCTCTTCCACTGCGGGGTCGTCGGAGATCAGGCCGAGGGCTGCGTCGGTCGCCCCGGGTGAACTCGGACCGAGAGACTCGAGGAACCACGGGAGGCGGGAGGTCTCACCGTCGGCGCCGGCCTCGCGGGGGACGCCGGTCAGGAACAGATCGCTCTCGGCGAGGGCCGAGCCTTCGCTCGGCGTCCCGGCTGGGGCCGGGCTGTTGAACCACATCGCCGCGGCGACGACCGTAGGCGCCAGGACCGCCCCAGCCGACGCCAGCGCCGCAGCCATCGACAGCCGGAAGAACAGGATCCCCGCCAAGGCCCCGACCACCGCCCCGACCCCGATCCCTACATACGGATTGATCCCCAGCCCTACCGACGCGGGCACAAACAGCCCGGCCACGGCGCCGACGATCCCGAACAGGAACCCGTACATCGGCTTGACCAGCCGTCCGCCGAACGCCCACATCAGCAGCCCGCCCATGAGCAGACCGATCACCATCACCAGCCCGGCGGGCGGCAGCGTCCGTAGGCTGGCGTCGGCCATCTGGCCCAGGCTCGATATGGGCTGGCTGTTGAACAAGGCTTATCCGGGAGAATACTTCGGCGATTCGCCCGCCCGGTTGCGATTCTCGCCCGGGCTGGCTTTTCGACGCTCCCGGGCCGATGATGTTCGATCGTATGAACCCGGCGAGCCGAAAGCCTGAAACCGCCGAGCCGACTTCGCCGTCGTCGTCCTCGGCGCCGCCGCCGTCCGTGTCGCCGTCGGTTCTCGAAGACCTCCGCAAGCGGATCGACGAGGTCGACCGCCGGCTCGTCGAACTTCTCAACGAGCGGGCGAAGATCGTCGTCGAGGTAGGTCGGCTCAAACGCGACACCGGGACGCCGATCTACGCCCCGCACCGCGAGTCCGCCGTCCTCCGCCGGGCTTTGGAACTCAACGCCGGCCCGCTGCCGAACCGGGCGATCGAGGGGATCTACCGGGAACTGATGAGCGGGTCGTTCGCGCTCGAGATGCCGCTGCGGATCGGATTTCTCGGCCCGCCCGGTTCGTTCAGCCACCAGGCCGCGGCCGCGCAGTTCGGCTCGTCCGTCGAGTTCGACGACCTCCACGCGATCGAGGGCGTCTTCACCGAGGTCATCCGCGGGCACGTCGATTACGGGCTGGTCCCCATAGAAAACTCGACGGGCGGGGGGATCGTCGAGACGTTGGATGCCTTCCGCGACAACGCCGGGCGCGCCCACGTCTACGCCGAGGTAGTGCTGACCATCCGCCACAGCCTGCTGGCCAACTGCGCCCCGGGCGACGTGAAACGGATCCACTCGAAGCCCGAAGCCTTTGCTCAGTGCCGGAAGTGGCTTGCGCTGCAATACCCGAACGCGGAACTCGTCCCCGCCCCGAGCACCAGCCGCGCCGTGCTGACCGCCAGGCAGGAGCAGGACGCCGACCCCGCCGCCGGCGCCGCCGCGATCGCGTCCTCACTCGCCGGGCGGGTCCACGGCGTAAACCTCCTCTTCGACGACATCGAAGACAACCCCAACAACCTTACTCGCTTCTTCGTCATAGCCCGGCAGGAGGCCGAGCCTTCGGGCGACGATAAGACCTCCATCATGTTTACAACCGAGGACAAGCCCGGCGCCCTCGTCCGCGTCCTCTCGATCTTCGAACGCGCGGGCGTCAATCTCACGCACATCGACAAGCGCCCGAGCGGGCGCGAGAACTGGTCATACACATTCTTTATCGACGCCGAGGGCCACCGCACGGACGAGAAGGTCAAAGCCGCGATCACGTTCGCCAAGCACGAATGCGCCACGCTGCACGTCCTGGGGTCGTACCCGCGTGCCCGGCGGATATTGTGAAGCCACTAAGTTGGGGGATAAAGGATAACACGGTCGGCAGGCGGTGTTTTTGAACAATATTTTTTGAGGAACACTATTGACACACGCCGATTGGTCCGCATAATCGTCGATCAGAGTCGGTTTACAGCCGACACTCGGGCAGTATCGGCATACCCCAAGACGGAGATTCCCCTATGCCCCACGGACGTTGCTTCCCGTCGCGAACTCCGCTCGCCCTGTCAGCGGTTCTGATCGGTGTGTGTGCCGCGCCTTCGATTGTCACCGCTGGTGACCCTCATGGCCGGCTCGCTGAGCAAATCGCCAACCTTCAGTCGATCTCCTTCTCCGCCCGCGTGACCGCGACCGTAAACACGCCGATACCCGGCTCGGGGATCACCGTCGGCGAGCCGATCGAGGGCGCATTCGAATATCGCGCGATCGGCGACCGCTGGGCGCGTGTCTCCATTCTCGACGAAGAGAAGTATCCCGGCATGAACACCGTCGTCGCGTTCGACGGCAGTTTCTACTCCTACACATCCAACAACGCGGGCGTGGTGTCCGTGTCCGTCGGCTCGCCGGAGCGGACAATCGGCATGTCGCTGCCGAACCCGATCCTGGAACTCGGCCGATTCACCGCGCCGCATAACGACGAAAACATCGACCTGCTCCTTACTCGCATCCGCGCCGCAGCCACAACGCCCCCGGCGCCGATCTCGGTGACGGAATCCGCCGGCTCGACATTCGTCACAACTTCTGGCGGGCTGACGGCCGGCGTCGAGACCGTGCTCATGCACGAGTACGACGCCGCGGGCCTGCTCCGCAGAGTCGAGCAACGCATCGCCGGTTCCGACACCAAACTCATGGCGATCGAGTGCGCCGATCACGCGACTTTCCTCGATGACGCCGGGCATGCGTCCGTCTGGCCGAGAGTGGTGACATTCGTTGGCTACGACCCCGCGACCGGGCAACCCGCCGGGACGATCGTCATGGAGATCGTCGATCTGTCGCTCCGCGCCGCCGACGCCGAGGCCGGCGCGTTCAGCCCGAACTGGGACGCCGCGAGAGTATGGATGGACGATCTCGGAAATTTCATCCGATGACGCGCCTTACATCCCAGCGCCTCATCGCGGCCGTCGCTCTGGTCGCGGTCATCTCCGCTGTCGGCTGCGCGGATCGGCGCCACGGCGGCATGACTGCGCCCTCTACAGCGGGCGAAGATTCTGTCGCGGCGCTGCTCGAATCTTCAGCCGTCGGCGCCGAGCGTGTTGACGCGTTCTGCCGGCTCGCCCGTGCGGACGGCTGGCGCGACTCGCTCCGGCTCTATGAAATGTCCGAGGCGGAGTTCGCCGCTCTCCCGGAATCAGAGCGACAGGCGCTCTTCGAGAAGAATCTCGCCCGCGCCGGCGTCGCGCGATCGCTAATCGAAGACGCGATCGCGCAGATCACAGGCGCCCGCGCTATAGGAGACACCGATCGCGCCGAGATGATCGCTGCGTGTCTGCGCCGATTCGCCGACGCCAACCGCGGCCCGCGGGCGCTCGCGCTCGCCACCCTCTACGCCGAACTGATCGACCGCCGACTCGCAGAAATCGGCGCCTGACGACGCCGCGCCGGCCCTCTGACAAGGGAGAGGGTGTCGCAAGCGTGGCATGGGCGTCTCAGTGGCACGGGCGTCTCGCCCGTGCATAAACCCACCGACCGCGGGATCGGCGGCGCTCTGAACTCCGCCCCTTCTCCACTTCCATCTCTGCGCCCTCTGCGTCTCTGCGGTGAATCGGACCCCGCCCTGACCTTCGCTTTGCTCAGGTCAGGCGTCGCGGGTCTTCACCCCCGCGGGCGCTGCTGGGTACTCGGCTGGTCTAGGTGGATCTCGCCGAACTGCTGCTCGTACGCGCCCACGGCCTGTTCCAGCGACTGCATCAGCCGCTTCGCGCCCGCCCAGTTGAGCACCACGCGGGCGCCCACGTTGAACACCATCATCGGCGGCTGGTTCTGACCGGTCTGCATCGCCATGTTCAGACCGAAGTCGAGGATCATCTCGTCGAGCGAGGTCGTCGAGCGGATGGTGTTGGCGTAGGTCGTGGCCATCTTGGATTCGTCAACGCGGATCTGCATCTGCTGCTGCTGGGGCTGGTCGGCCATGTGCTCGCTCCGTCGGCGTTCGCCGTGGGTGTGGGGGCGGGTGATTATTAAGATGCCGGAGGTGGGACTTGAACCCACACGCCCTTTCGGGCAACGGATTTTGAATCCGTCGCGTCTGCCATTCCGCCACTCCGGCGACTTTTCGGACGGCGATCATACCGCCGCGGCCCCGGCCCGCACGCCGCGAACACCGGCTCGCGCCGATCTCGCGTTTTCTCCCGGCGCCGACCCCCGGCGCGTGCACACTTGCCCGGCGGCTCGCCGCTCAGCCCCGCCGGAGAAACGCGCATGACGTCTGTCAAACCGATTGTTCGTGATCGCCCACGCCCGCGCCACGCCCTGGCGGCTCTCGCCGGCTTCGCCGCGCTGATCGCAACCGCCGGAGCCGGCCCCATCGACCCACCGCCCGGACCCGTCGCGCCCACCGGGCCGACGCTCATCTTCTCACTCCCGACGATCATCGAACAGCCCGGGTCGTACATGCTCGGACGCAACCTTACATCGACCGGCGGCGCCGGGATCTCGATCGCCGCGTCCAACGTCACGCTCGACCTCGGCGGGCACACGCTCAGCGGCGCCGGGGGAGGGACCGACGCGATCGTCCTCGTCGGCAATCTTACAAACGTCACCGTCCGAAACGGGCAGATCGTCAACTGGACCGGCGCTGGCGTCTGGGACGGCGCCACCCCCGACAGCAACGTCCGCGTCGAGCGAATCGCCGTCACCGGCACTGGCTTCGGCGGGATCGAATGCGTCGAGAGCGGCGTCGTTATCGACTCCTGCATGATCCGAGGCGGGTCGCCGGGCGTCGCGGTCGGGCCGGCGAGCATCATCCGCGACACACGCATCACCGGCGCAGCGGACTTCGGCATAGTCGCGGCGCAACGCGTGGCTATCTCGGGCTGCACGATCGAAAACGCCGGGTTCACCGGCGTGCTCGCGGGCGCGAACATGTCGATCACAGGGACGACCGTGACGGGCAGCGGCGGTGACGGCGTCGTCGTCGGCGCGGGCTCGATCGTCCGCGGATCGGTCATAACACTCAACGGCGGCGTCGGCGCCGCGACGAGCATCGCCGAGCGATTCACCGCGACGAGCGCGCGGACAGGTCGGGATATGCTCCGCCATCCTTTCGCCGATCGACCGGCGACACGTGTCGAAAAACGCACCGGCGCCGTCGAGCAGGACGCGGCGTACGCGCTGCTGACCGCCGAGGGCGTGACCGTCACGATCGGACTCGTCCTCGCAGAGGACTGCCGGGTCGAGAACTCGATGATCACCGGCAATGCGGGCGTCGGGGTCTTGCTCGGAGCGCGCTCGACCGCGCTGGAAACCACCAGCGATCTTAATTTCGGCGACGGGTTCTTCGTCACCGAGGACGGCGTCGTCGAGCGCTGCCGGGCCTCGGCCAACGGCGGCGCTGGGATAGTCCTCACACCCAGCGGCTCGCACTGCGTCGGGAACTATGTGTCGGAGAACGCGCTCGACGGGATCTTCGTCGCCGACCCCTACGCGACGGTGCTCCAGAACAAGTTGGAACTGGATGAACTGACGAACGACGCGCAGGCGCCGCTGGTCGCGCCGGTGAACGATCTTACAAACCCGTGGAGCAACTTCGCGACATGAGCCGGGGGTCAATACTTACATTGATCGCGGCGATCGCCGCCGCAATGGGCGCCGGCTCGGCGTCGGCGCAATCGGGCGTGGACCCGACGGCCAAGCATTCCTGGAGCGAGGGCGCGGGCTGGCTCAACTGGCGCGACGCGGACGGCGGCGCCGCGGGGGCGCGGATCGTCGGCGGCAGAATCGTCGGGTTCGTCTGGTCCGAACGCGCCGGCTGGATCAACCTCGGCGACGCCGACGCGACGACGGGCGTCAGCGTCGGGCCGGGCGGCGCGCTCGCGGGGTCGGCCTGGTCCGAACGCGCGGGCTGGGTGAACTTCGCCACGGCAGGGTCGCTCGGCGGCTCGGGCGCTCGGCTCGCGGGCGGCAGGCTCCGTGGGTTCGCCTGGTCCGAGGGCGCGGGATGGATCAATCTTAACTCGGACGCCCCCGGCGCATTCGTCGCGTTCGCGTGCCGAGCCGACATCACCGGCGACGGCGTCGTCGGCGGGGAGGATCTGCTCACGCTGCTCAACGGCTGGGGAGGCGCGGGCCCGGGCGACCTCAACACAGACGGCGTGACCGACGGCGTGGACCTGCTAATCCTCCTGAGCGACTGGGGGCCTTGCTGACGCCCGGCGCGGGCGCCGAACCAAGAGCCGGATCAGCGTAGAATAAGCACATGCCGCGCACCGACTCGCTCGCCGACACGCCCGCTGAGGACGCGATCCCGATCCTGCTCGACGCCTACGGCGATCGGCTCTTCGCGGTCGCCCGTCGGCTCACTGGCGCCGACGCCGACGCGCACGATCTTGTGCAGGAGACGTTCCTCCGCGCGTTCCAGAAGTGGGAGCAGTTCGAAGGCCGTGCCGACCCCGGCACCTGGCTGCACACGATCATGGTCCGCATCGCGTCGCGGCGTTGGAGCAAGCGGCGCACGCGCGACGCTGTGGCGAAGATGGTCCCGTTCGGCGACCGCGTGCTCGATGTTGATACGAAGAACGACGGGCCGGTCGAGTCGAGCCTGCGGGCCGAGGCCCGGGCGGTGGTCGAGCGCGCGATCGTGGACCTGCCGCCGGAACTCCGGCTGCCGGTTGTGCTGCGCGAGATCGCGGAACTCTCGCACGCGCAGGTTGCGGAGATCCTCGGCTTGAAAGAGGCGACCGTGCGCGTGCGCGTTCACCGTGGGCGTCTGGCGCTGCGCGAGGCGCTGCTATCGGAGATGCCGACGCGCGTGCCACCGCCCGCCGAGGCGAGCCGACGGCTCTGCCTGGATTTGCTCGCGGCGAAACAGTCCGCGCTCGACCACGGCGTCGAGTTCGTCTTCGCCGGCGGGCCGCTCTGCGAACGCTGCAAGTCGGTCTTCGCCGATCTCGACCTGACGACCGAAGCCTGCCGATCGCTCATTACCGAGCGCCTGCCCGAACCCCTGCGCCGTCGGCTCGAAGAAGACCTCACGCGAACAAGAGGCAGAGTCGCGGCTTCCTGATAATCAACGCCCGCGAAAGCGGGCGCGACCCCGCTGCATAGTGGCACGGGCGTCTCGCCCGTGCATCAGTGAGACTGATCGCATCTGACCCTGACCTTCGCGGCGCTCAGATCAGGCGTCGGGCTGGCGATGTGTGTTGTGTGTGATTTATTATTTCTGCTTCACGTTCGCGGGCGAGGCGCCTTGCGCTCTCGCCCAGGCGTCCGCGTAGAGGTCCGCGCGGATCGAGAGGTAGCCCGGGTAGTCGATCCGGGCTTTCTCCACCGCGTCGCGGCGGAGTTCGACCGTCGCCACCGGGTCGGTTGTTTCGAGGAGGACTTGCCCGTTGGGGGCGACGGCGATCGACGGGCCGGCGATCAGCACGCCGAGTTCCGGCGCCGGGCGGTTGACGCTCAGCACGTACAGCCCGCTGGTCAACGCGTTGGCGATGAAGACCGGGCGCCATTTCTGATATGTGATCGCTTCGGTCGCGCGCGGCGCGACGACGGCGAGCGCGCCCATCGCCCCGAGCAGGTGGCAACCTTCCGGGCGGTTGATGTCTGAGCAGATCTGCACGCCGAAGGGGAACCCGAGTTGCGTGAACGGCGCGGCGACTCGCGTCCCGGGGTCGTAATGATAGATCTCCCAGAAGCCGGGTTCGTCGGGGATGTGGAGTTTGCAGAAGTCGCCGAGGAACTCGCCGGCGCTGTCGAAGACGAGGGCTGTGTTGTGCCGGGCTCCGGTGGCGGGGTCTTTGACGATCGCGCCGCCGACGACGGCGACGCCGGCGGCTTTGGCGGCGCGTGCGAGCATCTGATGCCGCGGGCCGCGCGGCGGCTCGGCGTCGGCGTCCGAGGGGTTCTTCGTCGCGGGCGACCACGGGTTGAGCGGGATCTCCGGCAGGACCGCGAGGTCGGCGCCTTGCGCTCTGGCTTCGCGCAGGCGCCCGTGCAGGCGGTCCTCGTGCGTTGCGTCCGGGAAGACATCGCTGATGAGCGCGACGGCGAGTGTGTCCTTGTTCATGGCGCGAAAGCGTAGCGTCCCCGCGGATTGCGCGTGCCCAGGCGTCCGGGGTGTGGTAGGCTCTTTGCGGGGAGGGGAGCGCGGTCGGCGTCCGCGAGCGAGACGCCGGGGAGGGCCGGGCGTGGGGCATTACATTTCGATCAAGCAGATGCTGTTCAACATGGGGCAGTACGGCGCGTCGGACCTGCACATAAAGGTCGGGCTGCCGCCGACGTTCCGCATCAACGGCCGGCTCAAGCCGTTGGGCCTCCCGCCCCTGACGCCGGGCGACACGGAGCGGCTGCTGATGGAAATCATGCCCGAGCCTCTCAGGCAGAAGTTCCAGGAGCGCGGCGACGTTGACTTCTCAACTTTCCTCGACACACGCTCCATCATCGCCAAAGCGAAGGGGCTTCGGCTCGAGGAGGGCGAAGCCGAGCCGGAGGGAGTGGACATCCCCGGCGCCTCGACCGTCGACCGCTTCCGATGCAACGTCTACCGCGCCGGCGGCGGGATGCACGGCGCCATCCGGCGCATCAACCCAGACATCCCAACTTTCGATTCGCTGCGCCTGCCGAAGGTCTACGAAACCATCTCGGACACCGCGCAGGAAGGGCTGGTCCTCGTCGTCGGCGTGACCGGCTCGGGCAAGTCCACCACGCTCGCGTGCATGCTCGAACGCGTAAACGAAACGCAGGGCGTCAACATCATCACCATCGAAGACCCGGTCGAATATCACTTCTCGCCGAAGAAAGCAATCGTAAGCCAGCGGGAGATCGGGCTGGACGTGCCGTCGTACCGCGACGCGCTGAGGTTCGTGGTCCGGCAGGATCCGGACGTGATATTCATCGGCGAGTTGCGCGACCACGAGACGGTCATGGCGGCCATCCAGGCTGCGGAGACCGGGCACCTCGTGTTCGGGTCCATGCACACCGCGGACACGATGCAGGCTTTCAGCCGGATCATCGAGTTCTTCCCGCAGTCGGAGCGCGAGTTCGTGCGGTCGGCGCTGTCGAACTCTCTCCAGGCGGTGTGCGCGCAGCGGCTGCTGCCCGCGAACAAGGATTCGACCGGGGGCGCCGGGGTCGTCCCCGCGACGGAGGTTCTGCTGGCGAACGCCGTCGTCCGCGAGACGATCCGCGAGGCGGAGGACGCCAACATCCCCGCGATCATCAACAGTTCCACGAGCGAGGGGATGCGATCGTTCACGCACAGCCTGGCGGAACTTGTTAATAAGGACTGGGTGACGATGGCGACCGCGATGGAGTACGCGCCGAACCGCGAGGCGCTGTCGAGCGTCCTCAAAGGCGTCGAAGTCAAGGCTTCGACGCTCACGGGCAAGATCAAGGCGGGCGGCAAGCACTGACCAGCGGCGGCTCAGTCGCCGGGGATCGCCGCCATGAGCCTCGCGGCGACGCCGTCGGCGTGCAGGTAGCCGGGATCGGTCAGGCGCCAACGATCGCCGGTTGTTTCGAGCAGGCCGAGCGTTCGCTGAGAATCGGCGGCGCGGGCGAGATCGGCGGCGACGCCGAGCCGATCCGCGTGCGCGAGGACAAGGCCCGCGTCCACGCCTTCACTTATGCGGATTCCCATCATTATGTGTTCGCGGAGTGTGCGCGCCGGGTCGGGCGGCTCGTGGTCGGTGATGGGGGACGAGCCGGTCGCGGTGACGCCGGCGATCCAGTCGCCCAGACGCGGGACGTTCTTCCAGCGGGCGCCGGCTGGCAGGCCGGTGTCCGGGTCGCTTGTAAGAATGTGCGCCGACGCGGACGGGCCTGCGGCGAGCCAGGATTCGTTTTTCCAGTATGCAAGATTGTGGAGGGATGCGGCGCGCACGGGCGAGACGCCTGTGCCACCATCTATAATGACGCGCACGGGCGGGACGCCCGTGCCACTGTTAGGGAGTATTCGCGCGTAGTTGCTTACCTCGTACCGCTCGAAGCCCGCACCGGCGAGGGTTTCATGCACGAGCGTCTGCATCGCCGCGGCGGTGTCTTCGTCGGTTGGTGTGATGTCGCCGCGCTCGGCGCGGGCGGTCAACGGCGTGTTCGGTTCATAAGTCAGGCAGTACGCGCTGAGATGCTCGACGCCGGGGTCGAGCGACAGGGCGGCTTCGAGGTCCGCGCGCACGCCCGCGAGCGTCTGCGCGGGGATCGCGTAGATCAGGTCGATGCTCCGGCGATCTATTCCGGCGGCGGCTGCATGCGCGAGGGCTTTGCCGACGTTCTCCGGCGAGTGCGTGCGTTCGAGCGCGCGGAGCATCGCGGGGTCGAACGATTGGGCGCCGAGGGAGATGCGATCCACCCCGCCGGCGGCGAGTGTGTCCATGAGTTCACGGGTTACGGTGTCGGGGTTGCATTCGACGGTGAACTCGCCGCGACCGCTGCGGATGGGCCCGAGGTTGAAGAGCCGATCGAGCGTGGCGAGCAGCCCGCGCCAGAGGTCCGTGCGGAGCAGGCTAGGCGTCCCGCCGCCGATAAAGATTGTGTTCAGACCGGCGGGATCGGCGAGCGGCGCCAGAAAGGCAAGTTCAATCTCCAGCGCGGCGACGAATGCGTCCAGCTGATCGCGCGTGTCCACGAAGGAGTAGAAATCGCAGTAATGGCACTTGTGTGAGCAGAACGGCACGTGGATGTAGAGGGAGCGAGCAGGTTCGGCGCCCGGGGGGACGGCGTCCGCCGCGGCGAGCGCTGGCGCCGACCTTACCGCCAGAGGTATCGAAACTGATGCGTCGTCGGCGGCGTCCATCGGGTATGATAGATGTGGCGCGATGAGTCGGCTTGTCGGCGGCCTCCCGGTCCCGACGCCCGAACGTCAGGGAGCATGTATGGACGTCACTCTGGTGCGGTTCAAGGACGACGAAGTGAGGCGCGACTTCCGCGTCAAGGGTTCGCGCTGCCTGATCGGTCGGCAGAGGACGTGCGACCTGCCGATCCCGCTCTCGAGTGTCTCGCGCGAGCACTGCGAGATAGTCGTCGAGGACGGCGAGGTGCGGCTGCGCGATCTCGGCTCGCGCAACGGGACGTACCGCAACGGCGAGCGGATCGAAGGCGTCGTGACGCTCGAGCCGGGCGACCGCGTGGCGATCGGGCCGATGGTTTTCACGGTTCAGATCAACGGCGAGCCGGAATACGTCGAACCGCCGCTGCTCGAAGCGCCGTCGGCGGCGCCGCCACCGGCTAAACGCGCTTCATCGTCAGCGCCGGGGCCCGGGGCGGGATCATCCGACGATTCCGATCTATCCGAGATGATCAGCCAGATGTCCGGCGACGACTCGAGCGTCTTCGACCTCGACATGTATCTCGACGAGGACGCCGACGAGGACGAAAAGTAACTGACGATCAGGTGTCTACGGTCGCGTCGGCGGCGCCGGAAGATTTCGGCGTCTGCGCGTCGGCTTTCTCGGGGACACGGATCGTCGAGCCGCAACCCCGGCAGCGCACGCTCCGCCCGCGTGCTTCGTCGGGGACCGAAAGCACACGCCGGCAGGTCAGGTTCGGGCACATTATGCGGATGGTTTTATTAGACACTGATCCGTTTCCCTCGCCCGGTTGCTCGTGGTGTATCGGCCCGATCGCGGGGCGTGTCCAGCCGGTTTGACCGCGGGGGCGCGACCGGGAAGACTCTCGTCGGATTCCGACCGCATATGACCCCCCGGAGGCTGTGATGCCCGATCCTCGCGCCGACAGAATCGCCCTCAGGCACGCCATGGGGCGGTCGCGCGCCGTCGCCGGGCTTCAGTGGGGCGACGAGGGCAAGGGCAAGATCGTGGACCTCCTCGCCGAGGAGCACGACGCGGTGGTCCGATACAACGGCGGCGCCAACGCCGGGCACACCGTCGTCGTCGATGGGCGCCGGCTCGGGCTGCACCTCGTCCCGTCGGGCGTGCTGCATCCCGGCAAGTTGGCCGTCGTGGGCAACGGCGTAGTGGTGGATCCCGAGGCGCTGGTGCGGGAGATGGACGAGCTCGGCGCCGCGGGCGTGGATTACAGCGGGCTTCGCATCTCGACCGCGGCGCCCGTCGTCATGCCGTACCACATCGACGAGGACGCCACCCGCGAGACACTCCTCGCCGACCGCCGGGCGCCCGACGTTCACAGCGCCGACGCCGAGCCGATCGGGACCACCCGCCGCGGGATCGGACCGGCGTACGCTGAAAAAGCGCACCGCGCTTCCGCCGTCCGCATGGGCGATCTCACCCGGCCGAAACTCCTGCGCAAGAAGATCGAACTCGCGTGCGAAATTAAGAACCGCACGCTCGCGCCCCTGCTCGGCGGCAGAACCTACGACGCCGAGGCTCTCATCGCGCGGGCGATCGAGTTGGGCGAGCGTCTCGAACCCTTCATCGTCGACACGCGGCAGACGCTCCGGGAAGCGCTCATCGACGGCCGCACGCTACTTTTCGAAGGCGCCAACGGGGCGCTCCTCGATATAGATCACGGCGGGCACCCGTTCGTCACATCCTCGAGCACCACGACGCTCGGCATCGGACCCGGGACCGGCGTCCCGACGCGCGGCCTCGGCTCCGTCGTCGGCGTAATGAAGGCGTATCAGACCCGTGTCGGCGCCGGACCCATGCCCACCGAGCAGGACAACGACATCGGCTCGCGCATCCGTGAACGCGGAAAGGAGTTCGGCACAACGACCGGGCGCCCGCGACGCTGCGGCTGGCTCGACCTCGTCACCGTACGCCACGCCGTCGAACTCAACGATTGTGACTCCGTCGCGCTGACCATGCTCGACGTGCTCGCAGGCTTTGATGAACTGCGCGTCTGCTCGGCGTACCGCGTCGACGGCGTCGAGACCGACAGATTCCCGCTCGACGCCGCCGATCTCTCGCGCGTCGAGCCGATATATGAAACTCTGCCGGGCTTCACCGACGAGATCGACGGCGTGCGCGCGTTCGAGCAACTCCCCGAACCCGCGAAGAACTACCTCGCGTTCATCGAGAATTATCTCGGCGTCCCGATCGGGATCGTCTCGGTCGGTCCGGATCGACGACAGACGATCCGGCGGGACGGAGCATGAGCGCCCCCGCCGACAAGCCCGGGCCGATCGGTGTCGGGCGACGGATATTCGACGCCGGCTCGCTCTTCGCGCGCGGCGTGGCGATGGGCGTCGCGGACATCATCCCCGGTGTCTCGGGCGGAACCATCGCCCTCATCAGCGGCATATATGAAAGATTGATCGCGGCGCTCGGATCGCTTTCGCTGAACTTTGCTTTGCCGCTGGTTCGAGGGCACGGACGCGAGGCGGCGCAGAAACTTCTCGCGATGCACTGGCTCGTGCTGATCCCGGTTTTCAGCGGCGTGCTAGTCGGCGGGGTCTCGATGAGCCGGGTCATACCCGGATTGATGGAAAAGTTCCCCGGGCAGACTTACGCGTTTTTCTTCGGGCTGATTCTCGCCGCGGTGTGGACGCCGTTCTCGCTCATGAGGCGGAGATCGGCGTCGCGGTTCGCGGTCGTCGCGGTCGCTGCGGCCGGGGCGTGGCTGTTCGTGGGGATTCAGCCTCGCGGGCTTACGCTCGAAGCCGTGCGCGCGCAGCCGGGCGCCGCCTCCGCGGTATATGCAGCAAATGTGCGGTCGGTCGGCGATGTGCGCGCCGCCGTCGACGCCGCCCGCGCCGCGCTCGGCGATCGGCTCGAACGGATCATCCTGCTCGATCCCAACGGGTTTGTCGCGGAGATTCTCGAACGCACCGCCCCGGCGGACGATGTCTATTCCGATGACGCGGCGGCGGTGCTCGCCGGACTCGGGCGATTAAACATTATCGCGTTCGACAGCCGGGATCGGCTCGCAGAATGGTCGCGGCTGGGCGAGCCGATCGTTGTCCTGGCCGAGCGACGGATCGCCCTCCCTGTCGTGTTTCTCTTCGGTGTTATCGCGATCAGCGCGATGATCCTGCCCGGTGTCAGCGGCGCGTTCCTGCTCCTCTTCCTCGGGCAGTACCACGCGGTCCTCTCGGCGATCCACGGCGTTTTTGAGCCTGTCTTCGCTTTGGCCGGATCGGCGAGCGCCGCTGGGATCGACGCGCGACCATGGATCGACGACGCGATCTTCTTCTGTGTGTTCAACCTCGGCGCGCTCGTCGGCCTGGTCTCTTTCAGCCGGGCGATCCGCTGGCTCCTCGCGCGCGCGCACGACATAACAATGGCGGCGCTGACCGGGCTGATGCTCGGCGCGCTCCGGGCGCCCGGCGCCGTCGTCGTGCGAGAGGCGGCAGGCGCGGGCGACGGCTACTGGTCCGCGGTCGGGTTCGCGACGTTAATAGGCGCGGTCGTGGTGGCGTCGCTGAACGTGCTCGATGCGCGCCTGCGTTCACGCCGGGCTTCCGCGAGCGCAGCGGCGACGACGGGCGCGGGCGACGGCGATCGGTCGAGCGCCGGTTGAACGGATCCGCCTGGACCAACGCCGCATTCCGGGCACGCGGGTGACGCAAGCCCGCGCAGGTCGTACCCGCACGATCGGCACTCGTGCTCGGGCCGGTGTCTCGGCTGAACCGCGAGCACCAGCCCGATGAACACGATTATCCCCGCGAAGATCAGCCCGAGCGTGAAGAGGTGCCAGGCGTCCTCGCCGAAGAGTTTTTCGACCAGCCAGACGTCGAGCCTCGCAGAGATGAGAATCGGCGGGACACCGGCGAATATCGCTGCGAACGCCGGCCACCGTCGCCGATGCCGCCACGCGATCGTCCAGATTCCGAAGGCATAAACAGCGAAGAGAATCACGCCGAAGCCTAGCGCCGAACCGCCGCGATCACTCGAACCCCGCGACCGCGACGATCGCGTCCGCGCCGAGACGCCGGCGTGCTTCCGTCGCTTCGTGCTCGGAGCGGAACTGCCCGACCTGCACGAGGTACAGCGTGCGCCCGTCGCGCGTCGTCACGACGATCCGCGGCGAGCCGAAGCCCAGCCCCGCGGCCGTCGCGGCGGCGTCCCGACGGGCGAGGTCCGCGTTGCGCCGGCTCGAGAACGCGCCCAACTGGATCGTGTACATCATCCCGTTGAGACGATCTTCGAGGATGCTCTTTAGCCTGGCGTCGCGCGTGAGCATGTGGGCCCGGCGGTACTCGCGTTCGGCTGCGCCACGCCGATCGAGCGCGCCGAGCGACTCGCCCGCATGAAACGCTGCACGGGCGGCGTCATCGCCGGTGAGTTTGATCGAGGCTTCGCTCAGCATCGCCGCGGCCCGCTCGTGCTCCTTGCGCTCCGCGGCGATCAGCCCCAGCCCGGCGAGCGCACGCCCGGAGACGGACCGATCCGCCGACCCTCGCAACGGCGAGAGCCATTCCGCAGCCGCGGCGGCGTCGCCGAGCGCGTGCGCGCTCAGGCCCGCGATCAACGCCGCTTCTTCGCGTGATCGGCCGGAGGACTCGGTCGCGGTCGCGCTCGCCTGTCGGTAGGCGGCGGCATGGCGCCCGGCTTCGTAATCACGCACGAACCCCGGCCTGCCCGCGCCGGCGCATCCCGACGCGAAGGCCGCGAACACGACCGGCAACGCCCCGCGCTTCATAGTATTCAGAATTGTTCTCATCGGCGAGCCTGTCCCCCGTGCGTGCGCGTGGAGATGAACGTGTAGGATCATCCACGCTATCGGCAGACCCCGACGCCGGGCCGCAATCCATCCCGCAAACACTCCCGGGAGCCGGTTCGCGGCAGGCTCGGGGAAATTCACGGAAACCACGCTCTGACAACAAGTTGGAGATCAATCGAGTGAGCATCCACGGCCCCATCCTCCGGCGGCTCCTCTTCCATCCCGTCAGAATCGCCGCCGTTGACGACCGACGGTCCTGGCGCGGCGTGGAGATCCTCGTCGCCGCAATGAACCTCGCCGACGAACTAGATTCGATCACCAAAGCCCGCACGATCGGCGTGATGCTGCCGACCGGCGCCGCGTTCGCGGTCGCTGCGCTTGCCGGGTGGATGCTCGGGCGGGTCGTCGTCCCGCTGAACTATCTTCTAAAACGTGAGGAACTCGAATATATAATACGTCACAGCGGGATGGACACGATCGTCACCGCCCAGCCGATGCTCGACTTCATGAAGTACGAGCCGGCGGGCGCGACGCTCACGCGGATGGAATCGCTCAACCTCGCGCGTTTCCCGGCGCCGATCCGGCCGCGCGGCGCGGATGACGACGATCTTGCCGCCCTCCTCTACACCTCGGGCACGTCGGGCAAGCCGAAGGGCGTGATGCTTACGCACGGGAATCTGCGGGCGAACATCTCTCAGATCCAGCGCTGGGTGCATTTCACGCACCGCGACACGCTCTTCGGCGTGCTGCCGCAGTTTCACTCCTTTGGTTTTACGGTGCTGACATTGCTGCCGCTGACCGTCGGTTGCGGCGTGGCGTACATGGCGAGGTTCGAGCCGCGGAAGATCGTGCAGGGCTTGCGCGAATATCGGCCGACGGTGCTGGTGGCGATCCCCTCGATGTACAACGCGCTGCTGAGCGTCAAGGACGCGGAACCGGCGGACTTCGAGTCGCTGCGCATACTCGTCTCGGGCGGCGAGCCGCTGCCCAGGACGCTCTTCGATCGCTTCCGCGAACGGTTCGGCAAGGAGATCCAGGAGGGCTACGGGCTTACGGAAACCGCGCCGGTCACGAACTGGCGCCGACCGGGGGAAGGCTCGTTCGGGTCCGTCGGCATGCCGCTGCCCGACATCGACGAGCGGATTGTCTGTCTCGACACGGGGCGGGATCTCGGCCCGGGCCGTGACGGCGAGATACGAATCAAAGGGCCGAACATAATGGCGGGTTATTTCCGCGACCCCGAGGGCACGAGCGCCGCGTTCGACGATCGCGGCTACTTCCGCACCGGCGATATCGGCCGCTTCGACGCCGAGGGGCACCTCGCCATCACCGGACGTGAGAAAGAAATGATGATCGTCGGCGGGGAAAACGTCTTCCCGCGCGAGATCGAGGACGCGCTGAGCAGGCATGATTCGGTCCGGGCCTGCGGCGTCATCGGAGTCCACGACCCGATGCGCGGCGAGGAGCCGGTCGCTTTCGTCGAGATTAACGACGGGCACGGGTTCGACGAGCGCGCGATCCGCGCCTTCTGCCGGACGCAGATCGCGTCTTATAAGGTTCCGAGACGTGTGCACGCGGTGGCGGAACTGCCGAAGGGGCCGACGGGCAAGGTGCTCCGCAGGGCGCTGCGCGACCTGCTGCCGGAATCGCGGGACGCTGCGGAGGCCGACGCGCCGGACGAAGCCGCGGGCGTGTGAGCGGGGGGTGAATGATTCACGCGGGCGCGAGCGACAGGCGCGCGGGGCGGATGTAAGAATAATTTTCAGACAACCGACATTGCGCCCGTGCCACTGTTGCTGCCCCCCTCTCCCCCCGGGAGAGGGATGGGGTGAGGGGCGACCAGTGCTGGGCGTCGTTTGTGGAATTAAGTTCCTGGCGCGACCGATGCTGTTCGCGCACGGCTCTGGAGAGCCGTGCCACCCAGAGAGCCGTGCCACCACGAGACCGGGTCGTCCCCGGCCCGGTCGTTCGTTGTAATAATGAAACGACGCTGTCGGCGCACGGGCGAGACGCCCGTGCCACTGTTGCTGCCCCCCTCTCCCCCCGGGAGAGGGATGGGGTGAGGGGCGACCAGTGATGGGCGTCGTTTGTGGAATGAAGTTCCTGGCGCGATCGATGCTGTTCGCGCACGGCTCTGGAGAGCCGTGCCACCCAGAGAGCCGTGCCACCCAGAGAGCCGTGCCACCCAGAGAGCCGTGCCACCACGCAAGCCCCGAGCCGGGCCGTCCCCGGCCCGGTCGTTCGTTGTAATAATGAAACGACGCTGTCGGCGCACGGGCGAGACGCCCGTGCCACTGATCATGCCCGTGCCACTGATCATGCCCGTGCCACTGATCATGCTCGCGCCACTGTTCATGCCCGTGCCGTGGCGAACCGAAATGCCCAGGAGAGGACTCGAACCTCCACCCCCTAAAACGGGGACCAGCACCTCAAGCTGGCGCGTCTGCCAGTTCCGCCACCTGGGCGTGGGGTCGGCTTGATGCCGAGCCGGGGAGTATACCGTCGCCGGGCGTTACGTCGAGCGGGGGCCGGCCGGCGGCGGGGGAGCGTCAGGTCAGCCAGCGCCCGCCGTCGAGCCGGACGATCTCGCCCGTCGTGTACCGCGTCTCGAGCGCGAGCCAACGCACCATCTCTGCGGCGTCGTCGGGAGTGCCCGCTCGCCCGAGCGGGATGCGGGAGAGGTACCGCCGCTGCATCTCGGGATCGCTGTCCGGGCCGGTGTCGGGGAACGCGACAACGCCCGGCGCGACGCCGTTGACGCGCACATTCGGCGCCAGGTCGCGCGCCAGTGAGCGCACCATCTCCGCGAGCGCCGCTTTGCTCATCGCGTACGCGAGATACCCACGTCTCGGCCGGCCCAGCGCGTGGATGTCGCACATCGCCACGATGGCGCCGCCGGCGGGGAGTGTCGAATGATTCAGCAGCCCGGCGAGGCGGGTCGAGAGAACCGCCGGGGAAATCGCGTTGATCGTTTGCTGCCGGAGCGCGTCGTCGGCGTCGAAGGAATCGATCGGCGAAGGGTCGTACGACGACGCGTTGTGCACGAGCACATCCAGCCGGGGCAGATCGCGCGCCATGTGATCGGCGATATGCTTCACCGCGTGTGAGTCCGCGAGATCCAGCGGCGCCGACACCGCCGCGACGCCGAGATCCCGCAGCGAACCGGCGAGCGTCTCGGCATCGTCTCTGCTGCGATTGAATGTAATAACTACATCGAAGCCGTTGCGGGCGAATGTGCGGCAGATCGCTGCGCCTACACGCCGGGCGCCGCCGGTCACGAGCACGACGGGGCGATCGGCGCCTAGCGTCGCGAGTGGCGGCGGCGGCTGCGGGTCGGGCGCGGTCACCAGCGGTCCCCGTCGGGGTTCGGGCCGAAGGGATCGAGATCGACGGTGTCGTCGAGGCGTCCGCGGCCGGCGCCGCCGGACTCGAGTCTGCGCCCGGCTTCGGACCATGCGTCGGTGCGGGCTGGGGCGGCGCGGGCTGAGCGTTCGCGTCTTCGGGCGGACGAGCCGCCGAGTGTCGCCCGGCGGATCGCGATGTAGATGAACGGGAGCATCGCCAGCCCCGCAGCGACCCCGGTCCAAAGCAGCCCGAGCCGAACGCCGGGCGGGAGCGCGGTTGTCTGAGCGAGAAGCCAAGCCATGCGGGAACAATACGCGGATCAGGCCGGGCCGGCTCGGCGTGCGTGCCGCGCGGGGAGGGGGGAACGCAGAGGAAGACGGAGGGGATCAGAGGGGGGGGAGCAGGTTGCAATATAGTTTGACGGTGCGGGCGGGGGGAAGTGATTTGAGGTTTGGTGCTGATTGTGCAGTCGGTGGGTTGTGGTTGATGATGCGGGTGTAATCAGCACGGGCGAGACGCCGGTGCCACAGTTCGTGCCGGTGCCACTGTACGCGCTATCGCCACTGATTCTGACCCCCTCTCCCATGGGGGAGGGATGGGGAGAGGGACGAAACAGTGCTTTGTACAGATTATTGTTATATGCTCAGTGTGTAAGGAGCGCTGTTCTCGCACGGGCGAGACGCCCGTGCCACTGTTTGCGCCTGCGCCACCGTTCGCGCTATTGCCACTGTTTCTGACCCCCTCTCCCGCCGGGAGAGGGCCGGGGTGAGGGGCGACCGGTGCTGGGCGTCGGTTATGGATTTGTGTTCTCGGCGCGAGCGCCGCTGTTCGCGCACGGCTCTGGAGAGCCGTGCCACCCCGAGGAGCCGTGCCACCCCGAGGAGCCATGCCACCCCGAGCCGGGCCGTCCCCGGCCCGGTCGTTGGAATCACACATGAAAGAGTATCTTAGAAGTTTATCGCAGCGCACGGGCGGGACGCCCGTGCCACTGTTTGCGCCCGTGCCACTGTTTGTATCCGAGCCGGCAGGATCAGCGTTGTTCGTGCGCTCCCGCGACCACTCCCAGCGTCCGTTCCGTGTCGGCCAGCCAGCGGCGTTCGACGCGGGCGATGTCGCCGAATCGGCGTTCGAAGAGTTCGCGTCGGCGATTGTCGGTCATGCGTCCGGGCGGTTCGTTGAAGAGATCGTCGATGTACGCCGCGAGCGACTGCCTCGCTGTGCGGTGCAGATAAACGAACAGCGAGCGCGCCTGGGCGTAGGCGGCTTCGGTCGTGCTGGGGCTGGCGGTCGGGGCGTCGGCGCGCGACACAAGTTCCGCGAGCGGGACCAGCGCGCCCGTCTCGATCGCGCGGGCCAGTTCCTCTGAACGCGCTTCACCGGCGCGATCCGGGCCGAACGCTGCGTGCGGCGCGCTAGTCTCGAACGAGGTCGCCAATCCCTCCGTAAGCCAGAACGGCTGCTCGACCGCGCGCGACTGCACGCCCGTGTTGAACGCCAGGAGATGCACCGCTTCGTGCACGGTCTTGGCTGTCGTGGTTCCCGCGATGAGTGAGCGGAGACGTTCTCTCTCTGCGTTGAGAGCCGCGGCGGCGTGGGCGGCTTCGTCGGCGAGCGCTCGGGCGCGATCAGACTGATTCGCCCGCCTGGCTTTCGAGGCCTCCCGGCGGAGTAGATATACGCGCTCCGCGGCGGCGTCGAGTTCCGCCTCGGCCCGGATGAACGCCGGACCGCTGGCGTCCTCGAAGAACACCGCCCGGTTCGACAGCCCGGCGTAATAACCCGCGACCCACTCGGCTTCGACCCGGTCGTGCGTCGCGGCGAAGGCGCGGTAGGCGTCGTGCTCGGCGAAGAGCACGACGATGAGCCGATGTTCGGGCGGGATCACCGACACGCCGAGCCGTTGCATCGCGCGGAAGAACTGATCGCGGGCGCGTTCGAGCACGCCCAGCCGTTCGCGCACCGCGTTGCGGTCGGCGTCGGAGATGAGTGTGAAATAGGCGCTGTCGACACGCTCGAACCCGCGGCCGAGCAGGTCCATCGTCGCGGCGATCGCGACTTCGTCCGCGGGCGGCGGATAGCCCGCGCGCTCGAGGTCGCGCAGCCCGGCGGCGGCTCGGGCCCGCTGCCGAGGATCACGCCAGGCGATGCGGTAGAGCCGATCGGCGGCCGCGTGATCACGGGCTCGAACCGCGGCGTCGGCGTCGGCGAGGGCGCGCGCGGGGTCCGCGACGGAGAGTGTCGCGGTCGCGGCTGTGGCGGCGCCGGCGGGCGCGGGCCTGAACCCGCCCAGGATCGCGCTCCCGACCCACATCCCCGCGACAAGCGCCGCGAGGAACGCCGCCTCGGCGCGGAGTCTCGGCGCCTGGTTGGAACGATCGCGCGGACCCATTATGGGGGCGATCGGCCGGTCGTTTCACCCGATGAAGCCCGGCCTTGCAACCCGCCGAAGTCGGGGTGCGAACTTGCCGACGGCGCGGGCTGACCGATCCCGGCGGACGCGGTAGGATCAATCACCCGTGACACTCGCCGCGGGCTGGCCCGGCACGACTGATAACCCACAGGGACGAACGATGGGCATCGAACAAGCGCTCCCGGCACAGGGATTTCTTACAACGAGTCTCCAGAAGTTCATAAACTTCTCGCGCCGGAGCGCCCTCTGGCCGATGCCCTTCGCCACGGCGTGCTGTGGGATCGAACTCATGGCGACCGCGTCGAGCCGGTACGACCTCGCGCGTTTCGGCATGGAGCGCATGAGTTTCAGCCCGCGCCAGGCGGACCTGCTCATCGTCGCCGGCCGGGTCGGGATCAAGATGATGCCCGTGCTCCAGCGGATCTATCAGCAGATGACCGAGCCGCGCTGGGTTATCTCGATGGGCGCGTGCGCCTCGACCGGCGGCGTCTTCGACACATACGCCACGGTGCAAGGCGTCGATCAGTTCATACCCGTTGATGTCTATGTCCCCGGCTGCCCTCCCCGACCGGAGATGCTGCTCGAAGGCATCCGCGCGATCCGCAGGCACATCGACGAGGACGGCCTGCCCCCCAAAGGCGGCAAACGCGTCCCCCTCCAGATCGCCATCGAGCCGACGCACGAAGTCCTCCCGCAGCCCGCCATCGGCCTGACCGTCGGCGCGACATAAGAAGCCCCGGGACGGTTACAGCACAAACCGGTGCGCGACGAACCAGATACGGCGCGGTCGCGCTGCCAGGGATGCCGTCGCACCCGGCTCGTCAGCCGGGTTTACCCGTGAAGCCGAATTCAAGATCAGGGGCTGCTCGCGTATAATGCGGCTGCGTCCACCGGTTCGATGACCCTGCTTTGCCGCCTCTTCCGTCATGTCGCCTCGCCGGTCTTGCGGGACAGATCGCAAGCGGGCGAAGCGAGTCGCGCCGCATCCGAGCATGAAACTCTTCAAGCCCGAACTCGATGCGCGAACCAACGCGGGGCAGGCGCTGCGACTCGTGGCGGCGGCGATGGCCCTGGGCCTGCTGGCCACAGCGCTGATCTTTCTGACGCAGGTGTTCTCGATCACGAGCGTGATATACCTCGGCGTGCTCGCTGTTGTCGGCGCTTCATTCGTCTTCGCGTGGATCAGGAGCGATCCGAATAAACGCGCCAAGGACTGGTACACCAGGGAACTGTCCGAGGCGCAGCGAAAAGTAAACATCAGGCATTACGAGAAAAACCGCGCCGTAAACAAGATCCTCATCATTATCGGCTGCACAGGGGTGTTGATGGCGATTATATTTGGTATGAGCGCGTTTGCGCCGGTAGTGATCGCTATGTTCACGATCGGCTTCATAACCGACAGATATTGGCGCAGGCTGAGGCCGTGTGAGAATGTTGATGACCCGCACGAGAGGCTCGCCGCCAGGACGGCGGTGAAAATCAGGTTTCATACGGAATCTTTCTGGATGCTAGTGCTGCTGGGCGCCGCATTAGTCCTGTTCTGGATTGTGATTAATGTATTCGGCATCATGGCGCCACGATGGCTTGAACTGATGCTGCATGTTGCGATGTTCGGCATGTTGGTTGCGCAGATCGGCGCGGTGAGCATGATCGCCGGGTTCAACGGGCATTGGGTCCCCGCGGAGGCGCACTGCACGGCCTGCGGCTACCCATACGACATGACGGCGGCGCCGGTCTTATGCTCCGAGTGCGGCGGCGTGATGTGCTCAGACACCATCGCGCATTGGCGCAGAAAAAGAAACCCACGCCTGATCGCGATCGGGGGCGCCTATGTCGCCGTCGGATTTTTGTCATTTGTAAGTTCAACATCGGCGAACCGGCCAGCCGTGCTCGCCCGCCTGCCAACCGCGGGTCTGATCACGCGCGTCACGGCGTCGTACTCGCTCGATTCCGACGCGGCGTGGGCCGAGCTCCAGACCCGCATGCCCCTGAGCGCGGAGCACAGGGAACGCCTGCTGGACGCGGCTGTGCGGATGATCCTGAATGATCCGCTCTCGTTTGTCGTGCTCCAAGGATTTGAGATATGGGTTGCCGACGCTATTACTTCGAGTGAGCATTTTATTCCACGTGTTCAATCGCTGATGAACCACGCCCGCGACCAGCGAACGATCACCAGAAATTCAGAATGGTCTGATGAAGCGATAGCCGAGTCGATATTTCTCACAGAGTATTCACTCATACCTGCCGAAATCAGGCAAGACATAGAACAATTCGCATTCGAGATGGCCGCGCAGGCCGAGCGATCCTCGATCGCCTTTCCCGCGACCCGCTGGCTGATCGAGCGGTATATCAGAGACGAGTTGACACTCGCTTCCACGCCGGCGCTCTTTGAACTATTGTCCCGGAGCGAAACGGCGCTTTCGATTTCTCAGGTCGTCGCGGCGGACGCCACGGAAGAGGCCCGCTTGCTCAGGCTCCGTCTTGCGGTACTGCAGAACCCAGCGGCCAGGCAGACCGCCGCAACGTCGATCGATAACTATCTGACGCCATTTATTGAAGGTCGGTTCAGCGAAGACGAACAACAGTTGGTGCTGGATAATCTGGAACATTTCAGCAACCTTACCTATGTCCTGTCGCGATTGACCCCGATCGGCCCGGATCAAATCAACCGGGTCCATCGTCTCGCCATCCGGGCGTTGGAATTAGACACGAATAAATACGATTCGGGGTTGCTGTACGACACCCTTGCCGGGGGCTATATCCGGGGCGTACTCGATCCGGACCTCGAGCCGCGGCTGATGGCGCTCATCGCCTCGCGGCCGAGCATGTACACGTTCCGGCGACTCTTCGCTGCGGATCCCGAGCAAAATCAGAGATTAATCATGATAGGTATCACCCTGGCGGAGAACTTGAAAACAGAAGCACTCTCCGGGCACGCAAAATATTTCATTGAACCCTATTTGAATGAGGAAATTGATGGCGAGACACTTACCAGATTGACCCGAGTATTGCGGCGCCTGAGCGACCGCGGGTTCACTATCAGGCCGGTTCACGAATTGGTCAGGCATGGCCGGTCGGCTGATGAAGACGGGCTTGGAGCCTCACGTCTTGCAACACTCGCTGTGCGCGCATTCGCGAAAATGAACGAACGGCAGCGCGACTCGATGCCTGAAATTCTAGAATGGGTAGAGGCGCGTCGTTCAGCGGGAAAATTGACCGAAGGCCAAATCCGGATGCTGGATGCGGCGCTCGGGCCGCACGAGTGAGGTGTTCATGGCCCCGCCGTCGCCGCTTCGCTGTATGGCGGTTCCGCCGGGGCGGGCAGGAGCCAGCCGAAGAGCCAGCGGAAGAAGTCAGGCGGGCTTTCGTCCGGGTTGATGTCGTCCGATGTGCGGGCGTAGATGCGCACCGCCTCCGTCGTTGCGACCGGCGTCCGCACGTGCAGGTCCGTCAGCGCCTGCGTCACCATAAGGTCGGGGTGCGGCTTGATGAGCGTCACGAACACTTCCTGCCCGTTGAACATTCGGCGAGTGGTGTCGAACTCCGCGCGCCAGCCGCCGGTCGGCGCGGTAAAGACGGCGACCCAGCGGTCGCCCGAAGGCTCGACCCGCGCGGGCGTCTCGGTGAACGCTCGCCCGGTGATGCGCGGCCCGGTCGGCGAGCCGCAGCCGGTGAGGGCGAGGAGCACGCTGAACACGAGGGTGCGGAGAATGGTCGAACGCAGAGGGAGACAGAGGGGGCAGAGGGGGGAGGGGTGGGGTGATTTTGTTGTGGCGGATCGCTGATATCGCCGGTGGGTTATATTATGTGATATGAGCGGGGGGGATGCGGCTCCGGGCTTCGGCGCCATGTTGCATGCTGATGTGTGCATGGCTGTTCGCGGGGATCGGCGGGCGTCGGCGTGATCAGCCGAGGTTCATGGCTCGTGCGACGGCGGCGCCCATGTCCGCCGGGGTCCGGGCGATCTCGAAGCCGTTGGATTGAAGCGCGGCGATCTTGCTCTCGGCGTCTCCTTGACCTCCCGAGATGATCGCGCCGGCGTGTCCCATGCGGCGGCCGGGAGGGGCCGTGCGACCGGCGATGAACGCGGCGACGGGCTTTGTCATATTAGTTTTCGCCCACGCCGCGGCGGCTTCCTCGTCGGTCCCGCCGATCTCGCCGATCATGAGCACGGCGTGTGTGTCGGGGTCGTTCTGGAAGGCTTCGAGACACTCGACGAACCCGACCCCGCGCACGGGGTCGCCGCCGATGCCGACGCATGTCGATTGCCCAAGCCCGACGTTCGATGTCTGCCAGACGGCTTCGTATGTGAGCGTGCCGGAGCGTGAGACGATGCCGACGGCCTTGCCGGTCTTTGCTTCGGAGACGTGGGTGTGGATGTAGCCGGGCATGATGCCGATCTTGCAGCCGGCGTTGGTGTAGGTGTCGCGGGCGGACTCGCCGGAACCCGTCTTCGGGCCGGGTGTGATGACGCCCGGGCAGTTCGGGCCGACGAGGACGATGCGGTCGGCGGCGGGTCGGCAGCGGTTCATCTCGTCGAGGGCGGCGCTGGCGCGGACCATGTCCTGCACGGGGACGCCTTCGGTTATGCAGCAGATCACGCGGACGCCGGCGTCGGCGGCTTCGAGAACGGCGTCGGCGGCGAACGGGGGAGGGACAAAGATCATCGTCGCGCCGGCGCCGGTCTTGGCGACGGCGTCGGCGACGGTGTCGAAGATGGGTAGGTCGTTGTCGTCGGTCGAGCCGCCCTTGCCGGGCGTGACCCCGCCGACGAGCCGCGTGCCGTAATGCAGGCACCCGCGCGTGTGCAAGGCGCCGAAGGAGCCGGTGATCCCCTGGCAGATCACCCCGGTCTGTGAGTCAATGAAAATGGCCATGGGGGCAGGATACTTCAGACGATCGGTCGATGCTGCGACTTTCCGTCGGGCAGGGTATTGACATGGGGGGGGTATGGTGGTTCTTGTCATCATTCATTGAAAGGAGAATGACATGAAGAACGCGCGGGCAACGATGATGTGGGCCGTGGTCGGGGCGATCTCGTTCCTGACGGGGGTGGCGATCGGAGACGACCCCGCGCAGGGGACGCCGGGCTGGCAGTTCGGCGGGCGGAACTGCGGGTGCTTCAGCAGCGACAGTGCGACGATCGCAAGTTGCAGACTGTGTTGCACAAAGTCGGCGACCAATGGTAGGCTGGCGCCTGAAGAGCGTGATAATTGCAGATCGTTCTGCAATCAGATGGGTCAGCCCTGCGTTGCGAGTCTGATCGCTTTATGATCCTTGGTGACGTACAAGTCGCGAGAGATGCCAGCGGGCGCGGTTTCTCGAAGCGGTGGGCGCTGGTTGTCGTGATTCTGGCGTTGTTCGGCGCCGGGTATCTGGTCGGCACGGCCTGGCGCGGGCGCGCGGTCGAAACCGTGGGCGCATGGACGGAGCCGTACGAACCATCGCCGAAGTTCAGCGACGAGCACAACGCGGCGATGTCATGGATCGTCAACGAGGCGGCGCATTCGCGCGAGCCGTGGACGCCGGAGATCGCGCAGCGGCTGGCGGCGATAATTGATACCGGGTACACGGAGGAATACATCGAGAACGTCGCGAGCAGGCCAGGCGCCACACTCCGGGATCAGGAACCGGCGATACTCTATGATTACGCGCAAATCGCCGTCGCCGCGCGCCTCCGTAACGACGAACCCATGACGCTGGAGGCGAAGCGGATCGCCACCGAGGCGCTGCTGGGCTTGCTGGTCCATCCGCACTGGCGGATGCGCAGCAGCGGCATCGGGTCCGTGATCAGCACCGGGCTTGTCGAGATCCCCGCGGTACGGGCCCTCATCATCGCGATGTTCGACGACCCCAACGAGGTCGTCGCGGCGAACGCCCGCAAGCACCTTACTAACTACGACGAGTACGGGGCGGCAGCGCGTCAGACGAAATGATCGGGCGAACGGCAAATCGAGGTCGTGCGACGTTTGGCGTGACACTCGTCGAGGTCATCGTAAGTCTCGCGGTGATCGCGGTGCTAGTTTCAATAGCGTTGCCCGCGCTAAGGTCTGCTCGGGCCGCTGCCCACCGAGCCGGGTGTTTGGCGAATCTGCGGTCACTCGGGCTGGCCGTTCAGATGTATCGAGAGGACCACGGCGGCGTGCTGCCGTACGCGGACCGGCTGGTCGATGTCCGCAGGGCGGACTGGATGAAGCCGATCGACGCATTGGCGGGTTACGTCGATGCGTCTCTGCCGCGAGTCGATGAAGGCGGCGTGTTGCATACCGGCCAGCCGTGGCGGTGCCCCGCAGATCCCGACCACGCCGACCGCACGGGATTCAGTTACGGGTATCTGCCCGGGGCTTTCATGCCGAGCCTCGCGGCGTACCCGCTGCTGGATGAAGATGCCGCCGCCCGATTTACAACTCTGCTGATTTACGATAAGCCGCCGTATACAGAGATTATATTTAGAGATATGGGCGACTGGCATCCGCGGGCGGGCGGCGACAGTTCACGCCGGAACTTGCTCCGGTTCGACGGATCGGTGGGTCCGGCGTCCGATGCGGACGGTCGCGGATGATTTATATTCGTTCGGTTGACAAAAAAACATTTTGCAGCAACATTATCACCCTGCTGCTCGTCTCGATAGTGCCTGCAAGGGCGCACGCAATGCTTTGGACGCCTGACCTGACCGATGCGGATGTAAGGGGCGCTGCGCGAGCGCACGGGCGTGACGCCCGTGCCACTGGTTTTACTCGCTGTCCCTCCGGGAGAGGGTTGGGGAAGGGGCGGCGGGGGCTGTGCTGGTTTCGCGCGTTGCGCGTTATGTGTGCAAAGCCGGGGGGTCACATCCCAGGGTTTCGGCGCGGCGAGCGAGATGCTCGACGCGAACCAACCTCGGCAACATGTATTTGCGGGCGATCGGTGGCTATGATTCCGTCACTACGTCGGGCTTTTCGCGCGGCGCGCCGGTGGATGCCGCCGTGCCGGGGTGTGGTAGGATGCAGGCGGCACCCTTCGGGGCGGCGTCGGCGGTCCTCCCTCAGCCTCGGGCCGAAAGGGCTTGAATGAACGAACCAGACCATGCCGTCGCGTCGGCTGCGCCCGCCTGGCTTGTCGGCGCGATCGTCACGCTTGCGATCCTCGCGGCGCTGACCGCGACGCTCAGGCTTCTGCCTGGGCGTATTAAGGATCGCCTGCTCGTCGGAATCGGGGTGGATGCGGCGATCGGGGCGTTCACGCTCGGGCCGATCGCGGCGTGCCTGTTGATCCCGGCGACACGCGCGGGGGGTTGGGCCGCGTGGCTGGCGGCGCCGACGGCTGCTTCGATCTTATATCTTGCGATCTGGTGCGTCGCGGATGAACTCGTCCGCGGCGAACGCGGCGGGTTCCGCATCCGGCGCTACTGGATCCGCAGGGACGGCGTGCTCCGCTATGCGATCGGATGGACGATACTGCTAGCTGTCCCCGTCTTCTGGGCGGTCCGGCTGGCGCAGGTTGTTGTGTATCCGGCGCTGAATGTGGCGTGGGGGCTGCCCCGGCTTCGCGCACGAGATTACATCGCGCTGAGCCGACATAAGACCGCGGGCCTCGTCGGGGCTGATTATGTGTTCTGCTTATATTGCGAATGGATGACCGGGCTATGGAGCCTGGGGACCGAGATGCTCCGGCATCTCGAGAGCATGTGGTGCCCGCTGAGGTTCGGCCGGGCGGAGCAGTGCGAACGGTGCACAGCGGTCTTCCCCGACATCGCGGCCTGGGCGCCCGCCGACGGCGGGATGGCGGGGGTCGAGAAATTTCTCATTCTTCATTACAACGGCAAGCCGATAGGGGAACGCGCGCACCTTGGGGCCCGCGATGCGAAACATAGTGATTGACAGGAACTATTATCAATGCGCGGTTTGATCTGCGCGCCTGTCAGGCATAGGCGACAGGTCAGGGTTTCTGGGGGGTTGACGGGCGGGACGCCCGTCCCACCGGTCTGTTCGCGCACGGGCGGGACGCCCGTGCCACGGTTTGTGCCCGCGCCACTGTTGCTGACCCCCTCTCCCCTGGGAGAGGGATGGGGAGAGGGACGGCCGGTGCAGGGGGTGATTCTCATTTCGCGCGCCTTCCCTACAAAGCCCAGGGATTTATCCCTGGGCCTCATGGGTTGTTTGTAAGACGCTTGGTATGAGTCAGACTCAACAACACGGCTCGGAGTGCCGGCCACCCCGATCCGGCGGGTCACTCGCCTTTCATGCGTTCGGCTTTGGCGCGGGCGTCGTCGAGGGTGCCGACGTACATGAAGGCGCCTTCGGGCAGGTCGTCGCCCTCGCCGTTGCAGAGCCGTTCGAAGGAGTCGATCGTTTCTTCGAGGGGTGTGTAGATGCCCGCGAAGCCGGTGAACTGCTCGGCGACAAAGAACGGCTGGCTGAGGAAGCGTTCGATCTTGCGGGCCCGGCCGACGATGAGTTTGTCTTCTTCCGAGAGTTCGTCCACGCCGAGGATCGCGATGATGTCCTGGAGATCCTTATAACGCTGGAGGATCTGCTGGACGCGACGGCTGACGGCGTAGTGGCGCTCGCCGATGGCGCCGGGGTCGAGGATGCGGCTGGTCGAGGAAAGCGGGTCAACCGCGGGGTAGATGCCTTTCTCGGCGATGCCTCGGGCGAGCACGACGAAGGCGTCGAGGTGTGCGAACGTCGTCGCGGGAGCGGGGTCGGTGAGGTCGTCAGCGGGGACGTAGACAGCCTGGACGGAGGTGATGGCGCCTCGGCTTGTGGAGGTGATGCGCTCCTGCATGTCGCCCATCTCGGTCGAGAGTGTGGGCTGGTAGCCGACCGCAGAGGGCATGCGGCCGAGGAGCGCGGAGACCTCGGAGCCGGCCTGTGTGAAGCGGAAGACGTTGTCGATGAAGATGAGGGTTTCCTTGCCGGACTCGTCGCGGAAGTCCTCGGCCATGGTGAGGGCGGAGAGGGCGACGCGGAGTCGGGCGCCGGGCGGCTCGTTCATCTGGCCGAAGACCATGGCGACCTTGTCGAGGACGTGCTGGACCTTGCCGGTCTCGTCGGTGAACTCGGCCTCCTGCATCTCGCGCCAGAGGTCGTTGCCCTCGCGGGTCCGCTCGCCGACGCCGGCGAAGACGGAGTACCCGCCGAACTCACGGGCGACGCGGGCGATCATCTCCTGGATGATGACGGTCTTGCCGACGCCGGCGCCGCCGAAGAGGCCGATTTTTCCGCCTCGGACGAATGGGCAGAGGAGGTCGACGACCTTGATGCCGGTGATGAGGATTTCGGTTTTGGGGTTGAGTTCCTCGAACTCGGGGGGCTTGCGGTGGATGGGCAGTCGGCGTTTGGATGTGACCGGGCCGCGTTTGTCGATGGGTTCGCCCATGAGGTTGAAGACCCGTCCGAGGACTTCCTCGCCGACGGGCACTGAGACGGGCGATCCGGTGTCAACGCAGGGGGCGCCGCGGGTCAGCCCGTCGGTCGAGCCGAGGGCGACGGCGCGGACGCGTCCGCCGCCGAGGTGCTGCTGGACCTCCCCGACGAGCCGGAACGGGCCGGCCTTGGTCTCGGTGGAGATTGTGAGAGCGTTGTATATGTCGGGCAGGTCGGCCTCGGGGAACTGAGCGTCGAACGTCGAGCCGATGACCTGGGAAACCACGCCGGTCGTAGCCATAGGGAACCTCCGAAAATGGGCCGGGCAGGATAGCGGCGGGCGGCGTTGGTCGCCAGCGGTGTCGGCGGCGTCGCGGCGATTGTGCAGGGGCGGGCGCCCGGGCGTCGATGGGACGGGGAGCCGGTCGAGATCGCCCGGCGTGAACGGAGAAGCCGATGACGACACTCCACGCGCATTCCGCTCTTCATAAGGATCAGCCGACCGGCGGTGACGGCGGCGTCGCCGCGGTCGGGCTTCGGCTGGGTTCACTGATTGATTTCGCCCGGTGCAGCCAGAGGTTCGGCGTGATACAGGGCTATCTGCACGACCTCGAAGGCTACGCGCTGATGCTGCTCGCCGAGCACGCCGAGGCTGCGGGCGTGGCGCTGGAGATCGGGAGTTTCATGGGGCGGTCCACGGCGTGGCTTGCCGAGGGTTCGCGCAGAGCCGGGCGCGGGCACGTCGTCGCGGTGGATCACTTCACGGGATCGCCCGAGCATCAGCCGGGCGGGACTCACCCGTGCCCCGATATCGCCGCGACCGGCACGACATTCGGACGATTCGAGAGCAATCTCCGCGCGGCCGGGCTTTTCGATGAAGTCCGGCCGATACGCGCATCATCCGAGGACGCTGCGCGCGAGTGGGACGGGCCGATCCGGCTGCTGTTCATCGACGGGGATCACTCCTACGAGATGAGCCGGCGGGACTTCGAGTTGTGGACGCCGCACGTATCGGCCGGCGCCTTCGTCGCCCTGCACGACGTGGGCGCGTGGGAAGGCGTCACACGGTTCTACAACGAACTCATCACGGGCGGCGAGTGGGAGCACCTCTTCGCGGTGAACTCGTTGCGAGTGATTCGGCGTCGGGCGTCGGGGATCAGCGGCTGACCGAGCCGCGCACGAACTGCTCGACCTCGGCGCGGAGTTTCACGAGCGACGGGACGTGGATGTACATCATGTGTCCGGACTCGTAATAACTCATCGTGACGTTGCCGCGGAGTTCCGGGTCGAGCACCATCCGCGCGAAGGTGTTCTCGGTGGCGAAGAACGGCGTCGCCAGGTCGTAGTAGCCGTTCGCCACATGCACCTTCAGATGCGGGTTCTGGGTCATGGCCCGGCGTAGTTCCTCGGCGAGGTTGGCGTAGCCCTGCTGCGTCGACGGGCTGTACGGCCAGGGCTGCACGCGACCGGTGAGGATCTCGTAGGGCAGGTCCGACTCGAAGCGGAGGGAGCGGCGGACGTAGTCGTTCAGGGCGGCGGTGTACACGCCGCTGATCGCCGCGAGGCTCGGGTCGAACTCGAACCGCTCGCCCGCCGAGTCGCGGTCGATGCCGGTGAAGCGCGAGTCGAGCCGGCCTACGGTTCGGCTCCGGTCGCGGAGGAGTTCCTTGGTGAAGCGGCCGATCTCGACGCGGAGGTTGGTTCGCTCGATGTAATCTTTGGTCAGGCCGGTGAAGCGGGCGACGCGCTCGGCGATGCGTTCGCGGTCGGCGCCGGTGAGGGCGTCGCCGCGGATGAGCGCGGGGAGGTACTCGTCGATGGCGAAGCGTCGGCTGGCTTCGAGGACTCGTTCGATGGGCTGGCGCTGGAGGTCGGCGGCGAGCCGGCCGTGCTTCCACGCGGTGGCGGTGTAGGTGGGGAGGAAGAGTACGAAGGGGAGGTCGTTGCCGGTGTCGAAGCGCGCGGTCTGGAAGTCGAGGATGGAGGAGATGAGGATGACGCCGTTGATATACATATTATGTTGCTGCTGGAGCCGGCGAGCGACGGCGGCGGCGCGGGTCGTGCCGTAACTCTCGCCCGAGAGGAACTTGGGTGATGCCCAGCGGGTGTTTTTGGTGGTCCAGAGGCGGATGAACTCGGCGACGGAGCGGGCGTCGTTGTCGAGGCCGGAGAAGTCGGATTGTTTGCTGTCGCCGACGGGCCGGGAGTAGCCGGTCCCGACGGGGTCGATGAAGACGAGGTCGGCGACGCTGAGCCAGGTCCCCTCGTTCTCGATGAGGCGTCCGGGTGGGAGCGGGGCGGCGCCGTCGTCGTCGCCCATCTCGACACGCATAGGACCGGCGGTTCCGAGGTGGAGCCAGACGGAGGACGAGCCGGGCCCGCCGTTGAATATGAAGATGACTGGGCGTGTGGAGGGGTCTTCGACGCCGTCGAGCGTGTAGGCGATGTGGAAGATGTTTGCCTGATGCTCGCCGGTTTCGGACTTCATGGGCATGAAGCCGGCGGCGGCGGTGTAGTTGAGCGTCCTGCCGTCGAGGCGGATCGAGTGATTGGTGACGCTGATCGTCCCGGTGTCTTTCGCGGCGGGGGCGTCGGCTGGGCGCGCCGGTGTTGCGGGCTGAGCGTGCAGGCACGCGGAGATCGGCGTCAGGCACGCCGCGACGAGGGACAGGCGGATCAACGCACGCATGGTCGGCTCCTCTCGATTGGATAATTCTGCTGCGGGTCGGCGACGCCGGGGGATACCAGTGAGTCTCAGGCGGGATGCTTCGGGCGTCCGCCGAGAAGATACGTCCGAGGCTCGGTCCCGGCGATCGTCCGGCGGATGTTCCCGCGATGCTTCCAGATGACGACAATCGCTAGCGCCGAGACCGCGGCGACGGCGGGCCAGACCGCGATGATCTTTGAAAGTGTCGGCGTCGCGGGGTCGCCCAGCGCGATCGCGGAGATCATCACGAAGATCGGGAGGACCGCGGCGGCGGCGCACGATGTGACGCCGACGTATTTCGTCGCGCGCACTCCGACGAGCCAGACCGCTAGCGCTCCCCAAGCTGCGGGCGCGACGATCGGCCACATCGCGGCGAGGGCGCCGAAACCGGTCGCGACGCCTTTGCCGCCTTTGAATCTGAGCCAGACCGGGAACATGTGGCCGAGCATGGCGGCGGCGGCGACGGCGGTCCACCAGGCGGCGTCGGCGGGCGCCGGGGTGGCGTCGCCCCAGACATTCATGGTTACGCCCGCAACGGCTACCGGCACGGCGCCCTTGAGCACGTCGAGCGCGAAGCAGACCCCGCCGATGGTTCGGCCGAGGACTCGTCCGGCGTTGGTCGCGCCGATGTTGCCCGAGCCGAGCGTGCGGATATCGACGCCTCTGGCGAATCCGATGAGCAGGCCGAAGGGAATCGACCCGGCGAGGTAGGCGAGCGCGATGAAGCCGAACCACGACAGAATGGGGTGCATCGCGGGATCGTCGACGCCGGACAGTGTGGTGTCAACACTCGGCGGCTAGATCGGCGTCGTCGGTCCGCGGCCCAGGGGGCAACGGCGCGCGGTCCGGTTCGACGAAACGGGTTCGGGCGGCGTCGCTCATCAGGCGCTGCTTTGAGTAATGCTTTGCGATGAGGTGTTTGTCAAATAAATCGGGGTGATCGGCGAAGAACGCTGCGCTATCGCGCGATTCCGCGGGGCGAAACCGGGCTGCGATCAGGCGGAGCCAGAAGATGGTGATTGTTTCGTGATATCCGACGGGCGGGTCGTAGCCTCGCTCGACGGCTTGCGCGAGCAACTCGCGCAGGCCGTCACGCATGGCGTCGAGCGCGCCGCCCGAGCCGAATTTGAGCAGGCAGAGATAGCCGGCGCGGAGATGTGCGGCGTGCCCGAACTCGGCGACGGGGATCGAGCGTGCCGAGAAGGCGCGCCAGAAGGAAGCGTCGTCGCTCGGTTTATTCGCGCGGTTGGTCGTCATCTGTGTTGAGTTCGTGCACTCGCTTGAGGATCCGCACGAGCACAGTTGTCGGCACATATCCTTCGATCGGGCCGATCTCGCTCGGTCGGACCTCGACGAGCCAGTCACACACTGCCACGCACCGACGGCGTAACCTGGTCGCGGGATGCCCGAGCCTGTTGTGCGGGAGCGGAACTTCACTCGGTGACGGTGGAATTGTCACACTGGTTGAAACGGCGACGCCGACGATCGGCTGATTGAGGAAAATCTCGTCGGTGGTGGTAATGATGACGACCGGCCTGGGATTATCTTTAATCTCACCGCGGGCGTCGGGCACGCGACACCAAGCGATCGACCCTTGCCGGAGAATTCGCGGTCGTACACACGACACCGTCAGTCCCCGGCGGGCCTGAACGGATTGTCGGTTTCCTCTCGCCACTGAGCGGGCGGTTGATTCCGCGGCTTCGCTGCCCAGCGGCGGAGTTCTTCATTGGGTGTCGAGTGATCCGCGGGCGACTCACCCCGGCCGTCGAATCTCCGGGTGTATGTAACGGTGCATTCCCACCATCCGCCGACGGGACGCGCGCTGTCTGCGCTTTCTATCTCATCGCGTTCCATGAATGGGCTTCTCATTATGTTTTCCTTCGATCGGCATCGATCTGTTCCAGAACATTCACCCAGAACGGCCGTTGTGCGATGATCGCTTCGTTTGATCGCAGGATGACCCAATGCTTGCCGGGCTGCTGAAACTCCACCCCGTTGAGTTCGACATTCACATCGTGGATCGTGAGCGGATCATTGGCATGGTACGGGCCTTGAACATTCACCAGGCGCTGCCCGGATTCTTCGTGTTCAATGCTCAACGACAGGTCGATCGTATCGCGTGTGTCGGTGATGGAGAACACAACCCAGAGCCGCGAGTGAAGCCGTGGCAATGTCGGGCACCAGATCTGGTTGAACGTGCCGACGATCACATGCTTGCCAGTATGCGCATCGCGGTATACATCGTCGCAGATCAGTAGCGAAATGCAGACCGGGTTTTCGGACGAAATCGATTCCATCGCTGTCACCGGTTTATGCTATCGGCGGGACCGGAGCCCGGGTTGGCAGCTCGCCCCATCAGGCTTTGCAGCCGGGCGAACGACTCCTTCTCCCGGCCCACGAGTTGGTCAACCTGCATGTCGGCGTGGTAGGACGAGCGGACCATCGGGCCGGACTCGACCACCGCGAAACCCCGCGCCAGTCCTTCGTCGCGGAACCGCTCGAACCGTTCCGGATCCACGAACCGCGCGATCGGCAGATGGTTCGGCGTCGGCTGGAGGTACTGACCGATCGTGAGGATGTCCGTCCCGGCCCGGGCCTGAATGTCGTCCATCAGATCGAGCACCTCGTCGTCGCGCTCGCCGATGCCGACCATGATGCCGGTCTTCGTCACCAGCCCCGCGTCCTTGCATCGGCGGAGGAGTTCCACCGAGCGGTCGTACTTGGCCTGCGGGCGGACCGCGGGGTACATGCGGGGGACGGTCTCAAGATTATGATTCAATATCTCGGGCTTCGCGTCGATCACGAGTTGCAGGGAGTCGCGGTCGCCCTCGAAATCGGGGATGAGGACTTCGATGGACAGGCCCGGGCAGGCTTCGCGGGTTCGGAGGACGGTCTCGGCCCAGATCGCGGCGCCGCCGTCGGGGAGTTCGTCGCGGTTGACGCTGGTGATGACGAGATGCCGAAGCCCGGCGCCTTCGGTCATAAGTTTGATTGATTTGGCGACTCGGCGTGGTTCGTCGGCGTCGTAGACCGGGGGCTTGCCGGTTTTGACATTGCAGAAGCCGCAGGCGCGTGTGCAGGTGTCGCCGAGGATCATGATGGTGGCGACGCCGCGGGCCCAGCACTCGCCCATGTTGGGGCAGCCGGCCTCTTCGCAGACGGTGTGGAGATTGTGCTCGGCGAGGATGGAGCGGAGGCGGTGGTAGCCTGGCCCGCCGGGGAGTTGGGCTCGGAGCCACTTGGGTTTGCGTTTAGCCTGGGGGAGTTGTTTCGCGTCGCCGGCGTTGTTGAGGACCATCGAGCCGAGGCTGAGGAGGGGTTTGTCGAGCCGGCGGACGGGGTCGCCGCCCGCGGGCCGAGGATGCCGGGCCAGCCCTTTGGAGCGGGTCGGCTGTGCGGGGTCGGCTGCGGGCGGGACTGGGTTCATGGGACGCTCAGTGTAGGCGGGGGCGGCGGGTTGAGGCACGTGCGCTCGATCTTCATCGGAGAAACCGCGGCGTGTGTCCGGTGTAGACTGAGCGGCAGATGGTCGAAGGCGCCGCGGATATGCCGGCGAACGATCCGACGTGGCTCGGGTCCGAACTCGGGCCCGCGCTGGTCGAGTGTTGCGATGGTCGATTGAGCGATCTGCGATTTTTCCGCACGGACTGGCAGCAGGGGGGCGCCGCGACTGCGTTCGGGACGTGGCGCGACGGCGCCGGCCCGCCGCGCGAGGTGGTTATCAAGGCGCCGGTCGGGCCGGTGGAGCACCGTTTCACGACGGGGCTGGCGTCGGTCGGTGCGCCGACGCCGAGGCTCGCGGCGAGCGGGACGGAGTTGGGCGCGTACGACCTAGCGTGGCTGGTGATCGAGCGATTGCCGGGCGAGCCGATATCGCACGCCGCGACCAAGCAGGACGTTGCGGACGTGATCGCGGCGGCGGCGGGGTTCTATTCGTGCGCGCTCGAGGCGCTCGGCCCGCCGACGACCGGGCCGAAACTCGCGGACTGGCACGGGCTTGTCGAGCGGGCCCGGGCCGCAGTGCACGAGAACCACATCCCCGAGCAGCAGCGTTGGAAGGAATCGCTGAAAAAGGCTGTGAAATCGCTCGATGCGCTGGTCGCGGCGTGGCGCGCCGAGCCGATCCGGTTCTGGCGTCACGGCGATCTGCATCTCGGGAACGCGATGCGCAGGCCGGCGGGATCGCCGTGGGGCGAGCCGGGCTGCGTGCTGATTGATCTTGCGCGTGTAGAGCCGGGACACTGGGTCGCCGACGCTGTGTATCTCGAAAGAGTGCACTGGGGCAGACCCGAGGCTTTGCACAAGATCAAGCCGGTCGGAGCAATCGCCAAAGCGCTCAAGAATCGCGGCGTCGATCCGGGCAAGGGGTATCAGGAACTCGCGGTGGTGCGTCGGGCGCTGACGGCCGCGTGCACGCCGGCGTTCCTGCAACTCGAGGGCAGCCCGCAACGGCTCACTGCGGCGCTCGACGTGCTCGAACGATCACTCGCGGCGGTGTGATACTGGACAAACGCAGTTCAAGCCCAGGAATTTCATCCCTGGGCTTTGGGTGCATTTGCGGGTGTGGGATTGAATCGATCGAGGCTGCACACCCGTCCGACCCGTCGCCGATAGGATCAGCCGGGTGTATCAGTCGCTGTTGACACGTCGGTACCTGACGAGCCGGGTTATGCCGCTGTTGGCGGCGCTGGCGGTGATGTTGTGTACGGCGATGGTGCTGATCGTGTGGTCGGTGATGAGCGGGTTTCTGGGAGTGTTGCTGGCGTCGGGAAGGACTCTGATGGGCGACGCCGCGATCACCTGGCCGATCACGGGCATCCCGCATTACGCGGAGTTGATGCAGCGGCTGGAGGATCGGCCCGAGATCGACGCCGCGACTCCGACGATCGAGACGATGGCGCTCGTGGGTCTGCCCGACGGCTCGCCGCAGATCTGGCGGTTGATCGGGGTGGACGGCGAGTCGTACGACCGAGTCACGGCGTACCGCGACACGCTGTGGTGGAGGAAGATCGAGAAGCCGCTGCCTAAGGACCGCGATTTTCAGGATCCTCGGCTGCGCCTCGACGGCGGGCACTTCGAGCGCGGCCTGACGCTGACCGAACCCGATCCCGTCACGGGTGAGCCGGCGCCCGCGGTTGTGCCCGGGCTGTGGGCCAGCGGCTACAATGCCCGCGACCCGCGCGGCTGGACGATCCCTCGGTACCGGTTCATGCCCGATGAGGAGGTCACCGTCAGCGTCCTGCCGATCTCGCGCGGCGGGGCGGTCGTCGATGTCCGCGCCAAGCGCTTCCCTGTCGCCAACGAGTTCCAGACGGGCTTGTACGAGGTCGATGCGAACACGGCGCTGATCCGGCTCGACGCCCTTCAGGAAATGCTGCGGATGCAGGCTGCCGAGCGCGTCGCGCCGTTCGACCCCTTCGCGGTGGACGAAACCGGCGACGGTTTCGCCGAGCCGACTGTTGTGGGTGTTGATCCGGCGAGGGTGACGACGGTGATGGTGCGCGCTGCGGCGGGCGTCGGCGCGATCGAAGCCCGCGACGCCGCGGCCGATGTCTACCGCCGATTCGCGCGCGAACGCCGGGACGCGCCCGATCCCGACCTCGTCCGCGTCTACACCTGGGAGGAACGCGACGGCGTAAGAACCTTCATCGCGGCGGTGAAAAAGGAGATGGCGCTGACCGTCGCGCTATTCGGGTTCATATCCCTGACGGCGGTGTTCCTGGTGTTCTCTATCTTCTGGTCGATGGTCAGCGACAAGATCAAGGACATCGGCGTGCTGCGGTCGCTGGGCGCCAGCCGGGCGGGAGTGGCGTGGCTGTTTATAAGGTACGGGGCGGCGATCGGCGTCGTCGGCGCGACGCTGGGGGGCGCGGCGTCGTGGCTCATCGTCTCGAACATCAACCCGATACACGACTGGCTCGGGTCGGCGCTCGGGATCGTCGTCTGGGATCCGGCGATCTATTTCTTCCCCGAGATCCCCAGCCGGCTCGACCCGTTCGCCGCGGCGCTCGTGCTCGGCGGCGGGGTGATGTTCAGCGTCGTCGGCGCGATCGCGCCCGCGATCAAAGCGGCTCGGCTGGACCCCGTCGCGGCGCTGCGATTCGAATGAGCACACTCACCGGCAAACCCGGCGTGATCCTCGCGGCGCGGCGCGTGCATAAGACGTACCGCCTCGGGAAGGTCTCGACGCCCGTGCTCCGCGGCGTGGACATCGAGGTCCGCCGGGGGGAGTTCGTCGCGATCCTCGGCGCCTCGGGATCGGGCAAATCCACACTCCTGCACCTGCTCGGCGGGCTGGACCGGCCGGACCCTTCGTCCGACACGCGCTCGGGTGTATTTTATCAGAATCAGAATATTGCTAACTGGTCCCAGGCGCAGCGCAACGCGTACCGGCGCTCGGCGGTCGGCTTCGTGTTCCAGTTCTATCACCTGCTGCCGGAACTCGACGCGCGGGAGAACGTCCTCATCGGCGCGATGATCCGGCTCGGCAGGATCGGGTACATGCGCGAGCGGGCCGGGCTTCGCACCGCAGCGGACGAGATGCTCGAGGCGCTGGGCCTGGGCAAGCGCGCGACACACCGGCCCGGCGAACTCTCGGGCGGCGAACGGCAGCGCGTCGCCATCGCGCGCGCGCTCGTGAATCGGCCCGCGGTGCTGCTCGCGGATGAGCCGACGGGCAACCTCGACCGCGCCACCGGCGGGAAGATCCTCGACGCGCTCCTGGAAATCCGGGCGAGGCTGGATCAGACGATCGTGATGGTCACGCACGACCACGAGATAGCCGCCCGCGCCGACCGCGTGGTGCATCTCGAGGACGGGCGACTGGCCGAAACGCCGACGGGCGAGCCGGCGTCGGCGTCGGCGTCGCGCGAGTGATATGACGATCTGACGCCGACTTTGGGGCGGTGCGGGCCTTGTCGGGCCGATATACTCGCCCGGGCCTGCCGTGCGGCGTCGGTGCGCGTGCACGCGGCGGCGCGGCGCCCGCGACCCGAGCCGGGGGCCGACGCTTTGCTCCGCTTCGAGCCAATCCGCCAGTTGATCGACCGCCTCGGCGGGTACGTCTGGTGGGAGGTGCTCGTCGAACTCGCCGTCATCTGCGCCATGGTCTGGCTGCTGTGGCGGTTCATACGCGGGACGCGCGCCGCAGCGGCGGTCCGCGTCGCGCTCGTGCTCGCGGTCGGGGCGTTGTTCATCCGCCTCATTATTCCGATCGAAGCCTTTGAAAGGCTCGCGTTTCTCTTCGACAACGTGATCGGCATGTTCGCCCTGGCGCTCGTGGTGATCTTCCAGCCCGAGCTCCGCCGGGCGCTGATCCGGCTCGGGGAAGGGGGGTACCTCAGGCCGGCGCGGGCGGACGTCGGCCCGGTCGTGGACGCGATCGTCTCGGCCTGCACGTTCCTGAGCCGGAGTAAGTTCGGCGCCATCCTCGCGGTCGAGAAGAGCGTCGGGATGCGCGAACTGATCGAGACCGGGCGCATCCTCGACGCCGACATCTCTGCCCCGTTGTTGCAATCAATATTCTGGCCTAACAATCCCCTGCACGACATGGGAGTCGTGATCCGCGGAAAAAAAATCGTTGCGGCGGGCGTGCAGTTCCCACTCGCGGATCCCGCGGAAATGACCGACCCCAAACTGGGCACCCGGCACCGGGCGGCGATCGGGCTGTCGCGCGTCGTCGACGCGGTGATCGTCGTCGTCAGCGAGGAGACCGGCTCGATCAGCCTCGCGGAGCGCGGCAGGCTCGAGCAGTGGCTCACCCCCGAGGCGCTGCGCGCGGAGTTGGTCGAACGGCTCGGCGCGAACGATCCCGCTGCGGGCGCCGATCACGATGAGCACGATCAGGATCACCACGACGGCGCCGATGCGGAGTCGGCGGCGCCGGCGCAGTCTTCGCCGCGGGCCGGGCGTGAGCCGCGATCGGCGTCGAAGAAGCGGCCCGCCGCTGCGGCCGATCCCGTCAAGGCTTCTGCCGGAAGCGGAGAGTCTGCGTGATGAAACTCTCGACGCCCGCGCTGCTCGAAGCCTTGCGTCACGGCGCCACGATCGCGCTCGTCGGCGGGTTGATCTGGCTGTTCGCCGAGGCTCAGAGCGTCGGCGAGCGGACGGTCGATGTGCGCGTCAGTGTCTCGGCGCCGGACGGGTCGGCTTGGATCGTGCAGACACCCGACCCGGCGTGGACCGGCGTGGCGAGGCTGCGCGTGCAGGGAGCGCGAGCCGCGCTCGACGAGGCTGTCCGCGCGCTCGCTGCGGGGGTGACGCTGACGGTCGGCGCGCCGGGCGTGCCCGCGCAGCCCGGTCGGCGTGTGGTTGATCTGCGTGAGGCGCTGGGGCTTAACCCGCCGCTGGATCGCGCGGTGGTGACGCTCGCCGCTGTTGAGCCGCGCGCGCTCGAACTGGTAGTTGATGAACTTGTGCGTATCGAGGACGTGCCGATCCGGGCGTCGCTGCCGGGCGTCGCGACGGTTGGTGATGTCGGCGTGACGCCGGTGTCGGCGACTGTGCTGGCGCCGGCGAGCATCCGGGACGAGATCGCGCGTCGGCTCGCGGAGACGGGAGTGCCGGCGCGGCTCGGGTCGGCGGCGTTGTCATCGCTGCCTGAAGGCGGGCCGCAGTCTCACGAAGCCCGGCTGTCGGCGCCGGACGAGTTCGCCGCGACGCCGGGCGTCCGCGTCACACCCAACATCGCGACTCTTACATTCACCGTTCGCAGCACGACCGAGCGCATCGCGATCCCGTCGGTCCCGATCTGGCCGATGACCCCGCCGACGGAGATCAACCGCTGGGACATCGTGGTCGAGCCGGTGGTGGTGCGCGACGTCTCGCTGATCGGGCCTAGCGACGTGATCCAGCGGATCCGCTCGGGCGAACTGCGAGTGATCGCGACATTGCGGCTGTCGAGCGACGAACTCGAGCAGCGCATCACGTCGAAGGCGCCGGCGCTGCTCGGGCTGCCGGATTCGGTTCGTGTTGAGTCTTCATTGGCGCCGGTCTCGGTGACCATCACGCCGCGCGTCCGGCCAGCGGGCGACGGCGGGGATCAGACTGAGGACTAGCGCGCCTCGACCGCTGCGCGCAGCCTTGTTCGCCAATCCGCTTCATCTTGCGAAGCCGCGGCTGCCTGATTTTCTGCGGGTTCGAGCGCGTCGGCGTCGCGGTCGAGCGCGCGGATGAGCCTCCGCGCGATCGCGAATCGCCGTTGGTCCGGGCGTGAATCCTCGGCGAGTCGGGGCGGGCGCGCGATCGCGACGCCGGCAGCCGACGCCCATCTTGAAAGGTCGTCCTCTGTCGCGGCGTCGAACTCGCCTGTTGTGTTCGGCAGGACGACGTCGCACGCCGGGAGCACGCGCCACAGCGGGAGAGCGGTCGTACTGACGCGCGATCCCTTGCCGATCTTCTCGAGCGAGCGCTCGTCGGCGCGGGCCAGCGGTGCGGCTGAGAAAATAACGATCGTCGTCGGCATCCCCGCGAGGCCGGTTGCAGCGGCTATCAGCGCGGCGTCCGTGGTCGTCAGCCGGGCCGGCGCGATGTCGAGGACGGCGGCCGCGACTGCGTCGGCGGGGATTTCCAGCGACCGGCGCGCTTCATTGCGCGGCGTGAGCAGGTGCGCCGGGATCGGCAGATCCTTTGGCGCCGGGCGAACCGTCAGCCCACGCGCCGAGGCCCAGCGCTCCGCGGGCTGATCCCACGCTACTACACGCGCATCGCGCGGGATCGTCAGGTCGGTGTCGCGGGCTGCGTGAAGCCCGGCGGCGAGCGCCCGGCCCGACGGCGCGAACGGCGTCACATCGAGCGCGACGGCTCGATCCGCCGGTCCGCTTTGATTTGTCAGAGCGGCGATCGCTGCGAGCGCGGTCCACGTCGCGGCGTCCGTGAAAAGGTGGATCGTCGAGGGATCGGGCGCTCTGGTCTTTGTCACGGGCTTCGTCGCGTCGAGACGGGGTCGCGCGTGTGCTCGTAGAAGAGTTGCGACAGGCGCAGGCCGAGCAGTTGCGCCGCTGCGGTGTTGGCCTGCTCGCGGTCGGCGCCGGTGGGCATGCCCTGGATCTGCGGCGGGAGAGACGCGGTCAGCGGATGCCCGGCCCCGTCGCCCGGCCAGAGTCGCTCGTCGTTCGCGGCGTCGATGATCTTGACGCGCGCCTGCACACCCGGCGCGAACGTGACGCCGTCGGGAGAGAGCGACCACGCGTCGAGAGTGACATATATAACAACGTCGGCGCCGACGGATCGGCCGAGTTCGGCGATTGTTTTCGGCTCGCCGAACTGCTCCTGCGACGCGACGCGCATGATGGCGCGGGTGGTGATGACGCGGCTCTCGGGGAGCACGCCCTTCTGCATCAGATGCTGCTCGGCGGCTTCGGCGGCGGCGATCCGCAGCGACCGCCGGGGCGCGCGGTTCATGCGGTCATCGATGAAGATCACCGTCGTCCGTTCCTTGTCGAGTTTGTAGACCTCGTCGATCGTCGGGGGCCCCTGGATCGCGTACGCCACCGGCGCGACGATGTTGCAACCGCCGGCGGCGATGGCGATCAGCGCCGACAACGCCGGCAACGCCGCGAACGGGATGAGCGCGTGAATCCGTCGCATCGAGATCAATAATCCGGGTAGTACGGCTCCTGGTGGTCGTGGAAAAGCCAGGTGACACGGTCCACGAAACGCTTCTCCAGTATCACGGCGATCTGCTCGGCGGAGAAGGACGTGCGCGTGTAGCCGTCCTGATCCGGGAAGCGCACGGCGATCTGCCGGGAGAATGCGAAGTCGTCGCCGAGTGGCCCGTCCGCTTCGACCACGCCGACGGTCCCCGAGGCTAGCCCGTTCCAGAGGTGCGCGTTGCCGGGGTCATTGAGGCGGAACTCGAAGAGATCGACGTAGATCAGGCGTTCGACGCCGAGCGCCTCGGCGAGTTCGTCGTAGGTGAGAGTGACCCAGCGGGGATTGTTATATTGAAACTCGAGCACGACGGCCGGCGGGACGACGCCCGATGCGCCGGCGTGCTCGATCAGCCGTTGCGTGATGAGGGTCGTGAGCCGGGCGACCTGCTGCGGGCGTGTCGACTGGACCCCGCGGTCCGCCGCGACCACGACGGCGAAGGATTTGTCCGTCAGGCCGATGTACTCGGCGTGGACGAGGCGGGTCGAGTTTCGGCGGTGGGACTCCGCCATCCCGCCGACGATTGTCCCGACGGCGCAGCCCGGGATCGGCACGAGCGTCACGCTCATGAGGGCGAGCAGGCGCGCGAAGTTCTGGCCGGGCGTGGGCTTCCCGTCCGGGCCTGTATTCGGGTGTTGTCGCGGTGCGGTGGGCATGCGGGCTTGGATCTGATGACGACCGTGGTGCTGATGGTGTTCGCGGACGCGGGGCGGCCGGTTCGGATCGGCTCGCGGAGAGCGGCGGGGGCGTGGCTCGCGCTCTGCGGAGCCTAGCCGTTGAACCCGGGCCAGGTCACGAGTTTGTACCCCCAAGCGGCCAGTCCGAGGAACCCGGCGATCCATAGCGACCTCGCCCCGAGCAAGCGCCCGGCGAGCAGGCCGAGTTGTGATCCCGTCGCCGCGATGTGCAAGGCGCCCCAGAATGTCGCTGCGGTCAGGATCGCGAGCAGCGCTCCGAACGGCTGTGCGGAGAAGGACGCGAGCAGGTCGCCCTCGGCGGCGTGGGCGAAGGCGGTCGTCATGCCGCAGGTCGGGCAGGGCTTGTCGAACGCGGCGGCCCAGGTGCAGGCAGTCATCCCCATCTGTTCGTGCGTGCCGAAACCGGACTGCGACGGGGTCAGCATCGCCGCGATGCCCAGAACGCCGAGCGATCCGGCAGCGACAAACCCGGCGAGGACGCGGTCTGACCGAGAGGCCCGCGCCGGGACGCGGTTCGGCCGTAGCCTGGGGGACGCGATCGGGAGTGGGGCGGCGGTTGTCGTCATGGCGTGGCGATCGGGCGTGGCGATCGAATGAAACAGCCCGGCGTGATGATCGCCGAGCCGCGTTGCGTGGGTCAGTCGAAGCGGAGCACGCCCTTGCGGACGGCGTAGATATAAGCGACGACGGTCGTGAACAGGAAGAACATCGCCCTGCCCAGGAAGAGCGCGCCGTCGGGGCTGCGCGGGTCGATCTGCGCGAATGTCACAGCCCAGGGGAAGAGGAAGATCACCTCGACGTCGAAGACGAGGAAGATCATCGCGAGTATGTAAAAGCGGACGTTGAACCTTTTCCGGGCGGCGCCGATCGGGTTCATGCCCGATTCGTACGGGGCGCTCTTGATGTCGCCCTCGCGTCGGGGGCCTAGCAGCCTCGACAGCAGCACGTTCCCGACGGCGAACCCGACCGCCATGAGCACTATGAGCAGGATCGGCAGGTACGCGGCGGTGTCGAAGGATGTGGCCATGAGGATCGTTCGTCTCTCGGCGGGGTGCAGCCGACGATCATACACGCCGCTGCCCGAATGTTCCCGGGGCTGGTAGGATTGCCGGTGGCAGGGCGTAGCTCAGTTTGGTAGAGCGCCGCGTTTGGGTCGCGGAGGCCGCTGGTTCGAATCCAGTCGCCCTGATTAGTTGCGATGCGGCAAATGCTTTGGATACATGACTTGCGCGCTATATCAAGGGGTTCAACCCTGGCGGGCCGCTCGAAAATAGTTCGCGAAATCGTCGGCAGGGTCTTGATTCCCGGGGCACGAGCTGAGATATTGGACCCCGCCGACTCAGGTCGGTGAGAGAAACACGTCCCGGCGCGCGAAGGGGAAGTTCGCGCGTCGGCCATCAGGAGGAGACACGTCACATGTCTATCAGCACCTTCCGCAGCGGCGTAGCCGCGTCCGCGTCGGCTCTTGTCCTTGCCGCCTCCGCACACGCCGCGGGCGTGAGCATCACCAACAACGCGGTGGCGAACCAGACCGATGTAACGGGCGGGCTTGTCGCCCTCGACCTGAGCGGTCTTATTCCGGGCCTGACCACGGTCAACTCGCTGACGAGCAACTTTTCGACCGGCGGTTTCTCCGGCTCGATGACCGCGACTGTCTTCGCCAATCAGGGCGCGCCGGGGTCGGGACTCTCCGATCTTGTCATTGTTTATGAGTTCGTCGGCAACGGGCCGACCGGCCTCGATAAGTTCACCTTCGGGCTTGACACCGGGTTGAACCTCGATTTCAGCGACCTGCTAAGCGCGACTCAAGGCTCGATCGGCGATCTAACCACGCTCGGCCAGGTCGCCCCCGCGGTCGAACTCTTCGATAACTCGCTCATCCCGCAGAATGACACGCTCGTGTTCGACTTCCTCGCTGCGGGCGATCAGCTCGGCGGACCGGGGCTTACCGAGTCCTTCGGGTGGTACATCAGAACCAACGGCTCGGTCGCCATCAACATCATCGACGTCGAGGTCGTGGACTTCGGCGGCGCCGTGTTCCAGACCCTCGCGATCGTCAGCAACCCCGGCCAGCCCGACCTGAACGTCCCCGGGCCAGGCTCGGCGACACTGCTGATCGGGGGTCTGGGCCTGCTCGCTCGGCGTCGGCGCTGAACGACGCCGCCGGCAAGGCTCGAATTCACGGACTTTTCGTACTCAACACGTGAGAGGTCAAAGACGACTCGATACAAGAACTGAAACGGGCGCGTCGCTCACCCGGGCGCCGCGCCGGCAGGCTGGCGGATATGTGACCGGACCGCGCTCGCCAAGCGTCACGAGGAGCATACCTCAATGTCGGTTATGAAATATCAGCCCACACTCGCCGTTCTTTCGATAGCCGCGGCCTCGGGCGCCGCCGCCGCGTCGCTCACCGACGCGACCATGTACACCGTCGGCGATCTCACGCCGTTCACAAACCTCGTCGCCACGCTCGACCTCTCCGCGACCGAGTTCGCCACCAGCCCGCAGTTCCTGG
>JBDIVU010000008.1:0-196543 GCA_039794205.1 Phycisphaeraceae bacterium
AAAAATTCACAAAGTCCGCAAAATCCCCTTCCCCCCCCCCCCCCCCCCCCCCCACTATTTTGATGCTGTTCAGAAGTTCGGAGGCCTCGAGGATGCCCAGACTTCGACTCACCGGCGCCGTGTCCATCGCGTCAACCGCCCTGCTCGGATGCGTGTTTCTTGCGTCCGCATTGCTCAAGGCGGTCGATCCGAAGGAAACTGTCGCTGCACTCGAACACGCCCTTTCGCTTGCACAGGCGGACCGCCCCGGGGCGGGGTTGTTGTTTTATTCACTCATCTCAATCGAACTGCTGCTCGGGAGCGCGCTCCTTGCCCGGATAGCGTCAGTCCACGCATTGTTCATTTCCGGAATTCTGTTGGTCGGCTTTACTGGATGGATCGTGTACCTCATGGCGTCCGACGCCAAAGTAGGCTGCGGATGCGGACTTGCGCTACGAACCGAAACCGAAGCTGAATCCCTGAAAATCGCCCTGGCGCGGAACGTGACCCTGCTCGGGGTCGCCGCGCTCGGAATCACCTGCGCCCTCAAGACAAGGAGGCTCCAACATGAAGAAGTTGACAACACTGGACAGCAAACGCAACCTGATGGCGTTCTGCCTTCTCACGCTCTTAGCGGGGATCGCGACTGATTCTGCCGCCGAGAACTGGCAAGCACGACAATTCGGGAACAGCTGCATCATCTCTCACTGTGGAAATTATGTACTAAGCTGTTCTGGTACAACAGTCTGTATCTGCGACGAAGTCGACGGTGTGTGGACCGCATGTTGCACGACTGGTTCCTGTGACCCGTGCACCAATCCATGCGATCCGGCGCAAGTCGACCCGTGTCTGTAAAGTTATGCTCAGGGAGCGATAAATGAGTCAGTCTAAAATCGGCAAATTCGTCGTTGCCTGCATTGTCGCACTAACATTCGGCGTTGTCGCGTGGCGTGCTGTCAATCGATCTCCCGCGCCGCCGCAGATAGCGGACACACCCGCCCCGGCCGCGGGCGACGCGGAGGCCGCCGAGATCGAGGCGCGGATCGTTGCGGTTCCGGTCGCGGAGTTCAACTTCGAGACGATCCCCACGCCGGAGAACCTGAGCGAGATCGAGTCGCGAGCCGCTGCGAGAATCAACGAAGCCGGCAGTGAAGCATTCGCCGGCTCGGCGCTCACCGTCGCGCAGCAGGAGCGATTCGCCGAGATCGTCGCGAGGCACCTGCGAGTCCTGCTGGCGGGCGACTACGACGAGTGGCTCGCTTTCGTCAGCGAGTTCGGCCCGCCGCCGGATCTTGCACGGTGGTCGAACGGCCTGCCCGCAGACGAGTTCTTCGCCAACCACGCGTCGCGCTTCTCATTCGCACCGATCTCTCTCGACGATCTCACCGTACGCCCCCTCCGTGTTCGCGGCGTGGAGGTCGAATACCCACCTGTCCGCCTGTGGTTCCGCGCCGGCATCCGCGGCTCGTACCCGAAGTACGACGATAACAAGCTCTCGTCGATGAACATCTACGAGGTACTCTTCCCCGCGCACTATAAGACTGCCCGTGCCGGCGTCCCCAACGTCCGCCTGCTCGCCGGTATCTCCTATGCATGGGACACCGAACTCCAGCGATGGACGCCGTTTGATTTCAAGTGCTACACCAACGGCGTAGGCGGTGTCCCGATGCGCTCGCCGGTGTTCTGACCATGTGTACAACACGGCCAACCCGTACTCGGCCCTGCGGCGTGACGCTGCTCGAGGTGCTCGTAGGCATCGCGATCATCGCTGTGCTGCTCGGCATAACACTGCCCGCGCTGCGCGGCGCCCGCACCGAAGCCGGCGCCCTCGCGTCCCTCGCCAACTGCAAGAACATCGGCCTGAGCGTCAGCATATACGCCCAGCAGAATCAGGGCCGGTACCCGACAGTCGAGGCCGACGAGACCGGCTCATACTCGATCTTCGATCGTCCGCCGCACGAGCCGCACGCGCGCCGGGTCGGCTTCTCGCCGATCTGGTGGTTCTCCGACATGTGGCCGGCGGTGATGCACGACGCGGCGCCGTGGGACGAGAATTTCGAGTCCTGGCTCTCTCCCGGGCACGGCCGCGAGCCGCCGTACTGGCCGATCGCCGTGGGCTTCTTCGGCGACCGACTCAAAGTGGTCTCGTACCGCTACTCAAACTCGTTCCTTGCCCGGCCGAGCCTGTGGAGCGGCTCGTCCCCCGCCGATGCATCACTGATCGGACCGACGACGCTCGCCGACGTCACGAATCCATCATTGAAAGTTCTGATGTGGGACGCGGAGCGCGCGTACCTCCGTCGAGGCCCGCGCATCTCGACGCCGCGCCCGCTGCTCTTCGCCGACGGATCCGCAGCGGCCCGGCGTGACACCGACGCCGCCGCCCCCGTGCGGAACCCGCTCAACCACACCGGGCCGAACATCTATCACGACACGCCCGACGGCGTGCGAGGCGTGGATTTTCGCGCCGGCGCCCGCTGAACTTTCGGCGGCTCGCGGCGCGTGTCTGAATAGATCCCAAACACATCGCTGATTTAACCGCCTAACGAGTACCCGATTACAACGTGTTGCAAGCGCTGTAGCGCGTAAGCAGATTCACGCAATACATTTGCGCGAAGGGTAGACCGGCTGGGATTCAGACATCCCGGCGGGATCACACAACATTGATCGAACTCGCGCGCTCCGCTCACCAAAGCGCCCGCTCGGCCCGCGATAGTCCCCGCGTCACGACCTCAGGCGCCACGGAGACTCATCGCCCATGCACCGCACAACCCGACGCACACGCTCCAACGTCGGCTTCACGCTGATCGAACTGCTCGTGGTCATCTCGATCATAGCGCTGCTCATCGGTATCCTCCTGCCCGCTCTGGGCGGGGCGCGCAAGAACGCATTCCAACTCAAAGCCTCCGCGAACCTCCGCAACGTCGTGCAAGGCGTGCTGCTGCACGAAATTGAGAATCGCAGTTTCCCGCTCTCATACGTTTACGCAGCGACCGACGACCCCGAGAGCGCCGCGTGGGAAGAATCCGCGCAGCAGGAGTCAAATCCTGTCCCGGCCAATGGTTACATCCACTGGTCGTGGTTCCTGTTCAACGGCGGCGAGGTTCCTGTAGACGCCTTCGAGAACCCCGCGACTCCCAACGGCGGCGCCCCGCGCACCAACCCCGGCGCCAACGAGCAGGACTGGGAGCCGGGCCAGACCAACGACCTCGGCCAGTCCTTCCCCGCCGGCAACCCCGTCGATCGGCAGGTTCCCCGGATGGGGTTCACTGCGAACGCCGCGATCATCCCGCGTAATAAACTTAACGTCACGACCCCGCGTAAGAACCTGCTGGTGAAGATGCATCAGATCCCCGACGGGGGGAAGGTCATCCTTGCGACCGAGTTCCAGTATTTCGACAACTGGACCTCGCTGTCAGACCCCCTCGACGGCGCGATCAAGAGCCATCGGTCGGTGATGCCTTTCATCGGCGGCTCCGCCGGGTCCGATGTTTATCTCGAGCCGAACGCCGGGAACATCGCCCGTTTCGCGTACCCCGGGCCGGACGCGATCCTCCGTCCGAACCAACTCGGCGCGAACCTGATCGAGGACGGGAACTCGCAACTCAACGCGGTCGGGCGCCATCATCCCGGCGGCCGCGCGAACTTCGGCTACATCGACGGCCACGTCGAAGCAAAGACTCTCGAAGAAACCATCAAGTTCCGCGAATGGGGCAACCAGGTCTGGAGCCTGTCCGGCAACAACCAGGTCAACATGGAAGCGAACCCCTGGCCGAATAACTGAACGCGGCGACAGGAGTCGCGGGGTCGGATCGGGCACGGACACGCCCCGCTCATGAACGCCTGAACGTTCGGCGCGATCGCTGCGCCCGGACCGATCCATACCCGGCGTCGATCGGGGATGTTCCCCGAACCCGTCGCCGAACTGACCCTCAATGGAGTAGAGAGACACCATGCAGAGATCGCAGATCAACATCCTGATCGCGGCGGCGGGCTTCGCCGTCTCGGGAGCGGCGGCGCTCGCCCAGCCGTTCGCTGTCAACGGGTCCGGCGCGACCCTCCAGCAGAACTTCTTCCGCGCACCCGCTTCCACCAACGACTTCATCGACGTCAACGGCGACGGCGTCGTCACCCCGTCCTTCAACGCCCAACTCGCCCCCTTCGACGTCACATTCCCGTTCGTCTCGACCCAGCACTGGCAGATGACCTACCGCGTCGTCGGCTCGGGCAACGGGCTTGACCAACTCATCTCCTGGGGCGCCGCCTTCGCGACTCAGCCCGACGGCAACCCCGCCAACCTCACACTCCAGACCATCTTCTCAGACGAAGCCCTCCACAACCGCACCGCCTACGTCACCGCCGGCGTCGCGCAGGCGATCGCCAATCTCAACAACCCCGACGGAATCCCCTTCCGCACGCTCACGGACGGGTCGTACCTGATCACGACCTCCACCGACCCCGCGATCGCGGGCGTGCAGATCGACTTCGCCGCCCTCGACGTCCCCGTTTCCTGGGCGACTCGCAAGGGCGCGGGCGTAGCCGCCGAGGCAGCCGCGGTCCTCAACGCCCTGCCCAATGACTTCGGCTACGGGCAGAACCCCCGCCTGTCCCGCAACAAGGACGGATCGATCGCCCTCGACCCCGTCCTGTTCCTCCCGCAGGACAACAAACTATCGAGCCTTCGCTCCGAGCCGCTCTCTCTCGCCGCCGGGACCGACGTCTTCCTGAACACCAACACCGCGGCCCCGGACAACCTCACAATCTTTGACAACTTCATCTCCATCACTCCCGTCTCGGCGATGGTGAACTTCGGCGTCGGGCTTCAGGAAATCAAGATGTCCGACCTCCGCCACCTCTCCGCGACCGGACGCCGGATCAACGGCGAGAACCTCATGAAGGTCAACCGCGACGTGGGTTCCGGCACGCGCAACGCGTTCATGAACGGCATCCTCCTCGACCCCTCCTGGGGCGTCGGCGAGAACATCGGCGGTCGCACCGTCAGCAGCAGCAACGACCTGCTCGGCGCGAACTTCCAGCCCTCGAACAAGGGCGGCTCGTCCCGCGTCGAGAACACCGTCATCAACCACCGCCTGGCGATCGGCCACACGGGCTCCGAGCGCCTGATCAACAACGGCATCCTCACGCAAGGCCGCGCCGAACAACTCGCCATCCAGAGCGACCTCAAAGGCGGGACCGTCTTCGCACGCCCCACCGCGGCGAACGTGCTCAACAACGACGCCAACGGGTACACGATCAACGGCCCCGCCGTCCTCGCGACCATCGGCGACCCACGCTCCGCCCCCGCGAATCTCGGCGGCTGGGGATGGGATCCCTCCGAAGTCGGCGCGAACCCAAGCCCCGTTCAGCCCATGCGCAACCCGCAGGCCGCCGCTTATCTTAATAACATCACCCGCTCCATCCGCGCAGTCAAGACCAACCCCGGCTCGGACCCGACCATCTTCTCGCCCGGCGAGTTCCTCGCGACGAACTTCGTCCTCGTCGCCGCCACCTCGTTCACGCCGGACCCGCCGGATCAGATCCTCCCGAACCCCAACCTCAACCTCTTCCTCCAGCAGTTCACGCTCAACGACCCCACCAGCGTCTTCAACAACCCCGCGATGGCGACCTTCAACACCAATAGCGCCGGTCGCACGCCCGTCCGCACCGCCGGCCCCACCTACTCCGACGGCGTAGTCGGCGGCGGCAACTACATCACACAGGCCGGCGCCGTGGTCGCCTACGGCTCGGTCCTCTCGCTCCGAAATAAGATCGCCGGCGACTTCGACAACAACGGCGCCCGCGACCTCAACGACGCCGAAGAAATGCTCCAGGCCTGGGACGACCGCAACGGCTCCGGCACGCCGTTCCAGCCCGGAACCGCCGCCATCATCGAAGTCCTCGGCGACTTCGACGGCGACGGCAACTTCACCAGCCACGACATCCGATACTGGGCCGACGGCCTGGCGCTCAACTCCTCCACCGGCAACGCCGACCGCGCCCTCGGCTTCACGCTCGTCGATCAGGCCTTCGGCATGCTCCCCGCGCCCGCGACCGAAGGCGCCGACGCTCCCAACTTCTTCGGGACCGTCCTCGCCACCGGCGCTCTCTACAACGCCGGCGACTCCCGCGGCGACATCACCAACGCAACCTTCAACAACCTCCCCAACTTCGTCCCCAGCAACGACCTCGGCGTCGGCGCCGACGGCGTGGTCGATTGCCACGACATCACCTACGTATTCCGCAACTTCGGGGACTTCTCCGACACCTTCCAGGCAGTCAGCGTTGTCGAGATCGAAGACCCCATGAACCCCGGCCAGATGCTCGCTGTCCCCCGCGTCATCGACCTCTCCGCCGATATGAACGGCGACCTCGTCATCGATGAAGAAGACGCCCGCATCCTCGTCGAAGACATCCTCAAAACCGAGATCGGCGACGTGAACCTCGACGGCGTGCGTGACGGCGCCGACCTCGCGATCGCTCAGGTCAACGTCGGCATGACCGGCGCGACCTACTGCGACGGCGATGTCAACGGCGACGGCGTCGTCGATCAGGCCGACCTCGACATCATCGCCGGCGTCACGCCCTGCCCCGGCGATATCAACAACTCCGGCGCGGTCGACGGCGGCGACCTCCTCATCCTCCTCAACGAATTCGGCAACGGACCAAACGGCAACGGCGCCCCCATCAGCACTCCCGGCGCCGACCTCAACGGCGACGGCGTCGTCAACGGGACCGACCTGCTCATCCTTCTCAACGGCTTCGGCCCCTGCCCGCAGTAAGTTTATGATCGGCGCCACGAACGCCGATCGATCACGACATCGCCCCGACGCGGGCGCGCCGATCTGAAGGGGATCCCCGCCGCCGAAGCCGCGAACAAGCGGCCGCGAGCACGGGCGATCAGGGACGAGCGATCGTCCGGGGACACTCCCGGACGATCGCTCTTTTCATTCATCCGGAGCCACGCCCGTCTTTGCGCGAACCTTGCGCAGCCGCCGCGTCGATCTCGACGATCTCCGCTGATACGCCGCGCGACTCCACTCGAACACAACTAATGCGCGCACGTACACCAGCATCGTGCGCAAATCGTCGCACATACAGGCAATCCCTCGTTTTTTCCTTTGACTACGCCCGGCGTGCCGGCATGATCCGCGTGAACACACCACGACGGAGCCGACCGCCATGCACAACGACCGACACGACAGAATCCGCCGCGCCCGCGCGAACACGCTCGCCTGCACGATCGCGCTGATCGCTCTCAGCGCGATCCCGGGCTGCGTCTCGTCCGCAGCAAAAGACCGCGTTTCCGCGGCTCAGCGCGACGCGATCAACCGCCTGCGCGCCTCGTACATAGAGGATCTCGCAGTGTTCCGGGGCGCCCTCGACGCGCTCACCCGGATCGAGATCGAATCACGTCTGTCTCATGTCGAATCCGCGATCGCGTCGCGCTACCTCGCCGGCTCGGGCGACGCGGACGAAGCGGCCCTCGACGCTGCGCTCGCAAGCCCGAACAGCGAACCCGCGCCGGACGCGCTCATCGCCGCAGTCCGCGTCGGCATGATCACGCCCGAAGGCGCCCGGTCCTGGCTGGGCGATTACGCGCTCGCGTGGCGCATGAACGACAGCCGCGAAGCCCGGCGCCGATTGATCGACAAACTCGGCGCAACGCGCGATCTAACAACCGCGCGCGACGCGCTGCTCGCCGCGTTCGACGATCGCGCCGCCCGCGTCGAAGCGATGTTCATCAGCATCGACGCCGACATCGACGCCCTCAGCCGCGCACGCTCGCTCGAACGCGAGTTCGCCGACCCGTCGCGCGCCCGGCTCGCGGAACTCTGGCGCGCACAAGTGCTCGACCGCGTCGGCGACCCCGACACGCGCCGGCTGCTCGACCGCATCATCGCCGCCGCCGCCCCCGCCGCCCTCTGAAACTTCTTTATAAGGAATCACCCGTGCCCATCACAAGAACCGACATCGACCGCCTGACCGATCTTCTCCTCGCCGACGCCGCCCCCGCTCTGACCGGCGCCGATCGTGATCTGCTCGTCGGCGCCCTCGCGGCACTCGCCGTAGCGCAGCACGAACTCGCCGTGCAGGCCCGGCTGCTGCTGCTCCACGGCGAGCACCGCGCGCGGATCGAAACCATCGCACGCGACGCCCTCGCGAGCGTGCGCGCTCACGCCGACGCGCCCGGCCCGCTCGCCGGCTTCGACGCCGACGCCGCCGCCGCTGCGCGACGGGATCTTCTCGCCGAGATCGAGTCTGCGAACACCGCGCGCGCGACGCTCGCCGCTACGCTCGGCTTCGCCGCCCGCGCGCTCGGCCTGAACCCGCGTTGATCCCCCGGCCGCGTCGCGCCGGCCCGCTCCCGACGCCGACGCCGAACATCTGCAACAATGTTGCACGATGCGCGATCAGGACGAACGCAGATTCCTCGGCTGGGACGCGCCGGCGCTCCCGCGCGTCGCCGATCTCCTGCTCGAACGCGCCGCCTCACGCGAACTCGGCGATGCCGACCTCGGCGAACACGTCGTCGTGCTCCCCGGCGCCCGCGCCGGCCGCGTCCTCGCCGCGCTTCTCATGGATCGCGCCGAAGCACTCGGCCTGGCGCTGACGCCGCCCGCATGCATCACGCCCGGCGAGATCCCCGCCGCCGCGCTCGGCCCGGCCGGCGCGCCCGCCCCCGCGATCACCCGCCGATTCGCATGGATCGACGCGCTCCGCGACCTGACCGACGCCGAACGCGCACCCCTTCTCCCGATCCCGATGGACCCCGACGACACGCCCGGCTGGTCGCGCCTCGCCGCGACCCTCGAACGTCTCTCGGACGATCTCGCCGGCGCCGGCCTCCGCTTCCGCGATGTCGCGCTCGACGAATCTCTCGCAACCGAAGAAGCCGAACGCTGGCGATCCCTCGGCATCGTGCAGGACGCCGCCGAGCGGGCCCTCTTCGCGCGAGGCTTCACGGACGACGCCCTCGCCACCGCCGCCCAAGTTTTCTCTGACCACGCGCCGGGGAAACAAAATAAAATTATCTCCCTGGTCGGAGTCCCCGAACTGAGCCGCGTCGAACGCGCCGCCCTCGCCCGATCACCTCAAGGCGTGACCGCGTACATCTTCGCCCCAGCCGATCTCGCCGACCGCTTCGACCAACTCGGCTGCGTCATCCCGCAAGCCTGGCTCGACGCGACCGTCGATCTCGATGATTCGCGCGTGCTCTTCGCCGACAACCCCACCGAGCAGGCGGAACTAGCCCTCGTCGAACTCGCGCGCCGCGCCGACCGCGACACCGGCGAACTCGATCCCGCGCGCGTGACGATCGGAGTCGCAGACCCCGCTGCATTCGCGCCCCTTCGGCGCCGGGCCGCGCTCCATGCGCGCGCTCGGCTGCGGCCCGCCGCCGGCGAACCCGCGTCTCGCACAACGGCCGGGCGACTGCTCGCACTCCTCAGCGAATACCTCCGCGATCGTTCCTTCGACGCGCTCGCCCGGCTCATACGCCACCCCGACATCGAAGCCGCACTCCTCGGCAGATCCGCCGATTCATCAGCAAAATCCGCTCAGAAACACAGCGAAAACTGGCTCGCGCCGCTGGACGCAATCCGCCGCGAGAACGTGCTGGCGGACCCCGGCTCCACGCCGCGCGATCTAACAAATAAACAATCCGCCGCGTTGCGGTTCGTTCGGCGTGCGCTGGCCGATCTCCTCGGCGACGCGCTCACTTCGCCCGCGACTCGGCGTCCGCTCTCCCAATGGTCCGACGCGATCGAAGGCGCTCTCCGCCGCATCTACGCGCCGCGTGAACTCTCGCCCGCGCTCGACGCCGACCGCCGGACGCGCGACGCGCTCGCCGCGATCCGCGACGCGCTAGACGATCTCGCCACCATCGCGCACGCCGACGCCCCCGCCTGGCACGCCGTCGGACTCATCGAAGACCGTCTCCGCCGGGTTTCGATCCCCGACCCGCCCGACCGCGACTCCATCGAAGCGCTCGGCTGGCTCGAACTCGCGCTCGACCCCGCGCCGGTGTGCGCGATCGTCGGCCTGGCCGAAACTCACGTGCCCGGCTCGGTCGCTCACGACCCGTTCCTGCCCGATTCACGCCGGGCTTCGCTCGGGATGCAAACCTGCGACTCGCGCCTCGCGCGCGACGCGTTCCTGCTCGCCGCCATCAACGCCTCGCGCGACGCCGTGTTTATAACAACCCGGCTGGGGCCCGACGGCGACCCGCAGACCCCGAGCCGGCTCCTCTTCCGCATCACCGGCGACGCACTCGCGCGCCGTGTCCGCAGATTCACACGCCCCGAGTTCGACACGCCCCGATCCGCGACGCTCGCATCACGCCTGACGCCCGGCGGCGGCGACCTCTTCACCCCCCGACTCGTCATCGACCCCGATTACACCCCGCCGACTTCGATGCGCGTCACCGACTTCGCCGCGTATCTGCGCTCGCCCGCGGGCTGGTACATCGAGCGCGTGCTGAAACTCGAAGATCAGCAGCCACCGCCGCGCGAACTCACGCCCGCGATCTTCGGCAGCGTAGCGCACGCGGCGCTCGAGTCCTTCGGCGCCTCGGACGCGCGCGACCTCGACGATCCCAACGCCATTGCCACGGCGCTCAGCGATTTCCTTACAAACGCCGCCGACCGCCGGCTCGGCGCCCGCCCGCCCGCCGCTGCGCGCGTGCAGATCGAACTGCTGCGCGATCGCCTCCGCGTGTTCGCCACGGCGCAGGCGCAGCGCCGCCGCAACGGTTGGCGCATCGCGCACGTCGAATGGTCGCCCGCCCCCGACGCCGGCGCCTCGCTCGACACCGAAGACGAGCCCATGCCGCTGCGCGGGAAGATCGACCGCATCGACATCCACGAACCGACCGGCGCGATCGCGGTCATCGACTACAAAACCGGCGCCGCCAGGGGCGCCGACGCGGCCCACCGTTCACGCCGCGGCTGGTTCAACCTGCAACTCCCGCTGTACCGGCGTCTCATCGGGGCGCTCGGCGACCCGCCCCGGCTCGACCTCGGCTACGCATTTCTAATATCAAATGACATCGCGAAGACCTGGCGCTTCGCCGACTGGTCCGCCGACGACCTCGCCGACGCCGACGAAGCCGCGCGCGACGTCGTCCGCCGGATCCGCGCTTATAAACCCGGCGACATCGTCGAACCCGGCGAGCGCCCGCCCGACCGCGGCGCGCTCGGCTTCATCACCGGCGCACGCTTCGACGCGATCGCGCCGGCGCCGCCGGAGTCCGAACCATGAACCATCCCGGCGCCGATCATCACGAGTCACCGCATCGCCTGGTCCGCGCGTCCGCTGGCTCCGGCAAAACATTTCAACTCACTAATAAGTACCTGCGCCTGCTTCTCATCGGCGAGAACCCCGGCGACCTGCTCGCGACAACCTTCACCCGCGCCGCCGCGGGCGAGATCCTGCACCGTGCGCTGGCCCGCCTCGCGGACGCGGCGCTCGACGATCGCGCCCTCGAAGAACTTCGCGCGCACGTCGCGCCGGACCTGACGCGCGCCCGCGCCGCCGAGACCCTCTCCCGAGTCGTCGGCTCATTACATCGGCTTTCGATAATGACGATCGACGCGTTCTTCGCCCGGCTCGCGTCGTCGTTCGCGCTCGAGATCGGCGTCCCCCCCGGCTGGCGCGTGCTCGACGAGGAGGAGGACGCGCTCGTGCGCGCCGCCGCCGCCGACGACGCCTTCCGCGAAGCCGATCACGCCGAACTTCTATCCATCATCCGCGATCTTCACGGCGAGCGCGCCCGCACCGACGCCCACGCCGCGCTCATGTCCGTGGTGCGTGACGGCTACACCGCGTATCTCGCGACGCTCGGCGACGATTCGTCCTGGCGTGCGATCGGCGCGATCGGACGGGCGATCTCCGACGCCGATCTCGACGCCGCGATCGCGCGTCTGACGGACGATCTCATCCCGACAACCAAAGCCGGGTCGCCGCGGAAATACTGGGTAAACGCCTTCGATTCGGTCCGCGACTGTGTCCTGCGCCGCGACTGGCTCGCGATCGTGAACATAACTCTCATAAAGCGAATCGCCGGCTTCGAGTCAGTGTTCGACCGCGCCGAGATCGAAGACGCGCACCGCCTCGCGCTCGCGCCCTTCATCGAGCACGCGCGACACGTCCTGACGCGCGACCACGCCGCCCGCACGATGGCGACGCGCCGGATCCTCGATCGCTTCGACACCGCCTACACGCGCGCCAAGCGCGCCCGCGCCGGCGTGACCTTCGACGATCCGCCCCGGCTGCTCCTCGCTGCGGGAACTACCGGCATGATCGACCGCATGCACGACCGCCTCGACGCCCGGCTCCGACACGTCCTGCTCGACGAGTTCCAGGACACATCCATGACGCAGTTCCGCCTGCTCGAGCCGGTGCTCGACGAACTGCTCAGCCAACGCGACGCCGGTCGCAGCGTGTTCTGTGTCGGCGACATCAAGCAATCGCTCTACTCCTGGCGTGGCGCCGAGCCTGTGTTGCTCCCCGCGCTCGCCGAACGCTGGCCCGCGTTCGTCACCGAATCACTCAGCGTTTCCTGGCGTTCCGCGCCGATCGTGCTCGGCGCGGTGAACACAATGTTCGCGCACGCCGCGTCGAACCCGGCTTTGGTTTCACGCGAAGCCGCGCTCGCAGCGGCGCGCGCGTGGGACGGCGCGTTCGACACTCACGCCGCGGCGCCGCCGAACGCCGCGATGCCCGGCTCGGTCCGGCTCAGCGTCGCCGATGAAGAAGCCGACGCCGACACATCGCGCCGCGCCGTGCGCCGGGCCTTGCTCACCGCCGCGGCTCGACGTGTCGCCGAAGCGCGCGCCTCGGCGCCCGGCGCTTCGATCGCCGTGCTTGTTCGTCGCAACGCCGACATCCGCGTCGTGCTCGAGCGCCTCCGCGATCTCGACATCGACGCGACCGAGCAGCGCGGGAACCCGCTCGCGGACTCGCCCCCCGTCGCCGCCGCCGCTTCGCTGCTGCGATTGATAGATCACCCCGGGCACACCGCAGCGCTGCGGCACGTCTGCATGACCCCGCTCGGCGACGCCGCCCGAATCGCCGATGTCTCCCCGGCAAGACTCCGAGCGCGACTCGCACGGCTCCGCCGACGCATCGCCGAGCGCGGCTGCGCGCCGCTGTTATCAAGCATCCTCGCGCGATGCTCACACGCGGTGGACGAGCGCGGCGTGCGACGTTTCCTCCAGTTCATCGACCTCGCCGACAACTTCGACATCGCGCAGCGCGGCGGCCCGGCCGACCTCGCCGATCTTGCCGAGACCCGACCCATCGACGAACCGGGTCGCAGCCCCGTCCGCGTCATGACCATCCACGCGGCGAAAGGCCTCGAATTCGACGCCGTCGTCGTCCCGCTCGCCGCCGATGTATGGAATGTTAATCCGCGCGCTCTCCTCGCCGGTCGCGACGAGCCGCTCGGCCCGATCACGCGCGTCAGCCGCTATCCCAGCGAGCCGCTGCGCCTGCTGCATCCGGACCTCGAATCGCTCCACGCCGAGACGCTGGGCAGGCAGATAATCGAAGAACTCTGCTGTTTATATGTCGCCGCGACTCGCGCCCGGCGATCGCTCGAACTAATCGTCCCCGCGGACAAGCCCGGTCGATCCGGCGAGCCGCTCGCGCCCGATGATTGGTCCGCGACCGCTGCGAACTATGTCCGCGGCGCCCTCGCGCCAGACTCCCCCGCGACGCCCGGCGCCGAGTTATGGTCGCGCTGCTCCGAACGCGACTGGTTCGATGATGATTCGCTCGCGCACCCGCGCGCGGAGCATCACGCCGCCGCGCCCGCGCGGGAACGCATGCCGCTTCGCGTCCGGCCCGGCGCCGATCGTCCCGCAGCGCGTCTCGCGCGGGCCGCGCCTTCGTCCGTAGGCGAGGATCGTCCGATCCCGGCAGCGTCCGTCCTCGCGCGTCACGACCGCGAAGCGCGCGCGATCGGCTCGATCGTGCATCACTGGTTCGAGCAGATCGAATGGCTCGCCGATGCGCCCGATGAAGCCGCGCTCGTCGAATCCGCTGCACGCGCGGGGTTCGACGAATCACTCGCGCGACGCGCGGCTCCTACCATGATCGACGCGCTCCGGCGTGACTCGATCCGCGCCGCGCTCAGTCTCGACGTGTTCCTCGCGCGTGAGCCGATCGCCGAGGCCGCCGATGTTAATCGTGAGCGCGCGTTCATCATCCGCGACCCCGCGTCGCCGAGCGAGCGATTGCTGCAAGGTCGCTTCGACCGCCTCGTGATCGCGCGTGCCGCGGGCCGGGCCGTGCGCGCCGAGGTCGTGGACTTCAAGACCGATCGCGTGCCGACCGAAGCCGACATATCCGCCCTTGCGGAAGCCGTCGAGCACCATCGTCCGCAGATGGAAGCGTACCGCCGGGCCGCCGCGGCGATGCTGCGGCTGCCCGTGAGCGCGACAGCCGCCACTCTTATATTTACTTCTGTCGGCGAGGCCGTGCGCCTGCCCTACGAGGGTTGAACGCGGCGGCGTCCCCGAGCATCGCCTCGCGCACCGGCGGGGCGCCCGCGGCGCGGGCTAATCCACATCGCGCGAGCGGCGTTCGTGGTTGATCGCGGCGAGCCGGCCCAGCATGCGCTCGCCGAGCCACCATCGCGGCCGGACCGGCGCGCCGTAACGCAGCCCGAATCGCTCCATCGTCACGTCGCGGATGTGGTGCGCCGCTTCCACTGCGGAGTCCGTCACGAAGATCTGTTCGACGTCGGCGCGGTCGATCGTCCCCGCCTCGACCATCCGACCGGACACGAACTCCAAAAGCGGCGCCCAGTAGTCGCGCCCCATCACCACCAGCGGGAAGTTGCGGATCTTCGCGGTCTGGATCAGCGTCGCGGTCTCGAAGATCTCGTCCATCGTCCCGAACCCGCCGGGCAGCGTGACGAAGGCGTAGGAATACTTAACAAGCATTACCTTGCGCACGAAGAAATATTTGAATGAGACGACCTTGTCGAGGTAGGGGTTGGGGTCCTGCTCGTGTGGGAGTTCGATGTTGCACCCGACGCTGTGTCCCCCGGCCTCGCGGGCGCCGCGGTTGGCGGCCTCCATCACCCCGGGGCCCCCGCCGGTCATCACGGTGAAGCCGACTTTCGCGAGTTCGGCGCCGACCTCGTGCGCCATGATGTAATGCGGGTGAGTCTCGCGGAACCGCGCCGAGCCGAACACCGTCACGCACGGGCCGATGAAGTGCAGCGAGCGGAACCCGCGGAAGAACTCGTACGAAATCCGGCACAGCCGGGCGAGTTCCGACCCGCGGCCGCCGGGCCCTTCGAGGAATCGGCGGACGTCGGCGCGGCTCTCGCCGTTGGGATGCTCGAGCGCGTCGGACGCCTCGCGGTCGATCGAGATGTCGGCGTGTGTGTCGGGCATGCGGTTCCGGCGCGTCGGCGCCGCGATTGCGATGATCGGATGATTCCACCAATGATCGACAATCCGCGCGCGGACGGCCCAGGGATTTTATCCCTGGGCTTTGAGAGCATCGGAGATGGACGAGTGATTCTCTGGCGTGTGAGGTCGGATTTGAGAGAAACTTCGGTCGTAGTTCTATGGCGCTCGAGGGTCACGGCGTCGCGGCGTCGGATATCTCTCTGAGGCGGCGCGCGAGGTCGGCGACGGGGACGCCGGTCTGCTGGGCGCCGGTGGCGAGGAGTTTGAGCGTGCCGGCGTCGGGGGACTCGATGATGAACGCGGTGCGGGCGCCGAGGGCGGCGGCTTCTTTAATAAGTTTGCCGATATTACGAGTGGATTTATAGGTGTGGCGCGCGTGCAGGCCGGCGCGGCGGAGGTCGGCGACGAGGCCGGGGAGGGCGGCTTCACCGGCGTCGTCGGCGGTGGAGATGACGAAGACGTCCGGGCGGAGGCCGAGTTCTTCGCGGAGTTGTTCGTCGCTGGGCATTAGGCCTTTGTCCTGGAGGACGTTGGCGAGGACGACGTCGCCCATCGCGAAGCCGACGGCGGGTGTTGCGGGTCCGCCGAAGAGAGAGACGAGGTTGTCGTAGCGGCCGCCGCCGGCGATTGCGCGTTCGGCGCCGGTGGCCTCGTGGACCTCGAAGACCATGCCGGTGTAGTACGCGAGGCCGCGGACGATTGACGGATCGGCGTCGCACCAATCGCTCAGGCCGAGCGCGTTGAGCGCTGCGGGCAATGAATCTCCGAGCAGGAGGTCGGCGATGTCGCGTGAGCCGTCGGCGCCGTCGATCACGCTGCGGATACGCGCGCCGTAGAGATCGGCGACGCGTGCGAGATCGTCGAACTCGTGATCGGAGACCTTGCCTCGGCGGTCGAGCAGCGCCAGCGCCGCGGGCAACTGTTCTTCGCGCACGCCCGCGGAACCTTGGAGCGCGGCTCCGATCGCGCGGCGATCGCTGATCCTGATTCTTATATCTTGCCGGGTCAGCCCCGCGCTGCGGAGCATTTCGACGCAGCAGGCGATTAGTTCGGCGTCGGCTGCGGGGGAGTCGTCGCCGATGATGTCGGCGTTCCACTGGAGGAACTCGCGGAGCCGGCCGCGCTGGGGTCGTTCGGCGCGGAAGTAGGGGCCGACGCTGAACCACTTTGTGGGTTTGGGCAGGCTGCCCGCGCGGGCGGCGACCATGCGGGCGAGCGTGGGCGTGAACTCCGGGCGGAGGGCGTACCAAGTCTCAGCGTCGGATCGAGCGGACGATCGAGGCGGGGATCCCTCTCCCCCGGCATCTTTCCCAGGGGGAGAGGGGAGGGCGAGCGGTCCTTCGCCGGGCGCCCAGCGTCTGAATGAGAAGAGTTCGGAGAGGATTCCGTCGCCGCTTTTGACGGTGTAGAGGTCGGCGTGCTCGAAGCGCGGGCCGTCGATCTCGTCGAAGCCGTGACGGGTGGAGACGGCTCGCCAGCGGGATTCGATCCAGAGTCGGCGGAGCATGTCGGCGGGGTAGAAGTCGCGCGTGCCTCGGGGGGGCTGGAAGGCGTGCTGGCGTGCGGGCCGGGGCGAGGTGTCGGCGGTGGGTTCGGGCATAGGCATAGACTAGGCATAGATCGGGAACTATCGCGGGTCGGCGGGCGAAGAGCCGCGAGCGGAGAGCCGGGCTGTGCGACGATCGACGACAATCGTGCTGACACTGGCGACGCTCTCGGGCGGCGGGACAGCGGTGTGGACGGTGGCGTCGCTGGACCCGGTGACGGTTGAGGTCGTGGATATCCGGGCGAGGCTGATGCTCGCGGTACAGGAAAGCCCGGATCGCATCGACTCGTGGACCAGCGTCGCGCGTTATGTGCTGTCGATGAGCGACGAGCGTGGCGACACCGGCCCGGAGCGCGCGATCGAGGCCTGGCTTTTGTCGGTTGACCCGGACTGGGCCTCGGCGTCGGGCGCGGAGGCGATGCTGTGGTACACTGTCAGCCATCAACTAGCGGAACGGGCGGCCGGCGACTCGGGGTCGAGCGCATCGAACTTCAACGATCCCGCAGCGGCGGCGGCGAGGCAGCGAGCGATCGACCTGCTGCTGCGACATTCGCAGTCACGCCCGGAGGCGATGAGGCACTGGCATTGGAACAGCCTGGCGTGGGCGTGGGCGCGATCCGGGCGTTTCGACCGGGCCGTCGGTGCGATGCATCGCACGGAGGAGTCGCTGCTGGCTCTCCCCGTGGGGACAGCCGAGCGTGTGATGAGCGAGGGGCTGACACGGGCGTTGAACTGCTGGGGGCCGCAGGGCGTAAACGATCCCGCGTCGGCGGCGGCGTACCTGGTCCGCGTGTCGGAGGACGTCGAGGAGCGGGGGGCTTCGTCGCCGTTCGCCTCGATCGGGCCGGTGTCGCTGGCGCAGCAGATGATTCTGTTTCAGCCATATATCACCACGGTGGAAGCGGTCGCGACGGCGTTGCGACGGCTCCGGGCGGCGCCGGCGGAGGAGGATCTCCGGCTGGAATGGCTCCGCGCCAGCGCTCTGATCGCTCAGGTCCGCCTGGACGAAGAACAGGCGGCGGCCCTGGACGGACTCGAGTCCCAACTCGAACTCTTCGGCGAGTCGGCGGAAAACCCGCGCCTGACCTGGAACGAACTGGGCTGGAGGCGCCGACTCTCGGGCGATGAGGGCCGCGCTCTCGAAGCGTGGGGGCGCTGGCTCGAAGGTCGGCGTCGTGCGGCGGACCAGAGTCCGACCCCGGAAAATCTGTACGACCTCGCGTGCGGGCTGGCGCTCGTGGGCCGCGGCGACGAGGCTCTCGACACGCTCGAGCGCGCCGCCGACGCCGGGTGGATGAACTATCCGCTGACGGACAGGCACCGCGATCTCAGCAGCCTCGCCGAGCATCCCCGCTTCCGGCGCCTTGTCGCCAGGTTGCGTGAGATTTACCAGGCCGAGAACCGGATCCCGGGCGACGCACGCTGACGGCGCCTGACCCGGCTCCGCCCTGGACGCGCGGCAACTCTCGCGATCGGACCTCGGCTACCATGCCCCCGCCATGCCCACCATCACAATCAACGGCGTTGCCTGCGAGTTCTCCCCCGGTCAGACCGTCCTCCAGGCCGCCCACGCCAACGGCATAGACATCCCCCACTACTGCTACCACGAGGGGCTGTCGATCGTCGCTTCGTGCCGAATCTGCCTGGCCGAGGTGTGGGCGCCCAACCCCCGCAACGACAACAAACTCGAACCGATCCCCAAACTACTCCCGACGTGTCAGATCAGAGCCGAGGACGGGCAGCACGTCTACACCGACTCCCCGCGCGCCGTCGCCAACCAGAAGGCCGTGATGGAGTACCTGCTCGTCAATCATCCGCTGGACTGCCCGGTCTGCGACCAGGCCGGCGAGTGCAAACTCCAGGACTACTCCTTCGAGCACGGCCGGGGGGTCTCACGCTTCGAAGAGACCAAGGTCAAGCAACCTAAGAAAGACGTCGGCCCCAACGTCCTGCTCTACTCCGATCGTTGCATCATGTGCACCCGCTGCGTCCGCTTCACCCGCGAGGTCACCGGCACGGACGAACTCATCGTCGAAGGACGCGGCAACAAGGAGCAGATCGACCTGTTCCCGGGCAAGGCGCTCGACAACCCGCTCGCGTCGAACGTCATCGACCTGTGCCCGGTCGGGGCGCTGCTCGACAAGGACTTTCTGTTCAAGAAGCGCGTGTGGGATCTGACCAGCACGCCGACGATCGACGGGATCACGTCGTCCGGCGACAACATCTGGGTCGATCACGCCGACGGGCGTGTCCATCGCGTCCGCCCGCGGACCAACCTGGAAGTTAATTTGTGGTGGATCACGGACGAGGTCCGCTACGGCTGGAAGCATGTGCACTCGGAGAGCCGAATCGCGTCGCCGATGCGCAAGCAGCACGGGGCGCGTGTCGAGACGGAATGGCCTCGCGCGATCAGTGAAGCCGTGCGCGGGATCGGGTCGCGCGTCGAAGCGGGCGGACGGCTGGCGGTGCTCGTTTCGCCGATGCTCGCGTGCGAGGAAGCGTTCCTGCTCGCGGAGACGGCCCGGGCGCTGGACCCGGAGGCGATCCTGGGCGTCGGGCCGGTACCGGCTGTGGGCGAGGACCGGACCTTCCCGCCCGACGCTGCGGACGAGCCGATCCATCAAAGCCCGCGTTCGCCGAGCGTCGGCAAGCCGCCGCGGAAGTTCGTGATGCGCGCGGAGAAGTGCCCGAACAGCCGGGGCGTCCGGCGCGTGCTGGAAGCCGTCGCTGCGAGCGCCGCCGGGGACAGTGGCGCCGGCGTCTCGCCCGTGCGTGACTTCGCCGGGTTTGTAAGTGAACTCAAGAACCAGAAGATCGCCGCGGTGCTTGTCACCGGCGCCTACCCGAGCGAATGGGCGACGAAAGAACTCCGCGACGCGCTCGCCCGCGAGGGGCTGTTCGTGGTCGTCGCGGACACGCTGGACTCGGCCCTGGCCGAGCGCGCGGACGTTGTGCTGCCCGCTGCGACGTGGGTGGAGAAGGCGGGGACGTTCGAGAACGCCGACGGCCGGCTCCAGGCTTTCAACGCCGCGATCCTCCCGATCGCGGGCGCCCGTGCCGAGGGCCAGATCGCGCTGGACCTCCTCGCCGAGTTCGAGCAGGAACAAGCCAAAGCCGACGGCTTCCCCGGTGGCACGGCCCCCAGTGGCACGGGCGTCCCGCCCGTGCAGAACGCAACCAGTGGCACGGCCCCCAGTGGCACGGGCGTCTCGCCCGTGCAAAACGGCCAGGCCCATGAAGAATCCCATTCCCCCGGCGCCTTCGGCCCGATCCCCCCCAAGCCGAATTACGTCTACGACGCCGCCCGCGCCCGCCGACGCATGGCCCAGTCCGCCGAGGCCCTGTCCCCCTTCGCCACCCACGTCCACCACCCCCCCGCGGACCAACTGCGCCCGACCGACATGCAGGTGGTGGAGGTCTAGGCGCCGAACAAATCCCGCTGTCCGTGTTCGTCGACCGCGCTGATCCCTCTCCATATGTTCAGCCCCGCGCGGTGCTTGCTGGCGAACACGAGTTGGTACAGCCGGTGACCCTTTACTCCCGTCACGCGCTTTGAGTCAAAGTGTTCGTAGCCAAGCGAGCCGAGTTGCCCTTGGAACATTTTACGGAGCGCTTCAGATCTTCTATCTCTGCCTTGGGCATCGAGCGCATCTCTCCACTTTGTGTTCGCACCCAGGAACCGATCGAGGTTCGATGCCGGGTTATCTCGGTAATACGCGTCCGCGTTGCGGATCGCATCCATGTGATCAGGGAGGAGCACGATCAGGTCCACCTTGCGGTTCGCAAGGACTCGGATCGTGTCGAAGGCGAGGCCGCCGAGGTTGAACGGGTCTACGAAAGATACGGACAGACTGTTGTGCGGAATCGCGCGTGCGATGTCGTGGACAGCCTCGTTCGCGTCAGCCTGGTAATAGTCCGGATTCATTTGCAATCCCGCGCCGTCGATCCTTGATCTGCATGCATTGATATTATCGCTTGATTGGTCGCACAGGTGCAACTGCCGGAACGGGAATCGTACGTTCGCCGCGAGCACGGGGCTTGACGCGACAATCTCGTCGGTGCCACGGATCCGCGCGAACCCCGCGCCGCAAAATAAGTCAATATAATAAAGCCCGTCCCACACCTTCTGCTTCATCGCGGTCGTGAAGCCGTCGAGGTAGCGGCCGAGATAGTGATATTTCCGCTTGGCCCAAGGCCCCACTTCGGGTATCGCTAGGCCGTCATCACGTGGCTCGATCGGCATGACCTCGCTCCTGTGGCCGGGCTTTGATCCCAGGTGCGTCCTTCAAGTGAGCGTCCGGCTTCCTTCTTGTTCACCCCTCCCCACTGCTTGAAGAAGAAGGGGACTTCCGCCGACTCGCACTGGTCTTTGATTTCGTGGACCCACGCCGGGTCCATCGGCCTGGCGCCCGGGCCGGACTCGCCCCCGACGATCACCCAGTCGATGCGGCGCAGCGGCAGCCGGGGCAGCGGGCCGAGCAGCGGCTCGCACGACAGGAACCGCACCTTCGCCCGCGTGACCCGCTGGAGCAGGCGGACCCGCTCGAAGTATGCCTTGCTCTCGACGCTCGTGCCGATCCATACGTTCCCCGGCCAAGGAAGATTGTTCGCCATTTCGACGACGCGCTCCGGCCGTTTCGTCAGCACCTGGAACGTGTGCTGCGGGCATTCTTCCATCACCGCGAACACCTCGCGGATGAAGGACACGGGCACCTGCTCATGGAACAGGTCGCTCATCGAGTTCACGAAGATCACTCGGGGCAGTCGCCAGGCGCGCGGGATGTCGAGCGCTTCGTAGTCGAGGTTGATCCTGCCCGCGAAGACCGGGCGGCCGTCACGCGCCTTCCGTGCGGTCCCCGTGTACTTCGATGTGCCCATCGCCTCCAGGCGCAGCGCCATTCGCGCTGCGTAACAGTTCAGACAACCCGGCGACACCGGCGTGCACCCGGCCACGGGGTTCCATGTCGCGTCGGTCCATTCGATCCGCGAGCCTTGCGCCATTGCTGTCACTCCTTGCGCCATGATACCGAACAAAACCCGAACCGCAAGCGCGATTGTCGGATCCGGCGTATTGTCGTCCGCACTCGCGTTGGCACGCTGCAACTGCTGCGCCTGGGTACGCTGGGGCGATGATGGGATCTTTCGGCTGGCTTGCCCGGCGGCTCTTCTCTGATGACTGGCGGCTGCCGATCGCGCTCTCGGCGGGGGTTGCGCTGCTGGTCGGGTTCTCGCTTCAGCAGTTGGTGGACGACTCTTTCGGGCGCTGGGCGTCGTGGTTCCACGACGCCGGGCATGCGCTTATCTGGCTGTCGCTGGCGCTCGGCGCAATCCACGGCGTGCGCGCCGCAGCGGATTCCGTGCGCGAACTCAAACCAAATATCGACGTGCTCATGGTCGTCGGGGCGGGGCTGGCGGCTTCGATCGGGCATCCGGGCGAGGGGGCGCTTCTCTTATTCATGTTTACATTGGCCGGGGCGCTCGAGCATCGCGCGCTCGAGCGTGCCCGGGACGCGGTGGCGAGGCTGTCGAAACTCATGCCGCTCGAGGCGCTCCGGCGGAATAACGGCGCCTGGGTCGCGGTCTCGCCCGACGACCTCGCGCCCGGCGACATAGTGCTGGTCCGTCCGGGGGAGGCGGTCCCCGCTGACGGCGAGATCGCCGCGGGCACGAGCACGGTCGATCAATCGACGCTGACGGGCGAGTCGCTGCCGCGGCCGGTCGAGCCGGGCGACGCGGTTTTCGCGGGGACGATGAACGCGAACGGGGCGCTCGAGGTGCGCGTCTCGAGGCGTGTGAAGGAATCGAGCCTGCAACGGATTCTCGATCTCGTGATCGAGGCGCAGTCGCAGCGGCAGCCGATGCAGCGCGTGATAGACAGGTTCAGCACGCCTTACACGCTCGGCGTGTTCGCGTGCGCGATCGCGGCGCTCTTGTGGTTCGTGTTCCTGCACGAGCGGGCGACGGGCGTGGAGATGACGCTGACGGACGCGGCGTACCGCGCGATCACGCTGCTGATCGTCGCAAGCCCGTGCGCGCTCGTCATCGCGACTCCGACGGCGACGCTGTGCGGGCTGAACCGGGCGGCGCGGGGCGGGCTTCTTATAAAAGGCGGGGACGCGCTCGAACGGCTCGCCGGGGTGACGGTCGCGGTTGTTGATAAGACGGGGACGCTCACCACGGGCAAAATCGCGGTGACAGGCTTCGAGGTTTCCGACGGCGCGGATGTCGATCGCGTGCTCGCTGTCGCGCTGGCGATCGAGGAACGTTCGACGCATCCGATCGCGACGGCGATAACTAAGTTCATAACCGCGCGAGGCGTGGCGCCGGCGGCGCTCGACGAGTTCGAGCAGGTCGCGGGCAAGGGGATCCGCGCTGCGGCGCTCGGCGCCGAGGCGTACATCGGGACGATGGATTATGTCCTGCCACGGGTGACGAGCGCGGACATGCAGCGGCGGATCGCCGGCGAGGTCGAGCGTGTGCGTTCCGAGGGCGGGATCACGGCGGTTTTCAGCATGGGCGACGGGGCGGCGGTGTTCAGTCTGGCGGACACGCCGCGACCGGGCGCGGAGCGGTTCGTCGAGGATCTGCGCGCCGCGGGCGTGAGCCGGGTGGTGATGCTGACAGGCGACAGCGAACTTGTCGCGCGTCGCGTCGCGCGCGAACTCGGTGTCGACGAGGCGCACGGCGACCTGATGCCCGAACAGAAGGTCGAGCACATCCGGGCGATCCGCGCTCAGATGCAGGGGCGCGGTCGGCTCGCGGTGGTTGGTGATGGGGTCAACGATGCGCCGGCGCTCGCGTCGGCGGACATCGGGCTTGCGATGGGCGGCGTAGGGGCGGACGCGGCGCTGGAGACGGCGGACGTGGTGGTGCTCAACGATGATCTGCGGGCCGTGCCCTGGGCGATGTCGCTGGCGCGGCGGGTGCGGGCGATGATGTATCAGAACCTTATATTCGCGATGCTGGTGATCGCGGTTCTCGCGGTGTTCGCGCTCGTCGGCGCGATCCCGATGGGCGTCGGCGTGATCGGGCACGAAGGCTCGACTCTCATAGTCGTGGCGAACAGCCTGCGCATACTCGGGATCGCGGGCGCGCGCGACGGCTCGCGATAAACGAAAAGCCCGTGGATGCAATCCCCGGGCCTCGTGTGCAGGAAAACCGCGAGGATTCCGCGCGTCAGAACGGCTGTACCAGCGTGCTCTCGGTCATCGTGGCGCGTTCGAGTGTGTTGCGGATGATCTCGACGGCGCGTTCGCGGACCGCGGCGATTCGTTCTACGGCGCGGGCGCGGGCGTTGCGGACGACCGCTTTGGCTTCGTCGGGGGCGCCCCGCTCGTCGAGGATCTGGAGGCACATCCCCGCGATGAGGTTGACATGCCCGACGCCGGCGCGTGCGATCGTGTTGATCTGCTCGACGGAGCGTCGGGCCGAGATCGCGAGCACGGGCTGGGGCGCGCCCTGATCGGCGAGCACGACGATCCGGCGGACGCCGTGCTGGGTGGCGGCCTGGATTCGCTCGACGGTCGCGTGAGTGGCGGCGGCGATTTCCTCGACGCAGCGCTGGACGAAGGCAGGCCCGTCGGCTGGCGGGGCGTCCTGGGCGACCGCAGCGGACGCGGGGATTGCGAGCGTGAGCGCGACGAGCGCGCGGGACAGCGTGGCAAACTTATTTCTCATATCTATCTCCTTTGCATGCGCCGAGCCGGCCGCGACGGAGCCGATCCGCCGCGTTGTTCACGGGGCCAACGTTCGGGAATGTCGGCGTATTGCGGGGCGGCTCGGCGCAGCAAAAAAGTCGACGCCGCGGCTGATCGGGGCAGGCCGCGGCGTCGGGGCTAGGACAGCCGGTGTAAGGTCGTGCGCTCGGAGCGCCGACGTACGCGGTCGATGCACAGAGCCGCGATCGAAGCATGCCACACGCGACGGGTCTGGCCAATCGTTTCTTCATAATTTGCCTGTCCGCGGCGTATGGGACCAAGCCCGCGGGGGTCGGAGGCGGGCCTTGCGTCCGGGAACCGTGTCAAAGGGCGCGGGCGGCGACGGCTCGTTCGCCCGAGAACGGGGTGTTGCGTGCGTTCGCGCGGGATCGGGTCGGACACGCCGGGAATATTTTCGATGTTCGAGACGAGCCGTCGTCGGTCCTCGGCGAAGGGGGCGGGCGTCGGCGCAGCGTGCGGAGGAGAGTCCGATGAAATCACGCGGTCGAACAATCAGGCCCCGCGGCAGGCCACGCCGAGGGTTCACACTGATCGAGAACCTGATGGCTGCGGTGGTGCTGGGCGTCGTCGTGCTCGCGGTCGGGCTGGCGGTGTCGGCGTCGCAGAAGGCATCGTTCGAGGGTCAGAAGGCGATCCTCGCGTCGATGGCGGCGGACGACCTTATGAGCGAGTTGCGGGCGGTCGCGTACGACGACCTCCCGCTGCACGACGGTCTGTTCCAGGCCGTCGGGGAGATAACGACGCTCGCGGGCGCGGCGTACCCGGAGACGTACTGGCCGATCGGGCGCCGGGTGAGCGTCGCCGACGCGCAGATTCAGGAAGAGGGCCTCGGCGCGTACGTCGACGGCCGGCTGGTGACGGTGACGGTGTTCGACGAAGTCCGCGACATCATCTCACTCGAGACTTTCTTTCCGGAGCCGGCGTCATGACACGTGCAGGATCATCACATTACGCACGCTTTCGGCGCGGGCTTACGGTCGTCGAACTGATGCTCGGCCTGGTGATCACGGCGATCGTGGCGCTGGCGGTCGGGTCGATGCTGGTGACGGTGTCGGAGGCGGCGGTGTCGTCGCGCGACACCCGCAGCGCGCTGGTGCGCGGGAACCTCGCGCAGGTCCGGCTTCGGGCGTACTTCGAGCCGGCGCTCAACGTGCTGGCGTACGACCCGGCGCGGGGCGTGGCGTTGTGGCTGCACGACTACACGCCGGGCGAGACCGTGAACCTGCTGGAACTGCGCGTGCTGTGGTACGACGCGGGGGCGGGGACGATCGCAGTCGAACGCGTCCACTTCCCGGACACGTGGACCCCGACGATGAAGGAGGCGGCGAACGTCGCGATCCCCGCGGACGCCGACTTCTTCGCCGAGATGCTGGCGCAGCGGCAGGCGGGGATGACGCGGCTGGACACGCTCGTCGAGACGGTCACGTCCTTCGACTTAGCCCACGACGCCGCGTCGCTGGGGGAGGCGCGGCACGTGCGCGTGTCGCTGACGGTGACGAGCGAAGCCGGTGAATCAAGCCCGATCTATGTCGCCGTTGGGCTGGCGAACCACACGATCCCGACGTTCTGACACACGAACCGGAGGCCGAGCCATGACTACACGTCGCAGGAACGCAACGAAGAAACGCCGGTCCGCGCCCGCGCGTGAGCGCGGGGTGGCGATGCTGCTGGTGATCGTCGCGCTCGGGACGGGGGTTGTGCTTTCGACGACGCTCATGTCGTCGCGTAACTCTTCGCAGGGTCTGGGCGAGAACGCGCGGAGCGCGGCCGCGGCGGTGTGGAGCGCGCACGCGGCGGCGGACCTGGCCGGGGCGGTGTTCCAGACCGATCTCGACTGGCGCGGGGCGATCTCCGACGGCGTGCTGTTCGTGAATAAGCCGATCGCCGGCGGGACGGCGAGCGTCATGGTCCGAAATCTCGACGGCGGGCTGCCGACCGCGGACGACCGCGAGTTCATCATCATCGCGCGGGCGGTCTCGGGCGGCGTCGAGGAGCGCGTGCGGCGGATCGTGCGAACGTTCCCGGTCGTGCCGCCGGAGGACGCGATCGACCTGACGCTGTCTGAGTTCACGGTGTTCGCCCGCAGCGGGCTGACCGTGACCAAGACCGGCACGATCGCGGTGTGGGAACAAAGCCCCGAGCATCAAGGGTCGCTGCCGGCGAAGATCGGGGTGGGGTTCACTTCGAACTCTCCGATGAACGTGCACCCGAGCGCGGCGATAGCGCGCGCTGCGCTGTTCCTGCCCCAGGGCTCGAGCCAGACCCAGATCAACCTTCTCAACAGCGGCCGCTACACCGGCGGCGCCGTCCTGCCGCTGACCGTCCCCGCGCTCGCCCGGCACACGCCCGCCGAGTTCGACGCGCTGCCCGTGCTGACGAACGATGTGACCATCGACGCGACGGTCGCGACGCTCCCGCCGGCGCATTTCAGCAGCAGCGTCCGCGTGATCAACGGCGGGACGCTGACGATCACCGACGAGAACGGCCCGATCTACTCCGTCGGAGATCTGAAGATTGACAACAGATCGAGCATCGTGATCCGCGGCGATGTCCGCGTGCGCGTCACCGGCAAACTGGAGATCAAGAACCGGTCCGCGATCGAACCCGCCGACGACGCGAGCAAGGCAACGTTCTTCGTGCGAAACAGCATCGTGATCGACAACGCCACCGTCGGGTTCGACCGTGCGCTGGCGGCGGACAACCAGCGCGAGTGGGACGATGACGATGACGTGACCTACGTGAATCCCGACCGCTTCCGCTTTTACATGGTCCACGCCGGGGGCGATCCTCAGAGCATCCTCATGCAGAACCGTGCGCTGGTGGCGGGCGTGGTGCACGCGCCGCGGGCGTCGGTGGTCATCAAGAACGAGTCGGCGATCTTCGGGCGCGTCGCGGGCGACACTATCAGTATCGACACGCAGGCCGCGGTGCTGGGCGATCCGACGCTGGACCCGCAGACCGCGTTCACCACGACCGACGGCCCGCTGTACACATCGAGCGGCGAGCCGATCGCCGGGCTGGTCGACGGGCTGAACAACATCACTCCGGACACGGACATCCCCGGCGCGGAGTCGATCATCAGGAGCACGATCATCGGCATCGTCCCGCTGGGCGGGAAGTTGCTGGACGGCTTAGGCGGTGAGCCGCAGAACCCCGCTACGCCTCGCGTCGCCGGGCGGGCGAGAACGAGGGATTGGCCGATCGGCGCGCTGCGTCTGGAAGCCCGGCATATCCCCGCCGGCGGCGGCGGTGGCGGCGGCGGCGGCGGTGGTGGTGGTGGCGGCGGCGGCGATGACGGCGGCCTCGGCGTCCTGACCGACACCGGTGTCGCGGCGATTATCGAGAACTAAGGAAAACCTGACACCGCCGATGCGTCGAGCGCGAAACCAACCAGGCTTCACACTCATCGAACTGATGATCGCGGTGGCTATCCTCGCGGTCGCGGTCGGGCTGATCATTCCTTCGCTCGGGCCTAACGAGAGATCGCGTCTGCTCGCGGCGGCGAACCTGATCGCGTCGGAGATCGAACTGGCGCAGTCGCTCACGATCGCGTCGCCGGGGGATCCGACGATCGTTAAGTTCGATCTCGCGGCGCCGGCGGGCGTGACGTGGTGGATCGCGCCGGCGTCGTCGCCGGACACGCCGATCAATCGGCCGTACTCGACGACGCCGCATATTACGACGCTGGGCCTCGGGGACGCGGCGGACCTCGGCGGGATCGCGGTCACGCTGATCGGGACGGCCGACACGATCGGGTTCGAGGAGTTCGGCAGGCCCGACCCGCCGGCGGAGATCCGCGTGCGCCTGACGAACCCCGCGGGGACGGTCGATCTGGTGCTGTCGGAATCGACGGGCTTCCTGTCGATGCGGGATCAGTGACGCCGGGGGTTTCGGGGGCTTCGCGGTAGGATGGCGGGCGCTATGGCGAACCGCCGGCATCATTACGAGCGGGCGTTCGAGGCTTACCTCCGCGCACGCCGGATCCCCTACGTCTCGGTTGACGAGGCGAAGAAGGCGTTGATGCCCGACGGCGCGCCGCTCGCCGCGACGGACGATGCGGGCGAGCCGCGATCGCTCAAGTCGTTCGACTTCGTGGTCTACGGCGACGGCGAGAACCACCTCATCGACGTGAAAGGCCGTCGCGCTCCGAGCCGACGCCGGGCCAACACCACGGCCCGGCTTGAATCGTGGGTCACCGCTGAGGACGTGCGCTCGATGCGCATCTGGCAGGAACTGTTCGGGCCGGGGTTCCGGGCGGGGTTCGTGTTTGTTTACTGGTGCCCCGAGCAGCCGCCGGACGCTCTTTATCAGGAACTGATCGAGCATCGCGGGCGTTGGTACGCGCTGCGGGCCGTGACGCTCGACGAGTACGAGGCGTCGATGCGCGTGCGGAGCCAGCGCTGGGGGACCGTCCACCTGCCCGCGGCGACATTCGAGCGCATCAGCCGCCCGTTCTGCGGCCGAAACCCCGGGGAACCCGTCACACCCGTGCGAGCGGATTAGAACGTTTTTTGTCTAAATATGCGCAGTTTTGCAGCGATGTCTCAGACGCCTACGTCGCATATCGCAACTAAAAGCCCAGGGATTTCATCCCTGGGCTTTCGTCAGGTTACTTAGATGTTTTACGCACCAGTGATGCGTCAACATCGCGGCGCGCGGCGATCTGACCAGTTCTTCTGGTTCAGGGCAACGGCGACCACGCAAGCCCGTCCGGCTCGCGGCCGGCGCGCAGTCGATCGACCAGCCTCAGGGTGCGCAGGTCCAGCACGCTGATGACGTCCGCGTTGGTGTTGGCGATGTAGGCGCGTCCGCCGCCCGGCTCGATGAGGATGCCGATGGGGACGGGGCTTTGGCCGAACTGATCGCTGAAGAGCCGGGTCTGTTTTTCGTCGTCGCCGACGGGCTGCTCGTTCATGCTGATTTTCGCGAGGACGCCGCGGGTGTTCGCGTCGTAGACCCAGACGTCGCCCGAGCGGGCGCAACTTACGAGCGCCTTGGTCCCGTCGGGGGTGAACGCGACGCGGATGGGGAAGGAGCCGGCTTCGAGTGTGGCGACGATTTCGAGCGAGCGGGTGTCGATGACGCTGATGTTGTCGGCGCCTCGGTTGGTGATCCACGCCTCGGGCTTCGAGGGGTGGGCCGCGACGCCCTCGGCGCCGGCGCCGGTCTCGATGTTCTTGATGAGTTTGCCTTCACGGAGATCGACGACCGACGCGCTCCCCGACCCGAGATTCGCCACGAACGCCAGGCGCCCGTCGGGCGTCGCCGCGACCATGTGCGACCCGCGGCTGTCGGTCCCGATCGCCTGCTCGACCGCCCCCGTGCGGATGTTCACGACGAGCAGTTTCTGCTGCGCCTCAGCGGTGACAGCGACGCGCTCGGCGTCGAGGAAGACGATCCCGTGAGGGCGCTGATACTCGCCGAGGTCGATGCGGCGTACGGGCTGGGCGCGTTCGAGGTCGATGATGGTCAGTGACGAGCCGGGCGTGCGCGTGCCGTAGTCGCAGACGACGACGAACTTCCCGTCGGGTGTGGCGGCGGCTTCGTGCGGGCCGATGCCCGTCCCGACGGTCGCGCGGACGGCGCCGGTCGCGGGGTCGATCAGCGACGCCGTCGCGTCGTACTTGTTCAGCACGATCAGCGTGTCGGCGTGGGCGAGCGTCGCGAGCAGCAACGCCAGCCCGGGGAGGGCGAGTCGGATCGGGGTCTTCTTCATGGCGGAGCCTCTCTTCTCGGCAAGACTGTGGGGGTTTGGCCCGGTTCGTGGTATCCTCAGGGGAGCATACCGCTGAACGCTGTGTCGGCGGCAGCGGGCGAGGGGCGTCCCGAAGGAGGTTCCGTACATGCGCGCTTCCCCTGTGATCAGCAGAGTCCGTCGATTCGTACGTGCCGCGACGCTAGCCGCTGTGGTCGCGACGGTCGCCGTCGCAGCCCGCGCCGAGGCGCCCGCCAAGCCTCGCGTGCTCGACGGTAAGGAGAAGTCGATCGTCGTGGTGGGCTATTCGACGAGTTACGCCTGGCCGGACATGCTCCAGGAGATGCTCGACGCCCACGCGGGGGGCGAGCGGACGTATCACGTCCTCAACGCGGTCATCGGAGGGGCGCCGGTCGCGCACTGGGTCGCTGAGCCTGGCTCGCGCGAGTACGAGCGGACGTTCACCGCGATGAAGCGCGATTTCCTCGGCCCCGAGGCCAGGCTCCGCGGCGACGCCCCCGAGCCGACCGTCGCCATCTGCCAGCAGTCGCTGCAACTCACACGCGACGGCCGAGGCCCGGTGAAAACCGAGCACGACATGGTCGGCGCCGAGATGGGCGCGGACGCGCTCGAGGTCATGTCGCTGCGACTGCGCGAGCTCGGCGTCGGGCAGGTCTGGATCGCCATGCACATCTATAAAGAACCCGTAGAACCCGAGGTCGGCAACGAACGCGTCGCGCTCGCTAGGCTGCTGTCGCGCGGGCACGACTTCATCTTCGAAGGGCCGGACCTCTGGCAGGTCACGAAGGACTGCTTCCCGAAGTGCTTCATAGAGGATCGGCTCCACCCGAACGAACTCGGGATGAAACTCATGGCCGAGCACTGGTACCGCGCCCTCGCCGGCGCCGACACGCGCGAGGACATAATCAAGGCGATGCACGGTAAGTCCTACGACGTGGACGCGATGATGCATCGCTACCTCGCCTGGCGCCGGGGTGAGAACTCCTGAGACAGGCGCGGCTCGCGCGACTCACGCGAAAAGCCCGGGGATTTCATCCCCGGGCTTTATTTGTGTTGCACATCGAGTATTGCGCAATGAGTATTGCACAATAAGTGTTGCGCATTGAGTGTTGCGCACACACTCGAGACGCCTGACCTGAGCGTAGCGAAGGTCAGTGTTTGCCGCGTGAAGCGCATAATGTTCCGACCGCAGCGCGATCAGTTTCGTTTGCCCGCCCGGCGTTCTTCGCGTTTCGGGAGCACGGGCGGGCCGGCGAGGACGCGGACTCGGCCGGCGCCTAGCGTCTCGTTCAGGCCCGCGAGGAGCCTGTCGCTCGGGCGGACGCGCAGCGACGCCGTCGCGTCGAGGCGCACGCGTTTACCCGCGACGCGCAGCGCCAGAGACACCGGGACCGCCGGCAGGTCTGTCGCGCGATCGTTGAGCGCGAATGATCTTATGCGGTCGTTGACGCGCGTGAGCACTCCCGCCGCTTCGCCGTTGAGCGCCGGCTCGTCGATCTCGATCTCTATGCCTCGGGCGAGTTCCGCCCGCGCTCTTTCGATCGGCAGGACGCGCTCGACGATCACCTGCGCCGACCCGCGCGCGTGGTCCGCGCGTCCGATGAAGACCAGCGACCGCCCGGCTTCGATCAGCGCGTCGTTCGCCGCGTACGCCGCGGGAAAGAGCACGCACTCCGCTACGCCTTGCTTGTCTTCGACGCTGACGATGCCCATCTTCTGCCCGGGGTTCTTGCCCGAGCGAGTGACGATCGCGCGCACGCCCTGCACAAGCCCGGCGATCAGCACGGTCGCGTCCTGCGGTGTGTCGGCGATCGCGGACGCGGGCGTCGCGCCGAGAGCCGCGATGTCGTCGGACCACTCGTCGAGCGGATGGCTCGAAATGAACATGCCGAGGGTTTCTTTCTCGTAGCCGAGCATCTCGGCGGTTGACCAGGGCGTCGCGCGCACGAGCGCGACAGCGACAGGTTCGGCGTCGGCGGCGTCGCCGAGGCCGAAGAGCGCCGACTGCCCGGCCGCTGCGTCCTTCGCCGCCGATGCCCCGGCGCTGACGGCCGCGTCGATCGACGCGACCATCGACGCGCGCTCGGCGCGCCCATGCACGCTGTCGAACGCGCCGGCTTTGATGAGGGCCTCGATGGTCGCTTTATTAACTACGCCCGGCGGGACGCGCTCGCAGAACTCGTGGATCGACGCGAACGGCCCCCGCTCGCGACGCTCGGCCACGATCGCCGCGATCGACTTCGTCGCCACACCTTTGATCGCGCGAAGCCCGAACCTCACATGCCCGTGATCGGCGTCGTGCGGCTCGCCCGGCTCGAAAACAACGGTGAAATCCTCGTCCGAGAGGTTCACGTCGGGCGGGCGGACCTCGACGCCGACCTCCCCGTTGACGAACCGCGCGTGCCGGCATTCCTCGAGATACGCGGCCCAGTCCGCGACCTTCTGCGCCTGGCTCTCGAAGGTGAGCAGGGCCGCCATGTACTGGTTCGGAAAGTAAGTTTTCAGATACGCGGTCTGGTACGCGACGATGGCGTAGCCGGTCGAGTGGCTCTTGTTGAACCCGTAGCCGGCGAACTTGAGAATAAGTTCGAAGAGATCCTCGGCCTGCTTCTTCGCCAGCCCTTTCGCCGCGGCGTTCTCGACGAACCTCGGGCGGTTCGCGTCGATGACGCTCTTTTTCTTCTTGCTGATCGCCTTGATGAGAGTGTACGCGTCGCGCAGGCGGATCCCGCCGAGCTCATGCACGATCTGCATCACCTGTTCCTGGTAGACCATCACGCCGTAGGTCTCGGCGGTGTGGCGGTCGACGATCGGGTGCACCGCGGGGACCGGCTCCTGCCCGTGCTTTCGCCGGTTGTAATCCGGGATCAGGTCCATCGGACCCGGGCGGAAGAGCGCGTTGGCGGCGATGAGATCCTCGATGCGGTCGGGCTTCATCTCCGAGAGAAGCCGGCGCATGCCGCCCGATTCGAACTGGAACACGCCCGCGGTGTCGGCGCGCTGGAAGAGCGTGAACACCTCGGGGTCGTCGCACGAGAGCCGGTCGAGGTCGAGCGGGTCCGCGCTGTCATCGGGATTCGCGCCGACGGCTGCGCGGATCGCGCTTTCGTCGAGCGATTCGCGCACGAGGCGCTTGCAGCGCTCGATCACACTGAGCGTGCGCAGCCCGAGGAAGTCCATCTTAAGGAGGCCGACCTTCTCGCACGTCGGCCCGTCCCACTGCGTTATTACATCCGCCGCGTTGGGCTGCTTGTAGAGCGGGACGATCTCGTGCAGGGGGCGCGTCGCGACGATGACTCCCGCGGCGTGGACGCTCGCGTGCCGGGCCTGCCCTTCGAGGACGATCGCGTTGTCGATCAACTGCCTGATGCGCGACGCGGGCGCCTGCTGCTCGGGCGACAGCCCGTGATTGAGTTTGTCGATCGCGGCGGCGTCGCCGATGTAGACGCCTTTGAACGCGGGTTCATCTTCGAGCGCCTTCTCGAACGTTATGCCCAGCGAATCCGGGATCATCTTCGCCAGTCGGTCGGCGACCGGGAGCGAGACCTCGAGCACGCGGGCGACGTCGCGCACGGCGGCCCGCGCTTTCATCGTCCCGAATGTGATGATCTGCGCGACGTGCCCGTACTTCTCGCGGACGTAGTTTATAACATCAGCGCGGCCGTCCTGGCAGAGGTCGATGTCGATGTCGGGGTACTCGGAGCGGTCGGGGTCGGTGAAACGCTCGAAGAGCAGGCCGAAACGCACGGGGCAGGCGTTCGACAGGCCGAGGAGATAGCCGACCATTGTTCCGACGCCCGACCCGCGCGCCAGAGCCGGGATGTCGCGCTGCCGACCCCAGTTAACAAAGTCCCACACAATCAGAAAGTAAGGCGTGATCGACTTGTCTATCAGCACGGCTAGTTCGCGGTCGAGCCGGGCGCGCACCGCCGCGACATGATCGCGCTCCGCTTCGTCACCCGGCTCGTCGGCGCCCGGCGCGAACGCGCACCCGTAACGCCAGCTCAGCCCCGCTTCGCACAGTTCGCGGAGCGCCTGATCGCACTCCGCCTTGAGTTCCTCGGCGGATTGCGAAGCGGCGCCGGGGTCGAACGGCTCGACCGTGTACCCGGCGCAGAACTCGTTGAACCACTCCGTCGGGTCGCGCTGCGGGTCGTAGGCGACCGGCGCAGCGGGCCGGACTATCCGCACGACAGGCGCGTGGTTCCCGAATGTAAGATCAACATTGCAGCGCTCGGCGATCGCGACGGTGTTGTCGCACGCCAGGCGCCCGATCTCGCCGTGCTCGCTCTCGAAGATCTCGCGCATCTCCGCGGGCGACTTCACATAGAGGTGCGGCGTGTAGCGCATCCGCTGCTGATCGCTCTTGAACTTGCCCGTCGAGATGCAGATCAGCGTGTCGTGCGCGTCGTGGTCCTCGGCCCGGAGGAAATGCGCGTCGTTGGTCGCGACAACGGGCAGATCGAGTTCGCGCGCCAGACGGATCAGGTGCGGGTTGATCGCGTTCTGCTCGGGCACGTGACGCTGGAGTTCGATGTAAAAACGCGGGCCGGCGAGCGTCGGCGCGAAGACCCGCGCGTGCCAGCGGGCCACATCGACGGCGTGCCTCCAGTGCGCGTCGTCGCCGGTCTTCTCGTATTCGACGAGATGGTGCGCGAGTTCCGAGCCGAGATGCCCGTTGATCGCGATCAGCCCGTCGGAGTGGGCTTCGAGGAGTTCGCGGTCGATGCGCGGCTTGTAATAAAACCCTTCGAGGTATGCATCCGAGGCGAGTTTCATAAGATTCGCCCACCCGATCTCGTTCTCGCAGAGGAGGACGAGGTGGAACCCGCCGTCGGCTACGCCGGTGGTCTTGCGGTCGTGGCGCGAGGCGGGCGCGACATAAGCCTCGCAGCCGAGGATCGGTTTTATGTTCTGGCGCTTGGCTTCGTGATAGAAGTTGAGCGCGCCGAAGAGGTTGCCGTGGTCGGTGACGGCGACGGCGTCCATGCCGAGTTCCGCCACGCGGGCGACGAGCCGATCGATCCGGTTCCCGCCGTCGAGCAGCGAGTACTCCGTGTGCAGGTGGAGATGAACGAACCCGTCCAAGCGATCCCCGCCCGGCGTCGCCACGACATCGTGCATCATGTCCCCCATCGTGCCCCTACTGGTTGTATGCGGCTTCTGAACCGCATACACGATATCGCGCCCGCCCGGCAGATGCCGCTGTTGACAGATAATCAACGCCGGGCGAGCCGGGGGGGAATAGGATGATTGCATGGACGACCGTGCGGTTCAGGTCATCGAGATCGAATCGGACGCGGGGGACGTGCGGGCCGAGGTTTATGAGGTGCGCAGCGGGCCTGTCGGGCGGGCGCTGGCATGGGCCGCGCTCGTGGTCGGCGTTGTTGTCGGGCTGCTGGTGATGATCCCGCTGATGCTGCTGGGGTTGATGATCGGGTTGGCGCTGCTGGCGTTCTGGGCGTTGTACATGATCGTGTCCGCGATCGGGGCGGCGGCTGCGCGACGGATCGGCGGCTCGGGCCGGCGCAACGTCCGAGTAGTCCGCGATCACTGACGCGGCATGCCGATTCGCAACGCGCGGGCTGGCTCAGCGGGTCTGATCCCGGCGTTCGAACCGGGTCGCAAGGGCGCGGCGCATCTTGCCGGCGGATTCCGTGACTGCGTCGAAGAGGTCCGACGCGTGATGCTCGACGACGAGCGGGTCCATGCCGCGCGGCCGGGCCTCGATCAGGCACCGCTTGTCCGCCGGGCCGGACTTGTGGCTGTTCTCGTCGCCGAGGTGGACCTCGATGCGCGTGACGTCTTGGCCGAATCGGCTGATTTCGCGGTCGAGCCGATCGCGGACGTGGGCTTCGAGGGAATCGGACGCGGGGACGCTGCCGAAGTTGATCTGGATCTGCACCGTGGACCTCCTCGGCGGATGCTACGGCGTGGGCGGGCGGGGGTTCGACAGACGCCGCCCGCGATGGGCGCCGGGATCGCCCCCGGGTCGGCGCACGAGGGAGATTCCCGCCTATGATCCCGCCGATGAACACCGCGGCCGGCACGCCGACCGCTCGACCGCACGCACGAATCAACCAAGGCAGGGAATCATGATCACGCTGACAGAGACGGCCGCCCGCGAGATCAACACCATCATCGAACAGCAGGAACTCGACCGCGCGAAGGTCCGGCTGCGCGTCGGCGTCAAGGGCGGCGGGTGCTCAGGCTTCTCATACATCCTCGACCTCACCGAGAACGCCAAGGAAACCGACGAGACCTTCGAGCACTTCGGCGTGACCGTCATCGTCGATCCCAAGAGCCTGCTCTACCTCGACGGGACGACCATCGACTTCAAGGACGAGGTCATGGGCCGGGGCTTCGTCTTCCAGAACCCGAACGCCAGCACGTCCTGCGGCTGCGGCTCTTCGTTCGCGGTGTAAGCCCAGAATATTATAATGTCTGAAACACAGCAGAAGCCCGGTTCGATCGGCTGGATGGACCTGACCGTCGCAGACGCCACGGGTGTGCGCGACTTCTATCAGGCGGTCGTCGGGCTGACGCCCGGCGGCGTCGAGATGGGCGGGTACGAGGACTACTGCATGACCCCGCCCGGCGCGGCCGCGCCGGTCTGCGGCGTGTGCCACGCGCGCGGCGCGAACGCCGACCTCCCGCCCGTGTGGATCCCTTATTTCATCGTGAGTGATATTGAATCGAGCCTCGCCGCGAGCGACGCCCGGGGCGGGACGCGCGTGACGGCGCTGAAGTCGATGGGGGCGGCGAGGTATTGCGTGGTCCGCGACCCGGCGGGCGCGGTGTGCGCGCTGTACCAGCCTTGAGCGCGGCGGTCAGCGCACGGTGATAAGTTCGATCTCGAAGATAAGTTTGGCGTGCTCGGGGATCACGCCGCCGTGGCCGGCTCGGCCCCAGTGGAGTTCGGGGGGGATCTCGACGGTTCGGCGTCCGCCAGCGCGCATGCCGAGGACGGCCTCGTCCATGCCCGCGATGACGGTCCCCGCGCCGATCTGCCAGGATTCCGGCCCGCCGTTTTCCCGTGTGTCGAGGAACGCGGCCCCGTCGGGCAGGCGCCCGATGTAGTGCGCGGTGACGGTCTTGCCCTCGCGGGCCGCAACGCCGGCGCCGGGCGTGTCGGCGAGGACTTTGATCTTCGGCGAGCGCGGGCCGACGTTCACCCCCGCGCCGCCGTCACACCCGGCGCCCGCGAGGATCAGCGTGGCGAGCGCGGCGAGTCGGGCTGCGTGACCGGCGGTGTTCGCGCGCATGGGAGATTGATCGGCGTGATCCGCGCTCGGCGTCAGCGAGAACCACGGGCGGACGCAGGCGGCGCTGTCAGCGAGCCGGCGCGAGCGGGGGCGGCGCGGCGACGACCGGCTCGAACGCGGCGAAGGCGTCCTGGAGCGCGACCGGGGCGCAGCGGCCGGCGCGGAGAGCCTGGATGGCCTGCACCATCGCGCGGGCGCCGGTCGCGGTCGTGACCATGGGTATGCCCAGGCGCACGGCTGCGGCGCGGATCTTGCCCTCGTCGGTGTCGTAGCCGGTGCGCGTCGGCGTGTTTATAACAAGATGTATGTCGCCGGACAGGAGCATGTCGAGGACGTTGGGCCGGGCGCCCTCGCCGATCTTGTTGAGCGTGACGGTGTCGATTGATTGGCGGGCGAGGAGGGCCGCCGTGCCGGTGGTCGCGTAGACGGTGAAGCCCATTGATTTGAGCGTGCGCGCGATCTCGACGGCGTGCGGCTTATCGGCGTCGCGGACGCTGAGGAAGACCCCGCCTTCGAGCGGCGGCTCGACCCCGGCGCCGAAGGCCGCCTTGGCCAGCGCGATCGGGAGCGAGGCGTCCATGCCCATGACCTCGCCGGTCGAGCGCATCTCCGGGCCGAGAACGAAGTCCACGCGCGGGAACTTGCGGAACGGGAACACCGGCTGCTTCACAGCGTAGAGGCCGGTGTCGGGGCGCTCGGTCACGCCTTGCGCGTCGAGCGATCGGCCCAGCATGGCGCGGGCAGCGACGCGAGGCCAGGGGACGCCTTTGGCTTTGGCGACGAAGGGCGCGGTGCGCGATGCGCGGGGGTTGACTTCGAGGACGTAGATCTCGCCGTCTTTGACCGCGAGTTGCGCGTTCATCAGGCCGCACACGCGAAGCGCAGCGGCGAGTTCGCGGCATATGGCGCGGATGCGCTCGACCGTCGGCGTGGGCAAAGACCAGGGCGGGATCGTGCAGGTCGAATCGCCGGAGTGGACGCCGGCGTGCTCGATGTGCTCCATCACGCCGCAGACCAGTGCGCGTCCGCGGCCGGCGGCGTCAAAGTCGGCGACGACATCGACATCGACCTCGGTCGCTTCGGCGAGGAACTGATCGATAAGAACGGGGGCGGCGGCGAGGTCGGAGGCGTCGGCGGCGCGTTCCATGAAGCCGCGCATGGAGCGTTCGTCGGGGCACACTTCCATCCCGCGCCCGCCCAGAACATAAGAAGGGCGCACGAGGACGGGGTAGCCGATGCGCTCGGCGACGGCGACGCCTTCATCGACGGTGCGCGCGACGCCGGATTTCGGCTGTTTCAGGCTGAGTCTGGCGAGGAGCGAGCTGAAACGCTCGCGGTCCTCGGCGAGGTCGATGGAATCGACGGGCGTCCCGATGATTGGCGGGCCGGCGCGGACGAGGCCTTCCGCGAGGTTCAGCGGCGTCTGCCCGCCGAACTGCACGATGACGCCTTCGACGGCTCGGGCCGGGGCATTGAGACGCTCGGCGATATTAAGAACGTCCTCGAGCGTGAGCGGCTCGAAGAAGAGGAGGTCCGAGGTGTCGTAGTCTGTCGAGACGGTCTCGGGGTTCGAGTTGATCATCACCGACTCGAAGCCGAGCTCGCTCGCGGCGAAGGCGGCGTGGCAGCAGCAGTAGTCGAACTCGATGCCCTGCCCGATGCGGTTGGGCCCGCCGCCGAGGATTATTACCTTGGGCGCGGGGGTTACGCGGATCTCGTCGTCGCAGTGAGACGTGGACGATACGGGAAACAGTGGCACGGGCGTCTCGCCCGTGCGTATCGCGGACGCCGAGTCTGAGCGCAGCGAAGGCTCGGGTGCTGATCTCGGCGCGCTCGACGGATCACCCGGACCTTCGCTTCGCTCAGGTCCTGCCTCCCGCACGGGCGAGACGCCCGTGCCACTGGGGAGCACTGGAGACACAGGCGGGACGCCCGTGCCACTTTCAGATATTGAATACGGTGTTTCGTAGGTCGAATAGAAATACGGCGTCGCGGCTTCGAACTCCGCGGCGCAGGTGTCCACGAGTTTGTAGACCGGCTCTACGCCGAGCGATATGCGCTTCGCCCGCACGCGGAGGATCGTCTCGGTGGAGATGTCGCCGAGGTATATGTTGGCGAGTTGCGCGTCGCTGAACCCGAGCCGTTTGGCGTGGGCGAGGGTCTCGCGCGGGAGGTCGTCGAGCGACGCGACAGCGAGCAGTTCGCCCTCGAACTCGACAATCTCGCGGATCTGATCGAGGAAGAAGTGGTCGATGCGGGTGAGGTCGTGGATGCGCTCGTCCGTCCAGCCCATCTTCATCGCGTAGCGGATGTAATACATACGGCCCTGCGAGGGAACGGCGAGTTTGCGTATAAGTTTATCTTCGGGGATCGGCCAGGCGTCGCCTTCGGGCAGGGGCATGCCGCGCCGGGCGCGGAGCCAGAGGTCCTGTTTATCGAGTCCGAGGCCGAAACGTTTGACCTCCATCGAGCGGATGACTTTCTGGAGGCTCTCCTTGAAGTTGCGGCCGATGGCCATGGCTTCGCCGACGCTTTTCATCTGTGTGGTGAGTGTTTCGTCGGCTTCGGGGAACTTCTCGAACGTCCAGCGGGGCATCTTGGTGACGACGTAGTCGATGGCGGGTTCGAAGCAGGCGCTGGTCGTGCCGGTGATGTCGTTGCGGAGTTCGTCGAGTGTGTACCCGACGGCGAGTTTGGCGGCGATCTTGGCGATGGGGAAGCCGGTCGCCTTGCTCGCCAGGGCGCTCGAGCGTGAGACGCGCGGGTTCATCTCGACGACGACCATGTCGCCGGTGGCGGGGTCGGTGGCGAACTGCACGTTGGACCCGCCGGTCTCGACGCCGACGGCCCGCATAACAGCGATCGCGGCGTCGCGGAGGCGCTGGTACTCGCGGTCGGTGAGTGTGAGGATGGGGGCGACCGTGATGGAGTCTCCGGTGTGGACTCCCATGGGGTCGATGTTCTCGATGCCGCAGACGATGACACAGTTGTCGTTGCGGTCGCGGACGACTTCGAGTTCGAACTCTTTCCAGCCGAGGAGCGAGCGGTCGATCTGGACCTGCCCGATCATGCTGGCGGCCAGGCCGCGACGGACGATGTCCTCGAACTCTTCGCGGTTGTATGCGATCCCGCCGCCGGACCCGCCGAGGGTGAATGCGGGTCGGATTATGGCGGGGAGGCCGAGGGTGTCGATGGAGTCGAGGGCGGCTTCGAGGGTTGTGACTACGGCGCACTCGGCGGTTTTCAGGCCGATGGAAGTGCAGATATCGCGGAAGGTAGCGCGGTCCTCGGCGCGGTGGATGACTTCGCGCCCGGCGCCGATCATCTCGACGTTGAGTTCGTCGAGTGCGCCCGAGTCGTAGAGGGCGCAGGCGCAGTTGAGGGCGGTCTGCCCGCCCAGGGTCGGCAGCACAGCGTCGATCGGATTGCCGAGGTCGCGCTCGGCTTCGATGATCCGGCGGACGGAGTCGGGTGTGATGGGTTCGATGTATGTCCTGTCGCTGAAGGCCGGGTCGGTCATGATTGTGGCGGGGTTCGAGTTGACGAGGACCACGCGGTAGCCCTCGTCGCGGAGGGCTTTGCATGCCTGAACGCCGGAATAGTCGAACTCGCAGGCCTGCCCGATGACGATCGGCCCGGAGCCGAGGATCAGGATGGTGTTGATGTCGTCTCGTCGCGGCATGGCGGCGTCGGGGTTGTCCCGGCGCACTCCCCGCGCCCGACCCGTGCGGGCGCAAACTTCAACAGCGTACGCCGGATCGGCTGGTGCGGCAATGCGCCGGAGAGGCCGCGTGCCGATAGCATGCGTTATATGGCCCGGCACGTGATATCGAGAGCGTCGGCGGGGACGATCCCGGCGCTGCTGCTGGCGGGCGGTTGCGCGGTGGTGATGCCGCCGAGGCCCGAGGCCCGGGTCGCGGACCTGCGTTTCGTCGAGCGGACCGCCGACGGTGTTCTCTATGAGTTGGAGATCGAGGGGGCGAACCGGTCCGAGCAGGATCTTCGGCTTGAATCGGTGCGGTACTGGCTGGCGGTCGAAGGGGTGAGGGTGTTCGAGGCCGAGCGGGCCCCGCAGGCGACGTTTTCGTCGCTGGGGACGAGGTCATTCGCGGCGCCGATCGCGGTCCCCGCGGGGTCGCTGCCCGGTGGTGACGACGGGTACACGCTCGGGGCGACGGTGTCGTATCGCACGCCCGGGCCGCTGGCGAAGTTATTTTATGATCTGGGTCTGATCCGTCCGCGGGTCGGCGTGCGCGCGGGGGGCGAGTTGCCCGCGGCGCCGGCGGGCGCACCGTGACTGCGATGACTGATCGAACCCTCCTGGTCGCGGTGTTCAATGAGGCCCAGAGGTGGTCGCTGCCCGAGGCGCTGGTGGAGCGGCTGCGAGCCGGGACGCCGGGGGATGTTCGCGTTGTCGTGGCGCGATCGCGGGAGGAGTTCGCGGCTCGGCTCGACGAGACGGATCTTCTGCTGGGCCTGCCGGTGGCGGGGGATCAGGCGCCGGCGACCGGGCCGAGGTTGAAGTTCGTGCAGTTGGCCAGGCCGCACGCGGAATCGCTCGCGCCGATCCGGCGTGTGCTCGACGCGGGGGCCCGCATGGCGGGGACGGCGCCGATCCGCGCGACCGCAGTCAGCGAGCACGCCGTCGCGCTGACGCTCGCGCTGCTGCGCAGAATCGACGACGCGGTGCGATCGCAGGCGGCGCACAGGTGGGAATCGCAACGGCTCGCGGGTGAGGCGCGCACGCTCGCGGGTTCGACCGTCGGAATCGTCGGGTACGGGCACGTCGGACGCGCGATCGCGGCGAGGCTCGCGCCCTTCGGCTGCGAGATCATCGCGACAATCCACGACGACGCCGACGCGGGCGGCGCAGCCCGGCTGCTGCCCGGCTCGAGCATCGACGAACTGCTCGGGCGGTCCAATGTCGTGATCCTCGCGGACGACAGGTTCGATCGCGTCAGGCCGATACTTGATCGGTCGTTGTTCGGGAGTCTGAATCCCGGGGCGTTGCTGGTGAACGTCGCGAGCGGGACGGCGTTCAGCGAGTCGGAACTGCTGCGGGCAATGAGGAAAGGATTGATCTCGGCTGCGGCGCTCGACGTGTTCGCGCATCGCCCGCTGCCCCCGACAAGCCCGCTGTGGAGCGCGCCGAACGTTCTTATGACTCCCGCGATCGGCGCAGCGGGACCGGACGCCTGGCGCCGGGCCGTGGATGTGACGATCGAGAACATCCGCCGATTCGATTCGGGAGAGCGGCTTCTCGACGAGGTCGGCGCCGTGGGCTGAAGCCGGGCGGGCGACCGCGGCGGAATCGGTCAACAGATGCGCGGGGAGCATCGGCTGTGGGAATGATCTCGTGGACGATCGCGGGGCTGATATGGATCGGGTTCGCGGCGTTCACCGAGTCGGTCCGCCGATGCTCGCTGCGCGACGGCGATCCGCGCACCGGACTGGCGCTCGTGCTGTTGCGGCTGTTCGTTCGGGTTGTGCATCGGCTGCGGGTGTCGGGGCTGGAGCATGCGCGGGCGGGTCGGGCCGGGCCGATGGTCGTGGTCGCCAATCACACATCGAGCGTGGACCCGATGCTCATCCAGTCGGCGTGCCCGTTCGAGATCCGTTGGCTGATGGCGGAGGACATGCGGACGCGAGCGCTCGAGCCGATGCTCGATTGGGCGGGCGTGATCGCGGTCGATCGGCGCAGCGGGAGCGGCGCGGGGCTTCGGCCGGCGCTGAGGGCGCTGCGCGCGGGTGAGGTCGTAGGCGTGTTCCCGGAAGGGGGGATCCCGCGGGCGGGCGCCGGGCGGATGTCATTTCAGATCGGGGTCGGCATGCTGATCGCGCGCAGCGGCGCCCGGGCCTTGCCGATCTATATCTCGGGGACGCCCGCGGCTCGATCGGTGTGGGCGGGGATCGTGACGCCGAGCCGATCCCGCCTGACCATCGGGGCGCCGATCGACTTCCCCCCGGACGCCGAGCCGGGGGATATCGTCCGGACTCTAGAAGATCGGATCGGCTCGCTCAGCGGCGCGGGCGGAGAACGTAAAGATTGAATACGATCGGGTCGGCGTGCAGCGGTCGCGCGCGGAACCCGAAGGAGGCCCGGCATGTCGCGTTGTGCTGTTTCGTTGGCGGTGATCGCCGGTTCGGTGTGTGGCTTAGCCGGAGCGATCGCAGCCGACCCGGCGCCGACGTGGGCCGAGCAGGAAGCCGACGCGTTGCGCGGGCACGTGCAACTGACGTTCCCGGATCGGTTCGTCAAGGCGGGCGAGTCGTACTTCAGCCCGGATGGAAAGTGGATCATCTTCCAGGCTGTGCCACGCCCGGCGCCCGGGGTTGAGCCTGATATTCACTATTCGATGTATGTCGCGCGGCTGAGGCACGAGCAGGGCCGGATCGTCGGCGCCGAGACGCCGTTGCTCGTCAGCCCGCCCGGCTCGGCGAACACTTGCGGGTTCTTTCATCCGACGGAGCCGGGACGGATAATATTTGGTTCGACGCTCACGCCGCCCGCCGCTCCGGACCAGGCCGGGTACCAGCGCGGCTCGAACGATTATCGCTGGGCTTTCCCCGACGAGATGGAGGTCGTGACCCGGCTCGTCCCCGAGATCGCCCGCGCCGCGCCCGCCGCCGAGGAGCCGAGCGCCGGCCTGTTCACTTCAACGACCCCGACGCCGATGTGGACCCGCCCGGGCTACGACGCGGAGTGCGCGTTCTCTCCCGACGGGCGGTACATCGTGCACACGCGGGTCGATCCGGCGACCGGCGATCCGGATCTGTACATTTATGACACGCTGCTGGGCGCAGCGTCGCCGATAGTTAAGAAGCCGGGGTACGACGGCGGGCCGTTCTTCTCGGCTGACGGTCGGCGTGTGTGCTACCGCTCGGACCGCCGGGGCGACGACCTGCTGCAACTCTTCGTGACGGATCTGGTTCCCGCGGTCGGCGCCGACGGCGCGCCGACGACCCGGCTGGTCGAGCATCAACTGACCGACAACGGGCAGGTCAACTGGGCGCCGTTCTGGCACCCGTCGGGCGGGTTCCTGGTCTATACGACGAGCGAGGTGAGCCATCGGAACTACGAGGTGTTCGCGATCGAGGCGCCTCGGTTCGGCGAGCCGACCGACGCGCCGCTGCGGACTCGGCGTCTTACGTTCGCCGAGGGCTTCGACGGGATGCCGGTGTTCACCGGCGACGGGCGCTGGATGATGTGGACGAGCCAGCGCGGCGAGATCTATGCGGGCGACGATCGACCGAGCACGCAGGTGTGGGTCGCGGAGGTGGTCAACGCGGCGCCGTGACCGCGACGCGCGACTCAGCCGCCTCGCGATCGAGCGTACCGTCAAGCCAGGCGAGCAGGCCGGGCGTGGTCATTACGCCCGAGCGCCCGTCGACGATTTTGCCGTCGCGGATGATTACGACGGTCGGGAAGCCGCGGACGCCTAGGGTCTGCACGATGTCGGGGTGCTCGTCGCCGTCGATGTAGACCGGCTCGGTGCGGGATCGGACGAAATCAGCGACCCGGCGGTCGGCGAGGGCGCCTCGTTTCATGGTCTGGCACGGGCCGCACCAGTCGGCGGTGACGAAAGCGAAGACGGGCTTGTCGGAGGCTTCGGAGCGTTCGAGGGCCTCGGTGAAGGTCAGTGATTCGTCGAACATGTCGGGGACGGGGGCGACCCCGCCGCCGCCCGCGACAGTGCGGATCAGCACGACGGCCGCCAGGAGAATGATGGCGAATCCCAGCGGGCCTTCGGTCAGGTAGCAGGTCGGACACTTCATGGGAGGCGCTCCGGGGGAGTAGGAGGGCGGGACGAATGGCGCAGCGGTTGCAGGTCTATCTTCGGAACGGCGGCCCGGGCGAGATTATTCCCGCTGCCTGCTGACGATACGTCGGGCGGGCCTGCCGGTTGCGGGAACTCGGACCTCACGCCCGGAGTACGATCATTCTCGCTGCGGGGAACTACGGATGCGGATCGTCTCGGCAAACTTGTTCTGTCTCAACCCGTATCCCCGCAGGGCCCTCGACGCCGTCGCCGCCCAGCAGGGGGACGTGACCGTGCTGATCGAATCGACAGGGCGGTTCTCGGACCTCGCGAGCGGGCTGCTGCCACCGATCCGGGCAGCGGGCCTGACCCGTCGAGGCGGGATGCCCGTGACCATCCACGCCCGCGAGAGCGCCCCGGTCCGCGATGTGCGTGAGAGCCGACGCGGCTGGGTTGAATGCCGTATTCACGACGTGCTGGTGTTCGCGGTGCATGCCGTGGCGCCGTACCTGCCTTGGCGTATCTCGCGTCGTCGGGATCAGTTGTGCGCGTTGGCGGATCGGATCTCAGCGGTCGAGGACAGCGAGCACGCCCTGGCGATCGGGGACTTCAACACGGCCCATTTCGAGCGCGCCTGGCAGGATTTCGAAGCCGACGCCGGCCCGTGGCGGCGGGTGCTGCCCGAAGGGGTCCGCTGGACGGGCACCTGGCCGCTGGGCGGTGTCTGGGCGCCGATCGCGGTCGATCATGCGTTGACGCCGCCGCACCTGCACGCCGGGCCCGCGGGGGGGACGCTCGCGCGAACCTTCACGATCCCCGGCAGCGACCACCTCGGCCTGGTAGTCGATCTCCCCGGCGAACTCGGCCCGCGAGACGCCCCGCGCCGACCCTGTTGAAGCCGCCAATGCTCCTCACACTCCTATCCCAGGGGAGAGGCGCCTCCGTTTCTGGGCGTGGAACACGGACCATGCTCAAAGCCCAGGGATTTATCCCTGGGCTTTATATATGATATTATAAGTTAGCCGTCCCGCGCCGATCCGTTTGATCCGTCTGGGTGGTTCCTGTCGCCCGCCTGATCGTCCCGACCCGCTCAACGCGGCCGATTTTCGCGCCGATGCTAATGCCCGCATGGGGCGGCCTAACGACGACAACCCGCGTTCCGACAGCCGGCGCCAGACCGGCCGCGACCGCCGGATCGACACGCGGCTCCCTGTGGTCGGGCTGACCTGCGACCGTGGCAGGATCGTCGACCTCTCCGAGACCGGCGCCCGGATCGAATCACGCAGACCGTGGAAAGAAGGCGCGGTGCGCCCCGTCACGATCACCGACGAGCAAGGCTCGATCACCATCGCGGGCCGCTGCGTCTGGCTCGTTCGCGAAGGCTTCTTCCGCCATTCGATGGGCGTCCACTTCGTCAGCGTCAGCGCCGAGCAGGCCCAGCGCCTCGCCCGTATCGCCGCAGCCTTCGCCGCCGAGACCATGTCCGACGGCTACCGCCAGCACGCGGCCTGACGAACGCGACGCCCGCCGACACTCGGTCAATCGCCCGGCGAGGGCGCGCACTCAAGGTGCGGCGTCCACAACTCGCCCACGCCCGTCTCCCGACAGTAGATACGCACCTGCGACAACGCGGGCGAGTATATATGAAGCGTTATAAGATCCCGCGCGGTGTCGTTCACCACCTCGTGGATGTCCGCGTCCCACGACGCGCATATGTAACCCCGCTCGCGGACCGCCGGCTCGTGTGAACCCGCGAGCAGCCCGGCGTCGTCGATGTCGTAGCGGATCTCGGTCGCGGCGCCTTCGACTACCAGGAACGCGCAACTCGAAGCGCGGTGGTCGTGGATCGGCGTCCGCTGCCCGGGCTTCCAGCACACGCAAACGAGTTCGTACCAGGCGCTGCGTGCGACCTCGTTGCGGGCGTAGTGCCAGTCGTCGAACGAGACAAAGGGCACCAGTTCCGCGCGTGTGAACGGTCGCGCACTCAGCATCGCGCGCAGCGAGCCTAGTTCCGCCGGCGCTCCGAGCGCGTCGAGTTCCGCGATGAGCGATTCGAGCATGTGCATCCCGGTCCGTGCCGCATCCTAGGCTCGGGCGCGTGTCAGCGCCGGCTGTCGAGCAGGGTGTGGAGTTCGATGTCGATCACCAACGGCTCGCGCGGCCCGATCAGCGGCGGGCGCCCCTCCGTGCCGAAACCAAAGTCCGGCGGCGCAAGAATTCGGCGGTAATGACGCTCCGACACCGGCGGCGCCTGCATCGGCGCACGCATCCCCAGCACACCACGCCGGAATCCTTCTATGAAGTTCCCGGGCGCGGGCTGAAGGTGAAGCAACTTTCTGTGCGCCCATCGGGTCGATTCGAACAACTGCCCGTTCGTCTTGAGTATGTCCAGATCCACCAGCGCCGACGCGCCCGCGCGAAGCTCCGGCCCGCGACCGACTCGAAGATCAATCAACACCAGCCCGGACTCGAGCATCTGCACCGGCGCGGATTCCTCAACCCGCGGCAACTCCCACGCCCCCCCCCACACACTCGCCCCGGAACCGTCGAATCTCTCCTCTTCCCATCGCAGCGATTCCGCCGCCGCGACACCCAGCCTCGATGTTCTGGCGCCCGCGCGGTGGAGCGTCAGCGGCGCGTCGGACGTCAGCGACCAGCCCGTGCCCGAGAGCGTCAGCCTGGCCCCGCCTAGCGGCGACAGACGATCGAGATCAATCGCCGGAAAAAGCATCGGCGCCGCCCACAACCCGAGCGCGAGATGCCCAAGATCAGTCCCGTAAACCCCGCGGTCCGCGGGCGGGAAACCCAGCAGCATCGCGTCCGCCCCGGCGTCGCTGAGGTTGTCGAGCGCCCACACCTGCTGGCGGATCGGTAACTCCTCCCGGCCGCGCTCGACCATCTCGACGTACAGGCATAACTCGTGCCCGCCGCAAGGCGCCGCCGCCAGACGCAGAGTCCGCTCGCCGTCGGAGTACGTCCCAGTCACCGCGGCGAGTATCCGCTCCGCGGGGTCGGCGACGGCGCGGCTGATCGGCACGGTCAGCGCGACGACGCACAGCGCCAACAACGCCTTCGATCGGCTCGGCCCGCGGCTCGTCGGAGCGTGCTTCACTTCGTCAATCCTTTCTTGAGAGGGGATCAGGAGCCGGGGACCGGGAGCCAGGGGCCGGGGATTGGGAGCCGGGCGTCGGGCCGCCGGACACTGGGGCCCGGCTCCTGATGCCTGATCTCTGTCCCGTCATCCTAACACGCCCGGCCGGGCGATCAGTTCCCGCAGCCGCCCCAGTTCGAGAGAATCCTGAGCAGGTCGAGGCCGTCCGCGACCCCGTCGCCCGTGACATCGGCCGGCGCCGCAGCGGTCCCCCAGCCCGACAGCACGCTCAGAAGGTCCGCCGCGTCCACCGCGCCGTCACGATTAAGATCGCCGGCACAATCGCCCGGCAGGATGATCTCCTGCATGATCCTGGCGTAGAACGCCGCCGACTCGGGGTCGCGCGGGTGCAGACGGGACACGTCGAGCAGATCCCCGCCCCGGCCCGTCGGCCCGGCGAGGTCCACCGTCCGCGTCCCGAACATGAACGCGTCGAACCCATGCTGCGAGAGCCACTGCTGCGCCGCTGCGGATCCGTTGAACAGCGTCGCGCTCGTCGCGTCGTATATCGACACGGCTGCGACGTTCGGCCGCTCGCTCGCGATGTCGAACGCCGCGTCCCTGGCGGCGACGAACCATGCGTGCGCCGCGTCGCCCGAGCCGACCGACGTGCTGTGAAAGTGCGGGATCACCAGGCAGTGCACGACGGACTCAAGCCCCACGCGGTCCGCTGCGGCCTGGGCCTGGTCGATCATCGCCTCGAACCGCGGCCGATGTCCGCTCGCGCCCGGCGACTCGACATCGAAGTAATAAAAGAAGTACGCCGGCTGGGCCCGATCGAGCGTCGTCACGTCGAGCCAGTGCGTCAGTTGCGTCTGACTGAAGGTTTTCTGATTGCTCGGCGCCCCGGGTTCGCCCGCGGCGATGTCGCTGCCGAAGCCTGAGTACGTCCACGACGCATCGGCCAGCCCGCTGAAGTAGACGCCCGGCTTGCGGTCGCCGGCCTGGGTCGTCTTATAAATCGTCGCGCCCGCCGGATGGAAGTATCGGCCCGAACCGGCGAAACCGGGCGTCAGCGCCGCGACGACCCGGGTGTTGTCGAACACGGCAGCGATCGCCGCGTCCGCGGGCGCCGCGTTTATCTGGCCGAGGGCAGCCGGGACCGGGCCGTCGGCGAGTGGGTTCGCTCCTTCGGACCACCTTGGTCGAGACTGAGCCGCGGGGTCGAACTTCACGCGGTCGGCTCCGCCGTCACGCACTGTCACTTCCGCCGCCATGTCGCCCGCCGAATCCGTCGCGAGATAGAAGAGCCTTGCCCGGGCGGTGTCGCCGGCGTTGACGAATCGCCCGCTCGCGCCCGCTGCGGCGAACGTGTCACGCAGGCGGTAGCGGATCGCCTCGGCCGAAGCCCCGAGCGCCAGACCCTCGGCGCCGAAATACTCCCGGACGAAAGACACCGGCAGCCCGAAACGACCGCCCGACGCCCCCTTCTCGGGCATCAACAGGTAGCCCGCGTCCGATGACACCGTGCGAAGCCCGCCCGGGATCTGATTCTCCGATATGAGCCAATCCCCGCGGAAACTAGTCTGGATCGCGGTCCACTCCGCCGTCGGCCAAGCCAGCATCGCGCCGAACGGCACGCGGGCCCGCGCGTGCACCGAGAACGAATCGCCCATCCAGATCAGCCGTGCGTCCCCGTCTTCCTCGAAGATCGGCCTGAGGATTCCCACGTTCATCCCCGTCGCCTGCCCAGACGCCCAGCCCGCGCTCACGGACGCCGACAGCGCAACAGCCAAAACAACCGAATAATTCAGTTTCACCGCCGACTCCTTCGACCGCTGTGCCGCGGCCCGTTCTTCGCCGGGGATAACGAGTCCCCCGGCGATCCTGTGCGACCCCAGTGTACCCGCAGCGGGCCTCGGCGGATCCCGAAATTTTGATCGGAACCCAACCTTCCCGCTGCGCCCGGCACGGGGCGAACACTATGATGTCCCGTAACGGTCGGCGATACTCGCGCCGATCTGGAGGAGGCGCCCGGATCATGACGAAACCCGGCGGGAAAGACCCGGATCAGTTCCACTGCCCGTCCTGCGGCAAGGCCTTCCGCTGGGCCTCCGAGATCGCCGGCCGGAGCGTCCGATGCCGATGCGGCGAGAAGTTTAGATGCCCCACCCGCTGCGACGATTCCCGGACCCACGCCGGCGCCGGCGCCGCTGCGCTCGAGGACACGGTCGCCGACGTCGAACTCGACGAGATGCTCGATACGATCGACGCTCCGACCGCCGAGCCTGGCTCGGAATCAGGCGTCGACGTGCAGGAACTCTTCGCAGCCCGCAGGCGCAGCCGGGGGCTGTTCGGCATGACGCTCGGGGGCGAGGTTCTGTTCTATTTCGGGATGTCGCTGGCGGGGCTGGCGTTCGCCATCCTCGCGGTGATCCTGGGCAAGTATTTCTGGTGGTGGATAGCCGCTGCGGTGCTGGTCGGGCCGATCTCCTGGCTGCGGCTTTGGAAGCGCTGGCAGACCTGGGCCGCGGGCCGATCGTTCATGGTCGCCCTGGCCGACGTATTCGACACCCGCGACGAGACCCCCGCCGGCTGACCGCCCGCCGAGTTCCGCCGGGATCCGTCAAGGTCCGATCAAGTCCGCCTCCCGCTGCGCCGATGCCTCATCGGTCCGGCGATCGCGTGCGCCCGGACCGCCCGAGTCCGCCCCGTCGGCGGGGTCGGGCGATCGCGCCCGCTCGGGCGACCGGGGGGCTTCAGCCGCACGCGCGATATGGAGCAGACACGATGAACCCGTACACCACCCCGATGTTCAATCCCTTCGCCAATCCGTTCGCCACGCCCTTCGGCCTCGGCGCCGGCGCCAACCCGTTCTTCAACAACCCCTTCGCCGGACCGTTCAACTCCACCCCCTTCAACCCCACGCCTTTCAATTCCAACAACTTCCCGACCAACGCCTTCTTCAACACCCCCTTCTTCAATAACCCCTTCTTCAGCAACAACCCCTTCAACTCATTCCCTAACCCCAACGGCTTCAACACGCCCTTCAACACGCCCTTCAACACACCTTTCAACACACCTTACACCACGCCTTACAACACCCCTTACAACACCCCCTTCAATACTCCCTTCAGCTCGCCGTTCGCGTCCCCGTTCGCGGGCTTCGGCCCGTTCGCTGCGCCCGGCTTCATCCCGGCGCCGATGAACTCGCTCGCCGCGTCGCCGATGAACAACCCGAACAACTTCAACAACCCGAGCCAGATCCCGAACGCGCAGTTCGGCCTGTACCCCGTCTTCCCGTTCGCGGCGCAGAACCCCTTCGGCGTGCCCGGCGCGTTCTGCAACAACTCTCCCAACGCCGCCAAAGCCGCCTGATCCGCCGCTCGAACCAGACCGACAACTCACGCAAGAGAAACGCCGTCGGCGTCCGGGCAGACCCGCCCGACGCCGACGGCTTTATCCAATCGCTGCGCGTTTGATCGCTGTACGCCTTGCCTTTGCGCAGCAAGCCTTTTCGGCGCCGCCATGATGCCGGAGCCCCGCGCACAAATATTTCGGAGAATAAGCGGGTCTAAAAAATCGGCCCGATCGGGCTCCACTCCGAGGCGTCGTATTCCATTTGTTTTTTCACTGTCGACCACCGTTGCCGGGCTTCAGACCATCGGAACCATAAGATGACGACCGCGCCCCGAGCGCGCCCCGGGATCTCCACAGGCATCTCCACCAACACCATGTCCGCATCCCCCGAGTCGCCGGCGTCATCGAACTCGAAAATCGATCGGCCGTACGCAACCTTGCTGCGCTCCATCCGCTTCGGGTGATGTTCCACAGGCTGCCCGGCGTCGTTGAGCCGATAGTCCGGGAGCGAGAGCGTCGCCAATCCGGTGCGGAACGAGCGTACGTGGTAGTAGGGATCGCTGATAGTGCGTACATGCTCGATGTATGCGTGGAATTGTCCGGGTTCACGGAGGCGCCCCCCCCAGGATTCGACGAGCCGCACCACGTCGTCATCGGATTCCGACATATACGCCGCGACGAGATCCTCGACCTGCTCAGTCAACGCGGCCCGCTGTGAGAATGTCAGCGACGCGAAGACTTCGGATTGTTCGAAACGGTCCGCGAGTGTACGCCCGACGCTCGCAGCGAGCACGGGAGCACCCGTGCTGTTCCCGCTGGCTCCATTCTGCTGCGGCGCACGATGGAACACCAGCCAGGATGTCGTGCCGGCGACGACTATCAGCACGGCTGCTCCCGTGATTACAAGGCGAGATCGGCTCACAGGATTCTCCGATCGTCGGACGTCATTACGGTTGACCCTCGCCGTCACGTAAGTCATCCGGGTTGTGCGGGCCTGCCGGATCCCGGTTCGGATCCCCGCCGACGTGTGGAATTTGCTTGCAGAAAGGCTCCCGGAATCCAGTCTGAGGATTCACAAATGTCCCGCACGATCTGAATGGACCGCCGGCGTCAAAGCAACATAGAAAAATCAGCGGCTGATTAACCCGTCGTGCATCAACAGCCTCGCAGCAGCATTCGGACGTGTACGCGCATTGATGAAGGACGACCGGCGGCTCGCCGGGCAAGAATTCAGAACATGTGCCAAGGCACTTCGGGGCGTGCCTCGGCGCGTCGTCCGCCACAACGGGATTGAAAACTATGAACAGGCTCAGCACCGTAGCCGCGAGGCATAAGGCACATACGGTGCATGCGTGCGTGATCTTCTTCATCATGCCCTCGATTCCATATCTAGTGGTTGTGCATGTGCACTTTCGCGTGATTCAGTAGTCGCGTCCGTCGGAGCCGCGGAACGTGACGATGATCGGCCTGTTCGGTGTTGTTCCAGGCGCGCTCGGCATCGCGGGACGCGCGTCGGCGAGCCGGTGTGCCGACGCGTGCCCGTCGGCGAACGCCATCGGCGTCGGAGCGAGTTCCGCCGGGGCGCCCGGGTGTCGCGCGCGCACGCCTTCCGGTCGTTCGATCAGCATTCCTTTGCCGGACGGGTGAGCGACCTCGTCCGGCCGGATCGCGCGAAACATCGAATAATGCCGGGACTCTGTGTCCACGAAATATTCCGGGCCGGCCATGAACGCGTGCGAATAGAGATAATCTGACTCCAGCCGCATCGGCGCGCGGGGGTTGCGAGCAGTGGGATCATCACGCGCGATGGACGGGCTCCACCATGTCTCCGTCGCGGGGTCGTCGCCGAGCGACGCGAGGTAATATGTCCAGGACGTTTCGTTGCCGAAGTACCAGAAGCCGACGCCTCCGACACCACCGATGGGCGTGTCGAATCGGATCGTGACGAACTCGGCTGCGTCCGACGCGGATCTGGATCGGATGGGAGGGTTCGGATCTGTCCCGGGTTTAGCCACCGGGAATACTCGACGTTCCGCCGCGTGCAGGTGGAAGCGCTGCGCATTTGCGCGCAGGTTGCTCAGAGACTGCCCCTGCTGCGCCGACGCGCGCACCCCGCGCAACGCGACGATCGTGATCGCCAGCAGCACGCCGATCACCGCGATCGCAACCATGACTTCGACTAATGTAAATCCGCCGGAGTCAAGCGGTCGGTGGCGAAACGGGGCATGCGGGACAAACCGGCGTGGAGGGCTGCAACGCGGCATGTTCGAGACCTCCGTGGGCTTCGACGAACATTTATACGAGATTCTACCCCCCCCCACCCCTTGTCAAGACTATTTTCAACAGATTGTTCAATTCAACGACCGAGCACGCTGCGCGACAGGTGTCGGCCCGGCGCCTGCCCCGGTTGGGCGTCAATGGAGCGGGCGGGGCGCATTTTCGCGCGGGTCGCCGGCAACCTCCCCCTGCCGGATCCGGTATCGCCCGGCGGCTGGGGTTGTCCCGCGCGCGGAGGTCGGCTCACGCGGCGGGGGCCCCCTTTACGGTAGGCTCCGCCCTATGAAACACCCTTCACTTCGCGTGGCGACGGGATCGGCGCTCGGCGCCCTCGCCGCCGGGGCGCTCGTACTCTCCTCATTCCCGCCCGCGACGGTCGGCCAGCCCGCCCCCGCCGCCGGCATACGCGAGAACGTCCCGCGCTGGCACGCCCTCGTCGGCGCGACCGTCATCGGCGCGCCCGGCGAGCGGATCGACAACGCGACCGTTGTCGTGCGTGACGGCGTGATCGTCTCGGTACGCCCCGGCGGTCGCGCCCCCGCGGGCGCCCGCGTCTGGGACTACACCGGGCTGACCATATACCCCGGCTTCATCGAGCCTCATCTGCCCGTCACTGCTCCCGCCCCCGACGAAAAAGCCCCGGGCAATCACTGGAACCCCAAGGTCACGCCGCAACGTTCCGTACTCACCGGCGCCGGGCCCGGCAAGAGCGACATCGAATCCCTCCGCAAGATCGGCTTCGCCGCCGCCGCCGTCGCTCCCAAAGACGGCGTGTTCCGCGGGTCCGCCGCGGTCATCCTCCTCGAAGACCCCGGCTCCTCCGGCTCCGCCGACCAGTTCACCATCGTCCGTGACGGCGCCTACCACTCAGTCTCGTTCGAGACCGGCGGGTTCGGTCGGCCCGCGGCGTACCCCGGCTCGAAGATGGGCGCGATCGCGCTGATCCGCCAGACCTTCTCCGACGCCGACTGGCGCGCCGAGACTCTCGCCGCCTACAGCCGGAACCCCTCGACGACCGAGCCGCCCAAGCCGATGGACGCCCTCGACGCGATCGGCCCGCGCCACGCCGACGGCTTGTTCCTTTTCAACACGCAGAACGAGCAGGACGCTCCCCGCGCAGCCAAACTCGCCGCCGAGTTCGGCAGATCCGCCGCGATCCTCGGCTCGGGGACCGAGTTCCGCCGCCTGGCCGACGTCGCCGCGACGGGCCTGCCGATCATCCTCCCGCTCGCCTATCCCAAGGCGCCGACGGTTGACACCATCGCCGATCAGAACGACGTCACCCTCCGCGACCTGATGACCTGGGAGCAGGCGCCGACGAACCCGCGCCGCCTCGCCGCCGCCGGGCTGGCGGTGTCTCTGACGACGGACAAACTCCCGCGCGGGCAGAAGTTCCATGACAACCTCCGCTCGGCGATCCGCCACGGGCTGTCCGAGGCCGACGCGCTCGCGATGCTCACCACCAACCCCGCCGATCTCCTCGGCGTTAGCGACCGTCTGGGCAAGGTCGCCCCGGGCTATCTCGCGAACCTCGTCGTGACCGACGGCTCGATCTTCGACAAGGCGGGCAAGGTCCGCGATGTCTGGGTCGCCGGGGATCGGCACGAGATCGAAGCCGCGCCCGCCTTCGACCCCACCGGCGCCTACGCCGCCGTCATCACCGAAAACGGCGAAACCCACAACGCCACCCTCACCATCAAAGATAAAAACAAACTCGCCTTCGACTTCGACGAGCACAAAAACGTCAAGGCCCGCAAGGTCGAATTAAACGATAACCGCGTCTCGTTCCTGCTCGACGGCGAGGACTTCGGCCAATCCGGCGTCTACGCCCTCAGCGGCGTGTTCCGCAACGGCGCCGTCACCGGCGTGTGGAAACATCCCGACGGCGCCTTGTTCAACTGGCGCGCCGACCTCACCAGCGCCGGCGCCAACGGCGGAACCGAAGATAAGAAAAAATCCGACGACGAACCCGCACCCGACGTCCCCGAATCCCTGCCCCTGCCCTTCGGCGCCTACGGCTTCCTCGAACTCCCCGCCCGCGAGGACGTCATCGTCACCAACGCAACAATCTGGACCGCCGGGCCTCGCGGCATAATCCAGAACGGCACGCTCGTCGTCTCCAACGGCAAAATCGTCGAGGTCACCGACCGCCCGTACCAGAACGTCATCGGCATGCGCGTCATCGACGCCAAGGGCCGGCACGTCACCCCCGGCCTCATCGACGCCCACAGCCACACCGCCATCGCCGGCGGCGTCAACGAGGGCACCCACGCCGTCACCAGCGAGGTCCGCATCGCCGACGTCATCGACCCCGACGACATCGGCCTCTGGCGCGAACTCGCCGGCGGGCTGACCATGGCCAACCAACTCCACGGCTCGGCCAACCCCATCGGCGGGCAGAACAGCGTCGTCAAACTCCGTTGGGGCGCCGCCACCGCCGACGACATGCTTCTCGACGGCGCGCCCGCGGGCATCAAGTTCGCCCTCGGCGAGAACGTCAAGCAGTCCAACTGGGGCGAGCGCTTCACCACCCGCTACCCGCAGACCCGCATGGGCGTCGAGACCATCATCCGCGACCGCTTCATCGCCGCCCGCGAGTACGCCGCCGAGCACCAGCGCTACAGCCGTCTCTCGTCAACCGAACAAGCCGGCGTCGCGCCGCCGCGCCGCGATTATCAACTCGAAGCCCTCGTCGAGATCCTCAACAACGAGCGCCTCGTCCACAGCCACTCCTATCGCCAGGACGAGATCCTCATGCTCGCCCGCGTCGCGCGGGACTTCGGCTTCAAGATCGGCACGTTCCAGCACGTCCTCGAAGGCTACAAAGTCGCCGAGGCCATCAAGGAATCCGCCATCGGCGCGTCCACGTTCAGCGACTGGTGGGCTTATAAGTTCGAGGTGATCGACGCCATCCCCGACAACGGCGCGATCATGCACGAGGTCGGCGTGCCCGTCACGTTCAACTCCGACTCCAACGAACTCGCCCGCCGCATGAACACCGAAGCCGGCAAAGCCGTGAAATACGGCAGGGTCGATCCCGCCGAGGCTATAAAGTTCGTCACCTACAACGCCGCCCTGCAACTCGGGATCGAGGACCGCGTCGGCTCGCTCGAAGCGGGCAAGGACGCGGACTTCGTGATCTGGACCGGCGACCCGCTCTCGTACTTCAGCCGCGCCGAGCGGACGTTCGTCGACGGGCGTGAACTCTTCTCGATCGAGCGCGACGCCGCCCTGCGCGACCGCGACCGCGCCGAGAAGCAGCGGATCACCCAGAAGATCCTCGCGAAGAAGGCCTCGACCGGCGCGCCCTCCGACAAGCCCGCCGGCGCCCAGGCCGCCACCGTCGCGGACGCCGCCCGCCCCGGCGACGCTCACGCCGCCGAGCACGCCCTCGAACTCGAACGCGCCTACGAACTCCTCCGCCACGGCGGGGACCTCTCCGCGCACCGCTGCGGCGAGTGCGGCGTCGGCCACAACAACTGACCCGCCACCATCACGAACCTCACACCTTGCATCAGGTGAAATAAACATGAAAAATACTTCCTTCAACTCGCTCATCGCCGCCGCGAGCCTCACGCTCGCCGCCGGCGCCGGGGCACAGGACCTCGTCCACAAGGCCCCGCCGCAGTCCCGCCCGATCGTCATCGAGAACGCCACCATCCACACCGTGTCCGCCGGCGTGATCGAAGGCGGGACCGTCGTCTTCGACTCCGGCGTCATCACACAGGTTCTACGCGCCGGCGAACGCGCCCGAGTCCGCGGCGACGCCGAACGCATCGACGCCGCCGGCAAGCACGTTTTCCCCGGCTTCATCAGCGCGGTCACCGGCCTCGGCCTCGTCGAGGTCAACTCCGTCCGCGCCACCGTCGATGCAGCCGAGGTCGGCGCGATCAAGCCCGAAGTCCGAGGCGCCGTCGCTGTCAACCCCGACTCCACGCTCATCCCCGTCGCACGCACCGGCGGCGTCCTCGTCGCCGGCGTCTTCCCGTCCGGCGGCGTGGTCCCGGGACGCGCCAGCGTCATGCGCATGGACGGCTGGACCTGGGAAGACATGACGATCACCGACGACGCCGGCCTCATCATCAACTGGCCCCGCGTCCGCCCCATCAACTCGCCCTTCATCCAGCAGTCCGCCGAGGAGCAGCGCAAACGCGCCTCAGAGCAACTAGAAACGATCGCCAACCACTTCCGCGCCGCCCGCGCATACTTCGCCGCGCGCGACGCCGACCCGGCCCTCCCCACCGACCTCGGCTTCGAGGCAATGCGCCCCGCGATGCAAGGTCGAACCCCGACCTTCATCTTCGCGCAGGACTACGAGCAGATCGTCTCCGCGGTGACGTGGGCCTTGGACGAAAGCCTCAAGCCGATCATCGTCGGGGGCGCCGACGCCCTCCTCGCCGCCGATCTTCTTAAGTCAAACGACATCCCCGTCATCCTCACCGGGACACACCGCCTGCCCAGCCGCCGCGACTCGCCCGTTGACGAGGCCTACCGCCTGCCCATCGAACTCGACGCCGCGGGCCTGCGCTGGTGCATGTCCACCGGCGGCGGATCCTTCGGCGCCGCCAACGAACGCAACCTTCCATTCCACGCCGCCGCCACTGTCGCCTACGGCATGGACCCCGCGGCCGCCCTCCGCTCCATCACGCTAAGCGCCGCCGAAATCCTCGGCGTGTCCAAGTCCCTCGGCTCCATCGAAGCCGGCAAAGCCGCGACCCTCATCATCGCCGACGCCCCCCCGCTCGACACTTACATGCGCGTCGAGGCCGCCTTCATCGACGGCCGCCGCATCGACCTCACCAATAAACAAACCGAACTCCGCGACAAGTACCGCGAAAAATACAAACAACTCAACCTCATCGAACGCGACTGACACGTACACGCCGCCAACCGCCGCAAGATGAACCCAAAGCCCGGGGACTCTACCCCGGGCTTTTTTCTTGTGTTCATGCCGTAGACTCCCGCCATGCAGACGCTGGAACAGATCGCGCCGCTGGCGTTATTCACCGCTGCGGTTGTATTGATCGCGGGCGCCGCGACGAGGCTGCTGCGATCGGCTGGCGCGCCGGGGGGCCCGGCCGGCGCTGCGATCCTCGCCGGGCTTCTCGTCGGGACGCTCGCCGGCGCGACCACGCTGGGTCGGCTCGCGCCGAGCATGATCGAGGACGCCCTGATCGGTGGCGCCGGGGAACGCGCCGCGCTCGCCGAACTCGAATCGCGCCACGCGCTCGAGATCGCCACGCTCCGCGATATCGACGTGACCGAGATCGCCATCGAAGAACACATCGCCGCCTACGAGCGCACCTCGGCGCCGATGCGCGACGCGCTCGAATCCGCCGAACGCCGTCACTCCGATCGCGTCGGCGTCGCGCTCGCAACCCTCGCTGGCATCTGGCTGACTCTCGGCGCCCTCGGCTCCGTCCGCGGCGAACGTAAACATAAACATAACCAGTGGGACGGGCGTCCCGCCCGTCATTCGGGCAACCAGCGGGACGGGCGTCCCGCCCGTCTAAGACCGCCGCTGCAAGCCATCCCCATCGGCCTCGCCGCCGCCGCCATCCCTGCGGGCGTCGTATTCCTCCTCATGCGCTGGACGACAACCGTCACCGTCGTCGAAGCCGCGGCGTTCGCCGCTTCGCTCGCCGTCGGCTCGATGGTCTTCGACATCCCCGGCGGCGCGGGCGATCGGCGCCGACGAGATCGCTCGCTCGATCTCGCCGCGCGATCGGCCCTCGTAATCCCGGCGTGCGCGTTCGCCGCGATAGTTCCCTCCGCGCCGACGCTGCTCCTCGCGCTATTCGCCGCGCTCGCAGCGCTGACGCCGCGACGGTTGAGCGCATCGCGCGCCGTCCGCCGCGCGTGCCGATCCGTCGCGTTGTGCGTGGCGCTGCCCGGCTTCGTCGCGCTCGCCGCCGCGATGATCGACTTCATAACAATCGCGACGCTCACGCGCTTCTGGATCGCGCTCGTGATCGCGGCGCTTCTCGCTGCGGACGCCCGCTGGCTCGGCGGCTGGCTCGGCTGGAACGCTGCGGGCGATTCTTATGAACGCTCGGCCGCGTGGTCGCGCTCGGCGGCGACGCTCGCGGGCGGTGTCGGGGGCGCGCAGGTCGCGCTCGCAGCGGTCGCGCACGCTGCGGGAGCGCTGACCACGCCGCTGCTCGCCGCCGCGATCATCGCCGCGCCCACGATCGAACTCGCCCGCCCGCTCCGCCGCCGGCTCGCACGCGCGCTCGACGCGGGCGAACCCATCATTACAACTGACGAATAATTCAACACACAATCCTAAGCCCGGGACGCCGGCGCCACAGGGATGATTCTTGGCGTGACCCGGCGCATGCTCGCGACGCCGACCTCGCGTCCGGGAACCGGGCCTTGCATTCGGCACAGCCGTCACAGACGGACCTTTCGCCGTGGTCATGCCGTTGGCGCGGGGGCGGGACGCGCGATCGCACGCCGAGCGTCCGGGCGGGGCGAACCTGCGTCCCGGGCGGGTCGATAAAGCGGGCGGCTATGCGCGCGCTCGTAGATTTCATCACGCTGGTGATGCTGCTCGGCCTCCTCGGGGGGGTCGCCTGGCATCAGCGCGCGAAGAGCCTCGAGCGCGACACCATCGCCGGCGTGCGCGAGGACGTCCTCCGCATCGAGCGCGAACTCCGACGCCGGGCCGCCACCGGCGAGATCGAAGTCAACGGCCGAGGCTGGCCGACCACTATCGACCCCGACTGGTTCATCGACGACCCGCCCGTAAACCGCCTGCTCCCCGCGGATCGGCCCTGGCTCGAAATCGCGCCGCCCGAGCACGCCGACCTCACGCACCCGCTCGCCCGGCAGTCGTACGACCGGGCCGTCGCGGCGTTCTGGTACAACCCGGCGCTCGGCGTGGTCCGGGCACGAGTGCCTGTCACACTCTCCGACCAGCGCGCCACGGACCTCTACAACCGGATCAACGGCGTGCGCCTTTCCTCGATCTTCGAAGGCCTGCCCGCGCCGTCGCCGGCCCGGCCCGAGCGGGACAGCATCGCCGACGCCGACGACATGGGCGAGGATTCCCTCGACCCCACCCGCCCGCGCGACGAACGCTGATCTCACCCTCCGTCGCGCGACGCGTCCGGCAACGCGCGCAGATCGCGCACGACGCCTTCGATCGGCGCGGGCGTCGGAGTTTCCTTCGCGCTGCGGGCGCCGGCTTCCTCGAACTTGCGCAGCGTCGGAACGAGCCGGCCGTCGATGGTGCCGACGAGCGTGTTATATCGGCTGCTCGCCGTCGCGATCGCCTGGCCGACCTTGGCGACATTGTCGAGCATGGTCGCGGCACGTTCGTGGAGTTCCCTGCCGAGTTTGAACAGTTCCTTCGCGTTGTCCGACAGATCCTTCTCGCGCCAGCCGACGTGTACGGCGCGCAGAAGCCCGATCAGTGTCGATGGGCTTGCGATCACCACGCCCGCCTCGGCGGCGAGGTCGAGCAGCGCCGGCTCGCGCTCCAAGGCCGCGTCGATGAACTGATCGCCCGGGATGAACATGACCACGAACTCCGGCGCCGAGCCGATCGTCCCCGCGTAATCTTTCTTCGCGAGCGCCCGCGCCTGTTCGAGCACGTGCCGCGCGAACCGCGCGAGGTGCGGCTGGGCTTCGTCGGGCGACGGCGCGTCGATCGCGTCGAGGTATGCGTCGATGTTGGTCTTGGCGTCGATGACGACGATTCTTTCGTTGGGCAGCCGGACGACCATGTCCGGGCGCAGCCGCGCTCCGTCGGCGTTGATCGCGGACTCCTGCACGCTGAAATCGCAGTATTTCCGCATGCCCGCGAGTTCGACGACGCGCTCGAGCTGGATCTCGCCGTAGCGCCCGCGGACCTGCGGCTTGCGCAGCGCCTGCACGAGTTTGCCGGTCTCGATCTTCAGCGCCGCTCCGGATTCCGCGACGGTCGCGGTGAACTGGCGCAAGGCGCCGTACTCCCGCACACGCTCCTCTTCGAGTTTGCGCAGCGTCTCGGCCGTCTCCTTGAGTTTTTCCTGCAACGGCTTGACGAGCGATTCGACCGCGGCTTTGCGCTCGTCGAGCGCGCCGCGCGCCTGCTGCTGTTCTTTTTCGAATGCGAGCCTGGCGGTCTTGACGAGATCCTCCCGCGCGGTGCGCAGGTGTTCCGCGAGGGTCGCGCCGAATGCGTCGCGCCGGCGGGCGTCGTCACTCTCGATGTCAGCCAGGCGGGCCTGCGCGATCGCGCTTTGCTGCTCCGCTTCACTCGCCCGGCGTCTGTGTTCGTCGGCCTGGAGTTCGAGCCGGCGCGACTTCCTGTGCAGCGAAACCGACAACAACGCCAGAGCCGCGCACACCACGCCGAGGATTATCGCGAGCATAGTCACGCGGGCAGTTTACGGCGCCGGTCGGATCACGATGCGGATCATCCCGTCGGGCCTGAGCCTCGCCTCGAACTCGCGGCGGATGTCCGCCGGGCTTATGCCCGCGTACCAGCGTTCCGGCTCGACGAGCGAATCGAGCGACCGCCCGCGATATCTCCACTCCGCCAGCGCCGCGGCCCAGCGCTGCGGGTCGTCCGCCGACGCCGCGATGTCGCCAGCCAGCGACGCCTGCGCCACGGCCACGTCGTACTGCCCGGGCCCGTCGGACGCGAACTCACGCAGCGCGCGCCCGATCACGTCGGCGACCTTGTCCATGTGCTCGCGCGTCGTCGTCGCGGTTATAAGAAATACGCCCATCCCGGGCAGCGCCTGCGCGGGCCGATGTATGACGCGCACGTCCGACGCGATCCCGAGCCGATCGCGCAGCCGACCGATCAGGTTCTGCCTTATGATCCGCTGCGCGAGTTCGAGCGTTCGCACCGCGTTTTCGTCCGCCGCGTCCGGGCCGACGAATCCGAGCGCGACGAGCGTCACGCCTTCGGGTCCGCTGATGGTCGCGGCGTGCGCGAGCGGCGCACCAACCCGGCGTGTCCTCCGAAGCGACGCGAACGCCGACGTGTCCGGCGCGGGCCTCGGCGTGAGATCGCCCAGATGTTCCGCAGCCAGACGCGCCGCGTCGGCTCGGTTGATCGCGCCCACAACCGCGACCTCGATCGGATTCCCGCGCACGAGCCGATCCAGCCAGGACTGCACGTCCTCCGGTTTGATCGCGCCCGCGCGTTCGGCGGAGATCGGCCTGATCCGAGATTCAGCCGCGTCTGTGAGCGCGTCGGCGAGCGCGACCTCGAGCGCCGCGTTCGCGCTCGTCGCGCGGCGAGACGCTGCCCGCGCGATGCGCACACGCCAGGCTTCCAGCCCGCCTCGCTCGACTGTCGGCTCCGTCAGCGTCAGGCGGAGCAGCGCGAACGCGGCTTCCGCCTCGTCCGCGGGCGCCTCGATGCGGATCGTCACCGCGTCGAGCGACACGGAGGCCGAGATTTCGATGCCTTTGCTCGATAGCGCGTCGCGCACGGCAAGCCCGTCCCGGCCCGGCGCCGACGGCCGCGACAACGCCGCGGCCGCTGCGCTCGTCAGCCCGCGAGTCGCGGCGGTTTCTTCTATCTCCCCGCCCGAGATCGTCGCGCTAAGCACGAGCCGGCGCCCGCGCGACTCGATCCGTTTGTGATGCGCGACCACACCGCTCGGCAGCGTCAATGTAAGAACCCCGGAAGCCGAGTCGAGCGCGACGTCCACCGGCTCGAACCCGCTCGAAGCCCGCTCGGCGAGCCGATCGAGCGTGCGCGGCTGCTCGGGCGCTTCGAGGGCAAGCGCCGCCGCCGCAGCAACGCGCGCGAGCGCGTCGCCCGGCGTCGGGGCGTCGTCGCGCGACGCGAGTTCGACCAGCGTCACCACGCGGTCAGGCGCGAACAGACTCGCGAACCGCCGCGACGCTTCATCCGCATCGATCGTGCCGATGAACCGTTCGACGAGCGCGAGGTTCTGTGCTGCGGAAACCAGCGGCTCGCGCGCGAGGATCTGGTCCGTCAGCATCGCAACGAGTTGCGATGCGGGCAGCGTCTGCTCGACCCGCGCGATCGCGCGTGCCTCGGCGATCGCGGCGTCGCGCGCCAGCGCGACCTCCGATTCGAGAAACCCGAAGCGCCTCGCCCGTTCGACATCGAGCGCCAGATCGTCGAGCATCTCGCGCCATCGTGACGGCTCGCCGGTCGCGACGATCTGCGCCAGCCTCGCGGCGCCGAAGACATCACCGATCGCCGCGCCGCTCGACGAATACGCGGATTCACCGCGGAAAGCCCGCGCATCGAGCCGACGCGATATAAGTCGGCGGATCATCTGATCCACGAGATCGTCGCGGAACCGCGCGGCGTTTGTCGTGGGTTCGCCGCGAGGCGCCGCGTGTATGAACCCCACCACGCCCGTCGCGAGTTCCTCATCCGCGACGACCACCGCGGCGGCGCGATCGGTCTCGCGCACGCAGGGATCGGGCGTCGGCGGCGCGGGACGGGAAGCGATCGGCTCGAAGATCGAGCGCGCCAGCCGCCGCGCTTCGTCCGCAACCACCGGCCCCACCACAATCAAAGTCGCGTTCGAAGGCGTGTACCACGCGCGGTGATACGCCACGCCGTGCTCGCGCGTAAGCGCCCCCGCGTCGATCGGGGACGACGGTATCCGCGACCCCACGCGCGAGCCGGGCAGCAGCCCGGGAAGGATCTCATCGAACAGCCGACGCTCGACGGATCGGCTCTCGGCGAACTCCTGCTCGATCACGCGGCGTTCGGTCTCGACCGCGCCTTCGGGGAATGTAAGACCGTCGAGCACATCCGCGAGGAACGTTAAGCCGCGACGCATCGCGCTCTCGGCGGGTGTCGGGAGTTCGAGCGTGTACGCGGTGTGATCAAATGTTACGTAAGCGCTCTCGTGGCGGCCGACCTCCATGCCGAGCGAGCGGAATATCTCGCGGGCCGAGCCGCGGGGGAAGCGATCGGAGCCTTGGAAGGCGAGGTGCTGGATGAGGTGGGCCACGCCGCGCTCCCGGTCGCGTTCGTGGATGGTCCCGGCGTTTATAAGAAGTCGGACGGCGACGCGGCGCCCGCCCCCGTCGTGCGGGAGGATGACGAGCCGGAGGCCGTTGGGCAGGCGTTCGTCGATCGCGTCGGTCCGGGGCGGGATCGGCGCGGCGGGCTGCGCGGCCGCGGAGGTGATGATGAAAATAAGAACTGCGACCGTCGCCGCAGCAGCGGCCCAAGCCGCGCGCGAAACCTCAGCCGGCGCGCCGGGCGCGAACCTCCGAAAACAACCCCACGGATTGACCATAAAATTTTGTCCGAACACAGCCGCGATCCACCCTCCCGCCGAGCGGGCACGGCGGCCCGCGCGCCGACCGGCCCGTCCGATCCTACCGGGCGACCGAGGCCGGGTTGCCCGTCCTGAGAACGCTGTCACTCAACCGTCGGCTGCCGCCGGCTCGGACAGATCGATCAGCGTCGGCAACGGGGTTCTGGGCGGGTTCACAATTCGATCGACCGATTTCGAGAACCAAGGCATGCGGATCTCGTACGGGCGACCGCCCGGGCCGTCAGGCTCGGTCTCGAACTCGAACTCTTCGCCCGACACGGGGTCGATCGCGGCGGCGCCGATCGCATCGGCGAGCGACACCGGCAGGGCGCCGGTCTTCGCGAGCCTGGCTTCGAGGAGCAGCATCGCGCGCACTCCCTCCAGGCGCGAACGCAGGCCGTCGGCTCGATCCATCAGAGCCTCGATCGACGGGAGCGTCAGCGTCAGGACGCCCGGCAGGCCGCCGGACCTCGAATATTTCCGCTGAACCTCCGCCAGGGCCGCGGCCCGTTCGTTGCGAGGCAGCGATCCCGCCGCTATCAGCGTGTCGTAATATTTGTTGACGACCGCCGTGGTCGCCCGCCGCCCGGGAAAGATCGGCGAGAGAACATTTTGAAGCCGCCCGATCCCGGAGCCTGGCCCGCCGTTGAGCCGGGATTCCGCAGCGGGGATGAATCGGCCGTCGCCCGCGCCGTCGTCGGTGAAGGTCCACGCGATGAAATCGTGCAGGATGAAACGCTCGCCTTCGAGCGCCGTCATGTTCGCGGCGTCGATCATGCCCGCAGCCCGGTCGAACTCAGCGAGAAGCCCGGCGATCGCGTCGGGTGGGAGATCGATCTCGGCGACGAGACGGGCTGCCTCTATCAGGTGGGTGGTGACGATCGCCTGCCCTGCCAAGCCTTCAATGAGGAACTGCTGCGCGCTGAGGTTCGTTCCCAGCGAGAGGCCCGTGCGCAGCCGACGGGCGACGCTGTCGAACCGGCCCGCCTCGGCGTCGGCGCGCATCGCGATTGCGTTGATCCAGCCGAGCACGACGTGCGGCCCGATGTGCGGGAGGATGACAGCGTTCGAGATCGAGCCTTGCCCGGCGGCGTCCGCGTCGGAGCCGAGTTCGAAGTTGTAGCGCGAGAAGTAAGCGGGGAGTTCGAGGGCGGCGTCGAGATCGGCGAGCATCGGCCCGAGCCGATCGAGAGCCGCGAGGTGAGTGGAACGATTCATCCCGTCCCACGGGCCGGCGAACATTATGAAATCATCACCGGATCGGGTCAGCAGCAGGGCGAACTCGCCGGCGGAGCTTCGGCGCAGATCCGGATGGGCGTTGATGATTGTTTGCAGGGCGTTCCACGCGTTCGGCGCGGCGGGCCGGCCGCGGCTCGCCGATTCGTTCAGAGCCGCGAGCGCGCCCGTGGGCGGTGTCGGTTCGAGCGACATCAGCCGGTGGATCTGCCAGCCGCTGATCGCGAGGAGAACCGCCGCGATGAGTGCCGCTCGCAGCGCGGCGTGCGGCCGGCGTTGGATCCATGTGAACATGCGGATTTTCCGCTCAGCCGAGCGCGTGTTCGAGGTCGGCGATCAGGTCGTCGGCGTCTTCTATCCCGACCGACAGGCGGACCAGCGTGTCGGAGATACCCAGGGCCGCGCGCTGCTCGGCTGAGATCGAGGCGTGCGTCATGATCGCGGGGTGTTCGATGAGCGACTCGACACTGCCCAGCGACTCGGCAAGCGCGAAGATACGGACGCGCTCGAGCATCCGCCGGGCTTCGGGCAGGCCGCCCTTGAGGAAGATGGTGATCATTCCCCCGAAGCCGTCCATCTGCTTGGCGGCGATCGCGTGCTGGGGGTGCGACTCGAGGCCGGGGTACACGACGCGTTCGACGCGCGGATGCTCTTCGAGGAACCGCGCGATGCGCATGGCGCTGGCGTTGTGCCGTTCGACCCGCACGGCGAGGGTTTTTATGCCGCGGAGCAGCAGGTACGAGTCGAACGGGCCGAGCACCGCGCCGAGCGACTTCTGCACGAAGCGGATGCGTTCGGCGAGGGCGGGCTTGTTCGTCACGAGGACGCCCGCGAGGACGTCCGAGTGCCCGCCGAGGTACTTCGTCGCCGAGTGCATGACGACGTCGAAGCCGTGTTCGAGCGGTCGCTGGTTGACGGGGCTGGCGAAGGTGTTGTCCACGCCGAGGATCACATTCGGATTGGCGGCGCGGGAGATCTCGGCGACGCGGGCGAGGTCGACGACCTTCAGCGTCGGGTTCGTGGGCGTCTCGACCCAGACGAGCGCGGTGTCGGGGCGGACGGCCTCGGCGAGGCGGCCGGTGTTCGTGAGGTCCACATATGAAATGTTTAGGTTCTGCGAGGGCCTGCGGACCTGTGTGAGCAGGCGGTGCGTCCCGCCGTAGAGGTCGTCCATGCATACGACGTGCGAGCCGGCGGGGAGGAGATCGACGAGCGAGCCGATCGCGGCCATCCCGCTCGAGAAGGCGAATCCGCCGCAGGACACGTCCTGCTCGCGGGTTATGCCGGAGCCTTCGAGGTTGGCGACGAGGCGCTCGACCGCGTAACGGGTCGGGTTGTGGGCGCGGATGTAGTCGAGGCCTTTGTGGACGCCCGGGGATTCCTGCGCGTACGTGGTGGAGGTGAAGATCGGGGGCATGACCGCGCCGGTCGAGGGTTCGAACTCCTGCCCGCCGTGGATCGCGCGGGTAGCCAGGCGGTGGGCGTGGTTGGCGGCCATGTGGGCACTCCTGTGCGGCGGGGTGTGAGCGACAAACAGCGGTCGGGGTTTGGTGAGTGTATGTAGTCTTTGTGTCTGTGCCGTGTCCGGAGGGGTGGGGCGGGGGGATGCTGTAGGGCGGCCGATGCCCGTAGGGCGGGCCTCCGTGCCCGCCTTGTTATGTGTGTTTATGAAGGCTGTCCCCGGGCAGGCAGGGACGCCTGCCCCACGGTGTTGCGGACGCCTGCCCCACGGGAATGGGACGGGCCGCGGCCGCGGGCCAGTTCGTTTACGCTGCCGGGCTTATGCAGGACTCCGCCTGGCTGCACACTCTGAACCCTGTGATCCTGCCGATCACGCAATCTCTGGGCGTGCGGTGGTACGGCTTGGCGTATGTCGCTGCGTTCCTCGTCGGCTGGCTGCTGCTGCGCATGATGGCGAAACGGGGCCTGCTGCGGATGACGCCCGAACAGGTCACGGACTCCATCTTCGCGCTGGTCCTGGGCGTGTTCGTGGGCGGGCGGCTCGGGTACGCGATCTTTTATAAGCCGTCGCTGTTTATTACGTTCACACCGGGGCCGCCCTGGTGGGGGCTGCTCGCGATCAACCAGGGCGGGATGGCGAGCCACGGCGGGATGATCGGGGTCATCGTCGCGAGCGTGTGGGTCGCGCGCAGGACCGGCGCGCCGTCGCTGCACATCCTCGACGCGGTGACGCTGGTCGCGCCGATCGGGCTGTTCTTCGGACGACTGGCGAACTTCATCAACGGCGAACTGCTGGGCCGAGCCGTCGCGGCGCCGGGCGAGCCCGGCCCGTGGTGGAGCGTGCGGTTCCCGCAGGAACTGCTGACCAGACACAGACCGACGCTCGACGGGGCGCAAAGGGAAAAATTATATTTACTTTTCGACCGCGTGGCGCCGGGGTGGGAGATTCTTGAAGAAGACGGGTATGAGGAGGCCGCGACGCGTCTGATCTCGGCGGTGCAGCGCGGGTCGGCGGATCTGGCGCGAGAACTGGAGCCGTTGCTCTCGGCGAGGCACCCTTCGCAGTTGTATCAGGCGCTCGCGGAGGGTCCGATCCTGCTGGCGACACTGTGGTTTGTATGGCGCAAGTCGCGGACGCCGGGCGTCGTCGGGGCGTGGTTCCTGATGGGCTACGGCACGCTGCGGATCGTCACGGAGTTCTGGCGGCTGCCCGACGATCAACTCGCGGTCGCGCGGATCGCGGGTCTGTCGCGCGGGCAGTGGCTCAGCGTGCTGATGGTCGCGGCGGGGGCAATCGGGCTGCGGGTGGTGACGCAACGCAAATCGGGCAAAGGTGAGAAGAGCGCCTGAAGCCGGCTGAACCAGTCTGAACCCGTGGGGCTGGCCTCCGTGCCCGCAAACTCAGCCGCAGGGCGGGCCTCCGTGCCCGCCTTGTTGTGTGTGGTTATGAAGGCTGTCCCCGGGCAGGCAGGGACGCCTGCCCCACGGTTTTGTGGACGCCTGCCCCCGGAGTTGTCCGCGGTGTTGCGGAGCATCATCGGCGCCGGGCCGATTCAGCCGACGACGGCTTTGATGGCCTGCTCGAACTCGGTCTTGTTCTTCAGGCCGACGAACTTGTTGACGACCTCGCCGTTCTGGAAGAGCAGCACGGTCGGGATCGCCTGCACGCTGTACTTCACGGAGGTGTCGCGGTTGGAGTCCGTATCGACCTTGCCGACTTTGACCTTCCCGTCGAACTGATCGGCGAGTTGCTCGATCGTCGGGGTCAGCATCTTGCAGGGCATGCACCACTCCGCCCAGAAGTCCACGAGAACGGGGACGTCCGAGTTGAGCACCTCGGCGTCGAAGTTGGAATCGGTGAACTCGTGAACATTGCTTTTGGTGGTCATGCGGGCGTCTCCTCGGCTCACGCCGCCCTGTCGCGGCGCGCTGCGGTCTTTGACACACATCCTAGCGTCGGCGTTTCAGTCGGACCAACATGAGCCGTAGGCCCGGCCAGCCGCGTCCGCGATCGCCAGCGCCCGCCGATGCCCGGGCACGTCGTGAACGCGGAATATCGCCGCTCCCGCGAGCCGCTGCGCCACCGCCGCCGCGACCGACTCGATATCCCTCGCTGCGGGCGGTTCGGCCCCGCTCTCGGCGCCCAGGAAACTCTTTCGGCTCGACGCGGCGAGCACCGGGAAACCCGCAGCGGCGATCTCGCGTGTGCCCGCGATGAGCGCGTAATTCTGCCTAACGGACTTGCCGAAACCAAGCCCGGGGTCGATCACGATCCCTTCCATCGGCGCGCCCGCGAGCATGGCTGCGCCCGCCCGCTCGATCAGGAAGGCTCGGACGGCTTCGACCACGCCGACATCGCCGAAGTCAGGCTCAGCCGAGTATCGGTCCGAGTACGAATCGCGCTCGGGCGCCCGGACGCGATGCATCAGCACGATCCCGGCGCCACGCCGGGCGACGAGCGCGAACATGCCGGGATCGTCGCGGCCGGCGGACACATCGTTGACAGCGTCGGCGCCGGCGTCGAGCGCAGCCGCGGCGACCGCTGCGCGCGTCGTGTCCACCGAGATCGGTGTATCGATGCCCGCCGACCTGATCGCAGCGATTACGGGGACGACGCGCGCGATCTGCTCGCTCGCGGAAACAGCTCCGGCGCCGGGCCGGGTCGATTCGCCGCCGATGTCGAGGATGTCCGCGCCCTCGGCGACGGCTCGCTCGGCCGTTGCGACGGCCCGGGCGGGGTCGGTGAGCGTCCCGCCGTCGGAGAACGAATCGGGCGTGATGTTGAGGATCGCCATCAGCCGGGCGCGGTCGAGCACGACGTCCCGCTGATCGCTGACACGCCAGATTCGCGGGCCGATCGTCATGGCGCGATCGTACCCGTCGCGGTGAGCCGGGCGCGAGTCAGGCGGAGTCGATGAGTTTATTGATCTGATCGGGGGTGGCGTTTTCGCAGAGTGTCTCGTCGAAGAGGGCCGCGGGCGCCCCGCCGCAGGCGCCGAGACATTCGAGTTCGATCAGCGTGAATCGGCCGTCGGGAGTCGTCTCGCCGACCTCGATGCCGAGTTTATCCCGGCATGCGTCGGTGACAGCCTTGTGATCGCACACCTCGCACGCCATGGATCGGCAGACCGCGATCACGTGCTCGCCCTTGGGCTTGAGCCAGAACTCCTCGTAGAAAGAAGCCGTGTCGAGGACGCTGGCGGCGCTGAGGCCGAGGAATTCGGCGACTTCTTCGAGTGCCTGCATCGGGAGCCAGCCGTGCTCGTGCTGGACGGCGTGCAGCGCGGGGAGCAAGGCGCCACGTTTGGTTTCGTAGCGCGGGAGGATCTCGCGGGTGAGTTGATCCTTCAGAGCCGGGGTGAGGTAGGGTTCGGGCCGACGCTCGATCCGCGCCGTCGCGCTCGGTTTCGTGATCCAGCCCATGGGTGTGCTCCGGCTCCGGCCCGCTAGGCGGGGGAATATAGAGAGGAACAGAGAACGACCGAACCAGCCCGGCCGCTCCGCCGGTCAGGATACCCGATCGCGCCGCCCGAGCCGGGCCGGATGAAAACCCGAGGAACCCCGAGCCGGTCGTCCCGAGCCGGGCCGTCCCCGGCCCGGTCGTTGGTCGCAGCAATGAAAGTTAGCCGTGAGAGCACGGGCGAGACGCCCGTGCCACCGTTCGCGCCTGTGCCACTGTTCGCGCCTGTGCCACTGTTCGCGCCTGTGCCACTGTTTCTGACCCCCTCTCCCCCTGGGAGAGGGATGGGGAGAGGGGTGAAACAGTGCAATGCGCGAACCGCGCACAACGCCCGCAAAGCCCAGGGATTCCATCCCTGGGCTTGAGAATAGAGAAACGCGTCCCGAATGACGCCCGGGTGAAAGGGTCCGGGCCTGATCGAGCCGATCATGTCCGGACGCCGGGCGTATCCTCTATGTCCGCCGTCCGATCGGCGTGATCGCGCGGGTCCGACCGGCGCCGGGAGACCAAGACTCATGTGCGGCATAGTCGCCTATATCGGACATCGCCAGGCCGCCCCGATCCTGCTCGAAGGCCTAAAACGCCTCGAGTACCGTGGGTACGACTCCGCGGGCCTCGCGGTGATCGACGGCTCCATCCACGTCGCCAAGGCAGTCGGACGGGTCTCGGCCCTCGAAGCGCGCCTCGAGCGATCGCCCGGCTTCACCGGCGACCTCGGCATCGCCCACACACGCTGGGCGACGCACGGCTCGGTCACCGAACCGAACGCCCACCCTCACATCGACGACCGCCACGGGCTTGCCCTGATCCACAACGGGATCATCGAGAACTACGCCGCGCTGCGGACCTGGCTCAAGGAGCGCGGGCACACCTTCGCCAGCGAGACCGACACGGAAGTCCTCGCGATGCTCATCAGCGAGCTCTACGAGGGCGACCTCGAAGCCGCGGTGCAAGGCGCCCTCCGCGAGGTCACCGGCGCCTACGCCATCGCCGTCATCTGCGAGAAAGAACCCGACGTCCTCGTCGTGGCGCGAAAAGGCTCCCCGCTGATGGTCGGCGTGGGCGCGGGCGAATACATAGTCGCCTCCGACGCGTCCGCGATCGTCGCGCACACCAGCCGCGCCTTCACGCTCGACGACTACCAGGTCTGCACCATCACCCGCGACGGCTTCCACACCACGACCGTGGACAACACCCCCGTCACGCCTCGCGTGCAGGAACTCGAACTCGAACTCGAACAGATCGAACTCGGCGCGTTCGAGCACTTCATGCTCAAGGAGATCTTCGAGCAGCCGCAGTCGCTCCGCACGACGCTCCGCGGCCGGCTGGACCGGCGCGACGGGCGGGTGGTCCTCGGCGGGGTCGGCGAGTACGCCCGCGACCTCGTAAAAGCCAGACGATTCATCCTCGCAGCCCAGGGCACGGCGCTGCACGCCGCGATGATCGGCGAGTACCTCATCGAAGACCTCGCCAAAGCCCCCGCAGAGGTCGAGTACGCATCCGAGTTCCGCTACCGCAACCCGATCATCGAAGACGGGACGGTGATGATCGTCGTCAGCCAGTCCGGCGAGACCGCCGACACCCTCGCCGCCCTGCACGAGGCCCGCGATCGCGGCGCCCGCACGCTCGGCGTGGTCAACGTCGTCGGCTCCTCGATCGCGCGCGACACCGACGCCGGCGTGTACCTCCGCGTCGGACCCGAGATCGGCGTCGCCAGCACAAAAGCCTTCACCGGCCAGGTCGCCGTGCTCACGATGCTCGCGCTTTTCATCGCGCGCCGACGATTCATGAGCGCCGACGAGTGCGCCCGTCTGATCGCCGAACTCGAAAAAATCCCCGATCACATCGAAAGCGTCGTCGCCGAGAGCGACGCTGTGCGCGATTCCGTAGCGCGCTACGTCGGCCAGGAAAACTGGCTCTTCCTCGGTCGCGGCGTCAACTACCCGGTCGCCCTCGAAGGCGCGCTCAAACTCAAGGAAATCTCCTACATACACGCCGAGGGCATGCCCGCAGCCGAGATGAAGCACGGCCCGATCGCCCTCATAAACGACGGCATGCCCGTCGTATTCATCGCGACCCGCGGCGTGCAGTACGACAAAGTAATCAGCAATATCGAAGAAGTCCGCAGCCGCGGCGGGCGGATCCTCGCCGTCGCGACCGCCGGCGACGAACGCATCCGCGATTACGCCGAGGAAGTCTTCTACGTCCCGGACGTGCCCGAGATGCTCAGCCCGCTCGTCACGGTCGTCCCGCTGCAACTGCTCGCGTACCACGCCGCCGTACTCCGCGGCCACGACGTCGACAAACCCCGGAACCTCGCCAAGAGCGTCACCGTCGAATAACCAGACAACCCCGCCCCCGTCATAATACATAAGCTATCAATCAACCCTCGTCTAGATAACAGTGGCACGGGCGTCCCGCCCGTGCGCATGCGATCGAGTTCCATGCCGACGGCCAACGACCGGGCCGCGGACGGCCCGGCCGGGCGCTCCTGTATGCCACGGCTCCGGGGCGGCACGGCTCCGGGGTGGCACGGCTCTCCGAGCCGTGCGCGAACAGCGCCGTTCACCCAATAAGCACAAATCAACGACCGGCGCCCGGCGCCGGATTTCCCCTCTCTCCAACCCTCTCCCAGCGGGAGAGGGGGTCGGCAACAGCGACACGGGCGCTAACATTGCTACTCGCGGGACGCCCGGGTCACTTGTTGTATTTTCAGGTTCAGTCTTCTTCGTCTCTGGGTTTGAAGGACGCCACGACTTCCGCCTGCACGTTCGCGGGGCAAGGCTCGTCGTGGCTGTAGTCCATGGTGTACGAGCCTTGGCCCGCGGTGATGCTTTTAAGTTGGTTCGAGTAGTTGCGCACCTCCGACAGCGGGACGGTCGCGCGGACCAGACACATCCCGCCCGGGAGCATGTCGGTCCCTTGGATTCGGCCGCGCTTGCCGGAGAGGTCCGCGGAGAGGTCGCCCATGTTGTCCGCGGGCGCGGTGATCTCGATCTCGACGAACGGCTCGAGCAGCACCGGCTTGGCTTTCTGCACAGCGTCCATGAACGCGCGTTTGCCCGCAGTGATGAACGCGACTTCTTTCGAGTCGACGGGGTGGTGCTTGCCGTCGTAGACAGCGACTTTCACGCCGCCGAACGGGTACCCGGCGATCACGCCGTGCTCGAGCGCCTGGCGGACGCCCTTTTCGATGGCGGGCATGAACTGTTTGGGTACGGACCCGCCGAAGGTGTCGTCGGCGAACTCGAAGCCGGTCTCGTGGTCGGGCGGGAGTGGTTCGACGCGGAGGAAGACCTCGCCGAACTGCCCGGCGCCGCCGGTCTGTTTCTTATGTCGGTGGTGGCCTTCGGCCTTGCCGGTGATTGTTTCCTTATAAGGAACTTTGGGGGTCTCGGTCTCGACCTCGACGTGGAATCGGTTCCGGAGTTTCTCGAGCATCACGCGCATGTGCAGTTCGCCGACGGCGCGGGCGACGGTCTGGTGCGTCGCGTGGACGCGCTCGACCACGAAGGTCGGATCCTCGTCCATGAGTTTGGCGATCGCGGCGCCGAGTTTGGTCTCGTCGCCGCGGCTTTTGGGCGAGATCGCCAGGCCGAACATAGGTTGCGGGAGGGGGACGGCGCGGAAACGGGCCGAGTCCAGCGCGTGGTCGTCGTGCAGCAGGTCGTTGAGGTGAAGTTCGTCGATCTTTGCGACCGCTGCGATGTCGCCCGCCACGACGGTGTGGACCTCCGCGTGATCCTTCCCGAGCGTCCGGCTGATGTGCCCGACGCGGACGGCTTTCTTCTCGCTGTTGCGGTAGACCTGCGTGTTATGTTCGAGCTCGCCCTGATGAACGCGGAAGTAGGCGAGTTTGCCAACGAAGGGGTCCGTCGAGACCTTGAACACGTGCGCGATCAGCGGCTTGCCGGAGTCGGGGACGGGTTCGAGCGGCATGCCGTCCTTCTCGAACGGTCGCGGGTTCCCTTCGAGCGGGCTTGGGCAATAGTCGTCGATGATCGCGAGGAGTTCGGCTACGCCCGCGCCGGTGCGCGCGGATGTGAAGCAGACAGGGGCGAGGTGGGCCTCGCGGAGGGCTTTTCGGAAGGCGTCGCGGCGTTTGTCGGGCGGGGGGGCCTCGCCGGTCTCGAGGTAGGCGGCCATGAGTTCGTCGTCGACCTCGACGATCTGATCGACTATGGCGGTGTGGGCCTCGGCTACAGATGAGAAGTCGGCGTCGCCGGATTCCTCGGCGATGCAGTCGGCGACGCCCGCGCCGCCGGACGCCGGGAGGTTCATGGGCACGCACCTGGCGCCGAAGGTTTCCTGGATCGCGGCGAGGACGCCCGGGCAGTCGGCCTCGGGCGAGTCGATCTTATTAATTACGAACATCATGGGGAGCCGGCGGTCCCCGGCGAGTTTCGCCAGACGCCGGGTCATCGGCTGGACGCCTTTCGTCGCGTCGACGGCGATCATCACCACCTCGACCGCGGGCAGGCACGACATCGCGGCGCCGATGAAGTCCGGGTAGCCCGGGGTGTCGATCAGGTTGATCTTGCGACCGGCGTGCTCGAACTGGAGCAGCGCGGAGGTCAGGCTGTGCCCGTGTTCTTTTTCTTCCGCCTCGAAGTCGGCGACGGTGTCGCCCTTCTCGACCGCTCCGGCCTTGCCGATCACGCCCGCGGCGTGGAGCAGATGCTCGGCTAGTGTGGTCTTGCCGGCGCCGGCGTGGCCGACGAGTGCGATGTTGCGGATGTCCGCGGTGTTCGGGGCTGACATAGGGGCACGCCTCCTGACCGATCGGCTCGGCGCGGGGCGCGTCACGTCCAGGCCCCGGGCGCGAGCGTGGGGTTGAGCCGGCCAGTCTAGACGACGGATGCGGGTTCTGTGAAGGCGCGACACGACGAATCGCCGGGCGGGAGTCGGCGCTCATCCGGGCGGGATCGAGGCGTTCACATCGGTCAGTCGCGCTCGGCTGAGGCCTCGGCCTCGGCCCGACGCTCGCGGGCCAGCGACGTGAACGCGGCGAAGCCGAACGGCTCGGCGCCCGCGCCCGCCCGCTCGCCCGACTGCATCGCGCGGAGTTTGTCAACCAGGTCGTCCGAGAGCGCGTGCAGCCCGCGGATCTCCTCGAGCGGGAGCGTGACGACCTCGCCGTCGGGAGTGAGGATCTCGAAGACCGTGCACTGCACCAGTTCCGACAACGCCCGGTCCTGCGGCGAGACGTTAACCGTGCACGCGAAGAGCGGGTGGACCGCAGCGATCGCCACGCGCTCGCCGCCCCGGGTCAGGACCGCGAGCCGGCCGTCGGCGATCTCGGGGTTCATCGCGACACGCTGGTTGAACGCGGTGAGGGTCTGCTGGACGACGTTCTGCCAGAAGACGGTGCGGACCTCGCGCGTGCGGGCAGGCTCGCGGCGGTGTGGTTCGACAGCGGGCGTGCTCGGGCCGACGATCTGTTGCGGCAGCGGGGGCGCGGGCGGCGGTCCGACGGGGAGGCCGGGGTCGGGTGTGCTGTGATCCATCGAGGCATCATCGTGCATACGCAACGCGCGAGCAACGCGGCATGGTTATGGATCACAAAAAAAGAACCGGCCGACCCGATTGGGCCGGCCGGTGATTTACACTATGAGAGTGCTTGGGGTCGGTTCAGGCTCAGAAGAGGAGCTGGAACTGAGCGCGGATGACGATCTCGTCCTCTTCGAGTCCCGAGCCGAGGAATCCGATGGCGGTGTTGGCGCCGATGGGGCCTTGGTCGAACCCGCCGACGTCGCCGGGGGCGTCGATGAACCACTGCACGTCGAGTGTGAACTTGGCGGCGTGGCCGTGGATGTAGTAGTTGGCGCCGAAGGTCAGGACGTTGAAACCTGAGCCGGAGTTGGGGATCAGTCCGTCCCAGCGTACGAACGGCTCGATGTCCTCGGTGACGTAGTAGCCGCCCTGGAGGACGAAGCCGTACTGATCGGCGGAGCCGGCGTCGGTGAACTCGTTGTTGACGTGGCGTCCGAAGAAGGCGCCGTAGGCGTTCCATCCGTCGCCTTCGAGGCTGGCGTCAACGGTCCAGCCGAAGAACGATCCGCCGTTGTCGAGGATCAGGTCGGCGGCGCCGTCCTGATAGTGAACCGCGGCGCCGAGGAGCCAGGAGAAGCCTTCCGAACCGCGCGGGCTGGTGAAGTCCTCGAACTGTTTCCACGTCCCGGCGCCGAGGAACTCGAACCGGCCTGTGAAGGCGAAGTCGGCCTCACCGCCGCGCACGCCGCCGATGCCCTGGTTGTTGAAAGTGAAGTCGGTGTTGGCGGTGCGCTCGCCGTCGCTGAACGCGAGCATGGTGCGCCAGCTCTCCTCAGCGTAGGTGAGCTGGATGCCCTGCGAACGGCCCTGGTTGAAGAGGCTGTTCGCGAAGGAGCGCTCGACCGCGAGCTGACGCTTGGACGAGACGAGTTCCTCACGCAGGAACGGCATCTTGAACTGGCCGAACTGGAGTTTGAACCCGTTGCCGAAGTCGTAACCGGCGTAGGCGTCGAGGATGGTGCCCCCGCCCCCGGCACGGTTGAAGTCGAGCTGGACCATATAGAAGAAGTCGTTGTAGATGTTGCCGGAGAACTCGAGACGGGTGCGGCGTGTCTGGAAGCCGGACTCGAAGTCGTCGTTGACGTCGCCGCCGAGGCCGTCGTTGCCCTCGTCACGGAAGTTGAGGACATAGCGGAACTGGATCTGCCCGTTGATGTTCAGGCGGAATGCGCCGTCCGGGCTTGCGAGGAAGAACTTCCCGTCGTGCCCGGCGGTCCCGCCGGACTGGAGCAGGCTCGAACGCGTCTCCGCGTCCGCGAGCATGTCCGCGACCAGAGCGCGGATCTCATCGGTGCTGGCGCCCGCGGGCGTAGCGCTGTCGGCGATTGTCACGCCGGGCGCGCCGAGGCTGAAGGCGGCGCCCGCCAGCAGACTCAGTGTTGTCGATCGGTTCATCGGAGACTTCTCCTTACTTTGCTTCGAAGCATGCGGGGAGCCGAAACTCCCCAACGTCCTTGACCCCGCCCGCCCGGGAGAACCCGGCTCACACGGCCGGCGCCCGACGACGAGCCTATTTGTTTCATTCGTGCCGTGATTCTTGCCGTGACTCGGAACGACCTACTCGGATGTTCACGCCGCGACCCGCGCCGCGCCCGACTGCCCCGCTTCTAATCATCGCCGGGACATCCGACGACGAACGAAGCATCACGCCCCAGGCTCCGCCCGGTGACGCACTATACCCCGGACGATTAGCACTCGCAAACCCGTCCGTCACCGCATTGTCGGACCTCGAACGCGATTTCCATGATAGATTCTCTTTATATGGGCCGAACACCCCTTCGAGGCCCTCCGCCGCACCCGCTCAGCCCACCCGAAGGTGCTCTCAGAACATTCGGGATGGGTCAATGCACCGTAAGGATTCGGCCAAGACACATCCGCCCGTGGGATGATCGGGCCGATCGCCGCGGCCACGCCCGTACAATCCCTCCACGATCGCATCGGATCACGTCGTCACCCGGACGCGCACCTCTCAGAGGCGAACAACCCATGTTCACCAGCAGTCGCATCCTCGTGGTCGAGGACGAAGCCGACCTCTCCGACATCATCTCGTTCAATCTCCAGCGTGCCGGGCACACGCCGATCCAGGCCCGTGACGGCGCCGAGGGGCTTAGCCTCGCCAAACGCGAACGCCCCGACCTCCTCGTGCTCGACCTGATGCTCCCCAAGATGGACGGCCTCGAGGTCGCCCGACGCCTCCGCGCCGAACCAACAACCGCCAGCATCCCCATAATCATGCTCACCGCACGCGCCGACGAACGCGACCAACTCACCGGCCTCGCCACCGGCGCCGACGATTACATCACCAAGCCGTTCTCGATCCCCGTCCTGATGGCCCGCGTCGAAGCCGTATTGCGCCGTTCGGGCGCGGTCGCGAACATGTCCGTCGCCGCCATCGGCCCCGTGAAAGTAGACCTCGACACCCACGAGGTCTCCGTCGATGATTCCGAGGTCCGCCTGACCACCACCGAGTTCAAACTCCTGACCGCCCTCATGCAGGCCGACGGCCGCGTCCTTACACGACAGGAACTCATCAGCCGCGCCATGGGCCCCGGCATCCGCGTCACCGATCGCGCCATCGACGTGCACCTCGCCGCCGTTCGAAAAAAACTCGGCTCCCACGGCGGGCTGATCCGCACCGTCCGAGGCGTCGGATATAGGATGAGCGCCGAACGCGAGACCGTCTGACCTCTCGCGCCACCACGGCGAACGCCGCCATCCATCCGAGCGCGCGGCATGAACAACGACGCGAACCCGTCACCCGCAGCGACCGTCGTCGTCGCTGCCCTTTCTCCCGCATTGCTCGCCGGCGTCGCGCTCGGCCTGGGCGCATCAGCGTCCGCGAGCGTGCAGACCGGCATCGCCGCCGCCGTAATCACCGCAGCCGTCGGCGCCGGGCTTATGCGCCGCCGCGAACGAGCGCTGGCTCAGCCATTCCAACGCGCCGCACGCGAACTCAGCCTGCCCGACTCGATCGACCAGACCGCGGGCGTGGACCTCCTCCGCCGGCTCCTCGCCGACGAACGCCGCGAGCACGCCCACGCCCGGGGCGCACTCGAACAACTCCGCACTATCGCCGACGCGCTCGACGAACCCATACTCTCGATCGACCGCGCCGAACGCATCGTCTACATCAATAAATCCGCCCGCGACTTCTTCTCCGTAAGCATCGAGCCGCTCGGCGCCGACCTCCAGGAAGTCGTCACGCAGGCTTCCCTGCTCGCCGCGGCACGGCGCGGGCTGGCGGGCGAGCACCCCCGCGAACGCATCGACCTCGCCACACGGCTCGGCCCGCGCATCTACCAGGTGTCCAGCGGCCCCATCCCCGTCGGCGAGCGAGACCCCGGCGCGCTCCTCATCCTCCGCGACGTCACCGACCTCGCCCGCGCCGCCCGCATGAAGACCGACTTCGTCGCCAACGCATCGCACGAACTCCGCACACCGCTCGCAGCGATCCGCGCCGCCCTCGACACCGCACGCGCCGCAGCCGACGACGACCCCGCCCTCCTCATCCGCTTCATCGACATGGCGCCCCCGCACATACGCCGGCTCGAGGAACTCACACGCGACCTCATGGACCTCTCGCGACTCGAAGACCCCGACCTCCGCGTCCGCGTCGAGCCGCTCTCGCTGATCGAACTCCGCGACTCGCTCGCCGAACTCTTCGCGCAGACCGCCGCCGCCCGCCGCGTCCGCCTCGCGTTCGACTTCGATCACGATCTCGACGGCTTCCGCACCGACCCCCGCCTCGTCCACCTCATTCTTAAGAACCTCATCGACAACGCGCTCAAGTTCTGCCGCGACGACACACCCGTCGAGATCATCGCGGCGCCGACCCGCGCACGTGCCGCGACTCGCTCCGCAGAGTTCACCGTCCGCGATCGCGGCGTGGGGATCCCCCTCAACCAGCAGCAACGGGTCTTCGAACGCTTCTACCAGGTCGATCAGGCCCGCACCGGCGTCGGCTCGGGCCTCACGCGCCGGGGCACCGGCCTCGGGCTCGCGATCGTGAAGCACGCGGTCGGCGCGCTCGACGGCGCCGTCGCCCTCGAATCCGTCCTCCACGAAGGAACAACCGTCCGCTTCACCATCCCCGAACTCCGCACCGGCGACGCGGACCAATCAACACACACAATGTAATAGAGCGCCTTGCGTAATAACGTTCACCGGCCTCGCGCCAAGAAATTGCGACGTGCCACCGAGTTCGGTCCTCCGAACTCGGTGCGCCGTTACGGATATGGAGGTAGTTATGATGTCTGCTGCGCGAAGCACCGACTTCGGCCCCGGTCCGCCGAAGTCGGCGGCACGCCCGCAGCACCAAAACCGTGGGGCAGGCGTCCCTGCCTGCCCGGGGACAGCATCCATAACCAGACATAACAAGGCGCGCACGGAGGCCCGCCCTACGGGGTTTGAGCGTCTTGCGTACTTATGTTCACCGGCTTTACGCCGCCGCTGAACATGATGACGCAAACGCGCTAAGGGTCGGAAACTGGTGTCAGGGCGGATCAGGAGAGCGCGGGGGCTTTGGGGAAGTCGAGTTCCGAGTGGTTGACGTGATTGAAGTAGTTGGTGAAGGTTGCGAAGGCGTAGACGGCGACGGCCTCGGCGATGTGCCCATCGTTGTAGCCGGCGTCGCGGACTTTCTTGAGGTCGTCGTCGCCGACCCAGCCTTTTTTCTCGTGGAGCGTGGCGGCGAAGCGTGCGAGGGCGTCGAGTTTGGCGTCGCCGGAGACGTGGCCGCGACGCGCGTCCTTGGTCTGGGTTTCGCTAAGCCCGGCGCCCTGGCCGAGCATGGTGTGGGCGGCGACGCAGTAGTCGCACCCGTTGGCCTCCCCGACGACGAGTTGGATGACTTCCTGCTCCTTCGCGGAGAGGGAGGCCTGCTTGAGGGCGCCGGCGAGGCCGAGGTACGCCGACAAAGCCGCGGGCGAGTTCGCCATTGCTTTGTAGATGTTGAAGTGCTTGCCCTTGAGCGGGCCTTCGAAGATCTCTTTCGCTTTGCCTGTGGCGGCGGCGGGATCGACGGAGTTGAGTCGGGCCATGATGAATCTCCTAGGGTTGGGTTCGGATATTGTCAGAACGAAGCCGAGTGTGTGTCGGCGCCTCGCATCCGGTCGATTGTTGGTCAGACTATGCGAGCGTCCGCCGGAGGGCGACGCGGGAGGGAGCGATGGAAGGATCGCGGGACGCGACGCCAACCATTAAGACGCACTCGGCGGGCGGGATGTTTCAGAACCCGCCGGACATGTCCGCATCGCGGGACGACCGACCCGCGACGCGAGGCAAGGTTCCCCTGACGCGCGTCGATCTGCACGTCCACACCCGCGCCAGCAGCCGGGGGGCGACGGGCTGGCTCGATGCGCTCGGCATCGCCGAGTCCTACTCCGAACCCGAACGTGTGTACGAACTCGCCCGCGCCCGCGGGATGGACCTCGTCGCTGTCACCGACCACGACACGATCGCGGGCGCGCTCGAACTCGTCGAACGCGGCTTCCCCGGCGTGATCGTCGGCGAGGAAGTGACAACGCGCATGCCCGGCGACGGGCGCCTGCTGCACGTCCTCGTTTGGACGCTAGACGCAGACCAGCACGAAGAGATCGGCGCGCTCGGGCTGCGCGATGACGCTGTGGCGCTGGCGCACTGGATCCGCGAGAACGACCTCCCGCACGCGCTGGCGCACCCGCTCTACGACATGTCGGGTGGGCTTGACCGGCGCACGCTCGAACGGCTGATGCTGCTCTTCGGCGGGGTCGAGGCGATCAACGGCGGGCACACGACGGCGCGCCACCGAGCCGCGCTCGACGCGTTCCTCCGCGCGACCAACTCGGAACGTTACGCAGAACTCACGACGGAACTCGGCGAGCCGGCTCTGTGGCCGCGGCGCTGGCTCACCGCCGGTAGCGACGACCACGCGACGCTCAACATCGCCCGCGCCTGGACCGCGGCGGCGGGGTCGCACACGCCCGAAACTTTCTTTCAAGCCGTCATGCGCGGCGAAGGACACATCGGCGGACGCGACGCCACCACACGCTCGCTCGCGCATCAGTTCGTCGCGGTCGCGGGCGGGTTCCTCGATTCGTGCGGGGAGCACTCGGCGGGCGACGCGCAGGTCGCGGCGTGGACGCGGGCGGCGCTCGCGGCGATGACGCCGATGCGCGCGGCGTTCAGCGAAGCGCAGCGCGCCGGCGCCGACCCGGACGCCGATCACGCCCGGATCGACGCGGCGCTGGCGAGCGCGATGCGGGCGGGCACGGGCGGGACGCCCGCGCCACTGTTGGAGTTGAGTCGCGCCCCGCGCCAAAGCCCAGGGATGAAATCCCCGGGCTTTAGGGGAGATAATCGTGCGCCGAAATGGGATGAATTGTTCGACCCCGGGATGCTGATGCGCATGTTCGCGCTCGCGCCGGGAGTCGCGGCGGCATTCACGGCGCAGGGCTTCGAGGTCTACGCTGCGGCGCAGCACGTCGCGGAGATGGGCCTGATTCGGGAACTCATCACCGGCGGCCGAACTTACAACACGTCGCAAAGCCGGGCGGGCGACGAGCGCGACTCGGATGAACGTCCCGGGCCGGCGCGCGACGCGCGCCCCGTGTGCCTGTTCGTCGATTCACTCGATCACACCTCGGGCGTGTCGCGGTTTGTCCTGGACCTCGCGGCCCAGGCGGAGTCGCTGGGCCGGCCGCTGGTTATATTTACATGTGCGGCGGAGCGCGGCGACTGGCCGGCGTCGGTGCGGTGTTTGGACGCGGTCGGGTTTGTCGAGGCGCCGGGGTACGCGGGGCTGCGGCTGGCGCTGCCCCGGGCCGCGGAACTTATTGAAGAAGCGGCGGTCCTAGACCCCGTTGCGATCCACGTCTCTACACCCGGGCCGGTCGGCGTCACGGGCATGATCGCGGCGCGAGCGCTCGGCGTGCCGCTGCTGGGGACACATCACACCGACTTCGCTGCGTACGCGCATCGGCTGCTCGGGTCGAAACTCGCGTCCCTGGCGACGGCACGCGCGCTCGCGGGTATGTACGGCCGATTCGATCGTGTGCTGGCGCGGTCGCGCGTCTCCGCGGCGTCGGTCGAGGAACTCGGCGTCGCTGCGGAGAAGATCCGTGTGATCACGCCGGGGATTGATCTGTCGCGGTTCGGCCCGCGGCTGCGCGACCCGGCGGTCTGGGACGGGTTCGCGGGCGTCAGCCGATCCACCGTCAAAGCGCTCTACGTCGGGCGAGTCAGCGCCGAGAAGAACACGCCGATGCTCGCGGCGGTCTGGCGCGAGGCGGAACGGCTGCTCGCCCGGGCGGGTGTCGCGGCGGAACTGATCGTCGTCGGCGACGGGCCGGCGCTCGGCGCGATGCGCGACGCGACGCGAGGCTCGCGCGTCCGGTTCCTCGGCGAGATCCGCGACGAACGCCTGCCTCGCATCTTCGCGTCGAGCGATCTCTTCGTGTTCCCGTCGGCGACGGACACGCTGGGGCAGGTGGTGATCGAGGCGCAGGCGTCGGGGCTGCCGGCGATCGTGACGGACGCGGGCGGGCCGGCGGAGATTGTGCTCGATCGGCGGACCGGGATGGTGCTGGGCGCCGACGATGAAGAAGACTGGGCGCGGGAGATAGCCCGCCTCGGCGCCGACAGCCCGGCCCGGCGGGCGATGGGGCAGGCAGCCCTCTTCAACGCCAGGCGCTTCTCCTTCGAGCGATCGTTCGAATCCTTCTGGTCCATCCACCGCGAGGCGATCGCGGCTCGTCACAGCCCGATCCGGGCGCAGAGCGGCAGCCGCAGTGATGCGGCGTCGCCGATCGACGCGGTCGAGGCGTGAGGGCGCGATCGGCACGGATCACGGGCGGCGTGTGGACATGGCGCGGTCGATGTCGCGCTGGGCCTCGCGTTTGATGAGTGACTCGCGTTTGTCGCTCTGGCGTTTGCCGCGGGCGACGCCGATCTCGAGTTTCACCCGTCCGCGGACGAAGTACAGCCGAAGCGGGACGAGCGTGACGCCTTTCTGTTTGGTCAGGCCGGCGAGGCGGACGATCTCGCGCTTGTGCGCGAGCAGTCGGCGGGTCCGCGTGGGCAGGTGTTGCAGACCCGCAGCGGGGGCGTATTCCTGCACGTGCATGCCGAAGAGCGTGAGCGTCGGGGGCGAGTCCTCGGCCCGGACGTAGCACTCGGAGAGCGAGGCGCCCCCGGCGCGGATGCTCTTGACCTCGGACCCCACCAGCACGACGCCGACCTCGAGGGTCTCGTCGATGGTGTAGTCGTGCCTGGCTTTGCGGTTGAGGACGACGGGGTCGGCGTGCTTGGCGGGGCGTTTGGCCATCGGGGTGAACCGGGTCGGGCGGCGTCGCGGCGGGCTGAGATCGGGCTGGGGCGGAATCAGGCCGAGGCTGAGGTCGGGCCGGGGCGTGTTCGGGTCAGGCGGGCGGGGTCGTGTATCATCGCCGATCCCCGATGCCCGTGCCCGACGACGACAGGCCGATTCTCGCGCTCGCCCATTCGCCGGACGCGGACGACACTTTCATGTGGTGGCCGCTCGGGGGCGCGATCGACACCGGGCGGTTCCGCTATCGGCTCGTCCGGGCGGACATCGGGACGCTCAACGACCGGGCGATCGCCGCGGCGGAGTATGACATCACCGCGATCTCGATGCACGCCTACGCCTACGTCCGCGACCGGTACGCTCTGACGAGTTGCGGCGCCAGCATGGGCGACGGTTACGGGCCTCGCGTCGTCGCGAGAGAGCCTCGCGGCGACGGGGCTGGCTGGCTCGCCGGGCCCGGCGTGCGTGTCGCGACGCCGGGCTTGACGACGACGGCCCACCTGGCGCTGCGGATGATGCTCCGGGGCGCCGAGCCGGAGTCTGTCGTCATGCCGTTCGACAGAGTGCTCGACGCGGTGACGAGCGGGCGCGCCGACGCGGGCGTCGTCATCCACGAGGCGCAACTCACCTACGCCGACGCCGGGCTTGCGCTGATCGCGGACCTCGGCGCGTGGTGGCGCAGCGAGACGGGCCTCCCCCTGCCGCTCGGCGCGAATGTTATAAAACGGGATCTCGACGAGCGGTTCGGCGCGGGGACGCTCGCCGAGGTGACGGGCGTTCTGGCGCGCAGCGTCGAGCACGCGCTGTCGGAGCGAGAGGAGAGCCTGCGCGTTGCGCTCGAGGCAGACCCGGGCGCCGATCGCGCCATCGCCGACGAGTTCATCAGCATGTACGTCAACAGCCTGACCCTCGACGCGGGCGAGCGGGGCGCCGACGCCGTGCGCGAACTGCTCTCACAGGCGCACGCGATGGGCCTTTGCCCGGACCCCGGCGAGATCGACATGATCCGCCCCGCTGAGGCGACGCCCCCGCCGGGCGTGGCGCACACATAAACAGTGGCACTGGCGCAAACAGTGGCACGGGCGTCCCGCCCGTGCGCCGCAGCGGATTTTCATGATAAACTTAGAAATGCAAGACCAACGACCGGCCCGGGGACGGCCCGGCTCGGGAACCCCGTGGTGGCGCGACTCTCCAGAGCCGTGCGCGAGCAGCGCCGATCGCGCTGAGAACACTACTCATCAACGGACCCCCAGCACCGGCCGCCCCTCTCCCCATCCCTCTCCCGGGGGGAGAGGGAGTAAGCAACAGTGGCACGGGTGCAAACAGTGGCACGGGCGCAAACAGTGGCACGGGCGTCTCGCCCGTGCGCAGTCAAACGTACAACACGCAGACCTCAAATTACTTCAATTATGTCGTCCCAGGGGTCACGCTTCACAACTCGAAAGCCCAGGGATGAAATCCCTGGGATCAGTGAGCATCGCTTCCTGATCACGCGCCGAGAGCCGCGCGTGCGTCGGCGACGAGCGCGTCGATGTCCGCCGGCTCCGAGTCGAACGAGCACATCAGCCGATAGACGCGCCACGCTGGATCGCCGAAGGGGTAGTAGCGGTGGCCGCGCTGCTGGAGCGCCGCGTGGACGTGGTCGGCGAGTTCGACGAACACGCCGTTGGTCTCGACCGGGAATCGCACAGCGGCCCCGAGCGCGCCGAGCGCGGCGCCGAGTTCACCCGCGAGCGTGTTCGCCCTTGCCGCGTGCCGGACCCACGAGCCGTCGGCGATCGTCGCGGCGAACGGCGCGCTGACGAAACGGTGCTTGCTTATAAGATGTCCGAAACTCTTGCGATGGAACGGGAACGCGCGGGCGGCGCGCTCGAACGCGGCGCCGTCACCTTGCGGGAAGAAAACGACCGCTTCTCCCAGCGCCAGGCCGTTTTTCGTACCGCCGAAAGACAGCGCGTCGGCGCCCGCTTCGATCGTCAGCGCCCGGCACAGCGACGCGGCGTCGTCGGATTCATCGCGGTCCAGGAGCGCCGCGACTGCGTTCGCGAAACGGGCGCCGTCGATGTGGAAGAAGTACCCCAGCGAGTGCGCCGCGTCGCACAGAGCGCGCACCTCCGCGGGCGTGTAGATCGTGCCGAACTCCGTCGGGTTCGAGATCGTCAGCACGCCCGGCGCCGGCTGGTGCACGTCGCCGCGACCGGACGCGCCGGCGCGCAGCACGTCGTCGGGCGAGAGTTTCGACCCGTCGCCCGCTGCGGGATGGATCGTCGTAGTTCGGCATTGCGTGAGCCGTTCGGGCGCGGTCGATTCGTCGTCGTTCCAGTGCGCGTGAACGTGGCACAGCACCCGGCGCCAGGGGTCGGTCAGGCTCGCGACGGCGAGCGTGTTCGCAGCGGTCCCGGTCGCGACGAAGAAGACCGCCGCGTCATCGCCGAAGAGTGCGCGGAGAGCCGCGACCGCGCGCGACGTGTATTCGTCATCGCCGTAGCCGATCGCATGCCCGCTCGCAGCGTCGCGGATAGCCGCGATAGCCTCGGGGGTCATGCCCGCGTTGTTGTCCGAGCGGAACGTGCGCATGCCGCGAGTGTACCGGCACGAATTCACACATGAACCGCACAACCCCGGGGCTGCCTGTGGCGGCACGGCTCCCGAGGTGGCACGGCTCCCAAGGTGGCACGACTCTCCAGAGCCGTGCGCGAACAGGGCCGATCACGCGGAGAACACTACTCATCAACCGACGCCCAGCACCGGTCGCCCCTCACCCCGGCCCTCTCCCGGGGGGAGAGGGGGTCAGAAACAGTGGCACGGGCGCAAACAGTGGCACGGGCGTCTCGCCCGTGCGCTGTGGGTGGTTTTATTATTAACTTTCAACTATAAGACCAACGACCGGGCCGGGGACGGCCCGGCTCGGGGATTCGGCTCGGGGAACAGTTCACGGGGAGGCTCGAATCGGATCTGTTCCGGCGTTGTTGCGTTTCTGCGCTGTGTGTGCGGAGAATGGCGGGATGCCCGAACTTCCCGAGGTTGAGACTATCCGCCGATCTCTAGACGCTGCGATCGTCGGCGCGCGGGTCGATGGAGTAACGCTGCGCAGGCCGGGCTATGTCGCGGGCGGGCTGGAAGCGAGCGATCTGCTCGTCGGGGGCGTGATCGCATCTGTCCGCAGGCACGGCAAGCAGCAGGCGATCGTCACACGCGACGGACGGGCGTTGTGCGTTCAGCTCGGCATGAGCGGGCAGTTGCTGCTCACATCGGGCGGTGACGCGAGCGAGGCCGACGACCCGTCGCACACTCATGTCGCGTGGTCGCTGCGCAACGCGGGCGGGAGGGCTGTTCGCTTGCTGATGCGCGACCCGAGGCGGTTCGGCGGGGTGACCACTTTCGCCGACGTGCGGACGCTGGAAGCCGAGCACTGGTCGAAACTCGGACCTGATGCGCTGACGATCAGCGACCAGGAACTCGCGCGGGCCCTCGCGAGAACAACCCGTGCAGTCAAGGCGGCGATACTCGATCAGAGCCTGATCGCGGGCGTGGGGAACATCTACGCGGACGAGTCGCTGCACATCGCGGGGGTTCATCCCGCGATCCCGGCGGATCGGCTGAGCACGGCCAAGGCGTGCAGACTAGCCGGGGCGATCCGGGCGGTTCTCGCGCGGGCCGTCGAGGCGCGAGGCTCGACGATGCGCGACTACCGCGATCCCGCGGGCGACAGCGGCGGGTACTTCGCCAACAGGCTGGTGTACGGGCGACCGGGCGAGCCTTGCCGATCCTGCGGAGCAAGGCTGCGATCGGGTTCGATCGCCCAGCGGACGACCACCTGGTGCCCGAAGTGCCAGCGATCGCCCCGATCCGTCCGGATCGACGTTATCCACAACGAACACACATCGGGGACGATTCCGCGGGACACGACAGCACGCCGCGGCGGATGATCCGCTTCCCGATCCCCCATGATAGAGAGAGATACTCACCATCATCTCTTACTCGCGCCGACAGCGGGGAAAACTGCGGTGGCGAGTCGCGCAAGGCATTGAAGAACAGAACCTTCGGGGCTTTTCCGCAGTGTGTTGATTCTGTCAACGGCTGTGCGTCGATCTGTGCCCGGCGTTCGCGGGCGTGAGCGACAGGCCTTGGATAGGCGGATACCGGGCAACCGGTCGGCGCGAACCGGCGCGATCCCAGCAGGGTTGTCCACAACTCCGCCGGCGCAGCGGATCGGGACGCCCGTAGGCGTGATCGAGGTCTTCGGCTGCGGATGATCTCGGCTCAGCTGGGCGTGGTTCAGGCTTTGGCGAGTTCGCCGTCGAGCAGCCGGCGTTCGAGGTCGTCGACGACGGCGTTCATGTCGTTGTCCGACTTCCGCAGCCGTTCTATGTTGTTGACCGCGTGCAGGACGGTCGAGTGATCCCGCCCGCCGAAGTACCCGCCGATTTCTTCCAGCGAGTGCGAGGTCAGCCGGCGGGCGAGGTACATCCCGACGTGTCTGGGCAGGGCGATCGACCGCGTGCGTCGGCGTGAGAGAACCTGAGGCGCCGTCACGCCGAAACGCTCGGAAACGGAGACGATGATCTGCTGCACCGGCACGCGCGGGCGGGCGTCCGCCTTGACCCCGAGCGCCGCCTGGGCGTTGTCGAGCGTGATCGGGCCTTTGGCGACCTCGTTCGCGTAGATCGTCACGGTGGTCAAGGCGCCGGTGAGTTCGCGGATGTTGCGCGTGCACCGCCCGGCGATCAGGGCCGCCACGTCCTCGGGGAGGTGTATCCCGCGACGCCCGGCTTCGTTGTGGACGATCCGGACGCGGGTCTCGTAAAGCGGGGTCGAGATCTGTGTGACCAGACCGCTGCCGAATCGCGACACGAGGCGCTGCTCGAGGTCGGGGATCTCATCAGGCGGGGCGTCGGAGGTCAGCACGATCTGCCTGCCGAGCTGGTGCAGGGTGTTGAAGGTGTGGAAGAACACTTCCTGAGAGTGGTCGAGCCGGCTCAGGAAGTGCACGTCGTCGATCAGGAGCATCGAGACGCCGTTGAACTGCTCGTGGAACTCGCGCACGGCGCCTTGACGTGTCGCGTCGGTGTACCGCGCGATGAACGCCTGGCAACCGAGATACATGATCCGCTCGTCGGGGTTGCGTTCGAGTTGGTGGTGGCAGACAGCGTGGACGAGGTGGGTCTTGCCAAGCCCGACGTCGCCGTGGATGAACAACGGGTTGTACGCGGCGCCGGGCTGATCCGCCACTGCTTGGGCCGCGGCGTAGGCGAGCTGGCTGGTCGGGCCGTCGACGAATGTTTCAAATGTTTGATCTGGATTCAGGACAAGTTCATCGCGTTCGGTGCGCCTTCGCACAACCGCTGGCGGCCGGGCGAGCGAAGACGCCGACCCGTTGTGCCGTTCCGGTTTCGACGCCGGGGGAGATTCATCCGGCGCGAGGAACTCGACGGACAGGAGCATCCCGCTGCTGGCCTGCGCCGCGTCGCGGAAGGCGTCGGCGCACTCAGCGAGCAGGTAACGCCGTTGCATTTCTGTCGGGGCGCGGAAATAGAGAACACCAGCCGTCACACCCAGACACTCGAGTTCCTGGAACCACTTTCGGCACAGGCCCGGGTAAGACCGGTGCAGGTGCGAGAGCACATGTCCCAGGATCAGGTGATCCGGCGTCTCGGGCATCGGGTCCCCCTGGGGACGGCGCGCTGCGCGCCGCCGTTGCGTCGTCATCGTCGCGCCGCGCCATCGGGAGGCGGGCGTCGCGCGTGTTTCTTCTCTTCTCTGAATCGTCGTCCACCGCGCCCGTGAGGTTCCCACGCTCGCGAGCGATGCGCAAACTACGGCACGCGACAATCCCTGTCAAGCATCATCTCGCGTTTTTTTCCCGGCGGAATCGCCAAAAAAAGACTTGACAGATCACTCGCGCGCCGCTTGCGCCGCTTCCGCTTCCGACAGTTGACGCTCGTAGCGCACGCGGTTCGCGCGATGATCCATCAGGAAGTGCGCGCGCGATGCGCTCTCGGCGCCCGCCGCTTCAACGAGCCGCTTGCGCGCCTCAGCGACCGAACTACGCCTCGAAAGATGCGTCAGCACCAGCGCCTCGCACTCGAGCACGCCTAACCATTCCGCGATGTCATGCACGTGCATGTGATTCCCGATGCGAGCGCGCTGGCGGTGGTCAGAATCGACGAACGTGCACTCGCATATAACAACCTTAGCCTTGCGCACGTCCTCGCGCACCAGTTGCGGGCACGGGGCCGTGTCCCCCAGGCACGCGAGCAGCGGGATGTCCAGCGTGCGCGTGATCTCGACGCCGCTGCTCTTGAGTTCGCGCAGCCGTTCCTGAGGAAAGTCCGCGAACTCCGGGCGGAGCTTGCTCCGCTTCTCGATCACCGAATACCCGAAGGCGTGCGTCCCGTGCTCGACGGGGAATCCGCGGAGCACAACATTATTTTTTATTTCTATCTCCTGCTCGGGTTCGAGCGCGATCAGGTTGTACGGCGTGACCTGCTGCTCGAGGTCCACGAACCCGTCCATCATCCGCTTGACCGCGGGCGCCAGCCTCGCGTCGCACACGATCGTCCCCGGGCCCATCCCCTGGAACACCCGCTGCGAGCAGTAGTACGCCAGCCCCCCGACGTGGTCCATGTGCCCGTGGCTTATCGCGACGTACGGGCTGGCGAGCGCGGGCCGCGGGCAGAAACCCATGTCAAAGCAGACGTCGAGTTCGGGCGCCTGCACAACCGTCGCCTCGCCCGCGACGGAGTACCCCTGCACGCGGAACGGGGGCACATAAAGGAACCCGAGTGAGCCCTCGCGGGCCGGTGGCTTCGGTAACATCGAAAATCTCCGACGCGGGGCTTCCGTCCCGCGTTCAGCGCATCACGCCGCGGCCGGCGACGCTCGCCGATCCCGCTGCGCACAGCCCGATCCTAAGCCTTGCCCCGCCCGGGTCAAACTCATAGCCCCGTAACCGATCCGACCACCCAACCCACCACCCACCACCGACCGACTCGCGCGCACACTTCGAAACAGATCAGCACTCCCAGTATCCCCGGTGCCTCTCCCCCCCCCTCAAAATCCCCCTCTGCGTCCTCTGCGCCTCTGCGGTGAACGCGGCCCGCGTTTCGGAGCCGGCTGTCAGTAATCGCGCCCGAGCACGCCTTCGGGCGTGTTGTGCAGGCGGGTGCTGTTATTGTTATTAAGCGGGTTGGCGACGCCCGGAGCCGCGTCCGCGGGCGTGCGGACCGCGGCGTGCCCGTCCGCGAAAGCCATCGGCGTCGCGTGCAGCCAGTGCCCGTCAACACGCCGGGGCGGCCGGGGCAGGTACGCGAGATCGCCGTCCCACACCAGAACCTTGTTCGCCGGGAACGCGACATCGCTGGGCTTTGTGGGCGCGATCAGCGTTTCATCCGCAGTCGCGGCGCCCGACCACAACGCGGGCGAAGCGATGAAGGAGTTGGAATATAAGTACGACGTGGTGACCAACGAGACGGGCCGGCCGTCGTCGGTGAACAGCGACGGAAACTCGCGCCCCGGGGATACCCATGATTCGTAATGTTCCTCCCAGGGCGCAGTGACGGCGACGATCCCAGGCCAGAGCCTGGCGTGCTCCCAATGGCTCCCGACGGTTATGAAGACACTATGCCACCAGCGCACGGTGAGCGTGCCGGGCGGCGGCGTGATCGGATAGCCCGCCGGCGCCGCCCCGGGCGCCGCGAACGGCCAGACACCTGTGTGATCCGCATACGCCTGCATGTCGCCCGCGATCGAGCGCGCGTTGGAGAGTGACTTAAGTTCGCGGGCCGACGACCGAGTATTCACGAGCGCCGGCAGCGTGATGGCGAACACCACGCCGAGCACACCGAGGGAGACGAGGATCTCGATCAACGTCACCCCCGGTCGAGCCGGACACACCGCGGCGATTCGCTGTGTGCTCATGGCGGCGGCAGCATCGGCAATGCGTCCGAGCGGGATTCGCCGTACGAGCGAATAGCGATCGGAACCCACGACCGTGTATTTTCGTTCCACTGCAGGAGCAACGCCACGCGGCCTTCGACACGGACCAGCCCGCCTATTTCGAGAGAACCCGCGGGCGATCGGCGGATCTCGCGGCTCCAAGTCCGGGCCGGCACAACGACCTCGTACACCGGCACGCCTTTGACTGCCCGTTCCGGGATCGATGCTTCGGTCATCCCGTGCCCGATCGGCGCCTGTTCCTGTTCATGCTGATTGTCGGGGTACGGGCTGCGCAATCGCACCAGCGCGTCACCTGCCGCGACTTCAGCGCCACGGAGAAAATCGAATCCGAGCGAGGCGGATTCCTGATGCGCTGTCTTCGCCGAATCCCATCCCGACGGCGGCGCCAGGCCCCGCTCCGCGATGAACCGGTCGTATTCTTCGATCGAGCCTTCGTTGTACATCGCGAGCACATCGGCGACAATCTCCGCCAATGCCGCAACCTGCCCCCCGCTCAGTTCCGGGCGGGGAAGTGTCGCGGCTTGCACCGCGCCGACAATCTCGTTTCGATCAATCGGCGCGTAGTTGACTTCGGGAGAGCCGACACCCGAACCAGATCCCGGCGGCGTGACCGCCTCGCGGCCCACCGATCCCGACGCGCGCGCACCCGCCCGTGCTTCGACCAGGGCGCGGCCGCCGAGGATCAGCCCGGCCGCCGCAACAACTATGGCAAAGACAAGGAGCGCATGTGACGAACGCGGCGACTTCATGCCTGTGGCCCCGGATTCGGCTTGGGATCGTTCTCTCCGCCTCCGGGCGTGAAGCAGACGGCGAGCAAGCCGATGACGCAACCATCGGGGTGGAACAAAGGCTCGCAGATACAGAACGCATCAGGCGGGCAGTTGTTCGTCCGCAGGATTCGAACCCCCCCGCAGCCGGTGATAGAGCAGAAGCAGTTCGCTCGCGGCGCTTCGTCCGGGAGATCCTGCGGAACGGCGAATCCGGTCAGCGTCAGCGCTGCAAAGAGACTATAACCCGACGTCAGTTTCGTTTTTTCAATTCGTCTCATGTCGGCCTCCTACTCCGCGGACGCGCCGTTCGCAAGACCCTGGGCCGGTCCAACCCCGGGCCGGCCCTCTTCGAGCCGGCCCACACGAGCCGGCCCACACGAGCCGGCCCACACGAGCCGGCCCACACGAGCCGGCCCATTTCATATTTCCCGTTTTAAGCATCGGCATCGGCATGTCAAGAAGGTTTTTCAAAAAAACATGCTTTTCCACATCACCTCCCCAACTTGGGGATATGTCTGACGTGTCCTGCATGGGTGCTGTTCGGCGCCCTCCCCATGCTGCGCGTTCCAAGTTCGGACGCCACGGGTCGGTGTCTTCCGCGCGGATATATGATCCGGCATGCTCGCCGCCGCTCTGGGGATGATCCTGTTTGTCGTTGTCTGCGGGTTCGCGGCGTGGCTGTCGGGCGAAGCCGGGTCGCTCCGCGGGCCGATGTTCTGGTTTATCATATTGTTGTTCCCGTTCTGGTTGTCGCTGATATTGCTCGCGGTTCTGCCGAGATCTTTCTTCGAATCACCCGGGCCCAGCGGCGTCGGCGAGGGAGTGCTCATCGCAGCGGCGCTGCTGATCGCGTCGGGCGTAGCGGCGCTGTCGATCGCCGCGACGGTCGGTTCATTGCGGGTCGCGGCCGTCGCGTCGGTTTCCGGGTGGATCGTCATGACTGCGGGCGTGGTAGTCGCGGCGTATGTGCGGTCGCGGCCGATGTCGATCGCGTTCCTCCCGCGCGACGCTGTTCTCGCCGCGGCGTTGTGGAACGCCGGCGTCGCTGTCATTCTGATCCCGGTCGCGTGGCGGGCGCGTGTGATCAACCGCCGGGCCGCGGCTCGACGATGCCTCGAGTGCGGGTATTCGCTCGCGGGGGTGACGCGTTCGCACCGATGCCCGGAGTGCGGCGAGCCGTTCCGCAAACCCCGGGAATACGACCTACCCGAGCGCTACGCCGGGGACTGAATCTCCCCCCCGCCGGGATCGGCGGTCGGCTCTACAATCGCGGTGTCATGTTCACGCCCAAACTCACTGAGCCGGTCCTTACCAAGCGCATCCCCACCTACCCCTTCGGCGATGAGAAGGACCGCCACGTCGTCACATACGAAGAGTACGTCCGCACCGGCGGCTACGAAGCCCTGCGCAAGGCGATCACTATGGCGCCCGCGGACGTGGTCAACATGGTCAAGGAGTCGAACCTCCGCGGGCGTGGCGGCGCCGGGTTCCCGACCGGGCTGAAGTGGACGTTCCTCCCGAAGACCGAAGACCCCAACAACCCGGGCGTGCGCTACCTCGCGGTCAACGCGGACGAATCCGAGCCTGGCACGTTCAAGGATCGCCTGCTGCTGGATTTCGACCCGCACCTGATGCTCGAAGGCATCGCCATCGCGTGCTACGCCTGCCGACTGAGCGTCGCTTATGTTTATATCCGCGGGGAGTACCACCATCAGGCGCACGTCGTCGAGCGCGCCATCCGCGAGGCCTACGAGCACGGCGTGTTCGGCGGGAACGGCCTGATGAACGGCGCCGACACCGCGACCGGCGCGCCATGGAAGGCCGAATGCTACCTACATCGCGGCGCCGGGGCTTATATCTGCGGCGAGGAAACCGCGCTCATCGAATCACTCGAAGGCAAAAGAGGCTGGCCACGCAACAAACCCCCCTTCCCCGCGATCGAAGGACTCTTCGGCAAGCCGACGATTATTAATAACGTCGAGACGCTCGCGCACGTGCCGTCCATAATCGAGCACGGCGCCGAGTGGTTCAAAACAATGGGTTGTGAGTCGAGCATCGGCGGCCCGCCTTCCTTCGGCTCGAAACTCATGGGCGTCTCCGGGCATGTCAACCGCCCGGGCGTCTTCGAGTGCGACCTCGGCATCCCGCTGCGCGTCCTCGTCGAAGACCACAGCAAAGGCATGCGAGGCGGGAAGAAGTTTAAATCCGCGATCGTCGGCGGCGCCTCGACCGGCGTCATCGGGCCCGACGACTTCGACGCCCCGATGGACTTCGACATCGGCCGGCGGTGCAACGTGCTCGGGCTTGGGACCGCGTGCCCGACCGTCTTCGACGAGGACACGGACATGGTCGCAGTCGCGCGCAACCTCGCGCGGTTTTATAAACACGAATCGTGCGGTCAGTGCACGCCTTGCCGGGAGGGTTCGGGCTGGATGCTGCAACTGCTCGAACGGATCGAGGCGGGCGACGGGCGGACGAAAGACCTGGACCTTACGCTCGAGATCGCCACTAGCATGGGCGCGATGCCGGGTACGACGATCTGCGGCCTGGCGGACGGGAACAACTGGGCTGTGCGGACGATCATTAACAAGTTCCGGCACGAGTTCGAGGCGCGCGTGCGACCGACGTTCATCCCCGTGAACGTGACGGCGGGCGCCGCGGCGAACGGGTGAGAGCGGCTCGAAACGCGCCCGACGCCGCACGAGTCGCGCGCTCTCCACGCCAATCTCCCCCCCACACATACCCCTCTCTGCGCCCGCTGCGCCTCTGCGGTGAACCCAGCCCGCGTTTCGGCAGTGGCTGTCAGAAGTCGCGCCCGAGCACGCCTTCGGGCGTGTTGTGCAGGCGGGTGCTGTTATTGTTATTAAGCGGGTTGGCGACGCCCGGAGCCGCGTCGGCGGGCGTGCGGACCGCCGCGTGCCCGTCCGCGAACGCCATCGGCGTCGGGGCGAACCAGTGCCCGTCAACACGGCGGGGCGGCCGGGGCAGGTACGCGAGATCGCCGTCCCACACAAGAACCTTGTTCGCCGGGAACGCGACATCGCTGGGCTTTGTGGGCGCGATCAAAGATTCATCCGCCACGGCGCCGCCCGACCACAACGCGGGCGAGGCGATGAAGGAGTTGGAATAAATATATGATGTCTGAGGCAGAATATAACTGCTCTGCCGCGCGGGGTCGGGCAGCCCCGTGTCATCACTGCCGGGGGACACCCACGAGCCGAAGTGCTCTTCCCACGGCGCGATGCGCGACACCAGCCCCGGCCAGAGCGTTGCGAGCGACCAGATCGAATCCACGCCCACGATAAAAGCCTCCGGCCACCATGGAACAGCCAGCAGGCCGGCGGGCAGATCGCGGCTGGGCGGCGGCTGGCCAGGCGCCGGCTTGTCCGCCGACAGGAACGGCCAGACACCAAATGCGGACGTGTACGAAGCCATGTCGGAGGCTATGTCCCGCGCGTTCACCAGCGAACGCATCTCGTGGGCGCGGACACGGGCGCCACGCAACGCGGGCGCAGCGATGGCGATCAGCACACCCACTATGCCGACGGTCACCATCACCTCGATGATCGTGAACGCGTGCAGCCGGGTCCGGGCGGGCATATTAGTTCTTGCGGCGCTGCTCATCAGATCGGCGGCCAGGTAGGCCTGTTAAACGCGATGCGCCTGAGCTCCGCCTCGGACATCCCGCGGTGGGCGTCGCTACCCTCGTGCATCACCCGTGTCTCAACAGTGCGCCACTGCCCGGACGACGGATCCTGTGCAAGTATTATCCCGACAAGAGCCACGCGGCGACCGCCTTCGCCGTCGCTGATCAGAACCGGGACACGGGTCTCGTACGAGCGGGCTTTGTCACGCCACGGGATAGTCCCGGCGACACGTGTGACCATGCGCGGGCGTTTTATCCCAAGCCGCATTATTCCAGTGAAATCGTCCTGCAGCTGGCGTGCTCCGCTTGCATCGCGGAATACTGTTGTCTCGGCGTGCTCAATGGCGATCGGCGCTAGACCGAAGTGCTCGACACCGTTGCGCCAGGATTGGATTATCTCCTCCTTCCGTTCCTCGGTCAGCGGCTCGCCTCGGTCGAACATCTCGGTGATTGACAGAAAGTGGTCTGTGTCGTCGATCAGAAAGGCTTCAAGCACCGCGGATACCCTGTCCGCGTAGCCGGCGCGTTCTTCGTCCGACAGCGTCGCCAGGCCCGCGACGGCAAGGCTCCTAGCGCTGACTCGGTCGGCGAGATCGCGCAGCGCGACACGCGCGTCTTCGGGGTTGTCAAGTTCTCTGAATGTATAGTCGGGCAAGGCTCCCGCTGCGGCCGCTGGCGCTCGCAACGGCGTGTCGTGGTGAATAGCGCCCTCCGGGAGCATACCGCCGACCACGCGCACGCCGCGCCCGAGACCGAGATCAGGCCGGATCGCCCACCATGCCGCGACAAGTCCGGACAACGCGAACAACCCCGCTAGTAATGTCACCGGCCTGATGCGCAGCCGCGGGGCCGATGCGCTCGCGCTCGAGCGACTGTCACTTGCATGTTTGCGCATTATATATCCCTCGCTTTGATCCAACGACCGAGCCGCCGCCCGGTCTTAACCCGGACCATGCAGGTCACGGGATCAGTGTTGTCTCGCAGAAGACAAGGATCCGCACGCCGCCGTCCGGGTTGCCTACAACGAAGAACGAGCACCCTCCGACGGCCCCGTCGCATAATCTGAACTCGCAGATGTCTGCCCGCAGACTCTCGGGTATGCACAGGCCGCAGAGACGCTTGTCGATTTCCGGGATCGGCGTGTTTATCACCTGTCCGACCGCGGCTGACGCCCATCCGACCAGGCCGGCGATAAATAGAGAGAACGCCGTCGGGCGATGTGGCAGCGCCGGCATACGAGGTGAATTTTTCATGGTTAATTCTTTCCTGTGTAAACTAATATCGCCTGAGCGACGCCCTTCAGCAAGGGATAAGGATCTGCCCCTCCTGGATGATGAACATGCGAGGCTCGTCGGAGCCTTCGCATACTTCCTGCTCGCACCCGAGCCCGGGGATGCAAACGGCGCAGATGCGCAGATCGAACGGGCCGAGCGGGATTCTGACCACCTGCGCCGCAGCGGACCATCCGATCGCCCCGACCGCCGCGAGAACCACCGGTGCAGCGATCCCGGAATACCGGCCCGGTCCGGGCTGACCAAAATCTTTCATTGTCATGTCCGCCTCCTGTCCTCGGCCGCGCGGTCCGCAAGACCCTGGGCAGGCCCAACCCCGGGCCAGCCCTCTTCGAGCCGGCCCACACGAGCCAGCCCACACGAGCCAGCCCACACGAGCCAGCCCGTTACATATGTCCCTTTGTAAGCATCGACATCGGCATGTCAAGAGGGTATTTCAAAAAAAACATGCTTTTCCACATCATATCCCTAACTTAGGGATATGTCTGACATGTCCTGTCGGGGTTCTGTTAGGAAGTTGCCCGTTCTAATCCTGTGCTGGCGCGTGTGACTAGCGCGTGAAACGAGCGCAGCGGAGATAATGATTCCTAGGGGACGACGGGCGGGACGCCCGTCCCACTGGGTTGCTCCGGCGACGATGGGCGGGACGCCCGTCCCACTCAGTTGTTGCGCTCGCGGTATGATGCTGCGATGCCTGATGACATCGGCCCCATCTCGCGCGCGGAAGTTGAGCGTGTAGCCCGGCTCGCCCGGCTTGAACTAACTCCCGACGAACTCGACGACAGCACCGCCCGGCTCGCGGCGACGCTCGGGTACGTCGAACGGCTGAATCGGCTCGATCTCGCGGGCGTGGAGCCGTTGTCGAACCCGATGGATTCGACGAGCCGAGCGGACGCGGACGAGCCGCGCGAGATGTTGCCGACGGAGGCGCTGATGAAGATGGCGCCGGCGTCGCGGCCGCCGTTTGTAAGAGTGCCGAAGGTCCTGGGCGACGGCGGCGGGGCGTGACGCGGCCGGGCGCGCTGTGATTCGGGCGCATCACTTTTCGTCTCGCGTTTCGTCCAGCCTCCGCCGAGTGTGTTCGTACGACTCCTCCCACGATGAGAAGCGCAGCACCGGCACGTCGGCGAGAACGATGTCCCCGCCCCAGACGCGGTAGATATCGATGTATCTGCGCGCCGCAGCGGCGTTCAGGCGCAGACGCACGGTGACTGTATCGTCCGGGGCGTGGAACTCCTGCCCATCGCGGATCGGGATGAACTGCCCGGATCGGGATTCGACCGGCTTTATATAAGTTGTTATAGGGATCGTTCCGGCGGATGTTTCGATCAGCACGTCGTGGGCGAAGCCCAGCGGGGGGTCCGAGGCCGGGTAAGGAGCGGGGAACAGCGCGTGCCCGCCTATGACGTGGACGATTCCGTACATCGCCCGTGCCGCTTCGCGCATCGCCGGTTCGTGCTCGGGGTCTGTGATGAACATCGTCGCGGGCGAGCCGGTCGGGAGCACCTCGACGTCACGTTCGAAGACCTCGTGCCATACGATGTATGGCTCCTCGTCGTGCGAATCGAGATCACGTCTGGCCCGGCAGTTCTGATAAATCTCGAACTGCTTGACGACAGCGAGCCGGCGCATGCCCGGCTCTACGCCGTTGAGAGTCGCCTCCGCCCGAGCGCCGTAGCCGCCGGTGGAATCCCATATTGACAGGACGAACTCGACGTCGCCGCCGGCGACAGGCTTGTTGTCGATGTAGACGCCGCGCGTCTTAACATGAACGGAGATGGGGGCGGGCGGATTCCCGGCGTCCAGGGTCTCGACGGAGTGGAGCATGCGCAGCGCCCCGTCGGCGGGGACTATCGGGCTTGCCTCGAAGCGGTGATGCATCGCGTTGCGCGCGTAGAGGACAGTTTCAGGCCGACCCAGCACGCCCCGGCGGATCGCTGCGACTATGAGATCCCCCCAGCGGATGTGCCAGCCGAGCGCAAGTTCGGAGCTATAATAAGGTGACTTTGCATACAAACCCGTGCCTTGGCGGACAAGCCCCTCGTGCGCGAGCGTTCGCAGGCTTGAGTCGGAGAGTCTGCCCCGGACGGCCCGGCGTGTGAGTTCGGTCAGCACGTCAGGGTCCGTCTCTCCCCGGGCGTCGTTCAGACGCATAAACAGCATCCATTCCGGCTGTGAGCGAAGCCAGTTGTGATTCGTCGCGGCGGCCCAGCCGAGGATCCCGACGCCTGTCAGCGAGATCAGGCTCAGCAGCGCCCCGCAGGCGATGAACGCCGGGCGTCTGCGGCGGTTGCCGATGCGGACGGCCTTGCGTTCGGCGAGGTCGCGGCCGCACTCCGGGCAGCGGCTGGTTTCGACGCCGACGAGATCGAATCGGCATCGGCGACAGACGGGGTGGTCGTCGAAGCGCCTGCCGCGGACGCCGAGCACCAGCAGGGCCAGCCCGGCGAGCGTCGCCGCGACGGCGATGGACCATAGCAACATCACGGTTCTTCCTCGGTCGTCCAGATGATATTAGAGATATCAAATTCACCTTCCCAGATCTCCGTGAGTCCGCTGGTGCGGCGTGCCGGTGACGCGCTGGCGCGGAAGCGGAGCGTCGGGCTGGTGAATGCGGGGTCGAGTCCTCGCGCGCCGGCGCTGAAGCCGTTTGTCATGCCGATCCCGGCAGCGCCTTGGCCGATGGATATCTCCTGTTCGCCGGCGACTGCGAAGATTTCGAACGCTACGCCGACGGGAGGCCGGTCGATCATGACTACCAGGCTGAGGTCCACGCTGTCGGCGCGCCTGATGACCGTGGGCGAGTCTATGCGGATCGAGTCTCGGACAGCCTGGGCGAGCGACGGGTCGGGCGTGAGGATGATGTCGGACGCTCCCGGGGGGAGGAGTTCAACTGTTGTTGATTGTGAGATAGTCCAAGGCTCTGAGTCGCCTTCGGCGCGCGGGTGATCATCGCCGAGCAACTCGACGCTTGTTCCTGGCGCTCCGCGTGCTTCGATCGGTCGCGCCCACGCGAGGATCTCGGTGTCGATGGTGTGTTCTCCGGGCGTCGCCAGCGTGACGGCTGAAGCTATGTCAGTAAAGACGGATACTTTACCCGGGCCGATCTTATACTGCATGTGTAGTTTCGGCGTCGGGATGATTTCGCCGTCGAAACGCAGCGATTTGATCGTGAATACGATGGAGAATTCGGCGTAGGCGCCGGTCCCGCCGCGCACGCCGTCTGGGATCATGTGTAGCGTAGGCTGAGCCCCGTGCGCGAGCGGAGATCGGAGACTGATGCTCACGTCGAACGCGCGGCGTATGTAGTCCAGGGCGGTTTCGTCGTCGATCATGCCGCGGGCGTGCGCGATTTCGACGAGGTCGCCCCAGGATCTGGACCAGCGTGCGAGGGGGTCCGCCTGGAGTTCGAGTGCGCGTGCCGCCAGGCGCGCGTGCGTCGCGCGGGCAAGTGTTCGCTTCACGGCGCGCGACACTAGTTCATCGAGGGCCGCCTGCGAGGTTGTTATGATGCTGCTTTCAGCCTCGACGATGAGGAGCCAGGCGGGTTTAATTGTGTTCCAGTTGAACTTATTCGCGGCGCCCCAGCCGATGACGCCGGCGCCGGTGATCGACAGGAGAAGCGCGAGCGAGCCGACGGCGATGAACGCCGGGCGTCTGCGGCGGTTGCCGATGCGGACGGCCTTGCGTTCGGCGAGGTCGCGGCCGCACTCCGGGCAGCGTGCGGCCTCGACGCCGACGAGGTCGAATCGGCATCGGCGACAGACGGGGTGGTCGTCGAAGCGCCTGCCGCGGAAGCCGAGCGCTACGCCGACGGCGCTGAGCACAGCGAGCACAGCGAGCGTGGTCCAGATCAGCATCGGCGCCTCCGGTCGTGCGGGCGGACTGACTTTATGTTATTCGATCGGGCGGGCGATCGGTTCACGCGATCGCGGGAGTCGGCGCGGAGTCGGCGGGGGCGATTCAGGTGTGTTACGAAGTGACGGCGGGTTGTGCGGCTGGATTAGTGGTTGGCGCACGGGCGAGACGCCCGTGCCACTGGTTGCGCCCGTGCCACGGTTGCTGACCCCCTTTCCCCCCGGGAGAGGGTTGGGGAGAGGGTGAAACGGCGCTATGCGCGAACTGGGCGCGATGCGTCCAAGGCCCAGGGATGGAATCCCTGGGCTTTAGGTTGTGATATGCGACGCCGGGCCGTGTGACGCCTGAAGCGAACGCTGCGCAAGTCGATATATAAGCGCTCGCGCACGGGCGGGACGCCCGTGCCACCTCTGAGCCGTGCCACCCCTGTGCGCGCCACCGGCGACACAAACAGGATAGTATAAGATTATTCTCCGCGGCGGACTACGTAGACCTCTGTTGGTCGGCGTTCGATGCGGACGTCGAAGCCGATCTGTCGGCGGAGTGCGTCGAGGAGCGAGGCGCGGTCGCCGGGGGTCCATTCGAGTGTGAAGTCGTAGCCGGCGGTCAGGCCGGTCTCGTCGGCGACGGGGACGCCGAGTTCCTGCTGGAGGTTGGCGATAAGTTGCGCGATTGTGACATTGACCGCGGTGATTCGGCCTGAGCCGCCGGTCAGGCGTGGGGTTGATTCTGAAGATCTGCGGAGGTTCATGGCGTCGATGGGTCTGGCGCCGAGGATGTAGGTCTGCATCGGACGGGTTTCTTTGCGCAGTCGCGGGCGGACCATCTGCTCGATGACCGAGCGGAGGAGTTCGTCGACGAGCGCCGGGTTCTTCTCGGGCGGGCTTATTACAACGTCGTACTTCGCGTCGAGGAGGAGGTCGTCGGAGACGAGGAGGTGCGGGGGGATGTTGAGCAGCACGCCGATGAGGTCGGCGAGGCGCGCGCCTCGGGCGCGGAACTCGTCGTGCTTCCACATCGCGAACGGCGAGCCCGGGGGCGACGGGCGGATGTCCACGAGCATCAGCGGGAGGAACTTATTTACGCTCGATTCGGGCGCGTTGGGGTCGCGGACGAGATCGCTCAGGGGGGCGTCGGGGGTGCGGCCGGCGATCACTTCCTCGATGAGTTCGGGCGTTATGGTTTCCGGGTGGACGATCGCTGAGACTACACCGCGCGGGTTGATGACGACGGCGAGCGGTACGCCGGGGACTGTGTAGGAGCGCCACATGCTCCAGTCGGGGTCGTGGGCGACGTAGGCGCTCATGGGGGTGCTAGCCATGAACGCGCGGACGTCGCTCTCGGGTTCATTTGTAAGAGCGATGAAAGTGACGGGGCGTTCGCGCATGGAGCGCGCGAGTTCATTGTAATGCGGCATCGCGGCGAGGCAGTTGGGGCAGTTGATCGAGAAGAACTCGATCACGACGGCCCGGCCGCGGAAGCCTTCGAGAGTCGTCGGCGTGCCCGGGGGGGCGTTGAGATATTTCTCGAAGGAGAACTCGGGGGCTTTCTGGCCGATCCATGTCGCGCCGGCGCGGGCGGCGGGGATCGGCGCCGCGATTAGCATGGTTGTTATAAACGCGAGGAAAATCCCGGTGAAAATGCGCGGGTGTCGGCGGGTCGGGGGTCGCATCGGTCGGAACTCCGTTGGTGGGTTGAGCCTTGTGTTCTCGGGGCGGGCTTAGAGTGATTGTCGCGGTGCGAGGCGGGGTCTCGGCGGGGTCGAGGCGGGGCGTGGGCGGATCGTACGGGGTCGGCGCCGGGGGTCGCGACCTTTACACGATCGCAACACAACGTACCGGGCGGTCCATGCTAGGCTTCGGCCCGCATGGCGACCTCGATCACACTCGACTCTCTTAGCAGGCATATCGCGGGTGTTCGCGCGGTTGACGGCGTGTCGCTGACGATCGAGCCGGGCGAGTTGTTTTTTCTGCTCGGGCCGAGCGGGTGCGGGAAAACCACGACGCTGCGCCTGATCGCGGGCTTTATCGACCCGACCGCGGGCAGGGTGCTCTTCGGCGATCGGGACGTGACGCGGACCCGGCCGAGCAAACGCAACGCGGCGATGGTGTTCCAGAGTTACGCGCTCTGGCCGCATATGACGGTCGAGAGGAATGTTGAGTTCGGTCTGGCGGCGAGGAAGGTCGCCAGGGCGGATCGGCGGGCGCGGGCATCGCGGGCGCTTGAATCGGTGCGTATGCAGGCGTACGCGGCGAGGAAGCCGGCGCAACTATCGGGCGGTCAGCAGCAGCGAGTGGCGTTGGCGCGGGCGCTCGTGGTGGAGCCGGATGTATTGCTTCTGGATGAGCCGTTGAGCAATCTTGACGCGGCGCTGAGGCTGGAGATGCGCAGCGAGATCCGCAGGCTGTGCAAGGCTTCGCGGATCACGACGGTGTATGTGACGCACGACCAGGCAGAGGCTCTGAGCATGGCGGACCGGATCGCGGTGATGCGCGACGGCAGGCTGGTGCAGGTGGGCACGCCCGAGGAGGTCTACCGCAGGCCGACGAACAGGTTCGTCGCGGAGTTCATGGGCGAGACGAACCTGATCCCCGCGACGATCGCAGCCAGAGAGGCGGGGGCGAGCGTGCTCGACACGCCCGCGGGTCGGATCACCGCGCGCGACCATAACCAACAGTTATCGGACCAAAACCGATTGGTTTGCTCCGTCCGCCCGGAGAGCGTGCGCCTGGTCACGGGGTTTGAGACTAATGGTAAAGCGTTGCAGGGCAAAGTTTTAGATGCTGTTTACCTCGGCGGTGCGGTGCAACGATTGATCGAGGTCGGCGGCGTTCGGCTCAAAAGCCTGGAGCAGAACCCGCGGTCGGCTGCGGGCGGCGTGGGGACGGAGGTCCGCGTGGTGATCGAGCCTGAGGACGTGGCGATACTGCCCGCGGACGAGGGCTTAGTGAGCTGAAAGGCTTGGTTGCGGTGATCGGGTTTGGAGTTGGTTCGTGAGGTTCAGGCGGCGGCTGAGCCGGGCGTCGCTGAGGTGAGCGCTGCACGGGTTCGGCTTTGGGCCAGGTCGGGGATGACGACGGTGATCGCCGCCCCCCCGCCGGGGTTGTTCCGGGCTTGGACGGTGGCGCCGATCCGCTCGCAGAGCAGACGCACGACCTCGATCCCGACCCCGGCGCCGACGCCGATTCCGGATCCGACCCCAGCGGTATCGCCTGTCGCTGGTCGAGCGGGCTGCGGCTGGTCGTCGGGATCCAGGCGGAGGGAACGGAGCACGTCCGCGGGCAGGCCCAGGCCGGTGTCGCGGACGGTGACTGCGACGGCCGGGGCGCCCGTCGGCGTGTTCCACGTGGAACGTTCGATGACGACTTCCACGCCTTGACGCGACGCAGCGAGAGCGTTGAGCAGCAGATTCACGAGGATGTGCCGAACCGCGACGCGCGATGTCGCGAGCGGGGGGATCGATCCCGCCTCATCCGCGACTGTGATCGTGCACCCCCCCGCCGATCTCGATGCGCCGGTCAGCGCAGCGGCTTCACGGGCCGCGGCGGCGAGATCCGTCGGCTCGGGGACGATCGCGGATCGGTCGAGGATCGCGTCGGTGACGGCTCCGATGCGGTCGGAGACCTCGATGAACCGCTGCGCCAGCCGGGCTAGATCATCGGCCGTCGGTTCGGATTCGAGCGCAATCTGAGCACGGGCCCGGACCGGGGTCAGCAGATTGCGGATTTCATGGGCGACGAGCCTGGCGAAGTCGGTTGTGTCGGCTGAGGGCGCGCAGCGTGAGCATCGCCGAGCTTGGCCGGGGGTTTGCGATGATGATCCGCGGGGATGCGACACATCACGGGTATCGGCCGGGGAAGGCGTCGGCGTGAGGACGGCTACCCGCTCGACGAGCGCCATACGATGGCAGGGGCGTCCGCAGAGGTCAGCCGATCGGCGTCGAGCGCAGCGGGGTATCGCGCGAGGAAATCCCGCAGGTCGGCGGGGACGAAACCAGTGTCGGCGAGCAGACTGGGAGCGACCCACTCGAAGCGGATGTCGGGTTCGAGCGACGGGACGCGCTCGGGCCAGGCGCCGGTTCGATGTTCCACATGGAACACGAGGTTGATCTCGTGCCGCGGCCGGCCGGCCTGGGTGAACCGGGCCTCGGCGACCAGCAGCAGGGGGCCGACACGCGACTCCAGGCCGGTCTCTTCGAGAAGTTCGCGCGCGAGGGCGTCCGCGGCGGCTTCGCCCGGCTCGACGTGCCCGCCGGGCATGTAGGAGTGCCCGCCCGGGACGGATCGGCACAGGAGCAAGGCGCCGTCGCGGCGGGCCAAGCCTCGCGCGATGATCTCGATCCGCTTCGGGGCGGCTCGCGCGGGTTCGTCAGGCAGATCGGCCATGCCGGCACGATACCGCGAAGCCCGGGCGGTGTCCGGATCGCGGACTATGAGCCGATATATTGGCGGAGATGGAAACAGCCGCCGCGACAACGTCCTATAACTATAGCGCGGCTGCGTCCCGCCTGGCGGGTAGGCGTCTGACGGGTCCGATCGGCGCTGACCGCCTGGATAGCCCTCGGGGTCTCGGCGCCGGGGCAAGGCGAGTAGGAAAGCAGACGCTGCGCCGCGACATTATATTACGAAGCAATAGTATAGATATATATTATGTTTTATAGTTCCGCATCCTGCCGCCGTCACGCCCGCGCTCATCGCCCGAACCTGAAAAAGTAAGAAGGAATAGACAATGCCCGCGCAGAACAACGCGAAAACCAGCGCTAACAGCGGCGCCGACGCCAAGCCAGATGCTAATAATAGCGTGACCGGCAAGCCTCGCAGGCTCGGCAGGGGGCTGAGCACGCTCCTCGCGCAGCCCGTAGCGGTCGGGCAGGCGCGCAGCGGCGCAGCGTCGGCCTCGGCGCAGACGGGCGAAGGCTCGCGTCCGCGCGATCATCACGCCGACTCGACGCCGACGCCGACGGTCGGCCCGGCTTCTCATGCGTCGACAGCGGGGGGGGACGGGCGTGACGGGTCGCTGGTTAGCGTGCCGCTGGACTCGGTCGCTCCCGGGCGGGCCCAGCCCCGCCGACGGTTCGACGAGGAGGCGCTGAGTCGGCTGGCGCGCTCGATCTCCACCGCGGGCGTGATGCAGCCGATCGTCGTCAGACCCATGCCCGCCGACGCCGGGGCGCCCGAAGGCGTGCGCTGGGAACTCATCGCTGGCGAGCGACGCTGGCGCGCGGCTCGGCTGGCGGGGCTGAGCGCGGTCCCCGCTGTAGTCAGCGACATCGACGACCGAGCCGCTGCGGAATGGTCGCTGGTCGAGAACCTCCAGCGCGAGGATCTCAACCCGATCGAGCGGGCCGAGGCCTTCCGCATGCTCGGGCGGGATTTCGGCATGACCCAGGCGGAGATCGCCGACCGCGTCGGGCTGGACCGCTCGAGCGTGGCGAACCTGGTGCGCCTGTGCGACTTAGAAGAGCCTATCCGCGACGACATCGCCGCCGGCAGGCTAACGCCGGGCCACGGCAAGGCGTTGCTGGCGCTCGAGCCGGGCGCGGGTCGGATACGTGTCGCGCTCAAAGCCCGCGACGGCGTGTGGTCGGTTCGAAGATTGGAAGAATATGTGCAGGCGACGCTCAGCACGGCGGACGCCCCCGCAGCGACGCCGGTCGTGAAGGCATCGAGCGCGCGCGAGGCGGCCAGGCGTGATCTCGAACGGCGTCTGCGCGAACGGCTCGGGACCAAGGTCGCGGTCAGGCTCGACGCCGCGGGGCTTAGGGGGCGGATTCAAGTTGATTTCTACGATCTCGATCAACTCGACGGCGTGCTCAGGAAAATGGGCGTGCACGCCGGGGGGATCGACTGAAACAAGTATGAGATTATTTCCGCCCGACCCTGGCCGAGTGATGAAACCTTCTCGTGGCTCGGGCGGTTAGAGTTGACGCACCTTGCATTCCTTGCGTCGGTCGCCTAGGCTGTTGCAAGTTTGCCGCGTTGGCTGTCCCTGTATGACAGCCGTCAGCGTGTCGGCTCGCCGCGGTGGGGTGCGACGAGCGGGCATGGACGCGTCCGTCGACATCATGGGACCCCTAACAATGGAGGCCGATGTGGCCAAGAAAACCAGGCTCGTCACAGTGGACACCAGCACGATCACCACCAAACTCACCGAGCTCGACCGCCGGGTCGCTGCGGTCGAGAAGATCATCAACAGCGCGATGATCCGTGCCGGCAAAGGCTCGCCCCTCGCGGCGCCGCGACGCCGGCCTCGCAACGAACTGACCCTCGTCGAGGCCTTGATCAAGGCGATCAAGGGCAAGACGCTCGGCGTCGCCGAGATCGTCGATGAGGTGCAGAAGATCGGGTACCGCACGACAAGCCCGAACTTCCGCACCATCGTCAATCAGACACTGATCAACAACCCCGCGTTCAAGCGCGTCTCGCGCGGCAAGTACGCCGTCAAAGCCGGCAGGTAAGGGCCGACCCGAGTCAAATTAATCGACAAGCCCAGGGGCACGCCCCTGGGCTTCTGTCGGTTTCATCTGATGTTCTGCTCTTACGGTCGATAGTCCGGCGGGCGGTTCAGATCGCCCCGGCCCGCCCCTGGTTGCGCCATCGATGGTTTGCGCGATCAATAAGGAGCGGGATGCGGGTTCAGGCGTGACGGGCGGTCTAGCAGCCAGAACCTCGCTCCGTCGTTCCGCGCGGCACGCAGGTTGGTGTTGACCATGGTCGCGAACTTGTTTCGGCTGTATTCCTTTGACACGCCCAGGCTGCTGACGCCCGGGGTCGGGTTCATGCGGTTGTGAGCGCACCCGCCGCCGAACGTCAGGCCCAGACCGAGCGCGACGACTGCGGTGACGGTTCCAACTCGGCGGGATCGGCTTGACATCGGGAACTCCTTGGTGCGCCTGCGTGGTGTCTCGTCGGCGCGGCATCCGCGTAAGAGACGTCTGAACACTTCTACCGGCTCATCCGGGCGGGGTCAACGGCAGCCCGGGTCGAGACCGGCGGCCGGCCTGACCGCATCGCCACCGCCTGTGATGGCCCGGCGTGATGATTCGGTCGGCTTGATGATTCGATTTTCTCTCGACTCCGGTTCCACTGTCGGGTACTCTCCGGGCAGGTTCGTTTCGCGGGCGCCGGCCGAGGCCCCTTCAAATGCTCGAACCTTCAAACACCCCCGGGGAGCCCGGGCAAGCCCGCACAAAGGCCATGCCTCCATCGAGTGGAAGGCCGGGATCCGGGCACGGGCGCCCACCTGAGGACGGGGGTTCGAGCATCGGGGGACTCGCGGCGCCGCGAGGCGGACTTTTTTCATTCACCGCCCACCACAGCCGATCTTCACCCCTAACCATCGGCGCCCGGTACGATTCCCGCTCGGCCTGCTGTGTACCATCAGCCTCAGATGGCAACCCCGGACCCATCCTCGAAAGACACGACAGGCGCCGTCGGCCCGGGCCAACCCCCGCGGGTCTCGTCGAGGGTCCGATCGGCGGTGTCGGAGTCGATAGCCCGGCTGCCCGTCCTCGCGCATCTGCACGGGCCGGGCCTGCCCAAGGGCCACGACGTGCGTTCGTTCGTAGGCGCCACGCAACGGCTGGTCTTCCCGGGCTTCTTCGAGCACGACGACTCGGGCGCGCCCGGGGAAGCCGGTTGGATCGAGTCCCTCCTCGCCGAGATCCACGAGCGGGCGTGCCTGATCTTCGCGCGCTCGCTCGAGTACGCGCAATCGGTCGGCCTGCCCACGCCGCGCGACCCCGCAGCGGGGCCGGGCGTGCGTGAACGCGCCGAGCGCCTCGTCGATCGCTTCATGAAGGAGTTGCCGTCGCTGCGGGCCTCGCTCGCCCTCGACGTGCAGGCGGCGTACGACGGCGACCCCGCCGCCGTCAACACCGACGAGACGATCATCTGCTACCCCGGCGTCGCAGCGGTGTTCGCCTACCGCCTCGCGCACACGCTGCACTCGATGGGCGTCCCGCTCGTCCCGCGCATAATCACCGAGCAGGCCCACGCCGACACCGGCATCGACATCCACCCCGGCGCGAGGATCGGCTCGTCCTTCTTCATCGACCACGGCGCCGGGGTCGTCATCGGCGAGACCGCCGTCGTCGGCAATCACGTAAAGTTATATCAGGGGGTGACGCTCGGGGCCCGCTCATTCGAGAAGGACGCGCACGGGCGCATAGTCCGCGGCACAAAGCGGCATCCGACACTCGGCGACCGCGTGACCGTCTACGCCGGCGCCGTGATCCTCGGCGGGGACACCGTCGTCGGGGACGACTGCGTCGTCTCGGGCGGTGTGTTCCTCACACACTCCGTCCCCCCCGGGCACGTAGTGCGCCAGAAACAGCCCGAACTCGTCCTCCGCACCAACCGCGAAGCGACAAACGCCCAGACCTGACGCGAGACAACCGCCTCGGGATGCGGGAAGTCCCGCGCATCGCCGATCATGCGCCTCGCGCAAGCCTTTTCAAAGCCCAGGGATGAAATCCCTGGGCATACACCATTCCCCCGACCCGCGTAAAAAGCCCTATCGTGCCCGTCCCGCACACTCAGGAGCCGCCCGTGCACAAGACACCCTTCAACACCCTCCACCGCGACCTCGGCGCCCGCATGGTCGATTTCGCCGGCTGGGACATGCCCCTCGTCTACACCGGCATCATCGAAGAGCACAAACAGGTCCGCTCCTCCGGCGGGCTGTTCGACGTCTCGCACATGGGCCGGGTCTGGTTCACCGGCCGCGACTCACGCCGATTCCTCGAACGCCTCTGCACACGCCGGGTCAGCGACATGGCGCCCGGCCAGTGCCGATATTCACTGGTCTGCAACGAAGCCGGCGGCGTGCGCGACGACGTCCTCGTCTACCGCCTCGACGACGACGAGTTCATGCTCGTCGTCAACGCCTCGAACCGCGAGAAACTCCTCGAACACTTCAACTCCATCCGCGGCGACCTCAAAGTTAATATCGACGACCGCACCATGAAGACCGCCATGGTCGCGCTCCAAGGCCCGCGGGTGATGGAGATCGTCGCCAGGTTCAGCGACGAGATCGCCTCTCTCAAACGCTATCGCTTCGCTGTCAAAGGCGTGCTGATGGCCAAAGCGATCATCAGCCGGACGGGCTACACCGGCGAGGACGGCGTCGAGGCCGTTCTGCCCGCGTCCATCGCCGGGATGGGCGTCGCTCTTCTCAAACGCGAGGTCGATATCTCTCGCACTGACGCCGCGATCCGGCCCGCGGGCCTCGGCGCCCGCGACACGCTCCGCATGGAAGCGGGCATGCCGCTCTACGGCCATGAACTCGGCGAGGACATCCCCGCCTGGTCGTCCGGCCTGACCTTCGCCGTCAACCTTGATAAAGCCGACCACGCCCCCAACGAACCTTTCATAGGTATGGAAGCCTTGAAAAAACAGGCCGAACAAGGCACGCCCCGCACGCTCGTCGGCATGACTATCGAAGGACGCCGAAGCGCCCGCCAAGGCATGCCGATCACCACAGCCGAAGGCACGGGCGCCGACGCGATCGGTGTAGTCACGAGCGCGTGCCTGAGTCCGACGCTCGACCGTCCGATCGCGATGGGCTACGTCGATCGCGCCCACGCCGAGGTCGGCACGCCCCTGACCATCGACGCCGGCGCCGGGCGAACCCTCGCCGCGACCGTCGCCCCGCTGCCGTTTTATAAATCGCCTAAGTAAGCCCGCGTCGTCGTCGGTGTCGGCGCCCCGCCGGCCGTCGGTACCATGCCCGCACGATGACCGACGAAAGCCATCAGACCCACTCTCGCGAGGAAGTCCACCGCCTCGAAGCCCAACGCCGCGCCAACCGCGACGCGATCGCTGCCCTCGGCTTCGACCCCTTCGGCTCGCGCACGCCCGGCCTGATCTCCCTCGCCGACGCAGCCCGCCGATACGACCAAGCAGCCGACATTGCGTTCAAAGAACTCGGCAAGACGCCGGGCTTCGCGGATGAACGCCCCGTCGTCGCCGTCGCCGGCCGGGTCATGCTCCAGCGCGACAACGGCAAACTCGTATGGATCAACCTCCGCGACGACACCGGCGATCTTCAGATCGCCGTGAGCCAGCGCGACTGCGCCGACCCCGGCTTCGGCCTCGCCAAAGCCTGCGATATGGGCGACATCCTCATCGCCCGCGGCCCGCTCGTCCGCACGAAAACCGGCGAGATCACCGTCTGGGCGTCGTCGCTCTCGATCGGCGCCAAGAGCCTCGCGCCGCCGCCCGAGAAGTGGGCCGGCCTGGCGGACCCCGAGATCAGATACCGCAAACGTTACATCGACCTCTACGCGAACCCCGAGGTGCTCCGCGTATTCAAGATGCGCAGCGCAATCGTCGCGCGCATACGCCGCTACTTCGACGAGCGCGGCTTCCTAGAAGTCGAGACCCCGGTCCTCCACACCAGGCCTGGCGGCGCCGCCGCCCGACCTTTCCACAGCCGCCTCAACGCCCTCGACATGCCCGTCGTCATGCGCATCGCCACTGAACTCCACCTCAAACGCCTGCTCGTCGGCGGGATGCCCCGCGTCTACGAGATCGGCCGCATCTTCCGCAACGAAGGCGTCGACCGCAGGCACAATCCCGAGTTCACCTCAATAGAAGTTTACGAAGCCTTCGGCGACTGCTGGTCCATGCTAGACCACACGGAGAGCCTGCTCCGCTCGCTGGCGCACTATGTCGCAGTCACGACCGCCGGCTCCGACACCTCCGCCGAGGACGTGGACCCAGCGGGAGTCCGCCTGCCGTTCGGGGATATAACAATCGACTTCGGCGCGCCGTTCGCGCGCGTGACGTACAGCGACCTCTTCGAGCGCGCCCTCGGCTTCCCGATCACCGACGCCGCCCGCGCCCGCGATGAGGCCCGCAAACGCAACCTCAGGCACGAGGGGATGGCCGACGTGTTCGTCGTCAACGAACTCTTCGAGGCCGTCGCCGAGCCGACCATCGACCCGGCGAAGCCGACGTTCGTCACGGACTACCCGGCGGCGATCTCGCCGCTGACCCGGGCCTTGCCCGACAACCCCGACCTCGCGGGCCGGTGGGATCTTTTCATCGCGGGGATGGAGATCGGGACTTCTTATACTGAACTTAATGATCCCGACGCGCAGGCCGCCCGCTTCCGCGAGCAACTCGCCGGCGCCGACGAGGAGGAGCAGGCCTACCGCACCATGGACGAGGACTTCATCGAAGCCCTGAAAGTCGGCATGCCCCCCGCGGGCGGCCTGGGCCTCGGCGTCGACCGAGTCGTCATGCTCCTGACCAACCAACGCTCGATCCGCGACGTCATCCTCTTCCCCTTCATGCGCGAAGCGGAGTGAGCGCGGCCGCGCCTTGCTTGCGCGCGATTACGGAACCCGTTGCCGAACGCGAACCGGGTTCACCGCAGAGACGCGGGGAACGCAGAGGAAGACTGAGGAGGACAGCGTGAGAGTTCTGCAACCCGCCATGCATCATGCGAACTATCGATGCTGACGCGATGACGCTCTTGTCGCAGCGGTCGTTGTCTACAGTCCGAGCACGGCATCCAGCAGGGCTTTCGTCGAGGCTTCGAGTTGGTCGAAGTCGATCGAGACCACGGCACGGCCGCCGGCGGGGACAGTCACATGCGGCAGCGCGTCGAGCTGGGCTTGCGCGACGCCGAGTGTCACGGCGATGTGAACGGGGAACGGCGTCCAGTCCTGCAGTTTCGGCGTCTTGAACAGGACGTACTCGCCCGCGGGTATCTCGATCCCCTCCGCCGGGTTGTCGGGGTCGGGGCCGGGCGCGTTGAAGTCACCATCGAGACGCCCTTCGCCGTCAGAGAACAACAGCTGCAAGACAGTGCCGTCTAGGCGCATGGCGTAGATGAGATCTTTCATTGCGGGCTGGCCGGCGGAAGTTATGTGGCCGGCAAGGAGGCCCATCGGCTGCTCGAACTGGATCTCACCCAAGTCAACCGTCTGCACACCGGCTGGAACGGGAAGCGGAGGGAGCGCCAGAATGGCGTAATATCCCCCGGTGATGGACAAGAGAGGGTAGTTGCGTGGCGCTCGAAATGAGAAGGATCCATCCTGCGCACCAGCCTGATCTAACGGCATCCCCGACAACGCGGAACCAGTCACAGGTAGAGGCGCCACCCCATGCCGAGCGACACCTGTCAATTCTACTGTCGGAATCGCAACAACTTCTATCGACAGTTCGGCCTGGCCCTGATTGATCTGAAAGGTGACGCCTGGCGCCGGAAATTGCCATATCTGACGTAGTGCGCGCCATCGGTGCATCATCTGTGCGAATGTCTCGCCATCTACACGACCATAATCCGTAGTTATAATTCCTCGAATAGGAGGGGGGGGCGGGAGTATTGATCACTGCGGTAATTTGCCCCGTAGCATCTGTAATAAGCGGATTTACTGGGATTGGCTCGCCATCTGATTCAAAGAAGTACTGCACACCCGCCCCGGGGACCGGGTTGCCGTCGGGGTCCTTGACAGTGACGGTCATTTGCACGGGATCTGCATGCAATGATGCGCAGGCAAGAACCATCAAGGCGTACATCGCGACTCGAAGAGCCGGTTTCAAAGTATCTAATTGAAACAGCGCACCACGCGCATGTGCTTGCGTCACGCTCGAAATCGCGCATCGATTCGCTCCAAGCCGCATGGAGACAATGATAACGCGCAGCAGCCGCTGGGAACACCTGAGATATGTCAGTCCGGAGCAGTTGATTCAAGCCCTGCCCTTCGCCATACTATGTTCAGATCTAATAATTCCACCAGATTTGTGCGAACGCGCCCCCCTCTCTCATCTCCGCGTCCGCTGCGCCTCTGCGGTGAACCGATCCGAGCGGATCAGTCCGCGTATTCCCAGATCGTGACGGGCAGGCGCTGCACGCCCCATTGCAGGGCTTCGTCGTGCGACGGGAAGAGCACGTCCAGGCGTGCGCCTTTGATCGCGCCGCCGCGGTCGAGGACGGGGACGATGCGGCCGTCGTCGTAGCCGGGGATCGAGAGCATCGTGCCCATCGGGAGGATCGAGGTGTCGGCGGCGACGAGTTTCATCGCGTTTGTCCAGACGGATTTATTGCTCGCGGTGATACCGTCGGCGTGCTCGCCGCAGGATCGGTGGTCCGGGCTGTAGGCGGTGACGGTGATCCACACTGTGCGGACGGGGCGCGCGGGCCGGCCGTTGAAATAACGGACGCCGACATAGTTTTTATTACTTATTGCAAGCGTCGGCGCGATCTGCTCGACAGCGGGCGCCGAGCGCGGCGTCGGGTGGGCGTGATAAGTTTCTATCGCCGCGAGCGGCGGCGTGAGCGGGAGCCGGCCGGTCTTCGCGTGGATCGCGGACGCCGCGGTGAGGATCGCGGCGAGTGTGAAGAGCGCGCTGCGGGCGCCGCGCTTCACGAGCGCCGCTCGTCGGGACGGGTCTGAGTTTCTCATGCACCACCGTGTCTGAGGTTTTCGCCGCCGACGCGGACGCCACCACGCGCCCGCCCCGGCCTCGACACCAGCCTACCTCAGCCCGCGGCCCGGGCGGCTCGGGAAGCCGAAACCGGCCGAACTGACGTGTCCCGGAACCGACTGAACGGCTGCGGCGATCCGGGTAAGTCCGGAAACCACATCCACTTGCGCTTCTAGTGCCTCGGTCCGGTCGTTATTTACCGCAGAGGCGCATCGGGTGCAGAGAAATCGGCGGAGCAGAGAGGTCTGGCGGGGGTCGTGGGGGAGCGCGTCGCTGACGACGTATCATCGCGCCGCGGTGAGGCGATGGCGCACCATCCTGCTCGTCGGGATGATCGAGGCTGCGGCGATCGTCGCGATCGGATCGCTTTGGCTTGCGCACGGGGACGGATCGTTCAGTCTCGCCGATCTGCTCGCGGTGTGGGCCGACCCCACCGCGGTTGCGGCGATAGTTGTGTGGGCGGCGTTGATCCTCGCCGGTCAAGGCGTGATCCTGCTGCCCGTCCGCCGTCCGATCCACACAAACGAAGGCGGCGTCTCCGTGTTTATCAGCCTCGCGGCGGCGGGGCTGTGCGTGTCGGCGATGAGTTCGGCGGGCGTGTACGCGTCGCTCGAACTTTTTAATAAGTGGGACGTGTTCATTGATCGCCCCGGCTCCGGTTGGGCGATGCTTGGCATGCTCGTCGGCGGGTGGGCGCTGGCGACGCCGATGCTGCTGGCGTTCGTGCGGCGGGGTCGGCGCGACACGATGGTGTCGCGTGTCGGAGCCGGGCTTTTTTAGGCACCGCGATCGAGACCATCGCCATCATCCCGATCGATGTAATGGTGCGACGACGGACGGACTGCTACTGCGGCGCCGGGACTTTCCTTGCGCTGACGTTCACCGGCTCCGTCGGGCTTGTCGCGCTCGGGCCGGCCGTGTTCGTGCCGCTGCTGATCCGCAGGCGCAAACGCTGGCGGATGAGCCGATGCGATCACTGCGGCTACGACATGACCGGCAATCTCGACGCGGACCGATGCCCGGAATGCGGCTGCGGCTGGCGATCGAAGCGCTGACACGCGCACGGACAGAACGCACGCGCCGGCTTGCTCCCGCTCAGCCCGCGCGTTTGTCTGTGTCCGCGAAGAACTGCGCGACGTGGTCGTCGCTGAGTCTGCGGTTGAGTTTCTTCAGCGCGTGGATCTCGATCTGGCGGACCCGTTCGCGCGTCAGGCCGATCTCCGCGCCGATCTGTTTGAGCGTCAACGGCTCGCGCCCGTCAAGCCCGTAGCGGAGGCGCAGCACGACGGCCTCGCGCTCGTCGATGGCGCCGAGGAGTTTCTGAACAGTGCGGAGTTCGTCGTCGAGGAGGGCGCGCTCGTCGGGCTTGGGGAACCTTTCGTCCGCGATGACGCCGGCGAGGCGGACGGGTTCGCCGTCGGCGTCCGTGGCGCCGGCGCCCCGGCTCTGCACGGCGCGGACGGCTTTCTTTATTATCTTGATCTTCTTTACCGGGAGTTTCATCCGCTCGGCTAGTTCCCGCGTCGTGGGCTGTCGGCCGAGTTCTTCCTCGAGGCGCCGGCTCGCCTGTTTCCACTTCGCGATGAGTTCCACCATGTACGCCGGGATGTGCACGGGCTGCACCGCGTTTATAAGAGCGCGCTTGATCGCCTGTTTGATCCACCACGAGCCGTAGGTGCTGAAGCGCGCTCCCTGCGCGGGATCGAAGCCTTCGACGGCGCGGATCAGCCCGACGTTCCCCTCCTCGATGAGGTCCGAGAGCGGCAGCCCGCGGTTGGAATAACGCTTGGCGATCGCGACGACGAGGCGGAGGTTGGCGCGGATCATGTGCTCGCGCGCCTCGGGGCAGTTGTCATTTATGATGCGCCAGCCGAGGGTCCGCTCCTGCGCAGCGGTCAGCAGCGGGACCTCGTCGATGTCGCGGAGGTACGTCTCGAGATCGGACTCGAATCGGCCTCGTGCCATCGCGCGCAGCGTCCCCCTTCACCTCTGTCGCGACGCACGAAGGGCGCGGTGCGACCCGTCGCTGACAGCATCGACACGCGCCGCGCGAGTCTTGAGACGCGAGCGGGAAGCGCCGCCCGCGGGCGCCGCGAACTCCTTCGGATTCGTCCGAGAACCGCAGCGACCCCGTTCGCCCACCCGGCGCGAACGATCCGCCCCGGCCGGGCTTGCGTATAGTTCCTTGGCGGGACGAAGCCCGATCGCCGATCCGAGCGACGCGGCCGACCGGCCCGCTGCGCACAGGGAACATGACGCTCGACCTGACCAAACTGCTCAAGGATTGGCCGTACACGCCCGGCCAGCTCGCGGTCCGCCTCGTCCCCGGCGAGGACGGGCGGGAGCGGATCCAGATCCGCGTTGACCTCGGCGTGCTCCAGCTCGAGCCCGACGGCCGGCCCGACGGGCAACGCCCCGAGGGCTTCGAGAGCCTGCTCGACGCGTGGGAGGATCGGCTCGAACAGGCGGTCGTAGGCGGGGCGGACCCGGACTCCTTCACCCTCGACGCCGAGACGTGCCGATCGCTGCGCGAGGAGGCATCGCAATATTATCATCGGTACGTGGCGCTGTACGTCCTCGAGGATCTCGAAGGCGTGCTGCGCGACACCGCGAGGAACCTGCGCGCGGTCGACTTCATAGAACGGCACGCGGAGCGCGACGAGGACCGCGAGGCCGTGGTGCAGTTCCGCCCGTACCTTATGATGATGCGCGCGAGGGCGCTGGCGGGGCTGGCGGTGCGCGAGCGAGAGCCTAAAGCGGCGATCCTCGCGCTCGACGACGCGATCGCGCGGATCCGCGAGCACTACATGGACGCCGGCGACCCGGACTCGGCGCGGGACTCGGGCGAGATCCGCCTGCTCGAGGGGATGAAGGAATCGCTCGTGCCGAAACTCCCGTCAAGCCCCGAGGCGGAACTGCGCGACCGCATGGAGCGCGCGATCCAGGCGGAGAACTACGAACTCGCCGCGATCCTGCGCGACGAACTCCGCCAGATGGGCGGGTGAGCGGTCGGCGCTCACGTCCCGTACAGGCGGTCGCCGGCGTCGCCCAGGCCCGGGAGGATGTAGCCGTGCGCGTTGATCTCGCGGTCCAGGGCGGCGGCGTAGACCGCGACGTCCGGGTGCTCGCGGGCGAGGCGCTCGGCCCCCGCGGGCGAGGCGAGCAGGCACAGGAATCTTATATCGCGGGCGCCCGTGTCCTTGAGGAGTGATATCGCGCGCGACGCGCTCCCGCCCGTCGCGAGCATCGGGTCGAGCAGCATCGCGGGGCCCGCGTCGAGGTCGCGCGGCAGGCGCGAGAGGTACGTCACCGGCTTGAGCGTCGCTTCGTCGCGCAACAGCCCGATGTGCCCGACCCGGGCCTCGGGCATGACCTCCAGCACGCCCTCGGCCATGGCAAGCCCGGCGCGGAGGACGGGGACGATCGTCACCGGCGCCGCGAGACGACGGGCCGCGGTCGTTTCGAGCGGCGTGGTGATCTCGATCTCGATTGTCGGGAACGTGCGCGTCGTCTCGAAGACCATCAGCCCGGCGATCTGCGCGACGAGCGCGCGGAACGGGCGATGCCCGGTCTGCGCGCTGCGGAGATAGCCCATCTTGTGCGCGATCAGCGGGTGCTCGATCACTTCGAACATCGGCGTGCGGCTGGCGTCGGGCATCGCGGCTCCCCGGTCAGAATGTAAGAACGATGACGTCGTAGAGCGTGTGCGCCCCGACGACCACGCCGAACCCGCGCGTGACGTACAGCGCCCCGAAGAACCCGCCCGCGGCGAGCAGGAACACGAACCGCGCCGACCAGTCGTCGTGGTACGCCGCGAAAGCCAACGCGGCGAGCGCGACGGCGGCCCACGTCCCCGCGCGCCGCTCGATCTGTATGAGATCGACAAGTATGAAGTGCAGCAGCGCGATGGCGACCATGCGGAACAGGAGTTCCTCGTATAGTCCCGCTCCGACGGCGATGGTTATGCTCGCGCCGAGCGGGCGGTCGGTCGGCTCGGCGCCGGCGCCGGCGGCGAGCGCGACAAGCCCGGCGGCCTGCCCGAGAACCAGCAGGGGGAGAGTCCACGCCGCCGACTCGAGCGCCATCAGCGCGACGACCGCGGGTCTGATGCGCCACGATTTCTTCGACAGCGCGTGCCAGACGAGCAGCACCACAACCAGAGCGACGCCGGGCAGCATCGCGCCGCCGACGCCGAAGGTCTCGAAGAACTTATAGAGAAGCCGATGGGCGCGGATGGTTTCGAGTATCCCGCCGGTCTCGGGATCGACGAGCCAGATCGCCGATCCGATTTCATACATCGCGATCAAAGGCAGCAGAAAGACGAGGATGTGCAGCGGCTCGGTCGAGCGCGCGAGGTACCCCGTCGCAGATCGGCTCGCGAGGGGTTGGCGCGTCGGTTGCGTCACGGGTGATAAGGTACCGCGCGATCAGATGCGGTAGATGGTGGGGTCGGGGACGCCCGCCTCGATGAAGCCGCGACGCCGAAGTATGCAGGAATCGCACCGGCCGCAGGCCCGGCCGGCGCCGTCGGGGTCGTAGCAGGATCTTGTCAGCGCGAGGTCCACGCCGAGGTCGGCGGCGGCGCGGATGATGTCGGCTTTACTCATATTGAGGAGCGGGGCGCGGACGGTAAGCGGCGCGCCATCGTCGCCGGCTCTGGTGGCGACGGCGGCGACGCGGGCGAAGGCTTCGAGGAACGCGGGCCGGCAGTCGGGGTAGCCGGAGTAATCGACCGCGTTGACGCCGAGGTATATCGCCGACGCGCCCTCGACCTCCGCCAGGCCCGCGGCGATCGAGAGAAATATAAGATTCCGCGCCGGGACGTATGTCACGGGCACGCCCGGGGCGCCCGGCTCGCGGTCCTTGGGCACTTCGATGTCCGCGGTCAGCGCGGACCCGCCGATCGCGCGGAGGCCGATCGGGACGACTACGTGTCTCTCGGCGCCGAGGGAACGGGCGACGGCGGCGGCGGCGTGGAGTTCGCCGCGATGCCGTTGCCCGTAGTCGAACGAGAGCGCGGAGCACTCGCGGCAATCCCGCTGCGCGATCGCGAGTGTGACGGCGGAATCAAGCCCGCCCGAGACGAGCACGACGGCGCGATCGGCGCGCGGGTGAGGGTCGGCGTCGGTCGTCATGTCTTCATGCTCGACAACGCGGCGACGGCGAGCGGGCCTAGCACCATCGGCGGGAAGAACACAGCGAGCGCGACGGGCAAGCCGGGCAGCGGGCTTGTAACGCCTACGACGCTCCCGATAAGCCCGACCGCGACGATCGGCGCCAGCCGAAGAGACCTCGCCGCGGCGTTCACCGGCGTGCGCGTCATGAAGAACGGGATCGCCAGCCCGAGCACGCAGATGTTGCTAAGCATGAACGCGACACGCCCGAAACGGATGCGGTCGAGCCGACGACGCGTGGCGTCATCGACCGGCGTGGCGTCGTTGGCCAGCGATTGATTGATCTGACGCCAGGACAGGCTCTGGCCGAAGCCCGCGACCTGCCTGACGAGGATGACGGTCGGCTCAAGATCGGTCTCTACCTCTGTGACCGGCTCGAGCACGCCCGGCGCGCCCGGGCGCTCGGCGAAGCCCGATACGAACTCCCAGCGATCGGAGACCCAGCGGGCTTCATCGGCGCTGATGCGGCGAGTGACCCTGCCCCGCTCGTCGCGCTCCCAGATCGTCACATCGACAAGGCGAGACTCGGCTGGTTCGAAGCGGTTCGCGTTCCAAAGCCTGCCCGACCCGTCGCGCAGGAGTGAGACCGCGAACGGCTCCATCTCCCGGCGGCCGACGTCGGTCGCGCTGCGCGGGAGCAGGTGCGCGACGCGCGGGATAAGAAACTCCTGGTTGAGCGTCTGAAGCCCGGCTACAACGACGCCGACCGCGAGCATCGGGGCGGCGAGGCGCGGCAGGCTCACGCCGCTGGCCATCGCCGCGACCAGTTCGCGCTTGCGGACCATGCTCGAAGCGGTGAAGCCCGCGGCGATGACTACGACCAGCCCGCCGAGGTGGTTGAAGAGTTGCACGAGCCTCGGCCCCCAGAGGTCGATGACGGCGAGCGCCGCCGTCGCCGCAACCTTGACGCCCGAACCGTCGGGGTCGACGCCCTCGGCGGCGCGGAGGAACCGTTTGAGGTTGAGGAACACATCGACCGCGACGACGAACGCGAAGAGAGCGACCAGGATCGCCGCGGTGTTCGCGAGGTGCCGCCGCGCGACATAGCGGTCGAGGCGATTCATGCGCGCGGGGGTTCCTTACAATTCCTGCCGGGTGGGGCGGATGAGCACCTCGTTGACGCAGACGTGCGCGGGGGACTCCATCGCGTAGACGATCGCCGCGGCGATGTCCTCGCTCTCGAGAGGGACGAAGTCCTCGGGCATGCTGCGGAAACGCTCGCGGACGCGGTCGTCGGTGATCGAGTCCTGAAGTTCCGTGGTGACGAGGCCCGGCGCGATGGTGGTCACGCGGATGTTGTGGGGCGCCAGTTCCTGACGCAGGCCTTCGGACAAAGCGTGGATCGCGTGCTTCGTCGCGCAGTACACGGCGCCGCCGGGGAAGAGTTTTCGGCCGGCGACGCTCGATACATTGATGATGTGCCCCGACCGGCGTGCGATCATCTCTTCGAGGACGGCGCCGACGCCGAAGAGCACGCCGTTGATATTTACATCGACGGTCCAGGCCCATTCATCGACCTTGCAGGCGTCCATGAAGGAGAGGGGCATGACGCCGGCGTTATTGATGATCGCGTCGATCGGGCCGAAGGTCTCGCGCGCTGCGGCGACCATGGCCTCGACCTCGCCGCGGTTTGTGATGTCGCCCGGGACGGGGAGGGCCTTGCCGCCGGCGGCGACGATCTCCTTGGCGAGGGCTTCGAGGCGGTCGGCCCGGCGGGCGGCGCAGACTACGCGGGCGCCACGCTTGCCGAGCGCCAGCGCCGTCGCGCGTCCGATCCCGCTGCTAGCGCCGGTGACGATTACTACTTTGTTCGACAGCACGCTCATGGCCCTGCTCCTTCCGTGATCCGCTGGAACCGGGAGTGTAGCGGGGCCGATCGGGCGGGCGCCGGGGTCCGCGCGGGCTGGATCAGGCGTCGGCGGGATCAGGCGTGGGCGTCGCGGCGTACGGTCCCGCCGATGACCATCGCCGCGGCGAAGAGTGTGAAATCCTTGATCAGGTACTGCCCTTCTATCGTCGGGACCAGCGGCGTCGAGGTCCAGCATACGTCGCTCTTGACGATCAGCGCCAGCAGCGTCCCCGGCAGCCGAACCGCGATCAGCAGGAGCGCGACACGCACGAACCCGGGCACGATCAGGCACACGCCGATCGCCGCCTCCCACAGCCCGAGCAGCGGGACGGTTCGCTCGGGCGAACCTATGTAGACGGTGTGGGCGATGATGGAGGTCGCCGAGGTGTGCCCGAAGACCTTGAGCGAGCCGAACCACAGGAACAACGCGCCGAGGAGCACGCGGTGCAGCGGATGGCCGAACCTGTGCATCCCGCGGGCGACAGCGAGGTCGAAACGGTCGAGGCGCTTGCGAAGCCCGGCGTCGACGGGTTGTGATTTGCGCGGGTCCGCCATGGCGCGATGTTACGGCGGGGCGCCGGGAATCGCGCCGCTGCATGTCCCCGCCGCGACTGCGCGCGTAGGATCAGTCATCGCCGCTGCCGCGATAGATGAAAGATCGCACGGATTTTGCTGCAAAATGGAGGCCAGATGCCCGACCGAGAACCCGCGCCCGATTCGCTGCGCCGCCTGCCGTTGACAGAATCGAACGCCGTCGGGCCGGCGCCCGATCGTGTGTGTGATGATGACATCCGTCGGCTTGTGGGATCGTTCTATGCGCGTGTGCGCGAGGACGACATGCTCGGGCCGATCTTCGCGCGGGAGGTCGGCGACTGGTCGCTGCACCTGCCGAAGATGGTTGATTTCTGGTCGACGGTGATCCTGCACAGCGGGCGGTACTCGGGCCGCCCGATCGAGGCGCACCTGCGGCTTGAGGATCTGACGCCGGCGCACTTCACACGCTGGCTGAAACTGTGGGAATCGACGGTGCCGATCGAGATCCCGGCGCCCGGACGCGACGCGTTCGTGATCGCGGCGCGGCGGATGGCGGCGTCGATGCAGGCACGCATCTTCACGCCCGACGCGCGGAACTGAATCGTGATTGATGCGCTTTCGGCGCGGGGATTACTGCCGTTTGCCTTTGCCTTTTTTATCGGCGCGGTGATCGGCTTTGCGCTTGTCGCGTGAGCGGGACTTCTGGCTGCGTCGCTCGACGCCGGTTTTGGATTTGAAGCCCGCGCCCTCGGCGGGGCCGAGCCCGCCGCCTGTTGAGCCGAGCGTCAGGGCTTTGCCGACGCCGGCGCGTTTCATGGCTTCCTCGTCTGGGATGAGCAGTTCCATCTGCCTCGCCGCGAGGTTGACGCTCGACACCGCGACCTGCACGCGATCGCCCAGGCGGTACGACCGGCCGCTGGCCTGCTCGACGAGCGCGCCGGTTTTCTGGTCGATCTGCCAGCGCCCCGAGCCGGCCCGGCCGGGGACGGGCAGGTCTTCGGCTTTGACAAGCCCTTCGACGAGATACTTCTCGATTCTTACAAACACGCCTTTCGGGATGACGCCGGTGACGACGCCCGGGAAGACCTCGCCGATCTTTTCCGAGAGAAGTTGCATGACGAGAAAGTCGCGGAGGTCGCGCTCGGCGTCGGCGGCGTTCTCCTCGGTGCGGTTGCAGTCCCCGCCGATCTTCATGAGTGCGTCTTCGTCGGGGCACAGCGGGTCGCGCGCGAGTTGTCTGCCGAGGTTTTGTATGCCGTTCTCATCGCGCGGCGGGTCGGCGCCGTTGTCCGTGCGCGCGAGGTACGCCGAGAGCGCGCGGTGGACGGTCAGGTCCGGGTAGCGGCGGATGGGGCTTGTGAAGTGGCCGTACGCGTCGCTGGCGAGGGCGAAGTGTCCGATGAGAGCGGGGGAGTATTTGGCTTTGGTGAGCGAGCGGAGGACGGCGAAGTGGACCGCGGGCGCCGCGGGCTTGCCGGCGGTGGCGTCGAGGAGTTTCTGGAGGTCGAAGCGGTCGGGTTCTTTCGGAATATTAAAACCGATCGGTTTCAGGAACTTGCGCAGGCTCTCGAAACTGGTCGATTCCGGGTCAGGGTGAGTCCGGCGGAGGAGCGGCACGCGGAGGCGCTCGAAGAGTTGCGCGACGGACTCGTTCGCCTCGACCATGAACATCTCGATCAGGCGGTGCGTCCAGGCGTCGTCCTCGGGCTGGGCGTCGGCGACGCGGCCGTTGTCGTCGAATATAAGTTCGACTTCGGGGAGGTCGAGGTGGATCATGCCGCGCGACCGCCGGCGGGTGTAGACGGCTTTCGACAGGCGGTTGAACGCCTGGAGCGTGTCGAGGAGTTTCTGCGAGTAGTTCGGCTCGGTTTTGGCGTGCTTCTTTGCTTCCTCGGCGTCGCCGTCGATCAGCGCCTGGGCTTCGAGATATGTAAGGCGCTTGGCGGAGTGGATGACGGTCGAGGAGAAGCCGCGGCCGGTGACGTTCCCGCGCTCGTCGTAGGCGATGAAGGCGCTCTTGCAGAAGCGTGGGACGGCTTCCTGAAGGCTGCACACGCCGTTGGACAGGAGTTCGGGGAGCATGGGTATGACGAGGCGGGGGAGGTAGCAGGAGTTGCCGCGTTTTTGGGCTTCGAGATCCAGCGGCGAGCCGGGCGTGACGAAGTGGCTTACGTCGGCGATGTGGACGCCGAGTTTGTAGCGGGCGCCGCCGCCGCCGGGCAGGATTTCGAGCGAGAGGGCGTCGTCGAAGTCGCGCGCGTCGGGCGGGTCGATGGTGATGATGAAAGTTTCGCGGAGGTCTTCGCGGTTCTCGAAGGCGCCGGCGTGGCGTGCGCGATCGACCTCTTCCTCGAAGGCTTCGGAGACTTCGCGGGCCTGGTCGAGGCAGGCGTCGGGGAACTCGCCGGGGAGGTTGTAGGCGGCGATGGTGGCGGCGGTCTCGACGTCGGGCTGTCCCGCGGCGCCGAGTACGCGGGTGATGACGCCCTCGCCGAGCATATTATCTTCGGGGAAGTGAAGAAGTTCGAATACTACTTTGTCGCCGGCGTTCGCGTTCTTGGCGCCGGGGTCGCCGACGATGACGGGTTCGGTGAGGGCTTCGCCGTCGGGGAAGACGAGCCAGCGTCCGCCCTGGTTGCGGAGTTCGCCGGTGAACGCGGCGTGCTTGCGGGATATAACCTCGGCAATGGCGCCGACGTATTCGGTTTCGCCGGCGCGGCCGCGACGTTTCTGGACGGTGGCGCGGACGGTGTCGCCGGTGAGGGCGTCGCCGGTCGCGCCGGGCGGGATGAAGAGGTCGCCGTGGGCCCGGCGGTCGGCGGGGATGACGAAGCCGAACCCGCGCGGGTTCTTCTTGAATGTGCCGACTACTTCGTCGCCCAGCGGGGGGAGGGCGACGGTGTCGCCGGCGTGGACGACGACCTGCCCGGCGGCTTCGAGTTGACGCACCGCGAGGCGGAAGGCGTCGGCGTCCTCGGGCGCTACGCCGAGGTCCGCGGCGAGCGCGTCGATGGGCGTGGTGGCGGCGTCGGCGTCGGCGAGCCGGCGCAGGATGCGGTCTTTGAATCGGAGCGGCATGAATCCCCCGGGGCCGACGTGTGTGTGCGCGGCGAGTCCCGGAACAGGATACGGCGGGCGGCGAACCAGGGCAGGGGTGTGTGCGAAGGGCCGGAAGATCGAAGGATTAGTTGCTGGTTCAGATCCGGTCTATCGGGGGGAGTTTTGGGGAGAGGGGCGAACGGCGCCTGGGGTTGAATCGCGATATTTGCGCGCATCGCGTGTAAGGCCCAGGGATGGAATCCCCGGGCTTTGTGTGTTCAAACGCGGCGCATGGATTGGGCTTTGCCGTAGGTCGCCGAGCGCCAGAGCCATTCGGCCGGGCCGAAGCGGAATCGGCTGAGCCAGATCGGGCTGTATATTAGTTGCGCGATCCAGACGCCGGCGACGGTCGCCATCATCCCGAGCCGATCGACCGACCCGAAGAGTCCGAACCCGTAGCCGTAGAATATTGTCGTGGCGATGACGGACTGCACGAGGTAGTTCGTCAGGGCCATGCGTCCGACCGCGGGCGGCGCCGGCGCGGTCAGATCGGCGTCGGTGTCGATCGCATCGGCGTTGTGATCCATTCGAAAAGCCCCCCGGTGTCGGTCAGGTCCGCCTCGGCGCGGTCGGCGCCGACGGCTATGAGTTCGTCGCGCGAGTACTTGCCGGTCGCGACGCCGAGCGATCGGCAGCCGTGGGCTTGCGCGCAGGCCACGTCGTGAACGGTGTCGCCGATGATCAGGACGCGCTCGCCCGGCAGGCGCGACCCCGCGATCGCGGCGTGGCGGTCGAGCGCCACCCCGGGCAGGTGCTCGCGCGCCGGCGGATCGAACGGCGACTCATCCCCCCACACGCGCACCGTGAATCGGCCCACGTCGATGCCCGCAGCGGCGAGTTTCCCGGCGCCCGTGTCCGCGTAGTTGCCCGTCAGGAGGCCGATGGTCACACCCTCCACGCGCTCGACGGCGTCGAGCAGTTCGGGGACGCCCGGGAGGGCCCGCGCGACGCCCGGCGACTTCAACCTTTCAAACAGATGCTTTCGGTACCTGTCCCGGAAGATTTCGATCTCGCGGGTTCCGACCGGGCGATCGTGGGCGCGGAGGAGGTCGGCGATGATGAGGGGGTCGAGCCGACCGGCGTAGTCGATGACGTGCTCGTCGAAGTCCGGGCCGAAGAGTTCGCGCCCGGCGTCGCCCATGGCGAGGACGCCCGCCCGCTGGGTCGAGAGGAGCGTCGCGTCGATGTCGAAGAGGATCAGCACGCAGCGGCTCCGTGGGAGGGCGGGATTTCAGCGGATCTCGAACCCGGCGTACCGGCCGGTGTCGTCGCCTTCGAGGGTTACGTCCTCGCGGCTGATGAGGTCGCCGAGACGATCGCGGATGGCTCGGCGGAGGCGGTCGATGCGGTCGGCGGGGCCTTCGGCGACGAGGCGCACGGACCCGTCGGCCTCGTTGCGGACCCAGCCGACGACGCCTTGCTCATCGGCGAGGCGTTTGGCGGTGGCGCGGAAGCCGACGCCTTGGACCCGCCCGGTGTAGACAATCTCGGACCTCATGGCGGGCGGATTCTACCGCCGGGGGTCGGACCCGGGAGATGGGGCGATCCTGGGCGACTTTGCGGATTTTGCCGTCCGGGCAGTTGACCCCGCCCGCGGGCGCGATAGCGTTCATGCGCTCGATCGTGTCCGCACCAATGGATCGCATTCCCGACGCTGCGCGCGTCCGGACGATCACGCAAGCCCGGCCGACTTCGAGCGACCGCCCGGCCCATTGTCCCTGGGCCTCGCGCGGGAAGCGCCTGAACACGGAACGTCTGTCCCGATCTCCCGAATCACGCCCGATGTCGGCGGCGTGTCGCGCGGGCGCACCGAGGAGCGAGTGAACGCATCGTCCGAGCATCCCGATGATCGCCGCCGCGTGCTCGACGCGACGGACATAGTTCACATCGTGTCCGAGCACGTGCGTCTGCACGCGAAGGGCCGCGAGTTTGTCGGTCTTTGCCCGTTCCACGACGACCATAAGCCGTCGATGTACGTCGTCCCGTCGAAGCAGATCTACCACTGTTTCTCCTGCGGCGCCGGGGGGAACGCGATTGATTTTATAATGGGGTTTCATAAGATCGAGTTCCTGGAGGCGCTGCGGCTGCTGGCCGATCGCGCGAGCATCGCGCTGACGCCGCGCAAGCCCGGCGCTGGTGACGCGGGCAGCGACGGGCGCGACTCGCGGGCGGACCTGCGGGCGGCGTCGGCGTTCGCGCTCGAGTTCTTCCGCAGCGTCTACGCGCACGCCGTGGCGGGGCAGGCGGCCCGCGACCTCGCAGCGAAGCGGGGGATCAACGCCGAGATGGTCGAGCGGTTCTCGATCGGGGCGGCGGCGGACTCGTGGGACGGGCTTATCAACGCTGCCCAAAAACGGGGGTTCGATCGGCGGACACTTGTCGCTGCGGGCCTGGCTAAGCCTCGCGACGACGGGGGCGCGTACGACGCCTTCCGCCATCGGCTGATCTTCCCGATCGCCGACGCGACCGGGCGTCCGATCGCCTTCGGCGGGCGGAAGATCCGCGACGAGGACGAGCCGAAGTATCTGAACTCGTCGGAGTCGCCGATCTTCGATAAGTCCTCGACGCTGTTCGGCCTGCACCTCGCGTCGCGGGCGATCCAGCGCGAAGGCTACGCCGTCGTGACCGAAGGCTACACCGACGTGATCGCCTGCCATCAGGCGGGGTTCGAGAACGTGGTTGCGACGCTGGGGACGGCGTTGACGCCCGGGCACGCGCGGATCCTCCGCCGGCTCTGTCCGCGGGTCGTGCTGCTGTTCGACGGCGACGCCGCGGGGATCAAGGCCGCCGACAGGGCGATCGAGGTCTTCTTCCGCGAGCCGATCGACGTGGAGATCGCTGCGCTCCCCGACGGGCTTGACCCGGCGGATTTGCTGGCGAGGTCGGCGGGCTTAGATATTGATGGCGCGACCGAGCGGCCGGCGGGCGCCGAGGTTTTTCGTGATTGTCTCGCCGGGGCGCGAGACGCGCTCGAATATCGGCTCGATCGGCTGCGCGCGCGGGTCCGTGCTGCGGGGCTGAGCGGCCGGGCGTCGATCATCGAGGACGAACTGGCCCGGCTGACCGAACTCGGCCTGTCGAACCAGCCCCTGATCCGCCGGAGCCTGATCGTGCGTCGGCTGGCTGAGGCTTCGGGTGCGGACGAGGGTTCGATCCTCGGCGCCTTGAACGCTGCGGAACGCCGGGCCCGATCGCGGGCCGCGTCGGCTCGGAGCCGGGCCGGGGTGGACGGGCCGGTGGCTGGTTCGGGCTACGACGCCGCGATCGCGTCGCGCGACGACGCCCGGGCCTTGGGGGCGCTGCTCGCTGAGCCGGTGTTGATTCGCGAACTTTCCGACTCCGAGCGGGACATCCTTGACCCCGGCGCCTACGCTCCCGGCCCGCTCCGCTCGATCGCCGAGACCCTCTTCACGCTGATGCACGACGCCGACGCGACAACCCAAGGCCTGATCGACCGGATCGCCGACCCCGCCGCGCGGGCCCTCGCGTCCGGTCTGGCTACGCGCGTCATCGAGGAGACCGGCGGCGAAGCCGAACGACTAGCCGCGCACATGCGCGACTTCACGTCCCGCGCCCTGCGGGCGCGAATGAAAGACGCCTCGGCGTCTGCATCCCCGGACGCCGACGTGGCGCGCCGGATAGCCGCCCGGCGCGAGGTGATGCGTCGTTTCGGCTCGGACCCCATGACAGTCCCCGTCGCGGGCGTGGTCGGATCACGCCCGCGGACATCGATTCCCAGCATCCCCGGAGAGGCCGCCCCGTGACCCCACAGATGCACCCCGCCGTCGCCGATCTTCTCGCCCTGTCTCAGAAACGGGGCTGGCTGTCCTATGAAGAGATAAACGACACCGCTCCGGACGAACTGATCTGCCCGCAGCGGATGCACGAGTTCCTGGCGTTGATAGACGATCTTGGGATCGAGTTGATCGATCTGCGTGAGTTCCGGACGAAGCAGGCGCGTGCCCGTCGGGAGGCCGCCGCAGCCGCCGCCCGGCAGGCCGAGATCGCCGCCGCCGCCGCCGCCAAAGCCGAAGCCGCCGCGGCTAAGCCCGCCGCCCCCGCGGCTGGGTCCGCCATCGAGGCGCCGGTCGATTTCGTCGCGGTCCCGGCGCCGCTGGACCCCGACGCCGACCCGCTCACCGGCCTGCGCCCGGACCGCGACGCCGTCGCGGAACTTACCCAGGCATTAGAAGCGGAGTCCAACTCCAAGCGCATCGACGACCCCGTGCGGATGTACCTGACGCAGATGGGGACGATCCCGCTCTTGACGCGCGAGGAGGAGATACGCCTGGCGAAGAAGATCGAACTGACGCGCTGGATCTACCGCAGGCGGGCCCTCGAGAACGACCACGCGGTCCAGCAGGCCGTCGAGGTGCTCGAGCAGGTCCACCGCGGCGAACTCCCCTTCGACCGCACGATGCGCATCAGCACCGCCGAGACGAACCACAAGGAGATCATCTCGAGGCGCATCCCGTACAACGTCGCCACGCTCAAGGCTCTTCTCGCGATCGGTCAGCAGCAGTGGGACGAACTCCAGGAGGCCAAGGCTGAGGGCGACGACGTTCGCGCCGCCGACCTCGCTGCCCGCATCGAGACCCGACGCCGGCGCATGGCGGCCCTGGCCGAGGAGTGCTGCCTGCGCACCAGCCGCATCAACCCGATACGCAAGAAACTCGAGTCTCTGGCGCGCAAGATGCTCGACCTCGAGAAGACCCTCGCCGACGCCGACAAACGCCCCGACCGCTACGACCCCGAGGACGTGTATGTAATGCGCGAGGAACTCGACGGCCTGCGCGGGCTTGTCCAGGAAGAACCCGCCGACCTCGCCGACCGCACACACTCCCTCGCCGGCGTCTTCTGGGAATACGAGCAGGCCAAGCGCGACCTCTCCGCGGGCAACCTCCGCCTCGTCGTCTCGATCGCCAAGAAGTACCGCAACCGCGGGCTGTCCTTCCTAGACATCATCCAGGAAGGGAACACCGGCCTGATGCGCGCCGTCGATAAATACGAGTACCAGCGCGGCTACAAGTTCAGCACCTACGCCACGTGGTGGATCCGCCAGGCGATCACCCGCGCGATCGCCGATCACGCGCGCACGATCCGCGTCCCCGTCCACATGATCGAAACCATGAGCAAACTGCGCACGATCCAGAAACGGCTCGTGCAGCAGTCCGGCGTCGAACCGACGCTCGAAGAACTCGCCGCCGAGGCGGGCATGCCGCTGGAGGAAGTCCAGCGCGTGATGAAGATCGGGCGCCATCCCGTCAGCCTCGATCGGCCCGTCGGCGAGAGCGAGGACTCCTTCTTCGGCGACTTCATCGAGGACGAACGCCAGGACGCCCCCGACCAGACCACTACCAACACCATGCTCAGCCAGCGCATCGAGCAGGTTCTCAAAACCCTCACCTACCGCGAACGCGAGATCCTCAAACTCCGTTACGGCATCGGCGACGGGTACACCTACACGCTCGAAGAAGTCGGCCGCATCTTCAAGGTCACACGCGAACGCGTCCGCCAGGTCGAAGCGAAAGCGCTGCGCAAACTCCAGCACCCGGTGCGCTCGCGCAAACTCCAGGCCTTCGTCAACCAGCCCGCGCAGACACACACGCCCCACAACTGAACCTGATCTAAATTCAACACAAGCCAGTGGCAAGGGCGCGAACGGTGGCACGGGCGTAAACAGTGGCACGGGCGTAAACAGTGGCACGGGCGTCCCGCCCGTGCGCGAGCACTGAAATAATGACTCTCGCGGCCCGCACATCAGGCGTCACGGGGCCGCGCGTTGAATATCAAGAACCAAGCCCAGGGATTTCATCCCTGGGCTTTGAGCGCATCGCGCGCAGTCAACGCAGTGCACCGGTTCGTCCCTCTCCCCCTGCACTCTCCCGGGGGGGGAGAGGGAGGTCGGAACAACGCATTTCGGGGAAAAACAAAGAACAGAAACAAAAAAACGGACGCCCGATCGGCGGGCGTCCGTGGCGGGTGTTGAATTTGTTAGAGCCGATCCTTATGTCGGCGCCTGGTTTCAGCGGCTGGCGGTTTCGCGTGTCGGCGCGTACTTAACGTGCGCGTCGAACCACTCGATCATCTCGGCGAGAGTGTGCATGACGGACTCGCGTGCGCGGTAGCCGTGGCTCTCGTGGGGGAGCATGACGAGCCGGGCCGTCCCGCCGTGGCCTTTGATCGCGTGGTACAGGCGTTCGGACTGGATGGGGAAGGTGCCCGAGTTGTTGTCGACCATGCCGTGGATCATGAGGATCGGCTCGTCGATCTTGTCCGCGTGCATGAACGGCGAGAGGTTGAAGTAGACATCGGGCGCCTCCCAGAACGTGCGCTGCTCGGACTGGAAGCCGAACGGCGTGAGCGTGCGGTTGTACGCGCCGCTGCGTGCGATCCCGGCGCGGAAGATGTCGCTGTGGGCGAGCAGGTTCGCCGTCATGAAGGCGCCGTAGGAGTGCCCGCCGACGCCCGCGCGATCGGGGTCCGCGACGCCCCGGCCCGCGGCGTACTGGATCGCCGCGTCCGCGCTGTCGACGATCTGCTGGATAAACGAATCGTTGACCGTCAGCGGATCATCGCCCACCACCGGCATCGAGGCGTCGTCCATGATCGCGTAGCCCTGCGTCAGGAAGAACAGATGGCTCGAACCGGCGATCCGCGTGTAGCGGTACGGCGAGCCGGAGACCTGCCCGGCGGTCGCCGCGTCGTTGAACTCGCGCGGGTACGCCCAGACGACCAGCGGCAGGCGCTGACCCTCGCGGTAATCCGGCGGGAGGTACAGCGTCGCGCTGAGCGTCACGCCGTCGGCCCGCTTGTAAGTCACAAGTTCCTTGCGGATCTTCGTCTGGAAGTCCGCGACCGGGTCAACATAGTTCGTGAACGCGGTCATCGCGCCGGCGCGAAGGTCGCGCTTGAAGTAGTTCGGCGGATCGGTCGGCGTCTGCCGTTGCGTCAGGATCACCGACCCGTCGGGCGAGAGCAGGTCGCTGAATGATTCGTACGCCTGCCCCTCGCTGCGCCAGAGGCGCTCGGACTTGAGCGTGGCGAGGTCGAAGCGGTCGAGGAACGGGCGGTCGCCGTCGCGCGATGCGCCCGCACCGGTGAGGAACAGCGCCCCGTCGTGCAGGCGGGCGACGGTCTGGCCCGCAGCGGTCCACGTCGTCACCGGGCGCCCGGGGTCGTTGTAGCGGTCCTGGATCGAGCGGTCGAAGACGAGCCTCGGCTCGCCCGCGACGTCCGCGCCGATCAGCCAGGTGCGTGTCCAGCGGCGGTCGCGGTCGTACTCGGAGACGAGCGCGTGGGCGCCGCCTTCGATCCACGTGATCCCGGAGTAGCGGTGCTCGGTGCGGAGAAACTCCGCGGGCTTGCCGTCGAACGGAGCGGCGAGAGTAAGAACCTTGTCGCGCTGGGCGACCTTGGCTTTGGGATCACCGCCGTCGAGGGCCTCGGTCCACATCAGCGTGGCGTCGGCGACGTTCTTCCACGTGATCGAGCGCGGGCCGGTGGGGACGCCCCCGATCGGCGTCTGGTCGCGCAGCGGACGCTCGGCGATAGTCACCGTCCGCCCGCCTTGCCCGAGGTCGTGGACCTCCGTCACATCCGGGAAACTGCTCACCGGCACGAGATACGAGTACGGCTTGATCGCCCGCTCGGTCAGCAGATACCGGCCGTTCGGCGAGGGATCGAACGACGTGAACACCGCGGGCGAGCCGATCGCGCGGGACCGCGATTGCTCGCTGTCGACCATAACGAGTTGCGTCGTCGTGTAATAATCGAAGAGGGCCACGTCGTGCGGGCTTTCGAGAAGATCCTGATAGGTTCGGACGGGGGCGGTGACGCCAGCCGTCTCCTGAATGACCGGGCCGGTCGGGACGCGAGGCGCCTTGGGAGCATCGCCTCGAGTCGCCGGCGTGGTCGCGACGATCAGCCGTCGGCTGTCGGGCATCCACGTGAAGCCGCTGGTCAGTGTCGCGTTTACGCGGTGGTCGGAAACTTTCTTCGCGGCGGCTGTGTCGCGCGATACGACCCACAGTTCGATGCGGTCGTCGAATGTAAGTGTGAACGCCGCCTTGGACCCGTCGGGCGACCAGCGCGGCATGCCGATCGACGCGCCCTCGGGGAGCGCGACCTTGCGCTCGCTCCCGTCGGCGACGTTCTTAAGTGTCATGGAGGTGAAGGACAGGCCGGGCATGTGCGGGCCGTCCGTGTCCGGGTTCAGGCGTCGCCCGGCGAGCCGGAGCATCGGGGCGGCCATCTCGCGGATCGAGGGCATCGCGGCGCGTTCGAGAACCACAGCGGTGGTCGCGGTGGGGTCGAGGCTGACGCTCGGCGGGGGGGCGGCGTCGAGCATCCTTACAACCTCGGCGGGCGGCGTCTTGTACGCCTCCTGCCCGGCAGCGGGGATCGTAAGAAAGACCGCGAGCGCGCCCGCGAGCGTCAGCCGCGACGCCGGGCGCACGCAGCGCCGGAACAGTTCATCGATGCGCATGGGACATCCTCCGGTTCTGGGGACGGGGTAGAAGGGTCGAACCGCTCCATCCTACCGGCGGGCGGCCCGGCGGATGCCGCGGGCGTCGGGCGGGCATCGCACGTATCTTTCTCCCGTTGTGATCACCATCCGCTGCGACCGCTGCGAAAAACGGCTCACCTTCGACGACTCCTTCGCGGGCGAGAAGGTCGAGTGCCCGCATTGCGGCGATGTCAATCGCCTGCCGACGCCCGATGCGCAAGGCGATATCGGCGCGCCCGGCTCGCGGGGTCCGGCCGCCCCGGCTGCTGATCGGGCCTCGGCCGCGGGGCTGCCCCCCGATGACGGGCCTGAGGTCCGCGTTCTGCTCGTTCGGCCCTCGCTGTTGCGCAGCAAGCCGATCGTCTCCGCGATCCTCGCGATCTTGCCGTTGGGAGTGTCGATCCTGCTCTACGCGACGCTGCCCGCCGACGCGCGGGCGCCCGGCTGGCTACTCACCGCGATCCCCGCAGCGGGGTGGACGACGCTCGGGGTGTGGGCGCTGCTCGTGCGTCTGTCGTCTTCGCTCGAGATCACCAATAAGCGCACCGTCCTGCGCGAGGGGTTCCTGAGCCGATCTTCGAGCGAGGTGCTGCACGACCACGTGCGGAACATCGAGGTGTCGCAGTCTTTCGCCGACCGCTGCCTGCGCGTGGGGCGGATGGGGATCTCGTCGAGCGGTCAGGACGGGATCGAGGTGGAGATGTCGCGCGTGCCGAACCCGAGGCGGGTGCGCGAGATCATCGACCTGTACCGCCCGTTGTAATATTCCCCCGCGAGCCGCTCGGAGCCAGCGCCACTGTTTCTGACCCCCTCTCCCCCCGGGAGCGGGTTGGGGCGAGGGGGAAACAGTGCAATGCGCGAACCGCGCACGATGCGCCCAAAGCCCAGGGATGAAATCCCTGGGCTTAGTTCGTGATAATCAACGCGCGGCTCAGTGACGCGCGATGCGAACGCTGCGGAAGTCATTATTTCAGCGTTCGCGCACGGGCGGGACGCCCGTGCCACTGTCTGCGCCCGTGCCACTGTCTGCGCCCGTGCCGCCGATCTCGCCCGCGCCACTGTTGAGCGTGCGGTTGATAGAGTGGAGGCGTGAATCTGACGGACCTGACACTCGTCGAACTTCGTGACGCGATCGCCCGGCGTGATTGCTCGAGCGTCGAAGCCGTGCGCGCCGCGCTCGACCGCATCGACGCCGACGACGGCGGGATCCGCGCTTTCCTGCAAGTCTTCGCGAATCGGGCGGTCGAAGCCGGGGCCGCGATCGACGCCCGGCTGGCGGGTGAAGGCGCGGGGGCTGTCGGCGCGCTCGCGGGCGTGCCGATCGCGATCAAGGACAACTTGTGCCTGGATTTCGGCCGGACGACCTGCGGCTCGCGCATCCTCGAATCGTACGAATCACCGTTCACCGCGACGTGCGTGCAAAGGCTCATCGACGCCGGCGCCGTGATCGTCGGCAAGACAAACCTCGACGAGTTCGCGATGGGTTCGTCGACCGAGCGATCGGCGTTCGGCCCGACGCGGAACCCGTGGGATACGGCTCGCGTGCCGGGCGGGTCCAGCGGCGGGTCGGCAGCGGCGGTGGCGGCGCGGATGACGCCCGGCTCACTGGGGTCGGACACCGGCGGGTCGATCCGGCAGCCCGCGGCTCACTGCGGCGTCGTCGGGGTGAAACCGACCTACGGCAGGGTCTCACGCTGGGGGCTTGTCGCGTTCGCGTCGAGTTTCGATCAGGTCGGTCCGTTCGCGCGCACCGTCGCCGACGCTGCGCTCATGCTCGAAACAATCTGCGGCTTCGACCCGCTCGATTCCACCAGCGCCGACGCCCCCGCGCCATCGTTCTCCGCGACGCTCGACGAGCCGATCGCCGGGCTTCGGCTCGGCGTCCCCGCGCAGGCGCGCAGCGACGACAACGACCCGGCGGTGCGCGAGGCCTTCGACGCGGCGACGAAGTTGTACGAGTCGCTCGGCGCCGAGATCGTCCCGATCGATCTGCCGAACCTCGAGTACGGGATCGCGGCGTATTACATCATCGCCCCCGCCGAGGCTTCGACGAACCTGGCGCGTTACGACGGCGTCCGCTACGGCCGACGGGCGACTCTCGGCCCGGGCGACGACCTGGAAACCCTCTACCGCCGGAGCCGCGGCGAGGGCTTCGGGCCCGAGGTCAAACGGCGGATCATGCTCGGGACGTACGCTCTCTCGGCGGGTTATTACGACGCATATTATAAGAAGGCGCTTCAGGCGCGGCGCGTGATCAAGGGCGACTTCGACCGCGCTTTCGCCGCGGGCGTCCACGCGGTGTTCATGCCCGCGACTCCCGGGCCGGCGTTCCGGCTCGGTGAAAAGTCGGCGGACCCCCTGGCGATGTACCTCGAGGACTTCTACACCGTCGCGGCCAACCTCGCGGGGCTGCCCGCGATGACGTTCCCGATAGGGTTCGCCGCGGAAGCGGGCGCCCGGCTGCCGATCGGCGGGCAACTCGTCGCGCCGGCGTTCGACGAGGGGACCATGCTCCGTGTCGCGCGGATGCACGAGCGGGCCACCGAATGGGCCGCCCAGAAACCGACGGTGTGAACGCTGTGAACGCGGTGACTACGACAGACCGGCCGATCGTCGGCGTCGATCTCGGCGGGACGAACATGCAGGCGGGCGTGGTCGGGCCGGACGGCGCGATCCTCGCGCAGGTCGGCCGCAAGACAAAGGCAGACCTCGGCCCGGACGCCGTCTTCGATCGGCTCATCGGCGCGGTGGAAAATGTCACAGCCGAGGCTGGGATGAAGATCGGCGATCTCGCCGGGGTCGGGCTTGCCGTTGCTGCCGCGGTCGATGCGAAGCGGGGAATAGCGCTCGAAGCTCCGAACCTAGGCTGGGTGGATTTCCCGCTCGCCGAGCGCGCCGCGGATCGGCTCGGGGCGCCGGTCTATGTTGATAACGATGTTAACGCCGCGGTCTTCGGGGAGCAGCGCTTCGGCGCCATCCGCGGCGAGGACGAAGCGCTCGGCGTGTGGGTCGGGACCGGAATCGGGGGCGCGATCATCCTCGGCGGGCGCGTGCACCACGGCGGCCTCGGGACCGCGGGCGAGTTCGGCCACGTCACGCTCCTCCCCGGCGCGCCCGAGGGAGTCCGCAAACTCGAAGACACCTGCTCACGATCGGCGATCGTCGAGCGGCTCGTCCGGCTGGCGCGGACGCGCGAGACTATATTGCTGGATATTGTCAACGGGGATCCAGCGGCGATCCGCTCGGGCGCGGTCGCGCGGGCGTACGAAGCCGGCGACGAACTCACTCGGGCTGTCGTGGACGAGGCGGCGGATCTCATCGGCGTCGCGGTCGGGTCCGCGGTGACTCTGCTGGGGACGCCGGTGGTGATCCTCGGGGGCGGGCTGACCGAGGCGCTGGGCGAGCCTTGGGTCCGCCGGATCGCGGCGGCGGCGCAGCGGCATGTGTTCCCGGAGCGGTCGAGGCGGGTCCGGTTCGTGATGACCGGGCTTCGGGAGCGGGCGGGGATCCTCGGCGCCGCGAGCCTGGCGCGCGGTCGTCTCGCCGACCCGTGCTGAAGAACCGCCCGGAAACAACCGAACGCACGGAGTGTGGTATCGTAAAAACGCACGACCTCGCGGGAATATCCCCCGATCGAGGCGTGACGCGGAGAGACGACAATCATGCGAAGCATGTTCCGATTCGTGGCGCCGGTGCTTGTGGCGTTGTCGGTGTTCGCCGGCGTGGCGCGTGCGCAGATGGAGCCGGGCCTCTGGCGGGGCGTGATCACGCTGCCGACGGGCGCGTTGGCCTTCTCGGTGCTGGTGATCGACGACCCGGCTGAGGGCCCGCGCGCGACGATCGCCATCCCGATCCAGGGGATTGTCGGGGCGGACCTGAGCGGGCTGAGCGTCGAAGGCCGGGCCGTGACTTTCCGGTTCGGCCCGTCGGGTGCGAGTTTCAGCGGCGAGCTGCGCGAGACCGGGCGCGAACTCGTCGGGACTCTGCGCCAGGCGGGGCAGTCGATGCCTTTCAATCTGCGGTACGTCGGCCCAGCGACGGCGCACGACGACCCGGCGGCCGACGCGTTGCCCGCGATCGAGCAGGTGGCGCAGCGCTGGCGTGGCGTCGCGGAACTGCCGGGCGTGGAACTCGAGTTCATGATCCACGTCGAGCCGGCCCCGACGCCGACGGGCTGGCGCGGGACGGTCGACATCCCGCTCCAAGGCGTCCAAGGCTTGCCGCTGCGCGATGTCAGGGTTGCGGAAGAGATCGGGTTCACGATCCAGGCCGACGGCCAGGGCGCTCCTCCGCCCGCGATTTTCACGCTTCGGCGTATCGGCGCCGATGACGCGGAAGGCTCGTTTTCCCAAGCCGGCTCAGTGTTCACGGTCAAACTCAGGCGTGTCCACGACCCGGATGAAACCGTCGAACTCCCGCGCCCGCAGACCCCCAAGCCGCCGTTCCCCTACACCGAGCGCGAGGTCAAGTATTCAAGCCCGGTCGACGGCGTGACGCTCGCGGGAACGCTGACGATGCCCCCGGGCGACGGGCCTCACCCGGCGGTTCTCTTCATCACCGGGTCGGGCGCGCAGGACCGCGACGAGACGATCGCCGGGCATAAGCCGTTCTGGGTGCTCGCGGATTTTCTGGCCCGGCTAGGGGTGGCGTCGCTGCGCGTCGATGATCGCGGCGTAGGAGGCTCCGGCGGCAACACGCTCGACGCGACGAGCGAGACCTCGGTCATGGACATCATCGCAGGCGCCGCGTTCCTCTCCGAACAGCCCGGGATCGACGCAGCGCGCATCGGCCTGCTCGGGCACAGCGAGGGCGGGTGGCTCGCGCCGATCGCCGCGACGCGCACGGATCTCGTCGGGTTTCTTATTTTGCTCGCCCCCCCGGGGGTCAGCGGCGGCGAACTCCTCGTAATGCAGCGGCAGGCGATGCGCCGCGCGATAGGCGTCCCCGAGGAGCGACTTAATCTCGAAACCACGCTCCATCGCGCGCTGGTCCGCGCCATCGCCGCCGACGCCCCCCTGGGAGACATTCACGACGCCCTGCGGCTGTTGGCGCGCATGGAACGCGACGGGATGGCGGACGCGGAAGACTACGCGCAGCAGGTGGTCGAGACACAGGCTCCCTGGCTGACGTCCCCGTGGATGCGCGACCTGCTCACTCTCGATGCGCGCCCCGCGCTGCGATCGCTCAAGATCCCGATCCTCGCCATGATCGGCGATCTCGATCTCCAGGTTCCCGCTCGCGCCAACCTCGCCGAGATCCGCAGCGCACTTGACTTCGCCGGCAACTCCCGCGCGACAATCCTCGAAATGCCCGGCCTGAATCACCTGCTCCAGCAGGCGCGCGACGGCATCGTCTCGGAATACCTCATGATCCAGGAAACCATCAACCAGTCCGCGCTCGACGTGATCGCTGAATGGCTCAGACGCCACGTCGGGGTCAAGGCGCCCGACTCGGCGCGATGAAGACCCCGTCCGCGCCCCGTTCAGACCAGCCCGCGCGACGCCGCCGCCGACCCGAGCAACTTATATAACACCCGTCCCCCGACATTCGCGTCCCACGTGTCGCCCGGGATGGCCCTCGGCGCCACCTCGACGAGGTCCGCCGCGACGATCCGCCGGCCCGATCGCGCAACCGCCACAAGCAACTCCGACGCCATCGCCATCGAAAGCCCGCCCGGGACCGGCGTACCCGTCCCCGGGCACAGGCTCGGATCAAGCCCGTCGATGTCGAATGTCACATACACACGCTCGGGCAGCGGCTCGATGATCTCGAAACACATATCCGCCCACGACGCGCCCGCGTCGCACCGGCGCCAGAGGTCGGCGTCGAAGTGCGTCACGACGCGCCCGCCGGATTCCTCCATCACGCGCCGCTCGCGCTCGGCGTAATCGCGGATCCCCACCTGCACCAGCCGCGTGACGCTCGGCAGGCGCTCGAGGATGTTCCACGCGATCGAGGCGTGCGAGTGCGTCATCCCGGCGTACGCGCGGTGCAGGTCCATGTGCGCGTCGATCTGGAGAACCCCCAGGCCGTGCTCGTGCGCGCTCGCGGCCCGCACGGCTCCCAGCGGGACGGAATGCTCACCACCCAGAATCACCGGGATTTTCCCTTCTTCGAGAGCGGCGCTCGTCGCGGCGTGGACACGCGATTCGACCTCCTCGCCGATCGCGTTGATCTCGCCGAGCGGCGAATCGTCGCCCGCAAAAACCCGGTCCGCGAGAGCGCGGCAACGCGCCGCAAGGTCCGCCAGCCCCGGGATCGCCGCCGTCATATGAATCCCGGCGTCGTGGACCCGGCCGAAGTCGTGGTCGTAGAGGTCGATCTGGTTCGAGACCCGGCGGACGGCGTCCGGCCCGGCGCCGCAACCCGTCCCGAAACTCGTCGTCCCGTCGAACGGCGCGGGGATGACGAGGAGCCCGGCGTCGGCGCGGGTGGTGGGCAGGCCGAAGATGCCGGTGTCGGGGCTTGTGACGCCGTCGGGATCGAATGTCATCGTCGCGGGTTCCTCGATTGATTCCAGCCGGGCGTGGCTCGCGTCCCGGTCTTGCGCTGCGTAGGCTTTCTGTGTCGATGAGTATCGCGTGCCGGCGCCGATCCCGCACGCACGATGGAAACGCCGATGGACGACACGCAGAACAAGAACGAAGAACCACAACCGGACGACTCCGGGCATTACAAGATTCAGGAAGCCGACCGCTGTCCGAACTGCGGCGTCCCTATGCCCGACCCTGACGCCGTCGTCTGCCTGAACTGCGGGTACGACCAGGTAAGCAATAAAATCATCAAGCCGAAGGTCGGGACCGTCGAGGTCGAAGAGCCGGACGACCCCGCGGCGAAGTTCTTCGTCAAGCCCGGAAGACTAGGCTGGCAGGCGCCGACGATCGCGGGGCTTGTGTTGATCGTCGCCGCTGCGGCTCTCTCGGGCGCGCACGCCGAGCAGCGCGCGATCGGGCACGCAATCGCGACGCTGCTCTACGGGCCGGTGTACGCGGGCCTCGGCGTCGCGGCGGTGATGCTCACGGCGTTCTTCATGGAGCAGAAAATCGGCCGGCTCGAACACGCCGTGGGCCGGATGCTGCTCGCGGTCGGGCTGGCGGGCGTGTGCTGGCACGGGGCTTTCCTGCTGGAAGTCCCGAACGCGCTGCGGTTCTTCATCGGCGCGGGCGCCGGCGCCGGGCTTTATTACCTTGTAATCTGGCTTCTCTTCCGGCTCGACAGAGTCGTAGCAGGGCTTCTCATGGCGCTGCACGCGGCGGTGTGGCTGATATTCCGCGGCCTGCTCGCGCTCGAAGCCTGGCTCGCGTCGGGCCAAGCCTGACCCGCCGTTAAATCTGTGAGTCCGACGCGCGCTGTATCGTTGAATATGTGAATACTGAAGACAAAGCCCAGGGATTTCATCCCTGGGCTTGCCGTGAACCGGCTCGGGCCTGATCGCGTAGAATCCCGGCCTGCTCGGCGCCCGCCGACGCCCCCAGATCCGAACCCGGAGCACAGACCGGCTATGAGCACACTGGCGACCGACCCCGCCCCCGCCGTGACCGACCCCGTCTTCGAGGCTGTTTCAGACGGGGCCGGCGACTCACGCGAACGCAAGATCGAACAGTGGATCGTCGTCTACCTCGTCGGGGGCGTGCTGATCCTCTCGACGACGATCACCAAGGCGTTCGGTTGGGCCCCGACGGACGTGGCGATGGCGCCCGCGGCGATCGGCGCCTTGCTGCTCGGCGCCCCTTTGTTCTGGGCCGCCGCCAAGGAACTGACCACCGGGACGCCCACCAACGCCACGCTTGCTGCCCTTGCGATCATCGCCGCGATGGCGACCGGGAACTACGAGACCGCCGGGTTCCTGGCGTTCATCCTTCTCAGCGCCGATCAGGTCGTCCGCCGAACCGCCTGGGGCGCCCAGCGCGCCATCGAGCAACTCATCCGCCTGACCCCCAAGCGCGCCCGCCTCATCATCGACGGCGCCGAGAAAGAGGTCGGCGTAGAAGAAGTCCGCGTCGGTATGACCGTTCGCGTCCGCCCCGGCGAGAACCTGCCGGTCGACGGCGTGGTCGTCAGCGGCCAATCGACCGTCAACCAGGCCAGCCTCACCGGCGAGTCCGTACCTGTCGAGGTGCAGACCAACGCGCCGGTCTATGCCGGCACGACGAACCTCACCGGCACACTCGAGGTCCGCGTCACCGGCGTCGGCGCTGAATCGACCATCGGCAAGGTCACGCAACTCATCCGCGAGGCTGAATCTTCACGCTCGCCGCGGCAACTGCTGATCGAGAAAGTCGCTGCGTATTTCGTCCCGCTGGCGATCACCGTCGCCGGTCTTGTGTGGTACTTCATGAGCCAGTCGCCCGTCGAGGCTGTGTCCGCCCAGGCAACCATCACCGCGATCACCGTGCTGGTCGTCATGTGCCCGTCGGCGCTGCTGCTGTCCAGCCCGACCGCGATGGTGGCGGCGTTCGCGTCCGCGGCTCGGCTCGGGATCATGGTCAAGCAGACCAACTATCTCGAAGCCGCGTCCGTGATCGACACCGCGGTTCTCGATAAGACCGGCACGCTGACGACGGGCGTCTTCGCGGTGAGCCGACTGGCGCCGGCGGAAGGCGTCGAGGGGGCGGACCTCTTGCAGGCCGCCGCCGACGCCGAGCAGCAATCGAACCACCCGCTGGCGCGGTCGATCATGAAGACCGCCCGCGACGCCAGGCTCGCGCCCGCGAACGTAAAGTCATTCGAAGAAGTCCACGGCCGAGGCGTCCACGCCGTCACGGACGCCGGCGCCATCCACGCCGGTCGCGCGGTCTGGCTCGTCGAACTGAACCCATCCATCAAGAGCGCGATCGACGCAGCCGAGGCGAAACTCGAAGGGATGACCGGCGTGCACGTGATGCGCGACGGGCGGTATCTCGGCGCCGTGGGCCTGGCTGACTCTCTACGCCCCAACGCCAAGGCGATCGTCGATCGGCTTCGAGAACTCGGCGTCCGTCGGGTGGTCATGCTCACGGGCGATCGGCTCGAGGTCGCCAAGCGTGTGGGCAAGGCCGTCGGGGTCGACCTCGTCGAGGCCGAGTGCCTGCCCGAGGAAAAGCACGAGATCGTCCGCTCGATGGTGCAGTCCGGCCGCCGCGTCATGATGGTCGGCGACGGCATCAACGACGGCCCGTCGCTCGCCGTCGCCGACGTCGGCGTGGCGATGGGACTGTCCGGCTCGGACATCGCAACCAACTCCGCGGGCGTCGCCCTCGTCAACGACGATCTCTCGCGCATCCCCTTCCTCGTCGAACTCGCCCGCAAGACCCGCCGGGTTATCGGGCAGAACCTCGCCGCGTCGATCATCATCGCGGGCATCGGCCTCGGACTTGCGGCGACCGGGTCGCTCGGGCTGGTCTTCGCGGCGTTCTACCACATCGTCGGGGACGTCTTCGTCATCGGGAACTCGTTCCGCCTGATCCGTTTCGGCGAGGGCTTCGGCGTCGGGATGGAACCGCCCGCACAGGCTGAACCCCGCCTGCGCCATGCCAAAGCAGCCGTTCTCGCGACGGGCTGATAAACCCTCCCGATCCCGCCCGGTCGGCGGTCGGCGCCGATTATCCGGGCGCCCGGCGGGCCGAGTGTGTGAATTTAGGTCGTCCCCGTTCACTTCAGCCCGCGCCGAACGTACGCTTCTATATCGGGAGAAAGAACCGGGCCGATGGGCGTGCGGCGGAGGGGCTGCCCGCGCTATTTCGGGACGGAGGCTCATCGTGGATCACCTCACCGATCAGGACGAACTCGCTGTCTCAGCGTCGGCACGATTCCGCCGACTCGTCGAGAGTGTCGGCGTGAAGAAGTTCGCCGCCGACATGGGCCTCTCGACCCGGCAGATCAACCGCATGCTCTCGGGCGCACAGCCCAACCCCGTCGAGCGGATCATCCGGGCGCTCCAATGCACCGAGCCGGCGGTCGGCGACGAGGCGCTTGCGTTCATATGTTCCGAGGCTGGCGGCGTATTCGTCAAAGAAGAAGGCGCCCTCGACGCCGCCGCCGTCAACGCCGTACGCGAGTGCGCCGAAGCGATCGCCGCGATCAGCGACGGGCACATCTCGGACGTCGACCGCGAAGACGTCCGCGAGGCAATCAGCGCCCTCGCCGGCCTGCTCCGCGTCGTAGACCGCGAGAACGGCTCGACGCCGACCATCGAAACACGCCCCGTCGAACCCGCCGCCCCGAAACACCTGAAATAGACAAATCGACCCCCGGCGGAGACCCCCGCCCGGCCGCCAGCCCCCCAGCCGGGGCGCCGCCGAACCAGGCCGACCGTGAGCCGGGCCGTCCCCGGCCCGGTCATTGGTCGAAGTAATGAAAATAAACCGCAAACGCACGGGCAGGACGCCCGCGCCACGGTTGCCCACCCCCTCTCCCCCCGGGAGAGGGTTGGGGTGAGGGGCGACCGGTGCACTGCGCGAACCGCGCGCGATGCGTCCAACGCCCAGGGATGAAATCCCTGGGCTTTAGTTCGTGATATGCAACGCGCCTCCCGTGACGCATGGAGTGAACGCTGCGGAAGTCAATATTTCAGCGCTCGTGCACGGGCGGGACGCCCGTGCCACTGTTTCGCCCGTGCCACTGTTTCGCCCGTGCCACTGTTTCGCCCGTGCCACTGTTCGTGCCCGTGCCGCTGTTTCCGACCCCCTCTCCCCCGGGAGAGGGTTGGGGAGAGGGATGAACGGCGCTAGGCGCCGAAAAAAAACGGGAGCGAGCCTGTCGGCCCGCTCCCGCGTGTGCTGCTCACTCGACGGCGATGTTCAGATGAACACCGTGTCGGGTGTCAGGAGTTTGGTGAGAAGGATCTCACGGCTGGATGGTGACCGCGCCCCAGTTGGAGAGGAGGCGGAGGAGGTCGGCGCCGTCGACCACGCCGTCCATGTTGATGTCGCCCAGGGCGGCCATCTCGTTGAGGGCGGTGCAGGTGTCGTCGCCGCCGCCGTTGGAGATGTTCCCGCCGTTGAACGCGACCTTGAGGGTGTACGTGCCGCACACGCCGTGGGGCGCGCCGTTGACGAGTCCGTCGCCGTCGGAGTCGCCCCCGCCGGAGACTTTGATGCAGATGTTGCCGTTGATGTCGGCGATGACGCAGATTTCGGAATATCCGGGCGCCGGGCCGGAGTCGTTGTCGGTCGCGATCACGTTGCAGTCCTTATCAAGCCAGAGGAGCTGCGTGTCGGTGGGGTTGCAGTCGTAGTCGAGCCCGCCGACGACGGTGATGCAGTATGACTCGAGGGGCTCGAGGCCGGTGAAGCACATGTAGTCGACGTCGTTGCAGATTTCTTCGCGGCCGGTGGTGTTGTCGATCTCGACGTGCACGGTCTTGGAGCCGGCGGGCGCGGTGTAGTTGATGCGGAACGCCTCGGCGCCGGTGACGAACTCGGCGACGTAGTGGTCCTCGCGGAGGGTGTTCCCGCCGGAGTCTTTATAAGTTACCCAGAGTGTGAACTCGCCGATCTGGCCGTGCGGCGCGTTCTGGAAGAAGCCGTTGCAGTTGCCGTCGAACCCGTCGGGGAAGCCGGTGACGATCATGCGCAGCGAGCGCGTGCCGTCGCCGTTGTTGGTGAGGATGTCGGCGTAGCCGTCGTCGTCGCCGTCCTCGCTCCAGACGCCGGAGCCTTTGCCGTTGCCGAGGGTCGAGCCGTTGTCGTTGGAGAAGATAATGTTGTCCTGCTTGTCGACGATGCACAGCCAGGTGTCGGGCGTGGCGCCGGGGATGTAGCGCTTTTCGAGCTTGCCCGTGACGAGCGTGCAGTCCTGCTCGATATCGATCGACTGCCCGCCGAAGGGACCGACGCAGACGTCGTTGAACTCCGCCGGCTCGAAGGCGACGGGGACGGGTTTCGGCTCGGGCACGCCCTGACCGAACGCGGCGGCCGCACACAGGGCTGCGGGCGCCAGGCTGCCGATTCGCAGCATCTTGCTTCCACTGATCTTGCTCATTGCTGTCTCCTCAAGACACACACACACACACTCAGGCGCCCTGGTTCTCCCCAGAGACAAACCCTGAACGCTCTGATAGCCGCCGAACGTCGGCGACTTATTCACGATGTCGCTGGGCCCCTCGATACTCGCACGCACCCGCAGCGCGACGCATCGCGCGTCACGCGAAGTGAGTAGGTGGTCGAGTATGTGTCCTTAGCCCCTCGAACACTGTCCTACGCACGCACTATAGCAAGTCGAGCCGCTCGATAAAAGCCCTTTCTCGAAGAGTTTGCAGATTTTTCGTCGCGACGTTCGCCGCGCTCGGCGATTCGTCGCGCGACCGACACGGTTTCTCATGATGCGAGAATGCGCGGAGTTGTGAAGATAGGAAAAATAACGCTGCGCCCGCGTCCGCGTCCCCGCGCGCAAAAATCATCGCAAACACCTGTATTAAAAGGGTTTGCGCGGCGCGACCCGGGTCTACACGTTCCCCGCGCAGCGCACCAGCGTTGCGGCCCGAACCGCCACACCAACCGCAACCTGCCGCCAGACCAGGCATCGCGGCGAGTCCGCGATTCTTGAAGAAATCTCAATCTCGCGGTTCATCGGCCCGGGGTGCAACACCACGCACCGCTCGCGCAACATCGCTGCGCGCCGCTCGTCGAGGGCGAATCTCTCGGTGTATTCACGGATCGAGCCGATCTCGGCGCCCCGCTCGCGCTGCACACGGAGCATCTGGATCGCGTCAAGTTCGGGCAGTTCCGCGTCGAGATCGTGCGACACTCGGCAGCCGATTTCCTCGAGGCCTCGCGGCGCGAGCAGTTCCGGCCCGATGCAGACGACCTCGGCGCCGAGGGCCGCGAACGCCGCGATGTCCGAGCGGGCCACGCGCGAGTTCGCAAGATCCCCCACGATCCCCACGCGCAGCCCGGACAGGTTAAGCCCGTCGAGCCGACCGAAAGCCTCGGCGACGACGAACGCATCTATTAATGCCTGTGTCGGATGCTCGTGCCTGCCGTCGCCCGCGTTGATGACCGGGCACGACACGGCCTGGGCGGCGATCAGCGCGGCTCCCGAGGCGCCGTGACGCAGCACGATCGCCGAAACCCCCAGCGCCTCGGCGGACCTCGCAGTGTCCGCGATCGTCTCGCCCTTGCTGACCGACGACGACGCCCCGGCGAGGTCGAGCGCCTCAGCCCCGAGCCGACGGGCCGCTGCCGTGAAACTCAGCCGGGTCCGAGTCGAAGGCTCGAAAAACAGATTCGCTACGAAACGCCCGGCCAGCGGCGTCCGAGCCGACGCCTCGGAAGAACCCAGGAACGAACGTGTGGCTCGCAGCAGTTCCCGGACTTCCCCGGCGCCCAGCGACGCGATATCGAGCAGATGCCGGGCGCCTCGCGTCCCGTTCGAAAAGCCTGTCCCAGCGTGCGCCATCGCGGGCATCGTACCAATCGGGCCGATCGCGGAGTCTTCTCAAGCCCCGGCGTAGCCGAGTGATCCGACGCGGGCAGGCTCACCGGGCCCGGACGAGCGCGGGGTCGGCGACGATCTGGATCGGCAGGATCTCCTCTGCGATCGCCCCCGACACCTTGTCGCGCAGCGTGACCTTGAGCCGATACGCCCCGACGGTCAGCGTCTCGGGCAGATCGACGCGCTGCACGATGAAGAAGTCACGCCGACGGCGTTTGGAAACGTCGCGGATCTCCTGCGCCGGCATACGCCACGCCAGCAACCCGTCGGCGTCGTGATACAACGATAGTTCCTGTGTGAGTTCGACCGCGTAGCCCGGCTCGCCGGTTTCGTCCGCCACCCCGCGATGGGTGAAGTGGTCCACCTCGACATAGAGGATCGCGGCGTTGCGCCGGCCCGCGAGCATCGCTGACCCGGGCAGCGGGACAAACTGCCCGAACCCGTCCACGCGCGAGCACAACGCCGCGTGCGCGATGTTCAGCGTCCTCCATTGGCTCATCGATCGCGCCAGACCATCGACCGCGCCGGCCAGCGCGCCAGCGTCGTCGGTCGAACCGGCCAGGCTGTCGTTGACCGAGCGGAACAGGTCACGCCAAGAGCCGAGCAACTCGATCTCGCGCGGCGTCAGCGCGGGCACCGTCATCGGGTCCGGTGCTGTCCCCGGGCTTAGCAGTTCCAACGCCGCCAACGCCGCGTACTCCCGCAACGGCGCGGGCGATGTCCGAACCGCGGCACGCAAGGCGTCGGACAACTCCGTCACGAGCCGATCACGCCTGGCGCGCGGTGTTTCCTCGGGAGTCGCGGCTGAGATCGGCTTGCTCTCGTTCCGCCGCGATGGCGGCTCCGCTGCGGGCTTGTCGTCGGGCGTGATCTCGATCGTCGGCGTCGGGTTCGCGCTCGCGGGCGATCGACCGGCGATGAAGGGCGAATCCGGCGTGCGCCCGCCCGCGAGTGAAGGCAGGATCGCCGCGTCGTCCTCGAGCCAACGGCGGATGTCCTCGCGCGACGGACCCGCAGCGGGGTCCGCGTCCGCAGCCCGGGCGCCTTCACCTACAAACTGTTCCAGCCCCGCGTTGACCCCGGCGGCGGGGGAAGAACCCGAGCCGCCGCCCCCGCTGCTGCATGCCGGGATCATCAACCCCCACGCGGCGAGTTGCACCGCAGCACAGACCGCGAGCACGCGACGACCAGCGGCATACGACGTTCGTTCGAGACGGATCACACCGCAATATCGGCGACCGCGACGCCGAGCCTTGCGAAAGAGCGGGAATCATCGCCGCTGCTCGCGCACAGGCGAGACGCCCTGCGACTGAGCAGTTCAAGCACGGGCGAGACGCCCGTGCCACTGTTCGCGCCCGTGCCACTGTTCGCGCCCGTGCCACTGTTTGCGCCCGTGCCGCTGTTGCTGACCCCCTCTCCCCCCGGGAGAGGGCCGGGGTGAGGGGGAAACAGTGCCCGGCGCGAACCGCGCGCATACGCTCAAAGCCCAGGGATGAAATCCCTGGGCTTTAGTTCAAAATATTCAGAACGCTCCGATCAAAGAACGATTCGATCACAACACGCTCTGATCACAGCCCCGCGAAGCGGACCGCGAGGGTTTCGAGCGCCAGCGCCGGATCGGTCCTGCCGGATTTCGACTTCGCGTCCGTCTCGACCGCGAGGTCGAACAGATCCGCGAGCACGCCAGGCTCGGCCCGGCGCGCCGCGGCGAGGATCGGCCGCTGCGACTCGCCCCAGATCTTAAGTTCACGCGCGACCTGCATCTCGGGCGCCCCCGAACGCAGCAGCCTCGACGACGCATGGAGTTTCCGCGCCAGGTCGATCACCGCGAACGACACCAGCGCCTCGGGCTGCTTGCTCGGCCCGAGCGCGTCGCGCACGGCGCCGATCGCGCGCTCCGCGGATCGCTCGAGCAGCCGCGACTGGATCACCCACACCTCCTCCTCGCGCGTCATGCCCACGCTCTCGCGGACGAGCGCGGGCGTGATCGGCTCGTCGCCCGCCATCGCGGCGAGTTTCGCAAGTTCCGCGTCGAGGCGACCGAGGTCCGTCCCGACGCGCTCGATCAGCGCCGCGACCGCAGCCGGGTCAATCTTAACTCCGAGCCGTTTGTACGCACGGCGCTCGGCCCAGACCGCGGCGTCCGCGGGCGAGAGCGCGTCGCACTTGACCACGGCGCCGACCTTCGCGATCGCCTTGTCAAGGTTCCCGGGGCGCCAGGTGTCCGCGCGGAGAACCAGCGTCGCGCTATCTGTCGGGCCGGCGGCGTACCGCTCGAGCGCGGGGCGGGTCTCCGCGGAAACTATCTTGTCCGCGTCGTCCACCAGGACGAGTTTGTGCTGCTGCATCAGCCCGAAAGATCGGCACTCGTCGAGGATGTCCGCCAGGGCGGTCTCGGCGCCGAACCTGATCCGCTCGACTTCGCCGAAACGCTCCTCGAGCGCCTGCCGAAGGGCGTCCGTGTGCAACGACCGCAGGTGCGGCTCCTTCCCGTGCAGCACGACCACCCGGCAGTCGGCGTCGAGACGGACCGGCCCCGCTTTGGCCCGACCGCCCGCGGGCGCCGATCTGGTTGTTTTCTTCTTAGCCATGTCTGCTTACTTACGAGCCATGCGAGCGAGCCGGGCCGACGGCGCCGATCCTAATCCGAGAACGCCGCGGCGAGGATCGCGTCCGGGCTGACGAGCGCCGGGTCGCGCTCGACGGCGCGAGTGACGAGGCGCTCGGCCTCGGCGCGGGTCTGCCCGAGCCGTTCCAGAGCCGCGACGGCCTGCTCGGCGGCGCTCGTGACCGTCACGATCCGGCCGCCCGGTAGCGAAGTTCCCGACCCGAACTCATCCACCTTCCCGTGCAGTTCCGCGACGATCGTCTCCGCCAGTCTCGCGCCGATCTCGGGCAGCGAGCGGAGGAACCGCGTGTCGCGCGTGGTGATCGCCGCGGCGATCTCGCCCGCGGGCCTCGCCATCGCGCGGAGGGCACGACGAGTTCCCAGCCCCTTGACTTTCGTCAGCCGTTCGAAGAACGCGCGCTCGGCCCGGCTTGAGAACCCGATCAGCCTCGGACGGAACGACGATCCCTGAGCCACGGCCTCGAAGTGCTCGATCGTGTGCAGCGTCGCCGACTGCCCCAGCCGACCTCGGAGCGAGTCGGCCAGGTGTGTCGGGAGGAGCACCTCATACGCAAGCCCCGAGTCGAGCGCGACGATCGCCGCGGCTTCGTCGACCGATTCGATCACCCCGATGATCCGTGCGAGCATCCGCAGAGCCTACCGATCTCTCGCCGACACCGGCGGGAAGAGCCCGAAGAGCATGCACAACGCCGCCCCCGCCAGCATCACGAGTCGGCTGCGATCGCCGCGCGCCAGCCGCGCGAGGATCGAATCCGGCGGCGTGTATCCCGCCGGCGCAACCGGGGCGGGCGGCTCGATATCCGCGAACACGATCGCGTCCGTGTCCGCCAGCGCGGACGTGTCCGCGGGCAGGAGCACGCGCTTGCCCGCCGGCGCGAGGTGCAGGTGCGCCGCCGCCAGCGACGCGATTAATGTCGGATCACGCCGATCGAGCGCGTCGAGATATTCCGAGTACCGCTCGACGCGCGTGGTCTGATGATCCGCCCACACCCGCGCCCGCATCGCCACGGCTTCGGCGTGACGCGCGTCGTCGATCGCCGGGATCAGGACCACTGCGGCGAACACAACTCCCCCGGCCAGCACATAAAGCCAGCCGGGATCGAACGGGATCCGCACATCGTCCGCATCGGGAGCGACCATCGCGTTCCAACTATCGGCAAGCGGTCGGCGCCGCGATCAGAAGGCGTACACGATCGCCGCGAAGAAGTAGAAGTCGTTCTTCTTCGCGTCCCCGGGGTCGGAGTTGAACTCGTCCTCGACGCCCAGCGACAACTTGAGCGACCCGTTGTCGTTGAGGTCCACGTCGAGTTTGGATTTACCGCGCAGGCGATACTCGCCGAAGTCGTCGAGCCGCGGCTCGAACTCGCCGCTCGCCGCGAACGAGACGCGGCTGTTGATCTTCCGTGTGTACGCCGCCCCGAGGAGCGCGAACGGATTGAGGTTGTCCTGCGATCCGCCGAACTCGCGCGCGACGCCGGCGCCGGCGTACAACTTCAACGTCTGCCGATCCTCTCGGATCGCGTCGTACGAGAAGCCGCCCGAACCCGACAGGCGGAAGTCGTAATCCTTGAACTCGTCCACTTCCTGCGAGGTCGACGCGAACCATGACCAGCGGCTGCCCTCGGCGAGCAGCCGTTCGAACCGCGCGACATTGAAGAAGCGGTTGGTCGTGGTCTCGCCGTTGTCGGTGGCGAGGCGGTAGTTAAGATCGCCGGTGAAGGTTCCCAGGCCGGCCTCGCGTTTCACGCCGAACGCCGCGTATACGGAGGTCGTGTCGCTGTTGCCGCTGGTGGCGTTGGCGCCCAGTTCGAACCTGCCGGACCACTTGACCGCGGGGACTTCGGGCGTCGGCTCGGGTTGGGCCTCGTCTCGCAGTGAGAGCGAAGCGTCCGCGATGGTCGCGGAACCGGCCGAGGTCGCGTGCGTCGCGTCCATCGGCGCCGGGACCGCTGCCGGCGCGACATCGGCGCCCTCAGCAGCGTCGGCGATCGGCTCGACATACGAAATCTGCCCGACCGCGATCCTCAGAATCCCCAGAGCGGGGTGTTCGAGCGTGATGTGCTCAGCGTCCCGAGCGACAACCCGCCCGATGAGAGCCTCCCCCGTGACAAGCACAACCCGATCCTCCGCGGCGACAGGCGCCGAGGCGGATGCCGACACTTCCGGCCGACCGAAGAAAGTTAACGTACTAATGCAAAGTAAAATAGCGCGCAGAGCATGCAGACGGCGCGCTGACAGCATTGATTCGATGAACACGCTACCCCTCCTTCGAGTTTTGTAAATCCTGCACCACGTGAGCGAAGGCACATCATGACCCCTCCGCTGCGCCAGCCGGGAATGCTATCAACGGCGAATCATTTCGCAAACTCCCCGCGGGCGCCCGCTAGAACGCCAGGAGTGCGCTGGATTTCTGATGCATTCGGCGGTCTAAATAAAAAGTGTACTCGTTCGTCGCGGCCGCACCGGGTTGCATGTGTGTCCTGCGGGCGGAACCGTCAAAATAAGCAATGTTGCAGACATCCTCGCCGTGCCACCATCCGAAATCGAAGCCTATGCGCCGGTCTTTTCTCAGCCGGCTGACCACCAGCGTTCCCCAGTCGCCCGTCAAAACAAATCCTGACGGCTCGGCGACATCATGAGGTCGGTTTGACCCTGTTGTAGCCTGAAAATCGCGCCCATTCCGATGGAATCCCCTGGGATTTCCGATCGGAGCCCATATCCAATCGTTCGCGCGATAGCTCGTGCCCCAGATGCTGAAGACGTTCTCTCCGGCGTCCTCGGCGCGAGATTCAGATATGAGGTCGAGGCCTTCACTTCCGGGGAGGTTGGATCCGCCCCATTGATAGTGAATCGCGTCGATGACGCCAAGCCCGCCTACACCGCCGTAGCTCACACTCCCTGTGTCCACGAGCAGGCCGTCATCATTTGGACAACGATAGATCTCGGCGCGGGATTTCAGAATGTCACTGTCATTCCCGATATATCTATTCAAAGGCCTCGCCTGGCTGTCGAACGCGAACGGGTTATCATCGAACCAGTCGACGCCTCCCCAGTCACGCATTAACTCGACAGAAGGGCCGTGCAGCAGCACCGCGTCCGAACCGTCAGGATTCGTTACGACGCTGCCGGTGTGATCGAGTTGCTGCACATATTCAGGCTCCCCGCTCGGGAACTTTTTATGATCATTTGTGTACAAAATCCAGCCGACAGCGATCTGCCGCTGGTTGGCCAGGCAGCGGACGTCGCGTGAGGCGCGGATGGCGCCGCGCAGCGCCGGCGTGAGGATGCCGATGAGCACCGCGATCACGCCGATCGTCACCAGAAGTTCGATCAGCGTGAACCCGCCCCGGGCACACCGACCGTCAGGCCGTCGGCAAGCACGCCCGCCCGTCTGCCGACCTGTCTCTCGGTCCGGTTCGAACATCACTTGATTATCGGGTGGCGCCGGCGTTCGTCAAGGGTTTTTGCGGGTCGTGAGGCCGGCGCCGAGGGAATCGCCGACCCGATGCCCGTCGGCGTGTCCCGCCGGGCTGATCCTGCCGATGCTCGGGGACACGCCGGCCCCGCCGCAAGGACGCGAAGGTCGGCCCCAACCCGGAGGGCCCGCCATGCGCGACCTCAACAGGCTCCGACTCGTCAATGATCGTGACGACGACCGCTGCGACCCGATCCCCTTCCCCACGCTGCCCCGCAGCGGGTCCATGCGCCCGTCCATCGGCCCGGACGACGCCGGCGACGCCCAGGACCGCGCCGTCAGGCTCGCTCAGCAGATCGAACGCTCTCTCGACGACGTGCAACGCCGGCTCGACAGCGTCAAGGACCAACTCGACGACGCGTACCGCCTGCCCTGGGGCTCCGACCCCCCGCCCGCCGCGGCGTGATCGGCCCGGCTTACGCCGCCGCGTCCGCCCGGGCCGCCAGATCAAAGTCCTTATCCGTGATCCCGCTCGCGTCGTGCGTCGAGAGCGTCAGCGTCACTTTGTTATATCGGATCAGGATATCCGGGTGATGGTCCGCCGCCTCGGCGAGGTCCGCGACCGCGTTGACGAAGGCAATCGCTGCGACGAAGTCCTTGAACTGATAGGTGCGCTGGATGGCGCCGTTGATCTCGGACCACTCCGTCAGGGACGCGAGCCGGGTCTGGATCTCGTCCCCGCTGAGAACTGTGGGTGCGTTCATGTCGTCTCTCCGTGGTCCCCGCCGAGCCGGGCGCTGCGGGCGATGTATCTTCGCGGGCGTGACTGTCGCGTCAAGCCCGCGGAATCCGCCGCTGCGCACGAGGCTAGCGCCCTCGCCTACGGGCGCGCTGCACCTCGGCAACGCGCGGACCTTTCTTATTAACTGGGCGTTAGCGAAACGTTCGGGCTGGCGCGTGCTCATGCGCATCGACGATCTCGCCGGTCCTAGAGTCAAGCAAGACACGACCGAACGCGCTCTGGATGATCTCGCCTGGCTTGGCCTCGATTGGGTCGGCGAGCCGATCCTGCAATCGCGCCGCATCGATCTCTACCGCGACGCGATGCGCGGGCTGGCGTCGCACGGGCTGGTGTTCCCGTGCGCGCTCTCACGCCGGGAGATCGAAGCCGCCCACCAGGCGCCTCATGCTCTCGCCCCGGGCGAGCGCGCCGAATCACGCTTCGACCCCGGCCTCCGCCCCGCCGAGATACCCCGCAGATTCAGCGACGACGACACGACTTCCAACTGGCGTTTCATCGCCCCGCCGGGCGCGATCACTTTCGATGACCTCTTCGCCGGCCCGCAATCCCACGAACCCGCCGCGACCGTCGGCGATTTCGTCGTCTGGACACGCGACCGCGAACCCGCATACCAACTCGCCTCGATCGTCGACGACCACGACCTCGGCGTCACCCACATAGTCCGCGGCGACGACCTGCTCGATTCCGCCGCTCGACAACTCCTCATCGCCCGAGCCCTCGGCCTCACCCCCGAACCTGATTTCATGCACCTCCCCCTCGTCGTCGGCGCGGACGGGCGCCGGCTCGCCAAACGTCACGGCGACACCCGCCTGTCCCACTACCGCGACCTCGGCGTCCCCCCCGAACGTGTCGTCGCCCTCCTCGCGCGATGGTCCGGCGTCCCCGGCGAGCGCGAAGCCATGTCGGCGTCCGAGTTCGCCGACCGCTTCGACCCGGCTACTATGCCCCGCGGGATCACCGTGTTCACCGCGGGGGACGACGCATGGCTGCTCGCGGGTCGCTGAAACTTATATCACTCGTCGCCGCCGCGATCGCCGTGGCGGTCTTCGCCGCGTCGTGCGACGAGAAAGCCGCCGCCAGCGTCGAGCCGGTCCGCATCGCGGGCGAATGGTTCCACCTCGAAGTCGCCGCCGACGACGCGACGCGGTTCAAGGGGCTGGGCGATCGGGACTACATCGCGCCCGACGGCGGGATGCTCTTCATCTTCCCCTCGCCGCAGGTCCGGGCGTTCGTGATGCGTGACTGCCTGGTCCCGATCGACATCGCGTATCTCGACGCCGCGGGCCGGGTTGTGGCGATGCACGAGATGCAGACCGAGGAGCCGCGACGCCCGGGCGAGAGCGACTACGACTACGAATCGCGCCTGAAGCAATATTCCAGCCGATTTCCCGCGCAGTTCGTCGTCGAAACCGCCGGCGGGCGCCTGAACGAGGTCGGCCTGAAAGTCGGCGACCGTGTCGGCGTCAACACACGCGAACTCCGCCAACTCCTGCGCTGAATCAACACCCGGGCGACACCAGTGGCGCCGGCACGAACAGTGGCACGGGCGTCCCGCCCGTGCACGAGCGCTGAAATATTGACTTCCGCAGCGTTCACTTCAGGCGTCACGGGAGGCGCGTTGCATATCACGAACTAAAGCCCAGGGATCTCATCCCTGGGCGTTGGACGCATCGCGCGCGGTTCGCGCCCAGCACCGGTCGCCCCTCACCCCAACCCTCTCCCGTGGGGAGAGGGGGTCAGAAACAGTGGCACGGGCGAAACAGTGGCACGGGCGTCTCGCCCGTGCGCTTGCGATGTTGTTTCATTATTACAACCAGCGACCGGGCCGGGGACGGCCCGGCCGGAGAGTCGGCACGAGTCGGCTCAGTCGGGGGTTTCGCTCACGCGTGTCGGCGGCGGCGCGATCACCGCTGCGGTCACGGGGTCGCGCAGGCTCCGGTCCGGCGGTTCGTGCAGGCCGATCGCGGACGAGCGCGTCCCGGTCACGCGCCAGCGTGAACCAATGTTGGATCGCAATGTAAGTGTGACCATCTGTGTGACCTCGGCGCCGGCGGGCCCCGGGATGTCGAGCACCGGGCGGAAGATGTCGACCTCCGCGTGCACGCCCCGGATCCACACGCGGCCGACGTGGAAGACCGGCAGGCGTGCCGCCTCGGCTTCGGGCGACAGGACGCCCGCGTCGGGGTCGCCGAGCAGATCGAACACGTACTCGACACGCTTGGGGTCGAGTTCGGGCGGGAGGTTGACCGCGTAGGCGCCCGTGACCGGGTATCGGCTCGTCGCGTAGGCGACGGCCTGGTAGATCACCTCGGGCCCGGGCGGGACGTTCGGAGAGTTGAACGCGGCGTCGCGCCCGGCGCCCGCCGGGTACGTCGTGTATCCCACACAGCCCGCCGCGAGCCACGATAGAGCCGCTGTGAGCACAATCGAGATCATTCCCTTCATCTTCGACCTCCGTGTCCCGCGTGAGCGAACGGCGCAAGTGTACCCGCCGCGAGCGCGGACGGCGCCTGGCCTGCCGAGCGGATCACGCTCGGTCATAAAAACAAGCCCGGGGATGTGATCCCCGGGCATTGGTTCTTACTGATGGTCGGTGATCGCCGAGGTCACTCGCTCTTGGCTTCGCCCGCAGCGGCGCGGAATGTCGTCTGCGGGTGGAAGGCGGACCACGAGTGCCAGAACGCCTGCATCACGTCGATACCCTCGGCGACGTTTTCGAACGCTACGCCCGCTTCGGTGCGGACGACGGTGACCTCGCCGCGCGCGGTCTCGACGGTCATCGTCCCGCCCGCTTCCTCGACGGCTTTGACGGTGACGAAGATCGCCTCGTCACCCGCCATGATCCCGGCGCCGAGCGCCTTGAGCGGCAGATCGTCACGCCAGTCGAACTCGTGGAACGTATCGTTGTTCTCGAAGTATCCGGCGTACGGGTTGCGGTCGTAGGCGCGGTTGTGCCCGGTGTTGGTGGTCTGGACCTTGCCGGTCGGATTGCGGGCGATGAACTTGGCGAACGACTCCACACGGAACGGCAGCGTCGTCAGCCTTGTCCCCGCGAGCGGGCCTGTCATCGCGCGGTTGTAGACCTGCGACCAGATGCCCATCGAGGTCTGGTCGTACATGACCATGTTCGAGTTGTAGAGGAAGCCCGAGATGCCGAACTCGAGGGTTAGTTCCTCGCCGTCCTTGGTGGTGATCCGGCGGTCGGCGACCGACGCCGAGTCGCACAGCGGGCAGTAGGTGACGACGATCGGCACCCCGCCGACGGTGTCGTTGACCGCTTCGTGCCAGTTGAGGATCTGGATCGGGTACGCCGCGGCCTCGCCGTTGATCGTCACACTCACGACCCGGCCGGTCATCGGGGGGAACTCGGCTGACGAGGCGGCGACCTTCTCGGGGTTCGTGATCGCGGGGATGCCGTCCTTCGGCACGCCCGGGGCGAGCAGGGCGTCAACGTCGATGATCGCGTTCGACATGTCAAAGATCCCCATCAGGGTCTCTTTCATCTTCGCGCTGTTGCGGCCCTGGGCGTGGGCCGGGACGGCGCCGACGAAGCCGATCAGGACAGCGGCGACGCCGACGGCTGCGGTGGTCTTCATTTTCATAGGTGGTTCTCTGATACCGGGTTGGGGGTCTGCTCCTCACCCCGGCGTACCACGTCCGGGCGGGGTTTATTCCAACGATAACGCATGTAGACGGGCGGTGCGAGGCGTTAGGACGTTCGGGCCGAAGAACCGGACGATCACCACTAATTTGAGTTATTTTGGGGTAACGCGGTCCGAGCGCTTATGCCGGGTTCCCGCGTTGGCGATAGGTAGAAGCCCTCAGACGCCGCGGCCAGGGAGCCGCGCCGGGCTTGTGGTGGCATGGAGGCCTCGGGCAATGTCCAGTGCAAGAACGGAAAAGATCGTGGGCGCGCTGCGCCGGCATGTGACGAGAGCGGCGCTCGCTGTCGGGCTGGCGCCGATGGGGATTGCGGCCGGTCAGCAGACCGCTACGCCGCCGGCGCAGCCCGCGCCGAGTTCGGCGCCCGCGTTCACGCCGCCGAAGTTCCAGTTCCTCAGGCAGAACGAGAACTGGCTCGTCCTCCGCGACGCCCCCGACAGCGCCCGCGAAGGCTTCCTCAACCAGATCAAGTACGTCCCGCTCAACGACGACGGGTCGATCTGGGCCAGTTTCGGCGGGCACATGCGCGGCCGGGTCGAGAACTGGGAAAACTTCGGCTTCGGCGCGCCCGCCAATAACGACGAAACATTCGCCCTCTGGCGCCTGCTGGTCCACGGCGACCTGCACTTCGGCAAGAACGCCAGGGTCTTCGTCGAAGGCATAAGCGCTCTCTCGACCGACCGCGATCTCCCGGGCGGGCGACGAACACTCGATGTCGATGAACTCGACATCCAGCAGGCGTTCGCCGACTTCTCCTTCGACATCAACGATTCCACCCGCGTCACGCTCCGCGCCGGTCGGCAGGCGTTCTCCTTCGGCGCCCAGCGGCTTGTCAGCCCGCTCCCCTGGGCAAACTCGCTCCGCTCGTGGGACGGCGTCACGGCGATAATCAATGTCAGCGGATGGACCGTCACCGGCTTCTGGACACAGTTCGCCCCCGTTCAGAAGTTCAGTTTCAACGACCCTGACAGCGGGACGCAGTTCTTCGGCGTCTACGCCACCGGCGCGCTCGGATTCGTCAAGGGCATGAACGCCGACGTCTACGTCCTCGGCCTGCACCGCGACACCGCCGCGTTCAACGGGACCGCCGGCCGCGAGGAACGCTACACCATCGGTGGGCGGATCTTCGGCAAGACGCTCGGCGGGGCGCTCGACTACGACCTCGAAGGCGCGTTCCAGATCGGCGAGGTCGGCGCGGGTGATGTCAGCGCGTTCATGGTCGCGGCGCAGGTCGGGTACACCTTAGCCGACGTCGCGACCAAGCCCCGCTTACACCTCGGGTTCGACTACGCCTCGGGCGACGACAGCCCCGGCGGGGACGTCGAGACCTTCAACCAACTCTTCCCCCTCGGGCACGCGTTCTTCGGGTACATCGACACCGTCGGCCGGCAGAACATCATCGATGTCAGCAGCGGCGTGACGATCAAGCCCACGAAGAAACTCACCGTTCGCGGGGACGCGCACTTCTTCTGGCGTGCGAGCGACTCGGACGCGCTCTTCAACGCGGGCGGCGGGGTCGCGCGGGCTTCGGCGCCGGGCGCGTCGTCCTTCGTGGGCGTCGAACTCGACCTCACCGTCCAGTACGCCATCAGCCGGCACGCCAGCGGGCTTCTCGGGTACAGCCGATTCTTCGCGGGCGACTTCATCGACGACACCGGCGCCAACGACGACATCGGGTTCCTCTACGCCCAGTTGCAGTACACGTTCTGAACCTCACACAGCCACATCGGGACGGCCGTGTCCACGCCGACACGGCGCCGAAGACCAGTCACGCAGGGAGACTCACGCCATGAAACTCGGAGCCAAGTTCGCCATCGCGTTCGGGATCGTGATTGTCATGCAGGTCGCCACCGTCGGCGTCGAGCTGAACACGATCAATAGTTCGAGTGAAAACATGACGAAGCTGTACGAGTCATCGTACGCCGTCAGCAATGCGGCGCGTGACGTCAAAATTGGCGCGATCGGAATCCACCGCGCGATGAAGGACGTTGTTCTGGCGGATTCTGATCAAGGTATTGATCTAGCGGCGGCGAACGCGGAAATGTTCGCCGCATTCGGCCGGGACGCTGTCGCTGTTCTCGGCGAGCGCTATGAAGGGGACATGCGCGATATTGACACTTTGTCTAATTTTCTGGATCGGTGGTCAAACGTTCGGCCACGTGTGATAGCGCATATCAAGGCAGGCGAGAAAGAGGAGGCGCGCAGACTCAATCTCGGTGAAGCAGCAGAGATTGCGTCCGGATTGTTCAATGCCGTCGATGATCTGATCGACTTCGCCAACACACGCGGGGCGGAGTTCTACGAATCTTCCAAGAATACCGAGCACGCCGGGCTGGTCACGCTCATCACACTCTCCATTCTCAGCGCCCTGTTCTCGATCGTCACCGCGGTCTTCTTCACGAAGATGACCATCCGCGCCATCCGCAGCGTGCTCAACGCGCTCAGCGAGCTCGGCTCGGGCTACCTCAACGCACAGGTCCAGGTCCGCAGCAAGGACGAACTCGGCGAACTCGGCACGCAGGTCAACACCGTCTCCGAGACGCTGCGCACTCTCATCCAGCAGGTCCGTTCCTCTGCGGGCGAGGTCGCTTCCGCCGCGACCGAGATCGCCGCTTCTTCCGAAGAAATGGCTGCGGGGATGGAGCGCCAGCAGCAGCAGACCGGGCAGGTGTCCGCAGCGGTCGAAGAGATGGCTGCGTCCGTCACCGAGGTAGCGCAGAAGGCCGCCGAGGCTTCTAATAAAGCCGGCGGCGCGGGCCAGCAGGCCGCCGAGGGCGGCGAGGTTGTCGCCCGCACCGTCGAGGGCATGCGCGCCATCAGCGCACAGGTCAACGAGTCCGCCGCCGCGGTGGGCGAGCTCGGCAAACGCGGCGAGCAGATCGGCGAGATCATCAGCGTCATCAACGACATCGCCGATCAGACGAACCTGCTCGCGCTCAACGCGGCGATCGAGGCGGCCCGCGCCGGCGAGCACGGGCGCGGCTTCGCGGTCGTCGCCGACGAGGTGCGCAAACTCGCCGAACGCACGACGAAAGCGACCGAAGAAGTCGCCGAGTCCATCCGCGCGATCCAGACCGAGACGACGCGAGCCGTCGACCGCATGCAGAGCGGGCAGGAGCAGGTGGACGAAGGGGTGAAGCTTGCCGAGGGCGCGGGCGACGCGCTGGCGCGGATCGTGTCGGAGTCGAAGTCTCTGGCGGGGATGATCCAGTCGATCGCGGCTGCCGCCGAGGAGCAGTCCGCGGCGAGCACAGAAGTCTCACGCAATGTTGAATCCATCAACGCGGTGACGAACGAGTCGACAGAAGGCGTGCGTCAGGTGGCCCAGGCCGCGGCGCAACTGTCGAGTAAGAGCGAGCAGCTCCAGGAACTCGTGGGCCGGTTCCGGCTGGACTAAGAAAGTCCGCGACCGAAAACAGGCCGGGGGGCGCGACGAGCGCCAGGAACCGCGGGACGATCCGTCCCGCGGTTTTTTCATCCTCTGTCGGACCAAGTTCTATTGCTCCGAGCGGCTGATGCTTGTCACACACAAAGCCCAGGGATTTCATCCCTGGGCTTAGGGCGCGTGGTTCGCAACCGACGCCCAGCACCGGTCGCCCCTCACCCCAACCCTATCCCGGGGGGAGAGGGGGTCGGAAACACCGGCACGGGCATTAAGTAGTGGCACGGGCTTCCCCAGTGGCACGGGCGTCCCGCCCGTGCGCGAACAGCCCCAGTGGCACGGGCGTCTCGCCCGTGCGCGGCCGTCGCGATGCGCGAGGGTCTAAAATGCCGCTTACTCCGGGGAGATCTCCATGCGGTCACGCAAGCGCATCGTCGTCGGGATCAGCGGCGCCTCCGGGGCGCTCTACGCGCAACGCCTGGTCCGCGCCCTCGTCGAACTCGGCCACGAGGTCCATCTCACCGCGACAGGCCCCGGCCAGCGACTCCTGCACGATGAACTCGGGATGGAAGGACTCGACGCCGCTGCGCTCGCCGGCGTCGAGCCGGACGCCGACCTCGATTCGCTCGGCGTGCATGTCCACCCCTGGCGCGATGTCGGAGCGCCCATCGCGTCAGGCTCGTTCCTCCACGACGGGATGGTCGTCGTCCCGTGCTCGGGCAACACGCTCGCCGCGATCGCGACGGGCCTGGGCGACAACCTGCTTACACGTGCTGCGGCGGTGTGCCTGAAGGAGCGACGCCCGCTGGTCATCGTCCACCGCGAATCGCCGCTGACGCTGATAGATATTGATAACATGCGCCGCGTGACCGAGGCGGGGGCGATCGTGGCGCCCGCGAACCCGGGTTTGTATCTCCTGCCCACGACGATCGGCGAGATAGTCGACTTCGTTGTTGCGAAGACCCTCGATCTGCTGAAGATCGAGCACGCGGTCGGCGCCCGCTGGGACGGCGGGATCAGGAGTCGATGATTTCGAGGATCTCCGGCGCCACGTAGATGCGATTCTTCGCCCGGCCGGTGGCCTCGACGAGAACGCCCAGATCGACGAGTTTGTTCACCGCGCTCGCCGCGGCGGCGGGAGTGACGCCGGTCTTGTCCGCGGCGTGCGCGATCGTCATGGCGGGACTCTCAAAGAGCAGATCGACCAGCCTGGGCAGTATCGCCGAGAGCCGTTTCTTCTGGACCAGCCCCTGAAATTTCTGATTCAGTTCCGTGATTTTTCTGGCGCGTGTGAACGCGTCGATCGCCTGCGTCTCGATCGCTGCGAGGAAGAAATTGATCCAGTCGATCCAGGCGCCTCGGGCGCTGACCTCGTACAGCAGGCGATAATATTCCGAGCGATGCGCCTCGAAGTAGCCGCTGACATAGAGCGCGGGCCTGGTCATCTGTGCCTGCTTGCAGAGTTGGAGCACGATCAGGAGCCGCCCCAGCCGACCGTTGCCGTCGTCGAAGGGATGGATAGCCTCGAACTGGTAATGAGCCAGCGCGAAGCGCACGAGCCGGGGCCAGTCGTCGGGCTGGCCCAGGTATGTTTCGAAATCGTGCAGGCATCTTGTCATCTCGGTGACGGGCGGCGGCACGTATCGCGCGTCCGCGAACCGTCGGCTGGACCCGATCGCGTTCTGCGATATTCGGAACTCGCCGATGCGCTTCGGGGCGGCAGCCACGCCTCGCATCAGTTCCACGTGCATCTCCCGGATCAGCCGGAGACAGAGCGGGAGATCGGATTCAAGCCCGCGCTCCAGCGCGCGGATGTAGTTCGACACCTCGCGCACCTCATCGCGGTCTTCGACCGCCGACGGATCGAAGTCGAAGAGCGCGAGTTGCCGGGCCGACGCGAACGTGTTCTCGATGATCGACGAGAGCCTGGCCTCGCGCATAAGGAAGGGGCCGATGAGCAGGTGCGGGTTGCGAAGTTGCTGCGTCGCCCCCTCGAGCGCGCTGAGCGCCCGCTCCGCTCTTACAATCCGGTCGTGCGCCGAGTCCAGCACATAAGCCCGGCTCAACGATGCGGGCGGCAGCGGGTCGGGCACGAAACCAAAGCCTCTCGACGCCGATACGCTCGTGTAACCTCGGCCCGGGTCGATGTCGTGAAACTCCACCGGCGCAAGCCGACCTGGGCTTTGTGACCCGAAGTCTTCATGGCGCATTGTCACTATCCTTTCAATCGGTCCACCGCAATGATACCGAAACCGGGTTTGGCTAACAATGCGCCGCGGGTGAATGAGTTGAGTATCAATACGCCTACGCCACGCAGTCTGATCCCCGATTTGTCGGCGGTATTCTCGGACATCAAGCCCGCGCATACGGTGTTCGCCCTGCCGTTCGCTGTCCTAGGCGCATTCCTCGCCGCGTTCGGGCACGCGGCGAAAACCCCAGCCGACGGGGCGGCCGGCAGCGCTGCCTCGCGTGGATGGGGGGCGTTCGCCGGCATGCTTGGGCTGGTGATCCTCTGCATGGTTTTCGCCCGGACCTGGGCGATGCTGGTCAACCGCATCGCGGATCGTCGCTTCGACGCTGCGAACCCGCGGACGAGCGGCCGCGCCCTCCCCGCCGGTCGTCTCGGCGCCGGGCGCGCAGCCGCCGTCGCGCTCGGTTGCGCCGCAATTTTCATGATTTGTTGTTTTGGATTCTTAGTAATCTTCAGCAACCCCTGGCCGGCGATCCTGGGCGCCCCGACGCTCGCCTGGATCGCGTTCTACTCGTTCACCAAAAGATTCACCTGGGCGAGCCATCTCTTCCTCGGCGGGGCCCTCGCCGCAAGCCCGATCGCCGCGGCGATCGCGGTTCGGCCCGGGGCGATCATCGACACGCCCGCGCTCTGGTGGATCGCCGCGATGGTCCTCGTGTGGGTCGCCGGCTTCGACGCGATATACGCATTGCAGGATCTCGACTTCGACCGCCGGGCCGGGCTGCGCAGCATCCCGGCGAGGTTCGGGTGGCGCGGCGCCTTGCGCGCCAGCCGAACGCTGCACGCGGTCGCGATCGCGTGTCTGATTCTCGCGTGGCGCGCCGAGCCGACACTCGGCGGGCTGTTCCTGGGCGGCGCCGCGCTCGCTGCGGCGCTGCTCATCGTCGAGCATGTGATCGTGGCGAAGCGCGGCCTGGCGGGACTGCCCATGGCGTTCTTCACAGTCAACGGCGTGGTCAGCCTCATACTCGGAACGCTCGGCTGCATCGACACCATCCGCTGACGCAGCGGATGTGAACACAGAGGAAAACAGAAAAGAGCGGATCAGTCACGGACGTGACCGCCGACGAAGCCCGCGCCGCCTTGGAACCGCGCGCACGGGAGAGACGCCCGTGCCACTGTTTACGCTCGCGCCACTGTTGCTGACCCCCACTCCCCCGGGAGAGGGCCGGGGTGAGGTGTGAAACTGTGCCTTGCGCGAACCGCGCACAATGCATTTAAAGCCCAGGGATTTCATCCCTGGGCTTTACTCGCACGGTGCATGCGACGTTCCCGCGGCGTCTATCGCGCCCGCGGCGTTCGGCGCCTTCTCTATACTCGCCCCGACAGGAGGCCGCCGAAATGCCGTACACGCTCAAGCCCGCCACCCCGTTCGATGTTGACGCCGACTCGACCGAGTACCTCAAGGACCACGTCGACACCGGCGATCGCTGGGTGCTGAACTTCGGTCCGCAGCACCCCGCCACCCACACCACCCTTCGCCTGGTCCTCGAACTCGACGGCGAGCGCGTCGCCCGCTGCACCCCCCACATCGGCTACCTCCACTCGGGTTTCGAGAAACTCGGCGAGCACCTCGACTACAACCAGTATGTAACCATCGTCAGCCGGATGAACTATCTCTCCCCGATCGCCAACGACATCTGCTGGCATCACGCGGTCGAGACGGTCTTCGGCATCGACATCACCCCGCGGTGCAAAGCGGTGCGGACGATCATGGCGGAACTGGCGCGCATCCAGGACCACCTGCTCTGCGTCGGCGCCGCGGCGCTGGACCTCGGCGCCATCACCGGCTTCCTCTACGCCTTTAACCCCCGCGAAAAGGTCTACGACATCTGCGACTTCATCTCCGGCCAGCGTTTCCACCCCGACTGGACCCGCGTCGGGGGCGCGATGATGGATCTGCCCGACGAGGATATGTTCAAACGCCTCGTCACCGACTTCATCCGCGACGACCTGCCCAGGGCGCTCGCCGACCTCGAAGGGCTTGTGCTGCGGAATAAGATTTTTTATGATCGCACGGTCGGGATCGGGACGTTCAGCGAGGAGGACGCGATCGCGTGGTCGCTGTCTGGCCCGCTGGCGCGGGCGTCGGGGGTCCGTCGTGATCTGCGCAAGGACGAGCCGTACCTTTGTTATAAAGAGAACTGGGACGGGCAGGGCGCCCCGGCGGTGACTTTCAAGGTTCCGGTCGCCGAAGCGGGCGACTGCTACGCGCGGTTCCAGGTCCGGCTCGAAGAGATCCGCCAGTCGGTCGGGATCATCGAGCAACTGATCGACCGCATCCCGGGCGGGCCGATGAACGCTTTCACGGATTCCAAAGCGGTCAAGCCGCCCAAGAGCGAGGTCTACGGCTCCATCGAAGGCCTCATCCAGCACTTCGAACTTATTATGACGAACCGGGGCTGGGAGCCCCCGATCGCCGAGGGCTACGGCGCCAACGAGACGGCCAACGGCGAACTCGGTTACTTCGTGGTCGCGGACGGGTCGCCCCGCGCCTGGCGCGTCAAGACGCGCCCGCCGTCGTTCATCAACTACCAGACGATGCCGAAGATGCTCGAGGGGCACATGCTGCCGGACCTCGTGGCGGTGCTGGGTTCACTGAACATCGTGGCGGCGGAACTGGACCGGTGAGCGGCAAGGATCGCCTCCAGCACGCCGACGCGATCCATCTCATGGATTGCGTCGAGGGGATGCGCCGCGTCCAGCCCGGCGTGGTCGATCTTGTCATCACCGACCCGCCGTTCGCCATCGACTTCAAGGCAAAGCGCAGCAATTACAACCGGACCGCGTCGCGCGTGCTCGAAGGGTACAAGGAAGTCGAGGCGAGCGATTACGCGGCGTTCTCGCACGCCTGGCTCTCAGGGGTGTGGGACTGCCTCAAGCCCGGCGGCAGCGCGTACATCTTCTCCGGCTGGAACAACCTCAAGGACATCCTCGTCGCGCTCGACGACATCGGCTTCAAAACCGTAAACCACATAATATGGAAATACCAGTTCGGCGTTGTCACATCACGCAAGTTCGTCACGTCGCATTACCACTGCCTGTACGTCTGCAAGAACGACTCACTGCGCAAGTTCTTCCCGTACGCGAGATTCGCCAAAGCCGCCAAGCACGACGAGGGCGGGAGCGCCCATTACAAAGACAAGGAAGACGTCTGGCACATCAAGCGCGAGTACTGGACCGGCGACAAAAAGACGCCGACGAAACTACCCGCAGAGATCATCAGGAAAATCCTCGCGTATTCCAGCGAACCCGGCGACCTCGTGATGGACCCGTTCCTCGGCTCGGGCCAGACCCCCGTCGTAAGCAGGATGCAGGGCCGCCGGTATCTCGGCTTCGAACTGAACCCTGAATATTATGAATTTGCCCGCGAACGGCTCGAATCCGGGCGTTACCGGCTGTCCGCCGACGACGAACCCGACGAAGCTGAAGCGGAGCCGTTCGCGCTGTTCGAGGGCATGTGATGTGGTCCGGCGCTCTGATCGAAGCCCTCGCCGCGAAAGCCCGCGGATTCCCGTCGTCTTGGGACGGCCGAGCGGCGATACTCGAAATGAAAGAGCAGGGTTCGCGGCATTGGCGACAGATGGAGTGGATCGGGTGGTACTTCGAGCACCTCTGCTGCACTCATCTGGCCGGCGTCCTCGACATCCCCGGGCCGACCTTCGGCAGGGCCGGCTTCGACGGGTTCCGCGAGACGCCCTGGGACTTCAAGTGCCACGCATCCAACACGTCGAGCCATCGGATTATCGTGAACGATCTCGAAGCGATCGAGCAGGCGTGCGACCAGTTCGGCGCCGTTGGATTGATCCTCGCGGTAGGAGAGGTCGTCTACAACGACAAGGAGACCCGCGCGTTTCAGAAGTGGCACGACGAACTCAAAGGCAAAGAAAGCGCCTACGTCAAGGCAAAGAAAGAGCGAGGGAGCTGGTCACGGCTTCGCAAAGTCCGCATGACGCTCGAAGAAATCCACTGCATCCGTCTGGATTCCGCCCTAGTTCGCGCGTCCGGCAGGTTCCAGGAGGGCTTCCGCAACGCCGACGGCGCCGCCCGGCGGTCGAAACTCGCTCTTGACTTGGAACGGCTCGACCGCGAGATTGTTCACACCGTGACGTTCTGACAATGTGGAGCACCGCCATGCCGCGGCTCCGCGACCTTCACCGTCCGATCAGCGTGACTGCCCGGCTTGTCGATGATCGCCCCGGCGGAACTGGACCGGTGAATCGGATTCTTCTACGCTACGACCATGCCTGACATCCACTTCGGGGACAACCTCGATGTCATCAGCACCTTCGACGATGAGTCGTTCGAACTGATCTACATCGACCCTCCGTTCAACACCGGCAAGGCCCAGAGCCGGACGCAGATCAAAACATTCCGCGACACCGCCGGCGACCGCACAGGCTTCGGCGGGAAACGCTACGCGACCGTCCGCGTCGGTTCCAAGTCCTTCGACGACCGTTTCGACGACTTCATCGCGTTCATCGAGCCGAGGCTCCGCGAGGCGCATCGGCTGCTCACGCCCGGCGGGTCGCTCTTTTTCCATATCGACCCGCGTGAATCTCACTACTGCAAGATCCTGCTCGACGACATCTTCGGGCGCGAGTCGTTCATCAACGAGATCATCTGGTCCTACGACTACGGCGCCCGATCCAAGCAGAAATGGTCAACCAAGCACGACACCATCTTCTGGTACGCCAAAGACCCGGCGAACTACACCTTCAACTACGACGCGATCGACCGCATCCCGTACATGGCGCCCACGCTGGTCGGGGCGGAGAAGGCCGCTGCTGGCAAGACCCCGACCGACGTGTGGTGGAACACCATCGTTCCTACGAACGGGAAAGAAAAAACAGGCTACCCGACGCAGAAGCCGCTCTCGATACTCGAACGCATCATCACGGTGCACACGAACGCGGGCGATCGTGTTCTGGACTTTTTCGCCGGGTCGGGCACGACCGGGGCAGCCGCGTGGAAACACGGCCGGGACTTCACTCTCGTCGACAGCAACCCCGAGGCGATCGAAGTCATGGCCCGCCGACTCGCGGACGCGAGGCCGACCATGCACGGCACGGAAATCGAGTCGCCGAGCGCCCAGCCCGCGCTTTTCGGAGGCAAATCTTGACGGGCAAGATCACAGACCCCGATGTAAGGCTGCTGGCGGGCATCGGGGGCACGATCGAAGCCGACTTTCCGCTCAATGAAGAATGGGGCGGAAGCCCGTTCTCCTGGATCACACTGCGACCTTCGCGCCAGCGCGGGAAGATCGGCGAAATGCTGGTCGCCGGCTGGCTCGCCGCCAAGAACATGTCAGTCGCCCCGTCCCCGGATTCTCAGGCAGACCGGATCGTGAATGGCCGCAGAGTCGAAGTCAAACTAAGCACTCGCTGGAAGAACGGACAGTACAAGTTTCAGCAAATCCGTGACCAGCGGTACGAGTTCATAGTGTGCCTCGGGATCTGTCCGTACGACGCGCACTGCTGGGTCGTACCCAAGGACGAGATCATGCGACGCTGGAAGAGCGGCGACGGGGTCCATTCGCAGCACGGAGGACAGGCCGGTGTGGACACCGCCTGGCTATCTTTCGCTGTCGAGCATCCGCCTGCTTGGCTGCGTGAATACGGCGGCTCGCTGTCGGATGCGTTCCAGGTATTGAAGCAAACCGTCGGCGAGGGTTGACGGTATCATCTTGCTTTACCCACCCGGAGGTCTTGGCATGAAACTGTCGCTGGCGCCCGTTTTATTCCTCCTCTCCGCAGCCGCCGCGGCTATCGGCGCGCAGCCCGCGGCGCCCGCCGTCGCTCCCGCGGCGCCTCAGACAGTGCCGTTCCCGCATCCGGTCATAACCGAAGTTTTCTTCCATGTCCCTCAGGACACCGAGGGCGACCCGTCGGGCGACGGCGTGCGCGACGCCGTCGGCGACGAGTTCATCGAGATCGCCAACCCGCACAATCGCAAGATCGACCTCACCGGCTACACAATCACCGACCGCGACGGCTCCATTACATTCACGTTCCCGAAACTCTCGCTCGAGCCGGGCGAGATCGCCTTGCTCTTCAACGGGTACAACACCGAGATCGTCGGCCCGGTGGGCGGGGCGACCTCGGCGCCCGCTTCTCGCAACCCGCACTTCAACAACGCATGGGTCTTCAACCTCGGCAACGCCAAGCGCACCGTCGCGCTGAACAACCAGCGCGACCGCGTCGTCCTCTCGACGCCCGACGGCATGCCGATCGACATGGTCATCTGGGGCGAGACCGACCTGCGTGATTACATCTCCCAGCCCCGCGTCGCGTACGTGAAGTCTTCGCCCGGCGCCAGCGTCCAGCGCGTCGGCCCCTTCGGCGAACTCATGCTCCACACGCAGATCGACGGCGCCCTCTTCAGCCCGGGCTGGATCCCCGACCGCGTCACGATCACCAAAGCCGACGGGGACTGAACAACCCCGCGATGATCGCCAACCATAAAGCCCAGGGATGGAATCCCTGGGCTTTCGGGAAAAAGCGCGAATCACGCCCACCGGTCGCCCCTCTCCCCAACCCTCTCCCGGGGGGAGAGGGGGTCAGAAACAGTGGCACGGGCGCGAACGGTGGCGCGGGCGTCTCGCCCGTGCTTGAACAGCAGCAGTGGCACGGGCGTCTCGCCCGTGCGCTGTTTGTGTACTTATATTTGGACGACCAACGACCGGGCCGGGGACGGCCCGGCTCGGGGACAGCCGGCTCGGGGTCGGCCCTGCGCCGGACGGCGGGATCGCGGGGAGGTGAGAGCCGCGGTCGCCGGCGTCGGTGTTTTTCCGGAACACGTCGCCCGTCGCCAGCGAATATGACGCTGCAAAGGAGTTCCATGCCCCGGCGAACGACCCATTTTGGTGTGCGGTCCAATAAAGGCGGGCCGTACAGCCCGATTCTTTTTCCCTGCTCACCAATTTCGCGCGCAAAAATGCGTAGAAGGGTCTGGCGTTGTGGAAAGCCCCGGGTATATTGGAGGAGCATCGTGTGTGCCCGGTCAGCCGGTCACTGTGTCGTGCGTCCCGTGCTGAGTGCACGCGGCGCTGGATGAGAAGAAATAACAGAGGAGAGTCTCCATGATTCGTACACTCGTAGTCGCCGCCGGCCTGGCCGTTGGCGCGTCGGCTGCACAGGCAGCCGTCACCGGCGTCCGCATTATCGAAGGCGACAGCGCCGCCGCCTCGGCTGCGCTGGGCCAAGCCGCGACAGTGCTGCGCATTTTCGCAGAGTTCGACGGCCCGGGCCAGATCGCCGGCCTGCCCAACAACGCCGCGAACCACGTCCTGTCGATGACGCGCGTCGACTTCAGCGTGAAGCAGCCCGGAACGTCGTTCAGCCAGCAAACAGATAACTTTGGCCTCGGCCTCGGTGGCGTTATCGCCCCGACAGTCGGAGCTCTGAACCCCGCGTTCGGTAACGTCCGCTGGGATTCCTACGGTTCGCTCGGCTACGATCCTGATGAGGGTGTAGAGGATCCCCGCCGTGCCTCAATCTCGCTCGAACCCGGCACGTCCGAATCCACCACTGCGTATGTCGGCGGCATTTTCAACGCCGAAGCGACCAACGGCGTCGGCGTCGCCCGCACGAACGCTGGGAACCCGTTCAGCGCGAACAGCGTCTTCCTCTGGCAGCTCGTGATCCTAGGTACCCAGGGCGACGGATCGTTCAACTCCTTCGCGGTCAGCCCCGGCGAAGGCTCCGCGACCGTTGTCGACGGCATCCCCGAGGTCGAGATCGCCCTCAACGCCGGCGGCCTGCTCCAGGGCGGCTTCTCCTTCGGCACCCGCTCCAGCCCGGTCCCGTTCCTCTTCAACGTCACGTTCACTCAGGGTGACGATCCCGTCATCCCGACCCCGGGTGCGATCGCTCTCTTCGGCCTCGCCGGCCTCTCCGCCGCGCGTCGTCGCCGCTGATTCTTTCGAATCGAATCGGGACGTCCTGACCCTCGCTCATCAATCAGGTCGAACCGGCTGACATAACTCGCCGGCGGGCTTCGCGGCCCGCCGGTGTTCTTTTGCCTCAGGCGCGGGCGTCACAGGGGCGAGCCTTGCATATCACGACGAAAGCCCAGGGATGTAATCCCTGGGCTTTGAGCGCATCGCGCGCGGTTTGCGCGTAGCACCGTTTCCCCCTCACCCCGGCCCTCTCCCGGGGGGAGAGGGGGTCAGCAACAGCGGCACGGGCGCGAACTGTGGCACGGGCGCGAACAGTGGCACGGGCGTCCCGCCCGTGCTTGAACTGCCCAGTGGCACGGGCGTCTCGCCCGTGCTTGAACTGCCCAGTGGCACGGGCGTCTCGCCCGTGCGGGCCGTGCGGGTTATGTCGGCTGCTATCGCGCGGACGGTGGTACTATGTCCGCATGCACGATCGGCCTGTCGCGTTGATTGTTCGCGCTCCGGGGACGAACTGTGACGCCGAGTTGTCGCGCGCGTTCGCCGACGCCGGCGCCCGGCCCGTGCATGTTCACATCGACCGTCTCGCAGCGGCCCCGGCGTTTCTGGCGTCGGCGGACCTGGTAGGCTTCCCCGGCGGGTTCAGTTTCGGGGACGACATCGCCTCCGGGCGAGTGCTGGCGATGAAGGTGCGGGAGCGGCTGCTCGGGGCGCTCGCCGAGGCTGTGGCGCGAGGCGTGCCGATCGTCGGCGTGTGCAACGGGTTCCAGGTTCTGACGCAGGTGGGGCTGCTGCCGGGCGTTGATGGTTCGGCCGCACGGTCGGCGGCTCTCGCGGAGAACGCCGGGGCGAGGTTCATCGACGCGTGGGTCGGCGTCGAGTACCCGCAGTCGCGGTGCATATGGACAGCCGGGCTTCAAGACGTGCCCGCTGCCGACGCGATCCTGCCGATCGCGCACGGCGAGGGGCGTTTAGTCGCGGACGAATCGACGCTCGATGCGCTCGAAGCCGGCGGGCAGATCGCGGTGCGCTACACGTCAAACCCGAACGGGTCGATGCGTTCGATCGCGGGCGTGTGCGATCCGACTGGCCTGGTGCTGGGGCTGATGCCTCATCCCGAGCGATTCGCCGACCGCCGACAGCACCCGTCGTGGACCAGGCCCGGGGCGGCGGGTTGTGACGAGCCGACGCCCGGGGCGCGGATGTTCCGCAACGCGGTCGAGCATGTTTCCGCGGCGAGGGTGTGACTGGCGCGGATTCGTCCTACACTCGGGCGATGACGTTGATTGTCACGGGAACGATCGGGATCGACACCGTCGAGACGCCCACCGGCCGGGCCGAGCGTGTGCTGGGCGGGAGCGCGACTTACTTCTCCGCGGCGGCGTCGTTCTTCACGCCGGTGCGCATGGTCGCCGCGGTCGGGGGCGACTTCACCGACGGGCATCGGGCGACGCTGGCGCGGTTCCCGAATGTCTGCGTCGTCGGGCTTGACGAACGGCCCGACAGCCGGACGTTCGCGTGGGGCGGGCGCTACCTCGACGACATGAACGTGCGCGAGACGCTGTTCACGGACCTCGGCGTGCTCGCAGAGGCCCCGCCGCGATCCCCGGCGGAATACCGCGACTCGAAGTATGTATTTCTTGCGAACACTCACCCGGCGGTGCAGCGGGAACTGCTCGAAGGTTTCGGGGATCGCGCGATCGCCGTCGCCGACACGATGGACCTCTGGATCGACACCGCGAGGGGGGATCTCGAAGGGCTGCTGCGCCAGATCGACGGGCTGGTGCTCAACGATCAGGAGGCCAGGCTCCTCACGGGCAGGCGCAACCCGATCTCGGCGGGGCGGGCGATTCTCGACATGGGGCCGAGTTTTGCGGTTATTAAGAAAGGCGAGCACGGGTGCGTCATGGTCCACCGCGAGGGGCTGGCGGCGCTGCCGGCCTACCCGGCGGAGAAGGTCATCGACCCCACCGGGGCGGGCGACAGCTTCGCGGGCGGGATGCTCGGGCACGTGGCCGCGCGGCACAGCGCCGAGCATTTCGGGGGCGAGCCGGTCACGTTCGACATGCTCCGCGAGGGGCTTTCGCGTGGGACGGTGATCGCGTCGTTCACGCTCGAATCTTTCAGCCTCGATCGGCTAGCGACGCTGACCAGAGAAGAACTCTACACCCGGCTCCGCGAGTACCAGCGGCTCGCCGACCCGGTGTGAAACTGATATCCGAACACTGTTGTCGATCGCGCCGCGACGCATATCACAACCGAAAGCCCGGGGATGAAATCCCCGGGCACAATGCGCATCGCGCGCGAGATGCGCGAAGCACCGGTCGCCCCTCACCCCATCCATCTCCCGGGGGGAGATGGGGGCATCAACAGTGGCGCGGGCCCAAACAGTGGCACGGGCGTCCCGCCCGTGCTTGAACAGCGACAGTGGCGCGGGCGTCCCGCCCGTGCGCTCAGTGTGCACTTTCACGATCAACTTTCATATGTAAGACCAACGACCGGGCCGGGGACGGCCCGGCTCGAGTTCGGCCCGGCCCTCAGTTCGCACCACCACTGATCCCCTGCCGCGTCGAACCGGCGACGCCATCAAAAAACCGACGCCGGGCGTGGACCCGGCGTCGGCGATCAGTTCGAGTTAGAGATTGTTAGATCAGTCGGTCTTGAGCGCCTTGTCGATCCGTGCCGCGAGGTCGGCGAGGTGGGCGCGGGTCGTGTCGCTGCGGGCACGGCCGGCGCGTTCGTCGATCGTCGTCCGGAGCGTGGCGAGGTTGAGCCGCGCCAGCGCCGCCGCGTCCGAATCCGCCGCCGCCGCCGCGACCTGACCGGCGAGCGCATCGACGTAGGCGCGCTGGATATTCCGGCGATAGACGTTGATCTCTACCGCGCGGTCGTCGAGTTCCGCGAACAGGCCGGTGCGGACGTCCTCGTAGAACTCTGCGGGCGTGTAGGCGTTGTTGTTGGTGTGCGCGACCTCGGCCATGCGCTTGATGCGGTTGCCGTTCATAAGAACGCCCAGCACCTGACGCTGGCGCGCGAGCATGCGGTCGGGCGAGCCGGTCGCTTCGATCCTGCCGAGGATGTCGGGGTTGACGAACTCATCGTCCGGCGTGGCGAGCGCGTTGTCGAGCAGGAACCGCACCGCCTCGCGCTGCTTGTCGAAATCAATCGGGAAGAACCGCCGGTCCGCGTCCCCGAAGTAGAGGTTGATCTGCTCTACGCCGCCGACCACGTTCGCGGTGTGCACCATCTCCCGGCCCCACTGGCCGAGCACCTGATTGTACATATTAGAAAGCAGCCCGTAGTCCTCGCCCGGGTTGCTGGTCGCCTCGATGAGGAACCCGGCGATGCGTTTGAGGTTCGCCAGGCCGAGCCGCGTGGCTTCAACCGCGTCGGAGCCGAGGTCTTCGGTCTGCTGCGTCGGGTCAACGAATGCGTTGGGGTTGCCGAAGCGGAACATCGGCTCGTTGATCTGGCGTTTGACGATCTTCTCGAGTTCCGCCTTCTCGTCCGCGCCTTTGGGGAACTGGCGGTAGCCCCACTCGGCGGCGAAGTGGTCGTAGGGTCCGACCTGGGGCATGAGGCCGGCGCCGTCCTCGGGCTGGGCGACATAGTTGAAGCGGGCGTAGTCCATGATCGAAGGCGCCGTGCCGTTCTTCTTCGTCCACTCCGGGTCGCGGAGTTGTTCGATGGTGTAAGAACTCGAGCCTTTCATGTTGTGCGGGAAGCCGAGCGAGTGCCCGACCTCGTGCGCCACGACGAACTGGATCAGTTCGCCCATGAGATCGTCGGGCATGGGGAGTTTCTGCGCCCGCTCGTCGCTGGCCCCGGCCTGGATGAAGTACCAGTCGCGGACGAGTTTCATAACGTTGTGATACATGCGCACGTCCGCTTCGATGATCTCGCCGGTGCGGGGGTCGTTGATGTGCGGGCCGAAGGCGTTGGGGATGTTCGAGGGGAGCCAGCGGATCGTCGTGTAGCGCGCGTCCTCCGGATCCCAGTCCGGGTCTTCACGCACCGACGGCGGGTCCGCAGCGACGATCGCGTTCTTGAACCCCGCCGCCTCGAACGCGGGCTGCCACTGCTCGACGCCCGCTTTGAAGTACGGGCGCCACTTCTCGGGAACCTCGCGGCTGATGTACCACACGATCGGCTTGATCGGTTCGGACAGTTCCGCGTCCGGATCCTTTTTCTCGAGGCGCCAGCGCGTGATGTAACGCTTGGTCTGAACCTCGTGCGTCGAGTCGTCCGCGTAGTCCTCGAACGAAACATTGAAGTACCCGACCCGGCTGTCCCACTCGCGCGGCTGCATCGGGTTCTCGGGCAGTTTGATCATCGAGTGATGGATGAGCGCGGTGACGCCCGACTGCGACGGGTCGCGCTGCGCACCGCCGCCGCCCGGCCCGCCGAAACCGCCCGGCCCCTGCTGCGGCGGACGCGGGCGGTAAGTCATCAGCACCCGCGTCTCGATGTTCCGCGGGAACGACTTGACCGAATCAATAAACGTCCGGCTCGAATCAACGCCGGTCGCGTTGAGCTGCTGCGCCGCGCTGAACTCCGACTGATCGCTGGTGAAGAGGTCGGTCACGTCGATGACCGCTGCCTGGTCCTTGCCCCACGCCTTGATGTCGAACGCCCGGATGATCGGCGGGACGCTCGTCGCCTCGACGGCGAGTTTGACCGAGTCCTCGGTGTCGGCGCGGATGGAATACTTCACGTCGCGGAGGAGGATCTTCTCGCCGCGTTTTTCCCAGCGGACGACGCGGTTGCGCACGGGCATGCCCGCGAAGGACGAGCCGGCCTGCGTCTCGGCGATCTGTGTGACCCACGCCATGTCATAGTCGAGTGCGCTCGCGGGGATCTCGTAGAGAACCTTTGTTCCGTCGGTGTGGACGAGGAACATGCCGGGCTTCGTGGAGAACTTATCGGTGACGATCTCGTCGTAAGGCTTGATGAATGAGGCGTTGCTGTTTGAGCCGCCGCCGCCGGCCGCCGCTGCGGGCGCGCCGCCCGGGGGCATTCGTCGCTGCTGCGCATCCGCCGGGTGGGCGAATAGGAGTGATGCCGAAAGCCCGAGCGCGAGCGCGTAGCCCGCTCGCCGGGTGAGTGCGTGTGCCGTCATTGGGTTGGTTCCTCGCTCTGTTCTTCTCCGAGTGGGCGTTCGACGCGGACCGACGGCGCCGACCCCACCGGGCGGTTATACATGCTCGAACCCGCGCGGACGCACCCGCCGACAGATCAGACACGTCACCCCCGGCGCGCGTCGAACGTCCGAGAACGCACGCCGCGCTGCCAGCACCCGGAGCACGACCGATGGCGAAAGGTCAGGACCTCAGCGCTCACCAGCGCAGGATCGTCAACCGCTACTACGAGCACCTCGACACGATCGCCCGGCAGACGCTCGGCGAGGTCGTCTCGGACCTCTACCTCGCAGACTCACCGAAAAAAGTGGACGCGCTCTGGAAGCGGGCCGAGCGGGCCTTGGCGAAGGTCGCAGCGGGCGACCCGAAAGTCCGGCGGGCCCTCGACACCCGCAGCGTCGAGGCGCTGGCCGAGATAGTCAACGCGCTGTGAAGCATTACATCATTGGATCGTCGAGCGTTGATTTTTTCGTGTTCACAGCGCGGTGTCGGATTGCTGATCTGCGGCGCCGCGATAGTCAGGCTTTATTATTTCTGTAGGAGCGCACGAGCGAGACGCCCGCGCCACTGTTGCGCCAGTGCCACTGTTGCTGCCGCCCTCTCCCCCCGGGAGAGGGCCGGGGTGAGGGGCGACCGGTGCTGGGGGTGAATCGCGCGAAGCGCGCCGTCTATCCAAAGCCCAGGGATTAATCCCTGGGCTTATATCGCTGTTCGTCAGGCGCTCGCTGCAATTCGAACTCAACACCACGGCTCGGGACAGCCGTGCCACCCCGGAGCGCCCGAGCCGGGCCGTCCCCGGCCCGGTCGTTGGTTGTAATAATGAAGCGATGCAGTCAGCGCACGGGCGAGACGCCCGTGCCACTGTTCGCTCCCGTGCCACCGGTTGCGCCCGCGCCACTCTTGCGCCCGGCGCAACTGGCCGTGCCGGCGGCCCGACTTTCGAGGGGCGAAATGGCGCGTATATATCTATCGCGTCTCGCCGGAACAAAATTGTTGATTACTCCGGTCTCCGATTCAAGGGTGCCCCCGGTCCTGTCGATGGCATCGGCGTCTCCCCGGCGCAGCCCCCCCGCGCCGGCGGCGATCAAGGAGCCGCGATGCCCTTATATAAGCCCTCCCCGGAAGAAACTTCTAACATCGCGCCCGCGCGGAAGGACTCTCACCCCCGTTCGGCGCGCCCAACGCGCGCCCTCGAACGCGGCCACCTCATGCTCAGCGGGCTTACCGCTGCGACGCTTATCACCGGCGTCGCCGTCGCCTTCGGCTTGGTCCGCGAGTTCGAGTCCGCAGTCGATGACGGACGCCGCGAGAGCGCCCGCGTGCAATCGCTGGTCCACGTCGCGCAGCGGGCGCTAGCGGTCGCGGCGCCCGGCAAACGCGTCTTCGAAACCTACGACACCGAAACCGAAGCCGAACGCCTCAACGATGCGCTCGATGCGTTCCACGAAGCGGTGCGAGGCTCGACGCGCGCGCTAGCCGCCGGCCCGATGGAATCCGCGGTCCTGCGACCGCTCTTCGCCCGGCTCAATCAGACCATCGACGCGATCGCCGCCGAATCCCGCAATGCTTTCGATTCCTTTGAAGCAGGCGAATACGACAATGCCCAGGCGGCGCTGGCCCGGCTCGACTCGCTCTACGATAATTCCGTCGAGACGATCGACGCGGCGTTCGCCGCCGACGCCGAACTCCGTCGGCTGGCGCTCGAGACGCGAGCCGGGCGCGCGACGACATTCGGGCGCATGGTCGCTGCGGGAGCGGCCGGGGCGCTCGCGCTGATGCTGCTCGCGACGGCGCACGGCAGGCGCGTCACGCGATCGCTGCGTGAATCATCTCGTCTCCAGGCGGCCCAGATCGCGGCGCTCGAAGAGAGCACCCGCGCCCTCGAAGCGGCCAACCGCCGGGCTGAGAACGCCAACCGCGCCAAGAGCGAGTTCCTCGCCAACATGAGCCACGAGATCCGCACTCCGATGACCGCGATCCTCGGCTACGCGGACGTGCTCCTCGAGCCCGGCAAGTCTCAGAGCGACGTGCTCGACGCGGTGACCATCATCCGTCGCAACGGCGCGCACCTTCTGTCCATCATCAACGACATCCTCGACATATCCAAGATCGAAGCGGGCCGCATGACCGTCGAGCGCGTCGCGTGCGACCCGGTGCAGATTCTCTCGGAGGTCTACTCGCTCATGCGCGTCCGGGCCGAGGAGAGGGGACTGTCCCTCAACGTCGAGTTCATCGGCCCGATGCCCGGCGTCATCCGCACCGACCCGACGCGCCTGCGACAGGCTCTCCTGAACCTCGTGGGAAACGCGATTAAGTTTACTAAGTCGGGCGGCGTGCGCATCGTCGCCGGGATCGCATCGGACGCCGCCGATCCGGACCATCGGCTCAGAATCAGCGTGATCGACACCGGCGTCGGGATGACGCCCGAGCAGATCGATCGGCTCTTCCGCCCGTTCGCCCAGGGCGACACCTCGACGACCAGGCACTTCGGGGGCACGGGCCTCGGGCTTAGCATCTCGCGCAGTCTGGTCCGGATGCTAGGCGGGGACATCGAGGTCGAATCCACTCCCGGCGCCGGCAGCACGTTCACACTGACCCTCAGCGTTGGAGACCTGTCCGGCGCGGTGATGGTCGAATCGCCGTCGCTGTCTGCCATGCCCGAGCGGTTTGAGGAAGAAGCCGTCCGCACCGCCAGGAAAGACGCGACGAAGCCGCTGTCCGGCCGATTCCTTCTCGCGGAGGACGGGCCGGACAACCAGCGCCTCATCAGCCATATCCTGCGCAAGGCCGGGGCGGAAGTGGACCTCGCTGAGAACGGGCGTAACGCGTTCGAGATGGCCGACGCAGCGTCCCGCGCCGGCGCACCTTATAACATAATCCTGATGGACATGCAGATGCCCGTGATGGACGGCTACACCGCGACCAGCAAACTCCGCCGATCGGGCTACCGCGGGACGATCATCGCCCTCACCGCCCACGCCATGACCGGCGACCGCGAACGCTGTCTCGGCGCCGGGTGCGACGACTACGCCACCAAGCCGATCAACCGCGACGAACTCATCGGCCTGTGCGCCGATTACATCGGGCGGCGCTCGGCCCGGGCCGCCTGAATCGCGGGCCGATTCTGCTACGATCGCGGCCCGATGACCCCCGAAGAAGCCCGATCCCTGATGCGCGAGTGGACGCAGTCGGAATCCCTGCGCGGGCACATGGAGTCCGTCGCCGCGTGCATGGGCGCGTACGCCGACCGACTCGCCCCCGCCGACCGCGACCGCTGGGTCGTCGCCGGGCTGCTCCACGACTTCGATTACGAGAAGCACCCGACCCCCGCCGAGCACCCTTACATCGGTGTGAGACACCTCGAAGCGCTCGGCGTCGACGAGGAGATCCGCACCGCGATCCTCGGGCACGCCGCGTACACGAACACGCCCCGCGTCACACCGATGGCGCGTTCACTCTTTGCGGTCGACGAACTCGCGGGCTTCATCGTGGCGTGCGCGAAGGTGCGCCCGACGGGGGTCGAAGGGATGGAGCCGTCGAGCGTTAAGAAGAAACTCAAGGACAGGTCATTCGCCGCCGCGGTGAGCCGGGAGGACATCCGTCTCGGAGCCGAGGAGATCGGCGTGGACCTCGCCGAGCACATCCGGACCTGCATCGACGCGATCGCCGCTGCGCGCGACCGCGCCGGCGTCTGACGACATATCCCCGCGAACCCGGAATGAATATAACATGACAATGATCGCGATCACACGACAGGTCAGCCCGGGGCTGGGCGCGTGCGAACTGACGTACATGGACCGCGGCGCGATCGACCCCCGCCGGGCCGCGCGCCAGCACGCCGCTTACGAGAGCGCCCTCCGCGCCATGGGCGCCGAGGTCGTCTCGCTCCCTCCGGAGCCGGGCATGCCCGACTGCTGCTTCGTCGAGGACACGGCCCTCGTGCTCGAAGGGGTCGCTGTCCTCGCGCGCATGCGCCGCGCCAGCCGGGCGCCCGAGGTCGCGCTCGTCGAACGCCTGCTCTCATCGCAACGCGAGATCGCCCGCATCATCCCGCCCGGCACGCTCGAAGGCGGGGACGCCTTCCTCGTCGATCGCACGATCTTCGTAGGCCTTTCCACCCGCACCAACGAAGCGGGCGTCTCGCAACTCCGCGCCATCGCCGAGCCGATCGGGTACACGGTCGTCGCGGTCCCGGTGACGGGCTGCCTGCACCTTACAACCGGCGCGTCCTGGCTTGGCGATCGGCGCGTGCTGGCGAACCCCGCGTGGATCGACACATCCGCGATGGCCGAGGCCGGCGCCGAGATTGTCGCGGTTCATCCGGGCGAACCCTGGGCCGCCAACACGCTCCGGCTCAACGCCCGCACGCTCGTCGGCGGGTGCTTCCCGCGCACGCGCGAGATCGTCGAATCGCTGGGCGTGGAGACAGACGCCGCGGACATCTCCGAACTCATGAAAGCCGAGGCGGGCCTGACCTGCATGAGCCTGCTGTTCGAAGGCGCCCCCGCGCCGCTGCACGAAACGCTCTCCGCCCGCGCCGCCTGCGCGGACACGCCCCGGCCGACCCCGTCGCTCCGCGGCTGAAATCACACCATATTACGATTCCGACCCCCGGACGCGCCGGCGAGTTGGACATCCGGCGCCTCGCGCATTCCGCTCGCCATGCGCCCAAAGCCCAGGGATTTCATCCCTGGGCTTTCGGGGCATATCGCACGGCTAGTGCAAAGCAACGGAATGCCCTCTCCCCATCCCTCTCCCAGGGGGAGAGGGGGTCAGCAACAGCGGCGCGGGCGCAAACAGTGGCGCGGGCGTCCCGCCCGTGCGTCTTAAACTTACATCCCGCGCATCGACCCGCCGTATCTCTGCACGGCCCGCTCGGCGATCTCGTGCACTCTCGCCGCGTCGCCGACGCTCGGCCAGACGACCGCGCGCCCGTCCGCGGCGAACACGATCGTCCCGGCGCCGACACGCGTCTGCGCATCATTTCTAAGAAGTTCGACGCGCCTGACCGCGACCAGAGGCGCCTCGAAGACATCGACGCGCGTCAGCCTTCGGTCGCGCCGATGCACGCGTCGATCGGTGAGGACATACAGCCTGCGGACGTGTTCGAGGATGAAGACCGCGGTCGCGGCGAGCAGCGTGACGAAGGCGATCGGCGTCGCGGTGACGAGGCTGCCCGTCGCGCGGAGGACTACCCACGCCGCCGCTCCCGCCACGAGTCCCGCCGCGACGCCGATGGCTGCGTCGATCCACGCCGAGCGCCGGCACACGAGGATGACGATCTCGCCCGGGTCCATAGCGACACCCAGCACGGACCGCCAGGCGATCGGGTCGTCCCCCGCGTCAGGCCCGACGACTCCCGCCCCCCCGGCGTCGGCGCAGAGCCGGGTCGGCTCGATCGGGTCGAGCCTGGCGAGCGAATCCGGTCTGGTGTCGTAATATTTCATATCGCGCCCGGCTCGCGCAGCACACGGACCTCGGGCAGGTTGCGGTAGTGCCCGTCGTAATCCAGCCCGTACCCGACCACGAAGACGTCCGGGATGTCGAACCCCGCGAGGTCGGCCTGCACATCAACATCGCGCTCGCGCTCCTTGCGAAGAAGGACGCATATCCGCAGCGACGCCGGCCTTTGCGCGAGGATCGCCCGCTGCAAAAGCCCGAGCGTCCTGCCGGTGTCGAGGATGTCGTCGACGATCACAACATGGCGCCCGCCGAGATCGCCCGGGAGCGCCGACGCCAGGCTCGCCCCCACCGACGCGGTCGCGGCGCCGGGGTAACTGCTAACGCTCACGCACTCGGTCGCGAGCGCGACCGGCAGCCGGCGGATCAGATCCGCGAAGAACACGATCGCTCCCGAGAGCACCGGGATCATCACCACCCGCCCCGGCGTGTCGAGCGACGAGCCCTCGGCTTCGAGGTCCGCCCGCAACGCCGAGGCGAGTTCGCCCGCGAGTTCGCCCACGCGCGACGCGATCGCGCGCTCCCCGATGAGTATGTCGCCCGGCGGGAGCATCCCGACCACTCTACCACGCCCGCCGACCCGCTGAAAAACCCGGAATTATCTTGCAATCAGGGCGAACAGGCGATAAACTCACGCTGAACCACCCGCGACGAACACGGGCGGAGAAGCAAACGGGTACTCCCGGCTGAGCATGGAAAAGGGCCGCATGTTTTTTGCGCGGCAGCCATGCTTCGGATCACATTTGTACAGCCGAGTTTCGGGCCTCTCACAGTCACATTTCGGGGGATTCTGGCCGCGCACCGCGGCTTTGGACCCGCGAACTCAGTAACTCAAATCGTCCCCCCAGTCCCCATCGTCCCCACAGTCCCCAATCCAACGGCTGATCGACCCCTGGGTAAATCTCAGCAGGTTCGAACCGGCCACACACGAAAGGAACGGGCAATGTATCGAATCCTGAAACCGCTATCCCTAGCGTCCGCCGCCGTGGTGCTGTCAGTCACGACCATGTCCCATGCGCAGATCGTTATGGACTGGTCCGTCGTAGGAAACTCGGGTAACAAGTCCGATCCCACCACGGGCTTCGGCGCGGTCTCCTACAAATTTCGGATCGGAACCCACGAGGTTACCAACGATCAATACACCGTGTTCCTGAACGCCGTCGCCGCCGTAATCGATCCGAACGGGCTTTACAACACCCTCATGGGCTCCGACGCCCGCGGCGGCATAACCCGCATCGGCGTCCCCGGCAACTTCACCTACACTGTGAAGCCGAACATGGGCAACAAACCCGTGAACTTCGTGGGCTGGTTCGACGCCGCTCGAATGGCCAACTGGATGACCAACGGGCAGGGTTCGGGCAGCACCGAGTTCGGCGCGTACACCTTCACAGGGCCGACCACGATCAGCGCCATCACCCGCGATCTCTCGAACCCAGACCAAGTGTTCATTCCGACTAACGACGAATGGTTCAAGGCCGGCTACTACCAGCCCGCGTCACAGGGCGGCGACTTCGACGACTACTGGCTGTACGCAACGCGGAGCAACAGCGTGCCGACGATCGCTTCAGCAACGCCCGTTGGCGATGTCGCGAACCCAGGCGCAAACGTGGTGAACTACGGCACGGGCGCCGACTGGAACAGCCTGGACGGCAACGTTACCACTGTGGGATCGGCGGGCAGCACAAGCTTCTACGAAGCGTTCGATATGACCGGCAACGTTTGGGAGTGGACCGAGACCGTGACCCACGGTCCCCCTCTCACGACGGCAATAGTCCGGGGCGGCGGAATATTCAGCGGCCAGATGGGCCTGTGGTCGACAAACCAATTCGGCAGCAACTCGGCGAACGAGAACCTAGCTCAGGGCTTCCGTTTCGCTAGCTCAGACGTCGATTGTGCCCCGCAGTGGGCGCCGACCTTCGGCGGCACGCAAGCCGTAAACAACACCGTCGAGGCCATGACTGTCTTCGACGACGGGAACGGCCCCGCCCTCTACGCCGGTGGCTCCTTCACCACCGCCGGCGGCGTGACCGTCAACAATATCGCGAAATGGAACGGCTCCTCATGGTCGCCCCTGGGAAGCGGTACGAACGGCTTGGTCCGCGCGCTGGCGGTCTTCGACGACGGGGACGGCCCCGCCCTCTACGCCGGTGGATTCTTCACATCCGCCGGCGGCGCGCCTGCCAACTACATCGCAAAGTGGGACGGCAAATCGTGGTCGCCATTGGAAAGCGGGCTGAACGACTGGGTTGGGGCATTGGAAGTCTTCGATGACGGTTCCGGTTTAGGACCAGCACTTTATGTCGGGGGATTCTTCACCGAAGCGGATGGAGTGCCCGCAGATCGCATTGCTGTATGGCTGCGAGATCGAGTGTGGTATCCCTTCGGGCCCGGAGGCGTGAGTGGAGGCTTAGGCCAGAATTGGATCCAGGACATGACGGTATTCGATGACGGTGACGGCCCCGCGCTCTACATGGGGGGCCAGTTCACCACCGCCGGCGGCGTGAGCGCCAGCAACATCGCGAAATGGGACGGCGTATCCTGTTCTCCACTGGGCAGCGGAGTGAACGCGGCGGTCTTCTCCCTGACTGTATTCGACGACGGCTCTGGCCCCGGGGACGGCCCGGCTCTCTACGCCGGGGGCGGCTTCACCACCGCCGGCGGCGGTCCCGCCAACCGCATAGCCAAATGGAACGGCGCCTCGTGGACTCCCCTGGGCAATGGGGTAAATAACAATTTGGTTTATGCCATGACGGTCTTTGAGCGCGCCCTATATGTCGGCGGCGGCTTCACCACCGTCGACGGCGAGAGCATCAACCTCATCGCCAGATGGGACGGCTCCAACTGGTCACCTCTGGACAGCGGGGCCAACGGTAGTCTCCGCGACCTGATAGTCTTCGACGATCGTTCCGGCCCCGCCCTCTACGCCGGGGGCTTATTCACCGTGCCCACTGTCGGTGTCTCCAACATCGCCAAGTGGCAGGGTTGCTCTGCAACTGAGCGTATCCCCGGCGATCTCAACGGCGACGGCGTAGTCAACGGCCAAGATCTCCTCATACTCCTCAACGGCTGGGGGCCATGCCCCCAGGCGCCCGATGAGTGCCCCGGCGACCTCAACAACGACGGCGTAGTCGACGGCGTAGACCTCCTCATCCTTCTATCTAACTGGACTTAACATCCCGCAGCGACGCGGCGAACTTCCTCCAAACGCGACAACGCGGCGTAGACTGCCACGATCCGCTCGGAATCCCGCGACGCCGACGACGAAACATCGGTCAGGCCGACGGCGACACCCGGGACACCGGCCGCCGCTCGCGCGACGCGGGCGCGCCTGGCCCGGGCGCCTCGCGGGCGAGTCGGGCTTGCGCGGCACTGCGGAGCTGCTCGTAAACCAGCCGCAGGAGTTCCGCAGCCCGATCCGCCGGCGCGGCCCCGGCCTGATCTGAAAGAAGTCGCGTGACGGCGGGATCGGGGTCGTCCATGGGGAGGATTGACGCGGATACGCCGGCCAGGGAAGCCCGGCGGGTGAGAGCGCGATGTGCGGGCGCGTCAGTGCAGCGGCCGATCCGTCATTGCCCGACCGCCACGCCCCACGAGTTGAGCAGGTGCAGCAGATCCATGCCGTTGACCACGCCGTCGCCGTTGAGGTCGGCGCTCGCAGCGGTGCGGAATGTGAACGAGGCGGGCGACGCCGGCGTCGATCCCGCGAGGTTGGTCGCGGTCACTCCCCAGTAATACCTCTTGTCTAAATCGAGCACTCCGGAGGGTATTTCCGATTCCAGCGACACGAGGCCGGACTCCTGATAGACGACGCCGGTGAGGTCGGGCGATGTAGCGATGGTGAGCGTGTATGTGTTGAGGATGCCCGACGCGCGGGACCATCGCACGGTGGGCGAGTTCCCGGGCCAGTTCATAACAATCTCGGGCAGCGGCAGCGACGCCGCGCCGTCGGCGGGAGAGAGCATCGAGAACGCGCCGGGCGGGACGACGTCCGTCTGATTGAGGAGGATAGAAACATTGCTGCTGCCGGAGTTTACCACAGCGAGGTCGGGCGACGAATCGCCGTTGAGGTCGGCTATCGCGACGAAGAGAGGGAAGTCGCCCGCGGCGAAGTCCTGCCGGGCTGCGAACTTCCCGCCGCCCAGGCCCAGGAAGATCGAGACGGCGCCTGTGCTCAGGTCCGTCGCGGCGATGTCGGGCGCGCCGTCACCGTTCAGGTCGCCGATCGCGACGGATACAGTTGTGCCGTGCAGTTCGAGGTTCGTCGGCGGCGCGAACGTCCCGTCGCCCGCGCCGCGGAGGATCGAGACGGTGCTCTCGACGCTGTTCGCCACGGCGAGATCCAGGATCCCATCGCCGTCGAGATCGCCCGCTGAGACCGCCCAAGGCTGAGCGCCCGCCAGGAATGCCATTCGCGGCGCGAACGTCCCATCACCCCGACCGAGCAGCACGGAGACCCTGTCCTCGAAGGAGCCCGTCACGGCGAGGTCCGGCGCGCCGTCGCCGTTGAAGTCGCCCACAGCTAGCGAGCGCGACACTGCGCCGGTTTCCAGTGCGATAATCGGAGCGAACGTTCCGTCGCCGACGCCTAGACGTATGGAAACCGACGAGGGGAGCACGACCGCGAGGTCCAGCGTGCCGTCATTGTTCAGGTCGGCGATGGTGGCGAACTGCTGGCCGACTCCCACCGCGAGGTTCATAGGCGGCGAGAACGTCCCGTCGCCGTTGCCGAGAAAGATGATGACGTTGACACCGTTGTCCTGGTGCGACACGGCGAGGTCGAGCGCGCCGTCGCCGTCGATGTCGCCGATCGATACCGAGCGCGGGATGTTGCCGACCGTCAGCACCGACTGCGGCATGAACGTCCCGTCGCCGACTCCCAGCAGAATGGATACCGCCCGGTTGTTCGCGTTGGAAACAGCGAGGTCGGGTGCGCCGTCGCCGTTGAGGTCGCCGACGGCGACGCCGTTGGGCGCGTTGACCACCGGGAAGGTCTGCTGCGGCGCGAACCCGCTGAATGGCTGGGCGACCGCGCTCGACGCCGAGATGCCTGCAGCGCTCGCCGCCGCGACGACGAACAACTTGCGCGCTCTGCCGACACGCCGTGGCGTCCACGGCAACGGAACGTTGAACTGATGCAAGACTTCACTCCACTCGATCACCGGCAAACGGGCGTCACTCGAGCATGGCCGATCCATATGCCACTATAAAGTATACCCGGGATAAATCACGGTGTTGCCGGGAACCCGGATAATATTGTGCTCCTGCGGGATGGGTAATTCCCGGACCTGCTGACCCCACTCCGGGTATCATGCCCGGCATGCTCACGATCGACTACGCGAACTGTCTGTCGAGCCGGGTCGGCGCCCACGGGCTGGACCCCGCCTCGATCCGTGAAGATTCCGCGAGCGCCGCCCGTGCTGCGGAGATCGCCGACGACCTCGCCCGCACCCGCGGGTCGGGCTGGGAGCGCTGGCGCCTGCTCCCCTTCGAGCCGGTCCGAGGCGAGCATGTTTCCGCGGTGCGCGAGGTTGTTTCGCGCTGCGCCGGCAGGTTCGACACGCTCGTCGTGCTGGGCATCGGGGGGTCGGCGCTGGGCAACAGCGCCCTGCACGCCGCGCTCAACCCGCCCACCTGGAACCTGCTCGAACCAACCGCCCGCAACGGCCCGCGGCTGTTCGTGCTTGATAATGTCGATCCCGCCCACGTCGGCGCGACGCTCGACCTCATCGCCCGCGCGCCGGGCGGGCTTGAGCGGACGCTCGTCAATGTAATAAGCAAGTCGGGCGAGACCGCCGAGACCGCGGCGCAGTTCCTCATCGTCCGCAAGATGCTCATCGACGCGCTCGGCGAGCGCGAGCACGCCGATCACATCGTGGCGATCACGGACGAACGCGCGGGGACGATGCGCGCCATCTGCGACGATTCCGGCTACACGACGCTGCCCGTGCCCGAGGGTGTCGGCGGGCGTTTCAGCGTGCTCTCGCCGGTCGGGCTGTTCAGCGCCGCGATGTGCGGGATCGACATCGACGCGCTGCTCGCCGGCGCCGCGACGATGGACGAACGCTGCGCCTCGCGCGATCTTAATAAAAACCCCGCCGCGGTTCTCGCCACGCTCCTCGTGCGCCTGGCGCACGAGAAGGGCAAGCCCGTCCACGTGCTGATGCCTTACGCGAACGGGCTGTACCTGCTCGCGGACTGGTTCCGCCAGTTGTGGGCGGAGTCGCTGGGCAAGCGTTCCGACACGCTAGGCAGGGAAGTTTTTGCTGGTTTCACGCCCGTGAAAGCGCTGGGCGCGACGGACCAGCACTCGCAGATCCAGTTGTACCGCGAGGGGCCGAACGACAAGGTGATAGGTTTCATCGAAGTGGGCGAGTTCGAGCCGGACCTCGCGATCCCGCCCGGGCTTGGGGTCGATGCGCTGCGGTACCTCGAAGGTTCGTCGCTGGGCGTGTTGCTGGCTGCGGAGAAGCGTGCGACGGAGTTCGCGCTGGTCGAATCGGAGCGTCCTAACTTCACGATCCGCATGCCGCGCGTAGATGCGCACGCCGTGGGCGAGTTCCTGCAACTCTGGATGATGGCGACGGCGTTCGTGGGACGGATGCTGGGCGTGGACGCCTACGACCAGCCCGCCGTCGAGACGGGGAAGAAAGCCACGTTCGGGCTGATGGGCCGACCGGGCTACGACGAGTTCCGCGCCACCGTCGACGAGGCCCTGGCGCCGACGCCTTATGTCGTGTGATTTAACCTTGATGGAAGGATCGCGTCCAATGCCCGACTTCACAAACAAAACCGTCGTCGTGACCGGCGGCGCCGGCGCTCTCGGGTCCGCGGTCGTAGAACGGCTAGTCGATCTCGGCGCCGAGTGCTGGGTTCCTGTACTCGACGAAAATGAACTCGAACGGTTCGACCTCCGCGATCACGATCGCGTGCGCACGTCCCTAGGCGTGGACCTCGCCGACGAAGCCGCGACGGACGCCTTCTTCGCCCGGCCCGGCTCGGTCTGGGCTTCGATTCACATCGCCGGCGGGTTCGCGATGGCGCCGATCGAAAAAACAACTTTCGCAGATTGGCGGAAGATGATAGATATGAACGCGACGACGTGCTTCCTTTCCTGCCGGGCTGCGGCTCGGCGGATGCTCGGCTCGGACGCGGGCGGGCGCATCGTCAACGTCGCTGCCAAGCCCGCGCTCGTCCCGACCGGCGCGATGTCCGCGTACGCGGCGAGCAAGGCCGCCGTAGCCTCGCTGACCGTGTCGCTGGCGGAGGAACTCGCGCCGCGCCGGGTCTGGCTCAACGCCGTGGTCCCCTCGATCATGGACACGCCCGCCATCCGCGCCGCGATGCCCGACGCCGACCACGGCGCCTGGCCGAGCGTCGCCGACGTAGCCGAGACGATCGTGTTCCTCGCTTCGCCCGCCAACCGGGTCACGCGAGGCGCCCTGGTCCCGGTCTACGGGCGATCCTGAAAAACCGGTGAATCCGCATCGCCCGGGCGGTCGATGCGTATAGTCAGTCATGGACGGGGCGCGCCACAGATCGGCCCGGGGCTTCACGCTCATCGAACTGCTCGTCGTCATCAGCATCGTCGCTGTGCTGCTGGGGATCACGCTGCCCGCGCTGCGATCGGCGCGAGCGTCGGCCCACCGCGCCGTGTGCCTGGCGAATCTTAAGAGTGTCGGCGTGGGGATGCAGGTCCACCTCAACGAGCACGATCAGCTGCTCCCGCGCGCCCTGCCGCTGGACGACAACGCCTTCAACCCCGCGAGCGCCGGCCCGTCGCCGGACAGCATCCTCGACGTGCTCGGCGGCGCCGTCGAATCCGCAGCCGTCTTCATCTGCCCCGCCGACGACGAGATCCCGCGCGAACTGCTCGACTTTCCGGAAGGGCCGGTCGGTCGGCACTCTTCTTATGAATACTGGGCGGGCTGGTTCATGCTCTTCCGCGAACTCGAAGAGCGCGACGATCGGCCCGAGGTCGCTGTGACGAAACTCTACCAGGACCGCCCGGACCTCCCGGTTCTCGCGGACTCCGCCGATCGGCACGCGCGCGGGCCGAACGGCGCACGCAAGAATGCGCTCTTCTTCGATGATTGGCGCGCCGACTGGATGCAGACCGACCCGACCCCGAGCGAGCAGCCATGACCGACACGCCGAGTGAACCACGCCCGCCCGCGCCCGGTTTGAATATGCCTTCACTGACGGAAGGCCTGGAAACACCGGCGCCGAGACGGCCCGGCAAGCAAGGCTCGCGCGGCGCGCCCCTGGGCCGCTCGATCGCGGCGTTTCTCGATCGTTCCGGCAAGCCGATCGGGCTGACGCTCGCAGCCCTGGGCCTGGTCGTCGGCGCCACGCTCGCGTACGACGCATTGAAACCGATACGCCCGCCCGACCCGTGGCGGGCCCCGCTCGACGACGTGCTCGGCTTCGCGCTCCTGGACGCCGACTTCAACCGCCTGCCTCTCGAACGCCGGCTCGATCTTGCAAAGGAAATCGTCGCCCGGCTTCGCTCGATGAGCGCCCAGGACTCCGTCCTCATGGCGGCGTTCGCAGCGGGCATCTCCGGCGTAGCCAGGCAGCGCCTCGAAGATAATATGTCCCGGCTGATGGTCGATCTCTTCGATTCGTTCGCGAAGACCTACGCCGCCGCGAGCGACGCGGACAAGGAGCGCGTGATCGAGGAGTCGCTGCTGGCGATGCTCGAACTCCAGCGCGATCTCGACCCGGTCGGCGTCACGGGCGAGCGCGACGCGCGCGATCGGCTCGATCAACTGCGCGAGCGAACAACAGCCCGCGAGCGCGCCGCAGCGGGCGACTCGCGCCCGACCAGCATCGAACCCGGCCGCGCCGAGGACATCCTCCGCCGGGTCGAGCAAGGCGTCGCCGACCGCACCAGCCCCGCCGAGCGGGCCCGCACGGTCCGGTTCATGCGCGACACCGTCCGCTACCTCCGCGGCCGGGACGTCGCGACCGGCAGACCCGCTGACTAACCTAATTCCCCCGCGCCAACCACCGCCCCCTCTCCCCCCGGGAGAGGGCCGGGGAGAGGGGCGACAGGCGCTGGGCGTCGGTTGATGAGTAGTGTTCTCCGCGTGATCGGCCCTGTTCGCGCACGGCTCTGGAGAGCCGTGCCACCCGGGAATCCCAGAGCCGGGCCGTCCCCGGCCCGGTAGTTGGTCTTACAGTTGAAAGTTAATAATAAAACCACCCACAGCGCACGGGCGAGACGCCCGCGCCACTGTCGCGCCAGCACCACTATTTGCGCCCGTGCCACTGTTGCTTACCCCCTCTCCCCTGGGAGAGGGCCGGGGTATGGGGCGAACGGGCCCGACCTGCCGTTTGTTTGCGCGGCGCCTGATCGCGTCGAGCCGATATTGTGCCCGGGATGGAACTCTGGCAGGCCGCCATTCTGGGGATCGTCGAGGGGATAACCGAGTACCTGCCCGTCTCCTCGACCGGGCACCTCATCCTCGCTGCGGCGCTGCTCGGGCTTGACGCGCCCGAGGTGAAATCGTCGATCGACGCGTTCACCATCGTGATCCAGGGGGGCGCCATCCTCGCCGTCGCCGGTCTGTACCGCCGCCGCGTCTTGCAGATGATCCGCGGCGGTCTCGGCCGCGACCCCGCCGGGCGGCGGCTGCTGATTAATATTAGTATCGCGTTCCTCCCCGCGGCTGTCCTCGGCGTGCTCCTAGACGACGTCATCGAGGCGCACCTCTTCAGCCCGGTCCCCGTGCTCGCGGCTTTGGCGCTCGGTGGGGTGTGGATGATCTGGCTCGATCGCCCGAGCGCGAAGCGCGCGTCCGCGGCGTTGCACGAGGCCGTCGAGCACGCGCCCGACCCCGACGCAGCCAGAGCCGCCGCGGTCGGCGCTACGCCGCGCCGAGCCATGACCATCGACGACATGACGTGGCGCACGGCGCTTGCGATCGGATGCTTTCAGGTCGTCGCGATGTGGCCGGGGACTTCGCGCTCGATGATGACGATCGCCGGCGGGACGCTGCTGGGCCTCAAGCCGAAGGAGGCGGCGGAGTTCTCGTTCCTGCTCGGGCTGCCCACGCTGGGGGGGGCGACGGTTTATAAACTTGCGAAGAACCTGAAGGAATCGCACGACGCCGGGACGCCGAACCTCTTCGAGGATCTCGGCGCCGGGCCGGTGCTGGTCGGGATGGTCGTGGCGACGGTGTCGGCGGCGCTCGCGGTGAAGTGGCTCGTCGCGTTCCTCACACGCCACGGCCTTGGCGCGTTCGGCTGGTACCGCCTGGCGCTGTGCGCAATCCTCGGCGCCCTGATCGCCGCGGGCGTCGTCACGATCGGGGCGTGAGCATGCCTCACAACTCGGCCGAGGGTTGTTGTCTGATGCAGTGCTGATCTTTCACCGACCCATATCCGATACAAGCGCTGCATTGAAGATTCGCGAACACCATGCACCGATCGCAGATATAATAAATCCGGTCAGCATGCCCGAAAGGATCCAGACAACATTAGCGGTGCTGATCGCATATCGCGCAAGCCATCCGCACCAAGGAACCGTTGGCAATGCGGCACAAACAACGGCTCCCAACGCTGACATGCTGAGCAGCGCTGATCCGGCGGCGCCCGCCACGACCATTGCCCGCGCGATATAGATACCGAGGAAAAGCGATTTTTGAGTGCTTATCTGATTCAGCCAGGAAACGAGTGGTCTGGTGACGGCCCCGGATGCGACTCTGCCAAGGCGAATTCTCCGTGCTCGAGAATGGCGCCGCGTAATATAATGGATTATATTATAGTATTTGCGCGGCGCACACACGGCCATGCACACCAGTAAAAAAGTAGGGGCCGGAGCCGCCATCGCGGCAAAGATGGTCGCCCAATACCAGATTTGTAGGCCACGCTGGGAAGGAATGCCCCGCGCTGTAAGTAAAATTATTAAGATAATGCCAGTTGCAAGCCAGAACACCCACAGAGCAGATACAGCGACCAGCAGCCTCTTGAAGCGCGGCGGCGATTCGCCGCGCTTCAAGAGGAGCATCTCCGATGCATGTTCACGCCGAATTGAATGTGTGCCGGACTGCATGAAGTACTACGAGGCGTGCGCGGAATCGAGCCTTATTACTAGATAGCAAAATCTAGCAGGCACGTTGCGACTGTGACCAGGGCTTCGGCAGCAACAACGCCATATCCATAAGTCGCACAAAACGGACATAGGACTACTGCCAAACAAACGTGTGCGCATCCCAGACTTACCAATACGCCTGTAGTCCCTGTGATTCCTATCGCCGTCAAACACAGATTAATTCCGGGGAGCCGTAGCTCGGCGACCGGCGGGCCACCTATACGTTGCATGATCTCGATAAGGTCCAGTGTGTCCGTAACGCCGTCGATGTTGATATCGGTATTGCTCGACGCATTTGGATCGCCAAACTCGGCGAGCACCGCAATGAGATCCAATGAGTCGACGACACCGTCGTTGTTAGTGTCCGCACGAACGGATTGAGAAGTTGACTCTACGGCATCCGCGGCTAGATCGGCTAATGTGAAGCTGCGAAGCGACGGAACTTTGTCATAATATGCGAATGCGAATGTCGCGTTAGCGAAATCGCCGACTGGATTCGACGGCATGGATGATATAAGAATATCGCTCTGACCATCGTTGTCGGCGTCGAGCGAAGAGCCTTGCACGGTGATGCCGAAGTGATAGCCGGGATCTCCATAGAGTTCGAAGATTATCTCGCTTGAACTGGGAGAAACAGCGATTACTCGCCCCGAACGATCGCCGTCGGGATGAACGTGATGCGGCGCCGCGATGAGCAGATCCGCCAAGCCGTCTTGGTCCAAATCGCGAGAAGAGCTGATGGAAGCCCCGAACTTAGTTCCGACTAGTCCTGAAATATCCCGGATGAGTTGCCCGGTGCGACCCGAATAGATCCGCACGTGACCGATCGTTTGCGCGTATGAATCCGATGCACCCGGCGCTCCGATCGCAAAGTCGGCGCAGCCATCGCCGTCCACATCCCCCAGACCAGCCAGTGATGTGCCAAAGGCTTCCCCGCCTTCAAGCCCATCTACGATGTGAATAGTCGCGCCGGTTCGTCCGGATATTAGAAGCACACGACCGTTATTGATCAGATCGGCTGTGTGCGCGAATGGAATGCCGATCAAGTAATCATCGTAAGAATCGCCGTCTGCATCGCCTGCGGGCGCGACAGACATGCCGAAACCTTCTGCTCCGCTGCCTGTATGAGAACGGAGTTCTGCGCCGTTCAGACCGGAATAGACATGGACACTGATGGACGCGGATTCCGGGTTGTCCGCATCCGCCGACATAACGGTTGCAAGGATATCATCGTACCCGTCGTTGTTGATGTCGCCGGCGCCTGTAGCAATTGGGAATCCGATCATGTCGCCTTCGTTCTGCGCGAGAATCTTAAAGAGCAGTTGCCCTGTGGCTCCGGAGATCACTCCGAGTCGCGACCTATTAAATTGGGCGTCGGCGTCCCGAGCCAATATGAAATCATTGACCCCGTCCCCGTTGGCGTCGAAGTCGCCGAAGAGGATCGGGCCTACGGGGTCGGCGGGGACCGGCGGCGGGTCGGTCGGGTCTTCGATTATGCCGATGCCGTCGAGTGGGGTTTCGACCGGGGGCGCCGCGGACGTGACCCGTGTCGGCCAGAGCGCGACCTCGGTGAATGTTCCCACGAGCGCGAGCGTCATGGCGAGGTTTACAGAGCGGCGAAGCCGAGTCTTGCTTGAGGGTGCACCGCCACGGCCGACGCTGCGTCTCGGCTCAAGGCTGCGTGGATAGCCGGGTTCAAGGCTGGGGTCCGTCTGGCTCGCGGGGGGGGGGGGGGGGGGGGGGGGGGGGTAAAATTTCTTTTCCCCCCTCTGGGGGTGTTTTGGGCGTAAACATGGCGCCGGGGGGGGGCAAAACCCCCCGGGGGCGGCCCCTTTTCCCCGGCTTTTTTAAAAAAAAAAAAA
>JBDIVU010000009.1:0-165329 GCA_039794205.1 Phycisphaeraceae bacterium
TCGTGCGGGCAGCGCGACGCCGCTCGGGCTCTCTGCGCCCGCCCCCGCTCCGGCCCCTGCCTGCACGGTGGAGAAAGTACACTTGGCTGCTCTCACTCAGACTGGTGCATGAATCCCAGGCAGGTCAGCTGATCTCCAGCCGCTGCACGACCCGGCCTATCGTGGCGCCGGCGGTGAGCTTGGCGCCGGCATCACCAGTTTGGTGATGATCTGATCTGGTGAGTGTCGCTTACGTTTCATCGTGATGAGTCTCCTGACCTCTGCCGGCGGTCATCGGGACTCTCACAACAACCGGCTCAGTTTTCGAGGGGCAGGTCACGCCGTGACGGGCGCGCTGATTGTGCCGCGCGTTCCGGCGCCCGGCTCGGCACTATGACCTCGGGTGTTTCTGTCGCGCGGCTGTCGTCCGTCGGGCGCGATCCGTCGAGCGCGTGCTCGAGGATCGTCTCCGCGAGCGCGTCGAAGTCCGCGGCGCCGGGCGCGCCCTCGGCGTACTCGAAGATCGTCTGGCCGAAACTAGGCGCCTCGGCGAGTTTTATGTTCCGGCGCACGCCCGGCCGATACACGCGCCCGCCCGACCAAGGCTCGACGCCGCCCGACGCCGCCTGAAAGAATGCTTCGAGATCGGCGACGACCTCGCGCCCGTGCGTGGTCTGCTCGTCGTGCATCGAGAGCACCACGCCCGCGACGCGCAGCGAGGGGTTGACGCGGTCGGCCATGAGCCGGACCGTCTCGAATAGTTTGCTCACGCCTTGGAGCGCGAGGAAGTGCGCCTGCATCGGGACGACGACCCGGCCAGCCGAGGCGAGCGCATTGAGTGTCAGCAGCCCGAGCGACGGCGGGCAGTCTATCAGGACCACGTCGAACTTCGCCGTCACGCGCGACAGAGCCGCGCGGAGCCGATCCGTCCGGTCGGGTTCCGGCGCCAGTTCGGTCTCAGCCGCAGCGAGATCCACCTCCGCGGGCAGGACGGCGAGGTTCTCGCGCGACTCGATGATCGCTGAGTCGATGGAGGCGGGGTCGAGCAGCACGTCGTAGACCGAAGCGGCGAGAGCCGCCGGATCGTGCCCGAGGTGCAGCGTCGCGTGCGCCTGAGGGTCGAGGTCCACGATCAGGACGCGGCGCCCGCGGCGAGCGAACGCGGCTGCGAGGTTGACGACCGTGGTCGTCTTGCCCACGCCGCCTTTCTGGTTCATGAACGCGAGGACCGTCGGCTCCGACCCGGCGTTCGCCCGATCGTCCGATGCCCGCGGATCGCGCTGCTGCTGCATTGCACGAGTCTACCATCACGCGCCCCGAACATCCCGCCGCGATGCCTCCGCGTCGCGGAGGCTAGGCTTACCGTTGAATCATGGAACCGACCCCGTCCCCAAGCACCGTCCCGACCGCCCCCGGGATACTCGCGCCCGGCGTCCGAAGGGATCGGCATCGTCGGCTGTGGCTCGTGGTCGAGATGCTCGTGATCTTCGTCGCGATCCCGACGGCGTTCAAGTATCAGTTGATCGGCATGCCGTTGATACTCGGCATCCTTGCGCTGGCGATCATTTCACTCGCGCTCCTGCTGACCGACAAGCGATTCGACCGCAGGCGGTTCTGGCGATCAGACCGCGCCCGCAGGGAATGGCCTCGGATCATCAAGCTCTTCGCGGTCGCGGCGTTCATCGGCTCGATACTCGTCGCGATGCTGATGCCCAAACAGTTCCTGCAACTGGTACAGAATCGCCCGGACGTGTGGCTCATGGTGATGGTGCTATACCCGATCTTCTCGGTGTACCCGCAGGAGGTAATTTTCCGCGGCTTCTTCTTCCACCGCTACCGCGAACTCTTCCGCCGACCGTGGGCGTTGATCGCCGCGAGCGCCGCGGTCTTCGGCTATGTCCACATCGTGATGGACAACGTATGGGCGGTCGGACTTTCAGCGATCGGGGGCGTGCTCTTCGGGCTGACTTATCTGCGGAGCCGATCGCTCCTCGCCGTCGCCGCCGAGCACGCCTTGTACGGGTGCTTCATCTTCACCGTCGGGCTTGGGCGGTACTTCTACTTCGTCCCGAGCGGTTGAGGGCCGGGCGAGCAGCGGTGGCAGAGGCCGCGGTGGGATTCGAACCCACGAATGACGGATTTGCAATCCGTTCCCTTGGTCCACTTGGGTACGCGGCCGGGTTTCAGGGACACAGACTATACCCGGCTGCACGCGGGGGGACGGTCCCGCCGATACTCTCAACGCCCACTCCCGCGCCTACTCCCGCGCCCACTTCCGCCGTTGAGTCAGGAGCGTTCCATGCCCGACCGCCGCTCGCTACTAAGCCGACCCGCGCTGCTCGCGCTGACACTGCTGGCGTCCGTCGCGGGCGTGACGGCCCCGGCCGCCCGGGCTGTCGCCCAGCCCATCACCCAGCCCGCCGGTGAGACTCGTCCGCCGGCCCGATTCAGCCGGGCCTTGCTCCACGAGGGCGCCTTCCTCGCCGACCAGCCGGGCAGGCTCGTGACCATAGGCGGGGGCGAGTCCGCCTTTGTCTTCGACCGCACCGACGCCGGCCGGGCCGTCCCGCCGATGTCGCTGCTCCGATCCACCACGCTGATGCGCATGGAGCAGATCCGCGACGCCCGCGCGGGCGAGGCACGATTCCGCGTCAGCGGCCAGGTCTTTCTATATAAAGGTAGAAACTATCTTCTGCCGACCTTCTACCGCGCCATGTCGGAGTTCACCGACCCGGCGCCGGCGGCGATCGACCCCGACGCCCCGGACCCCTCTGCGGACGCCGATCCCGAGGTCGACGAACTCGTGCGCGCGATCGAGCAGTTCAGCCCGACGCCCCGCGACGGCGACTTCGACCCGATCGCCGAGGCCGACCTCGCCGCCCACGCCGGCGACCTCATGCCCGACGGCTCCATGCTCACCCCCCGTCGCGGCGTCTTCATCCGCACGACCGGCGGCGAACTGGCCTTCACCATCGACACCGACGCCGACACCGCCGTAGGACCGACCACGCCGATCGTCGTCCTCCCGGGACGCACGCTCGCGCTGATAGAACGCCTGGTCGAAGAGCACGGCCTCGGCACGCCGTTCGTGCTCAGCGGCCGCGTCTTCCAGTACCGCGGCAGAAACTACATCATCCCGTCGCTGGTCCAGGCCAAGCCCGGCGACCCCGCCGGCCTCCGCTCGATCCGCTGAGCGAAGCCGAAACCGGGCGTCAACACGCCGCATGATCTTCCGTCTTATGTTCATCACGTCGTCCGAGGCGACGGCGACGTGCCGCCGAGTTCGATACGCCGAAGTATGCGTCACGGCGATAGCGGGACATGTTTACGCAAATACGCTCTTATGAAAGGGCCTGAGAAACAACTCGGCGACGCGACGGCCGGTCCTGAACACTGCCCGGCGTGCGGGTACCCGCGCTCCGGGCGGGCGGACACGGGCGTCTGCCCGGAGTGCGGCTCGTCGCTTGAGTGGTTCGATGAGCATTATTACATCGCCGATCTGCCGATGAAAGAGCGCGCGGCGTTGCGCCGTCGGCTTATGTTCGTGCTCGTCGGCGCCGGGGGGGTTCTCGCGGCGCTGCTGATCGCGGGGACGCGGTGGAAATGGCTGCCGGATTCGACGGCTCTGCTGTATGCGGCGTGGGCGGCAGGTGCGATCGGCGCCGGCGCCGCAGGGTGGGGCGTGCTGTGTCTCACACGCCGCGAGCACGGCGAGCCGGAACCCTACGGGCCTGAGCGCGAGCGGATCATCGCAAGAGCCACCGGCGCCGGCTGCCTGATCGCGCTCGCTGGAGCCGCGGTGATGCGCGGCGATCCTTATGTGTCGCTGTCGGTGTTGCTCGCGGTTGTGTTCGCGACGATTTTCGCGTGGAGTTTCGGCATTGTGCTGGCGGAGATCGCGCGTCGCGCGCGTGAGCCGGGCGTCGCGGGTCTGATCCGGCGATCGTCCATATTGATAGCCGTAGACGGGCTGGTTGTGTTATTAACGATTCTTATTGCGTTTGTGTTCAGCAGAGCCGGGGCGCGGATACTGCCCTCGTTCGTCTTGGGCGTCGCGGGTATAGGGGTTCTGCTGTGGCTGTATCACGCCGCGCTGTATACGTCGCGCGTGAGGATGCTCGGCGCCGCGCTGCGGCGGATCGCGATCGGCGCCGATCGGCGGTGATCCGGATAATAAGAACAATTATAATAAATGCCGTTGTGTTTCGGATCCGGTTGCGCTCCGGTGGTGGTGCGGTGAGACGGAGAACTCAAGAATTATGACGCACGGACGGGGCGGGCCGGGATCATGTTGTGCTGCGGCTTAGAGGCGCGGGTGGTGGAGCCGGGATATTGAGATCGCACGGACGGGACGCCCGCGTCACTGGGGCAGTTAGCGCACGGGCGGGACGCCCGTGCCACTGGGCTAGTACGCGCACGGGCGGGACGCCCGTGCCACTGGTCGCTGACTCCCTCTCCCCTGGGAGAGGGTTGGGGAGAGGGATTTCCGTTGTTATGCGCGGGTTGCGCGAGATGCGCGGTGTGCCCAGGGATTTCACCCCTGGGTGTTAGTTTTAATTTGTGATGCGCTCGACGGACACGGCTCAGAGAGCCTTGCCACCACGGAGTTGCTTGGTTCGGGGTGAGGGTTCAGTCGGTGGGCAGGCCTTTGCTGCGCCAGATGCGTGCGAGTTCGTCGGGGCGGATTGCTTCCATGACGAGGCCGGACGCGAGGACTTTGCGGACGATGAAGCCGTCGGCGTCGAGGGTTGTCGTGTCTACGGCGGCGTCTTCGTTTGGTTGTGTGCGGACGAGCCATTCGCCGGTGCGGGATGATTTTTCGAGGGTGTCGCGGCGAAACATTACATCGTTGTGCTGAGACTGGTATGTGTAGAAGGCGTATTCGAGTTCGGCGCCGACACGCGCGAGCATGAAGGGGAGGAGATGAATCTCGACCTGTGAGAGGTAGCCGTCGGGCGTTTTCCATTTCTTCGCCGTGGCGGGCTGGCCGGGCTGGACGATGTTGACCTCGATGGCGTCCCCGGTGCGTGCGCCGGTTTCGGTGTAGAGGGCGGAGTCGCGGCCGCGTTTCACAGCCATGCGTATGGACCACGCCTCGGCGGCGCGGTCGAGCGTGAGGAAGTAGACCGAGTCTGAATCGACGATGCGATCGCCTTCGAGGAATCGTGATTTGACCGAGACGACGACGCCTGGCTCGCGGTCGGCGGCGCGCCAGCGTGATTGCGGTCGGCGGGGGTCGAGTTCGCCGCGTTGGCCGCGTCTGATCTCGATGACCTGGTACGCGACCTCGGTGTCGTCGCCGGGGAGGCCGGTGCGAGCGGGGCGGTACAGGCGGAAGAACCGCGGGCCGGCGGGGATGAGCGCGAGAAGTTCTTCGGAGGTGAACTGTTCGAGCAGTTTCGACCCGAGGCGTAGCGCGGCGGCCCGTTCGCCGGCGATATCGGCGCGATCGGCGAGCGCGACCGTCGCGACCATTGTTTCGTAGACGTTGCGAGCGCGGGCGAACTCCGGCTCGAGGCAGTCGAGTTGAAATATTACAAAGCGTCCCGGGGCGAGCGGGAAGATTGTGTAGCCGGTGGTGAAGACGACGCCGTCGACGCGCGGGACGCGGGCGTAGAAGCGGGCCGCGCCGACGCCGTTGATCTCGAGGGTGTCGGCGCGTTCGATGATCGAGACGGTCGCCTGGGGGACGATGCGTCCGGTGGCGGGGTCGCGTCCGGTGCTGGTTTTGCGGAGTTCTTCGAAGAGGCCCTCGGCGACGGACGCGGCTGTCAGGGCGGTGTCCCGGCTCTGGGGGGTGTGCATGCGGACGAGCCAGGTGGAGTCTTTCGCGGTCAATGTAAATGAAGTTTCCAGCCCGGATACGCTGGTCGAATCGAGCGAGGCGCCGACGGGCAGGCGGACTTTCATACCCAGGCTGCGGATCTCGTAGGGCTGGTCGGTCAGGACGACCGGCTCCGGGGCGGGCCTGGGGTTCGCCGGCTGGGCGATCGCGTAAAGGGGAATTAATAGAAGTGCGATGGCGGCCGCGGCGGGGGGGCGTGCGGCGGGGCCGGGACGGCGGGGATCGCGGGGTCGGGGTCGCATGGGCTGCTCCGAGCGGCTGGGTCGCCGGGTGGGCGGGGCGTGGGCGGGATGGGTCCGAGAGAACTATTGTCGGCGTGCCGGCCCCCGGCTTGACAGACAGTGAGAAATCTCTACATTTCCCCGTTCGCCTCGTCCCGGCAAGCCGGGGCTGGCGTGGTGGAACGGATCCCGCCTATATCCCGGACGGTCGGCGTCGCGCCGATCGGCCCGCCCGAGGCTGGTGGAGTCTCGGCGTCGGGTGTTCGGTCGCTGTGGATGACCCGTGAGGGGGCTTGGCGATCGGCGGGCCTGTAGGCGAAGAAACCCGGCGGAGTAACCCGGCGGAGCCGGGATCGACATGGACGCGGAAGCATCGGCAGGAACCCCGGCCCGGCGGGTCGGCAGAACGGATACGAGCGCAACGGCATGACGAGCGCGAAGATCAGAATCCGAATGGAAGCGTACGACCACCAGGCGCTGGACGCGTCGGCGAAGGAAATCGTCGACCACGCCAAGCGCACCGAGGCGAAGGTGGCCGGCCCGGTCCCGCTGCCGACACGTATCGAGCGGTATACGGTGCTCCGTGGCCCGTTCATCGACAAGAAATCGCGCGAGCAGTTCGAGATCCGGACTCACAAGCGCATCATCGACATATTCGAGCCGAACGCCCGCACCGTCGAGGCCTTGAACCGCCTCGTCGTCCCCGCGGGCGTTTTCGTCAAGATCAAGGCGTGATCTGAGGAGCCATGAGCGTGCTGCTGCTGGGTGAAAAAATCGGCATGACTCGGTTCTTCACGGAATCGGGCGAGAGCGTCCCGGTGACGGTCATCAAGGCCGGCCCGTGCTATGTCACGCAGGTTCGGACTCCCGAGCGTGACGGGTACGCCGCAGTGCAGATCGGGTACGACGAGATCAAGCCCCGGCGATCGACCAGGCCGATGATCGGGCACGACATCAAGGCGGGCGCCCCGGTATTGCGTCATCACCGCGAGTTCCGCGTCGACGACGCTGCGGTCGAGGAATATCAGCCCGGGCAGGAGATCACCGTCGAGGTGTTCGCCAAGCACGCCTTTGTTGATGTCGCCGGGACCAGCAAGGGCAAAGGCTTCCAGGGCGTGATGAAACGGCATAACTTCGCCGGCCTCGAGGCGAGCCACGGCGTCGAGCGCAAGCACCGCTCCGCCGGCTCCATCGGCGGCCACGGGACCAACCGAGGCACCGGCCCCAAGCCTAAAAAAGGTAAGCGGATGGCCGGGCACATGGGGGCGGAGCGCGTCTCGGTCCGCTCGCTGGACGTGGTGAAGGTGATCCCGGATGAAGGGCTGATCCTGGTCAAGGGGCCGGTGCCGGGCCCGAACCGGGGCGTGGTAGAGATTTGCACGCCGACTCGGCTGTATCGGCCGAAGGCGCGGAAGCAGGCAGCGGCGCTGGCCGGGTGAGCGTCCGAGGTGGCACGGCTCTCCGAGCCGTGTTCTCACGGGCGGGACGCCCGTGCCACTGAGGCAGGAATAACGTGCACGGGCGGGACGCCCGTGCCACTGGGCACGAGGCCACTGGGCACGAGTAGGTTTCGATCGGTCGGCGGCAGGCGTCGGTCGGTCGGCTGGGTGGGTCCGACGTTCGGATACCGCCTTGGCGGAACAAGAGGAAAGATCGCCGAGTCAATGCCGGCACGCCGCGAGCAGCGCGACGGACCGGCCAGGGCGGATAGGCGAGCGACGAGCGAGACACACAGATGGATGTCCCCGTCTACAACATGACCGGCCGGCAGGTCGCCACGATCGCTGTCGACGAAGAGTCGCTCGGCGGGACGGTGAACCCGGCCCTCATCAAGCAGGCGTTTGTCCGCTACCACGCGAACAAGCGTCAAGGCTCGGCCCGGACCAAAAGCCGGGGCATGGTCGAAGGCTCGACCCGCAAACTTTACAAGCAGAAAGGCACCGGCCGGGCCCGCATGGGCACGATCCGCACGCCGATCCGGCGTGGCGGCGGCGTGACCTTTGCGAAGACCCGGAGCCGGGAGTCATACCACCAGGACATGCCCGTCAAGATGCGCCGCAAGGCCAACCGCAACGCCTTGCTCGCCAAACTGATCGACGGCGAGGTCCGCGTGCTCGACGGGATGTCCTTCGGTGAGCCGAAGACCCGGGCGTTCGAGCAACTGCTCGAAGCGATCAAAATCGACCGCTCATGCCTGGTTGCGATCGACCCGGCGAACAAGAACGCCCGGCTCAGCGCCCGCAACGTCGAGTCTGTGGACACGATCCCGCCCGCGCAACTTACATGCTACGAGATGCTCAACCATCGATACCTGGTGATCGCGCGTGAGGATCTCGAGGCGTGGCTCGCCGGCCCGAGCGCGAATACCGACAAGAGCGCCAAAGCCGCCGTCCGCAGCCGGACGCGCAGCGCGACGGGGGTATCGTCATGAAGAACCCGCTGCACATAGTCAAGAAGCCGCTGCTTACCGAGAAGAACACGTACCACTCGGGCGAGTTCAATCGGCACGCGTTCCTGGTTGATCGCCGGGCGCGGAAGGACGAGATCAAAAACGCGATCGAAGAACTTTATAATGTGAAAGTCGTCGGGGTCTCGACGCAGAACCGCAAGGGCCGCATGAAGCGTACGCGGTTCGGGTACGTGCAGGAGCCGACGGTGAAGACCGCTGTGGTGAAACTGCGTGACGGCGACGCGATCGAACTGTTCTGAGCACCCCGACGCCGAAGACGAGAATCACGATGACCATCCGCATCTACAAGCCGACCTCCGCCGGACGCCGAAACGCGTCGGTGAACACGAACGCCGAGGTGACCAAGAGCACCCCGGAGAAGTCGCTGCTGCGCCCGTTGCCGAAAAAAGGCGGGCGTAACAACCAGGGCAAGATCACCGTCCGCAGCCGCGGCGGCGGGCACAAACGCCGGTACCGAGTCATCGACTTCAAACGCAAGCAACTCCGGGGCAAGCCCGCGACGGTTGTCGGGATCGAGTACGACCCCAACCGCTCTTGCCACATCGCGCTGCTCGAGTTCGACAGCGTCAACGCCGAAGGCAAGCCGGCCCGCAAACGCTGCTACATCCCCGCGCCCAAAGGCGTGACCGACGGCGACGTGCTCCTCACCAGCGATAAGCCTGTCGATCCGACGCCCGGCACGTCCATGCCGATCAGGCACATCCCGACCGGCTTGAGCATCCATTGCATCGAGCTCCAGCCCGGCAAGGGTGCGCAGATGGCGCGGTCGGCGGGGGCATCGGTCCGCCTGACGAACAAGGAAGGCGATTACGCGACGCTGGTGATGCCTTCGGGCGAGATCCGGCAGGTCTCGGTCGAGTGCTGGGCGACGGTGGGGGAGGTCGGAAACTCCGATCACGCCCGGCGTCGTCTGGGCAAGGCCGGCAAGAGCCGTCACCTCGGGCGTCGGCCTCACACGCGAGGCGTGGCGATGTCGCACAACGCGCACCCGCTCGGCGGCGGCGAGGGCCGGAGCAAGGGCGGCCGGGCCCCCGTCAGCCGGTCCGGCACGCTGTCCAAGGGCGGCTCGACGCGCAACCGCAAGCAGCATTCCTCGAAACTCATCATCCGTCGCCGCAAGAGCAAGCGCTACGGCCAACTCCGCTGATCCCGAACTGACGACCACGGAGCAGACCACCGACCATGGCAAGATCACTGAAAAAAGGCCCGTTCGTCGACGAGAAGATCTACCGCAAGGTGGAGACGCTGAACCAGCAGTCCAAGCGCACTCCGATCAAGACCTGGGCCCGCCGATGCACCATCGTCCCCGAGTTCGTCGGGCACACCTTCCAGGTGCACAACGGGCGTACGTTCCTCGAAGTGTTCGTGACCGAGGACATGGTCGGGCACAAACTCGGCGAGTTCTCCCCGACGCGGCTCTTCCGCGGGCATACGAACAAAAAAGAAGGCATCAAAGGCCGCTGACCCACCGACGCGCCCGGCGCGGGACTACACCAGTGAAGATCAACCACGAAAAACTCAGACGCATCATGGCGGACGCCGGCGCGACCCGCGCGTCGCTGGCGGCGGCGCTCGTCCGGCCCGGCCTGGACGCCGCCGAGGCGGACTCGGCTCTGGGCAACTGGCTAAGCGGGCGTAATCACCCTCGCGCCAAGGCCGAGGACATCCGCGCGATCGCCGAAGCCCTCTCCGCCCGCCCGGCGGACTTCGCCCGCTTCGAGACCCAGGTCCGCTTCGTCCGCTCGAGCGCCCGCAAGGCAAGGCTGATGGCGGACCTGATCCGGGGCCGGCGTGTCGATGACGCGGTTACGCTCCTGGAGTTCAACCATCGCCGGGCCGCGAGCATGGTCGTCAAGGCGCTGCGCACCGCGATCGCCGACGCCGAGCAGTCCGAGGCGGACGTGTCCCGGCTCTTCGTCGCGGAGTCGCGAGTCGACGGCGGGCCGATCATCAAACGCTTCCGCCCCAAGGACCGCGGCCGATCGCACCCCATAAGAAAACGCACCAGCCACATCGTGGTCGGCGTCGAGGAGGCGGCGTAATGGGACAGAAGACACACCCCTACGGCTTCCGCGTCGGGATCACCGAGCCTCACAAGAGCCGGTGGTACGCTCCCAAGGCTCTCTACGGCGAGTTGCTCGTCGAGGACTACCGCATCCGCGAGTTTGTCGACAAACGGCTCAACCGCACGCCCCCGTTCGCCGCCGTCAGCGACATCCACATCGAGCGGACCCGCGAGGAACTCAAGGTCATCGTCTCGACGGCTCGGCCGGGGCTTGTCATCGGCCCCAAGGGCGCGGAGGTGGACCGCCTGACGGAGGAGTTGCAGTACCTCACCGGGCGCAAGGTTTCGATCACGATCAACGAGATCAAGAACCCGGACATCAACGCTCAACTCATCGCCGAGGGCATCGCCGAGCAACTCAAGAAGCGTGCGAGTTACCGCCGCGTCGTGAAGATGCGCGCCGAGGCTGCGATCCAGAACGGCGCGCAAGGGGTGCGGATCCTGATCGCGGGTCGGCTCGGCGGGGCGGAGATGAGCCGGCGGCTCGACACCCGGCTCGGGCGCCTGCCTCTGTCGACTCTCCAGGCGAACATCGACTACGGGTTCACGCACTCGTTCACGACCTACGGCGCCTTGGGCGTCAAGGTGTGGGTCTTCCGCGGGATGTTCGGCGAGGACACCGAGCCGGAACCCGTCTCCGGGCGTCGTCCGAAGGCGCGCGGCCGGCGTTGATGCGGAAATAAGAAGGACGAAGGACTCAGGATTCATAGCCCGCGCTGAACCAGGACAAACGCGGGAATCTTCAGGACAGGATCGGATCAAGCCATGGCGATGATGCCCAAACGAGTTAAGTTCCGGAAGGAGATGCGCCGCGTCCGCGATCGCGTGGCGACCAAGGGCAACTACGTCGCGTACGGCGATTTCGGCCTCCAGGCGACCGAGGGCTGCTGGCTCACCGCGAGGCAGATCGAAGCGGGCCGGATCGCGGCTCAGCACTTCCTCAAACGCCAGGGCAAGGTCTTCATCCGCGTCTTCCCCGACAAGCCCGTCTCCAAGAAGCCGCTCGAGACGCGAATGGGCAAGGGCAAAGCGGACACCGACTACTGGGCGGCTCGGGTCAAGCCCGGGACCGTGCTCTACGAGATCGCCGGCGTCCCGGAGGACGTGGCCAAGCGGACGCTCGTCCGCATCGCGATGAAGATGCCGATCCGCTGCCGATTCGTCGGCCGGCGTGTTTCGGTGTGAAGTTTCGGATGCGGCTGAGGATTGAAAGGAACGACGAGATGAACGGCGCCGAGACACGCAAGATGAACGACGAGGAGATCACGGTCGAACTCCGCCGCCTGTCGCGGCGACTGTTCGATCTCCGAACTCAGTCGGTCACAGAGAAGATCGAGGACGTGAGCCAGTTCCGGACTATCCGCCGGGACGTCGCCAGGCTCAAGACAGAACGGCGGGCGCGGCAGCTCCGCGAGGCGAGCAAGCGATGACCAAGATCAAGGACGAGATCCGGCCGCACGGCCCGGCCAAGCAGGGCGTGGTCGCCTCCGACAAGCGCGACAAGACCCGCACCGTGGTGATCTCCTTCCTCACGAAGCACCCCAAGTACGGCAAGTACATGCGCAAGCGCACCGTGCTGCACGTCCACGACGAGGGGAACGTATCCAGAGCCGGCGACCGCGTGGAGGTCGTTCCCTGCCGGCCGATCAGCAAGACCAAGCGGTGGGCCCTCTCCCGCGTGGTGGAGCAGGCGCCTCAGATCTGATCCCGAACTTTCTTCACACGCCCGGCCCGCGGCGGGCGCGACGGCGAATCGAGAACTCAGCGATGATCCAGCAGGAAACAAGGTGCGAGGTTGCGGACAACTCCGGCGCGAAAGTCGCGATGGTGATCCGCGTGCTCGGCGGCTCGACCGCGCGTGGCCGATTCACCCGGCGGACCGCGGGCGTGGGCGACCGCGTGGTGTGCACCATCAAGAAGTCGCTCCCCGGCGCGGACCTCAAGCCGGGGACGAAGGTCAAGGCCGTAGTCGTGCGCACCGCGTTCCCGACTCGGCGCGCCGACGGATCCACGGTGCGGTTCGACAAAAACGCCGTGGTGATCATCGGCGATGACGGGAACCCGCGCGGGACGCGCATCTTCGGCGCCGTCGCTCGCGAACTCCGCGAACGCAACTACATGAAGATCGTGTCCCTCGCGTCGGAGGTGGTCTGAACCATGCCCAGACACGTAAGAACCGGCGATCTCGTGATGGTCACCTCCGGCGAGAACCGCGGCCGGACCGGCAAGATCCTCCGCGTGATCACAGATAAACAGCGCGTCGTGGTCCAGGGCGTCAACCTCAGAAAACGCCACATGAAGCCGACGCAGACCAACCCCCAAGGCGGCATCCTCGAACGCGAGGAGCCGATCCACATCTCCAACGTCAGCCCCGTCGTCGACGGCAAGCCCACCCGCGTCCGCTTCCCCGTCAAGCCCGACGGCTCGAAGGTCCGCGTCGCGGCCCGCGGCGGGAAAGAACTCGGCGTCGTCCGCGGCCCGCGCTCCAAGTGACCCCTCACTCCGAACACAAGTGACCTAAGAATGGCGAAGAAACAAGCCAAACCAGAGCAGGACACCGGCGTGGCGACCCCCGCGCCGCCGGCGCGGCTGCGCGTCCGCTACCGCGAGGAGGTCGCGCCCAAACTCGCCGCCGAGTTCGGCCTGACCAACCCCATGAGCCGCCCGCGCCTCGAGAAGATCGTGCTCAACGTCAACATGGGCCGGCACCTCGAGAACAACAAACTCCCGGGCGCCCTCAAGGACCAGGTCATCACCACGCTCACGACCGTCAGCGGGCAGAAGCCGGTGATCGTGCTGGCTCGCAAGTCGGTGTCGAACTTCAAGGTGCGTGAGGGAGCGGAGACCGCGGCGATCGTGACTCTGCGCGGCGAGCGCGCCTGGCACTTCCTGGATCGGCTGATCAACCTGGTGACGCCGCGGATCAAGGACTTCCGCGGGCTGTCGGAGAAATCGTTCGACCCGGCGGGGAACTACTCGCTCGGGCTGACCGAGCAGGCGGTCTTCCCCGAGATCGACATGGCGCGGGTGAACGTCACGCACGGGATGCACGTGAACATCGTTTTCCGTAATTCGAACAAGAAGATCAGCCGGTTCGTGCTCGGCGAACTCGGGTTCCCGTTCGTCCGCCCGGAATGACCCGGTCGGCGTCGGCTGTATGAGGATCGAAGGCAATGGCTAGCAAAGCCCAGGTGGCGAAGACAAAGCGGACGCCGAAGTTCAGCACGCGGCAGGTCCGGCGTTGCGAGATCTCGGGCCGAGCGCGGGGCGTGTACCGCAAGTTCCGCGTGAGCCGGATCGTGCTGCGGGAGTTGGCGCTGAAGGGGCACGTCCCCGGGATGCGCAAGGCGAGTTGGTGAAGGATTTCAACCCGGCGGCGCCGCCGGTTCGGAGCAGATACATGGCCGTGAACGACCCGATCTCCGACATGCTCACACGCATCCGCAACGCTCTGCGGAACCGCGCGAAGACCGTGCAGTGCCTCAACAGCAAGGTCTGCCGGGGCGTCGCGGACGTGCTGCGCGACGAGGGGTACATCAAGGGCTACGATGTCATCGACGACGGGCGTCAGGGGATCATCCGCGTCGAACTTAAATACGGGCCGCGCGGCGAGACCGTCCTCAACTCCCTCCGCCGGGTCAGCAAGCCCGGCCGCCGGGTCTACACCAAGGTGGACGAACTCAAGCGGCCGAGGCAAGGCCTGGGCGTGTCGATCGTCTCGACTTCGCTCGGGGTCATGTCCGACCGAAAGGCCCGCGAGGTCCGCGCCGGCGGGGAACTCCTCGCCGAGGTTGAATGACCGCTTACCACGCCGCGACGGCGGCGTGACCGTGATCGAGATCGAGGAGCCAGTTTTCATGTCCCGCATTGGAAAACAACCCGTCGCAGTCCCCGCCAAGGTGAAGGTCTCCATCGCCGACGGCGTGGTCACCGCCGAGGCCGGCGGCAAGACGCTGTCGCTCAGCGTTCGGTCAGAGGTCGTCGTGCGCTGGGACGAGGGCGAGAAGCACCTCGTCGTCTCGATCGCCCCCGGCATGGAAGAGGACCGCCTGGCCCGCGCGATGTGGGGCACCACCCGCGCCCTGCTCACCAACATGATGCTCGGCCTGACCACCGGCTACGAGAAGAAACTCGAAGTCGTCGGCGTCGGTTGGGCGGCGTCGGTCGCGGGGCAGGCGCTCGAACTGAAAGTCGGATTCGCAAGCCCCGTCCGCGTGCCCATCCCCGCCGGGCTTGACGTCAAGGTCGAGCGCAACGTCATCACGATCAAAGGCGTGGACAAGCAGATGGTGGGGGAGTTCGCCTCGACCGTGCGGTCCAAGCGCAAGCCCGAGCCTTACAACGGCAAGGGGATCAAGTACACCACCGAGGTCATCCGCCGAAAGAGCGGCAAGAAGTTCGGCTCATAAGCCGCGACGCGGGAGCGTTTCGATATGGACAGGAACAAAGCAAAGTGGGATCGGCGATCGCGGCGTCATCGGCGCGTGCGCAGCAAGGCGGTCGGCAGCCCGGATCGGCCCCGGCTGTGCGTGTACCGCTCGCTGAACCACATCTACGCGCAGGTGATCGACGATCTGGCGGGCCGGACTCTGGCGTCCGCGTCGACGCGGGACAAGGGTTTCGCGGGCGCCGGGACGGGCAACGCCGCCGCCGCGACGCTGGTCGGGCAGACCGTCGCAGAGCGCGCCAAAGCGGCGGGCGTGTCGAAGGTCGTCTTCGATCGCGGCGGGTTCATGTACCACGGGCGCGTCAAGGCGCTGGCCGAGGGCGCTCGCAAGGGCGGGCTGGAGTTCTGATCCGACACACGCCGCCGACCCCCGGCTGCGATTCTTGTAAATGAGCACGACACATGGCTGAACTGATCGACGACAAAACAAACCTCGAAAGCACTACCGTCGGGGTCTTCCGCACCGCAGCGACCGTCAAAGGCGGGCGCCGGTTCTCGTTCTCCTCGCTGGTCGTCGCGGGCAACCGTCGCGGCGAGATCGGCATCGGGTACGCGAAAGCCAACCAGGTGCCCCCCGCGATCGAGAAAGCGCAGAAGGAAGCCAAGAAGACTCTCCGACGGGTCAACCTCCAGGAGGGGACCATCCCCCACGAGGTCAACGGCCGCTACGGCGCGTCGAAGGTCCGGCTGCTGCCCGCGTCGCCGGGGACGGGCGTGATCGCCGGCGCCTCGGTCCGCGCGGTCCTCGAAATGGCGGGAGTGACGGACTGTCTGACGAAGTGCTACGGCTCGACGAACAAGCAGAACGTTGTCAAGGCGACACTCGACGCCCTCTCCAAACTCCGCACCAAGGACGAGATCGCCGCGGTGCGAGGCGTGGCGATCGGGATGAGCGAAGTCGACGAGCGTCTGAGCCGATCGGCCCGCGTCTCCGGCTCGAATAAACCCGCGCCGGATTCGGACACCGCCGAAGCCGCCGCCGCCGACAACGCCTGATTCAAGCATCACCCGGGCCGGCGAGATCCGCTCAGCCCGTCACGAAGGAACGTTCCGCCATGATGATCCACGAAATCACAGCCCAGGCCGGCAAGCACCGCCCGCGCAAGCGCGTCGGTCGCGGTCGCGGCAGCGGTCACGGCAAGACCTCGGGCCGCGGCCACAAGGGCGACGGCAGCCGCTCCGGCGCGTTCAAACGACCGCAGTTCGAAGGCGGCGGCATCCCGTACTTCCGCCGGATCCCGCAGCGCGGCTTCACCAACACCGCCTTCCGCACCAACTTCTGGATCGTCAACCTCGGCGACATCCTCTCACATCCCGCCTTCTCCTCCGGCGGCGCCGTGACCCGCGACGCCCTCATCGACGCGGGCCTGATCCGCGATCGCACGCGCCCGCTCAAGGTGCTGGGCGATCTTAAAAATCACGCCGGGGAAACGATCGAGAACGTCGGCGTGGCGCTGCACATCACCGCCGAGCGCGTCACCGCGTCGGCGAAGCAGAAGGTCGAGGCGGCGGGCGGGTCGGTCGCGGAACTCGGCACGCGGCGCGACCGCGTCCGCGGGATCGACCGTTCCTCGGACGATCTCACCCCGCAGAACCTGACCAAGAAACTCAAACGCTCCAAGCCCCGCGACGCCGCGGCTACGACCGGCAAAAAGAAAAAGAAGAAGTGATCCGGCCGCGAACCCGCAGAGGCCCCGCATGATCCAGGCGATCCTCAACATCTTCAAAATCCCCGACCTGCGGAACAAGGTTCTGTTCACGGTCGGCATGCTCGCGGTATACCGCATCGGGTTCTGGATCCCCGTCCCCGGGATCAACCAGCAGCTCCTCGCGGAGACCTTCGAGCGGGCCCGCGTCGATCAGACCGGCCTCGGGCAGATCGCCAACTTCGTCTCGATCTTCTCGGGCGGGCAACTCGGGCAGTCCACGATCTTCGGCCTGGGGATCATGCCCTACATCACCGCGGTGATCATCTTCCAGGTCTTCGGTTCAGTCTCTGAACGCCTGAAGAAACTCAAGGAAGAAGGCCCCTCCGGTCAGCAGAAAATCCAGGAATACACGCGGTATCTGACCATACTGATGTGCGTGATCCAGGCCGTCGGCTGGCTGACAATGATCAGTCGGCAGGGGCTGATCTACGCGGGCTGGGCCCAGAACCCCGTGTGGTGGCTGATGGCGGTGACCGCGATGACCGCGGGCTCAATCTTCCTGATGTGGCTGGGCGAGCAGATCGACCGTTTCGGCATCGGCAACGGCGCTTCGCTCATCATCACCGCGGGGATTCTCGCGAGCATGCCCGGCGCCGTGCTCTGGGTCATCCAGAACTCCCCGCTCGGGCAGATCGGCCCCGTCGCGCGGACCTTCGGCGTGGACGTGCAGTCGGACCCGCAGATGTCCTGGCTGGGCGTGATCCTGCTTATAGGGTCGTTCCTCGTCGTCGTCGGCGGGTCGGTGCTGATCACCGTCGCGCAGCGCCGCATTCCGATCCAGCAGGCCAAGCACACCCGCGGTCGGCGAGTCTTCGGCGGGCAGCGCTCATACCTCCCGCTCCGCGTCAACCATTCCGGCGTCATGCCGATCATCTTCGCGTCGTCGCTGATGATTTTCCCCGCCGCGGGCTTCTCGTTCCTCGCCGAGCACGCCGCGTCGAACGACCTCGCGGTGTGGTGGCGCGCCTCGACTAGGTTCCTCGCTGAGAACTTCCAGATGGGCACCGCGTTCCCGTACATCCTCCTGTACGTGGGCATGATCTACTTCTTCAGTTATCTCTGGACCACCGTCCAGTTCAACCCCGAGGACATGGCCAAGAACCTCCGCGACAGCGGCTCGTTCATCCCCGGCCTGCGTCCCGGCCCGCGCACCGCCGAGTACCTCGAAACCGTGCTCGAACGAATCACCTATGTCGGCGCCGGGTTCCTGGCGGTCATCGCGGTGATCCCGACGCTGGTGGCGTCGGCGATGAACGTGCCGTTCTTCGTGGCGGCGTTCCTCGGGGGTACGGGGCTGCTGATCGTGGTCTCGGTCGGTCTTGACTTCATCCAGCGGATCGAGGCGAACCTGCTGATGCGGAACTACGCCGGGTTCCTCGGCGGGACGGACCAGATCGGCGGGGGCGGGCCTCGCGTACGCTCGCCGCGGGGCTGAGTGAACCCCGGCTCGCGGGCCGGGTGGCGGAAAAATCGGGATTCGCGTACACTACGGGATCCCGCATGAAACGGAGCGGGCGGTCGGCCGCCCGCAGCGGATGATCGTCCCGGGCGTCCCGGGGCGGTGTGTGGTCGGTCGGCGCGGGTCGGCCGAAGTAGAGAAGCAGGATAAGGACTGGAGCGAGGCTTTCCGGAGGCCGTCCCCACTCGACGAATGCCCAAGCAGGACGACAAACTCACACTCGAAGCCGAGGTCACCGAGGCGCTCCCGAACGCGATGTTCCGGGTCCGGCTCCCCAACGAGCATCAGGTGCTCGCCTACGTCTCCGGCAAGATGCGCAAGCACTACATCCGCATCCTCCCGGGCGACCGCGTGACGGTCGAACTCAGCCCGTACGACCTGACCAAGGCCCGCATCACCTACCGCCACTGACACCCGGGGCCGAGCGTCGCCCCGGCACGACTGAAAGCAGGCATCAGCCATGAAAGTTCGATCGAGCGTCAAAAGAATCTGTTCGCAATGCAAGGTCATACGCCGCGAGGGCAAGATCCGCGTGATCTGCCCCGCGGACCCGAAGCACAAGCAGGTCCAGGGCTGATCCGGGCGCAGCGTCCGTCGCCAGTCGGTTTGAACCTTCCGACCGCAGAAGAGGAATCGAGTAATGCCCCGTATCGCAGGCGTTGACATCCCGGACCGCAAGGCAGTTCGCTACGCGCTCCGGTACATCCACGGGATCGGCCCGAAGTTCGCGGACGAGATCCTCGAGCAGACGGGTATCGACCCGAAGACCAAGGCCGCCGATCTCACCGAGCAGCAGGTCTCGCAGATCAACGGCGTGCTCGACACCGGGTACCTGGTCGAAGGCGCGCTCCGCCGGCAGGTCTCGCAGAACATCCAGCGTATGCGCGACATCAAGTGCTACCGCGGCGATCGTCACCGCCGGGGCCTGCCCGTCCGCGGTCAGCGCACCCGCTGCAACGCCCGCACACGCAAAGGCCGCAAGAAAACCGTCGCCGGTAAGAAGGGCGTCAAGGGCTGATCCGCGCCGTCGGGCCTCGGCCCGGCGGTCAACTCCGGAATCTGAATCATCATGGCGAAAGCAACCAAACAAAAGAAAGTCCGCCGGAACGTGGTCAAGGGCGTCGCGTACGTCAAGGCGACATTCAACAACACCCTCGTCACGATCACCGATCCCAACGGCGACGCGCTCTGCGCCGACTCCGCCGGGACGATGGGCTTCAAGGGCGCGCGCAAAAGCACACCCTTCGCCGCCACTCGCGCGGGCGAGGCCTGCGGCTCAAAGGCCCGCAAAATGGGCATGATGGAACTCGAAGTCCGGATCACCGGCGCCGGCCCGGGCCGCGAAGCCGCCGTCAACGGGCTCGCGTCCACAGGCCTGAAAGTCACCGCCATCGAGGACCGCACGCCCGTCCCTCACAACGGCTGCCGCCCGCGCAAACGCCGCCGGGTCTGATCACGAAACAACCGGACGATCGGCCGAAACCCCGGCGTCCGCGATCGAATCCCGCGTCCCGACAAGAAGGCGCGCGGCGGACGGGCCCGGCAGGCCCGCCGCGACGCCGTGAGACGGGACGCACGTTCCCCCGACTGGTGAACCCTGCCGGCGAATGTTCGGAGTGACAGAGCGATGCGAATCAAATGGCGGGGACTCGAACTCCCCAGCTCCATCTCGGTCGATCAGAAGTCCGCGGCGCCCGACTACGCGCGCTTCACCATCGAGCCGTTCGAACGCGGTTTCGGCACGACCGTCGGCAACAGCCTCCGCCGAGTGCTCCTATCGAGCCTCGAAGGCGCCGCGGTCACCGCGATCAAAATCAAAGGCGCCGAGCACGAGTTCAGTTCGCTCCCCGGCGTGATGGAAGACGTCACCGACATCGTCCTGAACGTCAAGAGCCTCGTAGTCCGCCTCGACAGCGAGGAACCGAAAACCCTCCGCCTCGAAGCGACCGGCCCGGGCGAGGTCACCGCCGACCTCATCGAAGCCGACTCCAGCGTCACGATCATTAATAAAAATCTCGTGCTCGCGACTCTCAGCGCCGGCGTGGACTTCGACATGGAACTCCGCGTGCAGCGCGGCCGCGGCTACGTCCCCGCCAGTGAGCAATACGAAAACGCCGAGACGCAGGAGATCGGCCTGATCCCCGTTGACGCGATCTACTCGCCCGTGCAGCGCGTCCGCTACAAGGTCGAGGAGACGCGCGTCGGGCAGAAGGTCAACTACGACAAACTCGTCCTCGAGATCTGGACCGACGGGACGATCACGCCCGAAATGGCGATGGTCGAGGCGGCGAAGATCCTCCGCAAGCACCTCAACCCGTTCGTGCAGTACGCGGAACTCGGGCAGGCGCGCGTCAGCGTCGAGGCGGCCGCCGCGGCCAGCGTCGATGAGGAACTCATCCGCAAACTCATGACGCCGATCTCGGACATGGAACTGTCCGTGCGCGCGAGCAACTGCCTCGAGTCCTCGCGCATCCTGACGATCGCGGACCTCGTGAGCAAGGACGAGCCGGAACTGCTGAAAGTCCGCTCGTTCGGCAAGACCTCGCTGCGCGAAGTTAAGAAGAAACTCCAGGAGATGGGGCTGTCGATCGGGATGGAAATGCCCGAGGGGATCAGACTGACGAGCTGACGCGCGACGCCCGCCCGCCGGGCCAGCCCGTTCGATTGTGCGAAGGATTGACCGATGAGACACCGCAAGGCCGGATACAAACTCGGACGCACCACGGCCCACCGCACGAGCACGCTGCGCAACCTAGCCGCGGGCCTGTTCGAGCACGGGCGCATCACCACGACCGTCCCGCGCGCCAAGGCAGTCCAGCCCTACGCGGAACGGCTCATCACGCTCGCCAGGCGCGGCGACCTGCACGCGCGCCGGCTTGTCACGTCGCGCCTCAACGATCGCGTCATGGCGAGCGACGAGTCCAGACTCGAACGCAACCGCTACGGCGAGATCCGTAAAGGCCCGAAACTTATCAAGCACCTCTTCGAGGAAGTCGCGCCTAAGTTCCGCGACCGCCCGGGCGGGTACACGCGCATCATCAAACTCGACCGCGCACGCAAGGGTGACGGCGGGATGCTCTGCGTCCTCGAACTCGTCGGCGAGGAAGACGGCCCGGAGATCGGCGGGCGCCTGAGCGTCCGCCGACGCATCGCCGACGGCCGGACCGCTTACGCCGCGTCGCTCCGCAAGGCTGCCAAGCCCGCCGCCAAGCCCGCAGAACCGGCCGCCGAAGAAGCCGGCGGCTGATCCTGCCGACCTCAGTTTCCGCATCGGATCATCAACACCCCCGCGTGAACGCGGGGTTTTTTTTGTATTCCGCAGCGGGTCGTGCTCGCGTCGGTGCGCCGCGCTCGCCGCGCTTGGGTGTACACTCCCCGCCATGCTCGATCGGCTTGAGGCATTGGAACGGGAGGCGCTCGCGGCGCTGGCCGGGGCGCGCAACGCCGCGGCTCTCGAAGCGTGGCGCATCGCTCATCTCGGCGCCAAGGGTTCGCTGAAAACACTCGCAGCAGGGCTGAAGGACGTCCCGCGCGAGGACAAGCCCGCGGTCGGCAAGCGTCTCAACGAAGTCAAAGCGGTGCTCGAGGGCGCGTTCGAGAGCGCGCGGGCGTCGCTCGGCGGGGCGGCCGGCGCACCGGCGCGTGGGCCGATGCTGGATCTGACCGAGCCGGGCGTCGCGGCGCCGGTCGGGCGTCGGCACGTGCTGTCGCGCGTGCGCGAGGATCTCGTCGAGGTTTTCGGGCGGATGGGCTTCGAGGTCGCGGAGGGGCCGGAACTCGAGGACGAAGATCACAACTTTGTTAAACTCAATATCCCCGCCGACCACCCCGCGCGGGATCCGATCGACAACTTCTATGTCGACGACCCCTCGCGGTCGGCGTCGCCGCGGATGCTGCGGAGCCAGACCAGCACGGTGCAGATCCGCGTGATGGAAACCCGGCGCCCGCCGCTGAAGATCATCTCGCCCGGGCGCGTATACCGCCCGGACACCGTCGACGCGACGCACTCGTTCATGTTCCATCAACTCGAAGGGCTTCACGTCGATCGCGACGTGACCATGGCGGACCTCAAGACGACGCTGTTCCAGTTCGCCCGCGCGTACTTCGGCGCCGACGCCGAGGTCCGGCTCGTCCCTTCATACTTCCCGTTCACGGAGCCGAGCGCGGAGTTCTATATGAAGATCCGGCTGCGCCCCGACAAGCCCGCGGAATGGGTCGAACTCGGCGGCTGCGGCATGGTGGACCCGGCGGTCTTCGAAGCCGTCGGCATCGACCCCGAAGAATGGACCGGCTTCGCATTCGGCTTCGGGATCGAGCGGATCGCCATGGGCAAGTTCGGCGTGCCCGATATAAGGATGCTCTTCGAGAACGATCTCCGCGTGCTCGGGCAGTTGTAGCCCGGCGTGAAATATTCCCCCGGCGGGGCGGAAGAACAGCCGGTCAGATGGGAGGCGGCGATGACGAACGAGGAAAACCCGTATCAGCAACCCCGGCGTGACGACGACGTTTTCGTGGCGCCGCCGACCGATCGCGGCGAGTTCGTCGATGACTTTGTCGAGCCGGCGAAGTGGCCGAAGGTCATCGGCATAATCAGCATCGTCTGGGGCGGGCTTGGACTGCTCTGCGGCGGGCTGGGGACGGCGTGGATGGGTGTCGGCCCGCGCATGATGCAATCCGCAGCTGCGAACAGCGCGGGCGGCATGCCCCCGGTCGTGCTCACAGTCAACACCGGGCTCCTGGTCCTGACCATCGTCAGCACTTTGTGGACGATCCTCCTGATCACGGCCGGCTCGATGTGCGTCGCCCGCAAGCCGGCGACGCGCGTCACGCATCTCGTCTGGGCGGCCGGCGCGATCGTGCTAACCGCGATCGGGACGAAGATGAATCTCGACATGCAGGCCGAGATCGCCCAGTGGGTGCGCGACAACCCCGACGCGGATTTTTCGAAGCAGCAGGCGGCGGCGGGAGCACTCGGGAACATGGTCGGCCTCGCGGTGGGCCTGTTCTTCGGTCTGGCGTGGCCGATCTTCACGCTTATCTGGTTCGGCGTTATCAAAACCAAAGCGGACCAGATCACGGCGGGTGTCGTGGAATCCGCCGCGTGACGACCGGGCTCGGCGCGCGACGAGCACAAAGCCCAGGGATGAAATCCCCGGGCTTATGTTTATCAGTTTGACAAGATAAAAGCCAAGATATTGCCGGCGCGCCCGACGCGGCCGAATCACCCGACCTCGCGGCGCTGGAACAGGATCACCGCCAGCGACACCAGCCCCGTCACCTGCGCCAGCGTGTACATCACCACCATCAGCACGTACCCCGGCGGGATCGGGTGCGCCTGGGATATCGCGTCAACGAGCCAGAAATACTGGAGGTTCGGGACGATCGTCCACGCCCCGCGGGCGACCCAGTTCACGCGCGTCTCGGTGACGAACAGGAAATCGCCCGGCCGGGGCGCCCCCGGCGTCTGCGTCCCGCCAGAGTTAAGAAGTTTCAGGTGATGCCAGTCATCGACCACCGGCTCCACCTCGCGCACCAGGATGTTCTTCGGCAGCCCGGGCCGGTTGAAGTCCGCGGGGTTGTTCACATCGCCCCTGAAGATCGGCTGACTCGGCGGGACCAGCGCCAAGCCGTTCGGCGTCGGAGCGTAGTAGATGCGGTCGCCGGGTCTGAGTTCCACGTTCGTCGGGCCGTCTAGTTTCAGACGCCAGACATCCCCGCCGTCGGAGAAGTCCTCGTCGCGGTCGAAGACAGGCTCGGCTTCGAGAACCGAAGCGATCGGGCTGTTTATAAAAGCGATGCGGCCGAAGAAATAGTTCGAGAGCAGCCCGAGCATGAAGACGCCAGTGCACACGGCGATCGTCATGACCTGCCCGAGCCGGGTCGACGCGGCGAGCGCGACCGCGGAGATCACCGGGACAGCCAGCAGCAGCGTCAGGCTCGCGAGCAGCACCTGCGGGCGGAAGTCTGTCGAGATCGGCTGGATGGTCCAGTCCCGCGCGATCGGGTAAGTCAGGAGAAGCCCGATGAAGAGGGCGGGCGTCATGATGATTATGGAGGCGGAGGAGAAGATCCAGCCGTAGAAATAGTTCCCCCACGCCGCGACACCGATCCCGAGCAGCACGGCGCCGGCGAGGAAAGTAAATGCGGCGGCGTCGAACTTGTCGGCGGCGGTGCTCATCACCCCGTGCCGGATGGCGAACTGGAGGAAGATCATCTGTAACACCGCGGCGAGCAGGATCGCCCCCGTGGAGCCGAGATACTTCCCGATCACGAACAGCGGGCGCCCGACGGGCTTGGAGATCACCGTCAGCGCGGTCTTGTTCTCGATCTCCCGGCTCAGGACCGCGGTGCAGATGAGGGCGGCGAGCAGCGTCGCGATCACGAACACCGTCGCCAGCCCCATGTCCAGCAGAAGTTTGTCGTCCTTGGAGACCTCGGACGAATCGCTGTAGCCCATGCTGTAGGAACTTAGGAGCAGGTTGAAAGCCTGGAGCACCAGCCCCGCCAGGACGAGCACAAGATAGATCGGCTGACGTACGCTCTCGACGAAGGTGTTGCGTGCGATGGCGAGCGCTTGTGTAATCATGAGCGGCGGTGTCGTCGGGCCGGGGTGCGCGGGGTCGGCCTGCCCCCGGGACGCGGAAGTCCCGATTCAGGCGCGTGGAACCGGCGGTCCGGGTGAACATATAGGCGGTCCCGTGACGTACATCAAACGGAGCAGGCGCCCGGCGGGTTCGCGCATACCCGGAGTCTCCCGGTCGAGTCCCCCGGCGCCGCCTGTCGGGCCGATTGGACACGCCGCCACGGTTGGGGACAATAGACGCCCGACGCCGCGTCCCCAGGCGCAGCGGGCGCGACGGATCAGAACAGGAACCGTTCCCGCAACGAAACACAACCAGCGATGAACAGCGACCAGACCGCATACAAGCGTGCCACGTTCGTCAGCCTCATCGGGCTGGGATTTCAGTTTGTCCTGGCGATCACGTTCCTGCTCTACGGGCTGATCGGGCGGGACCACGCCGCGATCTCGGCGTCGATCTACCTCGGGCTTGGGCTTGTCGTGTGGTTCGGGCTTGCGCTCGTCTTCCATCAGCACGCCCTGGCCGCGCTCGAAGCCGCCGAGGAGGAGATGCTCCGCGCCGGCGAGGGCGCCCGCGCGACGATCTTCCTCGAATCGGCGGGGGAACTCCGCGCCGCCGCCCGCAAACTCGAGTGGATGCACCGGTTCCTCCTCCCGGGGATCAGCCTCGCGGTGGGGGCGGGGATGCTCCTGGCGGGCTGGCTCAGGCATTCATCAGGGAGGGAACTGCTCGACCCGGACACCTTCATCGCCCCTTCGCTGACCGGCTGGGCCATGACGATCGGGCTGATCGTCGCGGGCGTCTCGTTCGTCTTCGCGCGATTCGTCGCGGGGATGGCCAAGCAGGACGTCTGGGCGAATCTCCGCGCGGGGGCGACCTGGGCCGTCGGCGCCGCCGTCGTTTCGCTCCTGATAGCGATCGCCCACGGCGTCTCCTTCGCCGCGAGCGAGGCGCTCCTCCGCACGATGCCCGTCATCGTCCCCTTCATAATGATGGCGCTCGGCGCCGAGGTGTTCCTCAACTTCGTCCTCGGCGTCTACCGACCGCGCGCACCGGGCGAGTTCCCCAGACCCGCCTTCGACTCGCGCATCCTCGGCTTCCTCGCTGCGCCCGACCGCATCGCCGAGTCGATCTCCGACGCAATCAACTATCAGTTCGGCCTCGATGTCTCCTCGACGTGGTTCTATCGCCTGCTCAGCCGATCGATCGCGTCGCTGCTGCTCGTCGGCGGGCTTGTTATATGGATGCTCTCGGCCGTCACGGTCGTCGAGCCGCACGAGCGCGGGCTGGTGCTCCGCTCCGGGAAACTCGTGCGCGAACTGGATTCGACCGTCGCGCTGAAGATGCCCTGGCCGTTCGAGCGCGTCGAAACACACGCCTCGCAGAACATAACCGAGGTCCAGCTCGGCTCCACGCCGCACAGCCACGATCACAACCACGACACGCCGATCCTCTGGACCGAGGACCACGGCGTGGACGAAGAACTGTTCATCGTTCGCGCTTCCCGCAGTTCCACCGGCGCGACGCCGACCGATTTCGCCCTCGTCGCCGCGGAAATACCTCTCCAGTACGTCGTCGAGAATCTCGAAGCCTATCAATGGCTCGCCGCCGACGCGGGTGATCCGAAAGACCCCGATCGGCTCCGCCGGGAACTGATCCAGAGCATCGCGCAGCGTGAGGCGCTGGCCGTCCTCGCGCGGTGGTCGATCGACGACGTGCTGGGCGTCCGGCGCGAGGCGATCAATCAGGAACTCGCCGCGCGCGTCCGCGCCAGCCTCGCGTCGATGAACCTTGACCCGGCGACGGGCGAGCCCCGAGGCGCCGGGGTCCGCGTCCGCTTCGTAGGCATCGTCGGCGCGCACCCGCCGTTCGCCCAGCAGGTCGGCTCGAGTTTCGAGTACGTCGTCAACGCCGAGCAGCGCCGCGAGGCGGACATCGAGAACGCCCGGCGCACCGCGATCGAGACCCTCGCACGGGTCGCGGGCGAGGTCGGCCTGGCCCAGCGGATAATCCAGGAACTCAACGAGTTCGAGCGGCTCTCGTCCGCCGGCGCCGACGATGAAACCGTCGCCCTCCAGCGACTCAAGATCGAAGCCCTCATCGACGAAGCCGGCGGTCGGGCCGCCGGACTGCTCCTCGATGCCCGCGCCGACCGCTGGACCAGGCACATGGAGCAGCGCGGCCGCGCGATCCGCCAGCAGGGACGCCGAGCAATGTACGAGGCGGCCCCCGAGATCTACCTCGCCGGCCTGTATCTCGACGCCCTCCGAGAAGCCATCACAAACGCCGGCCGCGTGTACATAACAACATTCGACGACCCGCGGGTGCGGGTCAGTTTCGAAGCGATCGAGTCCACGCTCGGGGACATCCTCGGCGAGACCCGGGCGCGACAGGAGTAATCAGCCGTGCGATTCAGCCTTGTCTTCGTCTTCGCCGTCCTTATCGTGCTGGGGTTCGTCGGCTTCATGCTGACTTACACAGTCCGGTTCACGGAAGTGGGAGTGGTGACGACCTTCGGCAGCGCCAGCGAAGAGAGCATCGTCCGCGACGCGGGCCTGAAGTGGCGCGCCCCGTACCCCGTGCAGAAGGTCACGAAATATGACACCCGCGTGCGCCTCCTCGAAACGCGCAGCGAGACCCTCCAGACCGCTGACAACCGCCAGATCGTCGCCGAGGCTTTCGTCACCTGGCGCGTCACCGACCCGCTGCGCTTTTTCCAGCGATTCGGCGGGACCGGCGCCGAGGCGCGCGACCACTACCGCGCCGCCGAGCGATCCATCGAGAACCTCCTCCGCAGCGCGCTCTCGGAGGTCTCCGGCTATTCGTTCACCGACCTCTTCGCCGCGACCGGGACGAAACTGCCCGAACTCGAAGCGTCGCTTCTCGCCCGGCTTCGCTCGGTGACCGAGGACGGTCGCGGCGTGGCCGACCTCGGGATCGAGCCGGTGTTCGTCGGCGTCAAGCGGATGATCCTCCCGTCCGAGACGACCGAAGCCGTCTTCGCGCGGATGAAAGCCCAGCGGGACCGCCTCGCCGCCGAAGCCAAGAGCCGCGGCGAAGCGGTCGCGCAGACGATCGTCAACGACGCGGACTCCGCCGCCGCCCGCATCAGTGCCTTCGCCGAGCAGCGCGCCGAGCAGATCCGCGTGCAGGGCGAGATCGAAGCCGCCCGCTACATCGCCACTCTCAACGAGGCGACCAACCTCGCAATCTTTCTCGATCAACTCGACATGATGCGCAAACTCCAGGGTAACAAGGCGACCCTCGTCTACTCGACCGAGATGCCGGGCCTGGGCATATTCAGCCCCGGCGCGCTCGGCCGCACCGACGCCGACGGCGTCCCTCTCTTCGCGCCGAGGATCGAAACACCTAAAACCGCCGAGGGGGGCGCGCGATGACCGACGGGTTAGAAACGCCCGGAGCCCCAGCGCCGGATGAATCCACAGCCGCGCGCGGCGCCGCGCTGCTCGGCCGCGTGGACGACGGCCCCACCGGGCCGTCCCTCGACCCCGCGCAGCAGTCACTCGCCAGCGCGCTCAACCTTACATTCCGCATAGTGCAGTTCGTCATGGTCCTCGTCGCCGCAGCGTTCCTCCTCTCCGGCGTGCAGACCGTCGGCGAGTCCGAACGCGGGATCAAACTGTCCTTCGGCGCCCTCAGCGCGACCGACGTCCAGCCAGGCATCCGCTGGAACTGGCCGTACCCCTTCGGCGAGATCGTCCGCGTCCGCACGAGCCAGGAATCCTTCGACGTGCGCGACGCCTTCATGCCCCGGCTGCCGCAGGTCGAGCGCACCAAACCCTGGTCGCAGATCCTCACGCAGAAGCCGCGGCTCAAACCCGGCGAGGACGGCTCGGTCGTCACCGCTGACGGCGCGATCGCCCACCTCGAACTCGCGGTCCGCTACTCGCGCGCCGATCCGGTCGCCAACGCGCAGAACGTCTACGCCCCGGACGAGGAGCGGATCATTCACGCCGCGGTCGAGCGGGGGGTTGTCGCCGCCGCCGCCGAGATCCCGATCGACCGGATGCTCCGGCAGGTCGGCGACGCCGGGCAGGCGTCGGGGACGCTCGAATCCCGCATCCGCCGGGCCGCGCAGGAAGTTCTCGATTCGATCGGCTCGGGCATCCTGATCGAATCCGTCAGCGTGCGCGACCCGCGCGCCCCGCTCGCGGTGACGAAGGAGTTCGACGCGGTCTCCCGCGCCGAGGCCGAGGCCTCCAAAGCCCGCGAGGACGCGGAACGGCTCGCCAGGCTCATCCTCAATGAGTCCGCCGGCGAGGCCCACGAAATAATCCTCAGCCGGATCGACGCGTTCGAACGCGCGATCGAACTCCGCGACGAAGCCCTCGCCGAGCAAACCCTCGCGCAGATCGACGCGATCCTCGTCGGCGAACCCGTCGAGATCGACGGCGTGACCGTCGAAGCTCCCATCAGCGGGAACGTGACTCGGACCATCAACGACGCACGCCGCTACCGCACGGATGTCGTGGCCCGCGCCCGCAGCCGGGCCGAGATGTTCCAGGCCAAACTCGCGCAGTTCCGCGCGGACCCCGGCGTGCTCGTCGCGACAGACTGGTCCGCCGCGTACCGCGCTTTCCTCGACGACGGCGTCTTCGAAACCATGGTCCTGCCCGCCGCGACCGTCGGAGAGTTCCTGCTCACGCCCGATCCCGCGATACCTAAGAAACTCGAAGCCGAACGCAACCTCAAGGAAGCCCAGCAGACCGTTCAGGAACGCACCCAGTTCATCCAGCAACGCTTCAACGAACGTATGGAGCGCGAAGCCCGCGATCGCGCCAAGCCTCGCGCCGGCGGCGGCTCATAACCACGGAGGCCCGCACGACCGATGCCAACCCTCGGCGCCGGCAGGCGCAGCGACACCCCGATCGTCTACGCCAACGGCCTGACCAAAGTCTTCAAAGACTTCTGGATGCGCGCACGCGTCACCGCCGTCGACCACCTCGACCTCGAAGTCCGGCCGGGCGAGATCTTCGGCCTGCTCGGGCCTAACGGCTCGGGCAAATCGACCACCATCAAGATCCTCCTCGGCCTGCTGCACAAAACCTCGGGCGTCGTCGCCGTCTTCGGCAAGCCCCCCTCGGACGTCGCGGTCAAGGAACGCATCGGCGTCCTCCCCGAGGAATCATATTTATATCCGTATCTCAACGCGCGCGAGACGCTCGAGTACTACGGCAAACTCTTCGGCCTCGACCGCCGCGACCGCAACCGACGCATCGACGAACTACTCGAAATGGTCGGCCTCACCGCCGTCGCGCACCGGCAGATCCACGAATACTCCAAGGGCATGCAGCGACGCATCGGCCTCGCGCAGGCGCTCATCAACGACCCCGAGTTCCTAATACTCGACGAGCCGACCACCGGCCTCGATCCCATCGGCGCCAAGCAGGTAAAAGACCTCATCGTCGAACTCGGCCGACGCGGCAAGACCGTCCTCCTCTCCAGCCATCAACTCTCCGACGTCGAAGACTGCGTAGACCGTCTCGTCATCCTCTACGGCGGGAAGAAACGCGCCGAAGGAACCTGCGACGAACTGCTCACCGCGCGAACCCGAATGAACATCGAGACCGACCCCCTCGATGAAAACACCATCGCAGAACTCGAACAAGTCCTGAACCGCCACGGCACAGCGATACGCCGCGTCGCCAAACCACGACAGCGCCTCGAAGATCTCTTCATGGACATCGTCGAACGCGCCCGCGAGGAACGCATCGTCACCGGCGGCGCGCAGCACGGCGGGGCGACCGCGGCGTTCCTCCTCGGCGCCGAGGAACAGGAAACCGGCGACGCGGTGATCAATCGGCTCGTCTCCTTCGAGCCGGAAGCCGACGCCGAGATCTCCGCGCCCGTGGAAGCCAGCGCCGACGCCGAGCGCGCCGTGATCGATTCGCTCATCCGCGAAGAGCCGGCGTCCGCCGATGACGCAGGCTCGGACGTTGTAGAAACCGACATCGCCGAAGCGCCCGCAGCGGGTGAACCATCGCGCCCGGCCCGGCCGCGCGAGTCCGACCCCGACCTGAGCGTGATCGAATCGCTCCTCGGCGGCGAGGGGAATGATCGGCGTGACGAGCGCGACGGGGACAGGGCCTCGCGATGATCCGCAACCTCCTCGCCGCGGCGAACATGCTCCAGAAGACGAAGCGATTCCGCGTCGTCGCGACGATCGTCGTCGCGCTCGCCGCGGGCGTGACGTACTCGGTCTGGCTCGCGGATGCGATCGGCGAGGGTCGGGCGGCGGCACGCGCGTTCGAAGCCCTCGACCGCCCGCCCGCCGAGGACGCCGCAGCCAACGCGCCAGTGCTCACAGCGGATCTGCTCCGCGCGCAACTGAGCACGGCCAACGCATGGGTGGCGGTCGGCGTGGCGACAGGCGCCGCGACACTGGTTTCGATCATCGTCATCTGGCTCGGGCTGGCGCTGACATATATGGCGCTCGGCGCCGCGGCGGGGGCTGTAGGCCTTCTTATGTACTCGTTCGAATCGACGCGGCCGATCGGGCAGGTGCTGCTCGGCGCGATCGCGCTGACGGGCAGTTTCACCGTGATCCTCCAGGCGGCCCGGGCGGCGCTCGGCGGGCGCACGCCGATCCTCGCCATCGCGCGCAACGTCGTCGACGAAGCCGTCCGCATGAAGGTCAGCCTCCTCTTCATTCTCGCGCTGATCGCGCTGCTCGCGGCCATGCCCAGGTTTCTCGACGCGGACCAGCCCCTGCGCTACCGCGTGCAGTCGTTCCTCCAGTACTCGTCCGCGCTGACGTTCTGGATGCTGGCGTTGCTGACGCTGTTCTTCTCCGTCGCGACCGTCGCCTTCGAGCAGCGCGATCGGCTGGTCTGGCAGACGATGGTCAAGCCCGTCACGCCGCTGGCGTATCTGCTGGGCAAGTGGACGGGGATCATGACGCTGAACCTGGCGCTGCTGGGAGTCGCGTCCACGGGTGTTTATCTGTTCGTCGAGGTGCTGCGCAACCAGCCCGCTGTGGGTGAGACGGCGCCTTTCCTCATGTTGGACGGCCGACCGGGCGTGACCCAGGATCGGCGCCTGCTCGAAACGCAGGTTCTCGCGGCCCGCGCCGGCGCGACATTCGAAGAGCCTGAGATCGACCTCGAGCGGGCCGCCCGCCTCGCGCAGAACCGCCTGGAAGACGCACTCCAGCGCGACTTCTCCCTCCGCGACAGCCCGCCCCGCCAGCGCGAGTATCTCCGCGAGGTGCAGAATGAAATAATAAAAGAAGCGAAGGAGCAGTACCGCTCCGTCCCGCCCGGCGGGCAGCGCACGTACGTCTTCAGCGGGCTGCGAGGCGCCGTCACTCTCGACCGCCCGCTGACCGTGCGCTACCGCATCGACTCGGGCGGGAACGACCCGAGCGAACTCTACCGCGTCACATTCCTAACCCCCGCCGGCGCGATCGCGCAGCAGGCGCCGCTGGGCGTCTCGACGACGTTCGACCTCCCGCCCGGCGTCATCGACGAGAACGGGGACGTGTCGATCATTGTCATCAACGGCGATCCGCAGATCGGCGTCACGAACCCGTTCTCGTTCCGTTTCCCGCCCGACGGGTTCGAACTGCTCTACACCGCCGGGACGTACGAGGCCAACTTCCTCAGAATCACCGCGACGCAGTGGGTGAAACTCGGACTCGTCGCCTCGGTCGGGATAGCCGCGGCGACATTCTTAAGTTTCCCGGTCGCGTGCCTGCTCGCGCTCCTGGTGCTCTTCGCCGCAGAGTCCGCGGAGTTCCTGCGCGAATCGCTCGAAGAGTTCCCGGTCTTCTCCGACACGGGCGAACTCGACTGGGTCGCGCTCTTCATGAACATGATCGCGTACCCGATCACGCGCGCCTTCGCCGTCTACGCCGAACTGAGGCCCACAGCGAAACTCGTCGACGGTCGGCTCATCGGCTGGGCGGAACTCGCGGGCGGTGTCGCGGCGATCGGCGCGTGGTCGGCGGGCGTGCTCGCGGCGGGCTGGGCGATCTTCCGCAGGCGTGAACTGGCGATCTATTCCGGGCATTAGGCCCGCTTCCGAACGACACGCCCGATCCGGGCGTACAGTGAACCGCGAACCATGCGCACCGACACCCGCATCCAGATCATCGCAGGCGTGCTGATAGCGCTGAGCCTGTTTTCGTCGGCGCTGCTGGCGCCCGCGGTGTCAGCCGAGGCCGGCCGGGCCCAACTCGTCTACACCGACCGCGCCGAGGAGGGCGACCCGCCCGAGGTCGCCGTCGGAGTGGCCCTCGGCGCGTTCCGGGGCCTGTTCGTCAACATCCTCTGGTTCCGCGCCGAGAAACTCAAGCAGGCGGGCAAGTTCCACGAAGCAATACAACTCAGCCGGACCATCACCCGGCTCCAGCCCCGTTTCCCGCGCGTCTGGTCGTTCCTCGCGTGGAACATGGCGTACAACATCTCCGTCGCGACGAACACCGCAGCGGAGCGCTGGCAGTGGGTGCAGGCCGGGGTCGATCTGCTGCGCTCCGAGGCCATCCCGCGCAACCCCAACGACGCGCACCTGCACCGCGAACTCGCCTGGATCTTCTTTCATAAGATCCAGGGTTTCGCCGACGACGCGAACCAGCATTACAAGCGCGAACTGGCGCGCGAGTGGACGCTCGTCCTCGGCCCGCCGCCGCCCGACGCGCCCACCGCTGAAGAACGGCTCGAGCGCCGGCTCAACAACCTGCGCGTCATCGCCGAGGCGCCTGACACCATCGCCGAACTGATCGCCCTCGACGCGGAGATCAACGATCCGCCCCGGATGCCGGAACTTCTCCGCCGGCTGCGCGAGGAAGCCGGGCTTGAGCCTGGCTTCGAACTGCTCCGGCTTTTCACGCTGCGCGTGGTCTTCGATTACTCGGCGATCCGCGAGATCACCGGCGCCGAACTCGCGGACTCCAACCGCAACCGCGCCCTCGAACGGATCATGCTCGACGAGAGCCTCGGCCCGGCGTGGCAACTGCTGATACCCCACATGCGCCGCCGCCTGCTTATTGATAAATATAACATGGAGCCGGACCGCATGATCCGCTACACCCGGCTCTACGGCCCGCTGGACTGGCGCCACCCCGCCGTCCACGCGGTCTACTGGGGAACGCGCGGCCTCGAAGAAGCCATGCGCCGCGTCAACGTCAAGGACTTCGACCTCACCAACACCGATCGCACCATCATGGGCGCCCTCCAGGATCTCTTCCGATGGGGGACCATCAACTACGACCTGTTCTCCGACTCATACACCCAGACTCTTAACTTCGATTACGTCGATTCCTACGGCAAGGTCTTCGAAGAAGTCGTCGTCCCCCGCTCCAACCGTCGCGGCGCCATCACCACCGCGCAAGGCGTCGAACGCGAGGACCGCCCGTTCCGCGTCATGGGTGAGGGCTACACCAACTTCCTCCGCGACGTGGTCCGCATCTACTACCGCATGGGCGAGCGCGAAAAAGCCGCCGCGTATTTCGAACGGCTGCGGAACTGGCGCGGGCTGAACCCGAACATCAACGTCGAGCAACTCGGGCTCCCGCTCGACGAGTTCATAAAGGTTGATTTCCAGGAACGGATCGACTCGCCGATGTTCGCCGCGACGGAGTTCCAGGCGGCGCTGCGCGACGCGTTCCTCCGCGGCATCCTCCGCCGGGACCGCGACCTGTTCCTCCGCCAGCGCCGCTACGCCTACGACGTTCATCAGCACTACCAGGAACGGCAGAACCGCCTGACCATCATCGACCCGGACTCCAACCGCATGAACTTCCTCCCGCCGATCTACATCGACGGCGAGGCCGGCGTGCTTATGAACACGATCGTCGAACTTATCGCGGGCGCGCAGATCGAGTTCCCGGTCGAGGCGTCGATGGTCTATCGCGGCTCGCCGCTGATCACCGCGCAGACCGTCTACGACACGCTCTCGCAGACCCTCCGCCCGCGCATCACGGACTTCGACCGCTGGTTCCCCGAGCCGCCGGGCATGGATGAATACCGCGAACTCCGCAGGCAACTCGCCGCCGGCTCGGACGCGGCGCGCAAGGCGCTGACCAACATCGAAATCCGCTGACACCCACCAAAGTGGCACGGGCGTCCCGCCCGTGGAAAAAAACAGTGGCACGGGAGTCTCGCCCGTGGAAAAAAACAGTGGCACGGGCGTCCCGCCCGTGGAAAAATTCAGTGGCACGGGCGTCTCGCCCGCGGAAAAAATCAGTGGCACGGGCGTCTCGCCCGTGGAAAAAAACAGTGGCACGGGCGTCTCGCCCGTGGAAAAAATCAGTGGCACGGGCGTCCCGCCCGTGCGCGAAACAATGTGGGACGGGCGCCTTGCCCGTCTTTCCAACATGAAACCCTGACCTTCGCTGTGCTCAGGTCAGGCGTCCGCAGCCGCTCTGCACCGCGCGCCCGTCTCCGCGTACACTTTCGCTCTATGGAACTGATCCGCACCGAATGGGGCGTCGCGGTCGCTCGGCCCGGCGCCGACCCGCTTCTGATCCGGCACATCATCGGCGTCGGCCGCAACTACGCCGAGCACGCCGCCGAGATGGGCGCCGACCGCCCGGAGCGCCCGCTCATCTTCACCAAGTCCCCCGCCAGCGCGATCCTCACCGGCGACGACATCGTCATCCCGAAGATCTGCCAGGACCGCGAGCAGGTCGATTTCGAGGGCGAACTCGCCGTCTACATCGGCGAGCGCTGCCGGGACGTGCCCGAAGAGCGCGCCCTCTCCGTAGTCCTCGGCTACTCGTGCGCCAACGACGTCTCCGCGCGCTGGTGGCAGAAAGAAGGCGCCGGCGGGCAGTTCGACCGCGGCAAGTCCTTCGACACCTTCTGCCCGCTCGGCCCGCGCGTCACGCCCGCCGCCGACGTCCCCGACCCGCAGAACCTAACATTGATCACCCGTGTCGCAGGCGAGGAGATGCAGCGCGCCGGCACATCGACCATGCTCTTCCCGATAGCGCGGCTGATCGCCGACCTCAGCCGGGGGACGACTCTCCTGCCCGGGACTGTGCTCGTCACTGGCTCGCCCGCGGGCGTGGGCTTTGCGCGCTCGCCGCAACGGTTCCTCCGCGCCGGCGACACAGCCGAAGTCGAGATCACCGGGCTGGGGACGCTGGTCAACCGCGTCCGCCTCGAATCTTAATTCAATGAAACTTAAGCCCATGCGCACTTCAGCCGAGATCCGCCGCCATTTCATAGATTACTTCGCCGATCGGCGCGGGCACGTGTTCGCGCCGTCGTCGCCGGTGGTCCCGCACGACGACCCGACGCTTCTCTTCACGAACGCGGGGATGAACCAGTTCAAGCCGATTTTTCTTGGTCAGGTGGCCCCGTCGAGCGATCTCGCGCGTCTCCGCCGGGCCGTCAACAGCCAGAAGTGCATCCGCGCCGGCGGCAAGCACAACGACCTCGACGATGTCGGCAAGGACCTCTACCACCACACGTTCTTCGAGATGCTCGGCAACTGGTCCTTCGGCGACTACTTCAAACAAGAAGCCGTCGATTGGGCGTGGGATTTGCTCGTCAACGAGTGGGGCATCGACGCGAACCTTCTCTACGCGACTTATTTCGGCGGCGACACCGGCGCCGGCCTCGAACCCGATGAGGAAGCCCGCGAACTCTGGCTCCGCCATCTCCCGCCCGAGCGCGTCCTGCCCGGTAATATGAAAGATAACTTCTGGGAGATGGGCGACGCCGGCCCGTGCGGCCCGTGCAGCGAGATCCACATCGACTCCCGCCCCGAAGCCGAGCGCCGCTCCGGCCCGCCCGGGCGCGATCTCGTCAACGCCGACCACCCGGACGTGATCGAACTCTGGAACCTCGTGTTCATCCAGTTCAACCGCGCCTCGGGCGGGCTGCGCCCGCTGCCCGCGAGGCACGTCGATACAGGGATGGGCCTCGAGCGCATCACGCGCGTGCTCCAGGGCGTGCGCAGCAACTATGACACCGATCTTTTCACGCCGATTTTCGAGAAGATCCGCGAGATCACGGGAGCCCCGGCGTACGCGGGCGCGCTCGACTCGCCGCGCGACATCGCGTACCGCGTGATCGCCGACCACATCCGCACACTTACATTCGCCATAACCGACGGCGCCGACCCCTCGAACGAAGGCCGCGGCTACGTCCTGCGCCGCATCCTACGCCGCGCCGTCCGCCACGGGCGTCAGACGCTGGGCGCCGGCGGGCCGTTCCTGTGCGACCTCGCGCCGACCATCGTCGAACTCATGGGCGGGTTCTTCCCGGAACTTACAAAGAACCCCCGCCGCGTCGCGGACGTGCTCCGCGAGGAGGAGGAATCCTTCGGCAGGACGCTCGATCGCGGGATCGCCCACTTCACCGACGCCGCGGGCGCCGGGCGAATCTCCGCCGAGGACGCGTTCAAACTCCACGACACCTACGGCTTCCCGATCGACCTAACGCAGATCATGGCCGAGGAACGCGGCCTGACCGTCGATGTCGCGGGGTTCGAGCGATTGATGGAGGAGGCGCGCGAGCGTTCCCGCGCGGGCGGCGTCGCCGGCGGCGCGGACCCCGCCGCCGCCCTCACCACCGACGCCGTCGCGTCGCTCCAGAAACTTAATATCAAAGCCACCGACGACGCCGCGAAATACGACCCCGAACTGCGCGTGACCAGCGCCACCGTGCGGGCGATCTGGAACGGCGCCGACTTCGACGAACGCGCGATCCCCACGCTTATAAGCAGTGGCACGGGCGTCCCGCCCGTGCGTACACGGCTCGGAGAGCCGTGCCACCCCGACCCCAGTGGCACGGGCGTCTCGCCCGTGCGAAGCGACGCCGACTCAGAGATCTCCTCCAGACGCCACGCCCGCGTGGCCGTCATCCTCGACAAAACAAGTTTCTACGCGGAATCCGGCGGGCAGGTCGGCGACGCCGGCCGCCTCGTCGTCACGAAAGAAGCCCGCGCCAGCGCGACGGACAAGCACGACGGCGGCGAGTTCATCGTCGAGGACACACGCGCAGCCGCCGGCTATGTCCTGCACGTCGGTCGAGTAAAGAAAGGCGAGATCCGCGTCGGCGACCGCGTGGAATGTCGGCTCGACAAGCCGCGCCGCCGCGCCGTCATGGCCAATCACACCGGGACGCACCTGCTCAACTTCGCGCTGCGCGAGACGCTCGGCGAGCACGTCGATCAGAAAGGCTCGCTCGTCGCGCCCGACCGCCTGCGCTTCGACTTCAGCCACACCGCGCCGATCTCGAGCGCCGACGCGGAGCGCATCGAGAGCATCGTGCGCGAGCGCATCGCGCGCGACCTCGCCGTATATGCCGCGGCCGCGCCGCTGGCAGACGCGAAGAAAGTCGCGGGCGTCCGCGCGGTCTTCGGCGAGACATACCCGGACCCCGTGCGCGTCGTCTCGATCGGCGCGAAAGTAAACGATCTGCTCGCGACGCCCGACAAGGGCGCGTGGCGCGGCATGTCCATCGAGTTTTGCGGCGGGACGCACGTCGCGTCCACCGCTGCGATCGGCGCGTTCGTGATACTCGAGGAAAGCGCGGTCGCGAAGGGCGTACGCCGACTCGTGTGCCTGACCGGCGACGCGGCGCGGGCGGCGTCCGACGCGGGGGTGGAACTATTAAGAAGGGCCGAGGCGGCGGCTTCACTCGACGGCGCGGCGCTCGATGCGGAAGCGCACGCGCTCGGGGCGCGCATCGACGCGGGCTCCGTGCCGATGACGGATCGCGCGTCGGCGCGTCGCGCGGTGGAGGCGTTGCAGGAACGGATCAAGTCGGCGCGGAAGGCGTCGGCGGCGGCCGGTCGAGACTCGGCGATCGACGCGGCCCGCGAGATCGCCGCGAACGCCGACGGCGTGGTGATCGTCGCGGAGATCCCGGCGGGCGGCGATCGCGCATCGCTGCTCGCGGCGATGGACGTGGTGCGCGCCCGGCGCCCGGACGCCGCCGTGATGCTCCTGAGCGTTGACGCCGCGGGCGGGAAGGTGTCGATCGCCGCGGGCGTCCCCGACGAACTTATTAAGAAGGGGCTCAAGGCGGGTGACTGGGTCCGGGCCGCGTCCGAGGCCTGCGGGGGCAAGGGCGGCGGGCGCCCGGACTCCGCGCAAGGCGGCGGGACACAGATCGACAAACTCCCCGCCGCAGTGGCCGCCGCCCGATCATTCGCCGCGCCGTTCAGCGCCGTCGCGTGAATGTAAGGTTCATCGCTCCGGCGATTTCAGTGATGTCGCGCCCCGCGCCGATCTTCACGCGCAGCGAGTCCCCTTCGAGGGTGTAGACGATGTGGCCCGGCCGCTGCTCGGCGTTCGGGCTGACGAAGACGGCGCGGTTCGGCGCGGCTTCGGCGAGTGTGAAGGTCAGCGGCGCGTCCTTCTCCCACGTGGAGTAGTCGTTGTTGAAATGTTTGAATCGCATTGTGACGCCGGATTCGTCCTCGATCACGAGGATGTATTCGGTCATTACGGTTGCGCCGCCGCGGATGAGCCTGAACGCGGCGAGCATGGACCCGGCGTCCGGCGGGGACCAGAACTCCTCGCCGACGCCGCCGAGCATCTCCCCGCGCCACGCGCCCGACAGGAACGCGAGGTTTTCGAGCGTCGGTTTGCCCGGCGCCGCGGGTTCGGACGATCCGGCGGCAGACATGGCGACGAGCGCCGTTGTTATGCACACGGTTGTGATTCTGCGCATGATGTGTCTCCGTGTTCGCGTGGTTCAGTGTCCGCTGAGATCCTGGTACAACATCAATTTGTTTCCGTCGTGGTCGAAGAATGTGGCGAGGCTGACCATGCCTTGGATTGTCATGGTCTCGCCGTCGAAGCGGACTTTCTTGGATTCGAGCGCCTTGCGAGCGGCGTTGATGTCGGAGACGCCGAAGGTCAGAGTCGCCCCGCCGCGGACTTCCGGTGATTCGACCTGCGACAGGCCGACGTTGACGCGGGCGACGTGCGTCGAGAGTTCGGCCCATCCGATGTCGTCCATCCTGTAGACGAGGGTGAAGCCGAGGACTGACGAGTACCAGTCGAGCGCGGCGTCGAGGTCGCAGCACTGCATGGAGCATGTCAGCCCGCCGTCGTATCCGAGTTTTCCGGTCATGGTGATCCTCCCGTGGTTGCTGAGCGGCGGGCGTCGGCGTCGCCGCTTGATCCTGTTTGTATAGCAAGTATACTCCTGTGTCAATGCTCGTCGCCGGGGAAAACGCGATCCCGCTCGCGCCGCTCGTCCGGCTGTGCCACCACGGGCGGGCTCCGGCGGTCGTGGCGGCGCTGTGGGAGACGCGCGGGGCGAAGTTCGTGACTCTGGCGCAACGGCTGGGGATCGCGCCGGAGGGGCTTTCGCGGACCCTCGCGGCCCTCGAAGACCTCGGGCTTGTCATGCGCAACCCGGGGTACGGGCACCCGATGCGGCCGGAGTATCTGCTCGCCCCCGACGGCGAGTCCGCGGCGCCGGCGGTCCGTGACCTCGTTCGACGATTCGAGCGGGCGGGCATCGGAGCGCTCGCGCGGCGTAAGTGGACGGCGCCGACGCTCGCGGCGGCGGGACTCGGCGCGACGCGTTTCAGCGGGTTCATGTCGATCCTGCCCGGCGTCACGCCGCGGGCGCTGACGCAGACTCTCGCCGCGATCGAGGTCGCCGGGCTTGTCGAGCGCCGGGTGATCGCGGTAACACCGCCGCGATCCGATTACCGCCTGACGAGGCGCGGCGGGAGGCTCGCATCGGCGAGCAGATCGGCGGCGGAGGCGCTCGCGCTTATCGTTGAGGATTGAGCCGATCGCGCGCTTCCGCGAGGAGCGCGGCGGCGGCGTCGAGGGCGGGCGTGCTTTCGTACATCGCGCGGTCGGCGGCGGCGGACCATGCGCGGTTGATCTGCCGTTCGCCCGCGGCGAAGCGGTCCATGAGTTCGGCGTAGCCGCCGAGGCCGAGCCGCGCGATCAGGCGGGGGCGCGCGTCGATGAACGCGGGCGCGTGCGTCGATTGCACCTCGCCGATGCGTTCGAGGACGGCGTGCTCGCGGGCGTGATCGTCGGGCAGGCCCGGCAGGTCCCGGCGTAGGGATTCGACAATGGAGATGATCGTTTCGAGCGATTCCTCCGGGGTGACGGCGGCGGCGGCGGTGGTTGCGGCGGCCGGACCTGCGCGGGCGAGTTCGCGTTTGGATGCGGTGCGCATCAGCGACGCGCCGAGCACGAGGCCGCCCATCGCGGCGAGGAAAAGCCAGCGGCCGATCCAGCGGCTGGGGTCGAAGTCGTTGACGGTGACGAAGCGGACCTCGCGTTCGACGCCTTGCGCGTCGTAGCGGTGATCGCGGAGGGCCTGGATGTGTTCGGCGGTGAGGGTCGTGTGGTCGGGGACGAGGGGTTTATAAGAACCGTCGGGCTGGGCGACGCGGCCGGCGGGCTGGTTGATGGTGAGGCCGACGAGTTGTTCGTCGGGGAGCGAGAGTGGCACGATGTAAGCGGTGCTGGCTGCAAGGGCGCCGACGATGATGGAAGCGGTCAGGATGAGGTTGGCGAGTAGTTTCATCGTTCAGCCTGTGAGTAGGACGACGGAGTTGACGCCGAGGGCGAGGATGGCTTCGCCGACGATGAGGCCGGCGGCGAGGGGGACTCCCCATTCCTCGGCCCAGGTTCTGCCTTTGACCTTTGTGACGAACATGTTGATGAGGCATCCGAGGCCGTAGGTCAGTATGTAGATGATGGGAAGGTACATTGAGAGGCCGACGAGGACGCCGAGGCCGGCGAAGGATCCGAGTCCGAGGAGTATGCCGAGGACGGTCCCGAAGCCGTAGAGGGCGTAGGGCATGTCTCCGCCCTGGACGCCGATGATGACGGCCTGGAGGGCCTGGGCTTGTGGTGCGGTGGTGGGCGTGCCGTCGCCCATGGGTACGCCGGTGGTTTTGAGGTTGACCTGGGCGATGAGGAGGATGGTTGCGATGGAGATGACAGGTCCGATGCCGGTGAAGATGAGTTCGACGGTCTGTTGTCGTTTTGGGGAGCCGCCGACGAGGTAGCCGGTTTTGAGGTCGGCCATCATGTCTGCGGCGCAGGTGATTGCGACGCAGAGGGCGGCGCCGATGGTCACCGCGCCGACGACGTCGTCCTTGCCCGCGAGAACCATGACGAGGACGACGGTGACGAGGGCCATCCCCGAGATCGGCGACCAGTCGGTCATGCCGGTGCACTGGGCGATGATGATGCCGGCGAACCAGATCCACGCGGCGCCGATGAGGGCGATGATGAGGTGCTTGATATGCGGGTTCAGCCCGCCGAGCAGGCCGGCGGTGGAGTCTTCCGCGATGAACTCGAGCGCGAGGAAGAGCAGCACGACGGCGGCGATCGCGGCGACGCCGATGACTTTGAACCCGAGTTCATCGGAGGCACGTCCGGTTCGTCCGGCGGCGATGATGCTCTTGAAAGCCTGGCGCATCGCGGGGGTGGACGCGACTATCCCCGCGAGCGCGCCGCCGAGCAGCAGGCCGATCCCGATGGGGCGGTTGAATGTAAGTCTGCCGAACTCGGGCGCGAGGTGAGGGACCGCGGTGACGTTGGCGGGGAGCCAGCCCATGGCGTGGGCTACGGGTGTGAGGACGATGTAGGCGAGCACGCCGCCCGACAGGACGAGCAGGCCGACGCGCCCGGTGAGATACCCGGCGCCGAGGGACAGCGGCGTGATCGCGAACATAAGAAGCATCTGCGGGGGGAGGCCGAGGAACCGGCCGACGTCGATGGTCTCGTCGGTCAGGAGCAGGTCGGGCTTGCCGTTGCGATTGCGGTCGGATTCGTATGTGAGGGCGCCGGCGTCGTCGCGTTTCCCGGCGATGCGCCAGTTGAGATCGCTGTAGCCGGGGAGGGGTTTGAGCGCCCAGCCGGCGGGCCGCGAGCGGAGCGATGACCAGTCGGCCTCGCCGGCGGCTGCGAGGTATACGGCTTCGGCGGCGGCGTCGGTTAAGTGCTCGGGGCGGGATGCTTGTGTGAGGGCTGCGGCGGCCGCGGCGCGGTCGGCCTCGTCCGCGGCGGTCTTCTTCTCGTGGACCAGCCTACCGAGCGCGACGACCCCGGCGGGGGCGGACTCGCTCGACATCCATTCGTTGAGGAGGCGCGTCCGGGCGGCGTCGGACTCGGTGATCTTCTCACGCGCAACGAGCGAATCTAGTTCTTCCAGCGGCGCGACGCGTTTTATGCCGGGCAGGGCGACGGGGAGGTAGATCAGCATCGATAGCAGGATGCCGACGAGCAGGACTATGGATTTTTTCGGCCCGGCGCCCGGTGATTTGAGGATCGCGCCGACGGCGACGGCGCTGGGGAAGCGCAGTCTTTCGACGTCGAGCATCTGTTTTCGGAGGGGGATGATGAACGCTCCGCCGAGGATCGCGCCGGCGACGCAGGCGGCGGTGAGGAGCCAGAATCGTTCGTCGCCGAATTTAAAGTGATATTGCGATCCGAGGAGGAGCAGGACGGGGATAGTGAAGATGACGCCGGAGTTCGGGGTGTTGACCGCGGAGCCGATGGTCTGGGCGATATTGACTTCGAGGATGGAGCCTTTGCGGAGGACGCCGCGGAGCACGCCGAAGCCGAGGACCGCGGCGATGGATGAGCCGACGATGGTGAAGCCGATTTTGAGTCCGGCGTAGGTGATGGCGGCGTTCATGATCGCGCCGACGACCACGCCGAAGACGATGGCTGCGATCGTGACCTCGCGGTACTTCCGCGCACCGGCGGGGGCGCCGGCTGGGTCGGGGTCGGTCGGCGTGTGGGGGGCGTCGGGCATCGGGCGCCTCCGTGTCGGTGTCGATCGGGGGGAAGTGTTGCGGATCGCGTGCCGGGGCACAAGTGGGGGGCGGCGGGGCGGTGTTCAGCGGTTCAAGCCCGGGGATTCCATCCCTGGGCTTTGAGGGAGTCTGATGCGGATTGACGCTGCGCCTCAGACCTGGCCGGCAAGCAGGGCGGCGGCGAGAGCCTCGGCGTCGGCGTCGCTATTGTCTTCTTTGGGCTTGTCGGCGAGGGCGAGGATGCGTGCTTTGACATCGCCGATGAACTTGACGCGCACGCCGAAGTTTTCGCCGACTTTCACGGCCTGCCCAAGCCCGACGGGCTTGTTGTTGACTTTGATTTCGAGGTCTTCTTCAACCCCTTTGGGCAGTTCGATGATCGACCCGGGCGCGAGGGCGAGCACCGCCTCGACGGGCAGTTCGCGGGCGCCGATCTCGACGATGATGGGGACTTCGAGTTTGAGGATCGAGCCGAGCTCCGAAGGCATTGGTGTTCTATCGGCGGATTCGGCGCTCGGGTGACATTTTCACGCGATCGGCTGTGGGATCACGGGATAGTCACCGCGAGCGCTCGGCTGGCCTCGCGCGCGACGAATCGGACGCCGAGGTTGGCTGCGGGGATCAGCGTCGTGTCACCAGCGGCGACTTCGATCGGCTCGAAGCCGATGTCGGCGGGTTCGAGCGTCCCGGCGCCTGCGAGCGTCATGAGGATCGTCGGGGATACGGGGTCGCCGAGAGCGCGGCGGGCGCCGGGCTCCAGCGTGAACTGTTCGATTTTGAATGCTTCGGTGGTGATCCGATCCGGGGCGGGTGGGGGGAGGAGGTCGGCGGGGACGGTCTGGGCGCCGGCGTCGTCGAAGGCGCACGCGAGGGCTTCTACGATGTGCAGCGATCGGCCGGGCCTGCCCCAGTCGTCGAGGCGGAAGGTGGTGTCGCTGGGCGTCTGAACTTCCGCTACCAGGATCCCGGCGCCGAGCGCGTGGACCACGCCCGAGGGGAGGTGATGGATCATGCCGGGGGTGGCGGGCTCGGCGCGGAGCAGATCGGCGACGGCGCCGATGCGGACGGCTTTTTCGAGGTCGGCGCGGGTGACGCCCGGATCGAGGCCGCGATAGATCTTCGAGCCTGGCTCAGCGGCGACGACGCACCAGGCCTCGTGCTTGAGGTGGGCGTCGGGATGTGTCGCGGCGTAGGCGGCGCTCGGGTGGACCTGCACGGAGAGGTTCGCTGCAGCGTCGAGGAACTTGATGAGCAGCGGGAACGCGCCGGCGGGAGCGGGGGAGGCGCCGCCGAGCAGGTCCGAGCGCCATAGCGCCATGATCTCGCGGATCGAACGCCCGGCGAGCGGTCCGGTCGCGGCGAGGGAATGGGCCGCGTCGCCCCCGGCGCCGGTCGGGCTTGTGGAATCGAGGTCGGCGATCTCCCAGGATTCTCCGATGAGCGCGCCGGGCGGGAGAGCCTTGCCGAGATCGGCGAGTCGGCGCCCGCCCCAGACTTTCTCCTTGAGGATCGGAGTGAAGCGGATCGGGTGCGGGCGGGGGAGCGTCGGCATGGCGGGATCATCGCGTCGGGACGGGAAAAGACAAACCGTGATAGGGCTCATGCAACCCCGGTGAAAAGTGATAAAAGCCCAGGGATGAATCCCTGGGCTTTGGATTGGGAGGTTCGGATACAGGGATTCTGTCGGTGGGATCAGATCGTCATGCCGACGATCCGTGATTCGAAGATGAAACGGTCGCCGACCCAGCCTTGAACGTCGCTGATGAATCGACGCGGCTTGTACTGGACCTCTCGTGCGACGAGGTGGAGGTCGCACCCGGGCGTGACCTGCCCGCGGAAGACGGCGTTTTCGATGCGAGTGAAGCCGACGAGGCGGTCGTCGCCGCGCCTGCCCCGGGTGAGGAAGGAGGCGAGTTGAGCGCCGGCTTCGACCATGACGACGCCGGGCATCATGGGCCGATCGGGGAAGTGGCCGTCGATCCAGAACTCGTGCTCGGTGACGTGCTTGACGGCGAGCGCTTTGGAAAAACCCTCGTCGTAATAGACGACCCCGTCGAGGAACATCATAAGCCCGCGATGGGGGATCCAGCGTTCGAGGTCGGTGCGCGACAACATAAGCCGGCCCATATCGATCCCGGAAAGATCGAAGAGCGGTTCGGGGCTGGAGCGCAGCGGCTTGGGCTGGAGTGTGTCGACGGGGGTCATGAAGCCTCAGGGGGCGGGCTGAATGGTCGGTCAGTCGGTCCGGAACTCGAGGACTTTCTTGCGGATGTCCTGGGCGAGGTTTTTGATGTCCTGCATCGCCTTGCGGACGCGGGTGCCGGCGGCTTTGTTGCCGCCCTCGGCCTTGCGCAGGTCTTCTTCGATCTCTTGGACGGCCTGTTTGAGCCGATCGTATTCCTCCACGACGGGCCTCCGATTCATTGAAAGAGAGTGTGCCGGACGTGTTCCCCAGCGGAACAAGGCATATCTTCCCGATCCGGGCGGCTTTGGCAAGTGTCGGCCAACTTGTGCCCGGCCCGGATCCCGCCGGGATCGACCGATCAGGCCGATTCAAGCCGAACAGCCCTGCTGGGAGAGAAGACCGATCCGGCGTCCGCACAATCGGTGTAAGAGATTGTGATGGCGGAGTTTACGGAGAATCTTCCGGTGTCCAGCCGCAGACCTGCTGGGCCCCCGGGCCGTAGGTCAAAGCGTTCTTCCCGTGCCGTTTTGACTCGATCGCCAGGGCGTCGGCGAGTTCGATCAGCGTGCGCGCGTCGCCCGCGTCCCACGGGAACGTCGCCAGCCCGCCCGAGACGGTGAGCGTCCCCGGGGCGTCCTCAGCGAGTTTTGGGAATCGGTGGTCGCAGATCTGCCGTTGGAACCGGGCGGCGATCTGGGCGATGCTGGCGACGTGCCGACCGGCGCCGGTGCGAGGCCCGGCCGGGTCGTCAAATAGAACCGCGAACTCGTCCCCGCCGATCCGGCATACCCGGTCCGTCGGGCGTATCACCGAACTCATCAGCCGGACCGTCTCGCGCAGGATCTCGTCGCCCGCTGCGTGCCCGTAGCGGTCGTTGTAAGACTTGAAGTCGTCGATGTCGTAGACCATCAGCGTCACGTCCCTGCGGCCTGCGCGGGCGGCGTCGAGAGCGCGCGGGAGAGCCTCCTCGAACCAGCGCCGGTTGAACGCGCCGGTCAGAGAATCCTTGAACGCCGCCTCGCGGAGCTGCTGCTGCTGACGCTCGAGCGCGATCCACGACGCGATTTCCCGCGCGACCGATTCAAGCCGATCCGCCGGGGTTTTCTCCGCGACCAGCGAGCCGAACGACACGCCCCGGCGTTCGACGCCGACGACCGATCGCGCGCCCGCCGGCGGGGCGACGCCCGCTTCGATGAAGAAGATCGTTTCGTCGCCGAGACTCAGCCGGGCGTGCTCGAGCGCCGCTTCGATCGGCGAGGCGCCGGCGAGCAGCGCGTCGATCGGCGACGCGGACATAAACAGTTCGCCCGACGCCGAGTGTTCTGTCGTCGGCGACTCTTCCGCTGCGGGCGCGGACTGTGTCGCAGCGGCGGCGGTCGTCTCGGCTTCCTGTTCACGCCCGCTATCAAGCGCGGACAGCCGTTCCAGCACACGCTCTGCGTCGGGATCGGGCGAGAGGTCGATGATCGGCGCAGCGTCTATAAACCGCGCGATCGAATCACGCCAGGCGCTGCGCTCGGATTCGTCGAGCGCCCCCGGCGCGATCAGCACCGCGCTGACCGGCTCGCCCTCGGTACGCGCGTGTGCCGCTTCGCCGATCGCCTCCGTCGCCGTCCGCGCACGCAATAACTCGACTTCCGCCCGCCGACGCAGATCGCGCTCGATCTCGCTGCGGCCGACGAGAAGAACCCGCGGCGGGTTATCAACCTGCTCGCTCTCGACGCTCATCGCGGCTCGCTCCCGGCGCTGTCGCCGGGCGGCGCGGGGATCTCACGCCCGAGCAGCATCGACAGTTCTTCTTCACTGAGTTCGTCGCTCGCAGCGGGCGGGCGCTCGCGCGAGGGATCCGCTTCGCCGGCGAGCCGGAGCGTCGGCGCGCCCGCGACATCGCGCAGGGCGCTTCGGATCCCGTTGACTTTCGCGATCTCTGCCGCCGGCTCGATCGGCTCGATCCACTTGCTCAGGCGCGGCGTGCGCGAGCGTTCGTACACCCATCGCGCCGCCTGCGGGCGCCACCGGCCCGCTGAGATAAGAAGTTCATCAGATCGCCCTCGCGGGAAGAGCGCCGGCTCGACGACAACGAGCGCGACAGCGACCCCGGCGTCGCGCTCGAGGTCCATCAGAGCGCCCATCGCGCAGAAAGAGCCGACGAGTTCCCGGACTTCGAGGTTGCGTGCGGAGAATGCTTCGCGCAGGTCCGCCGGCGTGTGCGGCGCGGACTCGGGCAACGCGAGGATGCATCGCACTCTTGGCGACGCGCCGGCCGGGCCCTCCGCCCGGGCGTCCGAGGATCTCGGACGCTGCTCTTGCATGCGGGATTCCATCCCACCGTGAGTCTAGCACCGCTAGGTCAACAGTCGCCGGCCAATCGGAACACTCGCGCCACTTCGCCGGATCGGACCAGGCGTCACCCCCGGCCCGGGCGGATCAGCCTCGCAACGCTCGCGCCGCAGCCGCGGCTCCATCCGCGGCGCCGAGCCTTCGGTATGAATCACGCAAACGACCCAGCGCCGCCCCGCCGGGCTTGAACTCCGCGAGCGTCGCGGCGAGTCGGTCCGCGTTGATCCTCGCGTCCGCGGCGTCATCGACGATCACCGCTGCCCCCGCCCGGACCAGCGGCCCGGCGTTCGCGGCCTGATGCCCGTCCCGGTGGAACGGATATGGCATAAAGACCGTCGGCGTCGAGTTCGCCCAGGCCTCCGCGACCGTCCCCGCCCCCGCCCGCGCGATCACCAGGTCCGCAGACCCCCACACCGGCCCGATCGGATCGAAGAACGCCTCGGCGATCGCGGCTGCTCCCGCCCGCTCGTAAGCCTCGCGCACCGACCCCGCCTCGCGCTCGCCGGTCTGATGGACGATCTGCCACGCGCCCAGAGGGCTTGGCGACCGCTGCGCCAGTTCGACTAACGCAGCGTTTATCGTTCCCGCGCCCTGACTCCCGCCCAAGACAGCGAGCACGGGCCGATCCTGGTCAACCCCGAGCATTGATCTGCACGTTCGCGCATCGCCAGGCGCCCGGGCCGAGCCTCGCACGATCGGGCCGATCGGCGTCCACTCGGGCCGATCGGGGATCTCGTACGTCGATAGCGCTGCGTCAGCCCGGCGGGCGATCCACACATTCGCCCGTCCCGGCTTCGCGTCGAGATTGATTAGCGCCACCCGGGTCCGCTCGGCCCGCGCCGCCTGCACCACCGGCGGGCCGACGAAACCGCCCGTCGCGACGACCGTCGGCTCGAAGCCCTCGCTCCGCTCTGCTCGGATCACACGCCGACCCTCGCGGACGCACTCGCCCCACCTGCTGACGAACTTAATAAATCTGATCGGGGTCAGCCCGAACGGCCGAGCAGGGATCGCGACATGCCCCCGGCTTGCCCCATCGAGCACCGCGCGGTCGATCGCCCGATCCGAGCATACGTACACACACCTCGCCTGTCGGCTGTCGCGCTCGAGTTCCTCCGCGATCGCGATCGCCGGGTAGATGTGCCCGCCGGTGCCCCCGCCCGCGAAGATGTAAGACCGCGGGTTCAAGGCTCGTCCGCCGGGATTTCTCGTGCGCATTCTTCGAGCGCCCGGCGCCGATCCATCCCGACGAGGACGCCCAGCGCCGCTGCGGTGAGGATCCACCCCGTCCCGCCCGACGAGACCAGCGGGAGCGCGATCCCCTTCGTCGGCCCCAGGCCCGTCACCGCTGCGAGGTTGATCGTCGCCTGCACGCCGATCGTCGCGACCACGCCGAACGCGAACAGCCTCATCGCGCGAGATTCCTCCCGCACAGCGATCGTCCAGCCCGCCCAGAGCAAGGTCAGCATGAGCGCGACGATCAGCCCCGCGCCGGCGACGCCGAGTTCTTCCGCGATGATGGCGAATATGAAGTCGGTCTGATCCTCGGGGACATAGCCGAACTTGCGAATGCCGAAGCCAAGCCCCCGGCCGAAGACATCCCCGCCCGCGACGGCCGCCATCGACTGAATCGCGTGATATCCCGACCCGGCGGGGTCGGCGTAGGGATCGACGAACGCCGCGAGCCTGCGCATGCGGTACGGCTCGGCCAGTATCCCCACCGCCACCACCGCAAGCCCCACCGGCGCCAGCGCGATCACATAAGCCCACCGAACCCCCGCAGCCAGCAGCACGAGTCCCGCCACCGCCCCGATCAGCACCGCGGTCCCGAGATCCTCGAGCAGTATCAACCCCGCGATCGCCGCGATCGGCGCCAGCCCAAGCCCGAGTCCGCCGACGAGTCGGCGTATCCCTTCGCCGCGCCACACCCCGAACCACGCCACGAACGCGACCGAAGCCCACTTCGCCGTCTCGCTGGGCTGAAAGCTGACCATCCCAAGCCCGGGCAGGTTCACGCCGACCCAGCGCTTGGCGCCGTTGACCTCGCGCGCCAGAGCCGGGACGTATACAAGCAGACACAGGCAGAACGCCGCGATCAGCAGCCACGCCGGCCCGCGCGAGACGCTCGGCGACTCCAGCATCCTGCGGATCGGGAGCGTCGAACCCGCCGCCAGCGCGACCATCGCCAGCGCCATGTACATCGTCGGCTTCGACAGCAGAAACGCCTCGAGCGAGATCGCCCGACCGTCGCCCACGCTCAGCCCAGCCGAATGCACCATCACCACGCCCAGCGACAACAGGGCCAGCACGCAGACAACAATCAGGTGACCCGGTCGCACGGCTTCAGACTATCGGCCCGACCGCCGCTCCCGCTGCATCAGCCCGGACGCGCCATCTCCAGCCGGAGCCGATCCCCCGCGAGCGAACCGACACGCGCGATCTCAACCGCGATCTCGCTGCACGCCGCCTTCTGCCCCGGCCAGACGAACATCTCCCGCGCCGCCTCGAACCCGACCCAGCGGGCGTCGTCGTGCTCGTGATTGAGCCTCGGCGTCCAGCCCGGCGTCACCCGAGCCGCGAACCGCGGGCTGAGCACGATCGCGTCGATCTCCGCGATGTAATACGGGTGCACCTGCTCGAGTTGCCAGAACCCGAGCCACGCCGAGTCGCCCGCGATGAGTGAGACTTCTTCGGCGAGTTCACGCCGGGCGCAATCGACCGCGGACTCGCCGCCTTCGATATGCCCGATGATCGGGTGCCAGTCGCCGAGCATCGGCGCCTTGGCCCGTCGCAACTGAAGAAACTCAACTCCAACGCCAGTGGCACGGGCGTCCCGCCCGTGCGAAGAACCCTCATCCCCAGTGGCACGGGCGTCCCGCCCGTGCGAAATATCAGATTCCCCGGTCCCTCGGCCGTCCCGCCCGTGCGCCCCGCCGCACCCCAGCCTGAACACATAAACCTCAACGATGTCGCTACGCACCATCGGCCCGGCGCCGGGCTTGCGCCGATACCCGTCCGCCCCGCGATCGCCCGTCGTACCCGTCAAGCCACCACCGCCGCCGATCCCGCCGACGCCAGCGACCGAACCGCCGCGACGAACCCCGCCGATTTCATATTAGTTTCCTCCCACTCCGACGCCGGGTCCGAGTCCGCCACCACCCCCGCCCCCACGAAGTAATCCAGCACGCCCACCGTGTTCGCCCAACCCCCGCCCGCGGATTCTCCGATCGGCGTCACCGCCGCGGTCCGGATCGCAACATTAAAAACGCAACCGCCCGAATCGTCCACGAACCCCGCGGCGCCCGTGTACGGCCCGCGCCGCGCCGGCTCGATCTCGTCGATTATCCGCATCGCGCGAACCTTAGGCGCCCCCGTGATCGAACCCGCCGGGAACGACGCGCGCAGCAGATCAACAACCCCGGCCCCATCGCGCAGCCGACCCTCGACCGTCGCCGACGCATGCCAGACCCCCGCGCCCGGCTCGACCGACCCGAACCGCTCGATCTCCCGCGCCTCAGCCACGCGCACCGACCCGAACTCGCACACCCGGCCGAGATCGTTGCGCATCAGGTCCACGATCATCGCGAGTTCCGCGCGGTCCTTCTCGCTCGCGCGCAGCCCGTCCGCGGGCGCCGAACCCGCCGCCGTCCCCTTGATCGGCTTCGTCACAACCCGCCGATCGCGCGGATCAAACCTTACATACAACTCCGGGCTGAGCGAAACCACAGCCCGGCCCGGCGTCGGCCCCTCGACCAGCGCCGCGTACCCAGGCGCCATCCGCTCGATCGCCCGCACGAACAGATCCCGGCATGATCCGGACACCGCCGCGCTCAGCCGCCGCGCCAGATTCACCTGAAACACGTCGCCCGCGCGGATATGCCCGACCGCCCGCGCGACCATCGCCTCGTAAACCTCGCGCGGCAGGTCCGACGCGAACTCCCCGACCGTCACTCCTCTCGCGCCGATCGGCTGCGCGAAATCAATCTCAGGCAGCGACGCCGAATCCCCGCACGCGAACCAGCGACCCTCGCGCGCGTCGTGAACATAAGCCCCCGCGCAGCGCGCCATGCACAACTCCGGCCAGCCGCGATCGTCGGGCGTCACGCCCGATCGCCGCTGCGCGTGCGGCTCGATCACCCGTCCCGCGTCGTAACCGATCCATCCGATCCATCCGCTCCGGAACGGCGCACCGCCGACAGATCCCGCCGCGACGCCCGGCCCGCGCGTCAGAGCGCGCTCGAACTCGCGCCAGGTCGTCACACGCTCGCCGGGTGACGCGAGGATCGACCATCGCCCGCCCGGCCCGCCGCCGACCGAATCGCCGGATATCAACGCGACCAGCGGCGCATCCCTCGGCCAGCGCGCGACGACATCGCCCGGCGTCGCGGTCCACGCGAGCGGTCGCTCCGAGTGCGCGCTGTGAGAACGATCCCGCATCCGCGCTCCATGATAGCGCACCAAGCGAACATTGAACCGGCGCCCGCGTGGTACACTCGCTCACGCGTCGCGCAGCCGGCGCGCCGCGACGCCAGAGGGGACACACGCCACGCCGAACGCCGCGCTCGCGGCCAGCACGCAAAGCCGTGAAAAAGAAAACCAAGAAAAAAAAGATATCTAAAAAGACCCGTGCCGCCCGCGGCATTCGCTCAATATACCCCTTCTCCGGCGGCCGCGCCGCCGGCGACGGATCAATGAAACCCCTGCTCGGCGGCAAGGGCGCGAACCTCGCCGAGATGTGCCGCATCGGCCTCCCCGTCCCCCCCGGGTTCACCATCACGACCGAGGTCTGCGCCCGCTACCACGAGTCCCGCGCTCTCCCCTCCGATCTCATGGACGAAGTCCGCGCCGCGATCCGAGGCATCGAAAAACTTACAGGCAAAGGCTTCGGCGATCCCTCCAACCCGCTGCTCGTATCCGTACGCTCCGGCGCCGCCGTCTCGATGCCCGGCATGATGGACACCGTCCTGAACCTCGGCCTGAGCGACCAAGCCGTCCTCGGCCTCGCAAACCAGACCGGCAACCCGCGCTTCGCCTACGACGCCTACCGCCGGCTCCTACATATGTTCGGCGACGTCGTCATGGGCGCCGAGCACCACCACTTCGAGGACGCCTTCGACACCGTCAAACGCCGCTACAACGCCGACGCCGACACCGCCGTCCCCGCCGAAGGACTCGCCGAACTCTGCGAAGCATATAAGAACGTCTGTCGCGGCCGGGTCGGCAATCCGTTCCCGCAGGATCCCTACGAACAACTCCGCCTCGCGATCGAAGCGGTCTTCCGCAGTTGGAGCACCCCGCGCGCCGTCCGCTACCGCCAGATCAACCACATCACCGGCCTCGCCGGCACCGCCGTCACCGTCCAGGCGATGGTCTTCGGCAACACCGGGGACGACTCCGGCACCGGCGTCGCGTTCACACGCAACCCCTCGACCGGCGAGGACGCCCTCTACGGCGAGTTCCTCGTCAACGCGCAAGGCGAGGACGTCGTCGCCGGCATCCGCACTCCGCGACCGATCTCCGAACTCGCCGCGTGGGATCGCCGCGTCCACGCCCAACTTCTCGACGTGAAAAAAACCCTTGAAAATCACTACCACGACATGCAGGACATCGAGTTCACCGTCGAACGCGGCGAACTCTTCATGCTCCAGACCCGCACCGGCAAGCGCACCGGCTTCGCCGCTGTCAAAATCGCGCACGACATGGTGAAGCAGAAGCGCCTCACTATCGACGAGGCCCTCGCGCGCATTCCCGCCGGCGATGTGATCCAACTCCTGCTCCCGCGTTTCGATGAATCCGCGAAGGATCGCGCGACGGCGCTCGCGCGCGGCCTGCCCGCTTCGCCCGGCGTCGCCGTCGGCAAGCCCGCCTTCACCGCCGAGGAAGCCGTACGCCGCGCCGCTTCGGGCGAGCGCGTCATCCTCGTCCGCAAGGAGACATCCCCCGAAGACGTGGACGGCATGCACTCCGCCGCTGGCATTCTTACATCGACAGGCGGGATGACCTCGCACGCCGCGGTCGTGGCGCGCGGCTGGGGAAAGTGCTGCATCGCCGGCGCCGGGACCGTCCACATCGACGCCGCACAGGGCCGATTCACCATCGGCGAGCGCTCCTTCTGGCGCGAGGATGTTATATCTCTCGACGGCTCAACCGGCGAGATCATGGCGGGCGCGGTCGAGACGCGCGACCCTGAATTCTCTGGCGATTTCGCCGCAGTCATGAAGTGGGCCGACAAGCGCCGGCGCCTCCGCATCCGCGCTAACGCCGACACTCCGGCCGACGCGCGCCGCGCCCGCGATTTCGGCGCCGAGGGCGTCGGACTCTGCCGCACCGAGCACATGTTCTTCGATCCCGAGCGCATCGACGCGATGCGCGAGATGATCCTCGCGGAAAACGAATCCGACCGCCGGGCCGCGCTCGACACGCTCCTCCCGTTCCAGCGCGCCGATTTCGTCGGCATCTTCACCGCGATGGAAGCGCTGCCCGTCACGGTCCGCCTGCTAGACCCGCCGCTGCACGAGTTCCTCCCTCAGGACGACGCCGCCATCACAAGGCTGGCGCATCGGCTCGGCGCGCCGGTCGCCGCCGTGCGCGCCCGCGTGGACGCCCTCCACGAAGCGAACCCCATGCTCGGCCATCGCGGCTGCCGACTCGCCGTCACCTACCCCGAAATCCTTGAAATGCAGGTCGCCGCGATCACACACGCCGCGATCGACTGCCGCAGCGACGGCGTCCGCGCCCGCCCCGAAATAATGATCCCGCTCGTCGGCGTCGCGCGCGAACTCGCGCTGCTCCGCGATCGCGCCGCCGCCACGATAGAGCGCGTCCGCTCCGAGCGCGGCTTCAAGAAGAAACTCCACATACCCGTCGGCACGATGATCGAAGTCCCCCGCGCCTGCGTGGACGCCGCAGAAATCGCCGCCCACGCCGGCTTTTTTTCCTTCGGCACCAACGACCTCACGCAACTTACATTCGGCTACAGCCGCGACGACGTTAACTCGTTCCTCCCCGACTACCTCGCGCAGGAGATCCTCCCGCGCGACCCCTTCGCGACCATCGACCGCGCCGGCGTCGGAGCCCTCGTCGAAGAGGCGGTGAACGAAGGCCGCCGCGCCCGGCCGGATCTTAAAATCGGCGTCTGCGGCGAGCACGGCGGCGACCCCGAGAGCGTCGCCTTCTTCCACTCCGTCGGCCTCGATTACGTCTCGTGCTCCCCGTACCGAGTCCCCATCGCCCGCCTCGCCGCGGCCCAGGCGGCCATCAACTCCCGGTGACCGTACGCGGATGGGGTTTATCGCGCACTTGCGCGTTCGCGTCTGGAATAAACCCGATCGAAACCCGCACCATGTAAAATTGTTCTGGTGGAGCGGAACCGTCGCCTGATCCGCGACGTAGACCTACGCCGATCCGGCTCTGTCACGAGCGAATGTCTCCCCGATCAGCCGTGCGTCACGGCTCTCCCCGCATCATGCGCCAACAAGCAGCCCGAAGCGCCGGCGCTATGGCGACGGGAGGTGTGTCACAATCGAGGAGCGGCGCTATGTGATGGAGCAAAATGACTTGAAAGGCACCACTATGAAACATGCATGTGTTCGCGCGGTCGGCGCGCTCGCCGTCATGGGAATCAGCGGGCTGGCGCATGCGGCGCCGCCGGCCGCCTCGTTCGCATCCCCGGTCTCGATCGTCGTCGGCGACGCGCCGGCGCTCGTGCACATCGCGGATATCAACGGCGACAACGCGCCGGACCTCGCCGTGGCGAACAAGTTCGGCGGGGGCGTGACGATATTTCATAACAACGGCGCGGGGGTGTTCTCATTTGCGCAGTCGATCCCGATCTCTGGCGTACCGATCGGCGTAGCTTCGGGTGACTTCGACGGCGACGGCGACGCCGATCTGGCAGTCACCGACGCGGCTGGAAACTCAATCTATCTGCTGATGCAGTCGTCCGACGGGCTGCTCACGATCGGTCCGACCTTGACCGTCGGCCTCGGGCCGGCCGGCCTTCTTGCGAATGACTTCAACGGTGACAGCCTGCCCGATCTCGCCACGGTGGACTTCGACGGCGGGACAGTAACGATCCTTCTCAACTCACCAACTGGTCTATTCGAGGACGCCCGCATATTCCCGGCCGGCGCCGGCGCCGCCGCGATCGCAATGGCCGACTTCGATCAGGACGGCGACATCGATCTCGTCACAGCGAACTTCACCGCCCAGACCGCGACAGTCCTGCGGAATGACGGCGGCGGAGATTTCTCGTCGACGCTTCAGATCCCCGTCGGGCCGGGCACACTAGCCGTTGTCACAGGCGATTTCGACGGCGACGGCGACGCCGACTTTGCCACCGGGAGCTTCGGTTCAAGTTCAATCAGTGTTCTGAAGAACAACGGCGCGGGATCGTTCAGCAATGCCGGGAATTTCCCGGCCGGCGCCGGAGTGATGGGACTGGACGCGGGCGATATCAACAGCGATGGAAGGCTGGATATAGTCGTGGCCAACGAGACCGCGAATATGTTCAACATTCTTATTAATGACGGAGACGGCCGCTTCCCGGCGCGGTTCCCATTCCCGGCCGGCGGCGACGGGCCTCAGTCGGTTTCGGTCGGCGATCTTGATCATGACGGACGACCCGACATAGTTCTGCCCAACGAGTTCACCGACTCCGTGGCGTTGATGTTCAATCGGACTGTTGCGCCAATTACCGGTGATTTTAACTGCGACGGCGATGTCAACGCGATCGACCTCCTCGAGATGCTGAATCAGTGGGGAGGAAACGGTGAACCAGATATTAATAATGATGGCGTTATCGACGGGGTCGATCTCCTGATTCTCCTCAACAACTGGACCACGACCGGCTGACCCGGCGCCCTCGCGTCACGCCCGAGATGAAACCAGCACCGCAGCGTGCGGCGGCTTCGCTTCGCTCGTGAACTTGCGTTCGTAGTTCGTTCTAACGAGCGAGGCGGGGCCGCGTTCACTCGAGCACAAATCCGCACCGACGCCGGGGGCCGTCGCCGATCTGATCGCGGCTGCCGCGTCCGCGTCGCTCAGACGTATGAAACCGCCGGTGGTGGCCCGGCTCTCCGAGCCGGGCGCCTTCGATGACAGCGGCGACTCAGTTCGGGCGTCCCTCACACCGGCCATCTCCCAGGGAAAGAGGGAGGCGACCGCGGGCGGGACGGCCATGCCACTATTGATCTCGCGCACGGGCGAGACGCCCGTGCCACTGATAGGGACGCCCGTGCCACTGTCGGGGGCGCGTGCTTCTTCTTTGCACCACCGGGCGAAGTGGTCCTGCATCCACTCCCAATACCCGTCGTGGTCGGTGACGATGCGCAGTTGCCCGCCCGTTCGGAGCACGCGGCGTGCCTCGGCGAGGAACTCGTCGCGCACGACTCGGCGTTTGTGATGCCGGGTCTTCGGCCAGGGGTCGCTGTAATAAAGATGTATTACATCGGCGACGCCCTCAGCGATGCGCCACTTCAGGAACTCGACCGCGTCTGCGTGCAGGACGCGCACGTTAGCCAGCCCGTGCCGCCGACAGCGGTCAGCGGTGTAGCGCCAGAACTCCTTGGCCCATTCGATCCCGAGCAGGTTGACGCCGGGCCGGGCTGTGGCGGACTCGACGAGGAAGCCGCCTTTTCCCGAGCCGATCTCGATCTCGAACGGCAGGCCGGGGTCGGCGAACCAGCCTCGCGGGTCGAAGCGAGCGCGTTCGCGTTCAGCGGGGTCGTCGGGCACAGGCGGGAGGTCCGCCGAGACGACGCCGACGCCGCCGGGGTCGAGTTGTCTGCCGCGCGCCAGGCCGAAACTCATGCCGGGAGCATATCCGGGCGATCGCCGGAAATTTGTGACTGGTCACGCCGGGCCGCGCGTCAGAGCGATCGGCGGGGCGCGCGTGCGGCCCGCGTTCGTCCTCCCTCAAACACCGCAAACGAGGAGCCATCATGCCTGACTCGCGTCGCCCTGTCCTGCCGATCGCGGCTGTGTTCGCAACGTTCACTCTTGTCGTCGGCGGGTCTGCCGTGCTCGCCGACCGCATCGACCGGGGCGGGTTCATAGAACTCACCGGCGACGACAGGCCGGCGATCCCGTCGTTGGCGGAATATCTCTGCTTTGAGGCCGGCGTGGGCGTTCTATATACAAAGAGCGCCGAGCACGCGGGAGCGCTGGTTCTGGCTCTCGATCAGGCCGGCGAGAAGTTCGAGCAACGTTTCGGGACCAGGCCGAAACCCGCCGCGGTGGTAGATGCGTCCGTCATCCCGAGCGCGACGGGTTCGGAGATCAGGGCAGCGGGCTTCGATTCATTTATTCCCTTAAGTTACAGCAGCCCCGCTACGGGCGGGCTGGTGATGCCCCGTGATCGCGCTCTGAGCGCGATGATGCACGAACTCGGGCATGAGATGTTTGTATCAACGATCTGGGGGCGTGAAGCCCGCGACGCCGGTGCAGGCTCCGAAGGCGCCGAGGTCGATCGCCCGCGCACGCGAAGGATGCACTACGGCGGTGGCGCGCCGGACTGGCTCGACGAGATCGCGGCGATGCTCGTTCAGGGCGACGACGCCGCCGACGGGCACAGGGACAACTTCGCCCGGGCGATCCAGGATCCCGAGCGGCGCGACGCGGCACTGGACCTGCCGAGGTTGTTCATTTCGCCGCACCCGGTGATGAACAACGAGCGCTTGCAGCGGAGCATCGAAGAGATCCGCGAGAAGATCGCCCGGGGCGAGATCGAAGGCGGTAGCCGGATGATCATGCTCTCACCGGAGGAGGCGGGCGCCGCGGAGAGATCGCCGTTTGAGGCGCTGTACTACCCGATATGTCTGGTCTTCATGGATTACATGCTCGAGACGGCGAACGACCCCGCAGTCTTCCGCCGGATCGCCGACGCTCTCAACGCGGGCGCGACGCTCGACGAGTTCCTGCGCGAGCACGGCGGCGCGCTCGGTCTGCCCGCGGACGAGGCAGCGCTGGTGGACGCCTGGCGCGACTGGGCGCTCGTTCAGCACGACGCGACCTGACCCCGCAGCACGATCCGATCTCGTACGACAGCGGCCTGTCCGAACCGCACCCGATCGGGCTGCGTACGATAACGCCGAGGACGCTGCATCCGCGGGCCGCGCCTGACCGATGAGGTAAGGGCGGGCGTGGGGGCGAACCGCCGGGCGAACTCCGCCCGGCGCGTCGGCGTCGCTTCACGGCGGCGCGCGACCTTGCTTGAACACGGACGTAATCGCCCGTGTCGCGGCGTCAGTCGCGCACGGGCCCGAGCAAGGCCGCCCATCATGAACGAACACCATCACGAAAACGACGCGCACGACGGCCCCGGCCGCGAACCCGCGCGACACACGCCGATCCCCACCGATCGCCTGCACGCCCTCATCGAGAGCCGCCTGGACCGCAGAACCTTTCAGGAGCAGCACTGGTCGGGCGCCTTCGACGACTATCTCGGCATCGTCGCCGCAAACCCCGCTGTCGCGCGCACCGCGTATCAGCGCGTCTACGACATGATCCTCTCGCACGGGTGGGAGAAGTACCGGCTATTCAAGAAAGACCTGATCCGCTACCACTTCTTCAGCGACCCCATCGGGCGAGGCGTGGACGCTGTGTTCGGCCTCGACCGCGCGCTCATGCAACTCGTCGACTTCTTCCGCTCCGCCGCCGAGGGCTACGGGACCGACAAACGCATCCTCCTGCTCCACGGCCCGGTGGGGTCGAGCAAGTCCACCATCGCCCGCGTTATTAAGAAGGGCCTCGAGCACTACACCCGCACGGACGAGGGCGCGCTCTACTCCTTCTCGTGGATGCTCGACGAGCACTGCGGCCCGGCCGCCGACACGCACGAGTACCCGTGCCCGATGCACGAGGAGCCGCTGCGCCTCATCCCCGCGGGGGCCCGCGCGGACGTGCTCGCCGCGGTCAACGAGAACTACCACCCGACATACCATCGCGGCAGAGTTAATATCGAAGGCGAACTCTGCCCATTCTGCCGGAAGGTGATGGAGGATCTGCTCCGGCATTACGACGGCGACTGGCGCGCCGCGATGAAGCACGTCCGCGTCCGGCGCGTCTCGCTCTCGGAAAAAGACCGCGTAGGCATCGGCACCTTCCAGCCAAAGGACGAGAAGAACCAGGACTCGACCGAACTAACCGGCGACATCAACTACCGCAAGATCGCCCAGTACGGGTCGGACTCCGACCCCCGCGCGTTCAACTTCGACGGCGAACTTAATATCGCCAACCGCGGCGTGTGCGAGTTCATCGAAGTTCTCAAACTCGACGTCGCGTTCCTCTACGACCTCCTGGGCGCAAGCCAGGAGCACACGATCAAGCCCAAGAAGTTCGCGCAGACCCACATCGACGAGGTCATCCTCGGCCACACCAACGAGCCGGAGTTCAAACGCCTCCAGTCCAACGAACTGATGGAGGCCTTCCGCGACCGCACGATCCGGATCGACGTGCCTTACAACATCCGCCTCGACGACGAAGTGCGGATTTATCAGAAGGATTTCGGCCCGGACCGCGTGCGCGACCTGCACATCGCCCCGCACACGCTGGAGGTCGCCGCGATGTGGGCCGTGCTGACAAGGCTCGTCGAACCTAAGAAAGCGGATCTGACACTGACGCAGAAGATGAAGTTGTACAACGGCAAGGCCATCACCGGCTACACCGAGGACTCCGTCCGCGAGATAATGGAAGAAGCCCCGCGCGAGGGCATGGAGGGCATCAGCCCCCGCTATATTCAGGACAAAATCTCCAACACCCTCGTCAGCCCGCAGGCGATCGAGGAGCGCGGCGTCAACCCATTCATGGTCCTCAACGAACTCGAGCGCGGCCTCGCGCACCACTCGCTGATAACCGACGAGGACACCAGGAAGAAATATAAGGAAATGCTCTCGCTCGTGCTCTCCGAGTACGAGGACGTGATCAAAGGCGAGGTCCAGCGCGCCATCTGCGCGGACGAGGACGCCATCGCGCGCCTCTGCCAGAACTACATAGAGAACGTCCGCGCCTACACACAGAAGGAAAAAGTCCGCAACCGCTACACCGGCAAGGACGACGAGCCGGACGAGCGGCTGATGCGCTCGATCGAGGAGAAGATCGACATCCCCGAGGCGCGCAAGGACGACTTCCGCCAGGAGATTATGAACTACATCGGCGCCCTCGCCCTCGACGGCAAAAAGTTCCAGTACAATACCAACGCCCGGTTGTATCGCGCGCTCGAACTCAAACTCTTCGAGGACCAGCGCGACACAATTAAACTAAAGAACCTCGTGTCCAGCGTCGTCGACGACGAGACGCAGAAGAAGATCGACGTCGTAAAGCAGCGGCTCATCAAAAACTTCGGCTACAACGACAACTCCGCGACCGACGTGCTGAACTACGTGGCGTCCATCTTCGCCCGCGGCGACAGCAAGGGCGACTGACCGGGCGTCACCAGTCACGCCCGAGGTGGCCGTGCCGGGTTGATATATACGGCAGGCCGGTGTCGATCCAGCGGTCACGCGCGATCGGTGGTTGCTCGAATCCGGTCGAGGCGCCGACGAACCCGACCGGAGCCAGGGCGTCAACAACACGCCCGCGCTCGATGTGGCCGTCCGCGGCGAGGATATTGACTTGTTCCACGCTCGCGGATTCCAAGCGCACGCGCGACCGGCTGTGATGCGACGACGCTTCCACCAGCACGGCTTTCGATGAGGGGAACGCCATCTCAGAGACACGAACGGGCGCGTGCTCGGCGTTGACATCCGGCGGCGGGGCGGAGTCGTCCCAGGCGGATGCGCGGGTGAAGAGAGCCGCGCTGCGGACATAACTGTTCTGGATCGGCTGCATGGGGTCGCGCACGGCGCCGTCGAGTTGCTCGGGCGGGAGCGACGTGATCCATTCATTATGTACGACCGGGCAACTCAGAGCCTCGACCGTCCGCATGACCTCCGTCTCCGGATCCTCGGCGGCGTACGGGCGGAGTTGATACCCCCAGAACCAGATCTCGCTGATCGGGAGCACCAGCCAGCCGCCGCCGCCGGCGCCCCATTCCGGCGCGAGGATCGGGTCGGCGACGCCGGCCAGGTCCAAGGGGTACTCAAAGGTCGGGTAGCGATCTTGGTGCTCCGATGCGTATGTGGCGTGCATCAGCCCTATCGAGGCGAGCCTCGCCCGGCAGTGCGCGCTGATCGAGTTCCGGCGAACCGATTGCAACGCCGGCGCCGAGACGCCAAGCAGCACCGCGATCACCGCGATCGTCACGAGCAGTTCGATCATGGTGAACCCGCCCGAAACACACCGGCGATCGATGCGGGCCGAGTTCGGGGTCTTCGGCGTCAGCGTAGCGGCGGAAATTTTCACCACACGAGCATCACTGTTTTAGGCGATGTCGATTGCATTTTGTCGAGCACCCAAGTCCCGGTGTCGGGATCCAGGTACCAAGCGCTCTGCCAGTTCGCGGGCCGGCCGTCACGGAGGCGGATGAGGATGTTCACTTGCGCGATCGTCAGGGACGGGCGTTCAGCGATGAGCGACTCTGCCGTGCGTGTCGCGCGGAGGAACTGCATCCCGTAGCGCCCGCCGTGCGACACCCAGTATTCCCGGTTCTCGGGCGCATGCTTGCCGGTGAGGCCGTAACCGTCGAGTTGTGCTTGTGACAGGGCTGCGGAGATCAGGATCCGCGCCCCCGCCGGCCCGACGCCGACCTCGGCGGGCAGGTGGTCGAAGCGGGACAGGCCGTCCCAGACCTCGCGGAGCACCTCCCGGCTTGTGCGGCTGGGTTGGTATTGCTTTTCTAGATAGTACGTGTAGAAGAAGCCAGTCTGAAAATCCCGCCTGCGGACACTGATAAGGTTCGGAGAGGCCGGGTCGGGGTCGTTCCATTCGAGCGCCGGGTCGGACTCGATCAGGCCGATGTAGAGGTCCGGTGTGTCGAGAGACCGCGCCCGGGCGTGTTCGGCGATGGCCCGCAGGAGGGCCGCGGCCTGCCCGGGGGGCGCCAGTGCGGACGGGTCGAGGAGCGATTCTGACCAGGAGTGAGCGAGTGATTCGACGCCGACGCTGATCGGAACGTACTTCGCAGCAGCGGCCCATTCCCGGTCACGTAGTACCTGGGCGCGTGCCTCTTCGCTTAGGTCGTCCAGAGTCATCCCGTCAAATTCATAGTCGTAACCATCACGAAAGATCACTATCTCGCTCGCGTCCACCGGAGCGCTGGCTTGGCCGGGCGCGTGGGTATGAGAAGAGGAAGAGGAGCGTGCGACGAAAAAGAGCAGCACGGCGAACCCGATTGCAGCGACGCCGACGGCGCCCGCGGTGATGATGTGTGTACGTTGAGCCTGAGGCATCGCACGCTCCTTTCAATGAGAATTTATGACACTCCGTGTCAATCGATAATGCACTTTCCTCGCGTATTGCAAGCACACGTCTGAGGCAGAGTGCACGAGCCGCAGATGCCGTCACAATTACCAGTGAGGCACTCCACACACCCCGAGCCGGATTGTGCCGACGCGGGGGGTAGGGCGATGCCGAGGAGCGCGCCCGCGGCGCCCGCCGCGAGCACCAGTGACAGACGCCGCACGATGCGGGAGCGTGAAAGTACGATCGTTCTCATGATTCATCCTCTTTCTTGAGGGTTTCGGGGCCCGCGTCGGGGAACGTCCCCGGCGTGAGGGCCACGGTCTGAGCGACTTTGAACTTCGTCCCGTCGGGCCGATCGAGCGTGAGCACGATCTCGACGCTGGCGACCCCGGCTGGGGGTCGGATGACGAACCGATCGCCGGCGTCCGAGAGTTCGCCGGGGATCGGCGTAGTCGCGGCTTCGTCGGCGTAGGCGACGCAGGAGCGGATCCGGCCCTGGTACCGCGGGTGGACGGGGATTTCCAGTTCGGCGCCGGCCTGCCGGGCTACGGTCGGCGGGAAGGGTTTGAGGATCACGCCGTCGATGCTCACGCGGGCGCGGCGGCTGTCGTCGGGGCCGATGTGAACGAGCGAACCGACGTTTGTGACGATCAGCGATTCATCAACGGAAAAAGCCCCTTTCACAGAAACTATGCCGCCCGGCGGCGCCGAGAGCGGAGCGGGCGTGGTCGTCGTGCAGCCGCAGGAGCTGGAGATGTGATTAATAACAGCGGTGGTGTCCGCCGACGTGTTCTCGACGATGATCTCGTAGGGGATGACCTCGCCCGGGATGACGCCGCCGAGATCAATCTCGGCGGGGGTGCGCAGGGCTGCGAGAACCGCATCAGGGGATGCCTCGGCGGCTCGGCGGGGCCTATCGCCGCAGCCCGCAGCGAACGCGGTCAACGCCACAGCGGCGAGGAGGGACAGGCCTCTCGGGCGGTAAGTGCTGTTTTTCATGTCGGTTAGACCGTCAGGGGGGGCAGGCCGGCAGACCGGCTCGGCTCGGCTCGGCTCGGCTCGGGGAGGTTGATTCGCTTCCGGGCGATTCATGCCGTCATGTTTATCGGATTGCATCGCGGATGTCAAGAACATTTTCAAAATCACGAAATGTCCCCGGCAGGCCGCTCGCTGTGCTCAGGTCGGGTGTCTGCATGACTATGGAAAGCGCACTATCGGGCGCTCACGCCACGCGCGCCTAACGACACAACATGTTCGCGCGGCGTGCCGCCCGGGGCGGTGAAAACCTTTTCCGCGGACGATGCGCCGGTTGTAAGTTCTATATCGCGGCGCGGGACGCCGAGCCGGCGCGCGAGCAGCGCGCGGACGGCGTTGTTGGCTTTACCAGCCTCTGGCGGGGCGGCGATTCTTATCTTCAGGCGGTCGCCCAGAGTCCCGGCGATCTCGTCGCGCGACGCGCCTGGGACGGCTTTCACGCGGATCAGCCATCGGCCGCCCGGCTCGCGCGACAGCCACGCGGGGAGCGCCGCGTCGGCCGCCGACGTGGGGTCGGGCGGGCGACCGGCGGGGGGGTTGTCGCGGGTTTTTCGTGGGCGGGTCATGCGGGAGCGTTCAGGACGGGTTTTTTCGGGACGTTGTGCGGGTTGTGCAGGATATTCGGATTGTTCGCGGGCCGCGGCGCGTGTACGCTGGTGGGCGGTAAGAACGCATGGAACGCAGCGGAACAATCCGAGCGATCGTTCAGCGCACCGCGCGGGCGGCGGCGGTCGTTGTCGCGATCGGCGCGCTCGGGGCCGATGCGAGCGCGGCGCCGAAACTCACCGCTGAGCGGACTCTTCTCCTTTATAACTCCATGAACGAAGAATCGCGGCGTGTGCGCGATCTGTACGTCAAAGCCCGCCCGGGCGTGCTGGAGTTCGATCTCGCGGACGCGACGCTGGACCCTGCCCGGCGCGCCGCTGCGGGCGAGATAACACGCGAAGAGTTCGAGACGAGCGTTCGTGCGCCGCTGCGCGCGTTCCTCGACCGCCGGGACGACGACGGCGTGCGCCTTGGTGAGCGTGTGATCGCGATCGCGACGACGCGCGGCCTGCCCGCGAGGATCGCCGGCGCTGACGAGTTCACGCTGCATTCCTCGTACGCGAGCGTCGAGAGCGAACTGGCGCTTCTATATCAGGACTGGTCGGCGGACGTGTCGGCGGCGCCGTTTGATGCGGCGGGCGCCGGCGCCGTGCGCAATCCTTATTATGGCAGGCGCGGCGAGCCGATCGCGGCGTTCGATCGGGCTTCGATCGACGATACGCGCGCGAGACGGCTCGTCGGAGCCGCGGCGTGGGATACAACCGGCTTGACGCCCGGCGGCATGTACCTGGTGTGCCGGCTGGATTCGGCGCCCGGCGGCGGACGCGACGCGGTTGCGAACATCGCGCGGCTGATAGAACGTTCTCAGGATCTTTCATTCACGGTGGACGGGGTTCAGGCCGCGCTCGACGGGTGGTCGCCGGCGTTCAGAGCGCTCGACGCCGACGGCGGGCTGTTTTTCCGTGACGGGAGCGACTTCGCCGCGGCGGCGGCGGTCCTCGAACGCGCCGGCGTGCCGACTATGCAAGATCGTTCTTATGTGTTCATCGACGGTAACGCGCTGCCCGACCACGACAGGCCGACGATCCTGCTCGGGACGTACGGCGTGAACCACGGCGCCCGCGGGCACGGCGCCGCGCCGACGCACGGACCGAACTATCTTGAGACTTTTACAAACATACATCCCGCGGGCGTCTTCGTCGCGTACGAATCCTTCAACGGGCAGTCGCTCATCGACGGGCGCTCGCGCGACGGGCAGCAGCAGGCGCTGGACTTCATCGCGCGGGGCGGGTCGTTCACGGTCGCGCACGTGGCTGAGCCGTTCTCGTTCGCGGTCGCGGACACGGCGTTGCTCGCGGAGAACCTGCTGCTTGGCGGGATGACGTTCGCGGAGGCGGCGTACAGCGCGATCCCGGCGCTGTCGTGGCAATCCACGCCGATCGGGGACCCGCTGGCGACGGTGCGCGTGGTTCGTCCGGGCGGTGAGCGTGCAGATCCGACGCCTACCGGCGCCGGCGCGGATGCACGCGCGGGTGTCGATATTCTCCGGCTGATCGCGGCGTGGGGCGAGGCCGGCGCGGGCCATCCCGCTGACCTCAACGGCGACGGCGTTGTCGACGGCATCGATCTGATGATCCTCCTGACGCGGTGATCGGCGCGGCGCCTGGCAAAGCCTGATATCATGTGATGAACGTGTGACCATCGTCACGGAGGCCTCCCGCGATGCGATGCCGGACGTGCGAATATTCGTTGTGGGGGATCCGCGAGCGGGTCTGTCCGGAGTGCGGGTCGGCGTTCAGTCCGAGCGAGTATGAGTTCCGGCCGCGCGCTGTGGCGTTCGAGTGCCCGTCGTGCGGGCAGGATTACTACGGGACCGGGCCTCGGGGCGCGCTCGTCCCGGCGGCGTTCGATTGCGTGCGCTGCGGCGAGCGTTGCGCGATGGACGCGATGGTCCTCCGGCCGGCGGCGGGGGTGGATGAAGAAGACACTGATCTTTCTCGGTTGCAGAACCCTTGGGAACGTCGGCGTGAGATCGGTCGTGTGCGCGCCTGGCTGCGGACGGTGGGGGCTTCGTTCGTGTCTCCCGCGCGGTTGATCGCGCGGACTGAGCCGAACGGGTCGGTGTCGGCTGCGCTTTGGTTCGCAGTAGGCACTCTGGCGATCTCGATGACTCTGATGATGTCGGTATATGCATTTATTATGATTGGTGTAGGCGTCGCGGGCATAGGCCTGCCCATACTGCCCGCAACTGTCGTGTTTTTCACGGTCGGCGTGCTCGGAATCCTGTTGATCCTGCTGGCCTGGTCCGTTTCTGCGCATGTGTTCTTCCGCGTGACAGGCGGCGCCGGGCACGGGTTCCGGCGATCGTGCCAATGCGTGTGTTATTCATCTGGTGTGAACATGTCCTCCGCGGTCCCGATGCTGGGGATATTTCTCGCGCCGATCGCGTGGGCCTGGTGGGGGATCGCGGCGATGGTGATGTTCCGTCGCGGGCAGAATGTGTCGTGGGGGCGGGCGGCGACGGCGGGATTGGTCCCGCCGATCCTCGCGCTGGGCGGGGTCGCGGCGTCGCTGGTGTGGTTGTATTCGAATTCGCTCGGCGCCGGCGGGATGAACGCGTGGATTTATGTTCGGACCGAAACCGAGACGATGACCTCTGCGGTTGCCGCGTCGATGAGGGCGGGCGCACTCGGTCACGCCTCGGAACTGATTTCTGATGGTGCGCTCACGCCGGGCGACTTCGTCATTTCCGGTTCAACCACTTCCGCCGGGGCTGTTCTGGTCGGCGTGATCTCACTGGAGGAATTGTCCGGTCTGGATGCGATCGCGCAGCGGCGCCTGGCGCGTGACGCGTCGGCGGCGTTGCCCGTTGGGGTTGCGGCGCATCGGGTCGGAGACTTCGTCTTCACTCATCACGGCGTCGACTTGTCCGACGCGGCGCACGCGGGCGTGTGGATCGTGATCGCATCGCCCGATCCCGATGTCGATCACGGCGCCGTCGAGTGGGATGCGCTCTGGGCGGGGAATGCGGACGGGTCGATTGATATTTTATTTACAGAAACAATGTCTTATGTGCTTGAGGCGCAGAACGAACTGCGCGAGTCGCTCGGGCTGCCCGCGTTGCCCGACCCGGCGACGGTGACGCACTCGGCGCCGGCGATTCGACGGTGATCTTCGATTAGCTCGGGTCGGGCGTCGGGGCTCCGGGGTGGCACGGCTCTCCGAGCCGGGTTGTTGAGTATGACTTGCAAACAGTGTCTCCGGCCCAGGGATGAATCCCTGGGCTTTGGCTTATCGAGCGCAGCAGCGCGAGACTCGGTCTGCACCGGTTCATCCCTCTCCCCTTCCCTCTCCCAGGGGGGAGAGGGGGTTGGCAACAGTGGCGCGGGCGTCGCGCCCGCGCTTCATAGGTTTTGTTTTATTTGGAAGACCAGCGACCGGGCCGGGGACGGCCCGGCTCGGGGGTGGTGTTTTGCTTCTGACCTTTGTGTGATCTGGTCAGGTGTCGTCGGGGTCGTCGTGGTCCTCGGCTTCGGCTTCGTCGTGGCGGGCGGGGTCACGGTCGCCGATGACGGCGGACCCTACGCGGACGAGGTTGGCGCCCGCGGATATCGCGACTTCGTAGTCGTGGCTCATCCCCATCGAGAGGATGTTGAAGTGCCCGGTCGCGACGCCCGCGGCGCGGATCTCGTCGAAGAGTTCCCGGCAACGCTCGAACGTCGGACGCGCGTCCTCGGGATCCTGGGTCAGCGGCGCCATGGTCATCAGCCCGCGGAGGCGGAGGTTGACCATGCTGTCGAGTTGCTCGGCGACGTGGAGGGCGGCGGGGGACGTGACGCCTTGCTTGGCGGCTTCGCCGGAGGTGTTGACCTGGAGGAGCACGTCGGCGACGTGGTCGCGGCGCATGGCGCAGGCGTGGATCTCCTCGCCGAGTCGCAGGGAGTCGACGGAGTGGATCAGTCGTGCGTGCTCGACGGCTTTGCGGGCTTTGTTGCGCTGGAGCCGGCCGACCATATGCCAGCGGACTTCGGGCGGCGTTCGCAGCGGCCCGCCGGTCGCGGGGTCGCGCAGGCCTCGGCTGATGCTGTGGGCGGTGGCGACGGCGGGGAGGGTGCGCCTGCGGTCGAGCCATTCCTGAACCATCGCGGCGCGCTGGGACAACTGCTGGGCCCGGCTCTCGCCGAAGTCCTGGTGGCCCATCTCGATGAGTTCGAGGATCTGCTCCGGGTCGGCGTACTTGGTGACGACGACGAGGAGCACGTCGCGCTCGGATCGGCCCGAACGCTCTGCGGCGCGGGAGATCCGGCGCCTGACTTCCTGGTAGCGGTCCTTCATGGACGTGAGCGTCTGCATCTCGCCTCCGCGCGATGCGCCGCGAGCGGCGCCCACCGGCGCGATCCTGCGCCGGCCCTAGCGTGACATGATACACGGACGCCAGCCGACGCGCCGCGGCGGGGTGAACGCGGAGGAAGACAGAGGGAGAGGAGGGGGATCGAGTGTGATCGGACATGTATGCCTGATGGTGGCACGCGACTGGATAGTGGCACGGGCGTCTCGCCCGTGCGTTGATGGTGTTGATGGTGTTGATAGCGTTGATGGCGTTGGTGATGTTGGTGCTGTTGGTGTAACTGGATGACCAATGACCGGGCCGGGGACGGCCCGGCTCGGGGTTTCGGGGTGGCCCGGCTCTCCGAGCCGGGTTGTTGAGTTTGATTTGCAAACGATGTCTGCGGCCCAGGGATAAATCCCTGGGCTTTGGCGGATTGCTGGCACCTGCGCGATACGCGCCCAGCACTGTTCACCCCTCTCCCCGGCCCTCTCCCAGGGGGAGAGGGGGTTCGCAACAGTCGCACGGGCGCGACTAGTTGCGCGGGCGAGAGCAGTGGCACGGGCGTCTCGCCCGTGCTCATCGTCCACATCTATTCCTCTGCGCTCTCAGCGTCTCTGCGGTGAACCAGGCTGCACCCTGACCTTCGCTTCGCTCAGGTCAGGCGTCGGATGTGCGCTGCTGCGGGATGGCTCTTTTCGCAGCGGTGCGGCGCGACGGGTGACGCCCTACAGTGAGGCGGTCTGGTGGGCAGCGGCTTTGACGGAGCGTTGACAATGAAGAACGACCATCTCACGCCTCGGGACTCGCCGATCGGCGTGGGCGAGAAGGCGCCTGATTTCACGCTTCTGGACCAGAGCCGGGCCGAGGTCTCGCTGTCGGGGCTGCTGCGCGAGGCGGCGGGCGGGGACGTAGTGCTCAGTTTTTATCCGCTGGATTTCACCAGCACCTGCACGAGCGAGATGGAGTGCTTCACGCGCGACCGGGCGAAGTTCGAGGCCGTCGGCGCCAGGGTCGTCGGCGTGTCGTGCGATTCGTTCGCATGTCATAAGGCGTTTGCGGAGTCGCACGGGCTGGAGATGACACTGCTGGCGGACATGCATCGGCAGGTGTGCCGGGCGTACGGGTTCTACTGGCCGGAACTGAACGTCGCGAGCCGGGGGACGGTGGTGGTGGGGCCGGACGGTGTGGTGAAGTGGGTCTCGGCGCGGGCGCCGGGGGAGGCGGTCAATAATGAGGACGTTTTGGGGGCGGTGGGGTAACTGAACGGCCGGCGGGTGTTGCCCGCGACGATCGCATCTGATAATATCTTGCCGTCCTGCATCCGATGCTCCTTAAGGAGATGGATATGGAGTTGCGCTCCCCTGATCGTGCGGCTCAATCGGGCGGCCTACGAACGCGAGTGGCGTGGTGGTTCCTGCTGCTGACTCTTCCGGTGTATTTCGCGCTGCTTCTGTGGGCGACGCCGACGGCCGCTTCCGTGCTCGAGATAGTGATATTCTGCGTCCTTGTCTTCTGGACGATGCCGATGCGGTCGATGACCGCGCTACCGTTCGTGGCGCCGGGTTGGTGGTCGGGGCGCGATCGGGCGATTGTGCTGCTGCTTTTGCGGTTGACGCCGGGGATGTTGGCGATCTTTGCTGTGATTGAAATCGTCCGGGTCTCGGCGTGGCTGATCGCCCTGCCGTGAGGAGCGGTGTAATGACCGGAGCCGAGCCGATCAGCCGGGCGCGACAGATTCTGCATGCAGCGATCATGTCGTGCATGGTTGTCGGGGTGCTGATGTTCTTATTCCCAAGAGGGCAGTTGGATGAGGAGTTGTCGGTGCTTATCTTAATGACCGGGCATCTTTTGATCGTGGTGAAGTCGGCGGACGAGAGGCCGAGTTGGCTGGTATTGCGGGTGTTGTGGCCCTGGGCGGGGGTGGTTGTGTTCGGTTGGTTTTGGGCGTTGATGGCGGCGGCGGTGATGCGGATCCTCGAAGCGGGACAGTGAGGGACGGGCCGCGGAGGTAGGATTCGGGCATGACCCGAACCGATCCGCCGATGCGCAACACGCCGATCGTCCTTGTCGTCCGTGACGGGTGGGGGGAGAACCCGTACGCCGAGCACGACTCGTTCAACGCGGTGAAGATCGCGCGCACGCCTGTCGCGGATCGGCTCGACCGCGAGTTCCCGCGCACTCTTATAAAGACCAGCGGGTTCGACGTGGGGCTGCCCGAGGGGACGATGGGCAACAGCGAGGTCGGGCATCAGAACATCGGCGCCGGCCGGGTCGTCGATCAGGAGTCGGTGCGCATCACCAAGGCTGTCCGCGAGGGTCGGCTGCGCGAGAACGAGGCGCTCGTCTCGGCCATCGTCGCGGCGCGCGACGCGGGCAAAGCGGTCCACCTGCTGTCGATCTGTTCGGACGCGGGCGTGCACGGGCTGCTCGAACATTTATATGGATGTTTGAAACTGTGCAAGGAGTTCGGCGTCGGGCGGGTGTATGTGCATTGCATAACGGACGGGAGGGACACGGGGCCGTTCACCGGCGCGGGGTATATCGAGGAGGTCGAGCGGGCGCTCCGGGAGATCGGCGTCGGGAGGATCGCGTCGGTCATCGGAAGGTACTGGGCGATGGACCGCGACAACCGGTGGGAGCGGGTGGCGCGGGCGTACCAGTGTCTGACTGGGCGCGGGGTTGAGGCGCACTGGCGGGACGCCCGTGCCACTGGGGACGCCCGTGCCACTGGGGACGCCTGTGCCACTGGGGATGTGTGCGCCACTGCGGTTGAGGCGGTTAGGGCTTATTACGACGCTCCGATGAGCGAGACTCAGAAGGGCGATGAGTTCGTCACGCCGACGATGGTCGGCTCGCCCGACGAGGTGTGCGAGTCGCGCATCGCCGACGGCGACACGGTGATCTTTGTTAACTATCGCGGGGATCGCCCGCGTGAGATCGTGCGCGCGTTCGTCATGCCGGAGTTCGAGGGGAATGTGCCCGCGTCGCCGGACTCGGGGGCGCGGGGGTTCGATCGCGGCGAGCGGCTCGACCTTCGCTTCGTCACGATGACGGCGTACGAGGAGGAACTTAATAAATGGGTGGACGTGGCGTTCCCGAAGCCGCCGCGGATGGAGGATATTTTCGGCGCGTATCTCGCGCGGCTCGGGGTCCGTCAGTTCCGTTGCGCGGAGACGGAGAAGTTCCCGCACGTGACATTTTTCTTCAATGATTACCGGGACGAACCCTTCGAGGGCGAGTCGCGGGCGATCATTCAAAGCCCGAAAGTGGCGACGTACGACATGCAGCCCGAGATGAGCGCCGCGGGCGTGCGCGACGCGGTGCTGGGGAGGCTCCGCGCGGACGACTGCGAGCCGGTGATCATTGTTAACTTTGCGAATCCGGACATGGTCGGGCACACGGGTTCGCTGGCCGCGGCGGTCCGGGCGTGCGAGGTTGTGGACGGGTGTGTCGGCGAGATCATCGACGCGGTTCTGGCGCGTGGGGGGTCGGCGATCGTTACGGCGGACCACGGGAACGCGGAGCAGATGTTCGATCCCGCGACGGGTTCGCCGCACACTGCGCACACGGTGTACGACGTGCCGCTGTATGTTGTGGGGGATGCGTTCCGCGGGCGGCGTCTGAGATCGGGCGGGCGTCTGGCTGACATCGCGCCGACGATCCTGGAGATGATGGGGATCGAGAAGCCGGCGGCGATGACGGGTCGGAGCCTGCTCGCGTGATGATCACGCGGAATAGGAGGTGTGCGTGCCGACGATTGTGGATCATGCGTTGGTTGTGATAGTCGGCGTGGTGGCGCCGGGCGTCGGGGTGCTGCGGGCGCGGTCGCTGCTGAGGTCGATGAAGGGCGGCGAATCGGCGAGTCGGTCGGGCGTTTATGTACAGACGATGATGGCGCAGTGGTTGATGCTGGGGCTGGTCGTTGGTGTGTGGATGTGGTTTGATCGGCCGCTGGTGGTGCTGGGGCTCGGCGCGCCCGAGGGCGCGGCGTTCTGGGCGACCGCGGTGATAGTCGCGGCTTCGCTGGCGGTCTTCGCGGGGCAGATCCGATCGGTCCGGCGTGACGCGGCGGCGGCGGCGAGGCTGCGGGAGCAGGTCGCGCGGCTGGAGCCGATCCTGCCTCGATCGCCGCGCGAACTGAGATTGTTTCTCGCGCTCGGGGTGTCGGCGGGGGTGTGCGAGGAGGTTTTTTACCGCGGGTATCTGCTGTGGTGGGGGCAGGCGATCGGGGCGCCGATCTGGGCCGCGGTGGCGATCTCGGCGGCGTTATTCGGGGCGGCGCACGCTTATCAGGGCGCGGACGGGGCGCTGCGTGTATTCGGGCTGGGCGTGGTGTTCGGGGCGATCGCTTGGCTGACGGGTTCGATCTGGATCCCGATCGTGGCGCACGGGCTGATCGACATCGCGGCGGGTCTGGCGTCGTACATTGCGTTGCAGCGCGCGGAGGCCGGGGCGTCGGACGAGGCGGGTTCGGTATAGTCGTCACTCGCATGGCGAGGGGAGTGGACCTGACAGGTCGGCCTATCTGCATCACGGGCGCCTCGGCTGGGATCGGGGCGGCGACGGCGGTCGCGTGCGCCCGCGCGGGGATGCCAGTGATGCTCGCGGCGCGGCGCGCGGATCGGCTGCACGAAGTCGCCGAGTCGATCCGGGCGGCGGGCGGGCGCGCCGAGGTGTTCGTCGTCGATGTCTCGGACCCCGATTCGTGCGCGAGGATGATCGACGCGACCGTCGCGGCGTTCGGGTCGGTGTATTCGGTCTTCGCCAACGCGGGCTACGGCGTGGAGCGCGCGATCCACGAGATGAACGACGCGGAACTGCACGACATCTTCGAAGTTAACTTTTTCGGCTCGGTGCATTCGTTCATGCCCGCGGTTCCGAGGATGATCGAGCAAGGCGCCGGGCACGTGCTGCTGTGCTCGTCGTGCGTGGCGCGGTTCGCGCTTCCTTATTACGGCGCGTACTCGGCGACGAAGGCGGCGCAGCATCACGTCGGGCGGGCGATGCGGCTGGAACTCGAGCCGTTCGGCGTGCACGTATCGACGGTGCACCCGGTGGGGACGAAGACGGAGTTCTTCGATGTGGCGCGGGATCGGAGCGCGCGGGCGAGCCTGATCGAGCACACCAGCGAGCGTTTCATGCAATCGCCGGAACGGGTCGCGCGTGCGGTGGTTCGGTGCTTGCGCAGGCCGTGCGCGGAGGTCTGGACGAGCGGGCTGGTGCGGTGGGGTGTGGCGATTTCGGGCGTGGCGCCGGCGTTGTCGGATCGGGCGGTTCGGCGGATGGTGCGGAGCCGGCTCAGCGCGGATAAGTGACGCGGGGCCGGGGTCAGATCGGGACGAGTCGGCAGGAATCGGGCCCGGCGCCGGCTTCATCGAAGATTATCAGTTCATTGGGTTCGTCCGCGCGGAGCCAGGCGGGCGGGACGGGGGTCGGCACGGGGTCCGCGGCGCGTCGGCCCAGGGCGCCGGCGATGTACCGGCCCAGAACTCGGCCGTTGACCATCACGCAACCCTTGTGCAGGCCGGTCGGGACGAAGCCGACGGGCGCGTCCTCGGGCGTGCGCGAGAAGCGGGCGCGGAACCAGGCAGGTGATTTGGCGAGTGATTTGATCCCGCTGGGCGTCGCGGGGGTAAAGCGTTCATCGGGCGGGACTCGCCATTGTGTAGACGACCACGCGGGCGTCCCGGGCAGAGTGTTCCGCGTTTCGTAGAGGGATATTGCAGCGGCGGCTCTGGCGAGGGCGGCATCGGCGTCGCCGAGGACTGCGAGCGCGAGTGTGTTGGAGCCTCGGCGGAGGGGTTCTTCTGGGAGGCGCATCGAGAGTGTGTCGCCGGGCGTGACCCAGGCGATCGGGCCGTCGTTAAGAAGGACGAGCGCAGCCGCGGGGAGGTCGGCGATGCGGAGATACATCGGCGCGGCTTTGCGGTAGACGAACGACCAGGTGATGCGGCGCGGGTCGGCGTGCTCGTCCTCGTGGAGATCCCACACGCGGGCGGGCCAGCGGGAAAGGGGGGCTACGGGCGGGCCGGGTTCGAGTTTCGGCTTGGTCAGGCGGAACGCGGAGACGAAGCCGGTTTCGCCGACGAGGCCGACGGGTTCGCCGAGGTGCGAGCCGCCGGCGGGCCTGCCGAGGTGGTCGATGAGGAATATAAGTTCGGCGTCGCCTTTACCGAGGGCAAGCGGGACCGTGCGGGCGTCGGTGTCGGGACCGTCGCCGACGACGCCGATCCGGGCGGGCGTGACGTCGGCGGCTTTGCGGCAGAAGACTACGCCGCGATCGCGGAGCGTGAACAGGCCGAGGTTCCCGCGGACGGGCTTGCCGGCGGTGCATCGGCAGCGGAGCCAGTGATAGCCGGTGATCGCGCGGCCGTCGGTCGAGGTCGCGGCGACGGTGGAGGGCTGCTCGACGCGGGTCCGGCCGGTCTGCTTGGCGAGGGGGTCTTCCCAGGTCGGCTGAGCGAGCGGCTCGGCGGGTGACCACTCGGCGCCGGCGCCGGCGGGGTCGGCGTCGAGCGCGGGGTCCGCGGAGAAGGTCCAATCAGAGAGTGTCGGCGCCGGGGCGCGACGCGGCGACGACGCGGGCGCCGGGGTTGTTTTTTCGACGACGCCGGCGCCGCTGATCGTGGTGACGCTCGCGGCGCGGGATGATGATTTGCCGGTGGATTTTGCTGGTGTTGAGGCGGCGGGGACGGGTCGTCCGGAGGCGTCGATGCGGTCGGCGCCGAGATGGATCGCGTCGTGCGCGGCGACGATGTGCAGCGACTGATCGAACGAGCAGACGGCGACCGTCAGCCCTTCGTGCTCGATGATGGTCGGCGTGCGACCGGAGGGGACGGCGGTGTGGACCTCGGCGCCGTTGATCGAGAAGACGCCGGGCGACCCCGGGGCGCCGACGAGCACGAGGGCGCGATCAACAAGTGCCATCGGCGAGAGGTTCGAGTAATCGAGAACCGCGTGCGGGGAGAGGGTGGCGTTGAGCAGCAGCGGGACCATCGGCTCGCGGGCGGGATCGACGGTGATCGAGCGGCCGTCGGCTAGGAGGAGTTCGACGAGGCCGGCGCCGGCGGAGCCTGGGGCTGGGAAGATGAATATTACATCGCCGAGGGCGCCGGGGCGGTGGAGGACAGCGGCTCCTCTGGCGACTTTCGCGGGGCTGCACGTGACGGCCGGCGCCGCGGGATCGAGGTTCGAGAGGACGCGCTCGAAGCAGGCGGCGAAGGTGACGAGTCGGCGGAGTCGGGCGTACGTCGGGGTCCGGGCGCCGGAGTATGAGACGGGCGCGCCGGGCGCCGAGTGGGGGTTGAAGTATCGGCGTGAGTTGTGCGGGTCGCGTCCGGCGAGGAAGCCGGGCGTCAGACCCGCGAACATCCCGTCGACGAAGACCTGCCCGCCGGCGGCCAGGGCAAGCCCGATGCGGCGCAGGGCGGATTCGTGGTCGGCGCCGACCTGCTCGCCGAAGGCCGGGGTGTCCGCGAGCGGGAGGTCCAGGAGTATCGGCGGGGAGTCCGGGCGGACGGCGTGCAACTGGCGGAGCGTGACGAAGGGGTCGCTATCGGCATGATCGTCAACCCAGGCGTCGAGTTCTCCCCAGTGCCCTTCGTGGGGCGATGCGAAGAGATTGTTGGCGTTGAGGATGGGGACGCGGGCGCCGGCCTCGCGGAGGAAGCGGGCTACCTCGCCGAGATACCCTTGGGCGAGTTCATCGTGGCCTTTGAACCAGGCGTGCTCGTTCTGGATGAGCGCGATCGGCCCCCCGGCGCCGGGCGAGAGGATCTGGAGCGACCCGACCTCGCGCATGACCGCGGTGATCCAGCGGCTGACGGCGTTCTTGAATACGGGGTCGCCGGTGCGGGCGATGTCGGCGCGGCCGTCGACGAGCCAGCCGGGCAAGCCGCCGGCGTCGTAGCCCGCGCCTACGAATGGGCCTGGCCTGAGAACCGCGATCATCTTGCGGGCGGCGACGTGGCGCAGGAACGAGGCGGCGTCGAGATCGCCGGTGAAGTCGAACGCGCCGTCGGCGCGGCCGGGCTCGGGCTGATGCATCGCCCAGTTCAGGCGCAGGGCGACGGTGTTGAACCCCGCGCCGGCGGCGTCGTCGAGGATCGCGCCCCAGCGGTCGCGCGAGTGGCGACCGAGGTCGATGGTCACTCCGACCATGAATCGGCGCCGACCGTTGATGGTGAAGGATCGCCCGTCGTGTGTGATGGAAGCCATGCGAACCGGGCATGATGGCGTCGCGCGGTCGGGGGATCAACAACCGTCCGTCCGGGGCGGACTCGCCTGCAACGCCCGGGCCGCCGCGGGGTAGACTCGGGCCTATGCACGGGAAGAACACGCAGAACATTCGATTCACTCCCGCGGCTCGGGGAATGCTCGCCGGGACGCTCTTGATCGCGGTCGGCGTCGTCTCGGCGGGCTGCTCGCTCGCTGCGACCGATCGCAAGATCGACCGGATCATGGAACGGCGGACCGACCTCCTCGGCGGGGGCGCCATCACGCCGGGGAGAGAGTTCCCCCCGGCGCGGGAAATGCGCACCGATTCACAACTTGACAAGAAGCCCGAATCCACGAACCCCGGGCCGGATGAACTCTACTTCGACCCCGCAGACGAGGACCGCGACGCCGCCGCGAGGCTCGACTCCTACGCGGATCTCGGGTACGAGGGGACGGTCATCGACCTGCCCACGGCGTTCCGAATCGCGCAGCGATCGGCGCGCGAGTTCCTCACTGCGGAAGAAGAGTACATCCTCGCTGCGATCCGGCTGCTCGTCGAACAGCACCGCTTCAGCCCGCGTTTCTTCAACGATCTGACAGCCAGCATCGACGGCTCGACGGACACTACGAACGTCGACACCGCGGTGCGCATCGTCAATGAACTCCGCGCGACTCAGCAACTGCCGTTCGGCGGGAACATCGAGGCGCGGCTGATCTGGAACGCCGCGGAGATCCTGCGCGAGAACGTGACGGGCGACTTCTCGACGGCGACGCAACTCGTGCTCAACGCGAACGTCCCGCTGCTGCGCGGGTCGGGTCCGATCGCGCGGGAGTCGCTGATCCAGGCGGAGCGCAACCTGGTCTACGCGGCGCGTGACTTCGAGCGGTTCCGCAGGGAGTTCCTGGTGACGATCGCGCGGGACTACTTCAACCTCGTGGCGCAACTCTCGGCGATCGAGAACCAGCAGCGTTCTCTCGAGAGCCTGTTCCAGAACCAGCGTCGCACGGAGGCGCGGGTCGAAGCGGGCCGGGACGCGGCGTTCGAGTCGCGACGATTCGAGGAGCGCGTGCTGGTCGCGCGGAGCCGGCTGATCACGGCGCGCGAGCGTTATCTGCTCACGCTTGACCGGTTCAAGGTGCGGCTGGGGCTTCCGATCGACGAGAACCTGATAATCATCCCGACGGAGTTTGAGATCCCGGAGCCGGAGATCTCGCCGGCGATGGCCGCGGAACTGGCGATGCAGTACCGGCTCGATCTCCAGACTGTGCGCGACCGTGTTGACGACGCGCGACGCGGGTTGGCGAACTCGAAGAACCAGTTGCTGCCCGATCTCGACCTCGCCGCCGGGCTGCGTGTGAACACCGCGGGCGACGACCGCATCGGCAACTTTGATTTTGATTTCAAAGACACGCGGTACAACGCGAGCGTGACGTTCGGCCTGCCGCTGGATCGGCAGATCGAACGGCTCAATCTGCGCGGTTCGATGATCAGCGCCGAGCGCAGCCGACGCTCGTACGAGCAGTTCCGCGACAACGTGATCGTGTCGGCGCGTGCGTCGGTGCGCGACATCGACCAGGCGCGTTTCTCGCTGGACCTCGCCGAGCAGCGAGTCGAGATCAACCGGCTGGTGCTCGAACAACTTAAGATCGAGGAGCGGGACTCGATCCAGATCACCGACGCGGAGCAGCAGCTCCTCGAGTCCGAGGACGCCCGGGACAACGCGATCCGCGACCTCCGCATCGCGATCCTCGACTACCTGCTCGCGACCGGGCTGATGCGGCTTGACCGGGAGGGGCAGTTCCTGCCGCTGCCCGGGATGGGCGAGGTGAAGGTGCGGGGGGTCGCCCCGGAAGGTGTGACGCCTTGACCCCGGCTCCGGGTGACGCCGGGAGGGCCTATAATCGGCCCGTTGCTCGGCTCCGGGGCGATTCTGGCGACCGTCACGCCGGGGACTGAAACCGCACGTCAAGTTTCCAATAAAAGTCTGAAATAACCCCTCCAGAACGCGGTTTTTGGAGATTTCACGAGTTTCTGATATCCTGCGATCGACCATGGGAAAAACCACACTTTCTGAATCGCGAACCCGCAGCGGGGCGTCCGCCGGGCGGGCGCGAGGCGGTTCCACGCGCGGGCCTGTCGGCTCGACGCCCGAGATCGCCAACTACACCACCGCGATCCGTTACCTGACCGAAGGCCGGCTCGACATCGAGCGGACCCGCCTGACGCGCCTCAAGAAGACCGAGTTCAAACTCGACCGCATCCGCGCGATCGCCAGAGCCATGGGCGACCCGCAGGACGCCCTCCGCGTCGTGCACGTCGCCGGGACCAAGGGCAAGGGGTCGGTCTGCGAGATGGTCGCGGGCGCCCTCGGGGCCTGCGGGTTCACGGTCGGCCTGTACACCTCCCCGCACCTGATGGACATCCGCGAGCGGATCCGCATCGGCGGGGAGGTTATCACCTACCCCGCGTTCGCCAAGGGGATGCAGGCCGTCGCCGAGGCCGCAGCGAAGGTCGAGAAGCGTCACGGGCATGCGACTTATTTCGAACTTCTTACGATGCTCGCGTTCCATCACTTCGCCGAGCAGGCGGTCGATGTCGCGGTGATCGAGTGCGGCTTGGGGGGCCGGCTGGACGCGACCAACATCGTCAAGCCGGACGTCACCGCCGTCACCGGGATCAGCCTCGACCACACCGATCTTCTCGGGGCGACGCTGCCGTCGATCGCGAAGGAGAAAGGCGGGATCTTCAAGAAAGGCGTTCCCGCGATCACCTTCCAGCAGGAGCCGGCGATCCTCGAAGCCCTCCGCGAAGCCGCCGCCGCCGCCGAGACCACCCTCGAAGTCGTCGGCAAGGAGATCGACTTCTCCTACCGATTCGAATCCACACCCAAACACGGCCCGCACACCTGCGTCTGCCTCAACACGCCGCGCAGCGCCTTCGAGCACCTCGTCGTCCCGCTCCCGGGAGAGCATCAGGCGCTCAACTGCGGCTTGTCCCTGGCGATCCTCGACCGGCTTCGCGCGATCGGCTTCGAAACCCCGGAAATCAAAGTGATCGCGGGCCTCGAAGGCATGCGCATCCCCGGGCGCATGGAGATGGTCTTTCGTAACCCGCGCGTCATAGTCGACGGCGCCCACAACGCCGCCAGCGTCCAAGCCCTGATGAAATCCATCGGCCTGCACATCCCGTACGACTCCATGGTCGTCGTCTTCGGGTGCAGCGAAGACAAAGACGTCGACGGGATGCTCCGGCATCTCGCGCTCGGCGCCGACAAGGTCATCTTCACCCGCGCCCGAGGCAACCCCCGCGCCCTCGACCCCGCGGAACTAAGACGCCGATTCGACGACATCTCCGGCAAGATGGCCCAGGCCGAGGACACGCTCCCTGAAGCCCTCACCACCGCGGCCCGGGCAGTCGGACGCGAAGACCTCATCTGCGTCACCGGCTCCTTCTACCTCGTCGGCGAAGCCAAGAAACACCTCGCGCAGAAGCAGTCGCAGACCGTCGTCTCCACACAACGCGGCTGACCTGTTTATCAATCGGCGCGTTCGTTCGACTCAGGCCCAGGGATTTCATCCCTGGGCTTTGTAGTTTGACTCGATCCCGAAGATGTTCATCCGCCGCCGCTGTGCATTACACTGGGCCTGATGCCGGACCAACCCATATCGACCGCTTCCAGCCCCGCTGACGAGCGCCAGCCCGGCGTCCCGCCGTTCCGCTACACCGCGCGCCTGGCGAACGAGATCGAACTCGCCTGGCAGGACCGCTGGGCGGCTGCGGGCGTTCATCACGCTCCGAACCCGGTCGGGGATCTTTCCGCCGGCTTCGACGCCGCCGCGGGTCGGCCCAAGGCGTACATCCTCGACATGTTCCCCTATCCCAGCGGCCGGGGGCTGCACGTCGGGCATCCGCTGGGCTACATCGCCACGGACATCTTCGCCCGTTACAAGCGGATGACCGGGTTCACGGTGCTGCACGCGATGGGGTACGACGCCTTCGGCCTGCCCGCCGAGCAGTACGCCGTGCAGACCGGGACGCACCCGCGCATCACTACGGAGCAGAACATCGAGTCGATGCGGGGGCAACTGCGTCGGCTCGGCCTCGGGCACGACGACCGCCGGAGCGTCGCGACCACGGATGTAACGTTCTACCGCTGGACGCAGTGGATATTTCTTCAGATTTATAACTCCTGGTACGACGATCGCGCGGGGCGGGCCCGCCCGATCGCGGACCTTGTCGCGGAGTTCGAGTCGGGCGCGCTCGAGCCGATCTCCGCCGCGAACCCGGAGCGCAAGCCGTGGGCCGACCTCGATGATCTGACCCGCCGGCGCGTGGTGGACTCCTGGCGCCTGGCGTATCTGGATGAGCAGCCGGTGAACTGGTGCCCGATGCTCGGGACGGTTCTTGCGAACGAGGAAGTGACCGCGGACGGCCGCTCCGAGCGCGGGAACTACCCCGTGTATCGGCGCCCGCTCAAGCAGTGGGTGCTGCGGATCACCGCGTACGCCGAGCGGCTGCTGCGCGACCTCGATCTCGTCGATTGGCCCGAGCCTGTGAAACTGATGCAGCGGAACTGGATCGGGCGCAGCGAAGGCGCCCGGCTCCGGTTCGCGGTCGAACAAACTCGCGACGCGATCGAAGTCTTCACCACTCGCCCGGACACAATCTTCGGCGCAACTTATATGGTGCTCGCGCCCGAGCACCATCTAGTAAGCGCTATCACGCCCGAAGCCTGGCCGAAGGGGACGCCCGAATCGTGGAAGGGCGCATCGCCGGCGTCGTCGCCGCGCGACGCGGTCGCCGAGTACCGCGCCGCCGCCGCGGCCAAGTCCGACGTCCAGCGCCAGGCGGAAACAAAGGAAAAAACCGGCGTCTTCACCGGGTCGCACGCGATCAACCCCGCCACCGGCGAGCGCGTGCCGATCTTCATCGCGGACTATGTGCTGATGGGCTACGGGACGGGTGCGATCATGGCGGTGCCCGGGCACGACGAGCGCGACTTCGAGTTCGCCGAAGCGTTCGGCCTGCCGATCCGCGATGTTGTGTACCCCGCGCCGATCGCCGCCGCGGCGTGGTTCCTCGCGCACACTCCCGACGCCGACGCTTTCCCCCTCGGGTGGGAACTTGCGATCGCGGACTTTGTCGCGCTCGCGACCGGCGCAGGGTACGACGCGGCGCGATACCCGGAACTGCTCGATGTTGTCCGCACGCGGCGCGCGCCCGTCGGCGAGGACGCGATCCCCGTCGCGCTCCCCGCGATCGACCAGCCGGGCGGCGTGGGCGAGCGTCGCGGAGCCGTGCAGGCGGTGTGGATTGAAACCCTGGGCGACATCATCGCGCTGGGTTTCGAGCGCGCCCGCGAAGTGTTCGCTGCGGGCAAGTTCTGGCGCACGCGTGGGGCGCCTTACACCGAGCCGGGCGTCGCGGTGAACTCGCCGGCGATCGACGGGCTTCGCACTAATGAAGCCAAACGCCGCGCGGTGGAGCATCTCGAATCGCTGGGCGCCGGGACTGGAGCGGTCACATATAAGTTGCGAGACTGGCTGTTCAGCCGGCAGCGCTACTGGGGCGAGCCGTTCCCGATCGTGTTCGACGAGCACGATCTTCCGGTGGCGCTGCCGGAGTCGATGCTCCCGGTTGAACTGCCCGACCTTGATAACTTTCAGCCCGAAGCGACGGAAGACCCGGACGCCCCGCCGCGCCCGCCGCTGGGCCGGGCTAGCGACTGGGCGGCCGTCACGCTCGACCTCGGCGGCGGGCCGAAAAGTTACCGCCGGGAACTAAACACGATGCCGCAATGGGCCGGCTCGTGCTGGTATTACCTCCGCTACCTCGACCCGACGAACGAGCGAGAGTTCTGCGACCCCGCGGTCGAGCGGCACTGGATGCTGGGGCAGATCTCAAACACCGCCGGGTTGTGCGGCGGGGTTGATCTTTATGTCGGCGGGGTCGAGCACGCGGTGCTGCACCTTTTGTACGCGCGGTTCTGGCATAAGGCGCTGTACGACCTCGGGCATGTTTCGACTGTCGAGCCGTTCCAGAAACTTTATAACCAGGGTTACATTCTCGCGCCGGCGTACACGGACTCGCGCGGGGTGTACGTCGAGGCTTCCGAGGTCGAGGAGCGTGACGGCGGCTTCTATCATCGCGGCGAACCGGTCCGTCGCGAGTTCGGCAAGATGGGCAAGAGCCTGAAGAACTCGGTCACCCCGGACGAGATCTGCGCGGAGTTCGGCGCCGACACATTGCGGCTGTACGAGATGTACATGGGGCCGCTCGATCAATCGAAGCCCTGGAACCCGCGCGACATCGTCGGGATGCATCGGTTTCTGCAGCGTTTGTGGCGTGTGATGATCGACGAGGAGACCGGCGCCTCGCGGGTTGTTGAGGCGGCTGCGGACGACACGACGCGTCGGCTGCTGCACAAGACGATCGCGGGCGTGCGCGCGGACTGCGAATCGCTCCAGTTCAACACCGCGATCGCGAAACTCAACGAGTTCACGAACCATCTGACACGGACGCGGGCGGATTCGTCCTGCCCGCGCGAGGTCGCGGAGAATCTGATATTGCTCGCGGCGCCTTTCGTCCCGCACATCGCGGACGAGTTATGGCGCCGGGTCGGGCACGACACGCCGGGCGTCGTGCTCGAAGCGTTCCCCGTCGCGGACCCGGCGCTGCTGGTCGAGGACACGATCGAACTCGCGGTGCAGGCGCTGGGCAAGGTCCGGTGCAGGATCACCGTCCCGGCGGACGCCGGTGAGGACGCGATCCGCGAGGCGGCGCTCGCGGACGAGCGCGTGCGGCAGGCGCTCGCGGGCAGGACGGTGCGCAAGGTCATCGTCGTACCGGGGCGGCTGGTCAATATTGTTGCGAGTTAGCGCGGGCCCGGGCTTCAGCGGTTGTCGAGTTCCACGAGGCGCTGGCGGAGGACGGCGAGTTGATCCTCGGCGCGGGTGAGTTGCGCTGCGAGTTGGGCCCGCTGGAGGTCCGTCAGCGCGGGGTCCATGGCGCGGTCGCGGGCGTCGTTGCGGACGGATTCCCACTGCTGGATCTGCATAATGAGGTTGCGGCGCAACGCTTCGGGCTGGTTGGCGGGCTGGGGGCCGATCTGAACGACGATCTGCCCGTCTCCCTGGCGGATGACGCGGTGCTGTTGCTGCTGCTGGAGCCGGAATGACTCGGCCCGTCGCGCGGCGGCGTTGATGGCGTCGAGCCGGCGCGGGGCGCGGGCGCCGGGCGTACCGCCCGCGATCAGGCCGAGGTTCGGCAGGAGCCGGCTCTCGTCGGCGGGGGTCATGCGGCTCCAGGGATCGCCGGTGTTGGGGGGGGCGATGCGGCCCGGGTCGCGCAGCAAGAAGCCGACCGCCTCGCGTCGAACGTCCCACGCGGCGGCGAGATCCTCGGGAGTCAGTGGGGCGGCGTTGCCGAGATCGGAGTACGAGCCGAGGGGCACGTCGATGGTCTGGGCCCGGCCGTCACGGCGGATGACCATGCGCATGGTCTCGCCCGGCTCGTGCGCGAGGATCCGGTGCCGAAGGGAGAGCCACGCCTGCTGCGAGATCGTGCCGGTGAGCAAGGCGCCGTCGGCCTGTTCGATTATGTCGCCCGCGAGGAGCACGCGCGACGCGGGGAAGTTCGGGACAACGAGTTGCAGTCGGACGCCGGTGGGGAAACCCTGATCGAACTGCACGCCGAGGCCCGCGCGGGGTTCCGAGCGGAATCTTTCGAAGAGAGCGGCGTCGAGCCGCATGCGCTGCTCGGCGTTGAGCGATGTCGGGTCCACGCCCGACATCTGCAGGTCTTCCGCTGACAGGCCGATCTCGACGAGCCGGCGGGTCGCCTGCTCGCGTTCGACGATGGTCGGCGCGTCGAGGGAAGCGATCAGCGAGCGGATGTCGTATGAAGGCTGCCCGATCGCGGTCCGCGGCGCCGGGGCGACGGCGATCACGGCGACTGCGGCGGCGATCGCAGTGGTCCGGACGCCCGGGCGTCGTCCGCGGCGGGTGGATGTGGGCGGGGGCGAGTGGGTCATCGCGTCTCCCTGGGGCCGGGGCGTGTCGGTCGCACGGGTCATTGTACCGCTGGCGGCCGATCCGGCGGCGGGAAAGCCGGGCGGTCCGGGCGCCGGGAGGGTTATTCGACGTTCTGGACCTGTTCCTTGATACGGTCGATGGCGCCTTTGATCTCGACTACCGCCCGGGAGATCTCCTCGTCGTTGGACTTCGAAGCCATCGTGTTGGCTTCGCGGAGCATCTCCTGCGAGAGGAAGTCGAGCGTGCGTCCGACCGGCTCGGCGCGGTCCGGCCCGATGAGTTCGCGGAACTGCCCGAGATGCCCGGTCAGACGCGAGACCTCCTCAGCGATGTCCGTCTTCTCCGCGTAAACCGCGACCTCGCGCACCAGGTCCTTCTGATCGACCTGCACCTTGACGTCCGCCAGCAGCGAGTCGATCCGCGTCCGCAGCCGATGCATGTATTCATCGACGACGAGAGGCGCCCGAGCCGCGACTACCTTCAGCCGATCTTCGATAGTGTCGAGCAGCCCGCCGAGATCGCGCACCAGCAGCGATCCCTCGCGCTCGCGGCTGGCGATCATGCGGTCGCACGCGAGTTCGAGCAGATCGTTCAGCGCGGCGCCGGCGTGCAGGACTCGGTCCTCGTCGTCCGTCGGGGGCTGGAGCACGCCCGGCAGCGACAGCAGCCCCGCGGCGTCGATGCGCACGCCCGAGCAATCGAACCCGGGCGTTTGTGAGATTTGTTCGAGATAGCGAGAGAGGGCGCCGGTGTTGATCGTGTGCGCCGCGGACGCGGAGACGTTGGCGCAGCGCGCGGTGAGCACGATCGACCCGCGGTTGAGCCGTCGGCGGAGCCGGGGTTCGAGTTCGGCTTCGAGGCCTTGCAGATCGTCGGGCAGGCGCACGACGGCTTTGAAGTACTTGCCGTTGAGGCTTCGGAGTTCGAGGAAGTAATGGACGCCGTCGTAATCGCCGGCGGCTTCCCCGTACCCGGTCATGCTGCGGATCACAGCGACACGCTCCGGTGGGAATCGGTCACTGCCCGCCCCCGGTTTCTTCAGCCGACGCGGGAGGAGCGGTCTCGGCGGGCGGCTCGGGCGTCGGCTCGGAAGTGGGTTCGTTAGTTGGTTCGTTCGTAGGCGCGGGGATGCGCTCGTCGTCGGGCGGTAGGACGAACGGGTCGCTGGCGGGCGGAGTTGTCGCGGGCGGGGCGTCGATCGGCTCGGTCGTTCCCGCGCCGCCCGCGGGGACGAGTTGCGGCGGTCCCGCGGCGGGCGGGACCACGACGAAGTTAAGCAAGGCGCCGAGCGTCAGGAATATCACGAAGATGCCGATTGTCGCCCAGGTCAGCACGTCCCCGGTGCGCGACCCGAAGGCGGTCTGCCCGCTGCCCGCGGCCCCGCCGCCGAACGCGCCGCCAAGCCCGCCGCCCTGCGGCCGCTGGATCAGCACGATCAGGATCAGGAACACGCAGACAAAGAGGAAGACGACGATGCCGACGCCGCCGACCCAGGTGGGCATCGCGGCGAGAATGGAAGGGGTCATGATCCGGTCACTCCGTAGCGGGGTTCAAGGCGTGGGCTTGCGGGGTCGCCCCTCGCGCCGAGCCGCAGATTGTAAGGAACCCGGCGTGATCCAGCGAAGCGCCCCCGATGAGGCCCCCGTCGATATCCGGGCGGGCGAAGAGTTCGCGGGCGTTGTCTGGCTTGACTGACCCGCCGTAGATGATGCGGATCGCCCCGGCGGCGTCCGAGCCGAGCACGTCCGCGAGGACAGCCCGAAGCCGGGCGTGGGCGGCCTGGGCGTCGGCGGGGGTCGCGGTCCGGCCGGTCCCGATCGCCCAGACCGGCTCGTACGCGACCACCAGCCGGGCCGGGTCCGCGAGCGTGACGCCCGCCAGGGCCGAGCGGGTCTGCGATTCATTCACCCGGTCGGTGACGCCCGCGTCGCGCTGATCGAGCGTCTCGCCGACACACAGGACGCATGTTACCCCGGCGTCGAGCACGGCCCGGGTCTTGCGGGCGATCAGATCCTCCGCTTCGCCGACGACATGCCGACGCTCGGAATGCCCGACGAGAACAGCAGACACGCCGAGATCTTGGAGCATGGCGATCGAGATCTCGCCGGTGTAGGCGCCGTCGGGTTCCGGCCAGGCGTCCTGGGCGCCGAGGGCTACGGGGGACTTGGCGAGGGCGAGCGTCGCCGCGGCGGCGTCGAGATGCACGAACGCGGGGAACACGGCGACTTCGATGGACCCTGACGCCGACAGTGGCACGGGCGTCCCGCCCGTGTTGAACTTCTGCGGTGGCACGGGCGTCTCGCCCGTGATGTTCTTCTGCGGTGGCACGGGCGTCTCGCCCGTGCGCGCATCGCCGCCGATCGGCGCCATCGACCCGCCCGTCATTCTTCCCGCGGGTTGCGAACCTGTCGGATCCTCCCGGACGATCGCGCGGAGCAGGTCAACCGCTGCGTGGCGGGTGAGATTCATCTTCCAGTTGCCGCCTACAAAGGGCGTGCGTGCCGACATCTGCGTGCTCCGCGTGCTGGCCGGTCCGATCCGGGGCGAATCGGGCAGTATACCGACGATCGGCCCGGCCTATCACCGGGCCGGGGTGTGCCGGGTTAGTCGGGCAGGCATTTGTAATAACCCTTGTGCAGGCATTAATAAAAACCGTGGGGCGGCATTAACAAATCCCGTGGGGCGGGCGTCCCTGCCCGCCCGGGGACAGCCTACATAACCACGCTCAACAGGCGGGCACGGAGGCCCGCCCTACGGCTGAATGGGTGGGCCGGGCGGCCCGCCCCGCGGGCTAACTTCTTCTAACGGGTATGACCCGCCCCTGTGTTGTGCAACCGTCAAGTTCGCACGGGCGAGACGCCCGTGCCACTGTGCCATAAGGACACACGGGCGAGACGCCCGTGCCACTGTTGGTAATTGCAGGCAGGGCAAGCGAATCAAATAAAATAAATAATATATAGTGCATCATATAATCTGTAAACCCTCCCCCCCTCCCCTCCCCCTCCCCTCCCCTCCCCCTCCGCCCCCTCTGTCTTCCTCTGCGTTCTATCCCCGGGAGGCGCCGGCGAGGTGAGTGCGCATCGCCGGTCCGGATGTGCGGTCTGGGAGGCCTGTCGCGGATAGGCGCACCGCGCGGGGCGATCGCGGCGTTCACGGGCGACAGCCGTCTTCAGCGCGAGGCGGGCCGGGTCGATGCAGACCCGCGCCGGTCGCGTGGCCGGCGTTTGGAGGGCGCTCCCCGGCCGCGTGGCGGGGGTCGGCGCCTGGACGAGCACAGACGACGACGCGTGAGCGCAGGAGCACGGGGAATGACAACTCGGACAAACAACAGGATCGGACTCGGCAACGGGGCGCGCCGCGGGGCGCTGATGATGACGCTCGCGGCGGGCCTCGCCGTCACCGCGGTCGGATGCGCGAACAACGGCACGCGCAGCGCCAACCGCGCCAACAACAACAGTTATGCGAATCGGCTGGCGTCGAATTCAAACGTTTCGATCGACCCCGCAGCGACCGTCGGCCGCTACGACGCGAACTGGTACGCCGAGCGCGCCAACCAGTCGAACCTGCCCCCGCTGTGGCTCGGCGAAGCCGTTCAGGCTACCGCCGACGCTCAGCAGGCGCGGGCCCAGGCGATCGCCACCCGCGTAGCGCGGCAGGCGAGCGAGAACGCCGAACTCGCCCAGGCCCAGGCTCGGCTCCGCGCCGCGATGGGCGACGAGCAGATCGCCGTCGCCGACGCCGACGGGTTGCGCGCCGCGATCGACGCCAGGATCGCCGAGATGACCACCGGCGTTTCCGCGACCGAGCGCGGCATCGAGAGCGAGGCGCGCCTCAACGACGCGCTCGTCCGCTCGATGGTTCAGGACCGCCAGGCGCAGTTCGAGGCGATGCGCTCGCAGGCGATGATGGAGTTTGAGCAGTCCCAGGCCGAGCACGAGCGCATGATCGCGCAGCGGCAGGCCGTCGAGCGTGACGGCAACGCCGAGATCGGCAAGATGACCAAGATCGCGGACCTCACCGAGGCCCGGGCCGCGAGCAAGGTCACCGCGCTGCGCACGCAGGCGGAGTCCGTCCAGCGTCAGACCGAAGCGAGGCTCGCCGACCTCACCCAGCAGATCCAGTCGCTGACGGAGCAGATCGGCGCGGAGAGCGCCCGGCTTCGCACCGCCGCCGCCTCGCTGGAGGATGAGGGCAAAGCGACCAGTTCCGAACTCCGCGCCAAGGCCGACGCTCTCTCCGAGCGCGACGCCGAGCAGGAGTTCGGCGTGCGCATCAACGCTGCGCAGACGACCCTGACGCAGGCGAAGTCTTCCTTCACCGAGGCCCAGCAGCAGGCCGACGCGATGATGCAGGAATCCAAGGCTGCGACGGAGCGCTTGCGCGCCGACGCCGAGCGTTTCCGCCTGGTGAGCGACGCGGACTTCCAGCAGCAGCTCGCCGCGACGACGCGATTCAAGGAGCACAACCTCGCGGAGGTATTCGTCCAGCGTGCGCGTGCGTCGCAGATCGAGAAGGCGTCGCGCGAGGAGTTCGTCAAGGCCCAGGCCGAGGCGATCGCCCAGGCGCAGCGTGAGGAGGCGGCACACCTCGATCAACTGGCGCAGAAGCAGTTCGAGCAGATCAAGGCTCAGGCCGAGGCCGACGCCGCCGCGATCCGCGCGGAACTGATCGCGCGTCTGGCGCAGCAGATGGCGGCGAACTCGACGGAACTGCCGGGCAAGACCGACGGCCAGCCCGGCGTTAACAAGAACAACCCTAACTCGAAGAAGCAGGCGACCGCGCCCGGGCAGCCCGGCGCCGAGCCTGTCACCGCGCAAAGCCCCGCGCCGCAGCAGCCCGACGTCCCCGCCAAGCCCGCGGTGATCGAGCCGGAACACGTCGCGGCGTTCAAGAGCGCGCTCGCCGAGGCGACACGTCTCCGCGCCCAGGCCGACGCGAAGGAGCAGTCGGTGCTCGCGACATTCCAGGAGCGGACGCAGAAACTCAACGCCTGGCGCAACCAGCAGGAGAGCCGGCACGAGCAGATGATGGCGGAGATCGGCGCGTTCGAGCAGCAGGCCGCAGTCCGCGCCGCTGCGATCCGTGAGAAGGCCGAGAAGACCCTTCGTCTGGCGCAGGCCGAGCACGACAGCGCAACGGCCGAGGCGACCGCGTTCCGCATGGACACGCAGGCGAAGATCACGACGCTGCGCGCCGAGGCTCAGCGGATATTCGAGCACAACACCGCCGAGGCGACCCGTCTCTTCGCGCAGGCCGAGGCGGTCGACGCGGGCGGCGCCGCCGAGGTCCGCGCTCTGACGGCCCAGCGCGACGCGACCCAGCGTCGCGGCGCCGCCGAAGCGCGAAGCCTCTTCGCCGAGGCCGACGCCATCGAGAACTCGCAGCGCGCCCTCGTCGCGCAGATGCGTCAGGAGGTCAACTCCGCGCAGCGCATCCTCGCGTCGGAACTGGCGCGTCTCGACCAGACCGCGAACAGTTTCATCCAGATCGCCCAGGCGACCTTCGACGAGGCCGCGACCATCTCCGACACCTTCGCCGAGAAGACGCGGATCGCGTCGGACCGCATGACGATTGACAATGAGGTCGTTCGTAAGATGGCCCAGGCGGAGGTCTCGCACCAGCGCAACATCGTCAACGCTCACGAACTGTCCGGCCAGGCGGAGGTCGAGCGGCGCATCGCGCAGGCGACCGCCGGGCGTGAGATCGCCGAGTCCGAGGATCTCGCCCGCCGCGCTTCGGTCTACGCCCAGTCGCAGGTGGTCGAGGCTGCGACGCGCGTGCAGCTCGCGACGGCCGACGCGAAGGACGAGAACATCCGCTCGATCTTCGATTCCCGCGTCGCTTCGGTTCAGGCCGACCGCGACCGCGCGTTCGCGGAGAACTTCCTGAGCACGGCCCAGCGCAACGCGCGCCTGGCCAAGGCGCAGGCCGCCGCCGCTGCGTACCGCGACATCTCGAATGCCGCGATCGCGATGCTCAACGACAAGCAGGCGGCGTTCGAGCGTGCGGCGAAGATCAACTGGGACGCGCGCCTGGCGATGCCCGCGGGCGCGATGGCGCTCGAGTGGCCGACGCTCGACCCGAACTTCGTCCCGCCGTTCCCGAACGAGCCGATCACGCCCCCCGCGTTCGCGAACGTGATCGACGACTTTGACAACAACTGAAGGCTGACCAGCCGAACACCGGCAAGCCGGTGAACCACGCGCGTCGTCGCACGGGCCGGGGGCCGATCCCCGGCCCGTGTTATTTTTGATTTATATAATAATGCCCGCCCTCCTCCGTGGGGCAGGCGTGACAAACCCCGTGGGGGCAGGCGTCCCTGCCTGCCCGGGGACAGCATCCATAAACACACACAAAACACACACAACCCGGCGGGCCCGCAGGCCCGCCCCACGGTTCAGACTGGCGCCGGTCTCGGCATGGACGAGCCGGGTTGTCGGTTCTTGCTGAAGACCGCATGTAGAATCCGCCCCGTGATCGGGCCGCGACCCATCCCAGAACCCGGCGCCGACTCGGCTGAACCCGCAGCGGGGGCGCCGATCGGTCTGATCGCCGGGTCGGGTCGGCTGCCGACGCTCGTCGCCCGGGGCCTGCGCGCGAGCGGGCACAGAGTCGTCGCGGTGGGCCTGGCGGGGCAGTACGAGCCTGGGCTGCCCGCGGCGTGCGATCGGTTCCGCCCGGTCGGGATATTCCGCATCGGGCAGTGGGCGCGGACTCTACGCCGATTCGGCGCCGCCGAGGCCATCATGGTCGGCGGTGTAGACAAAGCAAAACTAATGCACGACCCGTTCCGGCTCGTCCGGCGTATCCCCGACGTTCGCACGATCGGGCTGTGGTATCGTCGCCTGAGGCACGATCGACGCTCGCCCGCGATTCTCGCGGCCGTCGCCGACGAACTCGCCCGCTCGGGAGTGACGCTGATCGACTCGACCACGCCCATCGCCGACCACCTCGCGGACGCCGGCGTGATGACTCGCCGTCGGCCCACGGACACGCAGCGCGACGACATCGGCTTCGCCTGGCCGGTGCTGCTCGCGTCGGCGCGGCTCGGGGTCGGGCAGGCGATCGCGGTGCGCGAGAAGGACATCATCGCGGTCGAAGCGGCGGAGGGGACCAACGCCATGATCGCGCGGGCCGGCTCGCTTTGCCGACGAGGCGGGTGGACGCTGCTCAAAGGCGCGGGCCCCGGCCACGACCGCCGGGCGGACGTCCCGACCGTCGGCCCGGAGACCATCCGCGCCCTCGCCGACGCCGGCGCCGGTTGTGCCGCTTTGGAAGCGGGGGGAGTGATCATCCTCGACAAACCCGACACGCTGGCGCTGGCAGACGAACTCGGCGTCGCAGTGGTCGGCATCAGCATGGGCTGAACCTGGCATGTCCGAAAAAGTCGCCGATTTTCGCTCGATACCCCTTGCGATCCCCGCGGGACGTGGTATAAGCGGATAGGTTCATCGCCAATCCGGCCCCGACTGGGTCGGCCGGGGCGGGTCGGCGCCATCCTCATGACGGAGGGCTGAGTCATGCCAGGGTTGATGACACGCAGACGCGCCGCGGCTCCGGTCGCGGACCTCTTCGACGAAATGGAGCGACGATTCAACGAACTCGCGCCGGGACGCTGGTTCGGGAGGACAATGCCCGAGATCTGGCCCGACTCGGCGCGCCTCCTCTCCTTCCCCGTCGACGTGATCGACGAGAATGACGAGATCGTCGTCCGCGCCCAACTGCCCGGCGTAGAAAAGTCGGACATCGACATCACCGCGACCGACGACATGCTCACCATCCACGCCGAGCGGAAGTCGGAGACTAAAGAAGAAAAGAAAAACTTCTTCCGGCACGAGGTCCGTGTCGGCTCCTTCGACCGGACGATCCCGCTGCCCGCAGCGGTGAAGGAGGATATCGTCACGGCGTCGCTCAAGAACGGCGAACTTATCATCCGCGCGCCCAAGCAGGAGGAATCGACGCGCGACGTCGGCACGCGCGTCCGTGTCACCTGATGCCTGATCCCCGTCCCCGCCGGACGCCGGGGGCGGGCGTCGGGACAACCGAGCGGGACGGCGCCTCCACCCTGTCGGGGGCGTCGTCCATGCTCTTTTTTTGTAGCTATCCCGGACCGGCGTCGCGGGGCGAAGTCGCGGGCTTCGCGGTGTTCTGGCACAATCTCGCGGATGGATCACGGGCGCGACGCCGACGATCGGCCTTATGTCGGGCGTGGCGGGGAGAAACTCGCCGCGGCTCTCGCGCGCTTCGCCGTCGATCCCGCGGGGCTTATCTGCGCTGACCTCGGCGCCAACGTCGGCGGGTTCACGGATTGCCTGCTCCGCGCCGGCGCCGCGATGGTGTACGCCGTCGATACGGGCTACGGCGCGCTCGACTGGCGCTTGCGCAACGATCCGCGCGTTGTTGTGATGGAGCGGACGAACGCGCTCCGCGCCGATCCCCCGGCAGGGGGTGTAGGGCTCGTCGTCATTGACCTGGGCTGGACGCCGCAACGCGCAGCGATCCCCGCGGCGCTGCGCTGGCTGGCGCCCGGCGCCGACGGTCGGATCATCACGCTGATCAAGCCTCATTATGAAGCGTCCGCGATCGGAGAGGCCCGGCTTCTCAACCGCGGCGTGCTCGACGCCGCCGACGCGGAGGCCGTGGCGCTCCGGACGATCTCCGCGATGCCCGAACTCGGCGCCGAGACGCTCGCGTCGACGCCGTCGCCGATCACCGGCGGGGCGGGCAAACGCAGACGCGGGAACCCGGAGTGGCTGGCGCTGCTGAGCAGACAGATCAATGCCTGATCTGAGCGGAGCGGGGATCAGGTTTTTTTGTAGGAAGACGGGCGGGACGCCCGTGGCGCCGGGCGCCTGTTTCATCGGGGCGCCTGTTCCGCGTTTTGAGCCGCGCGCACGGGCGAGACGCCCGTGCCACTGTTTGGCCCGTGCCACTGTTTTTGGCCGTGCCACTTTTTTGCCTGTGCCATTGTTGGCGTCCTCGGCGGGTGCTTTGCCGATCCGCGGGCGGGGTTGCTATCATCGGCGTCCCGATGGGAGAGATCCCACGCTGGGCGATTGGCGCAGTTGGCTAGCGCGCCTCGTTGACATCGAGGAGGTCACTGGTTCAAGTCCAGTATCGCCCACTTCACCCGAACAGGCGTCGCGTCCGCGGCGCCTTTTCATTGCGCCCACGACAACCCGGCGGCGTGCCCGGCTTCAGCCCAGCCGGGCCGCCACGCGAGCCGCCAGCCTCGCGTTCGCGCGGACGAGAGACAGGTTCGCCCGCAGCGTCGCCCCCGCGGAGATCTCGTGCAGCGCAGCGAGCAGAGCCGGCGTCGCGTCCCTGCCTGTCGCCCCGATCTGCTCCACGCGCGACGACGCCGCCGCCAGCCAGCGATTCCAAATCCCCGGCTCCAAGGCGTCCGCCTCGGGGATCGGGTTGGCGATGAGCACGCCTCTCTTAGTCCGGTTCAGTTCCGTCGCGACGAATCGGGCGAGATCCGCCTCGTCGTCGAAGCGTGCGTCAACCGCCAGCCCGCTGCTGCGCAGATAGAACGCGGGGAACTCGTCGGTCCGGCAGCCGAGGACCGGCACGCCCAGCGTTTCGAGGGCTTCGCGCGTCGCAGCGACATCGAGTATCGACTTGCACCCGGAGCACACCACCGCGACGGGGAAACGAGTCAGCGCGATGAGATCCGCGGACACATCGAACCGGCCTTGGTGCACGCCTCCGATCCCGCCGGTCGCCATGACCCGGACACCGGCGCCCGCGGCGAGTTCGACCGTCGCGCTTACGGTCGTCGCCGCCGATCGTTTGTTATGTATCAGCACGCCGAGGTTTGATGTGTTGGCTTTGGCCACATCCGGACAGTCAACGAGCGCGAGGATCTGCGATCGGCTCATGCCGACGATCGGCGTTCCGTCTAGCAGGCCTACGGTCGCGGGTTCGGCGCCGGCGTTTGTAATGATCTTGTCGAGGTCGTCGAGCAGCCCTTCGACGGCGTCGCGCGGGACGCCCATCACCGGCAACGCGGTCTCGAGCGCGACGCGAGGCGCCGGTCCACATACGTCCGCGCGCAAGGTCATGGCACGGACAATAGGGCGGGACGCCCCGCTCGGAAATGGATGCTCAGAGGTGCACAATCGGCGTGACTTGTCCGAGATCGGGTCGAAGGCCGTAATCTTCAGTCCGGAAAAGACTTGAATCGTGCAAATTCAGGGGTCGCCCGTTGAGTTGAGCGCGCCGTGTGGTACGATCGGCCTGAACATCCGCGACGGGCGTGTTCGCCCGTTTTCGCTTGGGCGTCGGTCGGGAGGGGCTGGCGTCACCACAATCGGGAGTAAGGATCATGCTGCATCGGGTCTGCTGTGTCGTCGCCGTCGGGCTTGGAATCACCGCGATCGCGTCCGGGCAGGACGGGCGATCGCTCTCCGCGCCGACACCTATCGAGATCGAGTCCGCGAGCGCGGAAACAGAAGGCCCCGGCGCGCCCGATGTCTGGGTCTGCACCATCCCATCATCCTTTTACTGGGGGCAGAGCGGCGGCATCCACGCCTTCAGCATCGGGACCACCTCCGCAAACGCCGGCAACGTAGACCTCAACTGGGTCCAGGTCGGCACGCAGCACCCGGTCATCGCGCAGAACATCTACCGTCTCAAGGACAATGTTATGGAGATGGTCGGGATGTCCTGGCTCAAGCACGGGTTCTGCGCTCTCCAGCAGAATCTCCCGGGCTGCGGCTCGTGCGACGTCATCGGCGGGTGCGTCTCGTTCCTACGCCCCGGCTGCGCGGACCCATACTCCGCGACGCTCAACGGCGGGACCAACGGCCTCGGGCCGCGATCCGAGGTCAACCCGACGACCGGCGCGTTCGTCTGGCCGTTCTCGACCGGCTCGACCTCCACGCCTTCGGTTCTCCGCTCGCGCGTTCAGGTCAAGAACGCCGACATCAGCCCCGCGCTCAACCCCGGCGCCCGCTGGTTCGCCGAGGGCCAGTACGTCCACCCGCAGGACGCGCAGGCCGGCCTCGACAACAACAACGCCAGCACCCGCGAACTCCGCATCGCCGACTTCTCATTCAACCCGAACAGCACAGTCCAGCAACTCGGCTCGACCTTCGGAATGATGGCCGCTATCGAGGTCTGGAAGGCACTCGTCCCCGCGGTTCAGCTCTCGTACGTCGATGTCCCGGGCGTCGGCAACGGCCGCGTCATCGTCGCCAGCCTCGCGCAGGACAACGGCGACGGCACATGGGACTATGAATACGCCGTCTTCAATATGAACTGCGATCGCGCCGTCGGCGCGTTCACCGTCCCCGCGGACTCCGGCCTGACGCTCACGAACATAGGTTTCCGCGACGTCGCCTACCACTCCGGCGAACCCTACGACGGGACCGACTGGCCCGGCGCTCACACCGGCGACGACGCCGCCTGGGCGACCACCCCCCACGCAGTCAACCCCAACGCCAACGCGATCCGCTGGAGCACCATGTACAACTTCCGCTTCACCGCGGACGCCGCTCCCGATCCCGCCGGCGGGACCGCGACCCTCGGCCTCTTCAAGCCCGGCGGCGTCGGCGACCCCGACACCGCATCCGCAGCGATCGTTATCCCCCTCGCACCCGCCTGCATCGGCGATTTCAACGGCGACGGGTCCGTCGGCGGGCTTGATCTCCTCATCATCCTCAATGAGTTCGGCAACGGCCCCAACGGCAATGGAAACCCCATCGGCTCCCCAGCCGCCGACATCAACGGCGACGGCGTCGTCAACGGGACCGACCTCCTCCTGCTTCTGAACAACTTCGGCGACTGCCCCTGAACGCCGCGCTCACGCGTAAGAACCAGGCACGCTGATCGGTGAACGCCTGCCACATCGTTCGCCGACACTCGGCATGGTGTCTCCGGTCGATCGGTCCGCGATTCATATGGTGCGCAGCGACCCCCGCGCCAGCCGCCTCGCGCTCGAATGACCGCCGAACATCAGCGATAGAATCCGGCATATGCCGCAGCACACGACCCCCGCCCAGCCTCCCGCCTCGGACGAATACATACTCCGCACGACCGACGAGGAACTAATCCGCCTCGGCTTCCAGCACCGCGTCTGGGCAGCGGCTGCATACACGGGCTGGGAGCGCGCCGGGATCGGGCCAGGCTCGCGCGTCATTGACCTCGGCGCCGGCCCCGGCTATGCGACAATCGACCTCGCGCACCTCGTCGGCCCCTCGGGCGCTGTCATCGCGGTGGATGAGTCGCGTAAGTTCCTCGACCATCTCGAGCGCCGCCTCGAGGTCGAACCGGTTTCTAATGTCACGACTCAGCACGCCCGCGCCGATGCCTTCACCGCGACGCCCGGCTCATTCGACGCTGTGTACGCCCGCTGGCTTATGTCGTTCCTGTCAGACCCCGCTGTGGTCGCACGCCGCGTCTTCGACGCACTCCGGCCCGGCGGCGTCTTCATCATCCAGGACTACAGCCAATACAAAGGAACAGGCCTCTGGCCCGAGTCCGCCGCGTTCCGCTCCATCATCGACGCGGTGTCGGAATCCTGGCGCGCCCACCTCGGCGACCCCGACGTCTGCGCATCCCTGCCCGCCCTCCTCGCCGACGCCGGCTTCGAGATCGCGCACGCGACCCCGATGGTCCGCACGGGTCGGCCCGGGTCAGCCGTATGGGGCTGGCCGGAGGCTTTCTTCCGCAGTTTCTGCCCGGTCCTGGTCGAAGAAGGCCGGCTCTCGCCCGAAACGCTTGACCAGTTCTGGAAAGACTGGACCGAGCGCAGCGGCACCCCGCACGCCGTCTTCACGACCCCGCCGATGACGGAACTGATCGCGGTGAAACAACGTTGAAAAAATCCCAGGGATGTCCTCCCTGGGCTGCCATCGTATAAGTTACATGGTGACGGAAAGCCGTCGCTCCGCTCAGCCGCCCGCCGCCTTCTGGAGCCGGGTGTACCCGTACTTCCTCTTCAACGGCTTGACGACCAGCCCGTTGCGGATCGCGCTGGTGGACGCCTTGACGCGCTGCGTCCGCCCGTCCACGACCGCGGTGACGGTCTGGATATTGGGCTTGAAGGTCCGCTTCGTCTTGCCGGAGGTCTTGCGTCCGAAGCCGCCCTTGGAGATCTTCTGGCCGCTGTAGGCGTACTGACGGCCGGCGGTTGTCCGTTTGCCGGTGAAATGGCACTCGCGAGGCATGGCAGGCTCCTTCGGTCCGACCCACGGGTCGAGCCGGGCAGTATACCGGCCCGCAAGGATTCGGCAATCCCGCCCGCCAGCCGATCCCCCGGCTCGCCCCCGCCCCTAGACTCCGCCATGCGACACCACCTCCACATCGTTCCCGCGATTATTCTGGCCTTTCCCGGAGCCGTCATGGCCCAGCACGAAGAGCCCGCCGCCGGCGCCGCGCCAGCCGCGCCCGCCGAACCCGACCGCAACCCTGAACCCTCCAATCACGCCGCCGCCGGGCGCGACGACCATCCAGCCAATCGGCTTATAAACGAATCAAGCCCGTACCTTCTCCAGCACGCCCGCAACCCTGTTGACTGGTACCCCTGGGGCGCCGAAGCCTTCGCCGAGGCCAAACGTCGCGGCGTGCCGATCTTTCTTTCCGTCGGATACTCGACGTGCTACTGGTGCCACGTCATGGAGCGCGAGTCCTTCGAGGATCCCGCCACCGCCGCGGTCATGAACGCAAAGTTCGTCAGTATTAAAGTCGACCGCGAGCAGCGGCCCGACGTCGACGACATCTACATGGCCGCGGTGCAGATGCTCACCGGCTCGGGCGGCTGGCCGATGAGCGTCTTCCTCACCCCGCCCGGTGCGCGCGGCGCCGACGACCCCGGCCTCGAACCGCTCTGGGGCGGGACGTACTTCCCCAAAGAGCCGCGGGCCAACTTCCCTTCCTTCACTATGGTGCTCGAAGGCATATCGAACGCGTGGAACACACGCCGCGACGACGTGCTCACGCAGGCCGGCGCCGTCACCGACGCGGTGCGCGAAAGACTGGCGATGCGCGCCGAACCCGCGCGCATCGGACCCGAGCAGATCTCCGGCGCGCTCGCCCGGCTTATGTCCATCCACGACGCGACGTGGGGCGGTTTCGGGTCGGCGCCCAAGTTCCCGCAGCCGGTTTTCCTCGATTTTCTTTTCGACGCCGCGACGACGATCACCGACGAAGCCCGGCGCGACGCGGTCGCCCAATCCCTCCGCCGGACTCTCGACCGCATGGCGCTAGGCGGTATGAACGATCAGGTGGGGGGCGGGTTTCATCGTTACAGCACTGATGAAAAGTGGCTCGTCCCGCATTTCGAAAAGATGCTCTATGACAACGCGCAACTGCTGTCGGTCTACACACGAGCCGCCGCCGCGTTCGATGATCCTTTCTATGCCCGCACCGCCCGGCGGACCGCGGACTATGTGCTCCGCGAGATGACGGACCCCGAGGCCGGCGCGTTCTACAGCGCGCAGGACGCCGAGGTCGATGCGCGCGAAGGGCTGAACTATCTGTGGACGCGCGCGGAGATCACCGCGGCTCTCGGATCGGACGACGCCGCGTTCATCTCGCGCGTGTACCGCCTCGACGACGGGCCTAACTTCCGCGACCCGCATTACCCCGGCGACGGCCCGAAAAACGTACTCTGGATGCGCGATCGGCCCGCTGCGGTCGCCGCGACGATGGGCATGAGCGAGGCGGACTTCCTCGCCCGCCTCGACCGCGTGAACATAATCTTATATACAGCCCGCGCCGAACGGAAACAGCCCGGCCTGGACGACAAGGTTCTCGCGGGTTGGAACGGGCTGATGATCGCGGCCCTGGCGGACGCGGGCCGGCTGCTCGACGAACCTCGGTACACCGCAGCGGCTGAGCGGGCGGCGGCTTTCGTCCTCGAATCGCTCCGCCGCGATAACGGCGAACTCATCCGCTCGCGTCGCGACAGCGTCGACGGTCCTGACGCGGTCTTTGATGATTACGCCTTCGTTGTTCGCGGGCTTCTCGCGCTCGACGCGCACACGCCGCTCGATTCGCAGCAGCGCCCCTGGCGCGATGCCGCGATCGAACTGATTACGATCGCCGATCGGCTCTTCGGCGACGCCGAGCACGGCGGCTGGTTCGACACGACCGCGGGCCGCAGCGACCTCATCGTCCGCGCCCGCTCGACATACGACGGCGCGATCCCCAGCGGGCAGTCGGTGATGATCCACAACCTGCTGGCGCTGCACGCTGGCTCCGGCGACGAGGCGCCCCTGACCACCGCGGCGCGAGGTCTGGCGAGCCTCAGCCGATCGATCGCCGAGGCGCCGCTGGGACCGGTCGAGGCGACACGCGCGCTTATAACATTGCTGCGCCTGGAGCGCTCGGCCGGGCGCGCCCTGCGCGACGGGTTCGGCATGGGCGACAACTCGGCGCCGATCTTCTCGGAGACCCCCGCACGCCCGCCCGTGCAGATCTTCGCGAGCGATCAGGAGATCGCCGTCGGCGCCGACACGCCCGGGGAAATCGGGCTGGAACTCCGCATCGACGAGGGCTGGCACATCAACGCGCACGAGCCGGGCGCCGCGTATCTCGCTCCGTTGCGCGTCCGCGTTGTAGGCGGTACGGGCGTGCGTGCCGTGGTTGATTATCCCACCGGCAAGCCACTCGAAACTGAGTGGGCTGTCGGGGAGGATCGCCCGCTGGTGCATGAAGGTTCGGTCGCGCTGGTCATCAGGCTCGAACGCACGGACGAAGAGTGGGCCGGCGCCCCGACCATCGCGGTTGACTACCAGGCGTGCACGAACACCATGTGCGCCGAACCCATGACCGCGGCGCTGCGCGTGAAGATAATTCAGAAATAACAAATATTCAGGCGGGAAGAGCGCCCCGGCACGGCGCCGCTCCGGGGCGGCACGCTCCCGGGGTGGCACGGGTGCAAACGGTGGTACGGGCGCAGATGGTGGCACAGGCGCAAATGGTGGCACGGGCGTCTCGCCCGTGCGCGAACAGCGTTTATCGCGCTGAGACACAAAGCGCAACCGTCGCACAGCACCGGTCGGCCCTCTCCCCTGCCCTCTCCCAGGGGGAGAGGGGGTAAGGAACAGTGGCACGGGGTTCGAGCACGGGCGAGACGCCCGTGCCACTAGTTGCGCCTCTACCACTGAAAGCACGCACCATTGTCATTTTGTGATTGCTTATTCCGCGGGGATGATTGTGCCCGTGCACTCGCCCAGTGAGATCCGGCGGGCGCCTTCGCGTTCGCAGGAGCCCCGGATGGTGACGGTGTCGCCGTCGGCGAGGAACTTGCGTTCTTCGCCGGTGGGGAGTGTGATGGGGCTCGTGCCGCGCCAGGTTTTTTCGAGCAGGCAGCCGCGCGATGTTTCGGCCGGCCCCGAGACCGTGCCGGTCCCGAGGAGGTCTCCCGGGCGCATGTTGCAGCCGGTGGACGTGTGATGCGCGAGCATCTGCGCGACGGTCCAGTACATGTCCTTGAGCGAGCCGAGGCTCACGCGAGTCGGCGGCGTTCCCTGGTCGCGCATCTTCTCAGATTGCAGCAGCACTTCGAGCGTGATGTCGTGCAGATCCCCGGCGGGCGTGAGGTAGGGCAGGTTCGGCGGATCGCCCGGCTCGCGCACGGGGGGGCCGACCGCGAACGGCTCGAGGGCGTCGAATGTCACAATCCACGGGCTGATCGTTGAACAAAAGTTCTTCGCGTTGAACGGGCCGAGCGGGACGTACTCCCACTTCTGCACGTCGCGTGCGGACCAGTCGTTGAGGAGGACCATGCCGAAGAGGTGTTCGCGCCATTTGCGGATGTCGATGCGCGAGCCGAGCGTGTTGCCAGAGCCGACGACAGCCGCCATTTCCAGTTCATAATCAAGAAGCCGGGACGGGCCGAAGGTCGGCGCGTCGGCGTCGTCGGCTTTGGTCTGGCCCATCGGTCGGCGGACGTCGGCGCCGGTGACGACGATGCTCGACGCGCGGCCGTGGTACCCGACGGGCAGGTGCTTGTAGTTCGGGAGCAGCGGCTCGCCGTCGGGTCGGAACATGCGTCCGACATTAGAAGCGTGATGGGCCGAGGCGTAGAAATCCGTGTAATCGCCGATGACGACGGGGAGCGCGGGTTCGATCCCGGCGAGCGGCAGGAGCGCGGCGTCGCGCGTCGCGGCGTCTTCGCGCAGGTCCGCCGTCGAAACGTCGAGCAGGACGCTGAGCCGTTCGCGCACCGCGGTCCACGCGGCCCGGCCGAGCGCGAGGAAAGCGTTGAGCGCCGGCTGCGCGAAGACATTCTTATGTTCGACGGGCGTCCCCTTGAAATACCCCGCGCGGTGGAGGGCGGACAGGTCGAGCGCCCGATCACCGATCGCGACGGCGCAGCGGCCGCGGTCGTCGCCGATGCGGACCACGCCGAAGGGCAGGTTCTGGATCGGGAACCCGCATTCGGGGTCGTTCGCGGCGTCGAGCCAGGAAATTAATTTCGGATTGTTTGTATCTCTCATGATTTTAATAAGCGGCGGGTCAGAGGATGTTCAGGCGGATCAGGTCGGCGACCGGCTCCTCGAAGGAGCACGAGCCGAAGGACAGCGCGAACTCCTCGCGTGCGAGCGCGAGGTGCTCGTTGTCGAGGCGCAGGCCGCGCCACTCGACGCCGGCGTCGGTGAATATCAGCGACGCGGGATCGGGTTCGTCGAGGAGGTCCGCGGCGTCCGGTTCGTCGATGAGGTTCGATCGGATCGCGGCGGCGGCGATGAAGACATTGAGGAAGCCGTGCATCAGACCGACGGGAGCGTCCGCGGCGTAGGTCAGCGGATAGGCGGCGCGGAGCGGGTGATGCAGGCCCGCGGTCGCCTTGAACGGGACGCCCGCGGCGGCGCACGCGAGGATGAAGCCGAGCACCTCGCGGGTGAGGGGGATCGCGCTCGGCTCGACGCCTCCGGTGCGGATCTTGGCTCGCCCGGGCGTTCCCGCGAGCGCGGCGATCATCCCGCGCGGGTCGTCGGATGATGAGATCTCGAAGAACGGGACCAGCCCGTCGGGCAGCGCGTCGAGCGCGTGATCGATCATCGACGCGGCGGCGGCGCGGGTCTCGATCGAGTCGATCAGCGCCATCCCTCGCGCTGGGGACGAGTGCGCCGCGTTGAATCGTTCTATTTCATCGACGGCGCGGTCGAGATCGGCCTCGCCCAGCGGCGGGAGGAGCGCCGAGATCATCCACGGCATGTCGTCATCGTCGGCGGGTAGCCGGCCCGCGGCGGCTTGGGCGAACTCGTCGAGCCGACCTATCGGGACTATCAGTCTGCCGAGCATCCACGCGTGATCCGACGCGACATACGCCGCGTAGTTAGCGACCGTGGTCGGCATGTCGAGGCCCGCCGGGGGGAACAGGCCGGCGTAGTCGACCAGTTCGGCGAGCAGGGTCCGCGCGCTGTCTCTCAATCGCCCATCCTCCGATGCGGGAAACCGCGAGGGTACCCGATCGCTCGCGTGCGTGGGCGGGGAGTGGTTACGGGAGCGTCAATCGTCGCTGCGGAGATAGGTCGAGCCGTCGATCGCGTCTTCGAGCCGGCGTCGGTAGGCGTCGGCGAGTTGCTGGCTGACGGCGCCGTCGCGAAGTGCGCGTTTGGTCTCGGCGACGACCCGCTCGCGCAGCGACGCCGGGTCGTGCCCGACGTAGCGCAGAGCGTCGGCGACGCGGTCGCCGGGGGCGGCTTCTTCGATCACGAGACGCCCGGCGTCGTCGAGCGCGACGAGCGCGGCGTCGGGATCGCCGAAGAGGTTGTGCATGTCGCCGAGGATTTCCTGGTACGCGCCGACGAGGAACACGCCGAGGTCGTACGGCTCGCCGGGGCGCGGCGTGTGGAGCGTCAGCCCGCCGCCCGCGCCGGCGCGCGACGGGAACGACCGCATCTCCCCGTCCGAGTCGCACGTCACGTCGCAGAGCACGGCCCGGCGGGTCGGACGCTCGTCCAGACGGGTCAGCGGACAAGTCGGGAACCGCTGGCCGAGCGCCCAGAGGTCGGGGAGCGATTGAAATATCGAAAAGTTGCAGAAATAAAGATCGAATAAGATATCAGCGAGGCGATCCGGCTCGGGGGGGGACTGGCCGGCGCGGGCCATCTCTTCGAGCGCCGCGTGCCCGACGAGGTGGAAGAGCCGATCGCCCAGGGCGCGTTCGGCGAGGGAGGCGCCCCCGGATGTGAATAGTTCGGCGAGCGCGTCGCGTGCGACGGCGGCGGCTTGCAGACGCTGGGGCGCCGGGTCGCTCGAATCCGCGAGCGCGGAGAGTTCGCGCAAGGGTTCGAGATCCGATGCGCCCGCTGCGGCCCGCTCGGCGTCCGTCGGCTCGGGCGCGTGACCCGACACGCCGATCACATCGAACACCAGCACACTCTCGTACGCGACGAGCGCCCGCCCGGATTCGGTCATCAGATCGGGGTGCGGCAGTCCGGCTGCGTCGAAGACCGCGGCGACCTCGGCTACGAGCGCGTCGGCGTAAGAGGCGACCGTGTAATCGATCGAGGAATGGCCGGCGGTGCGCGCGCCGTCGTAATCGACCCCGAGGCCGCCACCGAGATCGAGCGTCGTGATCGCGGCGCCGAGCCGGCGCAGTTCGACCGCGATGCGGGCGAGTTCCCGTGTCGCCCGGCGAACGGTGCGGAGGTCGGCGATCTGGCTCCCGATGTGGCAGTGGAGGATGGTCAGGCGCTCGCCCAGGCCGGCGTCGATGAGTTGCTTCGCGGCGTCGAGCGCCTCGGCTACAAACAGGCCGAACTTGGAGCCAAGCCCGCCCGATGCCTGCCAGCGACCCGCGCCCGGGCTGGCGAGTTTGACGCGAAGCCCGAGGTTCGGCGTGACGCCGAGACGCTCGCTCAGACGCAGTATCTCGTCGAGTTCCTCACGCCTTTCCACGATCGGTGTGATCGGACGACCCATGCCCGCGGCGAGAAGCACCGTTTCAAGATATTCCGAATCCTTAAAACCGTTGCAGACGATTGGCGTGCCCGGCGTGTCGCTCGTCCATGCGAGAACCGCGACGAGTTCGGGCTTGGACCCGGCCTCAAGCCCGAGGCCGAGCCTCGGCGCCAGGGAGCGCATCCGCTCGACCACGCTGCGGTGCTGGTTAACTTTGATAGGGTACACGCAGGTGTACGAGCCGCGATAACCGTGACGGGTGATGGCGTCGTCGAAGGCGCCCCGGATGACGGTCGCGCGATGCTCGAGCAGTTGCGGGAAGCGGACGAGCATCGGCGTGCTCAGGCCTCGCTCGCGCAGTTCGGCGACGGCGTCGGCGAGGACGATTGCGCGCGAGGGGTCGCGTTCGGGCATGACGGTCAGGCGCCCGGCTTCGTCAACCCCGAGATACCCGTCGCCCCACGCGGGCACGCCGAAGAACTCGGCGCCTTGCTGCGCGGACCATCGGCGGTCGGTCGAGCGGGGGGCGTCGGGGGCGTCGGCGGCGCGATGATTCACTGCTCTAAACATAGCGGGCGGGCGCGACGCGGGATTCAGAAACCCGGCGGAATCTCGACGGTCACACGCTCGCCGGTCGCGGGGTCGGTGAACCCGAGAGCCGTCGCGGCCAGCAGCATCCGCCCGCCCGGCTCGCGGCCGGCGCCGTAGAGATCGTCCCCGACGATCGGACAACCCAGCCCGACCGGAGAGGGCGTCGCCGCGGCGAGGCGGATCTGGTGCGACCGGCCCGTCACGGGGGTGAACTCGATACGCGTTAGCGCCGCACTCTCAGCAACGCGCGAACCTCCAAAGCCCGGGGATGAAATCCCTGGGCAAGGTTCGCATGGATCGGTGATGCGCCATTCGGTCTGCGCGAGTTTCCCCCGGGCGTCGTCGATGATCTGTCTCGGGCGGTTGTCTATGTCGAGCCGTTGCCGGAGCGTGACGACGCCGGCGGAATCAGCGGGGGCGCCCGCGACGACCGCGATATAAGTTTTGTTCACGCTCCGGCGCGCGAACTGCTCGGACAGCGCCCGCTGGGCGCCCGGCGTCAGCGCTACAAGCAGCAGCCCCGACGTGTCCATGTCGAGCCGATGCACGACCATCGGCCCCTCGGCGTGGGGGAACATCGTCGCGACACGCGCAACGGCGCAATCGGCGCGATCAGGCCCTTTCCCGGGAACAGAGAGCATCCCCGCGGGCTTGTCGATGACGACCCACTCCGCAGCGGCGCGGACGACGGTGATGTCGCGGGGGTTGGAGCCGATCACGCCGGTTCTATGCCGGGTGTCGGCGGGGCGTGGAACTGCTGGCCGGGCGTCTGCGGCGTGGTGAGGATCACGTCGAAGGGTCGGCGATTGAGAAGTTCCTCGCCGCACCAGACGGTCGCCCAGTGCCGACCGGTTTTTTTAAAGATTACATTGCGGAGTTGCACGCCGTGATCGAGGATGGTCAGCGGGCTGGGAATCTGGTGCATGCCGCGGATCTGAACGAGGGCCTCGCCGTCGTCCTGCTCGATCTGAAGGCGGACCTCGACCGATCCGCGACCGTTGGTGAGCGAGAAGAAGACCGCCATGTTCTCTTTATGGGGGAGAGACTCGGCGGCGAGGCGGTTGAAGACGCCGATGAGCGCGAGTTTGCCTGTGACGCGATCCTGAATGATCTGCTCGCACACGAGGGCGCTGGTGCAGATCGGGGATTCGACGCCTGGCTCGGGCATGTCGGCTCCGTTGGTGGCACGGCTCTCTGAGCCGTGGTTCGCACGGGCGAGACGCCCGTGCCACTGGGGTCTGGGGTGGCACGGCTCTCCGAGCCGTGGTTTTGCACGGGCGAGACGCCCGTGCCACTTGGCGTGTGAGCGGAGCGACGGGGCCGATCAGCGTTTGGAGAACTGGAATCGTCGGCGGGCGCCGGCCTGCCCGTACTTCTTACGTTCGACCTCGCGGGAGTCGCGGGTGAGGAAGCCGTGCTCGCGGAGAATGGGTTCGAGGTTGGGGTCGAAGTCCTTGAGCGCGCGGGCGACGCCGAGCAGCAGGGCTCCGGCCTGCCCCATGTACCCGCCGCCGGTCATGCGGGCGTAGACATCGACCCGCCCGAGCGTGTTGGTCTCGCGCAGCGCAGCGACGGCGTCGCTGCGGTCACGCTCCTCGGTGAAATATTCGTTGATGTCCTTGTAGCAGGAATCCGCGTTCTTCTTGCTCAGCCGTTTGACCTGGATCTTGAACTGGCCAGTCCCCGGACGCAGACGCACGCGCGCGACCGCGGTCTTGCGACGGCCCGTACCCCAGAACCACGGGTTCTTCGCGGTGAGTTCGCGGCTCGGCTTCGGCGCGGGCGTCGGCGCGGCTTCAGTCGCGGTCGTCGTCGCGGCGGGGGTCTGGGTGTCGGCGTGCTCGATCATCGTGCTCGGCTCCGGGACTCGGTCGGTTCGGCGTTCGCTGGGGGCAACATTAAGTGTTCAGGGACCGTGCGGGCGGGATGGGTCAGGCGGGCATCGGCTCCGGACGCTGGGCCTGGTGCGGGTGCGTCGGACCTTTGTAGACCTTCAACTTCGCGATCATCTGCCGACCCAGACGGTTCTTCGGGAGCATCCGCCGGACCGCGTCCTCGATCACGACCTCCGGTCGGCGGGCCAGCAGGCTCTCGTACGTCTCCATGCGCTGCCCGCTCGGATACCCGCTGTAGGTCTTGCGGAACTTGTGCTGGGCTTTGTTGCCCGTCAGGACGATCTTCTCGGCGTTCGTCACGACGACGTAATCACCCGTGTCGACGTGCGGCGTGTACTCCGGGCGATGCTTGCCCATCAGCACTGTCGCAACCTCCGTCGCCAGCCGACCGAGACGCTGACCCTCGGCGTCGACATGAAGCCAACGCTGTTCGAGGTCGCCCTTCTTCGCAAAGTACGTCTGACGCATGGCTCGGACCCGTTCCTGATTTTTGCCCGATCGGCGGGCGGAGTTGACACGATCACCGGCGCCCGCGGTTGTCGGCCCGGTAGGGGTCGGCAACGGCGAGCCTGGAAGCCCTCCACGCCGACGGCTGGCCCGGCGTGGCGGCCCGTGGCCCGCACGATCGCGGGCGACAAGGCCGATACTCGGAGCGCCCGGATAATGCCCAGCGGCATTTGCCGCCCGGCCCGGACGCGAACAGCACACGATACCAGCCCCACGGCGCCTGTCAACGCACCCGCAGCGACGCACGGGCGAGACGCCCTTGCCACTGTTTGCGCCCGTGCCACTGTTTGCGCCCGCGCCACTGTTTGCGCCCGCGCCACTATTTGCGCCCGCGCCACTATTTCTGACCCCCTCTCCCCCCGGGAGAGGGATGGGGAGAGGGGCGACCGGTGCTGCGGCATGAAACGCGCCCTGTCTGCAAAGCCCAGGGATGAAATCCCTGGGCCTTTGGCGCTGTTATTGAGGCGCTTCGCGCAACTCGTACCCAACATCACGGCTCGGGGACGGCCCGGCTCGGGGGTGGCGCGGCTTGATGGCGGACCTGTTCGTAGACGGCGGCGCGGCGTCGGAATTGATGTGCATTTACTTTCGCGTCGCCAGGCGATCGTAGAGATCAATGTACTCGCGGATCACGGCGCCGGGCGCGAAGCGTTCCAGCGTCCACGCCCGGCCCGCGGCGCCCATCGCGGCGCGCCTGGCGGGATCCGCCAGAAGCGACGCGGCCGCGTCCGCGATTTCCCGCGCGTCGCGGGTTGTGATGATCGCGCCGCCGCTGTCTGTGAGTTCCGGCCAGGTGTCGACGCCCCGAGTTGTGACGACGGGCGTCCCCGCAGCGAGCGCTTCGAAGAAGACGAAGCCGAAGTTTTCCTGACTCGTCGGGAGGACGAACACGTCGGCGGCCTGGTACAGCGAGACTTTCTCGACGCCGGTGACCATACCTAAGAAATGCACGCGATCCGCGACGCCGAGCCGACGCGCCTGTTCACGGAGCGCGCTGATGTCGGCGTCGTCGCCCGGGCCGGCGATGAAGAAGTCGGCGTCGGCGCCTAGCGAGCGCAGCAGGCCCGCGGCGTCGATGAAGACGTCGGCGCCTTTCTTATAATGAATCCGGCTGAGGATGAGCACCGCGGGCCGATCGTGCGCGAGGGCCGGCCAGCGCGCGACCGCCGGCGCCGACCCGGGAAGGTCCGCATAGTCCGCGAGGTCAAACACCAGCGGTGCGACCACGCCCACCGCGTTCGGCGCCCAGCGCCGGCCCTGCGACCACTCCGCCCGGGCGGTGCAGTGCAACGCCGCGGCTTGTTCGAGAAGCCGCCGACCGGCGAGCGCGAGGTACAGCCGTTTCTTTATTGAGCGCTGGCTCATGCACCAGTCGTCGAGCATGCCGTGGACGCTGAGTATGTACGGCTTGCCGGCTCGGCGTGCGGCGCGGGCGACGGCGAGATTCCCGCGATCCCAGGGCGTGTGCAGGTGGACTACCGACGCGAGCCGGATGGCGTCGAGCAGCGGCGCCGTGATCGGACCGAAGGCGCCGAGCGGACGGGCTATCTTCAAAATCGTGATGTTTTCGGGCGTTACGGGCCAGATCGCGGGAACGTCAGCATCGTCGGCGGTGACGAGTGTGACGGGTAGATTTTCCCGGGCTAATGCGTCGCAGAGATCGACGACGGCGCGGACCACGCCGCCCTCGGCCAGCCGGACGCGAGGGAGGTAGTGGAGGACGGGCTGCGTAGGATCATCCATGCTCGGAGAGGGATGTTTTCGGGCGTGTGTGAAGATATGCCGACGACGAGGGGCGATGCGATGGAGTTGCCAACCATATCGGCTGGGCGGGCGTGCCGGGCTGGGCGCGGGATTGGAGGATTTCGGGAACGATGGAGGTGCGCCATGCGGATAAGCCAACCCACAATCCTTCTGACGGCGGCGGCGCTGCTGAGCGTCGCTTGCCGGGCGCCGGCCTCGTCCGAGCCGCGGGTTCGCACACACACGAACCCCGCGACAGACGCGGCTGCCGGGCAGGCGTCCGCGGACGCCCAGGGCGCGGGTTCGTCGTCGGTGGAGGCGTCGGCGCCGAGGGTCTATCTCAACCTCATCAACGGCGACGCCGAGAGGATCGAATCTGAACTGGCGCAGTTGCCCGGCGTTATCGCGGGCCGGGTCGTCCTGTTCACCGAGCCGAATCTAGGACGGTATCCCAAACTATGGAAGGGCCAGTGGGTCAACAGCGGGACGCCCGTCGAGGCTGACCTCGCGGCGCACCTGGAGAAGGCCGCGCGCGACGTTGATCGGCTCATCCCGGACCCCGAGTGGGACGGCTTCGCGGTGATCGACTACGAGCACTGGGGCGTGTTCTGGAACGGCGGCGCCAGCCCGGAATACCAGGATCGTGTCCGGTCGCTCATCCGCGCGCGGCATCCGTCCGCGACGGAAGACACCGTCGAAGCGATCGCCGAGAAGGAGTGGAACGAGAAGTCCCGCGCGTTCATGTTCGAGACGATCGCGCTGTGCAGGCGGCTTCGCCCGAAGGCGAAGTGGGGGTTCTTCGGTTATCCGAAGATCGGCTTCGGGACCATCACGGCGGAGGTGGCCGAGCGGATCGAGAAGCAGCGGTTCATCTTCGATCACGTCGACGCGGTGTACCCCGAGGTGTACGCGAGACGGGTCTCGACGGACAAGCCCACGGGCGACACCCGTTTCGCGCCGGCGGGTCACTTCGAGCGGTACATCGACAACATGATCCTGTGGTCTAAGCGCCTCAGCGGCGACAAGCCGGTCATGGCGTACGCGACGCTCCAGCACAACAGCCAGCACGATGACATCCGCCAGACGCCGCTCACGGACGCGGATCTTGAGACTATGCTCACGCGGCCGATGCTCGCCGGCGCCGACGGTGTGATCCTGTGGGACGCGGTGGGTAGTAATGAGCGGGCGGTCCGGTTGCGCGATCAGTTCTACAACCGCGTCGTGCCGCTGTTCGAAATACGTTCGAATCAGCCCGCGGGCGGGCCGGAGGAGGCGGGATCGTCGCAGCCCGGCGCGAGCGGGGAATCCGCGTCGGCTCCTGGCAAGCCGGAAAAAAAAAGCGACGAAACAAGTCCAGCGTCGGCAAGCACCTCAGCCCCGGACGCGCCGGTGACGCCGACAGCGACGCCGGCGGGAGCGGCTCCCGTCGCCGACGCGGAGGCTGAGCGTCCGCGAGTCCGCACGGTCCGCAGCCGACGCGCCGCGGACTACGGCGAGCGACCCGCTGAGAAGCCGAAGGAAGGCGCGGGCGGCTGATACCATGCACGGCGCATGAGCGGTATGCGCTTCGAGCACGGTCAACAGATGCGGCTGGGCCAGTCCATGAGGCTGGCGCCGAGGGTCATCCAGTCTATGGAGATCCTCCAGATGGCCCTCCCCGCGCTCGAGGAGCGCATCGAGCAGGAACTCGAATCGAACGTCGCGCTCGAGACCTATCAGCCCGGCGAAGAGCAGCCGATCGAGCGTGAGGAATCGGGCGCGGACACCGACGGCGTGCTCGAGGTCGGCGCGGGTGATTCCGCGGACGACTTCGCCCGGCTCGACGCGATGGAGGAGGGGTACGCCGAGGCGTTCGACAACGAATACACCGCAGCGAGGCTCCGGCGCGAGGATCTGGAATACGTCCCGACCGTCCGCCCGAACGCCGCGGCCGGCGAGCGTGACGGCAAGATGGACGCGATGGCGAACACCGCCGCCCGCGGGCCGTCGCTCGCCGAACAACTCGCCGATCAATGGGGATTGGTGGACACCGACGAGCGTTCACGGGCTTTGGGCGTTCTGATCATCGACTTTGTGGATGCGGACGGGTATCTGCGGACCGGGCTTGCGGAGATCGCGGACCGGGCGATGGGTTTCGATTCGCCGCCGACGTCTGAGGAACTCGAGTCCGCGCTGTCCGCGATGCAGCGATCGCTAGAACCGGTGGGCGTGCTGGCGCGTGATGTCCGGGAATGCCTGCTGCTCCAGATCGACGCGATCGAGCGCGAGGAGGGCGCGGACACCGTTCGCGCCGACGCGCGTCGGCTGATCGAGTCTCACCTCGACGACCTGTCGCACAACCGCCTGCCCCGAGTCGCCGAGACGACCGGCCTGGATATGGAGCGCATCCGCGCAGCCATGCAATGGATGCAACGTCTCAGCCTGGCGCCCGGGCGGGCGCTGGTGGAGGAGTCCCCGTCGATCATCGTCCCGGACGCGACCGTGGAGTACGACGAGGAGGAGGATCGGTACTTCGCGTATCTGACCGACGGCCGATTGCCCAATCTCCGCGTGAACCCGTCGTACAGCCGGATGGCGCGGGACCGGTCGGTCGAGAAGCCGACGCGGGATTTCATCAAGACTAATCTTACAAATGCGCACTGGCTGATCGACGCTCTGAACCAGCGTCGGCAGACCCTGCTGCGCGTGCTGAATGTGGTGCTGACGGCGCAGCGGGACTTCTTCGATTACGGGCCGGCGTCGCTCAAGCCCCTGCCGATGACGCAGGTCGCCGAGCAACTCGGGATCCATGTCGCGACGGTGTCGCGGGCGGTGGCGGGCAAGCACATCCAGACGCCGCGAGGCGTGCTGCCGCTGCGCAAGTTCTTCACCGGCGGGACGCAGACGGAATCCGGCGAGGACGTTTCGTGGGACGCGGTGAAGGAGGCGCTCCGCGAGATCGTCGACGCGGAAGACAAAGCCCGGCCGCTCAGCGACGAGGCGCTGGTCGCGGAACTGAAGAAACGCGGGCTGGAGATCGCCCGGCGAACAGTGGCGAAGTACCGCGAGCAGATGGAGATCCCCGCCGCCCGGCTCCGCAAGCGGCATTAGATTTTTCTGCTGTCAATAATATGTCAGCGAAGCGGCGCCGAGGTTTCAGACCGCGCTCGCGCGGTGTCGCCGGACGAACGCGGCGTACTGCTCGGGTGTGTCGATGCCGGCGTTTCGGCAGGGGCGGATGGCGACGGCGATCCGGCCGCCGTTCTCCAGGATCCGCAACTGCTCGAGCCGTTCGCTCTCCTCGAGCGGTGTCGGCGCCAGATCGGCGTACACCCTCAGGTACGGGCGGCGGAAGGCGTAAAGCCCGATGTGCTTCAACGGCGGGCACGCCCCTAGCCCGTCGCGGTCGTACGGGATCAGCGACCGCGAAAAGTACAACGCCTCGCCGCGTCGGCTCAGCACGACCTTGACCATGTTCGGATCGGTCGGATCATCGCCCGGTAGCATCGGCGACGCGACGGTCGCCACGGGCGCGTCGGAATCCGCGAGGGCTTGTGCGGCAGCGTCGATTGTCCCCGGCTCGATCTCGGGTTCGTCGCCTTGCACGTTAAGAACAAGCGCATCCTCAGACACTTCGAGGATGTCGCAGGCCTCGGCGATCCGGCTGGCGCCGTTGGGATGGTCGGGGCTTGTGAGGATGGCGCGCCCGCCGAAGGCTTCGACGGCGCGGACGACCTCGCCCGCCTCGGTCGCGACGATCACCTCGTCGATGAGCGTCGCGCGTGCGGCGGCTTCGTGGACGTGCTGCACCATGGGCTTGCCCGTGTCGGCGGCGAGCGCCTTGCGCGCCATGCGTGTGGAGCCTAGCCGGGCGGGGATGAACGCGTACACACGATGATCGCCGACGCTCACGGGTTTGCTCCTGTCGCGTGGCCGCGCCGCCGGGTCAGACGTTGGCGCGGAGTTCTTTTATAAGTTCCTGTATCGCGGCCCGGCGTTCACGAACGTCGCGGAAGCCGATCTGCTCCATCGCGATGCCCGAGGCGATCTTGCCGGCTTCTTCAGCGGCGGGGAGGTCGCGCGACTCCCGCGCGAAGCCCTCGAGCGCCTCCATCAGCGCGTAGCGCAGCCCGCGACCGGTGTCGTCGGACTCGTTGGGGTACGCGGCGATGGCCTCGCGCAGCGTCTCGATCGCCTCGGCCTGCCAGCCGAGGCCGAGGAACGCCCGCCCGAGATAACTCAGGCACTCAGCGCGGCGCTTGGATTCACGCCTGGCCTGCTGGAAGAGTTCGATGGCCTCTTCGAGTCTGCCGAGGTCGAAGAACCGCCGACCGAGTTCGAACTTCAGGCTCAGGTCCGTCGGGTACGCCTTGACGCGCGCTTCAAATTCCTCGGCTTCGAGGTGCAGGAGCGCCCGCTGGCCTTTCTCGTACATCGCGCGGGCTTCATCGGACGGCTCGTCCGCGGCTTTGGCGCGAAGAGCCGCGACCTTGCGCCGACCCTGCCGGATGCGGATGTCCCCGGCGAGTTGCCGGAAGCGGAACTCCCGCGTCTGCTCGAACGCCTTATTAAGCAGGACGAACGCGGCCTTTTCGTCCGCGGGGGTTCCGCGGTCGAGCAGGGCGCGGGCGTAGCGCATGATCGCGGGCGTGTCGGTCGGGCGTGATTCGTAGTTCTCCTTCGCGTCGGCGATGGCGCGTTCGATCACGTCCTCGGTCTTGACGATGCGGTCCTGCTCTTCGAGTTTGCGCTGGGCGTCGGCGTCGCGGATATTGGCGCGGAAGCCGCCGGCCTCGCCGGTCTTCTCGTAGCCCCCGCTGGACATGGTCGCCTGGGCCGAGAGGTTGCGGACCTCGAGTTGCAGGGCGCGGTCGTTGGGGTCGAGTTCGCACGCCATCTCCCCGGCTCTGACGGCGAGATCGAAGATGCCCGCGTCGGTGAACGCGGATTTCAGCCGGACGAATATGTCTTTCTTAGATTTCGGATCACGCCTGGCCGCGGCGAGGGCTTTCTCGCCGATCCAGTACATCTGCTCGCCGAGGTCAAGACCTTCGACCTTGGCCATGGCTTCGATCGCCTTGAGCGCGTGCCCGGCGTCGAGCGGGCATGTTCCCCAATGGAGCAGCGCGGGGATCAGGCGTGTGATGGGGGTGGCCGCCTTGATGTCGCGGGCGGCTTTCTCCTGGTCTTTCGACGGGCCGAACTTCTGCCTCGACGCGACGAAAGCCTGTGCGGACTCGACGAAGCCCTCCAGCCCGGTCATGCTCGCCGGGTCGCGGGCGAGGCCCTGGAGCCACAGCGTCGTGGCGTATTCGTAGTTCGAGGTCTCGTGGACGGTCCGGGCGTGCTCGAAGAATGAATGCGCCTTGCGCGGGTCGGACAGCGGCTTTGACGCGGCGGCGCCGGCGTCGGCTTCGGTCGGTTCAGCCTTTTTCTTACCGAACAACGCCACTCGTGACTCCGTGCTGCCCGCCCGCCGCGATCCCTGTACGCACCCGGGCCGGACCGGGATGCTACGCCAACACGGCGCGGAGCGTCAAAGGATAGCGGCGGCAGCCGACCGTTCCTACACTCGCCCGATGCCAGTGGATCCCGCGACATTGCACATCAGGAAGTTCCCGGACGCCGTCCTACGCCGAAGAGCCGCCGAGATCGACGCGGTGACGGACGAGGTCCGCGCGGTCGCCGAGCGGATGGTCGAGTTGATGTTCGAGGCTGAGGGGATCGGTCTGGCGGCGCCTCAGGTCGGGCTGCCGTGGCGATTGTTCGTCGCGTTTGTCCCGGAATATCCCGAGGAGGGCCGAACCCTCGGCGACGACCCCGCCACCGCACAAGCCGAACCCGAGGTCTTCATCAACCCCGTCCTGACCGGCTACACCGGCGAACTCGAACCTTACGAAGAAGGGTGCCTGAGCCTGCCCGAGATCACCGGCGAGGTCCGCCGACCAACGGGCGTCACCATCGAAGCCACCGACCTCGCCGGCGAACGGTTCACCCGCCGCGCGATCGGCCTGCTCGCGCGATGCTTCCAGCATGAATATGACCACCTCGACGGCGTGCTCATCATCGACCGCATGACGCCGATGGCGCGACTTAAGAACCGCGCCAGAGTCCGCGACCTCGAAAAACTGGCGGCACGGGCGTGAGACTCGTCTTCCTCGGCTCGGGCGCGTTCGGCCTGCCCACGCTCGAACAAATCGCGCGCGAGCACGAGATCGCCGCGATCGTCTCGCAGCCCGACCGCCCCGCCGGTCGCAACCGCCGATTGACGCCGACACCGATCGCTGCGTGGGCGCTCGAAAACCTGCCGGGTGTGACGCTGATGCGCGTCGAGAGCATAAATGAACCCGGCGTCGTGCGCGAACTGCGCTCGCTCGAAGCCGACGCATGGGTGGTGATCGCGTTCGGGCAGAAACTAGGCAGATCTCTGCTCGAAGGCGTCTTCGCGATCAACCTGCACGCGTCGCTGCTGCCGCGCTGGCGCGGGGCGGCGCCGATCAATCACGCGATCCTCGCCGGCGATCTCGAAACCGGCGTCAGCGTCATCACGCTCGCCGACCGCATGGACGCCGGGCTTGTGCTCGGGCAATCGAAACGAACGTCAGGCCCCGCGATGACCGCCGGCGAACTGCACGACGCCCTCGCGGCCGACGGCCCGGCTCTCGTGACGGCGGTGCTCGACGAACACGCGCGCGGCACGCTCGCGTCCGTCGAACAGGACGAGTCGCTGGTCACGCTCGCGGGCAAACTTAGTAAGTCCGACGGCTGGGTGGATTTCGCCGCGACCGCAGAAGAATGCCGACGGCGGGTCCACGGGCTGACCCCCTGGCCGGGCGTCACGGTCACTCTCGCGGGCGAGCCGGTGAAACTGCTCCGCGTGGAACCGATCGGCGTGGAATCGGCGGGCGTCGAGTCCGACCAAGAGCCGGGGACGCTGATCGACCCCGCAGCGGGCGCCGTCGCGACCGGCGCCGGGACTGCGCTTCGGCTCATTTCCGTGCAGCCCGCCGGTCGGCCCGCGATGGGCTGGACCGACTTCGCCCGCGGGAGGAAACTCTCGCCCGGGATGAAACTCGAAAGCGGCTCGCAGTGTTGACACTCTGGGATCTGATCACGAAGAAGCCCAAACGCCGCGCCGATCCAGCCCGGCCGCCGGCGGTCGCGCCGCTGCGTTCCGCTGCGAATAAACCGGCGGCGACAGAGGCGCGGGCGAACTCGATGCAGGCGAAGTACGACCTCGCGGTGCGGGAGTGTCTCTCAGAGTTCGGCGTGCGCGTGCGGAAGTGGCGCACGAGCATGTCCGGTGTCGCGTGGGAAGTGCGGTACGAGGACGGGCGGGTAGCGCGGCTGATCGAGGCGCCCCGGCCGCGCGGGCCGATGTCCGCTGCGGTGTTTCTCCATGAGATCGGGCATCACGCGATCGGGTTCGGCGTGCATCGCCCGCGGTGCCTCGAGGAATATCACGCGTGGGCCTGGTCGCTCGCGGAGATGGAGCGCCGCGGGCTGAACGTCACTCCCGCGGTGCGCAAGCGCATGCACGATTCGCTGCGCTACGCGGTCGATAAAGCGCAGCGGCGCGGGCTGAAACGCCTGCCGGCGGAACTCGCCCCGTTCACGCGCCCGGCTTGAAGAGCGCGATCGTCGCGTCGTGCCCGCTCAGGTAGTCCTGCCGGAACCGCACCAGCGGCGACTTCGTCAAGGCCCAGTCGATGAGCGCCATCGTGTCGAGACGATTGGCAGGTGACGGATCCTGCATGAGCAGGGCCGCGGGCGCGCGGTCGGTTAGAAAATTGAACACCACGGCCTCGCGGGCGATCGGCCACGCCCGTTCGAGCGAGGCGACCGCGTCGGCCTGCTCCATCGTGTTGAGCGATCCTGAAAATAAGATTATATCAACGCCCGGCCCGCCGGCCTCGCGGCTGAATCTGGAGAACGCGTCCGGCTCGCGCGCGAAGTCGATCGTGTGGAACTCCGCCTCGGGCAGGCCGCGGGCCAGCGACTGCTCGACCATCTCGGGCATCGCGTCGAGGCCGATGTACCGGCCGTATTCGACGCCGAGTTCGATCATGCGGTCCACGAGTGCGCCCTGCCCGCTGCCGGCGTCGATCACGACGCGCCCGGTCGCGTCCGCCATGCCGAGGAGCACGTCGAAGCGGGCTATCTGCATATCCCGGCTTTTCCAGCCGGTCGCCTCGAACGACGGGCCGTGCGCGTCGAGAATGGTCCTATATGGCGCGAGGTACGGCTCGATCGGCGCACCCGCCGACCCGCTCTTCGTCCCGCCGGGGTCAGTGTCTTTCGAGTCCATCCACCCATCCTAACGCCACGAACCTGTGGCGATCGATCTCTGTTCGTTCCAGAACCGAATATCAGTAAATACACAGAAGGTTTTGTGCCGAAGAGATATCTCATCATGCCATGCCAGGACGCGTGGATTGTGGACGACTCGGCGACCGCCCGACGGCTCATAGAGTCGCTCGTCGCGCTCGCCGGGTTTCAAACCCGCGGGTTCGAGTCGGGCTCGGACGCCGTCGCCGCGTACACATCGCTCGAGCGTATCGGCGGAACAACGCCCGAGCCGGCGCTGTTCGTCATTGATATGAACATGCCCGGGCTTGACGGGTGCGCCTCGATCCGCGCGCTCCGCGTCGCGGGCTTTGACGGGCCGATCGCGCTCATGACCGGGACGGAGTGCGACGCGCTCCGGCGTCGCGCCGTGCGTGTCGGCGCCGACACGGTCCTGCCGAAAGACGCGGGTTTTTCCAGCCTGCGCGGGTACCTCGCCTCGATCAGCCCCACGGCCGACACGCTCCCCGGCGCGTGATTCGCCGCGCGAGGAACCAGACGGGGATGCTCATCACGCCAGGCCCGATCGCCGCGATCCAATCGGCCGGTGTCATGTTCGGCGTAAGCCCGCTCGGCGCGGTGATTAGCGCGCCCGTGACGGTCATCGGCGAATAAAGAAGCCAGAATTCGATCGATTCGGGATCGACCGTGACCGATCCCGCCGAGGGCGCAGCGGACGCGAGGATCACGCACGCGAGCATCCATCCCGCGCGTCCCCATCCCGAGCGCCCGCCCGTCCCGCACGCGACGATCGCGCCGACGAGAGAAGCCCACGACGCCAGCGCCAGCCCGATCCCCGCCGACACCGCCCACGGCCACAACCCTAGCCAAGGCGCCGGCCTGATCACCGCTCCCCCGGGCAGCAGAGTCAACGGCCAGATCACCGCCTGCGCCATGAGCGCAACGATCGCCGTGTCCGCCGCCGCCGCGACGACCGGGTTCCTCGGCGAAGCCTGACTGAGCCTGAGCATCGGCCACAACGCCGCGACCGCGAAAGAAAGAAGCAGCAGCAGCATCCCGGCCGAGCGTCTGAACGCCGCCTCGCTCGGGCTTCCGAGCGCCGGCGCCGCGAACACCGTCAGCACCGACGCGAGCAGGAGATATATCGAGAGCATCAGCGCGAAGACGCGTGGCTCGCCGCGCCGGTGGGCCCAGCGATCCGCACGATTCGCCGGCGAATCCCCCTCTACGCTCTCTGCGGGCGGCCAACTCACGGGCTGGCCGTCTCGTCGACAAGGACGAACCGGGAATGGATCTCGACCGCGCCTTTTTCCGGGCGCGCCAGTGTCGGCTCACGCGCGATCTGCTCGAGCCGGGTTCGTTTGAAATCGTCGGCGACCTCGCCGGGCGCGCCCGCTCCCGGGGGCGCACCCCACACGACTCGTCCGCCCCAACTCATCCTCAGCACAAGAAGATTCTCACTTACATACCGCGAGACATCGACCGCCTCGATCGACGCTGCTGCTGGCGAGCGACGGAGATATTCGATCAACCCGAGCGCCGCGGTCACATCCCCGCCGACCCAGATCAGCCCGAGTCCCGGGACGCCGCCGGAGCGTGTCGGCGGGCCGGTGTACGGCTCGACGATCACGGGCATCCCGCGCGCCGTCCCCGGTGCATAGCGCATCGGCAGGAGCGCGCCGTCGGACGCGACGAGATGGTCCGCCCCGCCGTGCCGGACCACCGCTGCGGGCGTGCGCCAGGCGCCCGAGATCTCGACCTCCCCGCCGGGCCTGCGCCGGACCGTGGGCGGGCCGCCGAACCAGCCGGTCGCGGCGAACGCGGCGCTGGTCGCGTCGAGTGAAGCGATGTCGAAGGGATCCGCGGTGAGGTTCGCCCGCGCGATCGCGCCGAGCCGATCCTGCTCTTCGATCGGCAACCACGTCCCGCCCGGCGAAGTCGGCCAGTCGATCGTGACGCGCAGCGGGTCCGTGCGGATCGCCCCGACCCTCTCGCGCAGCGGCGAATACCCGAACGCGACGCCCGCGACGGCCGCGACCACGATCACCGCGAACACGCCGCGGTTCAGCCAGAGCGCCGCGGTCCTGAGCGAAACCCTCGGCGGGCGCAGCCGGGACAGCAGCCCGCCGTGACTTACCTTAGGCTTAGATTTGTTTTTCTTCTTTGCGGTCATGCGTGCTGAGTTTCCGTCCCGCGTCTGGGCGCCGAGCGCCCGCCCGCGCCGTCCTCGATCGCGAGCGTGACGAGCCGGGCGCAGAGTTCGGGCATTTCCCACGCGCCGCCCGGCCTGGCCCGCGCGGCCATCGGGACGAGCGAATGATCCGTGAACCCGGGCATGGTGTTAAGTTCAAGAAGCCACGGCGCGCCGGCTTCATCGAGAATGAAATCCGCGCGTCCGATGTGCCGGGCCCCTACGCCGTGCATCAGCCGCAGCGCCGAGTCGCGGACGATCCCGGCTACGCCCGCAGGGAGTTTCGGGTTGACGTTGTAGCGCGTGTCTTCGCGCGCGTACTTCGCGTCATAGTCATAAAGCCCGTCGGCGGGGACGATCTCGATGATCGGGAGCGCTTCGTCGCCGATCACGCCGACGGTCAGTTCGCGGCCCGCGATGAACCGCTCGACCATGCAGACACGCCCGGACCGCGCCGACTCGCGCCGGGCCTTGTCCCATTCAGCCGGAGTTCGGCACACGTGCAGCCCGACTGTTGAACCCTCGCGCACGGGCTTTACGACGACCGGCAGCGCGAGCGGGCACACCGGGTAGTCCGCGTCGAGGATCGCCGCGACCGCGGTATTAATGCCGAGGGACTGCGCGATGAGTTTGAGCGCGATCTTGTCCATCGCGAGCCGCGCCGGCGCCGGTCCGGAGCCGACGAACGGGCGCCCGTCGGCGGCGAGCAGATCCTGCATCGGCCCGCCCTCGCCCCACGCGCCGTGGAGGACGGGGAACACGACATCGCCGGGCGTCGCGGCGAGTTCCGCCGCGGTAATCCGCTCGATTATGCGTTTCTCGACGCGCAATCCGGCGCCGGCGAGAGCCGCGGCGACCGCGTTGGCGCCGGCGATCGAGACATCGCGCTCCGACCCAGGCCCGCCGCCGAGCACCAGCGTTGTTATGTCGTATTTATTTATATCGTGCATCACAACTCCTCGTCCCGGCTCCAGACGACGATCTCGCGTTCGAGCGTCACGCCTTTCCGCTCGGCGACGCGGTCGCGCACGCGTTCGATCAGGCGGAGCACGTCGCGGGCGGCGCCGTCCGGTTCGACGGTTATAAAGTTAGCATGAACGCGCGACACTCCCGCCGACCGCTCGCGCATGCCCTTGCAGCCGGCCTCGTCGATGAGCCGGCCCGCGCTGACGCGCACGCCCGCAACGGTCGGGTTCTTGAAGACGCAGCCGGCGCTCGACTCGCCGAGCGGCTGCGATGCCTTCTTTGCCGCCATGACTTCTTTGAGTCGATCGCGGAGCGCGGCCGGCTCTTCGGGCGTCAGCGCGAGATCGACCTCTGTGATAACGGCGTTCTCCAGCCCGCTGGCGCGGTAGCCGAAGGCGATTTTTTCGCGGGAGAGTTCGAAGGTTTCGCCGCGGGTTGTGATTCCTCGCACGGCGCGGACGGCCGAAGCGATCTCGCCGAAGGCGCCCCCGGCGTTCATGCGGACCGCGCCGCCGACGGTCGCGGGGACACCGCCCAGACCTTCAAGCCCGCCCAGCCCGCGCCGGACACACTCGAGGATGAGTCTCGGGAGCATCGCCCCCGCGCCGACACGGACGAGGACAACGCCGGGGTGGCTCGGCTCTCCGAGCCGGGCGCTGAGCGTACGCTTCTGCTGGTTTTCCAAATCAAATTCAACATGATTCAGGTTCTTCAGCGACACGACCGGACCGGCGACGCCGGCGTCGTCGACGATGAGGTTGGCGCCGTCGCCGAGGATCATCGCGCGTTGGCCGAACTCATCGACGAGTGCGCGGAGTTCGTCGATCGAAGCTGGCTCGGCGAACAGGTCGGCGCGGCCGCCGACGCCGAACCACGTGGGGATCGGCGCGTCGGCACGCACGTTCTGCCGCGCCAGTGTGGTCACGCCACGGCCTCGGCGCGGGGTTCATTCGCCATGAACCCGTGTGCGATTTTCCAGACCGGGCCGGCGCCCATGACGACGAGGGTGTCGCCGTCGCGGAGCGCGATGTCGAGTTGCTCGACGATCGCGCCGAAGGGGTAGACATGCATCGCCGCCACGCCGCGTTCGCGCAGTCGATCGACTAGATCCGCCGCGGAAACAAGGGTTTTTTCGATCTCGGAGTCGCGGACGAAGTAGATGTCGGGGACGATGACGAGGTCGGCGCGCTCGAAGGATTGCGCGAACTCGTCGAGCAGGAACCGCGTCCTGCTGTGCTGGTGCGGCTGAAAGACGCAGACGAGGCGCCCGCCGGCGTCGTCGATGCGCTCGAAGGCGCGAATGGCGCGGAGGGTCGAATCGACCTCGGTCGGGTGATGGCCGTAGTCGTCGTAGACACGGACGGACCCTCCGGCGGGCAGTCGGCGTTCGCCGAGGCTTTCGCATCGTCGGCGCACGCCTCGGAAGTTGGTCAGTGAAGCGGAGACCCGTCCCGCGTCGGCGCCGAGCGATAGCGCGATGGCGCCGGCGATCGCCGCGTTGTACAAGTTATGTTCGCCGGGCATCGGGCTTGTCCACGCGAGGGCCGGCTCGCCGCGTTTCGAGAGTGTCGCGGAGCGGGCGTCGCGCGATTCGATGCGCCAGTCCGCTTCGGGCGCGAAGCCGATGGTCTCGACCGTGCAGGCTAAGCCCGCGGCGACGACTCTGCGGTGCGCGCCCTCGTGCCCGATTATCAGACGCCCGCCGTCGGTCGCGTCGGGGAGTAGCCCGGCGAACTCCGCGTAAGCCTCGATGACCGTGTCGAGCGTCCCGTAGATGTCGAGGTGGTCCGCTTCGACGGAGCCGATCGACGCGATCGTCGGGCGGAGGTTGTGGAACGATCGGTTGAACTCGCAGGCCTCGGCGATGAACACGCCCGGCTCGCCCGCGCACGGCCCGAGCGGGACGGTCGAGGCGCCGACACGGTGCCCGACCGCGGGCGATCCCGGCCGGGCGAGTTGAGGCACGTCCGCACCCACGATCACGGACGGGTCAAGTCCGGCTTCGACAAGGGCGACCGCGAGCATGGCGGCGGTTGTTGATTTGCCGTGCGTCCCCGCGATCGCGACGCCGGTCCGCCCGGCCATGCAGCGTCCGAGCGCCTGCGCGTAGGTCCAGACGGGCACGCCCGCCGATCGGGCCGCGACGACGACCGGGTGATCCGGCGGGACCGCGGCGGATATCACAACAAGATCACAACCCGCCGGCGCCGAGACGCCGGGCCCGTCGTCACCGATCGTCAGACCTTCCCGTTCGAGCGCAGCGGTGGTTGCGGAGCGTACGGCGTCGACGCCGGTGACCGCGGCGCCGCGCGATATGAACTCGCGCGCCAGCCCGGACATCCCGCACCCGCCGATGCCCACGAAGAACGCCCGCCGACCGGAGATTTCCCGATCGCCCGGCGCCCGGCGTTGCGCGAGCGGATCCCGCGTGGCGTTGAGAACTTCGCGCGGCCGATCACGCATGATGCCGATCCCTCCGATCCGTCGTTGGCGCGAGCGGGCGTCCTTCACCCGCGGACTTAGAATATCGGCGGAGTCGGCGTCGCGGCTGGATTGACGGGGAAAGCGGCGAAATCAGTGGCGGAAGTGGCGGACGCCGGTGGTCAGGCATGTCACGCCTCGCGCCTCGCAGAGATCGAACGTGTCCTGATCGCGTTTGGATCCGCCGGGGTGAACGATGCATCGGACGCCGGCGTCGATGAGTATCTCGGGTCCGTCGGCGAAGGGGAAGAATGCGTCGCTGACGGCGATCGCGCCCTCGGCGCGCACACCCGCCTTGGCGACCGCGAGCCGAGCCGCCGAGACGCGATCGACAAGCCCGGCGCCCATTCCGAAGAGCCGGATCGCGCCGCCGTCACGAGGCTCGCTCCCCGCGATCGCCACCGCGTTGCTCTTGAGATGCTTGGCGAAGACCCACGCGATCGCCGCCTCTGCGAGAAGTTCTTCCGTCGGCGCCGGTCCGGCGGCGTGGGCCCACTGCTCCGTCGCGGACAGCCGAGTGTCCCGGTCCTGCACCAGCATCCCGCCGGGCACGGAGCGGTAGTCGAGTTTCCGCGCCGACGACCCGGCCCGATCGCCCACCGCGAGAAGCCGGACGTTGACCCAGCGCTCCTTGATAATCGCGAGCGCGTCGGCCTCGAACTCCGGCGTCGCGATTACTTCGAGGAACACTCCCTCGCGCACGATGCGCCGTGCTGCGACCGCGCCGAGCGGGCGATTTATCGCGAGAATCCCGCCGAACGAGGCTGTTTCATCACCCGCGAGGGCGGCGTCGACCGCGACGGCGGCGTCGGTCGCGACTCCGGCGCCGCACGCGTTCGTGTGCTTGACCACACACGCTCCGACACGGTCCGGCGCCAGCCTGCGGAGATCCTTGACGAGTTCCAACGCCGCCGACGCATCTAGAATGTTGTTGTACGACAACGGCTTGCCGTGGAGTTGGCGCGCGTTGACGATCGTCGGGCCGGTCGATGCGGGGTCGCGGTAGAGCGCGGCGTCCTGATGCGGGTTCTCGCCGTAACGCAGGTCGTCGGCCTTGATGTAGTTGACCGCGAGCGTGTCGGGGAACGGCGCCCCGGTTCGCCGTGAGAGATACGCCGCGATCGTCGCGTCGTACTCCGCCGTCCGCGCGAACGCCGCTGCGGCGAAGTCCGCGCGCAGACGCCGATCCGTCGCCCCGCCGTTCTGCTCGAGCGAGGTGACTACGCGGTCGTACTGTTTCGGGGTGGTGACGACGCAGACCGACTCGAAGTTCTTCGACGCCGACCGGAGGACCGCGGGCCCGCCGATGTCGATCTGCTCGATGGCCTCTTCATCGGTGACGCCGGGCGTCGAGACCGTCCGCTCGAAGGGGTATAGGTTGACGCAGACGAGGTCGATGGGCTCGATGCCGTGGGCTTTCATCGCGGCGGCGTGCTCGGGGTCGTTGCGCAGTCCGAGCAAGGCGCCGTGGATCTTCGGGTGCAGAGTCTTGACGCGTCCCGAGAGCATCTCGGGAAAGCCGGTGACTTCCTCGACGGGTGTGACAGCGACGCCGGCCTCGGCGAGCGCGCGTGCCGTCCCCCCGGTCGAGATCAGCCGCACGCCGCGGGCTTCGAGCGACCGCGCGAACGGGATCAGGTCCGTCTTGTCCGACACACTGATGAGAGCCCGGCGGACCGGGACGAGATCGGGCATGAAAACGCTCCCCTTGCCCGGTCAGGATACCGGAACTCCCCGTGACCGGGCCGACCGCTGGGGTCAGACATAGCCCGGCTGTGTCACGCCGGGGCCGCCGCGACTATTCCGGGCGGATTTTCAGAACCGGGGGACGAACTTATCGACGCCGCCCTGCCGGGTCGTCGTGAACAGATCGCCGTCTACCGCGGGCAGCATGACCATTCGCTCGACGCCGGGCATCGGCTCCGTCGCGACGAGGTCTCCGTTGCGGGGATCGACGACGAACGCCTTGGCGCGGGCGCGGTCGAAGGAGATCATCAGCCCGTCGCGGACGCCGATGGGGTCTCCGGATGCCTCGGGGCTGGCCCAGAGTTGTTCGCCGGTGCCGGTGTCGAGGGCGACGAGGCCTCGGCCGGGGATTTCGACGACGAGCATGCCGTCGATCAGCGCGGGCTGAGCCGAGATCGGCGACTCCGTCCGCACACGCCAGAGCCATGACGAACCGCGCAGCGCGAAGGCGTAGATCGACTGATCCAGCGACGCGACGAACATCGCGTCCTCCGCAGCGACGGGCCTGTTGGCCAGCCCGCCGAAGATCCGCGCCCGCAGCGTCGCAAGCCCGGACTGCGTGTCGATGATGAGGACTTCGCCCGTTCTATTGACTACCCCCACGGACCGATCAATGACCACCGGCGGCGACTCGATCGCACCGCGAAGCCCGTACCCCCACAACTTGAAACCGGTCTCGAGGTTGTGCCCGAGCGCCTCGCCCGAGACCGACCCGAACACCGCGATCGGCCCTACTACTGCGGGCGGCGTCGACACCACGACCGCCAACCGCTGCCGATCCGAGATCTCCCCCGTGCGCCGATCGAGGATGAATAGTTCGTTGTCGCTGGCGACCATGATCGACCCGTCCGCGTCGGTGAGGCCGACGAACCGGTCGATCGGGCGTCCGAGCGTCGCCGACCAGCGGTTGGCGCCGGTGGCCGGGTCGATGAAAGTGACGATCTGATTGGTCGAGTGAACCAGGACGCCGTCGCCAATCGGCTCGAAGAACCGGATATCACCCGATCGGCCGAGCACGGGCCGGCCGCGCCATGAGAGCCGATATCCGAGCGTCGCGAAGGCGTCATGGTTGACTCCGCCGCCCGCCGTCGCTCGTGTAGATTTTGTTTCTCGCGCCGTTGAAGTCGCCGTAGCCCCCCCGGCGCCGGTCGTCGCGCACGCGCTGATCCACAGCAGACACGCCGCGGCCATCGACGCCGCCAGCATCGGCGCGAGGGGGCGTGGGAATGTCATCATTCGGCGGGTGGCGTTTACAGTCATGGGCGTGCTCGGTCGGTGAAAATAAGTGTTCGTGCGGACTCGGCCGGTCGCCGACACGGGGGCGGGGAGTATCCGCCCCCAGCCGGGCACGGTCAAACCGTGCGCGTATCCTCAGCGGGAATGTTCACCGGGCTTGTCCAGGCTGTCGGGGTAATCCGCACGATCGAGCCGACCGGTTCGGGCCGTCGGCTCGTGATCGACACGGGCGCCTGGCGCCATCACCCGGCGCCGGGCGAGTCGATCGCGGTCGCGGGCTGCTGTCTGACCGTCGCCGCCGAACCCGCCCCGGGCCTCCTCGCGTTCGACGTGATCCCCGAGACCCTCGCCCGCACGACACTGGGCGAGCGCCGACCGGGCGACCGCGTCAACCTCGAACACGCTGCGCGAGCCGACTCGCTCCTAGGCGGGCACATCGTGCAAGGCCACATCGACGCAGTAGGCGAGGTCGATCGCATCGACACCGCGGACGGCCAATGGCGTGTCCGCATCGCCGCTGAGCCGAGCGTCCTCCGCCTGATCCCGCCGAAAGGCTCCGTCGCGGTCGAAGGCGTGTCGCTGACCGTAGCCGCGACGGCGGGGGAGTGGTTCGAGGTCGCCCTCATCCCCGTCACGCTGGACGCGACAACGCTGCGCGACCTCACGCCGGGCGCGAGTGTGAACATCGAAACCGACATCCTCGCGCGAACCGTCGCGCACTGGCTCGGTTATCAAAGATAACCCAACGCGTGACCGAATCCCAGGGATTTCATCCCTGGGCTTTAGCGCCCGCGAGTCGGGCCGACCCCGGCCCGGTCGTAGGTTTTTTATAATGAAGAAACACCTGCATCGCACGGGCGAGACGCCCGTGCCACTGGTTATGCCCGTGCCACTGGTTATGCCCGTGCCACTGGGAATTGTTGACGCCTGACCTGAGCGAAGCGAAGGTCAGGGTTTATTCCTCATCAGGCGGAGCGATCGGCGCCGCCCCCGACCTCGAAGTCCGCACCCGGCCTCGCATGAGTTTCGGCGGGAGTTTGGTCGGGACGACCCCGCCCGGGAATCGGTACTGGTCCGCCTTGGCCACCGGCGGTGGCGCCGCCGCGACGATCTCGCGGGCCCCGGGATTGGGCGGGGGCGCCGCCGCTCGCTTCTCCTGCTCCGCCTTCCTCGACCGCACGCCCGAAGGCGCCGGCCCCGGCGTGAAGTCCGGGTATGTCATCAGCGGGATCTCGACGTTCGCGAGTTTTTCCACCGCCGTCAGCCGATCGCCCTCCTCCGACGTGACGAACGTCCACGCGACCCCGCCGCGACCGGCCCGGGCCGTGCGCCCGATCCGGTGGATGTAGATCTCCGGATCCTCGGGAACGTCATAATTGACAACATGGCTGATGCCCTCGACGTCAAGCCCGCGGGCCGCCACGTCCGACGCAACCACGACGCCCAGCGTCCCCGAGCGGAAGTGTTTCATGACGCTGTTGCGTTTGCGCTGCGGCATGTCGCCGTGGATCGCGCGGGCGTCGACTCCCTTGTCATTGAGGAACTTTGTAAGATCGTCGACCATCCGCTTGGTCGCGCAGAAGACCAGCGTCAGGTCCGGATCCTCGTGCTTCAAGAGGTGCAGCAGGAGCCGCTTCTTGTCCCACCGCTCGACCGGGAGGTAATGCTGCTCGACGCGCTCGACCGTCAGAGCCCCCGACAGCGAAGTGATCCGCACGGGGTCATTCATGAACCGCGACGCGAGTTTCTCGATGTCGTCGGAGATCGTCGCCGAGACGAAGATAGTCTGATGCTCGGTGTCGACCCGGCCGAGGATCTTGCGGATGTCATCTCGGAATCCGATGTCGAGCATTCGGTCGACCTCGTCGAGCACGATGAACCGGACATGGTTGAGGTGCAGGTCGCGTCGCTCCATGAAGTCCATCAGCCGCCCGGGCGTGGCGACGATGATCTCCGGCCCGTCGGCGAGTTCCTGCTGCTGTTTATAAATCGCGTCCCCGCCGTAGACCGCCGCGACGCGGATCGGCGTGTGCTTGCCGAACTGCTGGAGTTCGCCGGCGATCTGGAGCGCGAGTTCCCGCGTCGGGACGAGGATGATCGACTGAAACGCAAGCCCGCGCTGCGCCATATGAAAAAGAGGCAGCCCGAACGCCGCGGTCTTGCCGCTCCCCGTGCGCGCCTGCCCGAGCACGTCGCGACCCTCGAGCACGACCGGGATGAGTTCCGACTGAATATGCGTCGGCGCCTCGAAGCCCATGTCCGCGACGCCCTTGAGCACGCTGTTGCGCAGCCCGAGTTCCGCGAAAGAAGACTCCGCGAAGAGGTGCTTCGCGTCGGCGGGGTTGACGGACTTGCCGCCGCGACGATCGGAGCCGGCGCGTCGCACCGGGCGATCGTCAGACGGTTCGGGCGCTCCGCCGTCACGCTCCGCGACAGAGGCTCCATCCGCGTCGCCCGGACCATCGGCGCGCGGAGCAGCGGGCCCGCCGCCGTCGCCCCCTGATTTCTTACGTCTGCGCCTGCGACGCTTGCGAGGCTTGTCGTCGGCCTCGCGTGCAGCCGAATCCGCCGGGCCGGCCTCAGATTGCATGGTGTTCTGAACGGTGTCCGCCTGCGCCAATATTTCGTCTGGCATGAAAATCGCCTGCGCCTCGTGGGCGTGATCCGCGCCGCTCGGCCTCGGACGCGAGCATGGGCGGATGACAGGCGTCGAGCGCGCGACCCGAACCGGGCGCCCGCGCGACGCGCACCATCCGAACCCGCTGCTGCGTCCGGGACGCCCGGCGCCGGGGTATGTGTGTGCCGGGAGCCGGCCGCTCGCTCCCGCCTCCTGATACTTCGAGCCTGCGGCCGATCTGATCCTAGCGCCTCACGCCGACCGATACAACTCTCACCACTCTCACCACGCGCCGCGCGCCCACGCCGATCGGATACCCTGCCCCCGCCCAGCGCCCGGGCCGGAGCCTCCACGATGACCGCCACCAGCCGGATCGAGATCGACCTGTCCGCCGTGGAGCGGAACGTCGGCCGCATCCGCCGCGCCCTCGCCGCCGGCTCCCCGGGCCGGCCCGTCTCGATCTGCGCCGTGCTCAAGGCGGACGCCTACGGCCTCGGCGCCGCCCGCGTCGCCAAACGCCTCGAGATCGCCGCGGTCGAGATGCTCGCCGTCTACACCCCCGACCAGGCCCGCACGCTCGTCGACGCCGCCATTCGCACGCCGATCCTCATCCTCATGCCCGCCTACAGCGTCAGCCGGATGGACACGCTGTACCGCGCCGCCTCGACCGGGCGCCTGCACTTCACCGTCCACGAGCCGGACCAACTCGCGAGCCTGACGCGCCTCGCCGATCAACTCGGGATCACGCTCCCCCTGCACTTCGAGGCCGACACCGGGCTTCATCGCGGCGGCGCGTCCACCGCAGACGCCATCGCAATGGTCCGCGCCGCCGCCGGCCACCCCCGCCTCCGCATCGCCGGGCTCAGCACCCACTTCGCCAGCGCCGACTGCGACCCCGCCTTCACCGCCGAGCAACTCCGCCGATTCGACGACTTCCTCGCCGCGACCGCCGCGTTCACCGACGACACCACCGCCGTCCACGCCGCCAACTCCTGCGGCATGTTCCGCACTCACCGCTCGCATCACGACATGGTCCGCGTCGGCCTCGCGCTCTACGGCTGCGTCGCCGACCGCTACCGCGACCCCGAGTCCTGCGAGTTCATCGAAGACTGCCGATCTCTCGATCCCGCCCTCCGCTGGACCAGCCAGATCGCCCACGTCATCCACGTCGCCGAGAACGAACCCGTCGGCTACGGCGGGACATGGCGCACCGATCGACCCACGCGCCTCGCACTAGTCCCGGTCGGGTTCGCCGACGGGTACCCGCTCTCGCTCTCGAATCGAGGCGCCGTGGGCGTCGAACTGCCCGACGGCTCGCTCGCCTACTGCCCGATCGCCGGTCGCGTGAGCATGGACCAGATGACCCTCGACGTGACGGACCTGCCCGAATCCGCCGTCACCGTCGGCACGCGTGTCGAACTCATCGGGACCGACCCCGCCGCCCCGAACCACCTCCCCACGCTCGCCCGCGCCGCGACCTCGAGCGTCCACGAGATGCTCAGCCGGCTAGGCCCGCGCGTGCCGCGCGTGTATCGCGCAACCGCCGACCAGCCCCTCGTCCATACCGAACACAGCCGCTGACCGATCGCGCCCGCCCGATCCAGTGACAAACTTGGTCCAGTGGCACAACCGGTCTAGCAGGCTGCTCCAAACCCTCTTCCTATGCGCAACCGAATCCGGCCCCGGCGGCCGCTCTGGCATGAGAGGACACGCTGAACCGGTCGGGTCGATGTTCTATGTCATCGATGTTAAGGCGCGGATCCGTGCCGACCATCCGCTGCGTGGCGTACGCCGGGAGGTCGATGGGATCCTGCTCGATCCTGATCCCGTGCGGCGGGCCTCCGTGCCCGCTTATTGACCCGTAGGGCGTGCCTCCGCGCCCGCCTTGTTATGTGTGGTTATGAAGGCTGTCCCCGGGCGGGCAGGGACGCCCGCCCCACGGGAATAAGGAAGACGACGAACGACAGGCATGTCATCATCCTGTAGTCCACCCACACGGTCGAGTACAGGAAGATGAAACCGACCGGCATCGCGCGCACTGATCTGCACACAAAACCGGCAATCTCTGAAATTCTTTGACATTTTCTCGCACGACTGACGCGCAATAACTTACCCGCGCAGCCGGTCTTCGACGCCACTGCGTTTACGCACAACCGCACGCGGCGATGCGCCGTGGGCGCGTGGGCGGCGCGAAGAACACCAGTGCGCGGCAATGTAAGAACCGCCCGCTGATCGCCGCGCGCCGACGCGATCAGGGACGGATGACAAGCCTCGCGTACACGCTCAGCCGACGGGCCCGCAGACACAGCGGAGAGGACTTCGGCTGGTGCAAAACGATCGGGGGTATGGCGCGGGCGCGGCATGTCGGACGATGTAAGATCAGATAGGAGTTCGAACTGGCCGCAGCGACGTACAACCTCGTGCGGATGCGAAAACTTCTCAGCGGCTGAGCGATCCGCGTCCGAACCGCGCGGCCGGCCGCCCGCCCACTTCCCCTTGCGCTTCTGGGCGGCGATCTTGTCGCGGATGCGATCGCCGATGCTCTCCCGTTCGAACTGCGCGAACGAGAGCAGGATGTTGAGCGTGAGCCGGCCCATCGAGTGCGTCGTGTTGAACTGCTGCGTAACGGAGACGAACGAGACCCCGCGCTTCTCGAAGGTCTCCATGATCCGCGAGACGTCCATGAGCGAGCGGCTCAGGCGGTCCACCTTGTAGACCACCACGCAGCCGACCTTGCCCGCGTCGATGTCCCGCAGCAGTCGAGTGAGCGCGGGCCGCTCCATGCTGCCGCCCGAGTACCCGCCGTCGTCGTAGCGATCGGCATTACACACCCAGCCCTCGGCCTTCTGGCTGGCGATGTACGCCTCGGCGCTCTCGCGCTGCGCGTCGAGGGAGTTGAACTCCTGGTCGAGGCCCTCGTCGCTCGACTTGCGGGTGTAGATGGCGCAGCGCACGCGGGGCTTGCCGGAGGCCTCGCTCTCGCCGTTCCCGCGGCGTCGTTTCGCGCCGCTCACGGCTTGCTCCCGAGCCGGAAGAACCGGAAGCCGTTGATGTGGCTGCCCGTGACCTTCTTGGCGATCGCGGAGAGCGTGCGGTATCGGTCGCCGTCGTGCTCGAATCCTTCACCATCCGCGAGGACGACCACGCGGATGGTCCGCCCCTTGTACTGGCGGACGATCGCCGAGCCGGGGCTGGGCAGACGGCGGTCGTTGTGCTCGCCGTTGGGGAGTGGGCGCGAGACGGTTGCGCCGCTGCCGGGCTGAGGCGGACAGATGAGCGTCTTGGGGGCCATCACGCGGATATCCGCGTCATCCGCCAGTTCGGCCGCGCGGCGGCGGGCGCGCTCCGAGAGGTCGCCCTCGGTGTTGGCCTGGATGCGCCACGCGATCTTGCGGATGAGGTAGGCCCGATGGCGCGTGCGCCGGGCGGCCGTGGAGCGCCTCGTAGCGCTCCGCCAGTTCGCCCGTCGTCATGCGGTGCAGTGCGTCGATCTCGGCTGCGATGTCGGCCATGCGGCTCCTTTCCATCAGAGACCCGCGCCCCTGCTTCAGGTTTGGCCGGCGGGCTCGGCGGCGTCGGCTCCATCCTCGACCTCAACGTCGCAATGCCCATGATGGCCGACGCCCTCCAGGAATCCGTCACACTCCTGGCCCGCGGCTGCGAAGTCTTCACCGACAACCTCCTCGTCGGCCTCGAACCCGACCAAGCCCGCTGCGCCGAACTCATCGAACAAAGCCTGGCGATGTGCACGAGCCTCGCCCCCGTCATCGGCTACGACAACGCCGCCGCCCTGGCGAAAAAGGCATATAAAGAAGGCAAAGCCGTCCGCGCCGTGGCGATCGAGGAAAAAGCGCTGCCCCCGGCTGACCTCGACCGCCTGCTCAACCCGCTGAGCATGACCGAGCCGGGGTGAGGTCAGTCCCCTTCGTCGGATTCCGCTGCGAGACGCAACGCCAGGAATGATTCTTTCAACGGCTGGCTCACCGCGCTCTCGGGTTCGCCGAGCACGAGTTCCTGATACGCATCGAGGAACCGCAGCCGAAGCCGGTGGAAGAAATGCAGATAGTGCCTGAGAAATCCGACGCAATCGAGGATCGCGATCTCGACACCGTTCGTCCGATCGTACATGCTCGCGGCGTGTTCGCGCACTTCCGCATCGACGCCGTCGGTCGTGATGAAGATGTAGTTGTCCGGCCTAGTGCCGGCTGACAATATTTTGGTGACGGCCCTGTCGATGTCCCCGCGCGTCACGCGCTTTGCCTTCATCTCGTAGACCGTGACGACGTTCTCATCGTTGACGAGGTGGATCTCCACATCGCCCAGAGCGCCGCTCTGTTCGTCGGCTGACAGGTGGCTCCCGAGCCGACGCGCCGACTCGCCGAGAAGGTCTTCCGCGGCCCGGTACGCCGCCGCCACGATCAAAACCGGCAAACGGCTGCTGTGTTTGCACGCGAGGTGCTGGCTCAGAAGAGTGATGATCCCCTCTGTGGAGAGCGGCAGCGCGCCGTCGCTATGGCGCAATGCAGAAATAAGCCCCTCCATCCGATCCTTGCGCTCGTCACGGATCGCGATCAACACACGCACCGCCTCGACCAGCACATCCATCGCCGATACACGCCCGTTCGCCACATCGTCGAGCACCTGCAACGTGTCCGCGTACATCTGAGCCGGACGACCGACGAGCGCCGTCATCGGCGTAAGCATGCTGTTGTGATTCCGCAGCGCGGGAGTCAGAAACGCCGTCGTGCTGTTGCAAGGCAAACTATATTCCGTGATAAACCCGGACAGGTATCGCTCGTCGTACGTTCGGCCTGAGAATGCATCCGGATCGCCGATCTCGGTGTAGGGCTTCCGCGGATCGATCTCGGGACGATCAACCTTTGCCAGCATGCAGGCCATCAGCAACCGCACTCCCGCGCGATTGCCCAAGGTTCTGCAAACACGATCTATTCTTCCTCGAATTTCCTCGTCGGAGATCGCCGACTCGCCCTCCAGCGCGACGGCGGCGTCGTGCGCCGACACGAGCAATTCCGCAGGCGTCATTCTCCGCCGCCCCAGAGTCGATCCGAGCACCGATCATCTTCCGGGTCATAATTCAGCCACAGTACTTCCGTGCGCGTGTCTTTCGTAGAGTGATTGGTTTTCGCCGGGCCGACAATCTTGCGCCAACTATCGGCGGGATACAAAGCCTCCATCAATTCACACTCATAGTTCGAAATTGCGACTTTCCCAACGACCCGGTTCAGTGCGGCCGCGAGATCCGCGTGTTGGGTGTCCGTCATCTCATGCCCGTACGCCTTCGAGTCTCCCCTGGTGTCGTGCACATACGGCGGGTCGCAATAAAAGAGCGTGTTCGGCGAATCATACAGTTCTATAACATCGATCGCGGGCCGATTCTCGATCTGCACCCGAAGCAGGCGCTCGCCGATGTCGGGCAGCGCGTCCAGCCCGCCGAGCCATCGGCTGACTACGCCGCTCATCCCCGCACGGCTGGTGTCCTTGCAGTTCGCCCAGCGCCCTACGCTCGCGGTCTGCGCCAGACCGGTTCGCACCTGCCTGGCGCGCACATAAAACCGCCGGGCCCGCTCCAACGGCGGCTGTTCCGGATCAAGTTCGCACGCGACGGCGAACTCCTCACGCGAGAACGGCGTCAGCGCGATCGCTTCCGTCAGCCGCTCTCGATCGTCACGGAGAACGCGAAAGAAGTTGCAGACTTCGCCGTCGAGATCGTTGTACGTCTCGACAGGCGACGGCGCCCGATTCAGCAGCACCGCAGCGGAACCCGCGAACGGTTCGCAGTAGTGATGACATTCCGGCAGCAGCGGCAGCAGCCAGTCCAGATGCGAGAACTTCCCGCCGTACCAGCCGAATGCGATCAACTTCCGCCCTCGACGAAGCTTCGAGATCGGTGGCGGCGCGTTCCGCCTTGCTCCCTTAGCGCGATCGGCTGGCTGAGATTGAATAGACATGCCGTTCCCGATTGATGGCCGTCGCGGAATCCTGCCTCACACTTGTAACGTTGGCCCCCCTCACCCCCGTCCCGGCGCCAGGAGGCTCTCCGGGTCGTCCTGCATCAGGTCGATCACGCGTTGGAGGAACCTCGCCCCCTCGGCGCCGTCGACCACGCGGTGATCGCACGCCAGGCTCAGGGGCATCAGTTTGCCGACGTGCAGCCCGCCGCCGCGGACCACGACGCCCTCGCGCACGCGGCCGACCGCGAGGATCGCCACCTCCGGGTAGTTGATCACCGGCGTGGCGAACCGGCCCGCGTACGATCCAACATTGCTTATCGTGAACGTCGAGCCGGCGAGCCGTTCGCGCGGGATGGTCCGCGTGCGCGCCATGTGCGCCAGTTCCGCGACGTGCCGGCCGAGTTCGAGGACGCCGAGCGCGTCGGCGTCGGGGATGACGGGCACGTTCAGGCCGTGCTCGGTGTCCGTGGCGATGCCGAGATGCACGGAAGAATGGCGGAGGATCTCGCCTGCTTCGTCGTCGACGGTCGCGTTGAGCGAGGGGAACTCGCGCAGCGCCCGGCAAACCGCGGACATAACAAACGGGAGGAACGAGAGTTTCTCCCCGCTCGCGGCGGCGGTGCGTTTGCGGAGCGTGTCGAGCGCGGAAACCTCGGCCTCGTCCATGACGTTGAAGTGGACCGCGGTGTCGATGGACTGGCGGAGCCGCTGGGCGATGGTTCTGCGCGTGCCGCGGAATGGAATGCGCTGTGTCTCGCCGGCGCGGGGGGCGGGGATGCGCGCTGCGGGGGGAGCGGCGTGAGCGGCGGCGCCGTTCTTCACGGGCGCTGAGGAAACTCCGCCTTGTGATGGACGCACGGGCGAGACGCCCGTGCCACTGGTTCTTGCGCGCGCCGATGCGGCGCCGCCACTCCCCGCGGCGCGGACGTCCTTCTCCGTGACGCGCCCGGCGAGGCCGGTGCCCGCGATGGCGTTGATGTCCACGCCGAGATCGCGTGCGAGCCGGCGTACGGCGGGAGTGGCGAGCGCCTTGCCGTCGGACTTGAAGAGCGGCTCGTTGGACACGGCGCCTACGACGGTGCCGGCGTCTTCACGTTCTTCGCTTACGTGCGGGACGCCCGAGCCGCCGGGGTTGGGGTGGCACGGCTCTCCGAGCCGTGATTGCACGGGCGAGACGCCCGTGCCACTGGGTTGTTTAGACACAGGCGAGACGCCCGTGCCACTGTTTGCGCCCGTGCCACTCTTGGCGCCCGTACCACCGGCTTTGGATCCGCCATCGGCGCGGTAGGTGACGAGCGGCTCGCCGACGTTGAGGATCTCGCCCTCCTTGCCGTGGAGGGTTTCGATCACGCCCGCCCGGGGGCTGGGGACTTCGACAAGGGCTTTGTCGGTCTCCATTTCCGCGAGGGTCTGATGCTCGTCGACCGAGTCGCCGGGCTTGACCTTCCACGCGATGAGTTCGGCTTCGTGGACGCCTTCACCGAGGTCGGGGAGAATAAAGACATTCGGGTCCGATGAGGTCTGATGTGCCATGGCGCCGATAGAATAGCGGCCCTGCCCCGACCGGGAGCGCCGACACCACGCCCGGACAGCCGAACGCCGCGGTCGCCCGGGTCACCGCCGGGCGCCGCGAACAGGCCGAAGAGAGTGCCGGTGTTGGTCTCCGGCTCGAGCACGCTCGCCGCGAGGGAGAGGACCGGGTCGGTGGTCGAGCACGGCGCGAAGAGTGCCCCTGAGTAAAATCAACCTCCCCCTCCGAAGACTGAGCCAGGCGTGGTGAGTGTCCAGTGCGACGGGTTCCAATCGCGTCGGACGGTGCTTCGGGCGACTGACGGCCAGACTCGATCGTGCTCGACAGGGGCACGACGGATCGGATACGATCTGATGATGCGGGTTCACGCCGTGTTGCTTTGGTTCGCTGTCGCGCTGGGAGCGCTCTTCCTCTGCGCCGAGCCTGCGCAGTCGAGCGGCGACCACGCCGGGACTCGGGCCGGCGTGCATTCGCACACGCATTCGCACGGTGGAATCACGCATGAGCATGCGCACGGGCGCCCCGCCCGGCCGTCACGGGAGACACGCGCTGAAACCGCGGTCGAGGTGGCCGGCCATGATGGTTCGGGGCGAGATCACCATCACCATGGTGAGTCGCACGATCACCACGGTCTGCCTCGTCCCGTCGCCGCGTTGGCCTCTTCGACAAGCAGTGGGAAGGCCGCGGCGGCGTGCCCCGCTGCCGCGCTGCCCCCTCTATCGGTTTCGACGCGATGCTCGAATATCCGCCCCGCGCGGCCGCCGTCGGCGACCGGGCCGCCGCATCTTCCATCGCTCCGAACCGTTGTTCTGCTGACCTAGATCCGGCTGGTTTGTCCCAGCAGTGCTGTCGCGTGCGCGCAGCGAGATCTGTCAGCAGTCATCGTTCGGAGCCTCAATCTTGCACATCCGTTCATCCCGTCCCGCGGTCGTCTGCGCTCTCGCCGGCGCAGCGGTGGCGCTCGCGGGCTGTCAGCAATACCAGTCCAGACCGCTCGACCCGGCGTCGCATGAGGCCGCGTGGCGCGAGCGCCTGCCTTCTGATGAATCCGTGCGCGCGTTCGCCGAGCGTCTCGACGATCCGGGTTCGCCGCGCGCGTTCGACCCATCGGACGGTCTGAGCCTCGCTGAGGGCGAGGTCGTCGCACTCGTGTTCAATCCCGACCTGCGCCTTGCCCGATTGCGCGCGGGCGTCGCGACGGCGACATCCGAGCACGCGGGCCGGTGGGACGATCCGCAGTTCTCAATCAATGTCCTCCGGATCACCGAGAGCGTCTCGAACCCGTGGGTGATCACGCCCGGGCTGGCGTTCACCATCCCGATCTCCGGCAGGCTTGACGCGGAGAAAGCCCGCGCCGACGCCGCGACACGCGCCGCTCTTGACCGGGTCGCGGAAGAAGAGTGGCGCACGCGGCGGGACGTGCGCCTCGCGTGGCTGGAATGGTCCGCAGCGCGCCTGCGTATTGACGAGCAACAGGCGCTGCTCGACTCGATGGAGTCGCTCGTCTCCTCGACCGCGCGCCTTGCCGAGGCGGGCGAGATGCTGCGCACCGAAGCCACCCTGTTCTCACTCGAGCAAGCGCAGCGCACATACGAACTCGTCCGGATGCGCGGGCAGGCGGAGGAAGCCGAGCATCGACTGCGGCGCCTGCTCGGGCTTGCCCCTGAGGCGCCGCTGGACCTGACCCCGACGCTGGCGATCGAGGTCGGCGCGGAAGCCGGGTCGGAGGCGGATCTCACATCGCGCAGCCTCCTGCTCGCGCACCTGCGGCAGGAGTACGAGGTCGCCGAGCAGACGCTGCGGCGAGAGATCCGCAAGCAATACCCCGACCTGACGATCGGTCCACTCTTTGAAACCGACGAGGGGCAGTCGCGCATCGGCTTCCTCGGCGGGTTCCCGATCCCGATCCTCAACGCCAATCGGCAGGGCATCGCCGAAGCGGACGCCCAGCGCGAACTCGCCCGCGCGGCTTACGAGACAGAGTACGAGCGCATCGTCGGCGCGATCGCCGTGACGAGCGCCCGAGCGCGATCGCTAACTCGCGAACGCACCGCGATCACCACCGAGATGGCGCCGCTGGTGGACCGTCAACTGGCAGACGCGACGCGCCTCATCGAACTCGGTGAGTCCGGCGGGCTGATCCTGCTCGAGAGCCTGGTCCGCGCCCATGCGACGAAACTGCACCTGATCGATGTCCGGCTCGACGAGGCCAAGGCCCGGGCCGAACTCGCCCACCTGCTCGGCCCAAAGCCGCGGGCGCCGAACCCTGAAGCGGACCCCTCCATACCCGCCGTCGGCGGTGAGGTGAAACCATGAAAACCCGACTTCCCATGATCCTCCTGATTGCTGCCCTGGCGATTTCCGGCTGCTCGCGCGAGCCGGCGCAGCCCGCCGCGACCGAGCAACCCGCCGCCGCTGCGCCGACGAACCGCATCGACATCCCCGCGACCGTGCGCAGCAACCTCGGAATAACATTCGCGAAGGTCGAGCGCCGGCGCGTGGAGAGCACGATCCGCGTGCCCGGGGCGTTCGAGCTCCAGCCGCTGGCGCGCCACGAGTACCGCATGACGCTTCCCGGTCGCGTGCAACTCGAGGTCGATCAGTACCAGCGCGTCGAGCCGGGCGACCTGCTGTACCGCTTCCGCTCGCCGCAGTGGCCCGAGCTTCAGCACGAGATCATCGTCGGCGAGCAGGAGATCGAGTCGGGCCACGCGGCGATCGCCGTCGCGCAGGCGCGCATTGAAGAAGCTCAGCAGCGGCTCGCGATCATGCAGGATCGCCTCGCATCGCTTTCGAGCGCAGCGATTCGCAACGCTGATCTCGAAGCCGAGGCGTTGGAGATCAAGGCGAGCCTGCCTCGGCTTCGCGCCGAACTTCAGCAGGCCGGGACTGCCCTCGCCAACGCCGAGCGCACGCGCGAGCACGCCCTGCACCGCGCGTCCGTGGCCTCCGGCATCAGCGAGGCGCAACTCGCGGCGCCCGCTCAGCACGACGGGCGGACACTGCCCCGTTACCGCACGATCGACTGGATCGAGGTCCGCGCGACGGAGCCGGGCGTCGTCGAGGCGCTCGCGGTCACCGACGGCGCCTACGCCGAGGCGCCGACGCTCGTCCTCTCGACGATTGATCCGGGCAGGGTGCGGTTCCGGGCAATGGCGCTGCAATCGGACCTCGCGCGCCTGAGTGACGGCGCGGAGGCGCGAATCGCGCCGCCGGCGACGCCCGGCATCCCGATCGGCGACGCCGTTCCCGCGACCGTTGCGATCGGCCTCGAGGCGCATCCCGAGCAGCGCACCGTGGCGCTGCTGGCGACGCCGCAAGAGGGGCGGTCGTGGATCCGCCCCGGCGTCTCCGCGTTCCTCGAAGTCGTCGCCGACTCGACCGGCGCAGTCGCCCTCGCCATCCCGCGCGCCGCCATCGTGAAGGACGGCATCGTGCATGTTTTCTTCCGCCGCGATCCCGCCGATCCCAACAAGGCGATCCGCGTCGAGGCCGACATGGGCGTCAGCGACGGGCGCTGGGTCGCCATCAACAGCGGGCTTGCCCTCAACGACGAGATCATCCTCGACGGCGCGTACGAACTGAAGCTGGCAAGTCAACAGAGCGGCGTCGGGCAGCGGGGAGGCCACTTCCACGCCGACGGCACATTCCACGGCGAACACTGAGGAGCGCGAGACCCCATGCTGAAGAAACTGATCCGCTTCTCGCTCGACAACGCCGCGCTCGTGCTGGTGCTCGCCGGCGTGCTCCTCGCGTTCGCCGCGTTCCAACTCCCGCGCACGCCCGTGGATGTCTTCCCCGAACTCAACGCGCCCACCGTCGTAATCATGACCGAATCCCCCGGCCTCGCCGCCGACGAGGTCGAGCAGTATGTCACCTTCACCATCGAGACCTCCGTCAACGGCATCCCCGGCGTGCGCCGAGTCCGCACCAGCAGCGCGATCGGCCTCTCCATCGCCTATGTGGAGTTCGAGTGGGGCACGGATATCTACCGCGCACGCCAGCTCGTCAGCGAGCGCCTCGACGCCATCCGCGACGATCTCCCTCCCGACGCCCACGCCGAGATGACCCCGATCACTTCCATCACCGGCGAGATCATGCTCCTCGCCGCGTCCTCCCCCGACGGCCGTGTCACACCCCTCGAACTCCGCGCATACACCGAGTTCGAACTCCGCAACCGGCTCCTCGCAATCCCCGGCGTCGCACAGGTGTCCGTCATCGGCGGCGAACTGCCCGAGTACCAAGTCCTTGTCCGGCAGGGCCGCCTCCGCCTCTACGACCTGACCGTGCAGGACGTCGTCGACGCCGCGGCAGAAGCGCACAGCACGCTCAGCGCCGGGTACCTCCCCGACGTGGACAGCCTCGAACTGCCCATCCGTCAGAGCGGCCGCGTGCGGTCCGCAGCCGACATCGCCGGGACGGTCATCAGGTATCACGACGCGACGCCGGTGACGATCGGTCAGGTCGCCGAGGTCCGCCTCGGCGCCGCGCCCAAGCGCGGCACGGGGGCCGACGCCGGCAAGCCCGCCGTCGTCATGACCGTACAGAAGGCGCCCGGCACGAACACGCTCGTCATCACCGACCAGATCGACCGGATGCTCGACGACCTCCGGCCCACGCTCCCCGACGGCATGCACGTCAACCGGCAGATCTTCCGGCAGGCAGATTTCATCCGCCTCTCCGTCAACAATGTCGTCCACGCCCTCCGCGACGCCGCGATCGTCGTATCCGTGATTCTGATCCTGTTCCTGCTGAATATCCGCACGACGCTCATCACGCTCACCGCGCTGCCGCTTTCACTTGCGTCGGCGCTGCTGGTCCTCGGCTGGATGGGAGAGACGATCAATGTAATGACGCTGGGCGGCCTGGCGATCGCCGTCGGAAGCCTCGTCGACGACGCGATCATCGATGTCGAGAATGTCTTCCGGCGCCTGAAGCAGAACGCCGCCCGTCCCGAAGCCGAGCGCCGTCCGAAGATCGAGGTCATCTTCGACGCCAGCAACGAGATCCGCCCCGCGATGGTCTTCGCGACGATCATCATCGCGCTGGTCTTCGTGCCGCTGATGTTCCTCGAGGGCATCGAGGGGCGCTTCTTCCGGCCCCTGGGCGTCGCCTTCGTCGTCTCCATCCTCGCCTCGCTGCTCGTCGCCCTGACCGTCACGCCCGCCATGTGCCGCTACCTGCTGCACGAGCGGCCCAGCAGACGCGAGGCGCAGGACGGCTTCCTCGTCCGCTTCCTGAAGCGCCTCTACGGGCCCAGCGTGCGACTGGCGATCCGCGCACGCGTACTCGTCCTCTCGCTCGCCGCGATCGCCACCGCGCTCACCCTGTGGCTTGCCTCCACATTCGGAACTTCATTTCTCCCCGAGTTCAACGAGGGCACCTTCACCGTCGGCCTCTTCGCTCCGCCCGGCACTTCGCTCACCGCAAGCGACCGCATGGCCTCCGCGATCGAACGTCAGATCCTCGGGGTCGAAGGCGTCAAGAGCGTCACACGCCGGACCGGTCGCGCCGAGCGCGACGAGCACGCCGAGCCGGTCAGCAACTCCGAGATCGATGTCACCGTCCTCCCCGGCTACGACAAGATCGAGGCGCGCGAGCAGATCACGCAGATCCTCGAGCGCGTCCCCGGCGTCACCACCAATGTCGGCCAGCCCATCGAGCACCGGCTCAGCCACGTCCTCTCGGGCACGCCCGCCGCGATTGCGATCAGCGTCTATGGCGACGACCTCGATGTCCTCCGGGGCATCGCCAAGGAGATCGAGGCCGCCCTCACGCCGCTGCCCGGCGCGCGGGATGTAGCCGGCAACCGGGAGGTCATGATCCAGTCGCTTCCCGTCGAATACCAACCTGAGGCCCTCGCGGCGTACGGGCTGACTCCGCGCGGCGCGGCCGAGCAGGTTCGCAACGCGATCTTCGGCGTCGAGGTCGCCGAGGTGAACGAGGGCGTGCGCCGTTACGCGATGGTCGTCCGCCTCGCCGACGCGGAGCGCGATTCGATCGAGGGCGTCCGACGGCTCGTGCTCCGCGGGCAAGGTGGCGCGCTCGTGCGCCTTCTGGAAGTCGCCGTCGTCGGCCCCGAGATGGCCTCCAACCTCATCGCCCGCGAGAACGGGCAGCGCAAGGCGGTCGTATCGCTGAATGTCGCCAAGGGATCGAACCTCGGACACCTCGTCGAGCAGGTGCGTCTGCGCGTGGACCCCATCGTGAGGCGCTACGGCTACACCGTGAAGTACGGCGGGCAATTCGAGGCCCAGCAGTCCGCCAGCCGCACCATCGCGCTCTTCAGCGGCGTCGTCGTGCTCGTCATGATAGTTCTCCTCAACCTCGCTATCGGCTCGCTTAAGGTCTCGCTGCTCGTGCTCGTGAACCTGCCGCTGGCGCTCATCGGCGGGATCGTGGCGATCTTCGTGACGGAGTCGCCGAGCCTGATGACGAACTCCGCCGCGCTGTTCGGATTCGGCGTCTACACCGCGCCGGTCATCTCCATAGCGAGCCTGGTCGGCTTCATCACGCTCTTCGGGATCGCGGTGCGCAACGGCATCCTGCTTGTCAACCACTACAAACACCTGATGGAGCACGAGGGCGCGTCCATGCACGACGCCATCGTGCGAGGCTCGATGGAGCGGCTCGTACCGATCCTGATGACCGCCCTCACCGCCGCCCTCGCGCTCGTCCCCATCATCATCAAAGGCGACAGGCCGGGGAACGAGATCCTCGCGCCCCTCTCCGTCGTCATCCTCGGCGGGCTGCTGACCTCGACCTTCCTCAACCTCGTCGTCGTCCCCGCCGGGTACGCCGCGATCCATCGTCTGAAGTCCCCGGCCCGTGCTGGGAAGAAGTGACCTCCGCCCGGTTGCGTATCATTCCACAGCAGGAGCAAACGCCCCATGAAGACCACACTCAGCCTCGCCGTCCTCACCATCATCTCGCTCGTCGGCGCCGGTTGCGGCGAGTCGTCCAGCAAACCCTCCACCCAGTCCGAGCCAGCCTCCAACCCCGCGGGCGACACCCACACCCACGCCGACGGCACGACCCACGCCGACCATGCCGAGGACGCGCCCGCCGAGGATCACGCCCACGACGAGACGCCCATCGGCACGGTGACCATCGGTGACATGCAGGTCGAACTCGCCCAAGGCCACGGCGCCGTCGCCGCCGGCCAAGAGGGCCACCTCGTCGTCAAACTCCCATACAACGACAACGGCGCCACCATCGTCCGCGCCTGGATCGGCACGGAAGATCGCACCCTCTCCTTCGTAGGCCGAGGCGAGTACGCACCGGATCACAACGACTACGACATCCACGCGATGGCGCCTACGCCGCTGCCCGAGAACGCCAAGTGGTGGATCGAGATCGAGAAGCCCGACGGGACCAAGGTGGTCGGGTCGGCGGAGCCGATTCTGGAGTGAGACGCTGGATGCGATACCCGGGACCGAACACTGGATTCGCTTCGGCGGTGAAATCGGTTGGAACCGCCCGCGGGTCGGCCGCGTACACCGGTCGCGTGAGGGCGCGATCTTACAGCACGCCGCTTCCGCACTCGGCCCGCGCCGGGCTGGGCGTAGTTGCCTTCCGATCGGCGGGGGGTATTCTTCGCCACTTCGCCGCGGCTGTGGCGGAACTGGCAGACGCGCTAGGTTCAGGTCCTAGTGGGGGTAAAACCCCGTGGAGGTTCGACTCCTCTCAGCCGCATTTCAGGCCGAAGGCCTGTCCGGTCCCCGCCCGCAGCATCGCGACGTATAAATCCGCCGACGGGCGCTTCCCTCGATCGGCCCTGGAGGATAGGATCTTGTAAAGCCCGGGTGAGCGAAACCCGCGCAAACCTCCCGCGTAGAACCACATCAGTCCGCCTCGGCCCGAACAGCAACGTGCCGAATCACTCCGAAAACGAAACCCGAGACTCCGACGTTCCCGGCTGGAGAAAACAGATGACGAAGAAGTCCACCAAAGGATTCACGCTGATCGAACTGCTCGTGGTGATCAGCATCATCGCCCTGCTCATCGGCATCCTGCTGCCGGCGCTCGGCGAGGCCAAACGCCGCGCCCAGCAACTCCAGGATGTCGCCAACCTCGGCGAGCACGGCAAGGCCATCGCTATCTACGCGAGCGAGAACCGCGACCGCATGCCCAATATCCCCGAAGGCACCGGCGGCGCGTACGGCGAACCCGGCAATCCCGCCTCCATCTGGGCCACACGCGTCAACCCCACCAGCCCGGATTCACCCGACGGCGGCTCGTCCGGCGCGCACAACGGATGGGCCTTCGCCAACGGCGGCCTCTCCCACTCGGACATCTGGCGCTTCTACCATCTCGCCTTCGGCGACTACATCGTCGAGGGCGAAGGGTTCGAACTTCTCAGCGACGTCTTCGCTTCCCCGCGCTCGGGCGTCGGCTCCAACTACGACATTATCAAAGAGGGGAACGATCCCGACCTCCAGCCCTTCGAGACCGCGTTCGCGAGCCTGATCAACAGTCAGAGCCAGATCGGCATATTCCATGCCGCGCAATACGGTCCAGCACAAGACGGCAACTTCATGTTCGCTCTCCAAGGCTCCTACCGGTACACCCTCGCCGGCCTGTACGGGCAGCCCGTCGTTCAGAACTTCGGCTTGAACACTTTCCGCAGTTTCTGGGAGCCGTTCAGCTCCACCGGTAACAACGCGGCCTTAAACCTCCCCTGGAAAGATTTCGCCAAGTGGGAAAACTGGCGCGGCTACATCACGACCTCTTCCTTCGTGGATCCCAGTTCTAAAGTCGCGTTCTGGGAGTTCTTCGCCGTCAACAGCCGTCGTACGGGACTTTACTTCATGCCCAACGCCGAGGTCGCGGTGGGCATGGTCGACGGGCACGCGAAACTGGTCCGCCCGTTCGATGTGATGCCGAACCAGCAGGAGTCCTCCGACGCGTTCAAACGCGGGTCTTACTGGGGAACCCAGCAGCACTACTTACCCCCCTCAGGCCACGGATCTGAAGGCACTGTCCCCGGCCTGGTCGGTCCCTTCACCAAGCCGTTCGCGTGGTTCATCATGACCGACCAGGGGCCTCGCGGGCGAGACCTCGCACGCACGACCGTCGGCGGCGGGTAAGGCTGATCCATCCCGCCTGACACTCGGAGTGTCGCTTTCGCGACATAATCCTTTCCTTGCACTCAGATCCGAACGCGGCCGCCCCCGGCCGCGTTTTTATTTTTCTGAGGCGTCTGCGGACCGCGCCACGACCCCGTATCCTGCCGCGATGCTCAGCGAGCGGGCGATCATCCATGTCGGGATCGACGAAGCCGGCTACGGGCCTCGCATCGGACCCCTCACTGTCGGGCTGAGCGTGTTCCGCATTCACGCGACCAGCCGGGATAAACCCGACTCCGCCGGCGCCGCCGGCGTTCCCGACCTCTGGCGACTGCTCCGAGGCGTCGTCGGACGCGCCGCAGACGCGCGCCGACCCGCGCGAGCCGCCGGGCGCCCGATCGTCCTCGTCGACGACTCTAAGAAACTCAAAGGCGCGAACAGCCTCGTCCGGCGCCGACCGCTCGACCGACTCGAACAGTCGGTCCTTGCGTTTCTTCGTGTGCTAGGGCGCACGCCGGGCGACGACGAAGAACTGTTCCGAGTTCTCGCGGCGGACACCGACATCGCGCCGTGGTACCTCGGCGCGCCGGTCGAACTGCCGACGACAACGACAACGGGGCACATCGGCGTGCTCGCGTCGGCGCTGGCGGGCGGCCTCGAGCGCGCCGGCGTCGAGCCGATCGCCCTGCGGTGCCGGCTCGTCGGAGAAGCGGCGTTCAATGAACATGTAGCGGCGCACGGTTCTAAAGCCGTCGTAAACTTTTCCGCCGCCGCCGAGCATCTGCGCTGGGTCTGGCGCGAACTCGGCGCCGAGCGCCCCGTCGTCACCGTCGATCGCCAAGGCGGGCGCGTCTGCTACGGCGCGCCCCTGGCTCGCGCGTTCCCCGACGCGAGCGTCCGCGCCATCGACGAAACCCGAGAGCGCAGCGCATACGAAATCATCGAATCATCACCCCGGCCCGGCGGCGAACGCCGCTCTATGCGCGTGGACTTCGAGATCGGGTGCGACTCGAAGCATCTCCCGACCGCGCTCGCGTCGATGGTCGCCAAACTCGTCCGCGAACTCGCGATGTCGCGCCTCAACCGTTACTGGTGCGAGCGGATCCCGGGCCTGTCGCCCACCGCGGGTTACGGCTCCGACGCCAACCGCTGGCTCCGCGAGGTCGATCCCGTCCTGACCACCGCCGACCGCGCGCGGCTGGTGCGCAACGCATGAACCAGAGCGCCGACAATCAACTCGACCGCGTGATGCTCGCGCTCGCCGCACGCGCCGCGGTCCGCGGTGTCGGCGATGTCGAGCCGAACCCGCCCGTCGGATGTGTCATCGCGCGTCGCGCGGAGTCGGGCGCGGTGATTCTCGGCGTCGGTGCGCACCGCGCGCTCGGCGGGCCGCACGCGGAGATCATCGCACTCGATCGTTGCCGCGACGCCGGGCATGATGCGCGCGGCGCCGCGATGTGGGTCACGCTCGAGCCGTGCGCCCATCACGGCCGGACCCCGCCTTGCGTCGATGCGATCATCGCCGCGCGCCCCGCCGAGATCGTCATCGCGCGCCGCGACCCGAACCCCGCCGCCGCAGGCGGCGCCGAACTTCTCGAACTCGCCGGCGTCAATGTGCGATTTTCCTCTGTTTTTCCCGACGCGATCCGCCTGACCGACCCCTTCGTCACGCGCATGCGTCTCGGCCGGCCGTGGGTGACGGTGAAGTGGGCGCAATCAATCGACGGGCGCATCGCCGACCGCGCCGGCGTCTCGAAGTGGATCAGCAACCCGCGCTCGCGCCTTGATGTGCATCGCCGACGCGCCCGCGCAGACGCGATCATCACCGGCATCGGCACGGCCCGCGCGGACAACCCCATGCTCACGGCCCGCGGCGTGCGCCGGGTCCGCCGAGCCGCGCGACGCATCGTCGTCGATCACAACCTCGAACTGGACCCGGCGTCGAATCTCGCGCGGACGGCCCGCGACACGCCGACGATCGTCTGGTGCGCGCCCGGCGCAGACGCCGATCGCGCGCACGCGCTCGAGTCGCTCGGCGTGATAATGTGGGAACTACCCGAATCCGGCGGTCGGCTCGATCTCGCTGCGGGACTGTGCAGGCTCGCGCGCGAGCACGACGCGACCCGCGTGCTGGTGGAAGCCGGCCCGGGCCTCGTCGGCGATCTCGCCGAACGCGGGCTGATCGACGAGGTCGTCGTGTACGTCGCGCCGCTGATGCTCGCCGACGCGAACGCGATCGCCGCGGTCGGCGGCCTGACCGAACGCGCGCTCGCAAGTTCTGCAAAGTTCCGGCTCGAACGTTTCCGGCGTTTCGGTGATGACGCGATGCTCTGCTGGCGCAGACCCGTCGATGACTGACCCCAACCCCGGCGTCACCGCGCGAGCGCGATCGGCGCCGGCGTCCGTACGTAACGCCGATGCACGTCGCCGGTCGTGATGATCAGATCATCGCCGTCGCGCGCGATCGAAGCCGCGGCGAGTTCCCCGTCGTCGAAGCCGATCAGCCGGACGTGCGCGATCGCCGGCGCACGATTATTCGCAGCGAACGACACATCGTCGCATACCTCGACGGTCAGCAATGTAAGAAGTTGGTTAGCCGCATCGTCGGCGGGGCCGCCCGTCTCGTCGTCCCGCCAGCCGTCGAGCGTCCGGCGGAGCGTGCGCACGACCGACCCTTCATACTCGACGCTGATCCGCGCGATCCTCGACGCATGCCAATCAACCGCAGCCCGGCTCACGAGAGATTCCGCCAGCGGCGCGACCCGCCCGAGCGTCAGCGCATCGATGACCGCTGCGGCGCCGGGGTCGCCTACGATCGCGACCCGCTGCGCCCCGGCGAGGTCCGCCGGTCCGAACACTGCGAACGCCTCCGCGTCGGTGTCCACGATTCGATCGCCGTCGGCGTCGGCCGTGGCGCGATCGCGTTCCAGGCGGATTCGCAGGAAAGGTTCGTCCGAGGCGCCGTCGGTCCTGCTCCCGCGGTCGGACCATTCGTCGATGCGCAGGTTCGCGAGATCATCGAGCAGCCTGGCGACCGCGTCATCGTCCGCGGGCGCCCGCGCCGGCGAGCGCATCGACCACCGCCCGAGCACACGCGCCAGAACTATCCTCGAGTTCGAGTGCTCGATCGAGATGCGCGAGGTCTCGGCGCCGACGGATCGGAACACGCGCGTCTCGCGCCATGCGCGCGGGCCGGGCGACGTCAGCGCCTCGAAGATCGGCTTATCAATCGTGACGACCGCCCCGCCGTTCGCGCGCGCCAGCCGACGCCCGCCGACCGAAGTCGGCGCGAGTTCGAGCGTCCGCTCACCGCCGTCTGCAAGCAGCAGGCGCAGCGTCAATGCGCCTTCGGGCATCGCGCTCGACTGCGCATCGGCGACGGGGACAAGCGCGCCGAGCACGCTGAGCAAAGCCCGCGGCTGGGCCGCGTCGATCGGCCACGTTGCACCGGGCTGGCCCGGTGTCCCGACCGAGTGCGTCCAGCCGAACGAGCCGCGCGAGACGTGCTCAGCCCCGGCGCCGGGCCGATCTATGACGAACGCTCGAACGTCCGAAGGGGAGAAGTCCAGCATCGGCGCCGGCCTCTCCGTTGCACCGCCGCCCCCGGGCGTGACAAGCCAGGCCAGCGCCCCCAGCGCGACGAGCACACCGATCGCGATGAAAATAGCCCGTGCCGACATCGCGTGCAGTTTAGGGCGCATCGTGTCGCCATTCCGGGCGATCGACGACCCGTGCATCAGGGCCGGCCGCCGAGATCGGCAACCCTCGGCGATCTCCAGCGCCGTGCAGATCGAATGCGGGATACGGGCGGCGACGACGCCGATCGCCGGCGCGATATTCGCAGTGATGTTCAGGCGCCGAGTCGAACAGACCCCACGCCGACATGCTCGACGCCGAGACAGCCGCCGAACGCCGGTGCACGTGATGCGCTCCCGAGTCGCTGAATAGATCAGAGCCACGGGCGTCCCCGCGCCCGTGGGAAAATAGTCCAGTGGCACGGGCGTCCCCGCACGTGCGGGTAGAATGCTCGTTGTGCGGCGTCGGGCTGGAAGTCCGCGCCACGTCTTGAATGCGTCGCGCTCCCGGTGCGGATACCCGATTTATGCCTCACAACAGAGTTTTTCTTCCTAAATCGCTGACGTGTCTGCGGGGCTACACACGCGCAAACTTCGTGCGCGACTCTCTCGCCGGCCTGACGGTGGGGATCGTCGCGATCCCGCTGTCGCTGGCGTTCGGGATCGCGTCGGTGCCCGAGGACGTGGCGAGTTCCGCCGGGCTTTCCCCGCCCGCGATCGGCTTCACGACGGGCGTGATAGGCGGGTTCATCATCTCCGCGCTCGGCGGGTCGCGCGTGAACGTCGGCGGACCCACCGGAGCGTTCGTCGGCATCGTCTACCTCATCGCAGCAGAGCACGGCTGGGACGGGCTGATGCTCGCGACCATGCTCGCCGGGGTCATGCTCATCGTCATGGGCATCGCCCGGCTCGGGGGCATGATCAAGTTCATCCCCTATCCCGTCACCACCGGCTTCACCAGCGGCATCGCCGTCGTCATCGCCATCGGGCAGATCCGCGACCTGCTCGGCCTCGAAACCGGCCCGCTCCCACCCGACTCGATCGGGCGATTCCGTATCTACGCAGAAACGTTCCAGACCATCAACCCCGCAGCGCTCGCCATGGGCTTCGGGACGATCGCGTTCATACAGATCTGGCGCCAGTTCGGCCCGAAGAAGATCCCCTCACCGATCGTCGCGATCCTGCTCGCCACGGCGATCGTGCAGTTCTTCGGCGTAGGAGTCGAGACCATCGGCGACCGCTTCGGCTCCATCCCCAGCGGGTTGCCGAAACCTCACCTGCCAACGCTCGATTTCAGCCGGCTTCCCGACCTCGTCGGGCCGGCGCTGACGATCGCCCTCCTCGCGGGGATCGAGTCGCTCCTGTGCGCGGTCGTCGCCGACGGCGCACTCGGGACCAGGCACCGCTCCAACACCGAACTCATCGCCCAGGGGACCGCCAACATCATCACCCCGATCTTCGGCGGGATCCCCGCCACCGCCGCCATCGCCCGCACCGCGACCAACATCCAAGCGGGCGGACGAACCCCCGTCGCCGGGATGGTTCACGCGCTGACACTGCTGGTCGTGCTGCTGTTCTTATCAAGGTACGCGGTGCTCATCCCGCTGGCGTCGCTGGCGGGCGTGCTGATGGTCGTGGCGTACAACATGTCGGAGGTTCGTTGCTTCCGCTGGCACATGCGGGCGCCCAAGAGCGACCTCGCCGTACTGCTGGCGACGTTCCTTCTGACGGTGCTGATCGATCTCTCCGTGGCCGTGCAGGTCGGGATGGTTCTCGCGGCGATCCTCTTCATGAAACGCATGTCCGACGTAACCAACGTCGCAGCCATACGCGAGGAACTCAGCGATCCCGAGTCCGACTCCCCGCTGCGCAACGGGAAGTTCGGCAAAATGCCCCCGGGCGTGCAGGTCTACGAGATCGACGGCCCGTTCTTCTTCGGCGCCGCTTATAAGATGCGCGAGGCGCTCGACGCCGTCTCGACCCCGCCGAAAGTGCTGATCCTCGAGATGTCGCGCGTGCCCGCTATCGACGCGACAGGCCTGCACGCCCTCGACGAACTCCGCAGACGAGCCTCATCAGACGGCACGCGGCTGATCCTCGTGGGCGTACACGCCCAACCCATGACCGCGATGATGCGCAGCCGGGCGACCGAGAATTTCGGCGCTGAGGCTTTCGCCGGAACCATCACCGACGCCCTGGCGGGGCTTGAACCGACCGACGCCGAGAGAAATCCCCAGCCGGGCCAGCCGGGCGAACCCCCGAAGCCCGCATCTGCCGGCGATCCGCCCAGGGCGCGTTGACAGACGCGCCCAAGCCGTCATACTTTTCATCCCGTCGGCCCTCGCCCCGGCCGGTCCGACGAGGCCCGCAGGCGACAGCCGATCCGGGCAAACATCGCGGGTGTAGCTCAGTGGTAGAGCGTCACGTTGCCAACGTGAATGTCGAGGGTTCAAGTCCCTTCACCCGCTCTTGAAAACGCCGTGCGGGGTTTGCCCCGTTACGGCGTTTTTTTCGGGCATATCCCTCTACACCGGCTTCATCCCCGTCGCTCATACCGGCCGGGGCTCCGATCCGCGCCGGCTCCGACGATTTTCTGACTCATAAGCCTCGAATCGTGGTACACTCTCACCACTCGGGGTCCGGGTCGGTCGCACGCCGATCCGGGCGGGAGTCAGCACAGGGTTCACCAGACGAGGAGTCTCTCCGCCATGAAATGGTTTACTTGCGCGAGCCGCGCGTCGGCGGTCGTCGCGTCGATCGCAACTTTCACCGCATGCGCAGCCCCCGCGTCCGCCGGCGTCCTCATTTCCTTCACCGGGCTTGACCTCGTATACGACGGCTCGTCGATCCGCGACGCCGGCGCTCCCCTCGGCGGATTCGCCGATCCCGCCGACGCAGACCCGCTCGGCTCCGTCGATTTCTTCTTCAATAACATGGTGGTCGCCGGCTTCTCCGCGAACATCTCGATCGACGTCTTCATCCCCGGCGTCACCAACATCCCCTTCGTGCAAAACTCCGCGCACAACATCGTCACCCCCGGCAACTCGCCCGGCTTCATCGACCTGCTCATCGGCACATCGCCCCTCGCCTCGGAGTTCCTGCTACTCCGCGTCGAGCAGGTCAGCCTGACATTCCTCGATATCGCCGGACAGGCGCAGTTCCTATTCTCCGGCGCCGTGGCTTCGATCGACGCCCAGAACCTGCCGTTCGGACTCCAACTGCTCGAACCCGCGGTCGTTTCATTTTCAGTCCAGATCGACCCCGGCTCGCTCACCACCGCAGACGGCTTCGTCACCGGCTTCACCGCGTCGGGCACCGGCGAAATCAGCCAAGCCGGCGTCATCCCTACCCCCGGACCCGCCGTCGCGTTGACACTCCTAAGCGCTGCCGCCATCGCCCGGCGCCGACGCTGATCACCGCCCGAACCGCGGGCTTAGCCGCCGCTCACATTCTTATATACTCAACCGCGCGCCGGATCGCGCCCCGAGCCGCAGTCGATCCGCGCGCCCGGCGTCGGCTCATCGCAGCGGATTGAGCGTTCATTATCCGGTGATTATCGTTAGTGAATCATGCTTCGCTCAATCCTCTCGATCTACGCCGCGTCCGTTGTCTACTCCGTCGTGCGTTACATCGTCTTCATGCCGAAGAACCTCGAACACCTGCCCGTATTCGTGGTGAACAAAGGCGTTTCCATGGCCGCGGCTTTGTGCTTCGCCGCCGGCTTCCACCACGCATGGCGAAAATCACAAGGCGTCCGATCCGCTGCCGATCCCGCGTCGTGGTTCCGCGCCGGCGTCTTCGGCGTAGTCTGGCATATCCCCATATCGCTCGCGATCCTCAACCCGGCCTACTTCGGCGAATTCTTCCGCGACGCCGCCGACCCCGCCGTCCCGCCGCGCATGACGTTCGCCGGGGAGATGGTCTTCCTGTTCGGCGGCCTGGCCGCGGCTCTTATTTTCCTGTCGCTCCGCTCCGGCGTCTCAGCGCAAAGCCGTCGCCTGATTTCAGTCGCCGCCATGGCCGCCCTCGCCTTGCACGTCCTCTCGATGGGCTACAGCCGAGGCCTGAACATCAACGCCGGCCACGCCTACCTGCCCCCGATGTGGCTCCTCAGCACGATCGCAGTCCTGCTGGCCCTTTGGTGGGCAGTAAGCGCACGCGAAGCCAACCCGTCACAATCTGGGTGAGCAGTCGGCATCACCGACTGAGCGTCGCTTCCCATTCGTGACGAATGATCGGCAGGCGGTCTGGCGAGGAGCCGATGTTATATTCTTACAAGAATCATCGCGCCATAGCCTTCCAAAGGCCGATGGCGTTCCCTTCAGGATCCTTGAACCACGCGAACCAGCCCATGCCGGGCACTTCCTGCTTGGGGACGAGCGTGGACCCTCCCATGCCATTGATCTTGGAAAGCGTCGCCTCGATGTCGTCCACCTGAATGTAAAACGTGACATACTGATGCGGCGGATGCCCGAGCGCCGAGATATGGCCGCCGATGCCGTCGGACTTGGCGGCGGCGTACGGACCTAAGTTGTTGACCATCGCCATGTTCTGGTCGCAGGCCGGGCACTCCCAGCCGAAAATGTCACTGTAGAACCTAGTAGTTTGCTCCAGATTCTGACAGCCGATCTCGAAATGCACTACTGGTGCTGGCATCGAAGCGGCCCTCCCGTGTTTCCGTACGAAAAGCCGACTCCACTGCCGGCTCCGTGCGTTTGCGTCGCGCATAATACCGCGCTCTTCAAGGATGGATGCGGTCGGCAATCCGCCGTAGTGCCGTATTCGTATTATTACGGATACGAGTATGCCGGCGTCACATACTCGCCGCGATCTGCACGCCGTTCCACGCCGATCCTTTGAGCAGTTGATCGCCCGCCGCGACGAGGCTGACCACGCGGTGCTCGCCGTCCGCCTCGGCGGTCGGGTCCGCCGGCTTCACACGGCCGGCAAGCACGACGCATCGGCCCGTCGCCCCCAGCGACGTCGGCGCCGGCGAACTCGAATCAAGTAGCTCGACGCCTTCCATCGCGCGCACCGCGCCCTCGATCTCCGCGATCGTCGCACCCGACCGCAGCACGAGCCGGAGCGCGACCGTGTGCGTGCGGAACACCGGCACGCGCACGCACGTCGCCTCGACCGCGAGCGAATCCTCCTTCCACATGCGTCTGCTCTCGCGCGCAATCTTAACTTCCTCGCCGCTGGAGCGCGAGCCCGGCGCGATCGCCGATTCATGCGGGAAGACGTTGAACGCCGCCGGGACCGGGAAGAATCCCGCAGCCGGTTCGTCGTCCGCCAGCGCAGCCCGGCACTCGCGCTCAAGCCCCTCAAGCGCCGCCAGCCCCGCCCCCGAAGCAGCCTGATACGACACAACTCCCATAGATTCAAGCCCGAACTCGCGCCGGATCGCGTCCGCCGGCATCATCGCGATCGTCGTCGTGCAGTTCGGCGACGCGACGAGACGCGCTCCCGCAAGATCACTCCCATTAATCTCCGGTATCACCAGCGGCGTGGCCGGGTCCATGCGGAACGCCGACGAATGATCCACAACCAGCACGCCGCGCTCGACCAGCCTCGGCGCCAGTTCGCGCGACAACGCCGCGTCGAGCGCGAGGATCGCCGCGTCGCACGAAGCGATCTCGCCGGGGTCCGTCGCGCCGACCGTCCAGCGCACGCCGTCGATTTCGATCTCGCGCCCCGCGGATCGTTCCGACGCGAACACGTGCACCGACGAAGCGTCCACGCCCGCTTCGACGAAGAGCGCGAGTGTCTCCAGCCCGACCGCGCCCGTCCCGCCGACGATCGCGACCGATCGCCCGCGCATCCTTTCGCCCAGCCACGCACGCTGCGCGTCCGTCATGCGTCGCCCAGGACGCACGCCGTACGTAAGACCGATGGTTGATGAATTCGTAATGGTATGCAAAGTCATGTTCGCTCTGCCGCGTCGCTGTCCGAATCGTCGGCGAGCCGCCGCTCGCGCTCCTCGTCGATACGGCGTGACAGGATATCCAGCCCGAGATTCCCCGTCCCGCCGAGCGAAACACGCTCGCGCACGCTCCGATCTGCGTCCGCGTCGGTCAACGACCCGAGCCGCTCGGCGACCGCTCGATACGCATCGCGGAACGGCATGCCGCCAGCCGCAAGCCGGACGGCTTCGTCCGTCGCAAGCATCGCCGGCTCGATCGCCGCGCGCATCCGCGCGCGATCACACTCAAGATCACGAATCAACGGCGGGACAAGCGTCATCGCCGCCGACACCGCCTCAAACGCCGCGATCACCGGCGCCTTGGCGCTCTGAAGATCGCGGTGATAACCGCTAGGCAGCGAGACGATCTGTATCAGTTCCGCGATCCGCCCGCCGACCTCCGCCGCGAGCGTGCGCAGCAACTCCGCGAGATCCGGGTTGCGTTTGTTCGGCATGATCGACGATCCCGTCGTCGCGCGAGCCGGTAGCCGCACGAAACCAAACTCCGCCGACGCAAAGAGCGATAGATCCCACGCGAACCGCCTGACAGTCTGCGCAACCTGCCAGAGCGCCGCGAGCGCCTGCACGTCGTGCGAGCCGCGGCACGCCTGCGCATGCATCGGGTTTACCACGACGCGAGCGAAGCCGAGTTCATCGGCGACCGCGTCGCGCGGGAGATCAAGATTCACGCCGTACCCCGCCGCCGTCCCGAGCGGGCAGGCGTCGAACCACTGCGCCGAAAGCCGCAATAGCGACGCATTCTCAAGATAAGATTCCGCGAACGACGCCATCCACAGCCCCGCCGTCGAAGGAACCGCCCGCTGGAGATGTGTGTACCCGGGCATGACGACATGCTCCAGTTCGCGCGCCCGATCTAGCGCGGCGCAAGCCGCATCGAGCGCGAGCGTACGAACTCGAGCCAGTTCCGCACGCACATAAAGCGACATCGCGACGAGCACCTGATCGTTTCGGCTTCGCCCGAGATGCACCCTCCCGCCCGCCGCGCCGAGCCGATCCACCAGCCGCGCCTCGATCGCCGAATGCCCGTCCTCGAAACGATCATCAAGCACAAACTCGCCGCTGCGCACGTCATCGGCAAGCGTGCGGAGTTCAGTGATGATCGCGTCCGCGTCGGCGCCCGGCAGCGCGCCGATCGACCGCAACCCGCGCACGTGCGCGATCGACGCGCGAATGTCGTGCGGCAGCAGACGGCGATCGAGTTCAATATCGCGCCCAGCCATGTATCGCATCGTCGCGAGGTCGATCTCTGCGCCGGGCTTGTCCCACAGCGGTGTCGTCACGGGATGATTCCTTCCAGCGCCGGCTGCCCCAGTGCAAGATTGAGATTCTGCATCGCCTGAGTCGCCGCGCCCTTGAGCAGATTGTCGATCGCGCACGCGACCCCGATACGCCTCGGATCAACAGGATCAACCGCGAACGCGCCGATCGCGGCGCCGGGGTCGCCCGCCAGCATCGCGGGGGTCGGCGCGCCGTGTTCAAGCACGCGGACGAGCGGTGAATCACTATAAAATTCGGTAAAACGATGCGCCAGCGCAGCCACGGTCGTCCCGTCACGCACCGTGCATGCCGCGGTCACCACAAGCCCCCTGAAGAACTCGGCGACCATCGGCGTGAAGCGCAGATCCACACTGAGCCGGGACGCCGCTTCGCGCTCGTGCCCGTGCCCGGCCAGCGCGTACGGTATAACATTATCACGGATCGCAACCGGGTCGTTGCGTTCATTAGGCGCGGCCCCGGCCCCGCTGTGACCCGACACACCCGCGCAGAACACCGGCCCGACGATCCAGTCGCGCAGCGGCGCGAGCGCGAGTTGCATCGCAGTCGCGTAGCAGCCGGGATTCGCAATGCGCCGGGAGCCGACAGCGGCGGCGCCGTCGATCTCCGGGATGCAATACGCCCACTCCGGGTCGTGCCGATGATCAGCGCTGATATCGATGAGCACGGCTTCGCCTCCCGCCCGATCGAATTCATCCATAAATCTAAGTCCGGCGCCGTTGGCAAGCGCAAGAAAGATCGCGCTCCCCCCGCGCTCGGCGAACAGCGCCGCATCAGGCGCCGCAAACACCTCATCGCCGGGCCAATCGGGAATACTCGCGCGGATCGGCTCACCGGCAAGTTCGCTCGACGCCGCGAGCGCGAGCGTCAGCCGCGGATGACGCGCTACGAGCCGGAGCAGTTCACGTCCGACATAGCCGCGTGCCCCGACGACGCTCACCGGAATCGTTCCGTCCCGCGTCTGCATATCAACTCGCTTCCGGCGCCGTGACGCGATGGATCGTAACCGGCGCCGCGAGAGACGATTTTACACCATCTTCAATCTCGCGAGGCGAAAAATCGCCGCACCAGAAAACGCACCAGTCCGGTCGGCGCACAAAGCCGTCGGCCCGCTCGAAGTACCACGGGTTGATGCGGTTGCCCGAGCGCGAACGCCAGAACAGGCGCGGCTCGAGTTCCACAAGCCGGCGCCAGACTTTCGCGCCGACGCCCTGCCCCTGAGCTTCCGCGGTGACCGCGAACTTATCAAGATACGCGCCCGGCCCGAGCCGCGTGACGATCGCCGCGGCGTCGTAATTCCCGCCGATTATCAGCCTCACGATCGGAGCCCCGTTCGGATACCCGTCCGCGAGCGTGCCGCCAAAACTTGATTCCAGCAGCGTTCGCAACGCCGACCAGTCAGCGCCGGCCGCGTCGTCGATCTCGCGAACCGGTGAGCCGACACGCACAAGCGTTCCCTCGCCGGCGTGTGTAAAGAGCTCGCGCAGCAGATGCTCGGGCGACGTGATCGACACGCTCGCCTCGCGCGGCAGACGCGCGAGCATCCCGCGTATCTCCGTCAACTTCCGTGACATCCCGCCGGTTATCCACTGCTCGTCGCCCGCGAGTTCCGCGAGATCAATCGCGGGAATAATCCGGCCGGCCACATCGAAAAGCCCGCCGGTGGGAGTCAGAAAAACAACTTTCTTCGCATTGAGTCCCGCCGCCAGCGACGCCGTGACAGCGTCGGCGTTGACGTTAAGCAACTGCCCGCTCGCGCTGACGCCGAGTGACGACACGATCGGCATGCACCCCGCGTCGATCGCATCCGTTATAAGCGCCGCGTCGACGCCGACAGCGGTTCCGACCAGTCCGAGCCTGCTGTCGAGCAACTCAGCATGAATTACATCCGAAGGCAGCGGCCTGCAACGCAGGCCGAGCGCCTCGTGCGCCCGCGCGAGCGTCGCGCTGACGTCCCTGCATACTTTCCGCACGACCGTCATCGCGTCGGGCGGCGTGACGCGCAGCCCGTCGAACCAGCTCTGCTCGCGCCCGGTCGCGGCGAGCGCGCCGGTGAGTTGCGGCCCGGCGCCGTGCGCGAGCACGGGCCTAAGCCCGATCGCCCACAACGCCGCGATCGCCGACGCGCACTCATCGAGCCGGTCGCCGATCACGCCGCCGCCGACTTTGACGATGATGATGCGGTCCGCGGGAGTTCCGGTGAACGCGCGGAGGTAACGTTCGATCTCCTTGCGACCGCCGAGATTTCGCAGCAGCGCTACGAATGCGTCTGTGTTTGCGTTCATGTTCATGCCCGCCGAGACGCGAGCGCCGGCCAGCGCAGTCATCACGGGGCCTCCATAATCTGTTGATATATGTGCGAAGCGGCGGCGAGTTGATCGAGCGCGACCCATTCGTCCGCAGTGTGCGCCTGCGCGATGTCGCCCGGCCCGAGCACCGCAGCGGGAACGCCGGCCTCGCCGAAGAGCGCGGCTTCGGTCCAGAACGCGAGCGGTTCGTTGCGAGATTTCTCCAGGAAGCCAGCCCATTCCGTCATCTCCCGCGACGGGGCTAGAGCCGGGCCGGTGAATGACATATGCAACGCCGGCCGATCGGATTGGCTCCCCGCGTCGGCTAGTCCGGCGAGCATCGCGTCGGGATCGTCACCCGGCGCGGGGCGCATGCCGAACCGCAGCGTCGCCGACGCGGCGACAACATTAGATTTCGTCCCGCCCGATATAACCCCGATATTCAGCCGCGGAGATCCGCCGAGCCTGCTGCGCGCTTCCGCCCATTCGAGCGCCGCGGCGCCCCAGCGCAAAGCCTTGTGCGCGGCGCTCTCTATCGTCGCGGGATCGTTCGAAGCGTGCGCCGCGGTTCCGGTGAACTCGGCAACGCCGGAGAGCAGGCCGCGGTGCGCGAACGCGGCGCGTGTCAGCGTGGGTTCCGCCACGATCGCGCGGACGAATTCCACCGGGCGTGCGTGCAGAAAATCCTTCACGCAAAGCCCCGGCCCGGCTTCCTCGTCCGTCGAGAAAAGCAGCGCCGCGGGCGCATCGGAACACTCGATCGCCGTCAGCATCGCCGCCCCGGCGCCTTTGATATCGCACGCGCCGAGACCGAAAGCGCGGCCGTCGCGGACTCGAAGAGTGAACGGATCCGCCGACCAGGCGCCGCTCACGGGCACGGTGTCGAGATGGCAATTGAACAATGTCGATGCCGCGCCGCGCACACCCAGCGTCCACACGGATCCGCCGCCCAGGTCGCGCACCGTGACCATGCACCCGGCGTTGCGCATCACGTCGGCTGCATACCTCACGATCGGAGAATCTCCTGTGATGGCGCGCGGCGGGTTTGTCGTCTCGCACGCAACCAGCGCGGCAAGATGCTTCAGAATTCGCTCGGGCACGACGGCTCCTTCGATTGATCAATCGCCGACGCCCGGCTTGTGGTGCTCAACCCGAACAACTTTACAAATCCCGCTGCGTCAGCCGCGGACCAAGGCGCCCGCTGCGCATACACCGCGCCGGGGCACACCAGCGGATATGCCGCGTCCACCGCGATTGCCTCGCACATCCCGCCGTGCGATCGGACCGTAACTGCGCCGGTTACGAGCCGCTGCCCGCTGCGGATCATCTGTTCTATGTCTTCGCGCAACGGGTCGAAAAACAAGCCGGAATACGTGAGTTCCGCCCATTTTCGCGCGGCGACCGGCTTGAACGCGCCATGCTCGCGCGTCAGCGTGGTTTGCTCGAGCGCGCGATGCGCGACGAGCAGCGCCGTCAGCCCCGGCGCCTCGAACACGATTCGTCCTTTCAGACCCAGGATCGTGTCGCCGGTGTATACGCCGCGACCGACGCCGAATGCTCCGAATCTGTCATTGAGTATTTGCAGCAGCCGCGGCCCAGGCGCGGCGACCCCGTCGAGCGCCGTTGCGACGCCCGCTTCGAACGTGATTATCACGTCGATATGCTCGGCGGGCCACTCGGTGCGCGGACGGGTCATCCGACGTGTGAGCGTTTCATCCGGCGCCATGTATTTGTCGATTTCCGAACCGGAGATCGTCACGCCGAGCATGTTCTCGTTGATCGAGTACGCGCGCACGGCCGCGTCGACGCTGTGCCCCCGTGAACGAAGAAAGTCGATCTCATATTCGCGTGGCGAATCTGTCACGCCTTGCAGTTCGCGTATCGGCGCGATGATCGGAAGGCGCGTCAGGCATCCGAGCGCGATATCGAGGCGGACCTGATCGTTCCCCATCGCGGTGCAGCCGTGCGCGACGGCGTCGGCGCCGAGTTCGTGCGCGACGCGCGCCGTCGCCGACGCGATCACGTACCGGTCCGAGCACAGCAGGGGGTATGCGCCGAGGTGCAGTTCCCCCGCCATGACAAACGGAACGACGAACGCATCCCAGAGTTCATTACTTACATCCACTCGGATATGGCGGTCGGCGCCGAGCGACAGGGCGCGACGTTCGATCGCGTCCGCGCCGTCGCCCCCCCGGGTGTCCGCGTAGACGGTGATCACCCGCCAACCCGCGTAGACCAGCGACGCTACGCAATACGACGTGTCCAGCCCGCCGCTGAACGCGAGCGCGACGGTTCGTGTGTGTTCAGGCATTGTCCGCCGCTTTCTTATGTTGTGTCGCGAGCAGCGTAGCGAGAACAGCCTTCTGTGTGTGCAGGCGGTTCTCCGCTTCGTCGATCACCAGCGAGCGCGGCGAGTCGATCACGGCGTCGGTCACCTTCACATTCCGCCGACACGGCAGGCAGTGGCTGAAATATGCGTTGTTCGTCAGGGACATCTTCTGCTCGTCGACAATAAAATGTTTATACAGATCCCGGAGCGGCTTCTCGTCGCCCCATCGGCCGAAGTACGGGATCGCTCCCCAACTCTTGGCGTATACAACATCCGCGTCGGCGTACGCGGCTTCGATGTCGTGCGTGATCGTGAACGAACCGCCGCTCTCCGCGGCGTTCTCGCGCGCGGCGCCGAGGTACCGCTCGTCGAGAAGGTATTCCTCGGTCGGACAAAGCAACGTGACATCCATTCCCAGCTTCGTCGCGATCATCACGGCTGAGTTGGCGACGGCGGTGTTGAGCGGGCGCGGGTGATAGGTCCACGTCACGAGGTGCTTGCGGCCGCGGAGTTCGCCGAGGTGTTCGCGCAGCGTCAGCGCGTGGGCGAGTTCCTGAAGCGGGTGTTCGATCGTCTCCATATTGATGACTGGCACGGTCGCGTGCCGCGCGAACCCGGCCAGCGCCCGATCCTCTCTGTCATCGGCCCAGTTCTCGAAAGCCGGGAACGCGCGGACCGCGATGAGATCGCAGTAGCGCGACAGCACGCGGGCGGCCTCGGCGATGTGCTCCTCGCGGTCGCCGTCCATCACTGCGCCGTCGGTGAACTCGATCGGCCAGGCGCCCTTGCCGGGTTCGAGAACGACGGCACGCCCGCCGAGCTGCGCGACGCCGACTTCCATCGATGCGCGCGTGCGCAACGACGGATTGAAGAAGACAAGCGCGACAGTCCGTCCGTCCAGCGAGGCGTTCCGAGGCGCGCGCTTGAGCATCGCTGCGTCGTCGAGCAGGCGGTTGATCGCGGCTGATGTCCATTCACGTGTTGACAAAAAATGCGTCATACCGGTCACGTCTTTGACACGTGAATGATGGATTCGATGAGCCGGCGGAGCGAATCGGCGGCGGCTCGATTCGGTGTGGCGACGAAAACGGTGTCGTCACCCGCGATCGTCCCGACCACGCCGCGCAGCCGGGCGCGGTCGAGCGAGACAGCGACGATGTTCGCGTGTCCCGGCGCCGTGCGGAGCACGAGCAGCGTCCCCGCCTCGCGCACTTGAAGCGCGTGACCTGTCAAATCCGCAGCGAGAGCGGGTGTTGCCTCATCGGAGCTGAATATTGGTCCGGGCAGGTAATAGCCCTCCGGGCCTCGCACGGCGCCGAGCGCGGCGAGGTCGCGCGACACCGTCGCCTGCGTCACGGGGGCCCCCGCGTCGGCCATCATGGTGAGCAGTTCCCACTGGTTCTTCACTGGGCGGTCGGCGAGCAGGCTCGAAATCAGCGCGCGTCGGCGTTGTGCTTTCATTGCAGGAATATACACGACATGAATACGGCAGTCAAGCCCCGGCGCGCCCGGGCGTGGCCCGATCGGCGCCGATCACCGCCGGCCGACAACCTCGGCGAACCAGGCCAGGTCCGCCGCCGCCGATCCGGCCCATGCGTCGCGATCGTGCCTGATCTGCGCCAGGTGCTCCTCGATAGTCGCCGTGTCCAGCGGCCGACCGAAAGTCGAGCCTGCTTCGACGGCGTCCGCTCCGAACACGATCCGCAGCGCGATCTCCCCGAGCTCCGCGCGGAAGTGGGAGGTCTCCCAGTGCCAGCGCATCGGCCGGCCGGGATCATCGAGGGGCAGCGGCTCGGTTGTGAATCGGCTGTAGCCGGTGAAATCGTGCACGAAGACGCCGCCGCCGGAATCGCTCTTGCGCGCCAGACGCGCCAGGCGGCGCTTGAACTGTTCGAATTCCTCCCATAGCCCGGCGTCGCGGATAAGTTCCAGATGCAGAGCGTGGATCGGGGGGACAAGTATGATAGTAGTAAGTCCGTCGCTGTAGCGAGCCGCGACTATTTCCGCAAATTCGTTGAACGCGTCTTCATCAAATATATAATCCGCGAAGATCCCGCTGCGGAATCCACGTATGCGCGCCCGGCTGATCTCGACGCTCGTGCGCATGGTTTCGACTATGCCGCCGGCGCGGAAGCCGGCGTCGTCGTAGTTTGATGCGTTGCCAGAGAGCGCCGCGCGAATTGATGTGATAGTCGCCGCCAGGGCGCGCTGGCTCAGCAGCAGGTCCAGGGTATGCGCGGGTTCGCCGCGGTGGGGATTGAATCGCGAAGAGAGGAAGTCGTCGAATTCGCCCCGGCCTTGAGCGAACATAAAAAAATCCAGCGCGAAGACCGCAGTGCGGACGGGGTTGTTCGCGGCGGCGTGCCGGTATACGCGCACGAGTTCCCACATGCTCGTTCCCGCGAGGGCGGCGTTGTGCCCGGGCTGGTCGGGGATGAAATCGAGTCGCGGGTCGAAGCCCGTTTCGGTGCGTGAACTGCCGAAGAAAACTACGCCGTACCCGCCGCGCGCGAGGTCGGCAGCCTTGGCGGTTCGTGAGCCGCGTTTGGATTCAAAGTCGCGCATGCCCGCCGCAGCGAACGTCGGGAACACACCGAACGGATCGACCAGCGCGTTCACCCCCGCGATAGACACGAGCGTCACGGCCAGCGTCGCAAGCAGGATCGTCAGCCGGCTGCGGGCGTGGGGCGCCTGTCCCGTCGCCGGGACGTCAGAATTGGTAATAGAGGAATTCATTGGCTCTGCTCACATATACGAGCGCGACGGCCAGGACGACCCCCGCCAGGACAGTCCGCGTGCGGGAGCGATTCCATATGAACGGCGCGGCGAGTCGGGGGAGTGTCTCGGGATCGCGCGGCGTCCATCCGATCGGAGCGTTCAGCCGTCGCATTATCTCGTTGGTGTTCGGCGCCAGGAACGCGACGATCGCCGCCACGAATATCGCCTGCGCCCCCGGGAATGTGAGATGCGAACGCTCGAGCGTCACGCCGTTCAGCCCGGACATGGCGCGGAGCATGCGCAGCGCGGCGTCGAACGACTCGGCGCGGAAGAAAACCCATCCCACTACGACCGCGAGAAACGTCAGCCCCCATGCGGCGAGCCGGTAAGCATGATGAAACACGCTGTTGTTCGGGGCTGCGCGACGGAACGCGGCGCTGAGCGCGTGGTTCAAGACGAGATACAGCCCGTGCAGCCCGCCCCAGAGGAGGAACGTCCACGCGGCGCCGTGCCAGAACCCGCCGAGCAGCATCGTGATTATCAGATTCGCGTACCGTCGGACCGGCCCGCGTCGGTTCCCGCCCAGCGGGATATAAAGATAATCTCGGAGGAAGCGAGACAGCGTTATGTGCCAGCGTCGCCAGAACTCGACGATCGAGCCTGCTTTGTACGGCGAGTCGAAGTTGACGGGAAGCCTGATGCCGAACATGAGCGCCAGCCCGATCGCCATGTCCGAGTAGCCGGAAAAATCAAAGTAGAGTTGAAATGTGTACGCGAGCGAGCCCGCCCACGAATCGAGGAAGGTGATCCCCCCCCCCCCCCCCGCGCGGAGTTGAAGACGGCGTTTGCCGTCTCGGCGACGCCGTCCGCGAGAACGACTTTCTTGAAAAGCCCGAACCCGAAGATCGTAAGCCCGTTTGTGATGTTGTCGGCG
>JBDIVU010000010.1:0-126307 GCA_039794205.1 Phycisphaeraceae bacterium
CAATCTCGTGGAGCGCACGGACTACTCGCCCTACGGCGTGGCCCGGCAGCGCCCGCCCGCCGACCTCAACGGCGACGGCAAGATCGACGGCGTCGATCAACTTATATTCTTCAACGCCTGGGGCGCGTCGCTGGGCTCAGGCGTCTATAACCCCGACGCCGACATCAACAGCGACGGCGCCGTCGACGGCTCCGACTTCCTTATCCTCAGCAACAACTTCGGCGCCGACCCGGCGCCGCCCGGCGCCGTCAGCCAGCACGGCAACACCGTCGGCTACAGCGGCTACCTCCACGACGACGCCATCAACATGAGCCTGGCGAGATTCCGCTGGTTCGACGCCGAAACAGGCAGATGGACGACGAGGGATCCGATCGAATATTTCGACGGCTCGAATAGATACCAATATATTTGGTCCCACCCCCTGAACGCATTTGATCCATACGGCCTCTTCGAGCTGGGCATCATCCGCGATACGTTCCGTTTTCTTCCAGGAGAAATCTTACGCGAGACGCTCCGTCAGCTTTGGGATGAAGTGGACGATGCTATTGACCTTATTCGAGATCCGTCACTGGAAGATACTCTGATATTTTGCGCCGGCCTGACGCCTGTCGGACGACCGCTAAAAAACATTGACCGGACCATAGACAACCTGAAGCGTCTCAACAAGGGCAAGAATCGTGTGGTATTGCCTGACGGGAGGAAAGTCGACCTGGTCGGCGATCCACACTTTAACAAAGGAGGCCAATGGGAAGTAGGTACACCTCACGTGCATGATCCTGCGCAACGACTTCATCCCGACAAAAAACAGCGAAATAATGTACGTCCAGCGACGCCGCAGGACTTGGAGGATGTTCAGAGACACTTGTCCCCGCCTTCAGGCAATGCTAATCCTGCCCCAAAGTCCCCTCCAACCCATACCATGTAGGGCCGCATAACTGCGCAGTATAGTGAACTCTGATTCATCTATATCGAGCATTCGCAAGGCGTAAAGCAACATGAACACTGACAATGGAAATGATGTAATGCTTCGGCTGCAGCAGTGGTACCAAGAACAATGCAATGACGATTGGGAACACTCATATGGGGTCGACATTGGAACACTGGACAACCCGGGGTGGCGGGTTGAAATCGACTTGGCCGAGACTCCCCTGGAGCACAAAGCATTCAGCCCGGTTGAATTCGAACGTAGCGATGACGATTGGTACGGGTGCCGAGTTCGAGACAAAAAGTACATAGCCGCCTGTGATCCACTTAAACTACTATATGTTATTAAAATATTCTTGGATTGGGCCTGCTCGACAACCATGAAGTCTGAACTGTAGCCGCCGCGACGCCGAGGCCGCGTCGGGCGGCGTCGACAACTGGCTCTACACCCACGACGCCTGGAACCGGCTGGTCAGCGTCGCCGTCGGCCCGGACGTCCGCTCCGAGCACGAATACAACGGCCTGAACTGGCGTGTGGTGTCGCGCGCCGACGCGGACGGCTACTATGACGGCGTGCTGGACCGAGAGCGTGTGATGATCTACGACCTCTTATGGCGGCTCATCGAGGAGCGGATCGACGACGGCCTGGCCGCCGAGCCGGGCGACGGGTTCGACCGCGTGTGCCAGCAGGTGTGGGGCGCCCGGCACGTAGACGACGCCGTGCTGCGTCGGGAGAACCGCGACTTCACGAACGACGGCGCCGGCGCCTCGTACGAATCAACATGGTATTATGTTACGGACGCGCTCTTCGGCGTGGTCGCTGTGATCGACGGCGCCACGGGGATGACGGTCGAGCGTGTGCGTTACCTCCCCTACGGCGGCGCCCGGCACTCGCTCTTCGCCGACATCGACGGCGACGGCGCGACGACGAACGAGGACCAGACGCTGCTGCTGGCCTCGTCGGGCGCCGCGATCGGCGAGCCGGGCTACCTATGCGAGGCCGACCTCAACCGCGACGGCGTGATCGACGGCGTGGACCTTATAACTCAACTGAGCGACTTCGGCGCCGCGCTGCCCGCGGGCCAGATCTCCGCGATCGACAGCCCGGTTGGCTTCGTCGGCTACATAATCGACGACGCGACAGGGCTGTACGCCGTCCGCAACCGGACCTACGGGCCGGGCGAGGGGCGGTGGATGGAGCGCGACCCGGCGGGGTATGTGGATGGAAGCGGGTTGTATGAGTATGTGCGAGGGCGCGCCGTGTCGTATTCCGACCCTTTCGGAATCTGCATGACGATGCAATTCTCATCCTTTATGGCCACAAATTGCGACGGAGATTGGATGGATGGAACAGATTTTGCGAACAACTTGGTGCAAGAGTTTCTCTCATGGATCGACGAGTTTATTCGCTTAGCCAGCGAGAGCTGCGACAAGTCATATAATGAATTGCCTTTAAGCCAACAAATGCAGTGCGATCGAGTTCGTCGTGCAAGAGATTTTATGCGTCAAACCGGATCCACTGTTTCGTGCCCGACAAGTCAATTTTGTCGTACTACTCAATGCGTCACAATTTCAGATCAAAAACAAGAAATACCATGGCCGACCGAAGTAGCGGGTATATGCGCATCACCAACAATAAAAATCCAATTTACCGCAAGAGTGTGCTTTGGCTCCTGTGAGGATAGATACTGTGACTAAGAATGTGATTGACACACAGAGTCAATGTCACGATTTTCGGCAATCGCCACTGGCGTACGGGAGCACTTCGATAACATATGTAAATAGTAAACGAATAATATGCACCTGTTTCGCACTATTAATTGTTATGGCTTACGCCGGGTGCACCAAGAGTACTACGCGGCACTTGATGGATGAAAATGCCGACGTGGCTGAAGCCGAATATGCTGAGTACGATTGCTACCATAATGCGCATCATGATATTATTGAATTAATTAGCAATTTGTTTTTTTGGCGCCACGGCGATGTGGTCGGATTCTTTGGCGAGATGCATCCGATCGAAGAAGATGAACCCATCGGCAACCCAGTCACCATGCCATACAAATCCTATATAGACGGTTCTGACCTGACAATAACTATTGATTCGAAAGGGCTTGTTCGGCTGGTCAAATCCGTCGTATACGGCATGCCTCCTGGGACAGCTGTTACCACCTCTGACCCGGTATTATTGTGTGACTTATATTCTTACTTGTGTCGGGTGCATGGCGACTGTGAGTCTTCGTAAATGATGCTCAGGTATTTTTCGTGTTCAGGTTGCAATCGCATACATTTATGAATTCCAAACCTATAACCTTGTCCTCGCCAACGAGATCGTCGAAGTCGGCGACGGCACGGAGAACCCCGGCGACCCCCGGACCTTCGACGCCGCCGGCAACATCCGCACCTCACAGAGCGATCTCGGCGTGGTCACCACCTACACCCACGACGCATGGAACCGCCTCGTCAGCGTCGCCGTCGGCCCGGACGTCCGCTCCGAGCACGAATACAACGGCCTGAACTGGCGTGTGGTGTCCCGCGCCGACGCGGACGGCTACTATGACGGCGTGCTGGACCGGGAGCGTGTGATGATCTACGACCTATCATGGCGGCTCATCGAGGAGCGGATCGACGACGACCTGGACGCCGAGCCGGGCGACGGATTCGACCGCGTGTGCCAGCAGGTGTGGGGCGCCCGGCACATCGACGACGCTGTGCTCCGCAGGGAGAACCGCGACTTCACCAACGACGCCGCCGGCGCCGTGTACGAATCAACCTGGTATTATATTACGGACGCGCTCTTCGGCGTGGTCGCTGTGATCGACGGCGCCACGGGGATGACGGTCGAGCGTGTGCGTTACCTCCCCTACGGCGGCGCCCGGCACTCGCGCTTCGCCGACATCGACGGCGACGGCGCGACGACCGGCGCCGACCAACTGCTGCTGCTCGCCGCGTCCGGCGCCGGCGTCGGCGAGCCGGGCTACCTCTGCGAGGCCGATGGATCATGTCGCGTTTCGAGAATCTGGCAGTGAACTTCTTGGCCTTCATCAAGATCGCCATGATCGAGTGAGTGCTAAGAAATGTATTGTGATACCATGCCCAATGTCGAATGAACCTTTATTTTTCGATTGTCCAGCCGATCATGGCGCCGAGCGCCTGTCGCATGTCCGGCAGCACATGCCTCGAGCCCCCTTTACGCCTCCTCGAACGTCAACCCGAACTGGTAGAACGCGCCGAAGTGGTAGAGCGGGTCGTTGGTGGTGGCGTCGATGAAGAGGGTGTGCTCGCCCGCGGTGAGCAGCACCTGCTGGGGCGGGGGCGGGTCGGAGACGACGGGGCCCATGGGCGAGCAGCCCTGGCCGCCGCCGGGGGCATGGGCCGAACCGACGAGCATGCCGTCCACGGACAGGCTCATCAGCTCGAAGTTGGGCGCCTGTGTCTCGCCGAGGCCCGACCAGTCAACGGTCATGATCGTGTCGACGGGCACCGTGATGATGGCCGTGGCGGTCGCGCGCTGGGTGTTGGGGTTGAAGCCGGCGCAGTTGTTGTCGTCCTCCCAGTCGAGGCGCAGGCCGAGGCCGTTGTTCAGAATCGTCCACGGGCTGGCGGGGACAGACGCCGGGTCGTCGTAGGCGCGGGCGGCGCCGTTCTGCCCGCCGGCGATGAAGCCCTGATCCGTGAACGACCACGCCTGGGTGAACTCGATGCAGCACGACGGGCACTGGCCGTCGGTGTTGAACATCGAGAACGAACCGGTGTCGAGCAGGCCGAACGCGCCGTTCTCGAGGACGACGAACTTGCCCGGATCGGCCATCGCTACGCGCCCCCGCCCCCGGAAGCGGCGCACGCTTCGGGCTCGGGGACCTCGTTGATCCATGTGATGATGACGTTATCACTCGCGTCGCGGTAGGCCAGGCCGAATGTGGCCGGCGCGTAGCGGCCGATGTCGGGACGTTTCCACTGGTGCGGCGGCGCGCCGGGGTTGACGAACTGGCCGAGGTCCGCGCCCGTGGCCACATCGAAGACGTGGTACATGTGGTTGGTGGGCAGTTCGGCGCTGCCGCTGGCGAGCTCTGCGAGGACGAGCGTGACCGGAAAGACATGGATCGCGGGAACCTCGGGAACCTCGTTGATCCAGCCGATGGTCAGCACGCCCCCGGCGGTGAGCGTCGCGTAGCCGAAGGTCGCGGGCGTCACCTTGCCCGCGGCGGGCCGCTTCCACTGGTGGGGATTGGCGGTCGGGTCGGTGTCGGGCGAGAGCGTCAGGCCGCTGATGGCGTCGACGACGTCGTAGCGCCAGGTCGCGGGCATCGACGGCGTGCCCTGCTCGCCGGTGGACTGCAAGAGAAGGATCGGGAAGGCCCAGCGTGGCTGGGGCGTCTCGTTGATCCAGTCGAGGACGAGGGCGCCATCCTTATCAAAGTGCGCCGAGCCGAAGGTCGCCGGGGCGACGAGGCCGACCTCGGGGCGGCGCCAGTTGTGCGGCGCGGCGGTCGGACTCACCCCGGACGCCAACACCTCGTCGGTGACCGCGTCGGCGACGTCGTAGACCCACGACGCCTCGATGAGCGCCGAGCCCTGCTGCCCGCCGGCGAGCGTGAGCTTCACCGGGAACAGATGCGACTCGGCGAAGCCTCCGAGGCGCACGATCGCCCATTGCACGCCCGTGCCGGGCGCCTTCCAGACGATCGTCGCGGCGCCGCGGTCGGAGGCCTTGAGGTTGGCGGTCGAGCCGTCAGCGATGTCGGCGAAGCGGCGCTCGCGTTCGCTGCCCTGAGGATCGGCGGGGAAGTCGATCTGCACGGCGCAGCGATTGACAGCAACTGGTAGATCGTGTTCAATGGCTGCGTGGCTGCCGCGAGCCGGGAATCAGGTACTCGCCGATCGCCGCCGATGCGCGGCTCCGATTTCGTGCCGACGGATGCAGTCTTCACGATCGACGACCTCGTCGTCTACCTGAAGCTCCCCAAGTCCACGGTCTACAAGCTGGCGCAGGAGGGGAAGATTCCAGGCCAGAAGGTCGGACGCCATTGGCGGTTCCATCGGGAGTTGATCGACGACTGGCTAAAGTCGAATCACAGCCAGAATTCGCATCATTCGCGTCGCACGGGGGGGCGAGAATGAGCGCGAACGAAACCCGTCCTAAATGCGCGCGGCTCGTCCAGTACCTGGAGGAACTGGTTCGCCTGCGGTCCAAGACGATCTCAGACGTGGACTCCTATGAGCAGGTGATGTGGCTCGGTCGGCTGCCGGAAGAAGATGAGTGTTTCTCCCGTCATCGGGAGGATGCGCATGAAGACGACCCCGATCTTTGGATCGAAATCCGGAAGCCGCGGGAGCCGAGGCTTCCGGCCCCGCCAGAGCAGTGCAAGCCCTGGATTAACGAGTGGAACCGCGATGACCACGATGTTGAGCCCCAGTTGCGCGAGACGATTCTCCGCCCCATCTGGGCCAACGACGAGGCCGATAGCGAGGAAGATGCCGAATCGCAGTCTCAGTTCTCGTCCAACGCACCTTTCAGCGAAGAAGTGCAAGCGCCATCTTCTGAGGAGCTGCGTCTCGAAGACCATCTTGCAGTGTGGAGCGCTTGGGATGCGTACATCGAGTCACAGTGGCGGCCTTGGGCGGCAGAGCGAAAGCGATGGCAATCGATCCAAGACAGATACGCAGAACTCTTCGAGATACACTCCCATCTGCAAACGCGCGGCGAGCAAGTGGAGCTCCTGCTCGGCGTCGGGCTGTTGTGCTGGTCAGCCGGGTCAACTCGCATCCGCCGACACTTTGTGACGGGCCGGGTCGATCTCGACTTCGACGAGAAACGCGCGAGATTCCATGTCCGTCCGCACACCGCTGGCGCGCAGCTCAATGTGGAGTTCGACATGCTCCCCCCGGAGCGCCGTGCGCCTGGCATGGAGGCCGCGGCGGCACAGGGGCTCGCGGCTGCCGGCGAGGACATCTGGGATCGTGGCGCTATCGATCCCGTGCTGAACTCGCTAGCGCACCTACTGTCAGATCACGGAGTGTATCTGCGCGAGAACGACACACCGGAAATCGCAGCGGGAGAACATCCGGTTGTTTTGTATGCGCCGGCGTTGATTCTGAGACGGCGATCCCAACGCTGCGTGCAGGAGTTCCTGCACAAAATCCGGGAGCAACTGAGTGCAGGTGCATCAACGCCACCCGGATGGCGAGACCTCTGCGAGGAGATCGAAGGACACGACGAACCAAGAACAATGGCGAACGGGTCTCGGCCGTCCCGAGCATCCGACACTGCCTACCTGCCGCTGCCCGCCAATGAGGAACAGCGACGGATCCTCGAAGCATTGAATCATCCGATTGGAGCGCTTGTTCAGGGTCCTCCGGGAACGGGTAAGTCTCACACAATCGCCAATCTCGTGTGCCACCTGTTGGCCACTGGCAATCGGGTGCTCATCACGGCGCAGACGCCTCGTGCCCTTGAAGTGCTCAGAAATAAGCTCCCCGCTGAGATACGCCCGCTCGCGGTGAGCCTTCTGGGTGCCGGCGCGGATGAGCAGCAATCCTTAGAAGACAGCGTTCATGGCATCGCTGGACGCTTCGGTCAGCGACAGGTCTATCAGTACCGCGAAGACGCAGAGCGCCACGCCAAGGCACGCCAGCGCGCCGAGGAGCAGATCGCTGACCTGTTGAATCGGCGTCGTGTGCTCAGGGAGCAGGACACCCGTGAACACCACATAGCGGGATACGTTGGCACGGCGGAGCGCTTGGCCCGCCAGCTCAACGACGAAGCGGAGCAGTTCGACTGGTTCACCGATGCTGTGCGCCACGACTCGGCGCTTGGAGTCACTCCGGATGCCGTAGATGCCGCCCTCGATACTCTGCGCCGTATTCCATCCGGCGAGCACGAGTGTCTTCTTCGAGCGCGCCCGGCTCCCGGCTCGGACGTGCCCGACGGTCAAGCATTCAAATCTCTTGTCGAATCCGAAAAGAGCGCCCGCAAAGCGTTAGACAGCTCATCGGAGCCCCACTCCTCGTGCGCTCACCTGCGTTCGCCCGAATGTCTCCCAGCGATCCGCGCCGCGATTAAGAAGATGCGCGTCGTGCAGGTCGCCATCGCGAATGCACAGCGGCGTCCACAGTCATGGATCGATCGCGCATTACAGGAAGTCCTGACCAAACGAGATCGTCCCTGGTTCGAGCTGCAGCTCGCCACAGAGGAATACTTGGGACCGCTACGAGCCGAGGCACGAGATGCGGATCGGCGTCATGTGGAGCGGCCGCCAGAGATCGATTGGAACCAGTTGCACCATGACGCCGAAACCCTCCGGAATCACTTCGGAACCGGCAGAAAGCCGAGATTGTGGTTGATCAAGCCGGGGCATCTCAAGCGCCTCAAGTACCTGGCGACGGCGGTTCGTATCGACGGCGATAGCTGTAACAATGTCGAAAGCCTCACAAAGGTGATCGAGCATGCGAAGTTCCACCTCGCACTCGATCACATCTGGAGGCTGTGGAGCGGGTTGGCGTCTCCCGGTTCTGAGTCCTTGGCGCTGCAAGTGCAGGAGATCGAGGAGTTGCAGGAGGCGCTCGAAGATGTTCTCTCGGCATATCGGTGCGTCGAGGTCGCCGTGGAGGCGATCGCCGCCCTCTCCGGCGTCGCAGAGCCGTCCTGGGACACCGATGGTTCTCGGAAGGAACTCATCACGCGGCTAGAGACTATTGCAGCTCAAATCGAACTCGATGAGGCCCATCGTGCGCTGCGGGACATCTGTGATCGCCTCGATCTCTTTTCGAAGCGCCCAGACTCCGATACAGAGTGTATCCACGGTGTGCTGGAATCTGTCAAGGCGATGGATGCTACTGCGTATGACGCTGCCCTTGATCAACTCCGGCTTCGTGACCAACGCGCTGAGGAATTGCGATCAGCGCAGACTACGCTGGCATCGGTCGGTGAACTCCTTCCAAATCTCGCCGGCGGCATTGCCGAGAATTCGAAACTGCCTGAGTGGGGCGACCGCATTGCCGTGCTCCAAAGCGCCTTTGACCACGCGAGAGCGAAGCAGTGGCTGGCGGAGTTCATCGAGACAGCGGACCTCGATCAGATCGAAGAGGAGTGGCGTCGTCAGGAGAAGGCGCGATCCGATGCGATCACGAACGCGGCGGCAAACCTCGCCTGGGCCCACGCCTTTGAGCGTATGGAGGACGCCCATCGGCGGGCGCTGATGGCCTGGCAGCAGGCGATAAAGGCACTTGGCAAGGGCACTGGCAAATACGCGTTCCGCCATCGGCGCGAAGCGCAGGCTCAGTTGCAACGATGCCGACCGGCGATTCCCGCATGGATCATGCCGCTTCATCGTGTCTTCGACAGCATTGATCCCGAGCCGGGCATGTTCGATGTCGTCATTATCGATGAGGCGTCACAATGCGGCCCAGACGCGTTGCCTCTTTTTTATATCGGAAAGAAGGTGCTGATCGTTGGCGACGACAAGCAGATCAGCCCGTCCCATGTTGGAACGAACCGCGAGCATGTTCACCAACGGATGCGCGAGTTCCTCGATGACTTTGAGCATCGCGGATCATTCGATCTCGAGCGAAGCCTCTTTGATCACGGCGAACTTCGGATTGGTAACCGCATTGTGCTCCGTGAACACTTCCGTTGCATGCCTGAGATCATCCGGTTCAGCAATGATCTCTGTTATCGCAATACTCCTCTCATTCCGCTGCGTCAATACCCACCGCAGAGGCTCCGACCGCTCGTCGCAAAGCATGTCGCAGAGGGGTACCGGGAAGGCGACAGCTCACGGACGCTGAACAAGCCGGAGGCGGATCAACTTGTTGACGCGATCGTCTCCTGCTGCAACGACTCACGATACTCGGCCAATGGAAAGAAGTCCACTATTGGCGTCATTTCCCTTCAAGGGTGGACGCAAGCGGAGTACATCGAGCACCTGCTCCTCCAGCGGATCGGAGCAGAGGAGATGGCTCAGCGGCGGCTGCTGTGCGGAGACGCGTACAGCTTTCAGGGCGATGAGCGAGATTTAATGTTTCTCAGCATGGTTGCTGCACCGAACATGCGCATCGGGGCGCTCACAAGGTTCGCTGATCAGCAGCGATTCAATGTCGCAGCGAGCCGGGCCCGGGATCAGCTCTGGCTCTTCCACTCGGTCATGCCCGAGGACCTCAGTGAGCAGTGCATGCGACGCATGCTGCTTGAGCACTTTCTAGACCCCGCACGAACCGCGCGGCACATCGGAGGCATCAAAACAGAGGATCTCGAACGGATCGCCCTGCGCGCTGATCGGATGAGGGACCAGCCGCCAGAGCGATTTGAGAGCTGGTTCGAGGTTGATGTCGCTCTCTGTCTCGCGAGAGAAGGGCTGCGAGTTGTTCCGCAGTTTGACATCGGCGGATACCGAATCGACATGGTTGTCGAGGGCGCGATGAGTCGACTCGCGGTGGAGTGCGATGGAGACCGGTGGCATGGCGTGGATCGGTATGAAGCTGACCTCGAACGGCAGCGCAAGCTGGAACGGGCCGGATGGATGTTTGCGCGAGTGCGGGGCTCGGCGTTCTATGCCAATCCTGATGCTGCAATGGCTCATGTGTGGGACCGGCTCGCCAGCCTCGGAATACATGCACCCGGTGTGCGCAAAGCAGAATCAGAGATGGCCACGCGTCATGGTATTCGTGAGCATGTCGCGACCACGAACGAACCGCCAGAATACTCAGGTGACATGGGCGTGACCCCTTCCGATAATGCGGACGGAGTGAGTGCTTCGGCGGTCGATGCGAACGAAGAATCGGCTGAATCGCAGCACGATGTGCACATGTCGCCAAGCGGCTCGTTCAAGGTCGAGCCTTATCGTGAATGGTCTGTAATACCGTTGGTGGACCCACGCACCGTATCGCTGGAAAAAGTAGCTCGCAACCTCATCGCAATTGTGGAAGTGGAAGGTCCGGTGCTCGCGTCCCGGGCGTATCGCCTGTATGCCAACGCGGCTGGCCTCCAGAGGGTCGGTTCTGCATTACGCGGAGTCTTCAGCCGAGCTGTATCGAAGGCGGTGCGCAATGGTTTGCTCGAACTCGAACGAACCGATCCCAAGGCACCCATGCTGTCGGCTGTACTGCGATTGGCCGGTGCCCCCTCTGTGCGGCCACGCACGACTGGACCTCGCACATTCTGGGAAATCCCTCTCTCCGAGATCGCTTGGGTAATGCGACAGTTTCTGGATGAGCGATCCCCCATCCAAGACGAGGAGCTCTACCGTCTCGTGATTGATCACTACGGCTTTCAGCGGCTCCGAGGCCCGACGCGCGAGCGTCTAGTTGAGATTCACATGTCGATCCTTAAAGCTGACACTGGAGCAGCGGGCGACTGAGCTCGTGCTGGAACAGGCCGAGGTTCTCTGCAAGGACTGGACGCGCAACTGACGAATCTCATCGTCGCTACAGCGCAGGACGGATGAGCGCTTGCCAGAGAGACCTCTGTTGGCACCATTGCATCACAGCGGCAATCGATCGCAGGCCGCGCTCCGTGATCGGATCGCGGCCCTCCACCACCGCCGACAGGAACAGGATCTCCTCCTGGATATCTGGCGCTATGTGCAGGAGGTTCATGATTTGCGTCACCCGCGGCTGGGTGACGTGGGCCAGCCGGGCCAGCTCGCTCTGGTTGGCGACGACGCCTTCATCGAGCAGACGCTCGAAGCGGATCGCCAGCGCCATGAGCCGGGCCACACGCGGGACGCGGCCGCGGGGCTGCTCGGGGCCGGGCGGTGGGCCAAGGACCGCCTGCTTGCGGTGGCCTCTGACGGCAAAGTGAACCTCGCGCGTCACCGTGGTCATGCGGCCTCCCCGATCCGCCGCTCGACGAGCGCGCGGATGCCGTTGGGCCGGAAGGTGACCGAGACGCTCCCGGCCAGCGCGTCGTATTGCACCGTAGAGAGCAGCAGGTTGAGCAGCCGCGCCTGTTCACGCGGGATCAGGTTGCTCCAGACGGCGTCGAAGTCGGCCAGCGCGGCCTGGGCCTCGGGTCGGGTGACCGTCTCGGCCTCGAGTTCGGCGATCCGCGCCTCGATCGCCGGGAGGCGTTCCTCGGCCACTGCGATCCGCTCGTGGAGGTCGGCCAGCCGGGCAGCAGTGTCGCGCGTCGCGGCGCCCTCGGCCACGAGGCGGCGAGCCTCGCGGTGGTGGCGGTTGGTCTCCTTTCGCGCTTCCTCGCGCTCGCGCGTCAGGGTCACGAGTTCATCGGCGATTGCGGCGTGCGCTTCTTTCAGGACCAGATCGAGGAGCGACCGGTCCGTGGCCAGCCCGCGCACCTCGTCGACCACCAGCCGCTCGATCTCCGCCGCGGGGAGCGTCGTCGCCGGGCAGGCCTCGGCCCCGCTCTTGATCGCAGCGGTGCAGCGGTAGTAGCGGTAGAACTGCCCCTTGCGCCCCTTGGTGAAGGTGTGCGTCATCGCGCAGTCGCAGCCCTTGCAGCGCAGCAGGCCGCGGAGGAGCGCGCCGTACTTGTTGCGCACCTCGACGCCGCCCGTGCGGCCATTGAGCCGCAGGAGCGCCTGCACCTTGTCGAAGAGGTCCTGCTCGACGATGGCCTCGTGCTCGCCGTCGTAGAGCGCGCCCTTGTGGGTGAGCTTGCCGATGTAGATCGGGTTCGTGAGCAGCGAGTAGAGCGACGCCTTGTTGAACGGATGCCCCCCGATCCGCTGGCCCTTGGCCGTCACGCGCCGCTTAGTGACCCAGGTCTTGCGGGCCAGCTCGCTCACGACGGGCAGGAGTGACCCCTTGTCGAGGTACATCTGGAAGATCTCGCGGACGCGCGCGGCCTCCTTCGCGTTGATCACAAGCCGCGGCGAGCTGTTCGATCGGTCGATGTCGTAGCCCAGCACTGGTGCGCCGCCCGCCCACTTCCCCTTGCGCTTCTGGGCCGCGATCTTGTCGCGGATGCGCTCGCCGATGATCTCGCGCTCGAACTGCGCGAACGAGAGCAGGATGTTTAGCGTGAGCCGGCCCATCGAGTGGGTCGTGTTGAACTGCTGGGTGACGGAGACGAACGAGACGCCACGCTTCTCGAAGGTCTCCATGATCCGCGAGAAGTCCATGAGCGAGCGGCTCAGGCGGTCCACATTGTAGACCACCACGCAGTCGATCTTGCCCGCCTCGATGTCGCGCATAAGACGAGCGAGCGCCGGCCGCTCCATGCTGCCGCCCGAGTATCCGCCGTCGTCGTAGCGGTCAGGAACGCACACCCAGCCCTCGGCCTTCTGGCTGGCGATGTACGCCTCTGCGCCCTCTCGCTGGGCGTCGAGGGAGTTGAACTCCTGGTCGAGGCCCTCGTCGCTCGACTTGCGGGTGTAGATGGCGCAGCGCACGCGGGGCTTGCCGGAGGCCTCGCTCTCGCCGTTCCCGCGGCGTCGTCGCGGCACGCTCACCGCTTGCTCCCAAGCCGGAAGAACCGGAACCCGTTGATGTGGCTGCCCGTGACCTTCTTGGCGATCGCGGAGAGCGTGCGGAATCGCTCGCCGTCGTGCTCGAACCCTTCGCGGTCGGCGAGGACGACCACGCGAATCGTCCGTCCCTTGTACTTGCGGACTATCGCCGAGCCCGGGCTGGGGAGGCGGGGGTCGTTGTGCTCGCCGTTGGGGATTGGGCGGGAGACGGTCGCGCCGCTGCCGGGCTGAGGCGGACAGATGAGCGTCCTGGGGGCCATCACGCGGACCTCCGCGTCGACGGCCAGTTCGGCCGCGCGGCGGCGGGCGCGCTCCGTCAGGTCGCCTTCCGCGTTGGCCTGGATGCGCCACGCGATCTTGCGGATGAGGTACGCCCGGTGGCGCGTCCGCGCCGGGCGGCCGTGGAGCGCCTCGTAGCGCTCCGCCAGTTCGCCCGTCGTCATGCGGTGCAGAGCGTCGATCTCGGCTGCGATGTTGGCCATGCGGCTCCTTTCCGTCAGAGACCCGGCCGTGAACCGGTGGGCCGGGGAGCCACACTGAGGGGCAAGTCCGCGCAGAGATCAAGGCCGCTGTCGGAGGATTCGGGGGGCGTTTTGAGGGCCGAAGATGCAGGCTGAATCCGCGATGATTCGCCCCTTCGCGCCCGCCGGATGGCCCGAACGGCGCCGCGCGCCAGGATGTTGGCGATCTCCGCGCGACGCTCGGCGGTCGTCATAGTTTCGGGGTTGCGCGTCGTGTCCACCGGGGGCTCCGAAGGGCGGCGCGAGCCGCTGCTTCGGGTTCCCTATGCCGCGCGCGACGCGCGTGCGCGCTCCGTTCACCGATCACACGACGCGCTGCAACACCGTTGCGCACACTCCGCGATGCTGACCACCCCGGTTGAGCGCGCTACGCCGAGACAACCACCTGATAACCCCGGCGGGCGTTGAAGAGAGACTCAGAGAGACTTCGGCCCGAAATCGCCCGTCGCGCCCCTCGCGGCGCACCCGGCCGGTTATGCCCAGCGGCGGATCAGAGACCCGGCCCGCCGGGGGTCAAGCGGGGGGAGTCCACTCGAATCCCTCGCCAGAACCCCGCACCAGGGCGCCGGCGCGCGAAAACACCGCCGAGGTCTCTCGGCGGCGTTCATCGTGAACCCTAGGGCCGGCCGCGTTTGCAACCGGCGGCGAAATAGTGGCCGCGTCACGGTGTTCAAGGCAGGTGCCCGGCGCTCACGGGCAGAGACCTCGGCGGCGCAGCGACACCTCGCCATACGCCCGATCGCGGTGGTCTGCGGGTCTCTCAAGGCGCCTCCTCAAACCCCAGCCCGAACTGATACTATGCCCCCATGTGATAGAGCGGGTCGTTGGTCGTCGCCGTGATGGTCAGCGTGTGCTCGCCGGCGGTGAGCAGCACCTGCTGCGGCGGGGGCGGGTGGGAGACGGCCGGACCCATCGGGCCGCAGCCCTCGTTGCCGCCGGGGGCGTGGGCCTCACCGACGAAACCGCGGTGGAAAGCGGGTGCTGCCGCCGGCGCCTCATAGCCCCTCGACCAGCCCCAGTGCGACGCTCATCGCCACCGCGACGGCGAGCACTCGGAGCACGCCCCAGTGGAAGCGGAAGAGGAGGATCGCCGCGACGGCGGCGATGGCGGCGGCGCGCCAGTCGAGCGATTCCAGCGCCGGGTAGATCAGCCTGGCGCCGGCGCCCTCGATCTCGCGCAGGTCTGTGAACAGCGTGTGCAGCGCGAACCACATTGCAAGGTTCAGCACCACGCCGACGATCGCGGCGGTGATCGTCGAGAGCGCCGCTGAGAGAGACCGCTTGCCGCGCAGATGCTCGACAAAGGGCGCGCCGACGAAGATCCACAGGAAGCACGGCGCGAAGGTGACCCAGGTGGTGACGACGGACGCGACGACACCCGCAGCGAGGGGCGGCAGGGCGCCGGGCTCGCGGTACGCGCCCATGTACCCCACGAACTGCACGACCTGGATGAGCGGGCCGGGGGTCGTCTCGGCGAGGCCCAGGCCGGTGAGCATCTCGCCGGGCTCGAGCCACGCGTACACCTCGACGGCCTGCTGGGCGATGTAGGCGAGCACGGCGTAGGCGCCGCCGAAGGTGACCACCGCGGCTTTGCTGAAGAACCACGATTCGGCCGCGTAGACATGGTCGGCGCCGAGCCAGAGATGCAGCCCGGCGACGGGCGCGAGCCAGATCGTCAGCCAGATCGCGAGTGTGCGCGCCGTGCGCTCCGTGGTGCTAGGGCGCGTGTGCGACAGGTCGGCGAGATCCGTAGCGTATCGGCCGGCGTGGGGATCGGCGGCTGCGGTCTTGAACCGGATCACCTCGAAGAGGTCAGGCCTCACGCGATCGCCGAAGTAGCCCAGCAGCGCCGCGCCGACGATGATGATCGGGAAGGGCGTCTGGAAGACGAAGATCGCGATGAAGGCCGCCGCCGCGACCCCGTACATAAGCGGGTTGTGCAGCACCTTGCGCCCGATGCGGATGACGGCCTCGACGACGATCGCGAGCACCGCCGCCTTGAGCCCGAAGAGCAGGCTCTCGACGATCGTAACATCACGAAAGAGCGTGTACGCGATGCTGAGCGCGAGGATCGCGAGGAAGCCCGGCAGCACGAAGAGCGCCCCCGCCAGCAGTCCGCCGCGCGTGCGATGCATGAGCCAGCCGACATAGGTGGCCAGCTGCATCGCCTCGGGGCCGGGCAGGAGCATGCAGTAATTGAGCGCGTGGAGGAAGCGCTCCTCGCTGATCCACCGCTTCTGCTCGACCAGCACCTTGTGCATGACGGCGATCTGCCCGGTGGGGCCGCCGAAGGAGTTCAGGCCGATGTACGACCAGACGCGGAACGCCTCGGGCCAACCGACGCCGTGGCCCGGGTTGTCGTCCTGGTCGTGCATGCCGGGATAGTACTGAGCGCAGCGCCGATAGTGTGTCGTCAGCGCGAGCCCGCGAAGACGCGGATGTGTCTCGGGCGCACAAACACGGCGCCGCCGACTTCGAGGCCCATGCTGTTGAAGCGATCCTGCGAGAGTTCGGCGCTGAGGGTCTGGCCGTTTTCGATCTGGATCTCGACGCGGACGGTGGCGCCGGCGGAGTGAATGCGCCGCACGGTCGCTGGGAGCGACGGGAGCCCGGCGGGTGGTGAAGAGAGACCGGGAGAGACTTCGGCCCGAAACCGCCCGCCCGGGTGCCGCTGGCGGACCCGCCCGGTTATGCCGGGTGGCGGATCAGAGACCCTGCCAGACCGGGGGGCGCGACGCGATCACTCCCGAAACCCTCGCCAGATCCTCGCCAAAGGGGCACCGGCGCGTGAAAACGCCGCCGAGGTCTCTCGGCGGCGTCTTGCGTGAACCGTGGGGCCGGCGGCGTTTGCAACCGGCAGTGAAATAGCGGGGGCGGGATTCGAACCCGCGACCTCCGGGTTATGAGCCCGACGAGCTACCAGGCTGCTCTACCCCGCAATCAGGATCGCAAGCGTAGGCGCCCGCGCCGCCGTGTCAAGCCGAACGCGATCAGGCTCGAACGCTGGCGCGCCGCCGGCCTGCCTATTCCCGCGGAAAAGCCGCGAAAAACCCTATCAATCCTCCGGGGCGGCGCCGCCGACCGCCGGTCGCGCTCTCAACCGCAGTCCCTGCTCCGGCGCCCGCCGCGATCCCGGCGCATAGCCCGAGCCTTGCCGCTCCGATCCTCTGCGGGCCACGACCGTCCTAAGTTTATAAATCTGCGCGGACCACGCCCGCCGCCGTCTGCCGGCGGAGTGTCGGATCCACGGCACGCGCCATCGCGCCCGCGTCCAGATCCCGCCCGAGGAACGCCGCGACGCGCTCCGCCTGCCCGCGCGGATCAATAACAATATCATCATAATTAATATGCAGCGACGCCGCGTGCGGCGCCGTCGCCGCCCAAGCCTTGGCCCGCCGGACCTGCGCCGCGAGAGCCGCCGCGAGACGATCATCGTCCAGCCCCGTCCCCCGCCGCCCGAGCCGATCCAGCATCGCGCGCTGGCTGCGCAGCACAGCCTCGATCGGGCGATCCATGAATATCACCAGCGCCGGCGTCGATCGCGGGATCATCGGCACGAGCGGCGCAACCACCTTCACCGCCTTCCCGCGCGCCTCCGACAGCCACGCCGCGTCCCGCGCAAGCCTCGTGACACGCTCATCTTCGTAATAACCTCGCGGGTTCGAATCGTCCGCGGCTCGAACGTCGTCAGCCACGACCTCGACCCCGCCAGCCGCGAGCATCTGCATCATCATCGAAGTGCCCGAACGTGGCAGACCGCTCACAACGACCATCGCGTCGGCACGCGCATCATCACTTAATTTTTCTTTTGATTGAGCGAGATTCACCGACCGAACGCCGCTCTCACCGGCTTGCCGTCCACGTCGTTCCCGGAGGGCAAGCCCGAGATCCGGAGCGTGATCGACATTCTTCGATCCCGTACATGCAGCGGGCTTCGAGTGCACACCAAGCCCGGCGCCAGCGATAGAGGGGATTGACCCATCCGCCCGCGAATTTCGAGTCGGTACGTAATCGTTCAAGGCCGTCGCCCTGGGCCGGCGACTGGAACTGGCGCCGGGACGGTGCTATAAATCCCCTGCAGAACTGGCCCCGCGTCGGCGCCCGTTCATCACCTGTCCGTCGGCACGCCGCTTTCAACCTCCGAAACAAGTCGTTAACCCCGTTCACCATGCTCGCACTGACCCGCAAGACCGACTACGCCCTCGTGGCGATGGTGGCGCTCGCCGAATCGGCGCCGGGGTCGCGGAGCGCGCGCGACCTGTCCGATCGGCTTCGGTTGCCCGCAGCCGCCCTGCGGAACATTCTCAAAGACCTCGCCCGGGCCGGGCTTCTCGAATCGACCCAAGGCTCCGCCGGCGGGTACCGACTCGCCGTCCCCGCCGATCGAGTCGCCCTCGCCTCGATCGTCCGCGCGATCGAAGGGCCGGTCCGGCTGGTCCCCTGCTGCACGCCGGGCGTCCCCGCCGACGCCGACGCCTGCCGACGCGAGGACTCCTGCCGGATCAAGTCCGTCGTGCGGACGCTCAACGACCGCCTCGCCGGCTTCCTCGCGGAAGTGACTCTCGCGGACCTTCTGACCGAGACCGCAACGCCGGGCGCCGATCGCGCGTCCGCCGACGACTCCGGCGCCGGCGCCGAATCGCATCACAACCAACCGACGAGCCGCAGCCGCGCGGTCCGCCTCGAACTCACCAGGAGCGCATCGACATGACCCAGGCGCCCGCACAATCAAACCCCGACGCCCGCCCGATCGACGCCGCCGGCGACCCGATCGAGTCGTGGGCTTCATCAGAATATAAGTACGGCTTCGTCACCGACATCGAATCCGACGCCGCCCCCCCGGGCCTCAGCGAGGACATCGTCCGCTTCATCTCCGAAAAGAAGTCCGAGCCGGCGTGGATGCTCGAATGGCGCCTCAAGGCCTACCGCCACTGGCTCACCATGACCGAGCCGCAATGGCCCAAGGTCGCATACCCCCCCATCAACTATCAGGACATCATCTACTACTCCGCCCCCAGGCGCAAGCCCGAACTCGCCAGCCTCGACGAGGTGGACCCGAAACTCCTCGAAACATACGAAAAACTCGGCATCCCCCTCGATGAGCAGAAGATGCTCGCCGGCGTAGCCGTGGACGCCGTGTTCGACAGCGTCTCCGTCGCCACCACATTCAAAGAAACACTCCGCGAGGCGGGCGTGATCTTCTGCTCGATGTCCGAAGCCGTGCGCGAGCACCCGGACCTCGTCAGGAAATATCTCGGCTCGGTCGTCCCCTACTCCGACAACTTCTTCGCGACTCTCAACAGCGCGGTCTTCTCCGACGGCTCGTTCGTCTACATCCCCAAAGGCGTGAAGTGCCCGATGGAACTCTCCACCTACTTCCGCATCAACGCGATGAACACCGGGCAGTTCGAGCGGACGCTCATCATCGCCGACGATGGCGCGAGCGTCTCCTACCTCGAAGGCTGCACAGCGCCGATGCGCGACGAGAACCAGTTGCACGCCGCCGTCGTCGAACTCGTCGCCCTCGACGACGCGACAATCAAATACTCCACCGTCCAGAACTGGTACCCCGGCGACGAGCACGGCGTCGGCGGCATCTACAACTTCGTCACAAAGCGCGGCAAGGCCGCCGGACGCCGATCTCGAATCTCCTGGACTCAGGTCGAAACCGGCTCCGCAATCACATGGAAGTACCCCTCCTGCGTCCTCGTCGGCGACGACTCCGTCGGCGAGTTCTACTCCGTCGCCCTCACCAACCGCATGCAGCAGGCCGACACCGGCACCAAGATGATCCACATCGGCAAGAACACACGCAGCACAATCATCTCCAAGGGCATCAGCGCCGGCCGCGGACAGAACACATATCGCGGCCTCGTCAAAATCAATAAAGCCGCCGACAACGCGCGCAACTTCACACAGTGCGACTCCATGCTCCTGGGCGACCGTTGCGGCGCCCACACCTTCCCCTACATCGAAGTCAAAAACAAAACCGCCCGCATCGAGCACGAAGCCACCACCAGCCGCATCGGCGAAGACCAGATGTTCTACTGCAACCAGCGCGGCATCCGCGCCGAGGACGCCGTCAGCATGATCGTCAACGGCTTCTGCAAGGAAGTCTTCCGCGAACTCCCCATGGAGTTCGCCGTTGAAGCGCAGAAACTCCTCGATGTCAGCCTCGAAGGAAGCGTCGGCTGAACGCCGCGCGACCAGCCGCTTTTCCCGCGATCACGCCGTTCAACACAAGATTATTCAAAGGAACCACACAACCATGCCGCTGCTCGAAATCAGAAACCTGCACGTGTCCGTAGAAGGGCACGAGATCCTCAAAGGCCTCGACCTCACGATCAACCACGGTGAGGTCCACTCCATCATGGGGCCCAACGGCTCGGGCAAGAGCACGCTCGCGCAGGTCATCGCCGGCCACGAAGCCTATGAAGTGACCGACGGCGAAATCCTCTTCAACGGCAAGGATCTCCTCGACCTCGGCGCAGACGAACGCGCCGGCGAAGGCGTCTTCCTCGCGTTCCAGTACCCCGTCGAGATCCCCGGCGTCAGCACCAACTACTTCCTCCGCTCCGCCGTCAACGCCGTCCGCGCCTACCGCGACCTGCCCGAACTCGACGCCGTCGCGTTCATGAAACTCGTCAAGAAGAACGCCGCGCTCGTGCAGATGAACGAGAAACTCCTCAGCCGCGCCGTCAACGAAGGATTCAGCGGCGGAGAAAAGAAACGCAACGAAATCTTCCAGATGGCGATGCTCGAACCAACGCTCGGCGTGCTCGACGAGACCGACTCCGGCCTCGACATCGACGCCCTGCGCATCGTCGCCGACGGCGTGAACTCCCTCCGCGACGCCGGCCGCGCGTTCCTCGTCATCACGCACTATCAGCGCCTGCTCGAATACATCGTCCCCGACTTCGTGCACGTGCTGGTCGACGGCCGGATCGTCCGCTCGGGCGGCAAGGAACTCGCGCTCGAACTCGAAGAGACCGGCTACACGGGCGTCGAAACCACCACCGCCGCTCGCTGAACCGCCCGCGCCGAACCACGGAGCACGAGATGACGACTGCCAACGAATTCAACACCGCTGCGGATCGGTTCGTCGCGCTCTACCGCGAGGCGCGCGAGCGCATCTTCGCGTCCGAGCCTGCCGATGTTCTCGCCGTGCGCGACGCCGCGATCGCCCGCTTCGCAGAACTCGGCGTCCCCAGCCACAAAGACGAGGAATGGAAGTACACCAGCCTCGCGCCGGTCGCGCGCACAGCGTTCACGATGGACGACACGCCGCGCGCTGTCGATCCCGCCGCGATCGAGCCGCTGCTCCTCGACGGCGCCGGCCCGCGACTCGTCTTCGTCAACGGCTTGTACACCGAATCGCTGTCCGATCTCGCCGGCCTGCCCGCGGGCGTGACAATCGAACTCGCGAGCGCGAGTGATAATCACATTATCCCGCCGGGCGTCCTCGACCGCTGCACGGACCTCGCGCCCCTCCCGCTGGCCCGGCTCAACATCGCGCTCGCCCGCGACGCCGCGACCATCCGCATCGCGCGGAACACGCAATGCGTCGAGCCGATCCACGTGATCCACCTCGCCGCGGCGGACGCCGGCGCTGTCGTGTCGTTCCCCCGGCTGTCGATCGTCGCCGAGGAAGGCGCGCACGCGACAATCGTTGAGAACCACGCGACGGTCGGCGCCGCGCCGACGCTCGCCGTTGCTCTAACCGAGATCGCCGTCGGCGCGAACGCGCACATCGACCACGCGCGAACAACAGAATCCAACGCGAACTCCTGGCACGTCGGCGCGGTCGCTATCACTCAGAGCCGCGACAGCCGGGCCGAGTCCGCCCACGTCGCGATCGGCGGCGACATAACACGTCTCGACTTCCGAGTCTCGCTCGACGGCGCGGGCGCGGACTGCAACCTCCGCGGCCTCGCGATGCTCGACAACTCCGAGCACGTCGATCATCACCTCCTCGTTCGTCACAACCAGCCCAACTGCACCAGCCGTGAGTTCTTCAAGAACGTGCTCGACGGCTCGTCCCGCGGCGTGTTCTGCGGGCGCATCCACGTCGACCAGGACGCGCAGAAGACCGACGGCGTGCAGACCAACGCCAATCTCCTCCTCTCCGACGACGCCCAGGCCGAGACGCGGCCGCAACTCGAAATCTACGCCGACGATGTTAAGTGCACGCACGGCGCCACGGTCGGACAACTCGACGACGATGCAATCTTCTATCTCCGCGCCCGCGGCGTGCCCGAAGCCGAGGCCCGCGCGATCCTCATCCGCGGTTTCGCCGGGGAAATCCTCGATGAAATCCGCGTCGAAGCCCTCCGCGACCGCCTCCGCCAGCGACTCTTCGGCGTCGTGCCGGCGTTGAATCAGCAGCCCGCCGCCAGCGTATGATGGGATCAACATGTCAGACACACAGCACATCGACGCCGAACCCGCCATCGCGCAGCGCGGCTACGCGCATCCCGAAACCCTCGTCACTACAGCATGGGTCGCCGCGCACCTCAACGACCCCGACGTTCGACTGATCGAATCTAATGAAGACCCCCTTCTTTATTCCGCCGGGCACATCCCCGGCGCCGCGGAGGTGGACTGGACGCGCGACCTCAACAACCCCGTCGTCCGCGACTATCTCGACCGCGAACACTTCGCCGATCTCGCGTCGCGCCTCGGCATAACCCCCGACACGACCGTCGTTTTCTACGGCGACAAGAGCAACTGGTGGGCGTGCTACGCGCTGTGGGTCTTCCGGCTGTTCGGGCACACCAACGCGCGCATCATGGACGGCGGGCGTCTGAAATGGTCCAACGAGCGCCGACCTCTCACGCGCGAAATCCCGACCTTTACTAGAACTAACTACGCCGCGCCCGATCGTGACGACGCCGAGCACCGCGCGTTCCGCGACGACGTGCTCGCGCACGTCCGCGCCCGCGGGCCGCTCGTCGATGTTCGCAGCCCCGAGGAATATTCCGGCGAACGCCTGCACATGCCGGATTATCCGAACGAGGGCGCGCTCCGAGGCGGGCACATCCCGGGCGCCCGGAACATCCCCTGGGCGCGGGCCGTCAACACCGAGACCGGCGAGTTCAAGACCGCCACGGCGCTGCGCAAGTTATATGTGGAGGAACAGGGCCTCGCGCCCGGCGACGACGTGATCGCGTACTGCCGGATCGGCGAGCGCAGCAGCCACACGTGGTTCGCGCTGCGGTTCCTGCTCGGGTTCGAGAAGGTCCGCAACTACGACGGCTCGTGGACGGAGTGGGGCAACCTCGTCGGCGCGCCGATCGAGAAGTAAGCCCGAGATGCCGACCATCCCCGAACCATTGCAGGATCTGCTCGACGCGTTCTCGCTCATCGAAGATCGGCAGGAGCGGATCGCGCTTCTTATCGACTGGGCCGACCGGTTCGAGCCGGTCCCGGCGTCGGTCGCGGAGGAGCCGTATCCGGAATCGGCGCGCGTGCCGAACTGTGAATCCGAAGCGTTCTGCTTCGCGGCGCCCGCCGGCGACGGGCTGCGGTTTCACTTCGCGGTGCAGAACCCGCAGGGGGTCTCGGCGATGGCGCTCGCCGCGATCATCGACCGCACAATGTCCGGGCAGCCGATTGAAAAGGTTCTCGCTACGGAGCCTGATGTTGTGTACGCGCTCTTCGGGCGCGAACTCTCGATGGGCAAAACCGCGGGACTTATGGGGATGATCCAGATGGTCCGGCTGCTCGCCAAGCGTCATACGACAGCGGGAGCGCAGCAGTGACCCGAGCGAGAGAGATCAAGAACACGCCGGCGCACGGGCGGGACGCCCGTGCCACTATTGCTGTTGATGATTTTATTGATGTTCGCTCTGAGTTTCCTATCCTCGCGCGGCCTGTGCATGGGCGTCGGCTGGTGTATCTCGACAACGCCGCGACCACGCAGAAGCCGGTCGCGGTTATCGACGCGGTTCGTCGGTTTTATGAGGAGGACAACGCCGCGGTCCATCGCGCCGTGCACGCGCTGGGCGAACGCGCAACGCACGCCGTCGAGGGAGCACGGCGGACCGTCGCGCGGTTCCTCGGCTCGAACGACCCCGACGAAGTCGTCTTCGTGCGCGGCGTCACCGAAGCGATGAACCTGCTCGCATTCTCGCTCGGCCCGACGCTCAATCCCGGTGATGAGGTCGTCGCGCCGCTGTCGGAGCATCATTCTAACTTTCTCCCGTGGCGCGAAGCGTGCCGACGCTCGGGCGCAACGTTCATCGTCGCTCCGCTCGCGGTCGACGGCGCGATCGATCTCGACGCGCTCGGATCGCTGATCAACGACAGGACGCGCATCGTAGCGTTCGCGCACGTGTCAAATGTGCTGGGGACGGTGGCGCCCGTGCAGCGGATCGTTGAGATGGCGCATCGCGACGGCGCGATCGCGGTCGTCGACGGCGCGCAAGCAGCGTGTCACACCCCGATCGACGTGAAAGCGCTCGGCTGTGATTATTACGCCATCAGTGGGCACAAGATGTACGCGCCGACGGGTATCGGCGCGGTGTGGGGCAGGCGCGAGCGCTGGGCTGCGATGGCGCCTTGGCAGACCGGCGGGAGCATGGTCGAACGTGTGTCGATCGACGATGTTCGCTGGGCGTCGGCGCCCGCGCGGTTCGAGGCGGGATCCCCCAACGCTGCGGGCGCAGTCGGGCTGGCCGCCGCAGCGGCTTGGCTCGGAGAGATCGGTGTCGAGAGAATCGCGGCGCACGAGGCCGCACTCGCCGATCGCGCGATCGAACTCCTCGAAGCGATCCCCGGCGTTCGCACGCACGGCCCGCGCGAACACCGGGCCCCGGTTGTTTCTTTCACCGCCGATGGTGTTCACCCGCACGATCTCGCGACGGTCCTTGACGGCGAGGGCGTCGCGGTGCGGGCCGGGCATCACTGCGCCCAGCCGCTGGCGGACTGGCTCGGGGTCGCGGCGACGACGCGCGCGTCGTTCGGCGTTTATAACAATATGGAAGACGCCGGGGCGCTCGCGGCGGCGGCCCGCCGGGCCGTGGAGATGCTGCGATGACAGGCTCGCCCGCGGATATCTACAGCGAGGCGATCCTCGACCACGCGCGTCACCCGAGGCGCCGGGGCCGGCTCGAAGATTCGTGCGCGCACGCGGAAGGGTTCAACCCATTGTGCGGCGATCGCGTCGAAGTGTGGATCGACGCGGCGGACGGCGTCGTGCGCAAAACCCGATTCGAAGGCGTGGGGTGCGCGATATCCACGGCGTCGGCGTCGATGATGACCGACGCGATCGCCGGCCGATCTATCGCCGACGCGCGCGCGTCCGTCGAGAGGTTCATCCGCGCCGCGACCGGGAGGGATCTGCCCGACGACCCGCCGCTGCCAGGCGATCTCGAAGCGCTCGCGTCTGTGCGTCGGCTGCCGATGCGTGTGAAGTGCGCGACGCTCGCGTGGCGCGCCGCGGCGAGCGCGCTCGACGACGCCGATCAAGACCTGACATCGGCGCCCGGCGCGGAGACGAAGCCGTGATCGACCCCGACACAGAATTCCCGGCCGGGTCGATCGAAGCGCGCATCGCCGCGGCGATCCGCACCATCTTCGACCCGGAACTCCCCGTTAACATATACGATCTCGGCCTGATATATGAGATCAACGTAAATGATGCGGGCGATGCGCACGTCATGATGACGCTGACGGCGCCGAACTGCCCGGTCGCGGGGTCGCTGCCCGGGCAGGTCGAATCCAAAGTCCGCGGTGTGCCCGGCGTGCGGAGCGCCGCGGTGGAACTGACGTGGGAGCCGAAATGGACGGCGGACCGGCTCAGCGCCGCGGCGAAACTCGAACTCGAGTTCACCGGGCATACCGGGCCGATCGGCGGGCCGCGCTCGCCGATGACGGGGCTGACGCTCGGGCGACGCGAGATCGGTCGGCGTCAAGGGCGCCGCGACGATCGCGATTAATAAATTGTTCGGAGCCGGGCTTTCCCAAGCCCGCTCCTGGGTCTTAAGAATGAGACAACACGCCCGGCACAAGCGGCGCACGGGCGGGACGCCCGTGCCACTGGTTTGTGTCCGCTCAGCGTCGGCGGCGGGACGAGAAGACGCCCGCGACGGCGACCAGCGCGATCGCGCCGGGGCCGGGGATCACCGGCTCGACCACGAAGATGCTGGTGAACGAGGCGGAGTCACCCGCGGTCAGGCTGAAGGTGAGCATGATGCCGATACTCAGGAGCGCGGGCGGGCCGGACGCCGAGGGAATGAACGGGATATCCCCGAACGCCTCGGGCGTGAACGCGTTGCTGCCGAAGGCGCCGGCGCTGACTGAGATCGGGTCATTGAGGAGCGTAGCGGGCGATCCGATGACGGCGCCGTCGATCATGGCCTGGTAGATCGCCAGGCCGAGGGCTGAGGAGAGCGTGCCCCCGCCGTTGTCGGCGGTGATGCCGCCCTGGATCGAGCCGCCCATCACGGACTGGCCTGGTATCGCGGGGAAGATGGGCAGCGTGACGAAGAGTTGGAATGTCTGCGTCACCGCGGCGTTGTTCGTCACGACCGTGTTGGCGATCACGAAGGGATCGGGATTGCCGGTCACGTTGTAATCGAGCGACCAGCCGTCGCCCTGGTCGGCGCCTTCAAACAGGAAACTCCCGTCGCCGCGAGACTGCCCCTCGGCGTCGGTCGCCCAGACGAGCTCGCCGCCGGACCAGAGTTCCATATTCAGCAGCGGAGCGCTGATGCCGGCTTGTGCGGTCGGCGCGGAAAGCCCGACACCGGCACAGATCGCGGACAGCCCCAAAGCCCCGATCATCGTGTTGCGTCGCATGACGTGTCTCTCCCTCTCGTTCGCGTAACCGATCGTCGGCCGGTCTTAGGACCGACACCCGCCGCCTCCCCCGAGACATGCAGGCACGCTCAGCATACCGGATCCCGGCGTGCCGACGCAAGATTCCGCCCAGAAAATTCGCCGATTTCAGCGAATCCGCGCGTCTCTGCGCAACTTCAGCCTTCGCAGCGGGTTCCGCGCCCGACGATGGTTCAAGGCCGGGCCGGCTGACATATCAACACCAAATCATCACATAAAACGGAGTGAACAACTGGTCAAATTCCGCGCTCGGCGTGTCACGCCGCCCCGATCGCCTGGGCGATCCGTTCGATCTGCTCGGCGAGGTGGTCGTCGGCACGTCGGCGTGATTTTTTCATCAGGCCGGGCAACGCCGCGGGTATCGGCAGGATCATCAGCGGGAGGTACCAGGTCCAGGTCGGCCACCAGCCCCAGGACGCGGGAATCAGCGAATCGACAAGGTGAACGCCCGGCCAGACGGACACCGCGACAGTGACGGCCAGGGCTGTCGGCATCCGCCGTTTCATCCTCGTACGAAACCGGATCTCGGCGCCCGCCTCGCTGGGCAGGATCGTCCCGACGAGTTCCCGATCGAACGGCTCGGAAAAGAGAGCGACCTTGAACCCGCCGTCCGGCGTCGGCTTATAGCCCGGCAGTCGCCCCCGCCTCGCCAGCCGATCCAGCCTGTCGAGCACTTCATCGCCCGGGATCTCCGCCCGGAGCGTCGGCGGCGCCGCGATCGACAGCCGACTCGGCGGCCGGGACTCGCCGGGCGTCGGCTGGGCGATCGCAGCCTCGGCGGCGACCGGGGAGGCTTCGGCTTCTCTGCTGGTCAACGCGTTTCCCCGTGCTGGGCGTGTGCGGTCTGCCGGAACAATACGAGGCCGGCCAGAGCAAAGTAAAGATCGGCGCCGGACCTGAGGCCGACGAACTTCCCTCTCCGCGATCACCGACCCGGCCTGCCCGACCGATGATTCGGCTGTCCCGGGGATAAGGTTCACCGTGCCAACACCGCTTTCGATCAATCCGCTGCGATTGGCCCGCGAACCCGCCGGTCCGATCCCGCCCGCTCGAGCCGATCTTGACGCCGTGACCGCGGCGAACCGCGAGTCGGCCCGGCTCGACGACGCCGACTCGCGGGCGATCTTCGCCGTCAGGGTCGCCGAGTCGCTCGAAGGCGGGCGGGCGGCGATCCTCACGCCGGAGAATCGGCGCCGACTCGTCGCGGCCGGCGCTCGGGCCGGGCTCAGGCCCTTCGACGCCAACCTCGTCATCGCGATCGTGCAGGACGGCGCCCGCCGGGGTGAATCCGTCCGACATGAACTTACTTCAAGCCGGCTCCGGCTCGTAGGCGCCGGGCGACGCGAGGAGAACCGACGGCCCGGCCCCGGCGCGATCGCGCTCGCCGCCGCGGGGATCGCGCTCGCGGCCGTCGCAGCGCTCATCGCGTGGGTGACGAAAGAATAACCCAAGCCGCCGACCCCGCCCGCCGCGACGAACTTAATTCCTCGAACTATATAATTCTGACAACACCAGTGGCACGGGCGTCCCGCCCGTGCGCATCTGACCCCCTCTCCCCCCGCGAGAGGTCCGGGGTGAGGGGCGAACGGCGCCGGGCGGCGATCGCGCATTCTCTGCAAAGCCCAGGGATTTCATCCCTGGGCTTCAGGCGCCGTGGGTGAAACAGACTCAGCCACCCCGGGACAGCCTCTCCACACATTCGCGTAGCGAACGCCGAGGCTGGCCGCGTTCATCGGTCCGAGGTGTCGAACCTTTCAAAGAACTCCGCGATGCGCATCAGCCGATCGAGCCGCTGGAGCGGATCGCCCGAGCGAGAGAGTTCGTGCCCGGCGCCGGGGTAGCGGACGTATTCCACCGGCCGGTCGAGTTCTTTCAACGCCCGGAACAGCATCTCCGACTGCGTCACACCCGTGCGGAGGTCGTTCGAGCCGTGGGTTATGAGCAGCGGCGTGGTGATGCGTTCGACATAAGTGAACGGCGACTCCCGCGCGAGCACCTCGCGCGTGGCGGACTCCCACGGGAAGCCGCCCATGGCGCGCTCGACGAGCATGTACGCGTTGCCCTCGCCGTAGAAAGTTGTGAGGTCGTACACGCCGCGTTGCGAGACCGCCGATCGGAAGCGGTCGGTGTGCGCGACGATCCACGCGGTGAGATATCCGCCGTAGGAGCCGCCGGTGACGAACTGCCGATCGGGGTCGATCCACGGCGAGCGTTCGATCGCGTCGTCGAGGGCGGCGAGCACGTCGCCGGCGGGCCCGTCGCCCCAGTTCATGTGATTGCCGCGCTGGAACTCGTACCCGTAGCCGCTGGACCCGCGCGGGTTGGCGTAGACGACGGCGAACCCGCGTGAGCAGAGCATCTGGAACTCGTGCCACATGCTGAAGCCGGAAGGCCCCCACATCGCCATCGGCCCGCCGTGGATCTCGAGAACGACCGGCGCCCGCGCGCCCTCGGCGAGGCCCGCCGGCTTCATGATCCAGTATTGCACGCGCTCGCCGTCGGGCCGGGTGATCCAGTGCTCGACCGCGGACGCGACGGACCGCCCTTGCAGCCAGCCCGTGTTGTGATCGGTGAGCCGGCGCGGCGTCGCGCCGGGCGCATCGACTACATAAAGTTCTGACGGATTATCTATGCTGGTTATCGCGGCGACAACGCGCCCGCCCGACGCCGCGTCGTACGAGTTCACCCCGATCGGCCCTGGGAAGATCGAGCCGCCGGGCGCCGAGCCGCCGTTGATAGGGGTCATCTGGAGCGGGGTCGCGCCGCGCCACGGCGAGGTGAAGTACACGCCGTCCGCCGTCACGACCGGATTGTTCTGGTGCGAGATCCAATCGGGCGCTAGCCCGCGCTCGGCGCCGCCGGAGATCGGCGTGATCCCCAGCCGGCTCTGGCGGTAGATCGGCTCGTCCTGCATCGACGCGGTGTAGACCAGCGAGCGGCCGTCGGGCGTGAAGATCGGCGCGCCGTAGGACCACATCTCGCTGTCGAGACGAGCACGCATGTTCGACCCGTCCGCGTTCATAAGAAACACGCTGCTCCGGCGGACGCGGTCCGGGTGCGCGCCGGTCCGCGGCTGGGACACGAACGCGATCGTCCCGCCGTCGGGCGAGAACGACGCCGACGAGTGACTGTAGAACCCGCTTGTAAGTTGCTTCGGCTCCGCGGCGGGGTTCTCAAGATCGACCATGAACAACTGATTGAAAGAGTCCTCGCCCTTGATGCCGAGTTCGCCCTGGAACGCGATGCGGTTGATCGTCACCGCGACGCCGTTCGATGCGTTGCGCTCGAGCCACGCGTGCAGCGACGCGCGATCGCCGTCGGGGCCGGCCTCGGCGGCGTTGTCTTCGGAGCGCTCGGCGTCGCGCCAGGCGCGGTTCGGGCGCTCGTGGTCCCAGTCGGGTACGCCCGGCGTCTTCGAGAACGGGATCGAACTGTTCACGACCAGCGCCCCGCTGTCCGGGCGCCAGACCGGGCTTGACGCGCCGAACTCGAGGCTCGTGACCTGCTTCGCCTCGCCCGGCGCGTCGAGGGGCATGATCCAGACCTGCGGCCTGGCGTCCTCGCCGTCGCCACGCCGGACGAACGCGAGCCGGCGACCGTCCGGGCTGATCGAGGGGCCGGAGTCGTTCCGCGCGCCGAATGTAAGTTGCACCGGCCCGGCGGCGGGGTCGTCGAGCGCGACCATCCACAGCCTGGTGCGATAGGCGTATTTTTCCAGGCCTTTCGGCGTCTCGCCGTCGGGTTCGATGGTCCGCAGTGTGTAGACGGCGAACGAGCCGTCGGGCGCGATCTTCACGTCCGCGACCTGGCGGATGTTCATAAGATCGGTCGCGGTGATCGGCGCCGCGAGGGAGAGCGACGCGAGCGCGAGCGCTCCCAGCACGACAAGCGAAGCAAAGAATCTACGAAGCATCGGCGGCCTCCTGACGTGGCGTCCCGGACGGGAAATCATTGTGCCGAGGATACCGGACGAAACACCGACCGTGGCGCCGAACCCGCCAGTGGCACGGGCGTCCCGCCCGTGCGAGATACTCCGCAGTGGCACGGGCGTCCCGCCCGTGGGAGATAAAAGAAGCCGCGCAACCGGGCACAAACCCGTGAATATCCGCGAGGTCGGGCGCGGGCGACGCGCCTGCCGCGCGGGCGAGACGCCCGCGCCACTAGTCGAGCCGAGCCGAGCCGAGCCGAGCCGCGCCGTCTCGCGTCCGGACTCACTACCATCGCGCGTGAGAGCAGAAAGGACTACCCGATGCGCCTGACCGTCACCCCCGAGCACCTCCGCGCCGCGTTCGACGTGATCGCCGACGACCCGTCATTCAAGGAAAGCGCCGACCTGGTCCGCGCGGGCAAGGCGCCGTCCGAGATGCTCCAGGCTTTCTCGCTCCGCCCGGAGATCCTCCGCGCGTTCGCGTCGTTCTCCGACTGCGTCTACCCGGGCGGCCTGATCGAACGCCGGATCAAAGAACTTGTAATCATCGAGGCCTCGCGCCGCAACGCGTGCCAGTTCTGCCGGGATTCGCACATCGCGGTGGCGAAGATGCTCGGCCTGTCCGACGACCCGCTGGACCTGATCGCCGACCCCGGCGCGATGAACGAGCGCGAACGGCTGGCCGTCGAATACACCGCCGCGGTTATGCAGGATTCCAACCGCGTGCCCGACGACCTCTTCGCCCGGCTCCGCGGCGCCTACTCCGACCCCGAGATCGTGGAACTTACTTTCACGATCGGCTACATCAACATGCTCAACCTGTTCAACAACGCGCTGCGGGTCGCCTACGCCGGCGAGTTCCAGTCGCTGGCGTAACATTCCAATAGAAAAGGAGTTGCACGGGCGTCCCACCCGTGCGCGAGCGCATCAGACCCTGATCTTTGCTTCGCTCAGGTCAGTCGTCGGTCGGATCATACTTCACTGTTTCAACGCCGAGGGGTTTCGTGACGGTTTGTTCGCGAGTCGCGCGAGCGTGGCCGCGGGCCGGGTTCTCCGATCATCGCTCGTTGTCCGCGCCGGTGGGCCGACTCAGCGGCGCAGGGCCGGAGCCGAACGGCGGCGCGGGAACCAGCCGTGCGCTGCGGATGACGGGCGGCTGAGCGGGGCGCTGGGTGTTCGGCCCTTCGAGCGGGGTTCGTTCGATGCGGAGGATCGCGTCGGCGCCGCGGACGGTCTGGCCGAATGAAACATAGTTAACATCGAGGAACGCCGTCCCCGCCCGGCTCAGACATATGAATATCTGCGAGCCGTTGGTGTCCGGGTCGTTGGTGCGCGCCATCGAGAGGACGCCGAAATCATGCGGGAGTGAGCTCGGCTCGAGGTCGGTGAAATAGCCCGGGCCGCCCGAACCGACGCCGGTGGGATCACCGAACTGCACCACGAACGGGTTACCGCGGGCGTTGGGCACCACTCGGTGAACGATAATATCCGTGTAATATCCGCCCTCGGCGAGCGACCGGATGGACCAAGCCGTGTTCGGCGCGTGGTCGGGCCGGAGCGCGACCTCGATCTCGCCCTCGGAGGTGTCGAAGACGATGTGCGCGTCCTGATACGCCCGCAGGCCGGAGTACACCCTGCCGGGGACGTCGGGGAACTGCACCTGATTGCCGGCGAGCCTGGCCCGCACGGGCGTCATCAGCGGCTGGAGCACTACGGCGGGCCCGATGCGCGTCCCCCCGACGACGAGTTGGGCGTAGAGCACGCGCGGGGCGTCGCTGGTCCAGAGGATGGGGAACAGCCCGGCGAAGTCCACGCCGCCGGCCTCGGCCGAGGCTCGGGCGACCACACTCGCGTCTGCGCTCCCGCCCGGCCCGGGCGCGAGCAGTTCGATCGCGACATCGCCCGTGCGCCCTTCGGGGACAGCGACGCGCATCGGGATCGGGCGGTTTACGCCGAAGTATGTCCGGCCCGGGGTGATCTGGGCGTTCGCGAGGGTCGCGCAAGAGAGCATCACGACGGCCGCGGCTAGCGCCCGGCTCAACTGGATATGTGTGTTGCGCATGTGAATATCGTAGAACACGCGCCTGCTTCGTGCAGGCCGGGGGTGATTGTGGATCGGTGTCGCGGGCTGCTCGCGCGATCCGGCGCGCGATGAGGCGCCGGGATCGCTAGGCCGATTCATCGCCCGATGATGGAGTCGATGGAAGCGGAGATCGGAGTATCGTCCGGCAGCGTCGGGCCGATCGGCGTGCGCGGCGTGCGGCCGGTGTCCATGATCGTCCACGCTGTCGCGAGCGGGATGCCGGCTGACGGCTCGTGCTCGGAGGATGGGATGACCTCATCGACGAGGTATCGCTCGGCGTCGGAGAACCATCCGACGCTCATGTCGGCCTTGAGAAGGTTGTTGCCCGTGCGATGGTTGTAATCGGCGATGTCGCGCATCCCGTCGGTCACCAGCGTCGTCGAAGGCGCCAGGCGGGAAAGGATCACACCCGATTCGAACAGCCGGAAGTGATAGTTAACGACGATCTCGCCGTTGAGCATCACCCACTCCGCGCTGTAGCGCTCGATGTGGTGCTCGCCGCGATGGCTCGGGCAGTACAACGCCGACGGGTCGGACAGATACTCGTTCGCGAGCAGGCGGCCAAGCCCGTCGAAACTCAGCGGGTCCGGCGAGTCGAACCGCGCGACCTGCATCTGTGCCGAAGGCTGGAACAGCCCCCTGCTGGCGGACTCGGCAGAGAATATCGCCGGCGCGATCTCGCTCCGAGGGAGCGTCCCGCGATGGTCGTCCGCCCACATCGTCAACGCCAGGCCGAGATCCGCGAGTTTCTTCTGGCACTTCACACGCTTGGCGGATTCCGCGACTCTGCCCAGGCTCGGGGAGAGCAGACCAAGCAGGATCGCCATCACCGCGATCGACACCAATAGATCGATCAGCGAAAATCCCCGACGCCGGGAACCCGGTGCGTCTTCGAGCGTAATCCGGCTGTTCCGGACCATCGCCCGCCCGCCCACCGACCACCCGCCGTCCTTTCGCGTTCTGCGAATAGACGAGTCCATCGACATACAGTGTAGTCGACTATCGGCCTGGGGTGCAAGCAAAATCCGTGTTCTAATCAGGGGTTTTTACCCCATTATGAATCGCCCTATTTTTGGGGCTTGCGGGCGGGCTAGCCGCATGATTTTTCGTGGCGGTAGGATCCGCGGCGTGGATCTTGGCGTACAATGCAGGCACGCGGTGGAAGTGTTCGACCGGGTGACGGGTCGCCCCGCGCGGCGCATCTCTATGTGGAGACGCCGTGATTCGGGTCGCCCGCAAGCGAGGCGCCGTGACCGAACGCCTGTTCGAGTCCGATGAGAAACTGATGAAGGCTGTCGCTGCCAACGACGAGTCAGCGATCGCCGAGCTGTACGACCGTTTCGGAGGGCTTGTGTACCGGCTGGCGTATCAGATGATGCCGACTCAGGCGGACGCCGAGGACGCCGTGCAGGACATCTTCGTCCGGCTGTGGCGCACTGCGGACCGCTACGACACATCTCGAGCCGCGGTCTCGACCTGGGTTGTTCTCATCGCCAGACGGTACCTGGTGGATCGTCTCCGCCGGGCCAAGTCGCGCGTGAAAGCCCGCGTCTCGATCGAGGAACAATGGATGTCCCCCGACACAGGCGCCGACGAACCCGGCGCGGGGGCGGAAATGGATGAGCGCTTCGAGGCGTTGCTCAAACGGATCGAGCAACTACCGGATCTACAGCGGACCGTCGTCACCCGCGCGTACCTCGGCGGGCAGACACTGCGCCAGATCGGGATTGAACTCGACAAGCCGCTCGGCACGATCAAGTCAACGCTCAGCCGGGCGCTCGTCCGGCTTCGGGAGCGAGTCGGTGAGGAGTCGGTGACATGAAACGCGAAGACCTGTTCGAAATGGCGACACTCGATGCGCTCGGCCTGCTCGAACCCGAGGAGCGCCGAGTCTTCGAGGACATCTTCCGAGACGCCTCGCCCGCGCTCCAGCACGAGATCCGCCGCGAGCAGCGCCGGGTGACGGACATCGAGCGCTCGCTCCCCGCTGTCGAGCCGCCCGCCTCGCTCCGCGGGAGGGTGCTCGCCGCTGTGCGCGACGCCATGTCCGCGATGAACCCGGCCCGCGCCGGCGACGTGCTCGCCAAAATCGGCGCGACCGAGTGGGTCTCGGTTCGGCGTCAGGTCTCCCCGATATGGCGCGCCGCGTGCATCGGCTTCGCCACCGCGACGATCGGCCTCGTCGGCGTCGGCTTCCACCTTGGCAACCTCCGCGACGCCGCGTGGCGCGATTCATACGACCGCGACCTCACGCAACTAATCACCCAGGATCTCGGCGCCGAGTTCGTCAACCGCCTCCTCGACCCGTTCTCACAAAAAGTCTCATTCGTCCCCGCGGCCGACGGCTTCAACGCTCGCGCGACCATCCTCATCGACCCCGATACCCGCACCGCCTACCTCGTCACGCAGGACTTCCCCGTCTCCGCCGGCGAGTACCGCCTCGTCATCGTCAACGACGCCGGCGAGATCGAACGCTCCGTCACAACCTTCACCGCCAGCGGCAAACTCAGCGGCACACTCCTCAACGGCGTGATCGAGCCGGGCGCCCCGCTCGCCATCGTCCCGCCCGCCGTCCCCGCCGACAAACCCAAGCCGGTGCTCCTCAGCCTCTGAACCAAAACCGGGCTGACCGCCGCCCGAACCAATCAGCACATGCGCCGGCGTCCCCCTCGGGACGCCGGTTGTTTTTATGACCGTTCACACTCGCGCCCAGCGCTACGCAGAATCCGCAATATCTACACATCCCCACATGTGCGCCAGGTGAATTTCCCTTCGCACGACGATCGACCCGGTCATTGATCGCCCGGCTCCGCGAGCCGAGCCGTTGAGCGGTCACAGCCTGACCTTCCTATCGCTCTGAACGGGCGTGTGATAACTTTGGTCTTACATGCATCTCACGACACCAGTCCCAGGGATTCCGTCTCCGGGCATCACAGACATCGCGGCTCCGCGCCCGGCGCCGGTCCCGCCTCTCCCCGCCCTTCTCCCGGGGATGAGAGAGGGTCGGCGACAGCGGCACGGGCGGGACGCCGGCGTTCTTCGGAGTTGTCAAAATAAAAAAAATCGCCGACACAAGGGTCGGCGATTGAGAGATCTTAGTTAGTCGCTTCGCAACGGCGATCGGCCGCTGTGACGGCCGGTTCAGCGGCGACGGCGGGCGGCGCCGATGCCGACGAGGCCCAGGCCCGCGAGGCCGAAGGCCGTCGGGGTGGGGACCACGACGAAGATGTCGATGTCCGCGTCGTCATCGACGCCCGCCATGTTCGGTCCGAACTTGAACTGGAGGAACGACCCGCCGAGCGGCTGGGCGTTGAACCAGTCGGACACATCGACAGTGGCGAAGGTGTTGCTGCTGAACGTCCCGAGGAACGTCAGCCCGTCGATGCGGAACGGTCCGGTCTGCCCGGCGGAGGGCGTGGCGGAGCCGCTGCCCGAGATGATCGAGGCGGAATAGGTGTTGAGGCTTGTGTCCTCGATCGTGAACGACCCGCCGGTGACCACGCCGTTGGCGAGCGTGATCGTGCCGGAGAAGTCGTTGAGTAGGCCCGCAGCGATGCCCTGGGCGCTGCCGTCGATGAGAACTTCCGTGAGGGTCGTTTTGGTGTTCATCGAGAGCGTGATGGTCCCGGTGAACGTGGTGCTGAACGCCGCCCCGCCGGTGCTGGCGGACATGGCGTTGATGTCGAACTGAAGCACCGACGCCGCCTGCGCCGACCCCGCGAACGCAGCGACTACTCCGACTGTGCTGAGTGTGCGAACAACTCGCATTTTCGATCCTTCTCCCTCGCCCCCGAACTTATGTGGGGCTTTGTTGCTCAGGCTTGCGGTGCTCGCTGCCCGGGTTGAGCGTCCCGAACAGCGTCTCTCTCCTATGACCGCTTGCGCACAGATTACCGATCCGGAAGGGACATGTCAATGCCCCCACTCCGGGAAATCCCGTTTAATTACGAACTTAGCCCTTGATCACCTGTGCGCCCCTCGGCCCGGCCTACGCAGCCGAACCTCCTCCACCGCCAGCAGGATAATGACCCGCGGACGTTTGTCAAGCCCTTCGTCCCGAAAAATCTTCGAATGGGCGAAAATATCGCTGATTACCCTGATCTTCGCCATTTCCGGATCAGGCGATCGGGCGACGCGGGCTTCGCTGCGTGTATTTCAGATCCCGGTTGAGCCGAAACCCCCGGCGCCTCGCTCGGTCGCGTCGAGTTCGTCCGTTTCCACCACCAAGGCCCGGGCGATCGGCGCCACGACCATCTGCGCGATCCTCATGCCGTGCTCGACGACGAACGGCTCGCACCCGAGATTTATGAGCGGGACCATGACCTCTCCGCGGTAATCCGCGTCGATGGTGCCCGGCGCGTTGGGCATCGTCACGCCGAACTTCGACGCCAGCCCGGACCGCGGCCGAACCTGCCCCTCGAACCCCGGCGCGAGGGCCATGGCGAACCCGCACGGGATCACCGCGATCGCGCCCGGCCCGATCTTCACCGGCGCCTCCAGGCACGCCGACAGATCAAGCCCGGCTGCGTGCTCGGTCTTATAACTCGGGAGAATCGCCCGCGGGTCAAGCCGACGGATACGAAGCGTCGGCTCCGACACCGACAGGGGCGCCGACAAGGGCGCCGACGCCGAACATCGGATGGATGTGCTCACGCTCATCGTCGGCACGGTGACGATCGCGCACGCCGCCGTCAAGCGATCCGGCGGATCGGACTGAAGCAGCGTCGATCGAGCGTTCGACGCGCTCGAGCATCCGCCGGGCGGAATCCACCGCGGTGTCGAGCGATGATCGCCCGGTGACGATCCGCATCGGGTCGGAGCCGTTGGCGCGAGTGTCGAGTTCCGCGCGGGCCCGGATGAGTTGGTCGATGGTCGCGCGTGCTTCGTCGCGCATCCGCACAGCCTGGGCGATGATGATCTCTGGGGAAGAGTCTTTCATATGTTCGCTCGCATGGTAGGGCTTCCGACCGGCTCCGCCGACGGTCGCGGGTCGGCCCGCTTCATCCCACCTGAATGATTCGGCGATTCTCCCCCACATTCCAATCAAAAATCAAGCGGCCCCGACGACGGGAATCCCATCCTGCATGGGTCGAACAACCCCATCTTGCATCGTAGGCGTCCATTTTCGGACCACGCCGAGCACCTTCGAGGCGTCCAGAGAGTGCCGAACGCCCTCGAGTTCTTCCATCATCGCCAGCGCCTGGGCGACGCTCTGGAGTTCCCCGGCCCAGGCCCGGACGCCCGCCAGGGCTGTCGGACGCAGTTCCTCAACCTCGTGCGCCAGTTCCTCGTGGATCTTCTCGCCCGGCCTGACACCCGTGAACTTGATCCTCACGCCCGGCCGACCGCCGATCCCCGCCGACGCCGCCGACGCCGCCGACGCCGCCGACGCCGCCCCCGACGCCGGGCGATCCTCGTACACCGCGCTCAGACCGTGCGCCGCGACGAACCGCTCCGCGAGTTCGACGATCCGCACCGGCTCACCCATGTCCAGAACAAAAACATCCGCCCCCGCGGCCTCGGCTTCGCTCAGCCCCGCCGACTGCACCACGAGCGCCGCCGCCTCGGGGATCGTCATGAAGTACCGAGTCATCTCGGGGTCCGTGATCGTCACCGGCCCGCCCGCGGCGATCTGGTTCGCCCACACCGTCAGCACGCTCCCGGACGAACCCAGCACATTCCCGAACCGCACCATCGAGCACCGCGTCCGCCCCCGCCCGCTGAGAGACCGCACGTACATCTCCGCGAAACGTTTGGTCGCCCCCATGACAGACGACGGGTTCACAGCCTTGTCCGTCGAGATCAGCACGAACCGCTCGGCGCCGAACTCCGCCGCCGCGTCCGCGACCGACTTGGTCCCGAAGACATTGTTATTAACCGCGTGGGCCGGGTGGTCCTCCATCATCGGGACGTGCTTGTGCGCCGCCGCGTGAAAAACCACTTCAGGTCGGCGCCCGGCGAAGAGCGCACGCGTCGCCCGCTCGTCGACCACGTCGTGCAGGATCGCCCGCCGATCCAGCCCCGGGAACGCCGAGCCGATCTCGCGATCGATCTCGAACAGCGCATTCTCCGATCTTTCGATCAGCAGCAGTTCCGCCGGCTCGTACGCAGCGACGATTCTGCACAGTTCCGACCCGATGCTCCCGCCCGCACCCGTCACCGCGACCCGTCGGCCCGCGACCGCACGCCGCGCCAGCCTCGCGTCGATATCCCGCGGCGAGCGTCCGACCAGCCCCGCCAGATCCAGCCTGCCACCCGCCCTCAGTCCCTCGGCGCCCGCGCTTCCATATAAATAATCCTGGATCGGCGGCTGCTCGATCACCCGCACGCCCAGCGCCTCGAGCGACCGCCGGACGCGCTCCGACGCCGCTCGCATCGCCGCGGGGAGACTCACAACCGCAGCGTCGAACCCGTACCGCGCGTGCAGCACGGGCAGGTCAGCCTCGGCGCCGAGCGCATCCGCTGCACAATCAATCCGGCCCGGCTCCCGCCCGTTCCCGCCGATCAGAACGATCCCGCGCACGATCGGCCCGCCCGCGACCGCCGCCAGCATCGCCGCCGCGGGCGCCGCGGTCTCGGCAAGCCCGACCACCACGACCTGCCTCACGGCCCGGCCGGCCCGCGTTTCTGAATTCTCTCTATTCACCGTCCTGCTATCGGCTCCCCGCCCCGGATTCTGCCCGAGAATCCGCGACCCGATCCCGCACGGGCCTCGCGTCAGAGCCGCCCCCCGGGTTGCACAGCCCGCCCCGCCGAAGCAATATGGACACATGAAGCCCGCACGAGGAGCCATCGTCCGCGCCGTCGCCGCCGTCACCGCGTCGCTGTCGATCGGCTGCGCGACCGCCCCCCGTCACAGCGTCGCGCTGACAGCGGACGAGTCCTCCGCGCTCGCAGCGGTGCAGGCGCTCTTCGACGCGATCGAATCCAAGGACTCCGCCGCGATCGCCGCCCTCGTCGAGGACGCCGCGACCGTGACGGCTCTGCGCGACACGCCCGACGGGTGGACCCGATCGACCAGCACGCGCGAACAGTTCGCTGCGGGCGTCGCTCGCTCACGCTCGGCGCTGCGCGAAACAATGACCTCCCCGCGCGTCTTCGCCGACGGCCCGCTCGCCGTCGTCTGGACCCCCTACGACTTCTTCATCGACGGCGCCCATTCCCACACCGGCATAGACGCCGTCATCCTCATCCGCGACAACACCGGCGCCTGGCGCCTGCACTCGATCGCGTACACATCGAGGCCGCCGGCGCAAGAGTGACATCCGTGATCGACCGTCCCGCGGGGGCGGCGTCGTGATCGGCTGCACGCAACGGGAGGTGCATCATGCAGCGAACCGCGTACCTGCTCTACGGCGTGATCGCGTATGCGATCTTCTTCCTCACGTTCCTGTACCTCATCGGATTCGTCGGCGGCGTCTTCGTCCCCAAAGGCGTCGACGGCGCCGCCGCCCAAACAGCCGCAGCCGAACCCGGCGAACCGGCGCGGTCGGGCGTCGCCTGGGCCGTCAATCTCGGGCTGATCACGCTCTTCGGCGTCCAGCACAGCGTCATGGCCAGACCGTGGTTCAAGCGGCGCTGGACTAAGGTCGTCCCATGGCCGATCGAACGCAGCACCTTCGTGCTTATAACAAGCCTCATCCTGATTCTTATGTTCTGGCAGTGGCGCCCCATGCCGCAACACGTGTGGATCATCGAGGCCCCGGCCTGGCGAGCGCTCGTGTGGGCGTTGTTCGCGCTCGGATGGGCCGTCGTGCTCCTCGCGACATTCCTCATCGACCACTTTGAACTGTTCGGCCTCAAGCAGGTCTGGACGCACTACAAAGGACGCGAACTGGGAAGGCATCAGTTCCGAACCCCGTTCTTGTACAAGTTCACCAGACACCCGCTCTACTTCGGGTTCCTCTTGGCTTTCTGGGCGGCGCCCGACATGTCGGTCGGCCGCCTCGTCTTCGCGCTCGGCTTCAGCGCGTACATAATCACCGCACTCGCATTCGAGGAAAGAGACCTGGCCCACTACTTCGGAGACCAGTACCGCGCCTACATGGCGAGAGTCTCCATGCTCATCCCCCTGCCGCCGAGGAAGTGAAAGCCAGACGCCGCAGGCGCCGTCGTCTGGACTCCCTACGACTTCTTCATCGACGGCGCCCATTCCCACACCGGCATAGACGCCGTCATCCTCATCCGCGACAACACCGGCGCCTGGCGCCCGCACTCGATCGCGTACACCACAAGACCACCTATCGCAAGATCCGAGCCATGACGGCGATACAACATCTCCGGTAAGATTCCACGATGCCGGAACAAGGGCGGATAGTGATCGCGGGCGGATCTGGGTTTCTCGGGACAAACCTCGCGACCCACCTCTCCGCGCGAGGCTTCGAAGTCGTAGCCCTAACCCGGCGCCTGTCCCAGCATCACGCGACATGGCGCACGGTCCGCTGGGACGGACGGACCATCGACCGCTGGGCAGAAGAAATCGACGGCGCCGCCGCGGTTGTCAATCTGTGCGGGCGCACGGTTGATTGCATCAAAACACCGGATCATTGCGACGAAATACTCCGATCGCGCGTCGAATCGACACGTATTCTCGCAGACGCGATCAACGCCGCGCGCACAAGACCGCCTGTGTGGGTTCAGATGAGCACCGCACATATCTACGGCGACCCGCCCGCCGTGGTTTGCGACGAAAGTTCCCCGTTCGGGTACGGCCTGGCGCCGTTCGTCGGCGCAGCCTGGGAGCAGGCAATGCAGGAGCGCGCGCCATCAGATATAAGAAAGGTCGTGCTGCGCACCAGTTTCGTCCTCGGCCGGCGCGGCGGCGCGCTCCGTCGGCTGGCGTCCCTCGCACGCTGGGGCCTCGGCGGCCGGATCGGGCACGGCCGGCAGGGAATGAGCTGGATTCACGAGCACGATCTCAACCGCATCTTCGAACGCGCAATAACCGACCCGAATATGTCCGGCCCGTACATCGCGTCGGCGCCGGCGCCGGTGTCCAACGCCGAATTCATGAAAACCCTGCGCAGGACGCTCCGTCGCCCGTTCGGCGCGCCCGCCCCCGCGATGCTGGTCCGTATCGGCGCACATTACATCCTCCGCACCGATCCTGATCTCGCTCTCTACGGCCGGTACGTGACGCCGAAGCGGCTCATCAACGAAGGTTTCACCTTCGAGTTTCCCACGCTCGAACCCGCGCTGCTCGATCTCCTCAGCGATCCATACAAACCTCTGCAAACGCCGGAATTCAATACATGAACAGCGCATCCCGCGAACCAGCCTGGCCCGGCGACGTCGTGAACCTCGTCGGCAAGTTCGCGTTGTTCGACGAGCGGTGGTCGCCGCGCGTCGTCGGCTGCCTCAACGGGCAACTCGTCAAACTCGCGAAGATCCAGGGCGAGTTCGTCTGGCACGCCCATCCCGACGAAGATGAGTTGTTCTTCGTCATCCGCGGCGCGCTGACGCTCCGCCTGCGCGAACAGCAAGGCGAGCGCGAAATCATCATCCGCGCCGGCGAGTTCTTCATCGTGCCCCGCGGCGTAGAGCACCTCCCCGCCGCGGCCGCCGAGTGCTGGGTCATGCTCTTCGAACCCGCGCACACAGCCCACACCGGCGCCACCCCGAGCGCTCGCGCCGTCGCCGCCGACGATCAGCCGCGCATCTAACAGCAACTCACCGCATTGTTTGGACATGTCCCGACATTTCCCGCGGCCACGCGCCCGCGGCCGGGACGCCGTCGCACGATCGTTCGGCTTTCACGCGGCGATTTGCGGTTCACGCGCCCGCACGCTTGACTCTCTGCAAAATCCCCAGCGTCCGCCCGATCCCGCACACACACACCGGAGGCACGGAAGCCATGCTCATCCCCTCGATCGCGATCGCGATACTCGCCGCAGACGTCAACCGCGACGGGATCATCAACATGATGGACGGCCTGCAGGTCATGTCCGCGAATCATGATGATTTTACTAAAGATGTAAACGGCGACGGCGTCGTAGATCACCGCGACTTCCTCGCCGTCCTCGATGTGTACCGCTCGGGCTGGGGCGTCCACGACACCGGCGACCGCCAGCCGTGGTTCGTCATGCCCGGCGACGCCGTGCGCGTCGGACCGTCGCCGTTCCCCGGTCGGCGCCGACTTATATTCCTCGACGATCAAGGCTACGAAGTCGCCATCGACTTCATCACGCTCGGGACGCAAGCCGTCCAGACGCCTGAAGCAGATCTGTCGCCTTGATCCCGGGCGCGATCGCCGCAATCATTCCGACATGACAACACTCACGCCTCCTGCCCAGACGTTCGCGTCGTTCATCGTGATCGCGCTCTCGCTCCTCTTCGCGGGCTGCGCCGCGACGGGCGCCGGCCGCGCCGGTTCGCACGCCGACCCCGCGAGCGTCGCGCGTGAGATCGCCGATCTCCACCGCTTCTTCCAGGACTGGTTCCGCGGCGAGATCCCCGACACCGACGAAGCCTTCGCCAGATTCGACCGCGCGCTCGCGCCCGGCTTCGTCATCGTCACGCCGGACGGCGCAGCGCTCGACCGCGCGACGATCATCGACGCTGTCCGTCGCGGCTACGGGCGCGACAAGTCCGCACGAGTGTGGGTTGAGGACGCGCGCGTCCTGCACAATGTCGGCGACGCTGTGGTCGCGACTTATGTCGAGTGGCAGTCGCTCGCCGGCGCCGACCCGCGCGCGAGGATCAGCACCGCGGTCTTCGTGCCTGACCGCGACGCGCCGGGCGCCCCGCGCTGGATGCACGTCCACGAAACCTGGCTGCCGCAGCCGACACCGTAACTAATTAATAACCAGTGGCACGGGCGAGACGCCCGTGCCACTGTCGAACGCCCGGCGCCCACGCGCTTGTGCTACCTTGCGCGCAGTTCTCAACCCCCACGGAGGCGCCATGCGCAGCACGAATACCTTCGCACTCGCACTCTCACTCGTCTTGATCGCAGCATCGCTCGTCGGCTGCGCCCGGATGCGAACATCGACGACCATCGGATCCTTCGACACCGACACCGCCCGCTCGTCCCGCGCCACGCGCGAACACGTCATGTCCATCCTCCGCGACACGCCACTCATCGACGGCCACAACGACACACCCGGCCAATATCTCAACCGCTCTCGCAACCGCCTCGACGGCGTCGACTTCGCATCCGACACCTCACGCCTGACCCCGCCTATGCACACCGATCTCCCCCGCCTGCGCGCCGGCGGCGTCGGCGCGCAGTTCTGGTCCGTCTACATCCCGATCCGCGAGTACCCCGGCCGGGCCGGCGACGCGCGGGCAGTCATCGAGCAGATCGACGTCACACGCCGTCTCATAGACCGCTATGACGATCTCGAACTCGCGCTTACCGCCGACGACATCGTGCGCATCCACCGCGCCGGCCGGATCGCCTCGCTCATCGGAATGGAAGGCGGGCACTCGATCGAGAACTCCCTCGCTGTCCTCCGCGCGACATACGACCTCGGCGCCCGCTACATGACCCTCACACACAGCAACAACCTCGCGTGGGCCGACTCCGCGACCGACACCCGCAACCTCGGCGGGCTAAGCCCCTTCGGCAAGGAAGTCATCCGCGAGATGAATCGGCTCGGCATGCTCGTCGATCTCTCGCACGTATCGCCCGAGGTGATGCACGACGCGCTCGACACCAGCGAGGCGCCGATGATTTTCTCACATTCCTCCGCCCGGGCCGTCACCGACCACCCGCGCAACGTGCCCGACTCCGTCCTCCGGCGGCTGCGCGAGACGGACGGCGTGGTGATGGTCACATTTGTTCCGACTTTCGTCTCCGACCAACTCCGGCGCTGGTCGGTCGCGCGGGCCGACGAGGTGAGCAGACTCCGCACCGCCGGCGCCGACGGGGATTCGATCGCCGCGAGCATGGCGCGCTGGGAGCGTGTCAACCCGCGCCCGACCGCCACGCTCGACGACGTCGCCGACCACATCGACCACGTCCGCAGAGTGGCGGGGATCGAGCGTGTCGGCATCGGCGGCGACTACGACGGCATCCCCGCCGGTCCGCGCGGGCTTGAGGATGTCTCGAAATACCCGGATCTTTTCGTCGAACTCGTCCGCCGGGGGTACAGCGACGACGACCTCCGCGCGATCGCGGGCGGGAACCTGCTCCGCGTCATGCGCCGGGCAGAGGTCGTCGCGGCCAGGCTCCAGCGCGAACGAGGCCCGTCCGAGGCGCGCATCGAAGACCTCGACGGCGCCGACCCGCTCCGCGCAAGCCGCTGATATTTATATTATAAATCCCGCGGACACCATAGCAAAAGCCCACGGATGACAATCCGTGGGCTTTTCGATTGACCGGATTTTTCGAGCGGATGGGCGCGCGTCAGGGCAGCGAGATCAGTTCCACGTCGAAGACGAGCATTGCGCGCGCGGGCATGACCGGCGGCCGACCCGCCTCGCCGTACGCCAGCGAGAACGGGATTATCAGTTTCCGCTTGCCGCCGACCTTCATCGAGCCGACGCCTTCGGTCCAGCCCGTGATGACGCCGTTGAGCGGAAACACGATCGGCTGACCGCGATCGACGCTGCTGTCGAACTTTGTGCCGTCTACCAGGTAGCCGGAGTAATGAACGTTGACGCGCGTCGCCGGGCCCGCGGGCTGGGGCCCTTCGCCGACGACGATCTCGTAATACTGAAGCCCGGTCGGCGTGGTGACGAGTTCGGCGCCTTCGGGCAGCGCCCAGCCCGGGATCGGCGAACCCGCGGAACTCTCGACGCTCCGGACCTCGCCGGACACGCCGTGGATTTTTGCGGTGTGCCGGGCTTCTTGTGTCAGCAATGTGACGATGTAGACCGGCGCGCCGTCGTCCAGTTCGAGCCAGGCGGCGACGGCTGTTCCGCCGGTGCGTTCTTTGGCGCGGGCGATCGCGTCGCTCAGGGTTATTGTCGCCGCGGCGTACGCCTTGAGTTCTTCCGCGGGCGCGGGGATGAGCCGGGAGTAGTCCACCTCGCCGGGCTGGGCGCCGGCGCCGGCGGCGATCGAGAGGGCCGCGAGCGCCGCTGTGAGAACACGTGCCTTCATGTCAGATCCTTTCATTCAGGAATAGTTGTGCCGATCGCGGACGCTGACAGCCGTCCGCGGCCCGGCATGCTAGTCGATCGGATAGGCCACGTGCCCGGGACGCCGACGCCGGCCGGGCTCGCGCTCAAGAAGCCGACTCGACCGGCAGGCCCGCGGACTTCCAGTCCTCCTTGCCCGCTTCGTAGTCGTAGACCTCGCGGTAGCCCATGCGCTCCATCTGCTCCGCCGCCTGGGTCGAGGCGTTGCACGCGGTGTCCTTGCAGTACACGACGATCGGATCGGTCTTCTCGGGCGCGACGCTGCTGATCACCCTCTCGAACTGTTCACCCGGGGGCGCGTTCTTAGCGCCCGGAAGGTGGAAACGCTCGAACTCCTCCCGCGGCAGGGTCTCGACAACCTCGAACGGCGTGTTCGTCTCGTACGCGCGCTTGAGCTGCTCGCGCTGGATCGTCTTCGGCATGATCGCCTCCTTGTGTTTATCACTTATGAAGTTCACGCGCGCACGAACGCGCGCTCGTCAATACATCCCTAGGGGATCGCGCGCGCAGGCGTCAACCACAAATCCGCAGATCGCAGCGAACCGGTCACGCGACGTGTCCCGGACGCGGGATCACACGCGCATAAGAATCGCTAGTTCTTCTAGAGACGCGACGACGAGGTCCGGCTTGACCGGCGCGCCCGGCGCCGGTGTCGCGCCGCCGGCTCTGCCGCCACGCCGATCCACCCAGCATGTACGCCAGCCGAGCGCCGACGCCGGCGCGATGTCGTGATGCAGGCTCTGCGCGACGTGCAGGTGCGCGCCGGGCGCCACGCCGAGCGTCTCGAGCGACGCCCGGGCGGCGTCGAACATTCTTCGATCGGGCTTGTACGCGCCGACCATTTCCGCGGTGACGTAAGCGGCGAACTCGGCGCCTAGCCGGGGCAGCGTGCGTCCGAGCGAGACACAATCGACATTGGACACGATCATCAGTTTACATCGCACCCCGAGCCGGGCGAGCGCGCCGGGCGTGTCGTCGAACGCCGGCCAGTCGCCGACGGACTCCGCGAGCGCGTCCTCGTCATGACTTGTCGTCGCGCTTCGCGTCGCGGCGCCGATCTTGCGCATCGTGTCACGGAGTATCTCTCGGTACACCGACGCGGGCGATTCGCGCTCGGCAGCCGACTCCGCCCGGGCGAAGTGCGCAAGCAGTTCCTCGTCGTTGATATCAAGTTTCGCGCGCTCGGCCCAGGGGCGCAGAACAGCGATGATGCCCGCTTCCCAGTCGATCAGCGTGCCGTAACAATCGAAGGTGAGCACGCTGATTTCGCCCAGCCACGCGGGTTCAGACATCGGCGAGCCTCGTGCGGACTTTGATCTCGCTGGTGAGCGTGCGATGGACCGGGCACTTGTCGGCGATCTCGAGCAGCCTGGACCGCTGCTCGTCCGTCAGATCGCCCGCGAACGAGAGTTCGACGGCCATCTTGTGGATGTGCCCGTCGGCGGAGTCGCAATCGTCGCAGTCCTTCGCGTGGACCCGGCGTTGCCCGAGCCGGGCGTGGACACCTTCGAGCGGCCAGCCCTTGCGATCGGCGTACATGCGGAGAGTGATAAGTTTGCAAGCGGCGAGGGAGGCAAGGAGGAGGGCGTAGGGGTCAGGCCCGCGGTCGGCGCCCCCGGCGGACTCCGGCTCGTCCGCCGTGATCGCGTGCCGACCTCCGGCGGTGATGGTCGTCGTGTATCCCTCGGCGCCGATCGACGCGACGAGGGAATAGCCGGCGCCCGATTCGTTCGTGCCCATCGCGGTCCTCCTTGTCGGGTCGCCCCGAATGGATCGTACAGGCGCCCATCGCCCGACGGTGCAGGTCGCGCCGACCTCGTTCAATGAGGCTAGTCTTGGCGGGTACGCAACCCCGGATAAAGGAGCCGACCATGCCTCAAGCCGCCGCCCGTCATATTCTTGTGAAGACCGAAGCCGAGGCGAACGACCTCAAGTCCCGCATCGCTGCGGGCGAGGACTTCGCCGACCTCGCCAAGGCCCATTCCTCATGCCCCAGCGGCGCCAAGGGCGGGTCGCTCGGCACGTTCAAGCAAGGCGCCATGGTCCCCGAGTTCGACCGCGTCATCTTCAGCGACCTCCCCATCGGCGAGATCTCCGACCCGGTCAAAACCCAATTCGGGTACCACCTCATCCAGGTCGAAAAACGCATGGCCTGATGACGCCCCCCTCGCAGTGGCACGGGCGTCCCGCCCGTGCGCGCATCACCCAGTGGCACGGGAGTCCCGCCCGTGCGCGCATCACCCAGTGGCACGGGCGTCTCGCCCGTGCGCAAAGTTTCCACGCGTTTTCGATGTCCCCTGCAACCCGTATTTCCACGGGCGCCCGCTCCGAACTGACGAAAATCCAAGACATTCGCGCTCGTCCCCCGCGCACGCACGCCCGGCGGACGTACACTGCCCGTCCCGCCGAGACGCCGCGGCCCGGGGTGGACGTGTGGCTTATGCAAGGGCAAGGCGTCGATCGACGGCTCACAACTCAGAGGAGTCTTCATGGCCGGCAACAGCGAAATCACCGTCATCGGCGCCGACACTCACATCAAAGGCGAGATGACCTTCGGCTCGACAGCCCGCGTCCTGGGCACGTTCGAGGGCGCCATCACCGCCAAGGGCGAGATACAGATCGCCGAGGGCGCCACCTGCCGCGCCTCCATCAACGCCGCGAGGGTCTCGATCGACGGCGTGGTCGAGGGCGACGTCACCGCCCACGAAAAACTTACACTCAATCAGAAAGCGCGAATGAAAGGCGACCTCGTCGCGCCCACTCTTGTTGTCGCGGAGGGCGCGCAGTTCTCCGGGCACGTGTCCGTCGGCGCCGACGCGAAGAACAACGGTCGCGCCCCCGCGTCCGAGCAAGCCCCCGAGCCGAAGGTGGTAGTCCCGAGCCAGGAAAAGGCCGTCGCCCGCAAGTGAAGCGCGTCACCCAGGCCGCGCCGCGGTGAACCCCGATGGCCCGATCGACCGCACCAACCAAACCGGCGCGGTCCAAAGCGCCGAACCCGCGCGCCGTGCGCTGCTACCACTGCGGGCACGTGCACGAGGTCGCCGCGCGCGCGTCCCGCGTCTCGTGCCCGAAGTGCGCCAAGAGCCTCCGCGTCGAGGATGTAACAATCAAAACCACCGAAGGCTGGCAGAACTTTCAGACCTGCGGGAGGGTCGTCATCCTCGCCAAAGGCAAACTCGTCGCGCAGACCGTCGAAGCGCAGGGCGGCATCGAGGTCCGCGGCGGCCTCGACGCTAAAGCCTATCGCGGGGGCCCGGTCGTGCTGAAAAAATCAGCCGTATGGCGCGGCGATTGCGCCGCGCCCGCCCTCTCAATCGAAGAAGGCGCGCGCATACAGAACGGACTCTTCACCATCGGCGCCGAGAGCCTCAGCCCCGAGACCGCATCGCCCGGTTCATGATCCTCACAACCACGAACACCGAGAACGCGACGATCAGGAAGTCGATGATGTTGTTGATGAACATCCCGTACCCGATCGCCACCTCCGCGACCGGCGCCGACGGATCGCTCTCGTCCGCCGCCTGAAGCACAACTTTCAGATTCTTGAAATCCACCCCGCCGATCGCCAGCCCGATCGGGGGCATGAGCACGTCGTTGACCAGCGAGTTGACAACCTTATTGAACGCGGCGCCGAGGATGATCCCGACAGCCATGTCCAGCGCGTTGCCCTTGACGGCGAACTCCTTGAACTCCTGAATCAGCCCCATCGCGTGCCTCCCGCGCCGCCGCGCCCGGCTCCCACAAGGCGGCGACCTGTAACCGGCAACCAATAACAATACCACAGTCACATCACTAAGCAGGGGTGCACAGCCCAGGGATGAAATCCCTCGGCTTCGGGCGCGGTTATTGAGGGCGTCGTGCGAGTCGAACCCAACAGCCACGGCTCGGAGAGCCGTGCCACCCCCGAGCCGGGCCGTCCCCGAGCCGTGCCGTCCCCGGCCCGGTCGTTGGTCGCTGAGATCAAGGTTCACTTCAAGCGCACGGGCGAGACGCCCGTGCCACTGGGGAGTGTGTTTCTCACGGGCGGGACGGCCGTGCCACCGGGCGGGACGGCCGTGCCGCTGCGCAGTAAACTTCCCGCATGCTGGATTTTCTCGACGACTTCGTGACGGGGCAGTTGTTCGTGAGCGTGCACGTGATCCTCGTGATCCTGCACGTGAACCTCATCGGCGTCGCATACCTGATCCTGCTCGAGCGGAAGTTGTCCGCGTGGATTCAGGACCGGATCGGGCCTAACCGCTGCGGGCCGGTCGGGCTGTTCCAGCCGATCGCCGACGGCGTGAAACTGATGTTCAAGGAGGACTACAAGCCGCGCGGCGCCGACCTCGCGCTCTTCAGCCTCGCGCCGATGGCGATCATCATCCCCGCACTCATCGGATGGGTTGTCATCCCCTGGGGCGGCGTGTGGGACATGCCCGAGATGACCCTGCCGATCGTCGGAACCCTCGGCGGGGAGCGCGTCCTCGTCGCCGGCGCGAACGTTCACATCGGGGTCATCTTCCTCCTCGCCGTCGCGTCGCTCGGGGTCTACGGCGTGACGCTCGGTGGGTGGGCGTCGAACAACAAGTACTCGCTCTTCGGCGGGCTTCGCGCGACCGCGGGGATGATCTCCTACGAGATCCCGCTCGGGGCGTCGATCATCGTCGTGCTGCTGCTCAGCGGGGCCGTGGCGCCGCAGGGGATCATCGAGAAACAGGTCGCGGACGGGTGGTACGTGCTCGCGCAGCCGCTGGCGGCGCTGCTGTTTTTCGTGTGCATTCTGGCGGAGGCCAACCGGGCGCCGTTCGACAACGCCGAGGCCGAGCAGGAACTCGTGGGCGGGTACCACACGGAGTACTCGTCGATGCGGTTCGGCATGTTCCTGCTCGCAGAGTACGCCCACCTCATCACGAGTTCGGCGTTCCTCGCGCTCCTGTTCCTCGGCGGGTATCACCTCCCGTTCGTCGGCTGGACAAGCCCCGCCGCGGTCGGCCTCGGGCCGATGCTCCTGAAAATCGGCGTGTTCTTCGCCAAGGTCTTCCTCATCATCTCGTTCATGATGCTCGTCCGCTGGACGATCCCGCGCGTCCGCTGGGATCAGGTGATGAAACTCGCGTGGAACGCGCTCATCCCGCTGGCGCTCGCGCTGGTCGTGCTCACCGCGGTTCACGTCTACATGGAATGGACCGCGTGGTGGCAGACGCTTCTTATGAACGCCGTCGTCGCCGCGGCTGTGGTGGCGATGCAGCCCTTGATGCCCGGCCCGGCGGCGAGGAACCGGCGCGTCCGGCTGGCGGGTTCACGATTCAGCCCGCTCGACGGCGAGCCTGCCCCCAGAGTCGGCCAAGGCGCCGAGACCACGCCGAGAACCGGCCGGGGGCTGGCGCGGGTGTGACCGATCGGGCACGCTTCGTTCCGCCCGACATGGTTCGTGAGGAAAACCGGAAGTCTCGATCCCCGGGTTCTGGTTCGAGCCAAGGCGACGACGCCCGAACTGTGCGGAGCAAACGTCGGGGCTTCTCGTTGGATACTGGCGGGACGAACGTTAACTTCAATGCGCACGGGCGAGACGCCCGTGCCACTGGTTGTTCCCGTACCACTGTTTCTGACCCCCTCTCCCCTGGGAGAGGGTTGGGGAGAGGGACATCCGTTGCTTTGCGCGGCTCGCGCGCTATGAGCACAAAGCCCAGGGATAAATCCCTGGGCTTTAGTCGTGTAATACGACATATGCTCCACATGGCGCCTGACCTGAGCGGAGCGAAGGTCTGGGTATCAGTGAGAATGACGGGCGAGACACCCGTCCCACCGGTTGCGCTGCACAGTCGGGACGCTGCGCCGCTGGGAAATCGCGGGCGTTAGTTGTCATAGTGTTCGCGTGCGATACCTGGCGATAGATCTCGGCGACAAGCGGACGGGCCTGGCGGTCGGTGATGACGAGACCCGGATCGCGTCGCCGATCGGGGTGATCGAGGCGCCGATGGCGACCGGGGATCGGCTTCTCGACGCGATCGCGCGCTCGGCGGACGAGCACGGGCCGGATGCGGTCGTTGTCGGGCTGCCCCTGAATATGGACGGGACCGAGGGGCCTCGGTCGGCGTTGGTGCGCGCGTTCGGCGAGCGGATCGGCGCTCGGCTGGGGCTGCCCGTCGAGTTCGAGGACGAGCGATTATCGAGCGCCGAGGCAGACTGGTCGATGGCGCGGACCGGTCTGACGCGGGGTCAAAAGAAAAGCCGCCGCGACTCGATGGCCGCGGCGGCGATCCTTCGAACGTTCTTCGCCGGCCGTGGGGGAGCGGGCTGAAGAACGATCGCGGGGTATCAGGGGTTATGGATGGTCAGGAGGGCTTCTTCGGGGAGAGAATGAAGAACTGCTCGACCACGATCTCGCCGGCGACCTTCTTACCGATGATGTTGTTGGCGACATCGAAGTCCGCGAGCGTTACGGGGTATTGGGCGCGGATGGCGATGAGATCCTCGTTGGGCCGGACCATGATGGTGGCGGGGAAGGCGAAGTCCTTTGTCACGCCGTGAAGCGTCATCTTGCCGTGGAGTTCAGCGGTGTACGACGGGGCGCCGCCCGCGGTCCCGGCGGGGCGGAGGTTGCGGACGCCCGCGAGGGAGAAGCGGATGTCCGGGTGCTTCTTGGCGTCCAGCCAGGTTTTGTTCTTGAGGTGGTTGTTGCGACCCTTGATGCCGGTGTCCATGGACTCGACGGGCAGGAGGAACTCACCGGCGATGATGTTCTGCGGGTCGCCCGAGGAGGTGACGATGTACCCGACGGCCTCGTTGGAGAAGCCGGTGAAGGCGTCGACGGGCTTGGCCTGCTTGGTGTCGGGCGGGTTGTTGGTGAAGCGGGTCTGGTCGGCGTCCGGGCCCGGCTTGCCGGGGACGAGGTAGTACACGGCGCCCTTGGCGGCGTGCTCGGCGGGGACTACGAGCGTCTTGCCGCTCGCGTCGCGCTGCGGGAAATCGTCCTGCGCGTGCGCGACGCCGACGGTCAGAGCGGCGGCGGCGAAGAGCGGCGTCAGTGTGCGGACGGCATTGAGTCTCATGCTGGGGATCCTCCGTTGGAGTGTGTGTGTGTGTGTCAGTGTGCGGGTCAGTGTGGGGCGAAGCGTCACGCCGGTTCCGCGCCGGTCTTATGAGAGCCGCCGCCGGCGCCTCGGGCGCGGATCATGCTCAGAAGCCGGCGTGTCGAGCGTTGCGGGACGATCTGGAGCAGAGCGATAAGCAGCGCCGGCGTCGAGATCGTCATCACCGAGACGAGGTCGGGATTTGTTATGTTCCAGGGTTCGGTCGAGGGGAGCAGGCCGAGCGAGAAGCGGTTGGGGACGGCTTCGATCGAAGCCTCGGCGCCGGCGGGACCGTCGCCGAACAGATTAGCGAGGTTGTTGGTGTTCTCGGCCTCGCGCTTTGCGCGCTCGGCGTCGAACTGCTGGGTGTAGTAGGCCCGGCCGGTCGCGTCCCAGAGCATCAGCGACATGACCAGAACCGCAGCGCAGCAGCCGAGGGTTATAAGTTTACGGAGCAGCGACGGTCGTCCCACGGGGGCCTCCTCGATCGCGGCTTTGCCGGGACTCGCGCCCGACCGGGGACGGCGGGCGGGCGGACTCGGCGTGCCGCGTACGGGGGTTGGTACCCGCGTGCGGACGGGCTTATTCCGTAGATTTGATGAATCCGCCGGCGATATCGGGGTGTTCGTCCGGGCCAGCGGCGGTTCAGCGTCGCGGACGGTCCGGGGACACGGTCGATAGGAACAGGAAGGTGTCGATCGAGACGGTCTCGGCGACCATGCCTGCGCTCATGCCCGGGTCATTGATGCCGAACTCGCGGAGATTGATCGGGTACGTCGCGCGGATGATCAGGATGTCGCCGGGGGCGCGGCGTTTGGTCGCGTCGCTCTCGGGCATCACAGTGATCTTCGCGGTCGTGCGGAACGGCTTGGTGATGTCGCGGACGGTCATCGTCCCGATGAGATCGGCGGAGTAGACGGACACCCCGGCGGGAGTGGCGTCGCCCGAGGCGCGCACGTTCTCGGTTTTCTCGAGGTTGAAAACAACATCGGGATAGTCCGCGGCGTTGAGCCAGCGACCGGACTGGAGGTGCTCGTTGCGCAGCGGGATGCCAGTGTCGATCGACGCGACCGGCAGGCGGAACTCGCCCGCGAGCAGCCCCGCGACAGAGCCTTCCGTCGGGGAGACGGCGTACCCGACGACCTGGCCCGTGACGCCTTTGATGTGTTCGATGGCGGCGTCGGAGGTGAAGGTGACCTGCACGTCCTTGCCGCCGTGGACGTAGTAGACCTTGCCGAGGGACTCGTGCTCGGACGGGACGACCAACGTCCGGCCGGACTCGGTGCGGGGGGCTGCGTTGACGCCGGCGCCGAGCGCGAGTGTGATCGCGGCGAGGCCTAACGCGGCGCGGAGCGGGGAGATCTTCATCGGTCTGTCCTCCAACGATGGATACGGGTTTCGGGGATTCGGTCTACGCGCGTCGCGCGCAGCGACACCTCTTTACGCAAAGACTACCGCAGAACCGCACGGACGTTGCACCAAATGATCGAGACACGCTGCGCCCAAAGCCCAGGGATGAAATCCCTGGGGATGAGGCCCAGAAATGCAACACACGCCCCGTGAAGCCTGAACCGAACAAAGCCAGGAACCGGATTGAAGCGCTCGCGCACGGGCGGGACGCCCGTGCCACTGTTCTAACCCGTGCCACTAGTGTCTGACCCCCTCTCCCCCCGGGAGAGGGATGGGGTGAGGGGGAAACAGTGCTGGGCGACTGTCATTGCTTTGTGTTCGCTGCGGAAGCGGCGCTGTTCGCGCACGGGCGGGACGCCCGTGCCACTGTTCTTGCCCTGCCACTGGAGATAGCCGCGCCCCTCGTCCCGGCGTCCCTAGAATCCGGGCATGAACAGATCGCGGGCATGGACGCTGATCGTGGTCGCAGTCGCGGTGTCGCTGGGTTCGGGTGTTCGCCCGGCGTGCGCAGCCGAGCCGGGCGCATCGAAGTTTGATTCCGCCCAGGCGCTGCTCGGCGCGCTCGAAACCGCCGACCGGGACATAAGAACACTCCAGGCGGGCGTGCGCTACATCCGCCGAATGGCGCTCCAGGGCGACGAGCAGACCCGGCAAGGCCGGCTCATATTCGAGCAGATCCCCGCCGATGACGGGACCACGCGGCTATTCGCCGTGCTGTTCGACACCCTCTACGTCGGCGACCGCAGAGAAAAAGATCGGCAGGAGTGGATATTCAACGGCCAGTGGCTCATCGAGCGACGGCCTGATCGAAAGCAATATATAGCAAGGCAGATCGCCCCGCCGGGCGAAAAGATCGACCCGCTCCGGCTCGGCGAGGGTCCTATGCCGCTGCCGATCGGCCAGCGCGCCGCGGACGTGCTCGCGCGATACTCCGCGCAGATCGTGAACCCGCATTCGGGGATCGAGGACGAGCCGGGCGCCGTGCAGGAGTTCGTCCGCGGCGCCGTGCAGTTGAGGCTCACCCCCATCGCCCCGAGCGAGGACGATTTCCGCGAGGTTCGGCTGTGGTACGACGAGGAGACCCTGCTGCCGAGGCTCGCAAAGACGTTCACGCAATCGGGCGATGAGAGTTTCGTGATGCTGGTGAACATCCGCGTGAACGAGCGCGTGCGCGGGGACGTGTTCTCGATCGAGCCGCCGGCGGAGAAGGACGGATGGGAAGTGCAGATCGAGGAGTATCAGCGGTGATCATCGACACGCGGATTCTTACATCGGCATGGCGCCTGGTGGCGGCACGCTCCGGGGTGGCACGGCTCTCCGAGCCGTGCGCGAACAGCGCCGCTCGCTATGCGAACACGAAGTGTCAGCTGCTCGCCCAGCACCGTTCCCCCCTCACCCCTGCCCTCTCCCGAACGGAGAGTGGGTCAGCAGCAGCGGCACGGGCAGAAACAGCGGCACGGGCAGGAACAGTGGCACTGCGGCGGCACGGCTCTCCGAGCCGCGCGGCCGTCGCCATTACAATTATATCATATATATTCTCAGTAATATTGCTATCTCCCGCTCCGGCCTCGGCGCAGATCACACGGGAGGATCCCCGCGCCGCCGAAGGCGCCGCCGCCGAAGCCCCGCCTGTCGCTGAGAGCGTAAATCGGCTCATTTCCGCGGAATATCTCAGCGACGACGAACGCCGGGCAGCGCGCATACGCCACGGCCAATGGTCCGCGGCCGACCTGTCCACGCCGGCGTTGCGGGCGCGTGCGGCGCTCATGGTCGGCGCGTGGGACGACGCGGTGTTCGACGATCCCGCCGTCCCCGCTGAGGATCGCGCCGAGGCCAGGCTACGTCGCGGCGATCTCGCCGACGCTCTCGAAATCCTCGACGCCGCGACGGGCGCGCGTTCGAGCCGGATCCGCGCCGAAGCCCTCGAAGCGCTGGGCAGATTCGACGAGGCCGACGCCGCGATCGACCCCGTCGTCGCGTCATTGCGGCACGAGGCGACCGGCGACGCGCACGAACTAATCGAAGGCGTCCGCGCCCTCGCGATCCGCGCCCGGCTGCGCGGCGAGCCGGCCGGAAACTATCGTTTCATGATGTCACTGCTGTCCCGCGCGCGCGACACGCTCGACCGCATGGCGTGGGAGGCGAGCCTCGCCGAGGCCGAACTTCTATACGACAAAGACAACTCGCCCGAGGCGCGCGATGCCGCGATCCGCGTGCTGACTCTCAACCCGCGAGCCGGCGACGCGTGGACGCTCCTCGGGCGCATGGCGGTTGACGGGTTCAACATGGACGGCGTGGCGTCGCTCGCGGCGCGGCTCGACGCGCTCGCGGCGTCGATCCCCGACGCGCCCGCAGCGGTGTCGGCGTCGGGCGCGATCATCACCGCTCGGGCCATGCTCCGGCAGCGCGACGCGGACGGCGCCGCGGACGCGCTCGATCGTGTCCTCGCGCGATTCCCCGGGCAGCGAGAGGCCTTCGCGCTGCGCGCCGCCGCCGAGGCCGTGCGTTACGACTTCGCCGGCGCCGAGCGGATGCTCGATGAGTTCGACGCGATCTCGCCCGGTTCCGCGGTCGCGCTATACGAAGTCGGGCGGGCGCTCTCGGAAGCCCGACAGTACGAGCAGGCGGCCGGGTATCTCGAACAGGCGGCGTCGCGGCGACCGAACTGGCCGCCGCCGATGGTCGAACTCGGGCTGCTCGAACTCCAGTCGGGACGCGACGCGCGGGCGCTCTCGGCGCTCCGCAGAGTCGCGGAACTCGACCCCTTCCACGTGCGCGCCCGCAACAGCCTGGAACTGATCGAGGAACTTCTTACTTACGACACCGTCGAGAGCGAGCACTTCGTCGTGCGGTTCAAGCCGGGCGTCGATCGGATCATGGCGGAGGAAATGCTGGTTTCCCTCGAGGAAAACCACCGCATCGTCGCGGCGGAGTTCGACCATTCCCCGAGCGTCAAGACGGTGATCGAACTAATGCCCAACCACCGCTGGTTCGCGGTGCGCATCACGGGGATGCCCGCGATCCACACCATCGCCGCGGCGACCGGGCCGGTGATCGCGATGGAGGCGCCGAAGGTCGGCCCTGAGCACACCGGCGAGTACGACTGGGTCCGCGTCATCCGCCACGAGTACGCGCACACCGTCACGCTCTCGCGCACCAAGAACCGCATCCCGCACTGGTTCACCGAGGCGGCGGCGGTCCACGTCGAGCAGTCGCCGCGGGACTACGACACGGTCCGGCTGCTGGTCGGGGCGCTGACGGACGGCGAACTCTTCGAAATGGAGGAAATTAATATCGCATTCGTGCGCCCGAAGAAGCCGACGGACCGGGCCCAGGCGTACGCGCAGGGCCACTGGATGTACGAGTACATAGTCGAGCGGTGGGGCGCGGAAGCGCCGCTGCGGCTGATGGATCAGTACGCGAACGGCGTGCGCGAGCCCGCGGCGTTCCAGAGCGTGCTCGGGATCGACCGCGACACTTTTTCACGGGATTTCCAGGTGTGGGCGCGTGGTCAGGCGGCGTCGTGGGGGATGCTCCCCGAGCCGACCGTCGAGACTTTCCTGCTCGAGGAAACTTTGGCGCACGAGAGGGCGCGCGAGGCTCTTTCGACGGCGCTCGCGGATTACGCCGCGGGCGCCGCCCTCGCGCTCAGCGGCGCGAACGAGACGGACGTGTTCGAGCCGGTGCTGGTTCCGCCGAGCGAAGCGATGGTAGATCGCTGGCTCGAGGCGCATCCCGCGCACCCGGGCGCGCTCGAGTTGAAGATCGGGTACGCGCTCCGGCGTTCGGGCGGGGAGCCGACGGACGAGTCGGCGCCGATCTTCGAGAGATACGCCGCGGCCCGGCCGGTCGATCCCGCGCCGCACCGCCTGCTCGCGCGGCTGTATCTCGCGTCGGACGACCCCTCGGTGAGATCCCGGGCGATCCCTCATCTCGAATACCTCGACGCGCGCGAGCAGCAGGCGCCGGTGTACGCGGCGGCGCTGGCGCGGCTGGCGGCGGAGGCGGGCGATCTCGAAGCGGCGCGTGCGCGGGCCGAGCGCGCGACCACGATCGCGCCGTTCAGCGCGCCCCTGCGCGAACTCGCCGCCCAGGTCGCGCTGATGAGGCGTGAACTCGACACCGCCCGCAGACACATCGCCGCGCTCGTGCAGATCGAGCCGGGCCGGGACGTGCATCAACGTCGGCTCGACCGTGTGATCGAGCTGATCGCGCAGCGCGGGGACGACAAATAATCCTGCATGGGCGCGGCCGGCGACGGGCGCCCGTGGCGCAGCCCGTGGCACGGGCTTCCCACCCGTGCGTACCCGGCTCGGAGAGCCCGGCCACCCCGAGCGCCGGGCCACCGCGGAGCGCACGAGGAGGCAAACACCCTCGATCTGCCCCGGTGTCTCCAAAAAGCCTTGTGACGGGTTCCCCGAACCGGTATGCTGGCTGTTTGGCGGGACGCACACCCGCTGGGCATTCAACTCTGGGAGGAGTCAAATCATGTTCACGCATCGCCTGATCCGCGGCGTGGCCGCGGGGATCGTCGTCGTCACGTCGGCCGGCGCCGCGCACGCCGGACTCGTCAACCTCGCCCCGGGCAGCGGGACCGGGCTGACCGGCATCACCGCCGCTTCACACCCCGAGACCGGCGGCGTCATCCCGACCGGCGGCGACCTCATCCAATCGTTCCAGATCCTCGGCGCCGGGGACACCCTGCTCTTCGAGGGCGCCCTTCAATCCCGCGTCGCCGTCTCCAACGTCACCGGCACGATCATCTTCTTCCTGCGCATCCGCGACACCGTCGCCGGACTCAACGGCATCATCTCGAACGTCGAGTACTCCGGCTTCGCGGGGTGGACAACCAATGTAGAATGGAAAGACGACGGCCAGGGCGACGACGGCCCCAGCCGCGCCGAACGCTCGCTCGACGGCGACACGCTCAACTACCTCTTCGGCTTCGGCCCGCTCGTCGGTCCCGATGAATCCAAGTTCTTCTTCGCACTCACCGACGCGAAAAACTACGCCCTCGTCGGCACAGCGACAATCTTCCTGACCACCGGCGAGAGCACGACGCTGACAGTCTTCGCACCGGGCGTACCCTCACCGACAGGCGCCGGCGTCTTCGCCCTCGCCGCCGCCGCCACCGCCCGCCGACGCCGCAATGGACGCCTTATCTGAGCGCAGCGAAGGTCAGGGTGGAATCCCGATTCACCGCAGCGGCGCAGTGAGCTCAGAGATGGATGTTTCTAAGCGACGCACGGGCGGGACGCCCGTGCCACTGTTCGCGCCCGCGCCTCTGTTGCCCACCCCCTCTCCCCTGGGAGAGGGCAGGGGAGAGGGACGACCTGTGCTGGTCGCTTTTCCGCGCATCGCGCGTCTTCCCTCCAAAGCACAGGGATTTATCCCTGGGCTTTATGCGTTGTTTGCAAGGCGCTTGATACAAGTCAGACTCAAAAACACGGCACGGAGAGCCGTGCCGCCCCTGGGACGCCTGACCTGAGCGGAGCGAAGGTCAGGGTGGAGCCGGGCCGTCCCCGGCCCGGTTGTTGGTCTACCGAATGAAACAACTTATTCATCGCACGGGCGAGACGCCCGTGCCACTGGTTGCGCCGTTGCCACCATTCACGCCCGTACCGCCATTCGCGCCTGGCGCCGTCAAAGCCGGGGCGCTGCGTTCGTCGAGCTTTTCGACTCGAAACGCGCTGACCCGTGCTCGATTGCTATACAGCGGCCGCCTCGCACGCCCGTTTCAGGTCGGCGAGGTCGCCGTTGATGCACTTGTCCATCGTCTTGCGCATCATCGGCGCCGTGAGCGCGCCCATCAATTTCGCCATCAGCGTTCGCGGCGTCGACTTCATCACGACGCCCACGCGCGTCCCCCCCGCCTCGGGCGTGAACGTGAATCGGCTGTCCCACAGCACGCCGCACGAATCGCAACCGACCGAGTACGACCGCGGCGGATCGAACTCCGTGATCTCCAGCGTTTCCGTGTGCTCCTTGCCGAACATAACCCGAGTCTCGCGGAACCGCGTGCCCGTGCCGACCGGCCCGTCCGTCTCGAGTTCGACCTTCGTGATCCCGCTGATCCTCCCAGCGGCGTTCGGGATGTCCGCCGCGACAGCGAACACACGATCCGCCGGCGCGTCGATGCGCGTCGAATAGGTCAATGCCGCCATTTGGTTCCTCCCGTTGTGCGCCGCCGACCCCACGCGGCGGCATGAACCATCGTACCAATACCGGCGAACATAATTCTCGGCTCCGATCATGAACAAAACAGCCGCGGGATCGGCCCGCGGCTGCTCTGATCAGAAAAAATACTCACCCGGCTCGCGCGATCACGCCCCGCCCATGTGCTCGGCGAGCACGCGCCGGGTCTGATCCACGTTGATCCAAACCTGCTTGGATATAACCTTTCCTTCACTGTCGAGGACGTACCCGCGGTTGGGGTGCCCGGCGAACTGCTTTGTGACAGCGGAGTCGATGCCGTCGACGAGGATGCGTGTGGTGACGCCGAGTTCGTCGCGTGTGCGCTTGGCGCACGTCAGGCGTTCGTCGTAGGACGTGTGCTGTTTGATGACGATGCCGTTCTCGGTCTGCGCGGGGATCTCCCAGCCGTCGATGGGGTGGGCCTCCTGCGTGTAGACGATGACGAAGTGGACGGCGTCGCCGTACTGCTTCTGAAGTTCTTCGAAGGCGTTGATTTTGCCGCGGAATATGGGGCAGGTGTACGAGCCGAACTCGACGACGACGGGCTTGCCGCGGAGGTCGGCGAGAGAGACGGAGGCGCCGTCGATGTCGGTGAGTGTGAAGTTCGGCGCCTCGGCTCCGACAGCGGGACCGCTGGCGGGGTCGAGGTTGCCGCCTTGGCCGCGGCCGGCGCGCGGGGCGAACATCTGCGGCGAGAGATCGACATCCTTAACGCAGAAGTCGAAGAACTCCCGCTGCTGCCCGTCGAAGACGAGGCGTGCGTCCGCGAAGAACTTTTCATTGAGGGGGGCGACGCGCGTGTTGAGGGCTTCGATCATCCCGCCCATGCGGTCGCCGGCGGGCCCGCCCGGTCGCCCGGCGCCGTCACGCTGCGGGCGCGCGCCGTCGCCGCCGCCGGCTTGCATCGCCTGCGTCATCATCTCGCGGGCGATCTTCATCTGCTCGTCGCGGAGCGCCTTGTAGAGCGCGATGATCTTCGCCATCTGAGATTCGGTCGCGGTGGTTGCGCCTTCGATGTGGAGGAGCACCTCGTCGGTCTTGGGGTCGATCTCGGGAGCGCGCATCATGCCGGGGGGCATGCCGCCGGGCCGACCCGCGCCCGGCTGACGTTCGGGCCTGCCTTCCTGCGCCATAGCGGGCGCCGACATCGCCACGACACACCCCAGCGCGAAGAGCACAGCACGGTTCGTCATCTCGGTTCTCCTGATTGAAGGAAGGCGTTCGGGACGAGCGCCATGATCGCGCGCCCGCGTCGTCATGTCCAACGTCCGGCTGCGGGCGGTATTGCCGTCGATCGGGCGGACCGGGCGACCCGGGAGGACCGGGCCGGGGCCGGCCCGGCTCAGGGGCCGACGTGAACGGCGGGAGTCTCGGCGTCGGCCTGGACCTCGCGGGCCAAAGCGTCGTCGGCGACCTCGCTGTGACAAGCCGCTTTGACCCCGACGGCTGCGCCGACCGCCTTGCGCGTCTTCGTCGCCAGGCGGTGAACCTCATCGGGCGAGAGCACGCCGCGCTGTCGGAGTATTTCCTGCTGTTCGGGCGTCAGTGCAGCAGCGATCTTCGGCGCGTTCGGCACGTCGCCGGCTTTGCCGCCGAGCCGGACGAAACCCTCGGCCTTGCCCGACGCGAACTCCTGGATCTCCTTGCTGATGCGCACGCTGCACCAGTCGTGCCCGCACATGGCGCAGAAGTCCGTGTCAACATCGAGGTCTTCGTCGTGCAGCGCCCGCGCGGTGTCCGGATCGAAGGAGAGTTCGAAATGTTTTTCCCAGTTGAGAGCCGCGCGGGCCCGCGTGAGATCGTCGTCGCGGTCGCGCGTGTGCGGGATTCCGAGCGCCACGTCCGCCGCGTGGGCGGCGATCTTGTACGCGACGCAGCCCTGCTTGACGTCGTCCTTCTTGGGGAGGCCCAGGTGTTCTTTGGGCGTTACGTAGCAGAGCATCGAGGCGCCGTGGTACGCGGCGGCCGTCGCGCCGATGCAACTCGTGATGTGGTCGTAGCCCGGGAAGATGTCCGTCACCAGCGGGCCGAGCACGTAGAACGGCGCCCCGTGGCACAGCGTCCGCTGTACTTTCATATTATATTCGATCTGATCGAAGGGAACGTGTCCCGGCCCCTCGACCATGACCTGCACGCCGAAGCGCCAGGCGCGCTCGGTCAGTTCGCCGAGCGTTTCGAGTTCGGCGAGTTGCGCGTCGTCGGTCGCGTCGGCCAGCCCGCCGGGGCGAAGCCCGTCGCCGATAGAGAACGCGACGTCGTATCGGCGGAGGATGCCGCAGATCTCGTCCCAGAGTTCGTACATCGGGTTCTCGCGGTCGTGGACGAGCATCCACTTGGCGAGCAGGGATCCGCCGCGTGAGACGATGCCGATCAGCCGGTCGCGGACATACGGGAGGTGCGCCTTGCGGACCCCGGCGTGGACGGTCATGTAATCGACGCCTTGCCGGGCCTGATGCTCGATGGTGTCGAGGATTATGTCGTATGTAAGATCCTCGAGTTTCCGCCCTATTATCATCGAATAGATCGGGACCGTGCCGATGGGCACGCGCGACGCGCGGATGATCGCGTCCCGGCAGGCGTCGAGATCGCCGCCGGTCGAGAGGTCCATCACGGTGTCGGCGCCCCAGCGCTCGGCCCATTTGAGTTTCTCTATTTCCTCCGCCGTCCCCGACGAGACCGGCGACGCGCCCATGTTCGCGTTGACCTTCGTCAGCGACGCCCGGCCGATGACCATCGGTTCGAGATTGTAAGTTCGGTGAACCGTGTTCCAGGGCAGGATCATCCGGCCCGCGGCGATCTCGTCGCGGATCTGCTCGGCGGTGAGGTGCGGCTCGCGCGTCGCGACGTGACGCATCGCGTCGGTCACGACGCCGAGCCGGGCGAACTCGAGTTGCGTGACGGGCTGGAAATCGGCCGGGTACGTGACTCGCCGGGTGACGCCGAGCGCGTCGGTGAAGATTGTTTCAAGTGTTCCGGAGTGGCACGGCTCTCCGAGCCGTGCTGGCAAGGTCGCTGATTTATTAATAACTTCGACCGTCCACCCGTCGGGGAGGAAGTCCCACGCGGTTTTGTCGCTGGGCGCGGGCATGCCGGGCGTGTCGGGCGAACTGAATGCGAGAGGGCCGCCGATGTCGGGGGCGTTTGCGAACGAGCCGGGCGACGTGCCCGCGCGATCGCTCGACGGGTTGCCGGCGCCGACGGTCGGCAGGCCGAGCCGGCCGGACGGTCGGTGCGAATCGGAAGTGACAGGCTGTGTATTCGCGGTGCGGCTCATCGCGTTCCCTCCGCCGGTATGAACCGGATCAGGTTCGACGGGTGCATCTCAGCCGGCGGAACACTCGCGTCCGCCGACGCCCCGAGCGAGTCTGTCCCAGTGTAGACAAGCCGCCGCGTCCGAGCCGGACCGGCCCTGACACTCTCCGTAAACCCGTCCCCCGCGCCTCATTCGATAATAGCGTTCCGTATCACGCCCGCGGGGGGATCGCTGCGGAGGAACAGCCTCGCTTGCATCTCCGCCTGCGCGACGAAGAGCGCGGCGCCCGCGATCGTCGGCATGCCGAGTGCGCGGGCGACGGCGAGCAGCGGCGTCTCGCGCGGCGCGTACACGGTGTCGAACACGATCGGCGCTCGACCGGCGTCGGCGAGCGCGCGGAGGTCGATCGGCGTTTCGCTCGGCGCCGGACCGCCGGTCATGCCGATGGGTGTCGCGTTGATGATCGCGCCGGCGCATGTTCGCTCCGCGTGCGACATCGGCGCGGGGATGATCTTCGCGTTGTGCGCGTGCGCGAACGGCACGAGGTCGCGGGCGATCGCTTCGGCGCGCGCTTGCGTTCGGTTATAAATAGTTATTGTTGCGCCCTCGGCGGCGAGGGCGACGGCGGCGGCGCGCGCGACGCCCCCGGCGCCGAGGATCGCGACAGAGCCGCCTCGAGGCTCGAACCCGGCGGCGCGCAGGCACGACACGATCGCGGGGGCGTCTGTGTTCGACACGCGCATGCCTGAATCATCGAGGCTCAGCGTGTTCGCAGCGGCGCACGCTGCGGAGTAATCGTCGATCGACCAAGGTAGTTCGCACGGGCGAGACGCCCGTGCCACTGTGTTATGAGTTTCATTATGTTCGTGCACGAAGCGGACCAGGTGCTCCTTGTGCGGGATCGTGACGCTGGCGCCGGCGAAGGACAGGCGCGGGTCATCGACGAGGGCGCCTAGCGTGGCTTTGAAGTGCTCCCATTCCGGCGGGACGGGCAGCGGGAGATACACGCCGTCGAACCCGGCGGCGGCGAACGCGGCGTTGTGCGCCGCCGGTGATTTCGAGTGACCGACCGGCCAGCCGATCACGCCGAACACTTGTGTCCTCGCGTTGATCGAACGGAAGTTATATATATCGAGCAACTCGGCGATAGTCGGCTGGCCCGGCGCGGTGGCGCTCTCCTCGCGGAGCGCGGCGAACGTAAGAAACCCGCCGAACTTCGGCGCCAGCACGCGCGACATCAGCCCCAACTCGCCCATCCCGAGCGCGATCGTCGGCCTGTCGCGGCTCGCTAAAATTTCGAACAACTCAAGATTGTCCCGCAGCGACCGCGCCCGCCAGGCGATCTTGATGACCGCGATGTCGTCGCGGTCGCGCATGCGCGCCAGCCTGCGCGTGAGATCCGCCGGTCGGCCTTGAAAATCGTGCAGCGACGCGATGACGCGCGGGGTGACGGCGCCGGCCCGCGCGCGATCTTTCAGTTCGCCCGCGAGGGCCGCGAGTTCGGGCGAGCGTTCGAGCGACGCGAACTCGATGTCGAGATACGCCGGCGGGGTCGGCGCATCGGCGAGGGCGCGATAGATATCGGCGACGGTGGCGTCGTCGCCGGTCCAGGCGCCGCCTTCGGACTCCGCCCGGCACGTCACGATCGCGGGCAGCGGCGAATCGGCGACGAGCGCGGCGATCGGCGCGGCGAGCGCGGCGGTGTCCGGCGAGCTTGAAGCAATATTATCTATTCGGTACTCGACGATGTCGGAGGTCGCGGCTTGCGCGGCGCGCACGTCTTCGAGCGCGCGCGTCAGGCCGGCGTCGTCCGGTTCGATCGTGATGGGCGCGCAGAGCATCGTCATCGCGGCGAGTTTACGGCGTCGCCGGCGGCGGCGAGCGAGCGAGCGGCGGCGGACCCCGCGACGTGCCCGCTCGCCCAGGCCCATTGAAAGTTAAACCCTCCGATCCGGCCGTCGACGTCGAGTATCTCGCCGACGAGGTGCAGGCCGGGCGTCGCGCGGGATTCCATGGAATCGAGCCGGACTTCCGAGAGCGGCACGCCGCCGGCGGTCACTTCCGCGGCCTTGAAACCTTTGCTGCCCGTGACGGGGATCTCCATCCGGCACACGGCGGCGACGAGCGCGGCGCGACGGTCCTTGCGCAGCGACGCGCCCGGAGATGCGGGGTCCACGCCGACGTGCTCGCAGATCGCGCGGGCGAGGCGTTCGGGGAGTCGATCGGCGAGGAATCGTCCCGGCGAGCGCCTGCCGAGGGACAGGAGTTCGCGGTCGAGGGCGCGCTCGTCGAGATCGGGAAGCCAGCGGGCGATGAGGGTCGCGTCGCCGTCGGCGCGGGCGCCGAGGTAATACCGGCTTATGTCGAGCACGACCGGGCCGGATATGCCGAAGTGGGTGAAGAGGAGCGGGCCGGTGAACTCCGCGATCTTTTTATTTCTTATATCGCGGACTTCGAGCGCGGCGACGGTCGAAAGCCCGGCTAGCGAGCGGGCGAAATGGCCGTCGGGGACGGTGAGCGGGACGAGGGCGGGGAAGATCCGGGGCGTGACGGAGTGGCCGAGCGACCGGGCGAGCGTGTAGCCGAAACCGTCGGAGCCGGTCTTGGGCAGCGACATGCCGCCGGTGGCGAGGACGATTCGGCGGGCGCGGAGGGTGCGCGGGTGACTTTCATCTGAATACCCGGGGATTTCATCCCTGGGCTTTGGAGCGGGCGTCGGTTCGCCGGATTCCGCGCGGACGAGGAACCATTCGCCGTCGCGTTGGATGGCGCGGACGAGGCTTTGTGTTCTTATATCTGCTCCCGCGTCGCGGGCAGCGGCGAGGAGGGCGCTCAGCACCGTTCGGGCGGAGTCGGTGACGGGGAAGAGTTTGCCGGTGTCCTCGCGTTTGAGTTCCACGCCGAGGTCGCGGAAGAAAGTGATTGTGTCCTCGACGGTGAAGGCGCGGAGGACGTTGCGTATGGCGGGTCGCATGGAGCCGGCGTAGGCGGATTCGTCGACGTGATGATGTGTGACGTTGCAGCGGCCGCCGCCGGCGACGAGGATTTTGGCGCCGAGCGTGCGGGCGGAGTCGAGCGCGACGATGCGCAGCGTGACGCCGAGTCGCTGCGCCTCGCGCCCGGCGGCGATCGCGGCCATAAGCCCGGCGGCGCCGGCGCCGACGATCACGAGGTCGGCCTGCTCGAGCGCGGTCATCTCAGCGCCGCCAGCCGATCGGCGATCTCGCGTCGGCGCATCGCGGTCGCGATCATGTCGAGTTCGCCGTCGAGCGCGCGACCGAGGTTGAAGGAGTCGCCCAGACGGTGATCGACGGCGATGTTGTCCTTGTAGCGGTATGTGCGGACGCGTTCGGCGCGGCCGGCGGAGCCGATCTGTGCGGAGCGGGTCTCGGCGCGAGCGGCGGTCTGCTTCTCGCGTTCGATCTCGTAGACGCGGGCGCGGAGCAGGCGCCAGGCTTTCTCGCGGTTCTGCTTCTGGCTTTTGGTTTCCTGCATGCGGACCTCTACGCCGGTCGGCGTGTGGCGGAGGTGTACGGCGGTCGCGACCTTATTAACGTTCTGGCCGCCCGGGCCTTGCGCGGTGGTGACGTGCTCTTCGACGTCGGCGGGGTTGATGTCGATCTGCACGTCGGTCGGCTCGGGGAGGACGGCGACGGTTGCGGTGCTGGTGTGGATGCGGCCTTGCGTTTCGGTCGTGGGGACGCGTTTGACGCAGTGCGTCCCGGCTTCGAACGCGAGATCGGCGAACGCGCCCGCGCCGGCGACTGTGACGATCGCGTGGCGCACGCCGCCGGCGTCGCCGGGGGAGATGTCGAGCGGCTCGAAGGTCCAGCCGCGACGCGAGGCGAACTTTTCGTACATGCCGAGCAGGTCGCCGGCCCAGATCGCGGCTTCGTCGCCGCCGACACCAGCGCGGAGTTCGAGTATCGCCGATCCGACGGCGTCGTCGTCCGCTGTGACGAGTTCCGCGAGGACAACCTCGGCGAGGGACGCGATGCGCGATTCGAGTTCGGGGATTTCCTCGCGCGCCAGCGAGATAAGTTCGGCGTCGGCGCCGAGCGTCACGGCTTCGCGGAGTTCGGCGAGTTCGCGTTCGAGCGCGCGGAGATCCGTGTAGCGATGGACGATCGAGTCGAGGGCGGCGCGTTCGATGGAGAGATCGCGGACGGTTCGGTGATCGGCGAGCGATGCGGGGTCGGACAGCCGTGCCGTGAGTTCGGCGTGGCGATCGGCGGCGGCTTCGAGTCGGTCGCGCAGGGCGGGCGGGATGGATGATTGCGGATCGGGCACCGGGCGTAAGCGTACGGCGTGCCCGAGCGCGGGGCGCGGCCGTCAGGGTTGCACGCCGCAGGACGTGCCGTTCTTGAGGTTGTAGTCCTGGTGGTGTTCCTCGGCTTCGAAGAAAGGGCCGGCGGGTTCGACTCTGGTGACGATCGGGCGTTTGAACCGGCTCGAGGCGGTGAGTTCGGCGATGTAAGCCTCGGCTGCGGCGCGCTGGGCGTCGCTGGTGGTGAAGATCGCGCTGCGGTACTGCGTGCCGACGTCGGGGCCTTGACGGTTGAGTTGGGTGGGGTCGTGCATGGAGAAGAAGCGTTCGAGGAGATCGCGGTAGGTGATGCGGGCGGGGTCGAAGAGGACGCGGACGGACTCGGCGTGGCCGGTGTCGCCGGAGCAGACCTGCCAGTAGGTGGGGGTGTCGGCGTGGCCGCCCTGATAGCCGCTGACGGCGTCGATGACGCCGGGCGTGTGCTGGAACTTATCTTCGATTCCCCAGAAGCAGCCGCCGGCGAAGTAGGCGGTCTCGACGGCGACGGGTCGGGCGCCGGGCGGGAGGGCTTCGCCGTCCTCGATGAATGTGAGCGAGGCGGAGTTGACGCAGAAGCGGAGGCCGGTCGGTCGCGGGCCGTCGTCGAAGACGTGTCCGAGGTGGGCGTCACAGCGGGCGCAGAGGATCTCGGTGCGGACCATGCCGAGGGTGTGGTCGGAGATCGTGGCGACGTGGGCCTCATCGACGGGCTGGAAGAACGACGGCCAGCCGGTGCCGGAGTCGAACTTAGAGCCGGAGGAGAAGAGCGGGAGGTCGCACAGGCGGCAGGCATAGAAGCCGGTTTTTTTGTTGTCGAGGAGGTTGCCGCAGAACGGGGGTTCGGTCCCTTTGCGGAGGAGTATGCGGGCTTGCTCGGGGTCGAGGGCTGAGGCGAGGCGTTCGACCTCGGCGCGCGGGAGCGGGGTGATGTCGTAGCCTGACTTTGAGTAGCGGGGCATGTCGGGTGTGGGCATGGCGGCGGTGTGCTCCGTGGAACTCGCGGGCGGGTCGGCGAGGCCCGCGGCTCGCCCGACGGCGAAGGTGATCGCGATCGTCATGAAGAACAATGCAGCGAGCGAGATGGTGCGCATGGTGTGCTCCGTGAGGGCGTCCGAGCGCGGCCGCGTGCAGGGCCGATCGCTAAATCGTACCCTCGAAGGCGGATCGACGGCCGGCGGGATGTTCGTCGGCGAGCGATCGCGGATTCAACCCGGCCAGGCCGGAGCCAGGCCCGGACGAGGAGAACAATCGAGATGAACACGGGTGCGCGAGGCGCGGGCATGACCTACTGGCGATGGTTCGTGGCGGCGGGGCTTACATTCCTCGGCGCCGGGTCGGCGGCGGGGCAGGATCTCACGCAGAACTGGTTCCGCCACCCGGCGGTCTCGCCGGACGGGGCGACAGTTGTCTTTGTTCACAACGGGGATCTGTACTCTGCGCCGACCGCGGGCGGAAGGGCGACGCCGTTGACTATTCACGAGGCGTACGAGACTCGGCCGGTGTGGTCGCGCGACGGGAAGACGATCGCGTTCGCGTCGGACCGGTTCGGCAACTTCGATGTCTTCGTGATGCCCGCGACCGGCGGGGAGGCTGCCCGGCTGACGTTCCACTCCGCGGACGACCTGCCTGCGGACTTCACGCCCGACGGGTCGGCGGTGCTGTTCGAGAGCGCGCGGGTTGATGATGTGAGCAGCGCCCTTTTCCCGTCGGGCGTGCTGGCGGAACTTTACACAGTGCCGATCGCGGGCGGGACGCCGACGATGCTGCTGACCACGCCGGCGCTCAACGCGCGGTACAGCCCGGACGGGGCGCGGATCGTCTACGAGGATCGCAAGGGTTACGAAGACGAGCACCGCAAGCATCACACGTCGAGCGTGGCGCGCGACGTGTGGGTGTACGACATCGCGGCGGGGACTCACACCCGGCTGACCGAGCACGCCGCGGAGGATCGCAACCCGGTGTGGGCGCCGAACGGTTCTGATGTATGGTTTTTGTCGGAACGCAACGGGGACATGAACGTGTTCCGGATGGCTGTTCGCGCCCGCGGCGAGGCGCGCGCCGAGCAGGCGACGTTCTTTGATAATCACCCGGTCAGGCATCTGTCGGTCGCGCCCGAAGGGACCGCGGTTTTCAGTTGGCACGGGGATCTGTACAGGATGGCGCCGGGCGGCGCGCCGGTGCGGATAGATATCGAGATCGCGGTTGACAGCAGGGTCTCGCCGCGGGCGGACACTAGGTCGCGGGGGGCGACGGAGTTCGCGGTGTCGCCGAGCGGCAAGGAAGTCGCGTTCGTCGTCCGGGGCGAGATCTTCGTCACCGCGACCGAGTTCGGCACGACCAAGCGCATCACCAATACGCCCGAGCAGGAGCGATCGGTATCGTTCTCTCCCGACGGCAGGAAACTTATCTACGCGGGCGAACGCGGCGGCTCGTGGAACGTGTACGAGGCTTCGATCGCGGACGATGACGAGTTGTATTTCTTCAGCGCGACGAAGATCAACGAGCGGGCGCTGGTGGCGACGGAAGCGGAGGAGTTCCAGCCGCGATACTCGCCGGACGGGAAGAAGGTCGCGTACCTGCACAACCGCTCGACGCTGCGTGTGATGGATGTCGAGACTGGCGACGTGGTGACGGCATTGCCCGGCGACGCTTATTATTCTTACAGCGACGGGGATTATCACTACGAGTGGTCGCCGGACGGCGTGTGGCTGGCGGTGCACTTCTACAACCGCGGGCGCGCGTTCGTGCATCAGGTCGGCGTCGTGCGGGCGGACGGCTCGCAGACCTGGCCGACGGATCTTTCCAACTCGGGGTACGACGACACGCTGCCGATCTGGGCGATGAAAGGCGGCGCCGTCGCGTGGGCTTCGGACCGGTTCGGCATGAGGGCGCACGGCAGCTGGGGCGCGCAGATGGACGTGGTCGCGGCGTTCCTGACGCAGGACTCGTTCGACCGCTTCCGCCTGTCGCGCGAGGAGTACGAACTCAAGAAGGAACTCGACGAGAAACGCAAGAAGAATGACGAGAAGAAGGACAAAGACGCCGACGGGGACGGAGCCGATGACGACGGCGCCGACGGGGAGAAGAAGCCCGAGCCGATCGAGTTTGAAATGGAAGGGTTTGAGAGCCGGATTGTCAGGATGACGATCCACTCGTCGGATCTCGGGGGTTTCGCACTGTCTGAGGACGGGGATCGGCTGTACTACCTGGCGCGGTTCGAGAAGGGTTACGACCTGTGGGTGCGCGATTTCCGCAAGGAGTCGACGAGCATGCTGAAGAAGCTCGGCGCCGACGCCGCGTCGATGACGCTCTCGGGCGACGGCAAGACGATCTTCGTCCTGGCCGACGGGGCGCTATCTAAGGTTGACGCGACCAGCGGCGAGCAGAAGCCGATCGGGTACTCCGCGGCGCTCGAGATCGACGCGGACGCCGAGCGGGGATACCTCTTCGATCACGTCTGGCGTCAGACGAAGCAGAAGTTCTATCGGCCGGACCTGCACGGCGTGGACTGGCCGTTCTATTACGAAGAGTACCGGGCGAAACTCGGCGGTATCGACTCGAACCGCGCGTTCGCGGAGATCCTGTCGGAGATGCTGGGCGAACTGAACGCCTCGCACACGGGCGGGCGCTATCGCCCGCAGCCGGCGCCGGGAGCGGCGCGGACTGCGTCGCTGGGGGCGATCTTCGAGAACCCCGCGGGCGCCGGGCTGCGCATCGCGGAAGTGCTCGAAGGCGGGCCGCTGGACAAGGCGGACCTGCCGATCACCGCGGGGATGACGCTGACGCACATCGACGGCGCCGCGATCGAGCCGGGCGTCAACGTGTACAGCCTGCTCGACCGCAAAGTCGGCGAGCGCGTCCGGCTGACGCTGCGTGACGGCGACGCCGACCCCTTCGACGCGGTGGTCCGGCCGATCTCGACCGGCGCGGAGAACGAACTGCTCTATCAGCGCTGGGTCAGGGCGCGCCGGGCGATCGTCGATGAGGCTTCGGGCGGGCGCATCGGGTACATGCACGTTCGGGGCATGAACGACCCGAGTTTCCGCGCGTTCTACGCGGAGGCGCTCGGCAGGCACTTCGATAAGGAAGCGCTGATCGTCGACACCCGCTTCAACGGCGGGGGCTGGCTGCACGACGACCTCGTGACGTTCCTCACCGGGGTGTGGTACGTCGATCTGCACCCGCGCGACGACGAATCGCCCGGGGTGAAGTATCTCGGCGACACGTCGCGGCGGTGGACGAAGCCGTCGGCGGTGGTGATGAGCGAGGGGAACTATTCGGACGCGCACTTCTTCCCGTGGTCGTACACGGAGGTCGGCGCCGGGGATACGGTCGGGATGCCCGTCCCGGGGACGAGCACCGCGGTGTGGTGGGAGACGCTGCACACCGGCGATCTGGTCTTCGGCATCCCGCAGGTAGGGACGAAAGGCGCCGACGGGGAGTACCTGGAGAATCAGGAACTCCAGCCGACGCACCTGGTTCGGCTGAACCCGGAGGACGCGGCGGCGGGTCGGGATACGCAGGCGCTGGGCGCGGTGCGCGTGCTGCTCGAGAAACTCGGCAGGGAGTGATCGAGAGGTTCGAGTGAAGGTGGAACGTTGAAAGAGGCCCAGGGATTTCATCCCTGGGCTTTTTCAGTGCGCGGACTAGTGCGCGAACTCTTGTTTGAGGGAATCGATGGATTGCTCGGCGCGGATCGCGCGGAGATCCTTGCGGACCCAGTCGAGGAGGTTGTAGTAGAGGACGAGGGCGATGAGCGGGCCGACGAGGATGAGGGCGCCTACGGTCGAGAGGACCGGCCCGAGCCAGATGAGGAGGCGGGCGCGCTTCACGACGCGTGCGTCGGGGAGCCGGGCGCCGAGCCATTTGAGGTAGAGCATGGACGCGATGAACCAGGCAACCTGCGAGGCCAGCCCGATCAGCATCATCGCGACGGCGAGTATGTCCCACGCGGTCAGCGCTGTGACGTTCGCCGACCCGGAGCCGATGTGCCCGAGTTCAACCACGAACCCGATCGCGGTGACGGCGGCCTGGATGATGACGGTGACACGGACGAACTTCCTGGCGTTGTCGCCCGCGTCCTTGCCGGTGTAGTGCGGGTCCGGCTCGCTGAAGAGCCACCAGCCGTAGAGGACCGCGGCCCACGCGAGCGTCTGGAGTACTTCCCCGAATATCTGCAGACCGATGCTTGACCCGCCCGAGGCCGTCGCGGCGGCGAAGCCGGCGATCAACAGAAGCACTCCCACGATGATGGCGGTGATGATTGCCGCCTGGATGGTGAAGACACCCTTGTGCAGGCGTGCGGTGTGCTCGGGGCTTGAGTGGATGAGCATGGTCCCGCGTGTGGAGTTGACAGCGGGCGTGCCGCACTCCGGGCAGTGGTCGGCGGTAGTGAGTCCGACGAGGTCGTAGCCGCAGGTGATGCAGAGCACGGAGGTGTCGATGACGCCCGCGCCGGTCCGCTCGGTGGGCGGGGCTGCGGCGACGGCGTCAAGGCCGGGGGCGTCGATGTCTGGAGAGTCATTCATAAGGTTCAGACTAGCACAATCGGCGTCCGGGTCCAAGGCGCCGGCGCAGGGTTGTCAACAGAACGAAGATTTTTACTGAAAGTTGCTGGTCAGGTCTTGAAGTCCGGCGTGCGATGCGTATTCTTTTCGCCGAACCCAGAGCGAGTCCGGGTCAAGCAGGCCGTGGATCGGCCGCCGGACAGAGATGCGGGGCATTCCAGGCGACACGCCGGGACAAACGATGAAATCCAACCACGCCGACGGCTCGAACGGGCGAGTGGTGCGCGCGATCTCGCTGCCGATATTCGACAGCGATGCGCCGGACGAGCCTGAGCCTCCCTTGCCGCGCCGTCCCCGAGCGAACCGCTCAGGGACGGCGGCGGCGTCACCTTCACAATCAAACGGCGTCGCCGTGGCGGAGCCTGCCTCAGGCTCTGCGGGCGGTAATTCTCACGTCGCGGGGACGATCCCGGCGATGCGTGACGCCGCGGGCGTCGCTGAGGACGCCGGGCTTGTGATCTCCGATCGCGCCCGGGAACTCCGCGCCCTGGCCTTCCCGGATGCGACGGACGCCGACTGGAACGACTGGAAGTGGCAACTCCGCAACCGAATCAAGGATCTGCCGACGCTCGAGCGCGTCTTCACGCTCACGGCTGACGAACGGCGGACCGTCCTCGAACTCGGCGACCGCCTGCCCGTCGGCATCACCCCCCACTACGCCACGACCATCGACCCGGACGACCCCGCCGACGGCATCCGCAAGACCATGATCCCTGTCGGGGACGAGTTCCTGCTCAGCGGGGGCGAACTCGCGGACCCCCTCAACGAGGACGGCGACATGCCCGTCCCGGGCCTCGTCCACCGCTACCCGGACCGCGTGCTGTTCCTCGTGACGAGTTTCTGCGCGACCTACTGCCGGTATTGCACGCGAAGCCGGCTGGTCGGCAAGACCGGCGAGTACCACTTCAACTACAAGCAGTTCCAGCGGGCGATCGACTACATCGCGGCGACCCCCGAGATCCGCGACGTGCTGATCTCCGGCGGCGACCCCCTGACGATGGCCGACGACCGGATCGAATGGCTGCTGTCACGGCTTCGCGCGATCGAGCATGTCGAGTTCATCCGGATCGGGAGCAAGATCCCCGCGGTCCTGCCGCAACGCATCACGCCGAACCTCTGCTCGATACTTAAGAAGTATCACCCGCTGTGGATGAGCATCCACTTCATGCACCCGAATGAGGTGACGCCCGAGGTCGCGGAGGCTTGCGGCAGGCTCGCCGACAGCGGCGTCCCGCTCGGCAGCCAGACCGTCCTGAACCGCGGCGTCAATGACGACCCCGCAGTGATGAAACGGCTCATGCACAACCTTCTGAAGATCCGCGTCCGCCCGTACTACATCTATCAGTGCGACCCAATCCCCGGGTCCGCCCACTTCAGAACCCCCGTCGAGGCCGGGCTAAGAATCATCGAAGCCCTCCGCGGGCACACCACCGGGTACGCCGTCCCGACCTTCGTCATCGACGCGCCGGGCGGCGGCGGAAAAATCCCCCTCATGCCCGAGTACATGGTCGGCCGCGACGGCGACGACGTCGTCCTCCGCAACTTCGAAGGCAAGACCTACCGCTACCACGACCCGGTCGGACGCTGACCGCGGATTCACCGCAGAGGCAAAGAGTTCGCAGAGAGGGGGAACGGGATGAAAAAATTAGATAATCATCGGGTTTCCACCGAGCAATCGGCGGAGTGTTTGCGTGTCGGTCTTGTCTACGACCTGCGTGAGGACTATCTCGCGCTGGGGTGGGACGCCGAGGCTGTGGCGGAGTTCGATCGCGCCGACACTATCGACGCGCTCGAGGGCGCGCTCCGTCGGCTCGGGCACGACGTGGACCGTGTCGGGCGGGCCGGGGCGCTGGTGGATCGGCTCAGCCGGGGCGACCGCTGGGATCTTATATTCAATATCGCCGAGGGCGTCGCGGGCGTCGGGCGGGAGTCGCTGGTCCCGGCGCTGCTCGACCACTACGGGATCGCCTGCACGTTCGCCGACGCGCTCGTGTGCGCGGTCACGCTCGACAAGCCGACGGCCAAGCGCGTGCTGCGCGATATGGGTCTGCCGACGCCCGACTTCGCGGTCGTCGCTGCGCCGGGGGACGCGGCGCGTGTGACGCTCCGCCCGCCGATGTTCGTCAAGCCCGCCCGCGAGGGTTCGAGCAAGGGCGTCTCGGACGAATCGCTCGTCCGCGACATCGCGGCGCTGCCCGGCGTGTGCGCCCGGGTTATCGAGCGGTTCAATCAGCCGGCGCTGGTCGAGGAGTTCCTGCCCGGGCGCGAGGTGACGGTCGGCATCGTCGGGACCGGCGGGGCCGCCCGCGCGATCGGGGCGCTGAACGTCGGGTTCCGCGAGCCGACGCCCGGGGCGGTCTACGGCTACGACGTGAAGGAACGTTGCGAGGAACTTATCGACTACACCCTCGACGACACCGCCGCCGGCCGAGCCGCGATGGAACTCGCCGAGCGGGCCTACCGCGCCCTGAACTGCCGCGACGCCGGTCGCGTCGATCTCAGGCAGGACGCGCGCGGCGAGTGGTCGATCATCGAACTCAACCCCGTGCCCGGCCTGCACCCGGAGCACTCGGACCTGCCCATCCTCGCGTCGCTCGCCGGGTGGTCGTTCGATCGGCTCATCGGGACCATCGTCGCGTCCGCAGCGGCGCGCATCGACGGCGCGAGCGTCCCCGCGAGGATCTGACGTGCGACGCGTTCTTATAATCCACGACGAACTCCCGCCGACGGCCCGCCCGGACGAACTCGACACGCTCGTGCAGGCGCGCGAGGTCGCGGACGCTATCACTGCGATCGGCGTTGACACGGAATCGCTCGCGGTCGGGCTTGATTTCGGACCGTTGCACAGCCGGCTGACGGGGCTGGATCGGCCCGACGCGGTGTTCAATCTCGTCGAGTCGGCGGGCGGGACGGGCGGTCTGATCCACCTCGCGCCGAGCGTTGTTGAAGCGTCGGGCGTGCCGCTCGTCGGCTGCCCCTCCGACGCGATCCGCAGGACTAACAACAAACTCGGCGCCAAGCGCGAACTGCGCGACGAGGGCGCGCCCACGCCCGACTGGCGCGACAGCGATAACTTAAGTTCGCTCGACCCCGGCCGGGCGTGGATCATCAAGAGCGTGTCCGAGCACGCCTCGATCGGGCTTGACGCGGATTCGATCGTGCCCGCGGACGCCCCGCGCGGGTCGGCGGCTTCGCTCGTTGCGCGCAAGCGCGATTCGATCGGGGGGGCCTGGTTCGCCGAGGAATACATCGACGGGCGTGAGTTCAACATCGCGCTGCTCGACCGCGGCGACGGGACCGCCGATGTGCTCCCGCACGCGGAGATCGACTTCGCGGCGTTCGCCGTCGGCGCCGCGAGGCTGGTCGGGTACCGCGCCAAGTGGGACGAAACATCGTTCGAATATCACAACACTCCGCGATGCTTCGACTTTGACGCCGACGACTCGGACCTGCTCGATCGGCTCTCGGCGATCGCGCTCGAATGCTGGTCGCTGTTCGGCTTGCGAGGATGGGCGCGGGTCGATTTCCGCGTGGATGAGGCGGGGCGCCCCTGGGTGCTCGAAGTCAACGCGAACCCGTGCCTGTCTTCGGACGCCGGTTTTATGGCCGCGGCGAGCCGCGCCGGGCTTGACACTTCGAGAGTCGCGGCGCGGCTTCTCCGCGCAGCGCGATAGAGTTCGCCGATGTTCCGCATACGCCAGGTGACCGATCCATCATCTCCGAGCGCCCGGCGTGACATCGCGCAGGCGCAGGCGCTCCTGCGGGATCGGCTCCCGGGGATGCCCGAGCGCGAGATCGAAGAACTCCCCGAGCGGCTGCGCGATCCTCTCTCGCATCGGATGCGCGCGGTGCTGTTCGTCGCTGACAACCTGCGCGGGCGCATGCTCGGCTTTGCGCTGATGAGCCATGCGCCGGACGTCGGGTTCTGTCTGCTCGACGCGATCGTCACGCCACGCTCCGGCGCCGGCGGAGGCATCGGCGGCGCGTTGTACGGGCGTGTGCGCGAGGCCGCGGGCGCCCTCGGGGGCATCGGCCTGTTCTATGAATGCCTGCCGGACGACCCGTCCGCTTGCAGCGATCCCGAGTCGGCCAAGCAGAACGCAGCCCGGCTGAGGTTCTATGAGCGACTCGGTGGGCGTGTGATTCTGGGCACTGGTTATGAAGCGCCGATCACGCCTGGCGGGCTGGACATGCCGCACCTTGTCTACGACGGCGCCGGTCGGGAGTCGCCGCTGCGCGCGGAGGAACTCCGTGCGGCGGTGCGCGCGATCCTCGAAAGAAAGTACGCGGAAATGTGCTCGCCCGAGTACATCGAGGGAGTTGTCGCGTCCATGACAGAGGATCCGGTGCGTCTGCGTGAGCCGAGGCGGGCCTTGAAGCCTCGCCGCGTCTTCGCGCCCCGGGTGCGCGGGGAGCGGCTGATCGCGCTCGTGGTCAACGATCGTCACGACATCCATCACGTACGCGAACGGGGCTATGTCGAGGCGCCAGCGCGCGTGCGCGCCATCCTCGCGGGTGTGGAGCCGACGGGCCTGCTGTGGCCGACGCCGCCGCGCGAGTTCCCGGAATCGGTGATACGCCGGGTGCACGACGGCGCGTTCGTGGATTATCTTAAGCATGTGTGTTCGAGCGTCCCCGAGGGCAAGAGCGTGTACCCGTATGTGTTCCCGATCCGCAATCAGACGCGGCCGCCGAAGGACCACGCGTACGCCGCGGGCTATTACTGCATCGACACCTTCACGCCGCTGAACCGGAACGCATTTCTGGCGGCGAAGCGCGCGGTTGATTGCTCCATGACAGCCGCGGAGGCGGTGCTCGGGGGGCAGCGGCTGGCGTATGCGCTCGTGCGCCCGCCCGGGCATCACGCCGAGCGGAAGTCTTTCGGCGGGTTCTGTTACTTCTGCAATCCGGCGATCGCCGCGGAACGCCTCGCGGAGCACGGGCGCGTCGCCATACTCGACATCGACTACCACCACGGCAACGGGCAGCAGGATATTTTTTATGAGCGCGGCGACGTGCTTACGGTGTCGGTCCACGCACATCCTGATTTCGCCTACCCGTTCTTCACCGGCTTCGAGGACGAGCGCGGCTCCGGCGCCGGCGCGGGGATTAATATAAACATATGCCTTCCTGAAAAGGTGGACGGCGCGGGTTACTCCGCGGCGCTCGCGCGGGCGGTCGGGCATGTCCGCGCCTTCGACCCGGCGTATCTGGTCGTCGCGCTCGGGCTTGACACCGGTCGAGGCGATCCGACCGGGACGTGGACGCTACGCCCGGCGGACTTCGAGCGCAACGGCCGGGCGATCGGCGCGATCGGCCTGCCCACGCTCGTCGTGCAGGAGGGCGGGTACCGCACGGCGTCGCTCGGGGCCAATGCGCGTGCGTTCTTCACGGGCCTAGTCGCGGGCGCGTTCGGACCGGAGTGACATGAATATTATGAGCACCACCAGCGAAACATTTCGGGCGCTGGTCCGCCCCGGCGACGAGGCCGCGGTCCGGGCGATCGTCGCCGGTACGGGGTTCTTCCGCGACGACGAGGTCGAGATCGCGGCGGAACTGGTGAGAGAGCGGCTCGAACGCGGCGCCGGGAGTGGTTATGAGTTTATCTTCGCCGACACGCCCGGCGGGACCGTCGGGTACGCGTGCTTCGGCCTGATCGGGTGCACAATCGGGAGTTATGATCTGTACTGGATCGCGGTGGCGCCGGCGGCGCAGGGCGCCGGGCTCGGGCGGCGGCTGCTCGGCGAGGTCGAACGCTGTGTTTCATCCGTCGGCGGGCGACATCTGTACGCGGAGACCTCGGGCACGCCGCGGTACGCGCCGACACGGCGGTTCTATCTTTCGACCGGGTTCACCGCCGTCGCTGAACTCCCGGACTTTTATGCGCCGGGGGATAGCAAGGTGATATATCGCAAAGTGATGTCGGCATGATCCGCCGGGGCGGCAGTTGTAATAAATACATACGTTTGCACAGTAGCCGTGGGGCGGGTTACTTACCAATGCAGAACGTTGCGAACACGCGCGCGAGCAGGTCGTCGGTTGTGACGCGGCCGGTGATCTCGCCGAGCGCGTCGAGTGCGGCGCGGAGGGTGTCGGCGATGAGTTCCATCGCTGCGCCGGGGCGCCGGGCGAGGCGTTCGGCGTCGCCGAGAGCCGCGGCGGTTTGCGCGAGGGCGTGCGCATGTCGCGGCGCGATAGCCGCTCCCGACGAGCCGCCTGTCGCCGCCGCGTGCGCGATTGCAGAGCGGAGAAAGTTAAGGTTCCAGCCGTCGAGTGCGCAGACGGGGACGGCGCCGGCGTCGTCGGGCGAGCCTTGCGGCCGCGCGAGGTCCGCTTTGGTGCGGACACGGATGACGACGGCGTGCTCCGGCGCGAACCGCATATCAAAGGTTCCGGTCGAACTGCATAATAAGATCACGTCCGCGGCGCCGGCCTCGGCGGATGCGCGTTCGCGGGCGCTGCGGTCGATCTCTCCGGCGGGCGCGCCGCCGACGCCCGCGAGGTCCACAAGCGTGACGGTGAGCGGGCCGGCGCTCCAGCGGGAGAGGTCTATTTCTTCGGCGATCGCGTCGCGCGTGGTCCCCGCGATCGGGGATGCGACGGCGCGCGTGCGGCCGACGAGAGTGTTGAATAGCGTGCTTTTGCCGGCGTTTGGCGCGCCGACGAGCGCGACGACGGGATTGCGATGCCTGATCCGCACCGGCGATCCGCCTTGCAACGATCTGATATCAGTAGAGATGTTGTGTATTTGCGCGGCGAGGGCCGCGGGTTCAATGAGTGTGACGTCATCCTGATCGGAGAAGTCGATCCCGGCTTCGACGAGGGCCAGGGCGCCCGCGAGCGCGTCGGCGACGGCTTCGCACGCGGCGCCGAACTCGCCGGCGAGCGTCTTGCGGGCGGCGTGGATCTGCGCGCGGTTCTCGGCGGCGATCATCATCGCCACCCCGTCGGCGCGGTCGAGCGACATACGCCCGTTCAGGCAGGCGCGGGCGGTGAACTCGCCCGGCTCGGCGCGGCGGACACCTTCTAATAAACAGATTCTGTCGATCGCGCGGCCGAGGAGCGTGGGCGATCCGGGTAGTAATATTTCGATCGTGTCTTCGCCGGTGTACGACGCGGGCGCCGGGGCGCGGATGATGAGGCAGGGTACGGTGGCGCCGCCGAGGTCGAGCCGCGCCGGTGCGCATCCGCGCGGCGAAAATGATGCGCCGAGGAGGTCGCGCGCGATCGTCGGGCACATCGGTCCCGAGACGCGGATCACGCCGCGCTGCGAGCGACCGGGCGGAGAAGCGATCGCGGCGATGGTGTCGCCGAGGATCACGGTTTATTTCTTTCGATCTTTGAAGGTCGGCGGGCGCTTGCCGCGCGGGGCGCGGAGGTTCTCGACCTTCTTGCGATCGGGGGAGGGTTTCTTGGGTTCGAGGTCCATCTGATCGATGTGGGCGCGGATGTAGCGGCTCTCGATGATTCCCAGGGCGGAGTTGGTGATGAAGTAGATGGACAGGCCGCTGGGCGCGTTGTACATGAGAACGGGGAAGAGAACGACCATCATAACTTTCATTATTTTCTGCTGAGATTGCTGCTCGGGCGTCATGGATGCGCTGGGGGGCGGTGTGAGGTATTTCTGGTGTACGTAGAAGACGGCGCCGAGGACGAGCGGGAGGATGTTGAAGGACGAGATCCGGCCCATAAGGGGGACGCCGAAGCCGGAGCCGAACTCGATCAGGCGGTCCGGTGCGCTGAGGTCTCCGAGGAATGACCAGGCGCCGCCGGTGATTGATTGGAACACGCCGAAGAACGCGGGCTGGTGCCTGAGGTCGAAGGCGAAGAAGAGCATCGCGTAGAGTGCGATCCAGATCGGCGACTGGAGGAACATGGGCAGGCACCCGAGGGCGCCGGTGAAGTTGATGTTCTCCTCGCGCATCAGGCGGGCCATTTCCTCGCGGAGTTTCTTGGGATCGTCCTTGTATTTTTCCTGGAGTTTCTTTTGTTTGGGGGCGAGCGCCTGCATCTGCTTGCTGAAGCGCTGGACGCTGATCTGGGAGCGTTTGGTGACGGGGTGGAGGACGCCGCGGACGCAGACGACGAGGAACATGATGGCGAGGGCCCAGTCGCGGAAGATGATGTCGTGAAAGAATCCGAGGAAGTAGAAGAGCCCGCGGGCGAGCGGCTGGAAGGTGCAGATCGCGCACGGGCCGCCGAAGTTGAAGACGATGAGTTTGTTGATTCCGAGGGATTCGAGGACGGGGTCTTTGTTGAGGATTTTGCGGTATTTGGGGCCGGTGTACGCGGCGAAGGAGAGATCGAGCGAGGCGCCGGGTTCGACGGCGCGTTCGCCGCCTCGGATCTGGAGAATCACGGCCGGCTCTGCGCCGACGCCGGTGACGACGATGCGATCGACGCGTTCGCGCGCGAGGTCGAAGACTTTGTCGAGGGGGGCGCCGGAGGAGGCGGCGTCGCGGGGGACGAGGGGGTGGGTGACGAAGGTGAAGTAGCGGTTCGTCATCGCTACCCAGACGAGTTCGAGGCTCTCGTTGACGGCGCGATCGGTTGGCCAGATGCGACCGAACTGGTCGAGGGGTTTGTCGATGACGCTGGTGCGGGAATGCAACTTTCGTTCGGTCTCGACGATCTGGCGTGAGGGGTCGAGTCGCGGGCCGAGGAGATAGCCGAAACGGACGCGGCGGAGTTCGCCGCCGTAGCCGAGTTCGTCGGCGGGGAGATCGACGGCGCCGTATTGCACCCATTCGACGGTGAGCGGTGACGGGCTGAGGTTTTCGAGGGCCTGCTCGATGCGGATGTCGTATGAGCCGGGTTCGATGATGTAACGTTTGGTGATGCGCGCGACGGCGGCGCCTTGCTCGTCTTCGATGATGGAAGTGAAGACTCCCGGGGCGGCCTGGGTCCAGAGCGGGCCTCGGAGTGTGGAGTAGAGATCGACGGTCCGGCCGTTGATGATGGCTGCTCGGGCGGCGAGTGAGACTACGGCGACGGAGCCGACGCCGGGCGCCTGGAGGGAGCGTGCCCGCTGGACGGCGTAGTTCTGAGTTTTTGTTGTGTCGGTGTAATATTGCGAGAGGGTGACGGACTCGACCCCGGCGCCGGCGGCGGTGAAGCGGATCTCGAACATCCAGTCGCCGGCGGGGTCGAGCGAGCCGACGGGGTCGAAGATCGCGGGCGCGTCGGCTACGCGGGCGCGGAGGCCGGCGGGGGCGGGAAGCGCGGGGGCAGGCTCGGCGGACGGGGATGTCGGCGCCGCGGGCTGATAGTCGTCGGCTGCGGCGGACGGGGATTCGAGCGGCTCGGGATCGGCGGGCTGCTCGGTTGTTGCGGGTTTCGGATCGCCGGCGGGAGTGGTCGCTGGGGCGGCGGTTGTGGCGGGGGTCGGGGTTGATCGTGATGAGTTGACGCCGACCGCGATGACGACAACCGCGGCGACCAGCAGGACGGCGATCGGGACGAGGATCCTCGCGACGGTATTCTTTTCTGCGGGCATCGTGTGTGGGATACCTGTCGCGTTGAGCGGGCGCGACGGCGGGGGCGGATCAGCGTCCTTCGAGGAGGCGGTCGCCCAGCCAGTCGCTCAGCGCGGGGATTTTGTAGATTTTTTCCGCGGTCTTCTTCGCGTCGTACTCGACACGGAAGAACTCGGCGCGGTCGGGGTGGAGGACGACGTAGCTCGAGCGCGGGTCGTGGTCTCGGGGCTGGCCGACGGACCCGACGTTGATGACGGCCTTCTCGCTGTCGCTGAATGTGTAGATCATGTTCCCGAGTTCGCCGGGGGGGTAAAAGTCAGGCTCGTCGGTGAAGACGCCGGGGACGTGGGAGTGGCCGACGAGAGCGACGCGGTCGACGAGGTCGAAGATCTGGCGCATCTTGTCGACTGCGGTCATCACGTCGTCGGGGAAGATGTATTCGTTGATGGGTCGGCGCGGGGAGCCGTGGACTGCGAGGATGGGTACGGCGCCGTCGGCTGCTTCGACGACGCGGACGCGGAGTCGGCCGAGGAAGTCGTAGCGGCGGGCGCGTGCGAGGGGGTCGGGTTCGGCGTCGAACTGATCGCGAGTCCAGAATGCGGCCTGCTCGGCGCCCGGGTTGAAGTTGGTGGGTTCGTAGAGGACGGCGAAGTCGTGGTTGCCGATGAGCGACCAGGCGCAGCGTTCGGCGACGAGATCGACGCATTCGAGTGGTTCTGGGCCGTAACCGACGATATCGCCGAGGCAGATGATGCGGTCTACGTTGCGCGTCTCGATGTCTGCGAGTACGGCGCGTAGGGCTTCGGCGTTGCCGTGGATGTCGCTGATGACGGCGGTGGGCACTCGGTCGGCTCCGTCCCGGCTCCGGGCCGGGGAAAGCGGGCCATGCTACGAAGGAGCGTGTCGGGTAGCAACGCGGGCGTGGCGGATCGCGGGGAGCGCCCCTCTTTGAGTTTGGGTGTCCAGATCGAGGCGGGATCGGCCGATAGTCCGCGTCCGGGAACGGCGATACAGTGGCCGGCGAGCCTCGGTCGGCGCCGATCGCCGGCCTGAAGCCCCGCGAGGATGTAGACCCCGCCCCGATGAGAACCTGGAGCCTGCCCGCCGATGAGCATCCACTACCAGCGAACCCGAGAGATGACGATCGACGAGCTTCTGCTCGAGAACCGTGTCGTCTTCCTGATCGGGGAGATCAACCAGGCGTCCGCCGCCCGTGTGGTGATGCAGATGCTGTACCTGGAGAACCAGAAGAAGGGCCAGGACATCAATTTTTATATTAACAGCCCGGGGGGGGCGGTTGACGACACGTTCGCGATCTATGACACGATGCGGTTCCTGTCGTCGGACGTGGCGACGTATTGCATGGGGCGGGCGTACAGCGGCGGGGCGATCCTGCTGGCCGCGGGCGCGGAGAAGAAGCGGTTCATTCTGCCGCACGCGAAGGTGATGATCCACCAGCCGTTCGGGGGTGTATACGGGCAGACCGAGGACATCCGTATCCAGGCCGAGCAGATCATCAAGGAAAAGAAGGAACTGACGCGGATCCTCGCGCGGCACACGGGGCAGAGCGAGGAGCAGATCCGCAAGGACTCCGAGCGTGACAAGTATTTCAACGCGATGGAGGCGAAGGAGTACGGGCTGGTGGACGAGGTGATCCAGGAGCCGACGCCTAAACAGCCCGCCTGAGCCGTCCGCGCCGCAGGAGATTTCGAGTAGAAGGCCGATCGAACGACCCTTACAGACCGCCGAGCAGACCATGTCAACACTCGTCCCCATCGTGATAGAACAGACCGGGCGCGGCGAGCGCGCCTACGACATTTTCTCGCGTCTGCTGCGCGACCGGATCGTGATCCTGGGAGGGCCCGTGACGGACGACTCGGCGAATCTGCTGGTCGCGCAGATGCTGTTCCTGGCGAATGAGGACGCGAAGGCGGACATACATTTTTACATCAACAGCCCGGGCGGGTCGGTGACGGCGGGGCTGGGGATACTGGACACGATGCGGTTCGTGCAGTGCGACGTGTGCACTTACATAATCGGTCAGGCGGCGAGCATGGGATCGCTGCTGGCGTGCTCGGGGGCGAAGGGGAAGCGTTACGCGCTGCCCAACGCGAGGAATCTGATGCACCAGCCGCTGATCGGCGGGGTGCTCGAGGGGCAGGCGACGGACCTCGAGATCGAGGCGCGGGAGATGCTGCGTCTGCGCGAACGGCTTTATAAGATTTACTCCGAGGCTACCGGCCAGCCGTATGAAACGATCGAGCGGGACTGCGACCGGAACAAGTGGCTCGACGACAAGGAAATGCTCGAGTACGGGCTGATCGACAAGGTTCTGACCGCGATGCCGAAGTACGGCTCGGACGACAAGCGTCCGGGCTGACTCGGCGGTCGCGTCGTGAGCCGGAGCGGGAGCAAATGAGGAACCACGCCCGAGAACGGTGCGTATCGCAGACCGAGGGACGGGGCTGGCCACCCCCGTCTTCTCCTCCTCAGCGTGTCGCCTTGGGTATCCATCCCCAGGGCGACACAATCTGGGCGGAGAAGCGCGTCGCGCGTTCGGGCCGACGATCGGCGGTGATCGTTCTGGCGGCGTCTATGTTGATGCTGGCGTCGGTGATCGGCGTCGGTTGTCAGAAGGCGTTGTATCTGCCTAGTGATTCGCGGACGCAATACGACCGATATCAGCGTGCGCGTGGTGAACTGGCGGCGCCTTTCGTCGAGGACGAGTTCGGACGCCGAACGCCTAACCTCAGGGAACGGCTGGGTCCGAGATGATGGATGATGGCGGGTTGTAGCGCACGGGCGGGACGCCCGTGCCACTGGGGAGGGTTTGTTATTTGCACGGGCGGGACGCCCGTGCCACTGGGGAGGGTTTGTTATTTACACGGGCGGGACGCCCGTGCCACTGGGGTGCGGGGTGGACCGGTCCGAGATGATGAAGTTGTGGTCGGGGTCGCGCTGACCCGCAGAGTTTTCCACGATTTGCAAAGCCCGTTTGGCGCTCGGGCCGATGATGCGGATACTGCCACACGGACCCTCGTTTTCTTCCGAGCCGAGCCGATGCCGATTGAACCCTCGAACGCCGGCCTCAACGTCCCCCGTCTGGGGCGGACTCAGACCGTCTGGCTCGCGCTGGTCGGCGCGATGACCGCGGGCGGCGGGCTGCTGCTGATGCTCGACGGTCAGCCGGCGCCGAGCCTGGACGGGATCGCGCTGGTCGCGTCGGCGCCCCGGGCCGCGTCGATCGAGGCGATCTTCAACACGCGCGAGCCGGTCGCGCCGGGCCGATGGGACGGGATCGTGATCTACGACTCCGGCTCGATGCAAGGCTCGGCGTCGTCGCTGGCTTCCGAGCATAAATCACTTGGACTGCACGGCTTAGGCTATCACTTCGTGATCGGCAATGGGTCGGGTTCGAGTGACGGCGAGTTGCACGTCGGGTACCGCTGGCTGGAGCAGGCGCCGGGGGCGCACTCGGCCGGGCCGCAACAGGACGAGTACAATCGGCGATACGTCGGCGTGTGCCTGGTCGGGGACGGGGACCGCAGGCAGTTCACCGATCGGCAGGTCGCGAGGCTGGTCGAACTCGTCCGCGCCTTGCAGGATGAGTTGGGGCTTCCCGAGCGGTCGGTGCTGCTCGGGCGCGACGTATCCGCGACGAGCAGCCCGGGCCGATTCTTCCCGGAAGCGATGGTCCGGCAAAGCCTTGCTGGGCTGTAAGCGTCGCGCGGACCTCCACCACGGCGAACCACGAGCCGAAGTACCGGCGTCGATTGCGGATCGGTCGGTCGGAGGGGATACTCTTCTCCTTCGCCGAGCCGGCTGTGATCGACACGGTCGGGCGTTAGCGTCGCGGGGACGGCGCTGATATCGAACCAATGCCGGGCCCCGCCCGCCGACAGGAGCAACCCGCCGCGTGTCCGGGAGGAAGATTTACAAGAAGGGCGATCGGGTCGCGGGGATGATCGTGCTGGCCGAGCTTGGTCGCGGCGCGGCGTCGGTGATTTATCTCGTGCAGGATCCGAAGTCCAAGCAGATCTGGGCGTTGAAGCACGTCGTCCGCAACGACGCGAAGGATCAGCGATTCATCGAGCAGACCGAGCAGGAATACTCCGTCGGGTCGAAGCTCGACGACCCGCTGATCCGCCGGGTTGAGAAGATGATCAAGTCCCGGGTGTTGCTGACTCTCAAGGAGGTTTACCTCCTGATGGAGTACGTCGACGGGCTTAGCCTCGAGCAGGAGAAGCCGGGGTCGATGGTTGAGTTGGTGAGGCTGTTCAAGCTCTCGGCGCGGGGGCTGGCGCACATGCACTCGCAGGGCTGGGTGCACGCGGACATCAAGCCGAATAATATTGTGGTTGTCGGGGACGGGATCAAGATCATAGATCTCGGGCAGTCGTGCCGGGTGGGGTTTGTGAAGCCGCGGATCCAGGGGACGCCGGATTACATTGCTCCGGAGCAGGTCCATCGTCAGCCGATCACGCCGAGGACGGATGTTTATAACTTAGGCGCGACGATGTACTGGTGTCTGACGGGTAGGAACATCCCGACGGCGCTGCCGAAGGGCGACTCTCTGGTGGGGAGCCTGGACGCGGAGTTCATCGAGAAGCCGAGGCCGGTGCGTGAGATCAACCCGGCGACGCCCGAGGCGCTTGAGAAACTTGTGATGGAGTGTGTCGAGCCGGAGATCGAGAAGCGGCCCGCGGATATGAACGTGGTGGCGGATCGGCTGGATCTGATCCACGCCCGGATGGTCGCTGCGGCGGATCGGGCCAGCGGCGTGGCGGTCGCTGATGACGACGAAGACGAGCACGCCGCGTGACGCTGGGCGTCCGCTCGATAACCCCCGGCGCATCGTCCCGATGAACGTCCCCCCGCCCAAGCCCGGCGAGCAAGCGGACCCGCTCGAAAATATCGACACGCGCGACCCGCGCGCGGTCGCGGCGATCTTCGACGAAGCAGTCGCGGCGAACTTCGACGCGACGTGCCGGGTCGGTTCGATAGACCTGATCGAACCCGTCGGCGTGCTGACCGCGACCGGGGATCTGCACGACAACCCGCTGCACTTCGCGCGCGTGCTGGCGGCGGCCCGGCTTGGTGATTCGACGGCGGAGTCGCCCCGGCATGTCACGCTTCACGAGGTGATCCACGGCGTGACGCCGATCGGCGTTGATATGAGCCATCGCGCGCTCTTGCGTGTCGCCGCGATCAAGGCGCGGTGCGCGGAACTCGTGCACACGCTGCTGGCGAACCACGAACTATCGCAGATCGTCGGCGCCGGGATCGTGAAGGACGGCGTCCGCGTCGTTGACGCTTTTAATGAAGGCGTCGAGCAGGTCTTCGGTGATTCGGCGCCGACCGTGCTTGACGCGATCGCGCGGTTTATAAGGTCGATGCCGCTGGCGCTGGTTTGCCGATCGCCCGGCGTCGGCGGCGTGCTGTGCAGCCACAGCCTGCCCTCGCCGGGGATGATGGGTAAGTTCGATCCGGCGGTGCTGGAACGCGGTCTGACCGCGGAGGATTATGAGCCTCGCACGGGGTCGGCCCACATGATGGTCTGGGGGAGGAAACAGACCCCCGAGGTTCTTATAAGATTGGCGGAGCGTTGGGAAGTGTCGTTGTTTGTGCTGGGGCATCAGCACGCGGAGACGGGTTGGGAACTGCTCCCGCCGAACGGGCTGGTGCTCAACAGCGATCACGCGAGGGGCGTGGTGGCGCCGATCGAACTGTCGCGGCCGCCGGACGCGGGCGTGGTGGCGATGGGGACGATCCCGCTGGCGGCTTCGGACTGGGCGGGCGGGGAATGACGGAGCCGGGCGTGGTGGCGATCGCGTCCCGGTTCGGCGAGAATTTCACAGCGGGTTGTTGAATGCGTCGCGTGGGGTGGTATGATGCCGCTTCGGATATCGGAGCGAAGCAGACCGCATGAACGCCTCTATCGCCAATCTGCCGGGTTTGTTAGTGCTGTGCGCGACGGCTGCGCGGGCGATGGCGATGCCGAAGCGCCGGTGGATGCTGTGTCGCGTCCCGGCGCGCCCGAATAAGCCGCACATGATGTTTTCACCGCCGACGCCGGCCTGATCCGAGAGCCTGCCCGCTCCGATCAGAACCGCCCCGCAGATAGCGAGGCGCCCGCCGACGCCGGCGAGCGCCTTGTCGCCGTTCATCCAGCCCGTGATTCCCGCCGATCCCTCAGGCGGATCCTGTTCGGAGCCGACCCGTGCCTGACGCACTCGCGATTGAAGATGCAGAAAGTCTGACAGTTTCAGCCGACGCGGCGGTCGCGCCGATCGAGGCGGGCGCTCGAGTGGTTGTTATGGAGCGACCGGCGCCTTCGGCGGCGCCTGACGCTGTGCGGCTGCTGCGCCGGATGGCGAAGTCGCTCGGGACGTACGGCGCGTCGGTCAACCGCATCGAGGACGCGCTGACGGCGTGCGCCCGGGCGATCGGCGTCGAGGCGGAGTTCTTCGCCACGCCGACGGGCGTGCTGGTAACGGTCGTCTCGGGCGACGAGCACCGCGCGGGGATGGCGGCGATCACGTCGTCCGAAGTTCATCTGGAACGGCTGGCGCTGCTGGATCGGCTGCTCGGAGACATAATCGCCCGGCGGGTGGGGGTGCGCGACGCGCTCGAGCGGCTAGATGAGATCGAACGCTCGCCGCGACGCTACGGCGCGCCGGTTACATTCGCGGCGTTCGCCATGACTTCGGCGAGCGCGGCGCTGCTGTTCCGAGGCTCGTGGATCGACGCGGCGGCGGCGGGAGCAGCCGGGGCGCTCGTGGGGCTGGCGACCTGGGGGGCGGCGTTCGGGCAGACGAGCGTCAGGCTTGTCGAGTTTCTCGCGGGGGTGCTCGCGGCTGTCGCGGGGGCGTGGGCTTCGACGAGGTTCGGGGCGCACCCGGCGACGGTGACGCTGGCGGCGCTGATCGTGCTCGTGCCTGGTGTATCCATAACAACCGCGATGAACGAACTCGCCACGCGGCACCTGGTCGCGGGGTCGGCGCGGTTCATGGGTGCGCTGCTGGTGCTGGTGATGCTCGGGTTCGGGGTTGCGGTCGGGCAGCGCGTGGCGGTGGCGATCGGCGTGGCGCCGGTCGCGCTGCCGGCGGCTGCGCCGGCGCCGGGGTGGGCGATGCTGATCCCGCTGGGGACGCTGGTGATCCCGCTGCTGGTGCTGTTCAAGGCGCCGCCGAGACTCGGCGGTTGGCTTCTGGCGGCGGCGTTGATCGGGTTCTTCGGCGCCAGGCTCGGGGGCGAGTGGATCGGGCCGGGGCTTGGCGCGGGGGTCGGGGCGCTGCTCGTCGGCATAACCGCGAACGCCACGGCGAGGCTCTTCGATCGGCCCGCGGCGATCATGGCGGCGCCGGGCGTCCTGCTTCTCGTGCCCGGGTCCGTCGGCTACCGCTCCGTCGACGCGCTGATGAACGCCAGGGTCGAGGCGGGTGTCGAGACGGCGTTCAACATGCTGATGATCGCGGCGTCGATCGTGACGGGGCTGCTGCTGGCGGCGTTGGTGGTCCCGCCGCGGCGGGCGCTGTGATCGACGCCGATCGCTGCGGCGGCGAGCGGTCCCGGCGCGGACTCGAGGACGTGTTCGGGTCGTGCGGGGTTTGGGCGGGCGGCGAGGGCCGAGACGGGCGGAATCGCTTGATTCCGGCGATCGATCGGCTACATTCCCACTCCCGGCCCGCCGGGCGAAAACACGATTCCCCGATAGCTCAACGGTAGAGCGAGCGGCTGTTAACCGCTAGGTTGCTGGTTCGAATCCAGCTCGGGGAGTTCACCACGCCGTCGCGGAAACGCGGCGGCGTTTTGGTTGACGCGCCGACCCTGCTGGACGCTCCCGGCCTGGGTCGCGGAAAGTCCCGTGACGGCGGGGGTTTCGGCGCTTCCCATCCCGCCGGCCGCGCTCGTCTCTGGGCTACATGAAGCAGCGTCGCACCGTTCCCCTGTTCAGGCTCTCATAACCGCTGGCATATAGGATGGGGGCGGGTCAGCAGGCTCTGGGCGGGGCGCGGGGCGGTGTGAGCCGCGCTGATCCCATAACAGTGCTCCGATGCGGAACGATCGACGCGAGTTTGCTGGATAAATGCATCGCTGGTCAAGCCGCAGCATGGTCTGAACTTCACATTAACATCCTGTGTTTCTCATCTGGAACAGCGTTGACGCAGACCCCTGAAAGTGATATGTTTGCAGGCGATGGGGCTTCGCGCGATCACAGGTATTGCTGCATCGGCCGGGCGACTGCGCCTGCATTCAGCAGGTCGGGCGTCCGGTTCGTCGAAAAACACTGATCATTCTTGGCACAGCGCGTCGCCCTGGCTGGATCGCAACAGCCGCATCCGCGGCGAATAGACGGACGGAGAGAATGATGGACAGCACGCGGAACAAAGCACTTCGCAGCATCCACGACGCCAGCACGGCCGCCGCCACACGCTGCACACTCGTAGAGATCGCCGCATTCCTCGCGACGCTCAAAGGACGACACACGAAGCAGCACGCCTTGCGACCGACCACACACACAACGATGAGATGGATCTGGGTGTCTTTCCTGCTTCTGCACACGCTCATCGCCGCGGCGGCGGCTCAGCCGCACCTTCCGCCGTTGCGCGATCGGCTCAGCCCTCCGGATCCGGCGGCGCTTCAGCCTGAGTCGGCCGCGGTCGAGGCGCGCCGAATGGTGGAGGCGGTGGTCCGTGTGCAGCGCGCCGACGGATCTCCGGCGCAAGGCGCGGTGGTGCTGACATCTGCGGGGGGGCAGGGCGTGACCGACGCGTCCGGCGTCGCGCGTTTTCCTGTGGCGATTTCGGCGGCCGCCGAGGCGGTTCAGGTGACCGCCGCGGCGACGGAGCTGGGCGTGAACCACACCGGCAGCGTGCGTGCGCCGGTCTTCGAGGGCGCCGACCTGATCGACGCCGGGGTGATCACGCTAGCGGAGGGTTCGGAATGCGAACCGGACTGGCTGCCGACGTTCGGCGGCGCCACGGGGATTTTAGGCGAGGTTGTCGCCCTGACGGTCTTCGACGACGGCTCGGGCGCCGGACCCGCGCTCTACGCCGGGGGCAACTTCACCACCGCCGGGGGCGTGAGCGCCAACTTCATCGCCAGATGGAACGGCCAGAACTGGTCGCCGCTGGGGAGCGGGATGGACAGCTTTGTCCACGCCCTGACGGTCTTCGACGACGGCTCGGGCGCCGGACCCGCGCTCTACGCCGGCGGCTACTTCACTACCGCCGGGGGCGTGAGCGCCAGCCGCATCGCCAGATGGAACGGCCAGAACTGGTCGCCGCTGGGCAACGGGATGAACAACGCGGTCAACGCCCTGACGGTCTTCGACGACGGCTCGGGCGCCGGCCCCTCCCTCTACGCCGGGGGCTTATTCACCACCGCCGGGGGCGTGAGCGCCAGCCGCATCGCCAGATGGGACGGCCAGAACTGGTCGCCGCTCGGCGGAGGGATGAACGGTGGTGTCGCCGATCTGACAGTCTTCGACGACGGCTCGGGCGCCGGCCCCGCGCTCTACGCTGGCGGCAACTTCACCACCGCCGTGGGCGTGAGCGCCAACCACATCGCCAGATGGGACGGCCAGAACTGGTCGCCGCTGGGGAGCGGGATGGACAGCTTTGTCCACGCCCTGACGGTCTTCGACGACGGTTCGGGCGCCGGACCCGCGCTCTACGCCGGGGGCAACTTCACCACCGCCGGGGGCGTGAGCGCCAACTTCATCGCCAGATGGGACGGCCAGAACTGGTCGCCGCTGGGGAGCGGGATGGACAGCTTTGTCCTCGCCCTGACGGTCTTCGACGACGGCTCGGGCGCCGGACCCGCGCTCTACGCCGGGGGCAACTTCACCACCGCCGGGGGCGTGAGCGCCAGCAGCATCGCCAGATGGGACGGCCAGAACTGGTCGCCGCTGGGCAGCGGGATTCACGGCTGGGTCGTAGCCCTGACGGTCTTCGACGACGGCTCGGGCGCCGGCCCAGCGCTCTACGTCGGGGGCGCCTTCATTGCATCCCCAGCGGATGATTCTTTCCTCGCCAGGTGGCAGGGCTGCACTGTAGACTCCGGCGACCCCGCCGACCTCAACGGCGACGGCGTAGTCAACGGCTTCGACCTGATGACGCTGCTGTCGCAGTGGGGCGCCGCCGGCGCCGCGGACCTCAACAGCGACGGTGTCGTCAATGGCGTCGACCTTCTGACGCTGCTATCCAACTGGGGGCCTGTGAACTAAGCCATCATGCCGCGGCAGACACGCCGCGGGATCGCGTCGCCGCGGGGCGCGAGGGTGCGAAGCGGGCCAAGAGTCGCGCAATCCCGCCTCCCGGGCCGGGTCAGGGTGAGCGACTCAGTCCTGATCGGTGTCCGCATCGACGCCCGCCAGCTTCAAGCGTGTCTCTTGCCAGTCGGCGTAGGTCTGGCCGGTGGAAGCGACCTTCCACTCCTTCCTGCCGTTCGAGCTGCCGGCGCGAACGATGGACGCTGCGGCGCTCGGGCTGGAGAACGACACGTTTTCCGCGAATACCAAAACCTCCGCGTTGTCGCCCTCGACGAGCTTGCCTTCCTGTCGCAGCGCATCGCGGAAGTTCTGATACGACTCCTCCCACGACGGCGTCCCGTGCTTCCTCGCAGTCGAGCCCTTGAGCACCACGAACTCGCCGTCGATCTCGCGGGCCTCGGCCTTCACCCCGACGCTGGTCAGGACGAAGAGCGGTGAATCTGCGGTGGCCTCGACACGGGCCGGCTCAGGAGCGCGTTGGAGGAATGTGAAGCCGAGCACGGGCAGCATCATCTCGATCTGCGCGAGGAAGTACTCCATATCCGCGATGTCCGCTTCGGGCAGGGGCGGACGAGGCGGCGATGTGGCGTTGGCCACCACAGCGCGTCCGCCCTGCTTGGCCAGCTCGATGAGGCGGCTCTCCAGGTATCGCGCGTGCGCCTTGGTGAGGTTCTCGTCCTTGCTGACGAAGACCGCCGTGCGGGTCCAGAAGTCCCGCGACTCGTCGTTGTTGTGGATGCCGAGCCGGGAAAGCACGCTATCGGCCTCGCCTATGTAGACGCTCTCTCGGGTCGGGGTCTCTGGGTCAGGCCCCACGAGGCAGTACAGGCCGGTGCGGCGGACCTCCGGCCGCTTGGCCACATCCGCCAGCTTCGCACGGGGGAAGACCAGGGCGTGCCCTGTCCAGTTCATGATCTCCGCCGTCAGCGTCCCGGTGGGGGCGCCGTCAACGAGGAAGATGCGGATGGTCCTGCCGTGCATAAACCCAGCGTACTGGCTCGCCGACCAGCGGACGAGGTGACTCGCTCCGCTGACACCACCATGTCAGTGAGGTGGCGGCCCCGCACGGGCAGAAACAGCCATCAACGGCTAGACTCCCCGAATGCCCGGATCGAAGCCAAAGGGGCGCGGGACGAAGCGGTCGACCGGCCCGCCCGACGTGATGACCATCGACGACCTCTCAGCCTACCTTCAGGTCTCCAAGTCGTCGCTCTACAAGCTCGCCCAGGGCGGAAAGGTCCCCGGCCAGAAGGTGGGGAAGCACTGGCGGTTTCGGAAGGACACGATCGATCGGTGGCTCGAAGAACGACCGGAAGGCACACGAAGATGAGTGCCAGCTCCGAAGCCGACACCTGCCGGAAGTACGTCGTTCCGAAGCTCACCGACGCGGGATGGGAGAACGAGCCCCATTCCATCGCGGAGCAACGCACATTCACAGACGGCCGCATCATCGTGGCCGGCGGGAAGGTCCGTCGTGGCAAGCAGAAACGAGCGGACTACCTCCTCCGGTACACACGCGACTTTCCCATCGCAGTCGTCGAAGCCAAGCCGGAGTACAAGACGCCATCCGCCGGACTCAGCCAGGCTAAGGACTACGCCCAGATACTCGGCCTCAAGTTCGCCTACTCGACCAACGGCCTCGGCATCGTCGAGTTCGACTTCACCACAGGGATTGAGCGCGAGCTCGGTACGTTTCCGACTCCGGACGAGCTTTGGAGCCGGCTCTGCTCCGCTGACAACATTACTGACGACCAGGCCGAACGGCTTCTCCACGCTTACCACATGCTGCCGGACAAGAAGCCTCGGTATTACCAGGACGTCGCGATTCATCGCGTGGTCCAAGCGATAGTGCAGGGCAAGCGCCGCGTGCTCGTCACGATGGCAACCGGCACTGGCAAGACGATCGTGGCGTTCCAGATCTGCTGGAAGCTCTGGGCCAGCCGATGGAATCGCACCGGCGAGCACCGGCGACCGAAGATTCTCTATCTCGCGGACCGAAACATCCTGGTCGATGACCCGAAGGACAAGACCTTCGTTCCGTTCGGCGACGCTCGTCACAAGATCGAGAACGGCGAGATCGTCAAGAGCCGGGAGATGTACTTCGCCATCTATCAGGCGATCGCCGAGGATGAGCGGAGGCCGGGTCTCTACCGCGAGTTCGACCCCGACTTCTTCGACCTCGTGATCGTCGACGAATGCCATCGCGGCTCGGCCCGGGCCGACAGTACCTGGCGGGAGATCCTCGAGTACTTTGAGCCGGCGGTGCAGTTCGGCATGACGGCCACCCCGCTGCGCGACGACAACCGAGACACCTACGAGTACTTCGGCAATCCCATCTACACCTATTCCCTGAAGCAGGGCATCGAGGACGGCTTCCTTGCTCCCTACCGCGTGCATCGCATCGTCACAACGGTCGATGCGGCCGGCTGGCGCCCGACCAAAGGAGAGCTCGACAAGTACGGGCGAGAGATTCCGGACGAGGAATACCAGACCAAGGACTTCGAGAAGGTCGTCGCGCTGAAGAAGCGCACCGACGCGATCGCCGCACACATCACCGAGTTCCTGAAGAAGACCGACCGATTCGCGAAGACGATCGTGTTCTGCGTGGACCAGGAACACGCCGACGAGATGCGGCAGGCGATCAACAATCTCAACGCGGACCTCGTTCAGAAGTATCCCGACTACGTCTGCCGCGTCACGGCCGACGAGGGCGGTATCGGCAAGGGGCACTTGAGCAATTTCCAGGAGCTCGAAACTGTCACCCCTGTTGTGCTGACAACCTCGCAGCTCCTCACCACGGGCGTCGACGCCCCGATGGTCAAGAACGTTGCACTCGTCCGCGTCGTCGGCTCCATCAGCGAGTTCAAGCAGATCATCGGCCGCGGCACACGCGTCCGCGAGGACTACGGCAAGTTGTTCTTCAGCATCCTCGACTACACCGGCACCGCGACTCGCCACTTTGCCGACCCCGACTTCGACGGTGACCCCGAGCTGATCACCGAGACCACCATCGACGACGACGGGAACATCATCGACGAGGAGGTCATCGTCGACGGACCGATCATCGACGGTCCACCCGATGACGACGACGGCGGGAAGGTCATCATCGACGGGCCGGGACCCATCATCGTTGACCCGCCGCCACCCGAGCGCCGCAAGTACTACGTCGAAGGCGGGCATGTCGAGGTGGCCCACCAGGTCGTCTACGAGATGGACTCCAGCGGCAATCAGCTTCGGGTGATCGAGTTCACCGACTACACCGCCGAAGCCGTCCGCTCCCTGTTCCGATCAGCCGACGAACTCCGAGACCAGTGGGCGAGCCCAAGCCAGCGAGAGGAAGTCGCCGAGAGACTCGCCGAGCGGGGCATCGATTTCGATCACCTCGCTGAAGTGACGGACAGCAAGGACGCCGACGCATTCGACCTCCTCTGCCATCTTGCGTTCGACGCGCCCCTCCGCACGCGGCGCGAACGGGCTGACCAACTTCGGAAAAGCAAGCAGGACCTCTTCATTCAGTACGGCCCGGACGCCCGAGCGATCTTGAACGACCTGCTCGACAAGTACGCTGAGCACGGTCTCGGACAGTTCAAGCTCCCGGATGCCCTTCGCGTCCCACCGATCAGCACACGCGGCAATGTGAAGGAGATCATCGCGATCTTCGGCGGCGCCGACGCCCTGCGAGCCGCCGTCGAATCCCTTCAGCGGGAGCTCTACGCCGCCTGACTCACGAGTAGCCCATGCAGACCTTGTTCAGCGAAGATAAACCAATGGCCAAGACAACCACCAAGAAGAAGACCAAGAAGAAAGCCGGGCGGAAGAAGAAGGCCGAGCAGCCGATGACAACCGCCCAGCAGCTTGGCTCGCTGATCAAGTCAGCCCGTGACATCATGCGCAAGGACAAGGGGCTCAACGGCGACCTTGACCGCCTCCCCATGCTCACCTGGATCATGTTCCTGAAGTTCCTCGATGACATGGAACAGGTCGATGAGGAAGCCACGAAGCTGTCGAGCAAGCGGTACAAGCCCGTCATCGAGAAGCCGTACCGATGGCGGGACTGGGCCGCCCAGGACGACGGCATCACTGGGGATGAGCTTATCGCCTTCGTGAACCAGGAAGAAGCGGTCCGCCCGGACGGTACGAAGGGTCCGGGGCTGCTCGCGTACCTCCGGTCGCTCCAGTCCTCGAACGGCAAGAACCGCCGGGACGTAGTCGCCCAGGTCTTCTCCGGCGTCGTCAACCGCATGATCAGCGGCTACCTGCTCCGCGATGTCATCAACAAGGTCGATGGCATCCATTTCAGCTCGTCTGTAGAGCTGCACACGCTCGGCGCCCTCTACGAGTCAATGCTGCGCGAGATGCGGGACGCCGCCGGCGACTCGGGCGAGTTCTACACGCCCCGCCCGGTCGTCCAGTTCATGGTGGCCGTGACGAACCCGCAACTCGGAGAGACCGTGCTCGACCCCGCCTGCGGCACCGGCGGCTTCCTCGCCGAGGCGTACGAGCACCTCGCCAAGCAGGTCGAGACCACGAAGGACCGCCGAGTGCTCCAAGAGCAGTCGCTCTACGGCCAGGAGGCCAAGCCGCTGCCGTACATGCTCGGCCAAATGAACCTGCTTCTGCACGGGCTGGAGTACCCGAGCATCGCCTCCGGCAACACGCTCGCTCGCAAGGTCACCGAGATCGGCGACCGCGACCGCTTCGACGTCATCCTCACTAACCCGCCCTTCGGCGGAGAGGAAGAGGCCGGGATCAAGAACAACTTCCCGGCCGACAAGCAGACCTCCGAGACGGCCCTGCTCTTCCTCCAGCTCATCATGCGGCTGCTCAAGCGGCCCGAGAAGAACAACGGCGTGCCCGGGCGGGCCGCCGTCGTCGTGCCCAACGGCACGCTCTTTGGTGATGGAGTCTGCGCCCGCATCAAGGAGCAACTGCTCAGGGAGTTCAACCTCCACACGATCGTCCGCCTGCCGAACGGCGTCTTCTCACCCTACACATCGATCCCCACGAACCTGCTCTTCTTCGACCGCGACGGGCCGACTAAGGTGATCTGGTACTACGAGCTACCACTGCCGGAGGGCCGAAAGAACTACACCAAGACCAAGCCGATGCAGTTTGAGGAGTTCGCGGACTGCATCAAGTGGTTCGGCAAGAAGCGGCGCGACGAGAACGACCACGCCTGGAAGGTCGCTGCCGGCGAACTGCTCAAGTACGACGACAACGGCGATCTGCTCTCGGTGAACCTCGACGCCAAGAACCCGAACAGCGTCGAGGCGTTGGAGCACCTGCCGCCGGGTGACCTCGCAGCGGACATCATCGAGAAGGAGAGGCGGATCCTCGGGCTCATGGAAGAAATCCGTGCCGAGCTTGCAGGGGCTCAACCATGACTGTCGTCGTGGCTGCGCCAGAGGTGTCCACGAGTAGTGGCGCGAAGATGCCCTTCCGCGCACTCGGTGAAGTGCTCGCACGCTCCGCTGATTGGATCACGCTCGACCCCACGGAGGTCTACACGGAAGTTACCGTTCGGCTCTGGGGAAAGGGTGTTGTCGCTCGCGGCAACAAGTTGGGGGGCGAGATCGGAGGCGCCCGGCGACTTCGGGTCCATCCGCGTGAGTTCATCCTGTCCAGAATCGACGCCCGCAACGGGGCCTTCGGGCTCGTGCCCGCAGAGCTTGATGGAGCAGTCGTCAGCAATGACTTTCCATGTTTCCGAACAGATGAGTCAGCATTACTCCCGGAGTATCTGGGGTGGCTGAGCTGGACGCGCTGGTTCTCAGAGGCCTGCAAGCTGGTCAGCGAAGGCACGACAAACCGTGTGCGCCTGAACGAGGAGAAGTTCCTCGCGATCCGTATACCACTACCGCCGGTGGACGAGCAGCGGCGGATCGTGGCGAAGATCGCAAGTCTCGCCGCCCAGGTCGACGAAGCTGCAGACATCCGCATTCTGTCAGAGCGGAAAGCTCACGTGCTCATCCGCTCTCGCCTGCGCGAGATCGGCGAAGACTTGGGCCAGGCGGCAACACTTCAAGACGTGCTCACCGGGAAGCCACGCAATGGTTGGTCGGCGACATGCGATAACGGTGCGAACGGCGTTCCCGTTCTGACGCTAAGCGCCGTCACCGGTTATAGCTTCGACCCCACGGCGATCAAGCGTACATCGCTCGCGACGGATCCGAGCGCGCACTACTGGCTGAACGATGGCGATCTCCTGATCACCAGAAGCAACACACCAACGCTCGTGGGGCACGCTGCCGTTTACTCGGGTCAACCTTCCCCGTGCATCTACCCGGACTTGATGATGCGCGTTCCGGTCGACCCCGAGAAGGCCAACACCCGGTTCGTCTGGTACTGGCTTCAGGCACCGCAGGTGCGGGACTTTATTGAGCGACACGCTAAGGGTACAAGCCCGACCATGAAGAAGATCTCGCAGGGCACCGTCATGGCGATTCCCTTTCCCAAGGTGTCACTACAGAAGCAGCAGCAGATCGTCGCCGAACTGGATGGTCTCCAGGTCAAGGTCGATCACGTCAAGGGGCTACAGAAGAAGACCGCCGCCGAACTCGACGCCCTCCTCCCGTCCATCCTCGACAAGGCGTTCAAGGGTGAGCTGTGATGGTGATCCGATACCCTGGATACTGTTTCGATTCTACTCTTGCCGATCGGCTCAGCTAGGAGACGGTGCATGGCCCGGAGCACAACACCAGCATTTGCGAGCATTGGCAAGCAGACAGACACAATCAATGTGCTCCTGAGCTATCGCATCGTCGAGCTGTTCTCGGAAGGCTTGTACTCCAGCCCCAACAAGGCAATCGAGGAGCTCGTTGCGAACTCATTCGATGCCGGTGCGTTGCATGTTCATGTCCTGCTGCCGCCCGATCTCCATGCACAAGACGCTTCAATCGCCGTCATCGACGACGGCGAAGGCATGGATGCGGAACGTCTCAAAGAACACTGGTTGATCGGCGTCAGCAACAAGCGTTCGCTCAGCCGTTTGCCGCGAGGGCGCAACCCCATCGGAAAATTCGGCATCGGTAAACTCGCGACATATGTCCTCGCGAATCGGCTCACGCACATTACGAGGAGGGACAAGAAGTACTACTCGACGTCCATGGACTTCGAACTCATGGACAAGCGACTTGATCGCAGTGTGGAGCCGAAGAAGCCGATTGGCATCGCTCTACGAGAGTTGTCTGAGTCAGAAGCCAAGGCCGCCCTGAAGGCGTGGACCGATACCGCCATGTTCCAGGCTGCGAACATGAAGCTGTTTGGTCGCGGCTCCCGGCAGAACTGGACCGTGGCGATTATGTCGTCGCTCAAAGACAAAGTTCACGAAATCCAGCCGGGCATGTTGGACTGGATTCTCAGGACCGCGTTGCCTTTACGCGACGACTTCGAGATTTGGCTGAGTGGAAAGCAGCTCCAGTCAAGCAAGACTGGAAAGGGCCGTATCCGCCAGTGGGTGTTGGGAAAGAACTTGAAGGACCTGCCCAAGCCCGGCCCAGACTCCCTGACAGTCACCGAGGATAAGGATCGCGACAGCAAAGACCCCAAGCGATTCGGTCTGACCCACCCAGACCTTGGTCGCATCACGGGCTATGCCGAGGCCTATAAGGACCTGCTGACCGGCAGCAAATCCGAACACATTGGTCGAAGTCATGGATTCTTCGTCTACGTGCGAGACCGTCTCATCAACGTCGCCGATGGCCACTTTGGAATCTCCCCTGACGAGCTGAGACACGGCACGTTTGGCCGATTCCGGCTCGTCATCCACATGGATGGACTCGACGAGGAGTTGCGTTCCAACCGCGAGTCACTCCGGGAAGGGCCGTTGCTACTGACAGCTCGCAATGTCCTCCGTTCCATCTTCAACTTTGCGCGGAAGACGATTGAGTCTCACGATGAGGCAGAAACACCGGGTGCACGATTAGCGCGCCGATGGGCGAGCAGCCCAACCAGTGTCTCCAGGCGACCGGTGTTCGAATTGGCGCGTGCGGTACTCGACGGCAAAGTGCGGTCGCGCTACATCGCCGTTCCGCACCCGACAGATGCCGAGAGCCGAGCAGAGATTCTTGCTCGCTTTGAACAACGGCTCGATTCACCCGAACAGTTCGTCACAGATCTGCGTGTCGGTTTCGAAGGCAGTACCGAAGATGGACTCGCACTCTATGACATCGACACGGGTATTCTCAGGATCAACGGACTGCATCCATTCGTCGGAGCGTTCTCCGACGAGTTTGCAGCACCAGTAGCGGGCCAGCCGCTTGAGTTGTTCGCTATGGCAGAGGTGCTGCTGGAAGCCCATTTGTACGAGGCCGGATTGCGAGCAGACCAGATCGATGATGTCCTACATGCACGCGATCTGCTGCTCCGTTCTCTAGCCAAGGAGTCGGGACGACGCTCTGCACTTGCAGTTGCCAACGCACTCGTGGATGCCCGAAACGACGAGAATCAGCTTGAGATTGAGCTGATTGACGCCTTTCGCAGCCTGGGGTTCGAAGCAACCAGAGTCGGGGGTCGAGGCAAGCCAGACGGTGTTGCGAACGCACATCTGAGCGCGGACGACCAAGGGCAGCCCCGTCGATATGCCGTCAGTCTTGAAGCCAAGAGCAAGAGGAAGGACGGAGCCACAGTCAGTGCAAAGACTGTCGGAATCTCGACGATTGCAAGACAACGCAATGAATTCAACTGCGATCACGCCCTCGTTGTGGCACCCGCATTCCCAACAACGCAGGGAGATCAATCAGCACTCGCCAAGGAGATTGATGAAGACAGGGCGGCCTCAGAGACCACGGGCACGGGTCGAACAATTAGCCTGATCAGAGTTGATGATCTGGCTCGTCTGATCAGGCTCAGACCAATCAAGCAACTGGGTTTAGCAGAGCTACGAGAGTTATTCGTTACATGCCGACTTCCAGACGAGAGTAGAGCATGGGTGGACAAACTCGCTCAGCGAACCGTCGCGAAGCAACCCTACAAGGTGATCATCCACGTGATCCACTCGCTTCAACGAGAGTTTGACGAGTCCGCCGTGGAGTACAGTGCATTGCGAGTTGCACTTGCCCGCGAGAGCCCGCCAATCAAGTACGGCAGGGATGATGAACTGCGAGACTTGTGCAAGGGCATGGCACAGATGGCGCCGGGAGCCCTGATGGCGACTGACCGTGCGGTCGAGCTGGACCAAAGCCCAGACAACGTGTTGGCGATGCTCGACTCAGCAACAAAGGACTACCCGATTGACGAGCACAACGGAGTTACGACGAAAGGTACAGGCGCTACGCCTGCCAAGAAGAAGACCAGGAAAACACAACGAAAGCGGCGCTAAACTCTATGAGTACTTGGACACACACTATTGTACAAACGCTGGGCAGGCATCCGGTCCATCCGTTTCCGGCTCGGATGGCACCCGGAATCGCGCTCGATGCTCTCGCTGACTACTCTAGTCCGCAACGGGTTCTAGACCCCATGATGGGCTCTGGCACAGTTCTCGCCGTTGCCAAGGCGTGTGGACATCGTGCCTATGGGTGTGACTTAGATCCTCTGGCGGTCTTGATGGCAACCGTTTGGACAACGTCAATCGATCCCGACGAGGTCGTCGAGTCCGGTCACGGAGTTCTTTCGCGAGCGAAAGCCACGCTCAAGTTGAGCTCGTCTGGCTCAGCGTACCCACGTGGCACAGATGAGGAAACACGGTGCTTCCTCCGATTCTGGTTTGATGACTACGCACGGCGGCAGCTCGCGGCTCTAGCCCTTTCGATTGGACGGGTGCAGCGAGAGAACGTGCGCAATGCTCTATGGGTAGCCTTTTCTCGCCTGATCATCACCAAGCAATCGGGTGCGTCGCGTGCCATGGACTTGTCGCACAGTCGACCCCACCGCGTGTTCGACCGAGCTCCCGTCAAGCCGTTTAGTGCTTTCGAGAATGCGGTTACGAAGGTCGTCACGAATTGCCCTCAACGAACCACTCGCTCACGACTTGGTCCCGCAGCCCACATCCGAATTGGCGATGCTCGCGCTCTCAAGTACAAGGCGGAGTCTTTTGACCTCGTGGTGACGTCTCCGCCATACCTAAACGCGATCGATTACATGCGGTGCAGCAAGTTCTCACTCGTGTGGATGGGGTACACGCTGAACACGCTTCGTAACCTCAGGGCTACGAGTATTGGTACTGAGGCCGCATTCACTCGAACGCAGAGCGACTCGCGAGTGGACGATATTCTCTGTGCACTCGCGTTGCGACCGGAACCGCCCACAGTCATCGTGAATCGACTCCGCAGGTACATTCACGACATCGATACGGTCGTTCAGCAGATCGCTCATGTACTGCGTCGTGGCGGACGGGCCATTCTGGTTGTTGGCGATTCAACGATGCGTGGTACATTCGTACGGAACTCAGGCATTGTCGAATTGGCGGCTCAGTATGCCGGATTGAAGGCGGATACTCATCGAGTAAGGGAGTTGCCACCGAATCGGAGGTACCTTCCTCCGCCGGTTTCTCGTGCTGGCAACAAGTCGCTCAATGGCCGAATGCGCCAAGAAGTCGTGATGAGTTTCACTAAGAGGTAGCGCGGATTCCTGTCAATGCCAGTGTGAGTCACTCTGCGAACGGTTGCACGATCCGCCTTCTAAACCGCAGGACCGCATGCGGTATCTGTGGGTAGGCCTGCTGCGTCCGAACCTTGTTCACGGCGCGGAGCAGTTCGATCAGTTGTCGCCGGATCGGTGCGTATGGCTCGAACGGCAGGTCGGCCAGTTCCCTAGCAATCCGCTCAGTCGAAGGTCGGAGAGCCAGTTGTCGGAAGTGCTGCTTGAGCATCGCGAACTGCGAACGCTCGATGCGGACATGCGGATGGTATTAGCCGTCCTGGCCGCGCCGGTAGCTGATGCTATAGCCCGCGTACTTGATGGGCGACTTCCTCGCGTCCCGCACCGAGCCGTTCTCGTCCTCGAAGAACCGGTGTGTCCCGTGGGTCGCAATTAGCAGGAATGTCCGTTCGTGCCGGATGTACTGCATCCGCGCCACGCCATTCTCGGCGTCGATCGACCGACCCCACTTCGATCGATCGACCGAGTACTTCTCGATGAGCTTCGCATCGACGGACTCAGGATCCTTGTCTTCCGGCACGACGCCGCGGACGCAGGAGTGGCGCCACACGGTCGGGCGGCTGAAGTAGCGGTTCGGGGTGGCGGACGATTCGGAGTGACCCTGGCGGAAACCGGTGGCTGTTAACCAGCCCCAGGCACCCGAAATACCGCCAAGGCGTTGCCCCAACCCTTTGAATCCGTTACGCTCGGGGAGTTCACCACGCCGTCGCGGAATCGCGGCGGCGTTTTGGTTGACGCCGGGGGCACTCCGGAGCCCCTTCGGACGAGTCGCGGAAAGTCCCGTCACGGCGGGGGTTTCGGCGCTTTCCGGCCCGCCCCCCGCGCTCTCGGTCTTGAAGCCGAATCTCGGGGTCCGAGGGCAACCCCGACGGTTGCTCTCGCCCCACCGGCGGCAACCCTCTCGGACTCTCGCGCTCTCTGGTTGACGGGTGTGCTGGGGTTAACGGGAGGGTTGCTCTCGGGGGCCTCCATTTGTTGCGGATGTAAACTCATGCTCCCGCCGCCACACTCTCTCCCACTGGGGGCCATGATCGTGATTACCCGCCTTCAACTCCTGCGGAATGTCGGACAGTTCGACAATGTCTCGGCCCCCGCGACGCTCGACCTGAAGCGCCTCACGCTGGTCTACGCCGAGAACGGCAGGGGCAAGACCACTCTTGCGGCCATCCTCCGTTCGCTCGGGATGGGTGAGGCATTGCCGATCAATGAGCGGAAGAGGCTCGGGGCTGCCCACCCGCCGGAAGTTCGCATCGCCTGCGCGGGCGGGCCTCAAGCGGCGGCGTTTGTCAATGGCGCGTGGGACCGGACCTGTCCGGCGGTCATGGTGTTCGATGATGTATTCGTGGACCGCAATGTCTACTCGGGGTTGGATGTTGACCCGGAGCACCGCCAGAACCTTCACGATCTCATACTCGGCGCGCAAGGCGTCACGCTCGCGCGGCGCGTTGACGACCTCGCCACGCAGATTCGGAACCACAACACCGAGATTCGGACCAAGGGGAACGCGATCTCCGTAGCGGATCGGCACGGGCTGTCGGTGGAGGATTTCTGCGCACTCCCGCAGCAGGCGAACATTGACGAAGCAATCCGTACCGCCGAACAACACCTGGCGGCGTTGCAGCAAGCGGGCGCTGTGCAGAGCACCGCCGAGTTCGCCACGCTCGGCCTTCCGGCCATTGACTCCGCGGCGCTCTCCACTCTGTTTGGATGCACGGTCGCCAACCTGGACGCGGCAGCCGTGGCCGCTGTTCAAGAGCATTTCACCATGCTCGGCAACGGCGCGGAGGCGTGGGTAAGCACCGGCGTCGGCCACACGCCCGGCGGCGTGAACGCTGCGCCGGACGCTCGGTGCCCATTCTGTCGACAGACGCTTTCTGGATCAACGATCTTCGCACACTACCGCGCGTACTTCGGTGACGCGTACCGCCAGCTGCAAACCGACCTCGCATCTGCACAGACAACCTTGGAAGCCACGATGCGCGGTGATGCGCTCGCGGGGTTTGAGCGGCAGGTCAAGACCGCCGAGGATCGGGAGCGCTTCTGGTCGACATTCTGCACGGTGCCGGCGATCGGCATTGACACCACGGCGGTTGCCCGTGCGTGGCAGAATGTCCGGGACCGGCTGCTTGCCGCGATGCGCACCAAGCGGGCGGACCCGCTCATCGCGGTTGCCCTCGATACCGATGCGCGGGCAGCGGTAACGACCTACTCGACGCTGGCTGAACAGGTGGCCGCCAAGAGCCGCGAACTCATCGTTGCGAATGAGAACATCCAGCGGGTCAAGGAGGCGACCCACGCTGGAAATACGCAGGCGACGGACAACGAGGTGAAGCGACTGAAGGCGACGAAGGCCCGGCACACCCCGGAGAACATCCGGCTTTGCGATGCCTACACCGCGGCCGTGCGTGGCAAAGAGCAAGCGGAGACGGACAAGACCGCCGCGCAGCATGCGCTCAACGCCCATCGGGACACCGTGTTTCCGGCTTACCAGACCGCGATCAACTCGTACCTTGCGCAGTTCAACGCCGGGTTCTCGATCGAGCAGGTCCAACCGCAAAACACACCGGGTCGACCGAGTTGCACATATCAGTTGGTCGTCAACACCCACCGCGTCCCGGTCGCATCGGGCAACATGGCCGCGGGGGCCCCGGCGTTCAAGAACACCATGAGCGCGGGGGACCGGAACACATTGGCACTGGCCTTTTTCCTCTCCACGCTCGCTCAGGACGCGCAGAAAGCGAGCCGCGTTGTCGTCATGGACGATCCCGTGTCAAGCCTCGATGAACATCGCTGCGTAGCCACAATCCAAGAGGTACGCGGCCTTGTCGGGCAGGTGGCACAAGTCATCGTACTTTCGCACTCCAAGTCGTTCCTGGCGCGCATCTGGCAGCACGCCGACTACGCCAACACGACGAGCCTCACCGTAACGCGGGACGGCGCGGGTTCGACATTGGCAGTATGGAATGTCACCGACGAGAGCGTTACCGAGTACGACAAGCGGCACGCGCGGCTTCGGGAATACGCAGCGGCGAACACCGGCAACTCGCGCGAGGTGGCTGAGAGCATCCGTCCCGTCTTGGAGGGGTATCTGCGGGTTGGCTGTCCCGAGCACTTCACGCCCGGGACATTGCTCGGCCCCTTCCGTGGAATCGCGCAGCAACGCGCCGCGGCGGGCACACCCATCATGGATGCCGCGGCGCTAACGGAACTCGGTCAGCTCGTCGAATACGGCAATAGATTCCACCACGAAACGAATCCGGCGTGGGACACCGAGAACATCAACGACGGCGAACTCGCCGGGTTCGTGCGCCGTGTGCTTAATTTCGTGAAGGCATAGCCGCGAAGTGGAGTCTACGCCGCCACGACTTCCGACCACGGGCCCTTCTCGTCCCGTGTGCTCACCCACCGCCGGGCGTAGTACGCCGTCTTGCCGACATCTGCGTACAGGCAATCGCCTTGCAGGCTACCGCGCGAACTGACGGGGGAAAACTGTACGAGCCGTCGAGCAGGGGAGCATGGTAAGCGCAGGGTTGCTCTCGGCACCCTTGCGCGCAACTTCGACATCGCGTCGCGTAGGTATCCAGTAGCGGGCCTCGGTTAACAGCCCGCGACCGAACCACGATCACCCCGGCCGACCACGGACGGTCGCGTGTGAGCATCTCCGGAAGGAGTGCGCGATGTCGCTGCGCCTGCACCACGACGCCGATCCAACGGACCCGGAGAGCATGACGCCTGACGAGCGCCGCGACGAGCTCGCCAGCATTTTCGCGCGCGGGATTCTGCGCTTGCATGGGCGCGAATTGCCGCATGTTCCGGCCACGCCCGGCCCGCCGGATTCTCTCGAATCATCGCTTGATTTTCCCGCGCCTCCTCGCCCTTGTGTGGACGCCGGTTAACGCCCGGAGAAAGGAGGCCACGCGTGGCGATGAGTGTCGGGAAGATGGTGAGTGAGCTGCGGCGCATGACCGTGACCGAGCTGCGGCGGAAGCACGCCGAGGTCTTCGGCGAGCCGACGCGTTCGCACCACAAGGACTACCTGGTCCGCCGGATCGCGTGGCGCGTGCAGGCCAACGCCGACGGCGGGCTGCCCGAGCGGGCGCGGCGGCGGGCGCTGGAGATCGCAGACGACGCCGATCTGCGGACACGGGCGCCGGGTCCGGCGCGGCCGTCGAGTGCGGTGAACCCGTCGCCGACCGATCCGGAGATGACGGCGCGGCTCGAAGTCCCCGCCGACGAGCGCCTCCCGATGCCCGGGGCTCTTCTGTCGCGCGAGTACAAGGGCCGGACGATCCGCGTGCGCGTGCTGCCCGGCGGCTTCGACTACGAGGGGACGATCTACCGCTCGCTCTCGGCGGTCGCCCAGGCGGTGACGGGCGCGCACTGGAACGGGTACCTCTTCTTCGGCATCCAGAAGCCGCGGAAGCGTGAGCGCAGCGCGGCGGAGAAGCGATGACGCGACGACAGCCCCCACCCCGATCATCCGCCCCGGCGGTGCGATGCGCGATCTACACGCGCAAGAGCAGCGAGGAGGGGCTCGAGCAGGAGTTCAACTCGCTGGACGCGCAGCGGGAGAGCGGCGATAACTACATCGCCAGCCAGTCCGGCGAGGGGTGGGTGTGCCTGCCCGACCGCTACGACGACGGCGGGTTCACCGGCGGCAACATGGAGCGCCCGGCGGTTAGGGCTCTGATGGCCGACATCGAGTCGGGCAGGGTCGATTGCGTGGTCGTCTACAAGGTGGACCGGCTGAGCCGCTCGCTGCTCGACTTCGCCCGCATGATGGAGACGTTCGAGCGCCAGCGCGTGTCCTTCGTCTCGGTGACCCAGCAGTTCAACACGACCAACTCGATGGGTCGTCTGATGCTCAATGTCCTGCTCTCGTTCGCACAGTTCGAGCGCGAGATCATCAGCGAGCGCACGCGCGACAAGATCGCCGCCACCCGCCGCAAGGGGAAGTGGTCGGGCGGCCATCCGGTGCTGGGGTACGACACCCTCTCCGGCCCGGGCGGCTCCAAACTCGTCGTCAACCCCGCCGAGGCCGAGCGCGTGCGCAGGATCTTCGAGACCTACCTTGAGCTCCGCTCGGTGCGAGCGCTGGCGCGCCGGCTCGATGAGCTGGGCTGGACGACCAAGGCGTGGACGACCAAGTCGGGCCGGGCGATGGGCGGCCTCCGCTTCAACGGCACGACGCTCTTCAAGCTGCTCACCAATGTCGTCTGCATCGGGCAGGTGCGCCACAACGAGCATGTCTACGAGGGCGAGCACGAGGGGATCGTCGATGAGGACCTCTTCCGCCGCGTGCAGGCCCACCTGCGCCTGAACGGCACGACCGGCGGCGGCCACACGCGGAACAAGCACGGCGCGCTGCTCAAGCGCATGGTCCGCTGCGCCGCCTGCGGCTGCGCGATGCCGCACCATTTCGCCTCAAAGAACGGCACGCGCTACCGGTACTATGTCTGCGCCAACGCCCAGCGCCGCGGCTACGCCTCGTGCAAGGGCGACGCGCCCTCGCTGCCAGGGCACGAGCTCGAGCGGTTCGTCGTCGAGCGCGTGCGCGAGCATCTTCAGAGCGACGCGATGCAGGGCGAGGCGGTGCGCCGGGCGCAGGAGCAGATCAGGCTCTCGATCGCGGCGGACCAGAAGCGCCGCAGGCGTGTCGAACGGCAGGCGCGGACGCTTGACGATGAACTCTGCGCGCTCGAGGCGATGCCGACGCGCAGCAATGCGCAGGCGGCGCGGGCGGGCGAAGTCCGTCGCGAGGTCGAACGCCTGCGCACCGAGGCGCTTGAACTCGACGACCGCATCGCGCGGGCGGACCAGCGGCTCATCGACGAGGACGAGCTGCTCGGCGCCGTCGAGGCCTTCGAGCCTGTGTGGGAGGCGCTGACGATCGGGGAGCGAGAGCGGCTGATCCGGGCGCTGGTCGAACGCGTCGAATGGGACGCGGCCAGCGAGAGCGTGACGGTGGTCTTCCACGAGACGGCCGATCGGCCGCGTGAGGAGGCGGCGTGCGCGGCGGTGGTGTGACGGTCACGAAGAAGGTCCACTTCGCCCGGCGGTCGAAAGGCCGGCGGGAGATGAGGCCCGGCCCGGCGCCGGTCCCGCAGCGGACGCCCCACGGCCGCGTGCCGCGGGTGAGCCGCCTCATGGCGCTGGCGATCCGCCTCGACGGCTACCTCCGCGAGGGCGTCGTCGCGGACCAGGCCGACCTCGCGCGCCTCGGGCATGTGAGCCGTGCGCGGGTGACGCAGATCATGAACCTTCTGAACCTCGCCCCGGATATCCAGGAGGCGGTCCTCGATCTCCCCCGCGTGGCGGAGGGCCGCGACCCGATCACGGAGCGCGACCTGCGGCCGATCGCCGCCGAGATGGACTGGGACCGCCAACGGCGGATGTGGCTGTGCATCTGTGGCTGGAGCGGCCCGATGTGCTCCGGCGCAGCGTCATCCGCAACGCAAACGGCCACCCGATAAACATGGCGTCTGACGTGTCGCAGTCGGGGCCAGTTCCGAGTGTTGCGGCTGAAGAGGCGATCGATACCGGTCGATACCCCATAGGCATACGCCGATGCCTCCGCCGATGAGTCCGAAGCATGGGCGCGTCGGTCGTGGGCGCCCGCCGGCGCTGAATCGGTGCGCGATGAGAGGGTCGAGTTGGGCCGGTCCTGGTCGGTCCTCTCCGCGCATCAACGTTCGTGCAGGAGTAAACAATGGCACAGCGAACTGGATTCATGTCGGCGGCGGTGAGTTCCCGTCCGGGGTTGGACCGCTGCGTCACGGCGCTGCTCGCGGCGGCCCTTGTTCTGGTGCTCGGCGGCTGCTCCCGAAGCGAGCCGCAGTCTCGTGCGGGCGCGGCGGCCGCGACGACTCTGAATGTCCCGTCGGCGCTGGTGAGCGTGGCCTGGCTCGTCGAGCGTCTCGATGACGATCGGCTCGTGGTCATCGACGCGCGCGCGCCGGAGAAATACTCGGCGGGGCACATCCCGGGCGCAGTCAACGTGCCCCTCGCATCGACCTATCACACGGACCCGGCGAGGAAGGATTATCTCGCGCCGACGCGGCGGATCGAAGAGTTGTTCGGCGCCGCGGGCGTGGATATGACCCGCACAGTGGTCCTGTACGACGATCAGAACTACCGCGACGCCGCCCGAGTGTTCTGGGCGTTGGAGGTTCATGGCCATCCGAACGCCGCGGTCCTGAACGGGGGCCTGAACGGCTGGGTGTCGGGGGGCCACAGCGTGTCTCAGGCCGAGGCGCGGGCGCCCGAGCCGAGGCGCTTCGTCGCGCGCCTCCAGCCGAATCGGCTCGCGAGCAAGTTGCACGTGATGCGGGCGACGACCGACCCGACGACGATCGTGCTTGATTCACGCTCCCCCGAAGAGTATCTCGGCGAAACAACTAGCACCTCTCGCGCGGGGCACATCCCATCCGCCGTTAATTTAAATTTTGTCACACACTTGCGGTACCCGCAGCCTGATGTGTGCATGATCGACGACGCGGCGGCGTTGGCCGATCACTTCGCGGCGCTGCCGGACACCGGGCGCATCATCACGTATTGCAACACGGGAACCCGGGCGTCGGTGTCGTATCTCGTGCTGCGCGCGCTGGGTCGCGACGCCGCCGTGTACGACGGGTCGTGGAAGGAGTGGTCGGAGGACGCGAACCTGCCGATCGGGGTCGGGGCGTCGGCCGGCGCGGATGCGGCGGAGCGCGACTCAGGGTCGCGCTAGTGCTCGGGATGGATGCTCCCATGGAGTCTGATACCTCTGAACCAGCCGCGCGCGAGGCGTGCCCCCACCCGGCGCCGGGCCGCTCCGAGCGATCACTCCGCGTCGCGCTGTTCTTCGGGATGGGGGCGCCGCTGCTGGTGGTGTTGATCGCGGCGTTGTCACTGTTCATCGCGCAGGAGGTGCGAACACAACGGCGGGCGTTCGAGGAGACGATCACCACTGTGGTTCTGGCGATGACCAATGACTTTCATCGCGCGGGCCTGCTCCAGGATCAGTACGCCGGCGTGGACGCAGTCGAGCGACTCGGCGCGTTCACATCCATCCTTCAACTGGAAGTCTACGACACAGAAGGGACGCGGCTGTTCCACTACGTCCGCTCCGGCGTCGGCGCCGACGCCGCGCCACACCGGGCGTCACCGCTTTCGATCGACAGCGCGTTGCGGATCGAGGCGCCGCTCGAGTTCGACTCACGTCCCTTCGGCCGGGCGGTTGTGGTGGGTTCGCTCGCACAGGCGCACGAGCGTGCCCGGGAACGGATCGTCATGGCGGCGGGGGCGGCCGGGCTGGCGCTGCTGTTCAGCCTGGTTCTGGCGACGTTGCTGAGCCGGGCGATCGCGTCGCCGTTCGAGCGCATCACGGGCTTCCTGAAACGCGCCGCCGAGGCCGCGGACACCTCGCAGCGGCTCGAAGAGCGGGGCGGCGCGGAAGCCGTCGAAGTCGCCGGCGCCGTCAACCGTCTGCTTGACATGATCGAGAAGGGGCGCGAGATGGAGGCCGCCAGCCGCGCCAAATCCGAGTTCCTCGCCAACATGAGCCACGAGATCCGAACGCCCATGACGGCGATCCTCGGGTTCACCGATATCCTGCTGGATCCGGATCACACGCCCGAGCAACAGGTCGAGTGCGTGCAGGTGATCCGCCGGAACGGGAAGCACCTGCTCTCCATCATCAACGACATCCTCGACCTGTCCAAGATCGAGGCGTCGAAGATGTTGATCGAGCATGCGCCCTGCTCACCCCTTCAGATCATTGAGGAGACGCACTCGCTCATGCTGGTGCGCGCCGCGGAGAAGAAACTGACTTTTGCCATCGAGCCTGTCTTCCCGCTGCCGGCGCAGATCCGGTCGGACTCCCTTCGTTTGCGGCAGATCCTGGTGAACCTCGTCGGGAACGCCATCAAGTTCACCGACGCCGGCTCGGTGAGACTGCGCGTGGCGTACGAACCGTTGCCGTCGCCCAGCGTGCGATTCGATGTGATCGACACCGGCATCGGCATGACCCCCGATGAGCAGGACGCCGTCTTCCAGCCCTTCAATCAGGGCGACCCCACGACCACGCGACGCTTCGGGGGCACGGGGCTGGGCCTGGCGATTACAAAACGTTTGACCGAGCTCCTCGGCGGCGACATCGCCATACGGAGCAAGCCCGGGGCAGGAACCACCATGACTGTCCGGCTGCCCGTCGGCCCGGAAGACACCTCGAACCTGCTCACGGCGGCTCCCGATCACACCCCGGACGCCGCCGCCCCGGCGCCCGGCAATGCCCCGGCGACCGCGGAGCCTCTGAGAGGCGCTTCGATCCTGCTGGTCGAAGACGGGATCGACAATCAACGGCTGATCGCCCACGTCCTCCGCAAAGCCGGCGCTGACGTGGACATCGCCGAGCACGGGCGCGTCGGCCTCGAGCGCGCCCGCGAGGCCGAGAAAGCCGGCGCGCCCTACGACATCATCCTCATGGACATGCAGATGCCGGTGATGGACGGATACGCCGCCACGCGCCGCCTGCGTAATTCAGGCTATACCGGCATCATCGCCGCCCTGACGGCCCACGCCATGACCGACGATCGGCAACTCTGCATCGACGCCGGGTGTGATGACTATTTCACCAAACCGATCAACCGCGCCGACCTGCTCGAACGCCTGGATCGGATCCTGCGCGATCGGCGCGATTCAATCCCGCCGCGCGCGATCGCGTGATCAACATTCATGATGCGCGCGGATCCGTCCGCCTCCTCCCCGCCCGAACTCAGTGAACGCATGCTCGCCGTGATCGAGCACCGGGCGACCCGCCTCGCTGAGGTGTTCCATCTCAGCGAGGACGACCTCGATGACGCCCGGCAGGAGATCACGCTGGCCATCCTGCGGGCGATGCGCCGCTACAAGCCGGCGCTGGCCTCGCCGGAAACCTTCGCCGACCGCGTCGCCACGAAGCAGTACATCAAGCTGGCGATCCGCATCAAGCGCGACCGGGAGCGCGAGGCGGCGCTGGACACCGACGCGGTCGGCGCCGCGATCGATCCGCGCAGCGAGCGCCGGAACCCGAGCGACACGAGGCTCGATCTCGAAGCGGCGCTGGCGACGCTGCCCCGGGGGCTGCGCCTCATCGCCGAGGACCTGAAGACCAAGAAGCCCGGCGAGATCGCCGCGGCGATGGGCGTGCACCGCTCCACGGTCCACCGCGCCATCGTGCAGATCCGGACGCACCTTGTCGCGTGCGGCGTCGGAATCTCCGAGGACTGATGCGACAGTCGGGCGGCTCGCGTGGATGTGTAGGGGTGGCGGAAGCCGCCAACTGCATCACCCAGGAGCCCGCATGATCGCAGACGCCTCGTCGAGGCGGCTGGCACCGCGGGCTTCAGCACGATCTCGCTGACGGGCATCCTCTCCAACGTCGCCAACAAGACGATGCTCGCGGCGTACCAAGCGGTCGCCAGCGTCGCGGCCCAGATCGCCGCCGAGACGGATGTGAACGACTTCAAGGAGGTCACGCGCTACCGCCTCACGGGCGTGGGCGTCTTCGAGAAGGTCGGCCCCGACGGCGAGCTCAAGAGCGCGGAGCTCGGCGAGGACGCGTTCACGAACAAGGTCGAGACCTACGGCCGCATGATCACGCTCACGCGGCAGATGCTCATCAACGACGACCTCGGGGCGTTCCTCCAGATTCCCCGCATCATCGGCCGCATGAGCGCGCTCAAGCGCGAGGAGGCGCTCTTCGAGCTGCTGCTCTCCAACCCCGGCTCGTTCTTCAGCGCGGGCAACAGCAACTTCCTCTCGGGCGCGGCGACCGCGCTCTCGATCGACTCGCTCACTCAGGCCGAGCAGGCCTTCCTCGACCAGACGGACTCCGAGGGCAAGCCGATCCTCCTCGCGGCCAAGACGCTGCTGGTGCCGACCTCGCTGAAGGTGCGGGCGCAGCAGCTGATGACCGAGACGCGGGTCAACGAGTTGCCCGCGAGCGCCAAGCCCGCGAACAACCCGCATGTCGGCAAGTTCACGCCGGTGGCGACGCCCTACCTCAACGCCCAGGGCATCGCCGGCGGCAGCGCCCTGGCGTGGTACCTCTTCGCCGACCCTGCGGATGTCGCGGCCATCGAGATCGCGTACCTCCGCGGCCGGCGCGTCCCGACCATCGAGAGCGGCGACACCAACTTCAACACGCTGGGCGTGCAGTGGCGCGGCTTCTTCGACTTCGGCATCTCCGTGCAGGACAGCCGGGCGGCGGTCAAGGTCAAGGGCGAGGCGTGATGCATGGCGAATGTCACACCGTGGCTGAGCTTTCAGTCGGCGCAGGACGCCGGGCCCGGGGGATTCGGCGGCGCGCCGTGGAGCAACCCGACGGGCGCGCTCTCATTCGGCGGGCTGGAGGCTTCGAGCGGCCCCGTCGGCTTCATCTCCAGCGACTCGCAGACGGCGATCCTGCGCATCGCCCAGCCGAACTTCGCGGGCTCGCTGCCGCTGGAGTTCCGGCTGCTGGGCGTCGAGGTCGAGGTGCGCGGGCGCTGGGAGGGCGCGTCGGACGGGACGCGCACGGTGGACGTGCAGGCGGTTGTCGGCGCGAGCGTGCGCAAGAGCCTCGGCTCGTGCTCCCTGCCGATCAGCGGCGCGCCAAGTGTGTGCGTCAAGGGCTCGCCGACGGACTCAATGAACTTCTCCGAAGCCGACCTGGCGAATGCCGGCTTCGGCTTTCAACTGACCGGTTCGAGCACGACCTTCAACTCACAGGGCAACACGCTCTTCATCGACAGCCTGCGCGTGCGCATCCACTGGGCCGAGCCGACGACGGCGCGGGCGCGCTCGCGGACGCGCGGGGCGTACACGCGCGGGGTCCTCGCATGAGGGAGGCGGCGTAGATGGCGCGGCGCAACAACCGCATCGCGATCCCGGTCGGTCCCGCGTGGACGGACGTCTTCCGCTCGGAGGGCGCGGGCGGCGCCGACGGCCCGGGCGCGCGCGAACTCCTGCTCACCTGCGCCGCGGACTCGGCGAGCCCGCTCGAGTACCGCGTCGAAGCGCCGGCGGACCCGGCAAATCAGCAGGCCCGCCTCGAGCCGGGCGAAGCGGCGCGCATCAGCGGAGTCAACCAGTTCATCCGCCACGTGGTGATGCGCGGCGTGGGCGGCGCGGCGACAGGCGGCGTTGAAGAGACACGGTTCTTGTCGAGTTGGTCCTCGAGGCCATGACGGGGACCCGAGGATCGATCGTGCTCCTCACGCCGACACGCGCCCGATGGTCCTCGCGCAGTGAAGCGTCGCTGGACCCCGACCGTGTGACGCTTGTGCCTCTTGACGAGGTAATGGAATGGGGTGACGGGGCCTGGCGTCGGTCCCCGGCCTTGGAGCACTACCTGGCGGCGGCGCCGCCGAGGGACGCCGGCCGGCCCGACGCGTGGTTCAGAGTCGACACCGGAACATTCACGGTCTGGTGCGGCGAAAAATCATGCCCGCTGGGAAACACGGTTGGCTTCCGCGCGATCAGTCGCTTGGCGAGAATCCCGGGCATCTACATCCCGATTCATCGGCTCCTCGACGATGTATGGGACGGAGATGTCCGATCCAAGAGCGCCGTGCAGAAGACGATGAGCGGTCTCCGCAGGCTGCTCAAAGAGCACGGGCTCCACGAGGTCACAATCGACGGCAGCCAGTCGGGACACTACGCGTTGAAGATTTCCGCGGACGGCACGCGCCACGCGATGCGCCGGACCAGGTAGTCCTTGTGGTGCGAGCGCGTCGCCTCGCCGAAGACCTCGGCGTGCTTCCGCCGCAGCTCGGTCACGGTCATGCGCCGCAGCTCACTCACCATCTTCCCGACGTTCATCGCCATTTGTGGCCTCCTTTCTCCGGGCGTTAACTGGCGTCCACACAAGGGCGAGGAGTGGCGGAAAGATCAAGCGATGCTCCGGGGGAATCCGGCGGGCCGGGCGTGGCCGGAACATGCGGCAATTCGCGCCCATGCAAGCGCAGAATCCCGCGCGCGAAAATGCTGGCGAGCTCGTCGCGGCGCTCGTCAGGCGTCATGCTTTCGGGGTCCATTGGATCGAGGCGCAGCGACATCGCGCACTCCCTTCGGATGTGCTCACCTTGACCGTCCGTGGTCGGCCGGGGTGATCGTGGTTCCGGTGCGGGCCGCGCGCCGCGACCCGCTACTGGATACCTACGCGACGCGATCTCGAAGTTGCGCGCAAGGCCCCCGAGAGCAACCCACTCGGCGCCCAGTTGGAGCAGGGGTTGGCGGGTCGCCATAGGATGGGCGCATGGCCAACTACCTGTATGTCGACAACTCGAACATCTGGATCGAAGGGATGCATGTCTCGGCCGCCGCCAAGGGGCGTGCCCCCGACATCTGGGCTGCATGCGAACAGCGCATCTGCGACTACGACTGGAAGATTGACTTTGGCCGCCTATTCGAGTTCGCCGCTGGTGGCGATGTCGGACGTGCCGTGTTGTTCGGCTCCCGTCCACCCCAGAACGATTCGCTTTGGGTGGTTGCGAAAGCGAAGGGATTCGAGGTAATCGTCCACGACCGCAGTGTCCAGAACCGCGAGAAGAAAGTCGACACGCAGATCACGGCCGAGATCATTCAGGATTCGTACGAGCACATGAAGAATGGAGACACGGTGACGATCGTGTCCGGAGACTCGGATTATGTGCCAGCAATCGAGAAGCTGAAGGAGCGGGGTTTCAGCGTCGATGTCTGTTTCTGGGATCACGCCAGCCGAGAACTTCGGGAAGCCGCAACGCGGTTCATCTCGCTGAACAAGTACCTGGACCACCTGAACCTGAACCGCTCTTGAAGGCCCCCGCAAGGCCCCCGAGAGCAACCCTCCTGTTAAGCCCACGACACCCGTCAACCAGAGAGCGCGAGAGTTTGAGAGGGTTGCCGCCGGTGGGGCGAGAGCAACCGTCGGGGTTGCCCTCGGACCCCGAGATTCGGCTTCACGACCGAGAGCGCGGCGGGCGGGCCGGGATGCGCCGAAACCCCCGCCGTGGCGGGACTTTCCGCGACTCGTCCGAGGAGACTCCGGAGAGCCCCCGGCGTCAACCAAAACGCCGCCGCGATTCCGCGACGGCGTGGCGAACTCCCCGATCCGAACGGTTTTCAAACTCGGCGGATCGGGGAGTCGCCCGAGTATAGCCTCCCAGGCCGTTAACCGCATGCTCCCGCAGCCCAGGATCGGCACTCTGGGGCACGCGGCGACGGTCCGCGAGCACCGGTGGAGCGCGGCGGCGTACACACGGCCGATGTCGCCGACGCGGACCCGCTCCCGCAGGCGGTTGAGCGTCCGGCCGGACACCCCCGCATCATCGAACCGCTCGCCGATCAACTCGTCGCTGGGGACAGCCCGTCCCGCGGCTTGGCTGATCGGCGGGTGCAGGTGGTGTCGCGCTGCGACTCACGAACCTCTCAAGCGCATGACTCCTTCAGCCACTTCTTAGCCTTGGGGTGCTTCTTCCATGCCTCCCACAGCATGTCGGCGCAGTAGGAGGCTTCGGCCTTGTCTCCCGGCGAGTACATGCCCGCTCGTTGGCGCGGCCGGCGTTTTCGACCGGTGAGGTAGTCCTCGACGTGCGCGTTTCGCTCGCGCGCCTCGGTGAGTAGCTCAGTGGCGCGACCTTCGCCGTCAGTGACATATGCGTGCAGAACTCGCGCCCACGCCGGCGCCGCCAGCCAGTCCTCCGGGTAGCGCTCGAAGAGGGCTGCGGCATCGTCATAACGCTTGCGCCCCAGGTAGCAACTGGCGAGCCAGTCGCGAACGCCCTGGTTGTCGTTCGGATTCAGCTCGATCATCTCCTCGAAGATCTCGATCGCCTCATCGACATGCTCGGGCGTCCCCCAGTCCAGCAGCGCAAAGGCGAGCTGCGCCATGGCGCGCATGAACGGACGGGTTTCGAGCAGTCCCCAAAAGTGTCCTTTGTCCTCCCTGAAACACTTCGGTCCGAGTTCGTGCCGACCCGCATCCACAGCCTCGCGCATGCGCTCCACATAATCCCGAACGGTGTCAACCTCGATCTCGGCGAGCATCGTCAGCGCATCCGTGCACTTCGGATAGACCTCCAGCGCCTTCCGGCAGAGGCTCGCCGCCTTCTGCTCGTCCCCGGCGTTGATGTGTTCCATCGCGTCCCACATCAACTCCTGCGCTTCATCGCGTCGCGACATTCGTCCTGCGAGTTTCATCGCGTGCTCCATGTCGAAAGGTGGTCGCCTGAGTGTACCTCATGCGCGAGTCCAGTTCTCAACCCGAAGGCCGCCGACGCGCTGGAACTCGCGCTCGTTGTTGGTTCCGAGCGTCAGGTCCGGTGCCGCTGCACGTTGAGGGCCTTCCATTTCAGACCCGGATGCGTGGCGATCCGCTCCATCATGTCAGCGTCCTCGGTGAGCAGGGCCGGCTCGATCTCACCGTGCTCGAGGAGCTGTTCCAGGAAGCCGCGCTCATGCTCGGCAAGGGGGAGGACCGCCGCGGCCTCTGCGCGACATCGCTCGACCAGTCGCGCCGCCCATCCTTTTGACTCAGATTCAGAGCCAATGAGGTCGGTGCGAAGGACCGGAAGAAGCTGGCTTCGCAGTTCCGCTTCATCGAAGGCGATGTCGTCGATGGCGACCGTGCGCCAGTCTCGACGATTCATCGCGCCGTAGACAACGAATCCCAGCCTGAGGCGGGTGCTGTCCATGTCGTGAGCGGTGAGGAGCTCATGAGCGTCGAACAGGTCGCGGCTCGCCCGCCTCGCGAGAAGCGCGACGAGCTTCCCGGCGGCCAGCTCGTGCAGGCCAAGCACCGGGATGGCGCTGGCGCTGATATCGCCGACGGGTCGCGAGTCGAGCAGCATCGGCTGCCAGAGCGGAACCCTCGTGAGGAAGTTGACGTCGACCTCGAGCGTCGCCGTTTCGGTGAGAGCGCTGCGGTAGCTCAGCCGCCACTTGCCGCCGGCATGATCGGGTGGCAGCCGCTTGATCGTCATTCCCTCACGCTCGCAGACAGCCCGGATCGCCTGCTCCACCTTCGGGCGCTCGGCAAGCATGGTCTCGCGGTCGGCTGCTCCTATGTAGTTGATGTCGATATCGACCGAGAGTCGGGGGATGTCAAAGTGGAACAGGTTCAGCGCGGTTCCGCCTTTCAGCGCGAACCGGGACTTGAGATATGGGTGGCTCCGGAATCCCTCGAGGAGGTTCAGCAGGTGTATGACCTTCTCGAGTATTTCCGCCCGGAAGCCGCTCCGCGTCGCCAGGTCGTTCAATGTTGCCCGGGACACCGTCATGCGCCCTCACTCCAGGCCGACTCGAGCAGCCGCTTTGGCACGATGAGATTCCACTGCGATAGCAGACGCCCATCACGATTCTCACGGTCGAGGTAATGGGGCTGCTTCGGTCGATGCTTGCGGAGCTCGTGAAGGTGGTTTTCCTCGACCATGAGCTGATCGCGGCGCTGTTCGAGGAAGAAACCCACCTTGGCGACGGTCGTCGCATTCCGCAGGAGCAGCGCGTAGGCGACGACTTCGTCCAGGTCGAAGTACTCGATCGAAGTGACGGACTCCCAGAGCTCGTCCCAGCCGCCGGCGAGATCGGGTCGATCAAAGAGGTCTACGAGTGTCCGTTCCAGCGTCGTCACTCGCACACTGACCCCCTCGCGCGGCACGATCTTTGTGGCGTAGTGGACTTTGCCGGCATCGCGCAGCGCTCGCGGAAACAGCACGGGACGGAATCGATAGCGGCGAAACGAGAACGGCCTCCGCTGTTTCTGTGTCAGGAAGTAGAACTCGTGGAACGGCGAATGCGCCTTGCCGTGGAACTCGAGCGCTGTGTGATATCCGAGCGCGGCGTCGGGAGCGCCGCACGCGGCGATCAGGTGCGGGTCGGCAGAGAATGTCTCGGGATCGGCTCCGGGGGGGACCACGGCGTACAGACCCCGCCGGACTTGTACGAGCCGGCCCGTCCGGAGGTAGTAGGCCAGGAGCGACTCGCGGCTCCGGGCCGCCCGCGGACGCTCTTGCTCAAGGTAGGCGTTGACCTCTGAGTGGGTGAGGACCGGCTTGGTGCGAAGGAGTTCCCTCATGGTCATGGGGTTCCTCACTTGAATCTGATCGACGATACACGGGAATCCGTTGCGTACCGGCGCATTCGGATTCAAATGGATCGGCTTTCGGGGTTCGTGGACTTGAGAATGTACGACGATACACGCAGTATCATCGCGTACATCGTCGTACAAAGTCAAGTACGAGCCCCGAGCAGCCTGCGATGCGGCCGACCTGTGGGCGCCGCGTGTCGCATCCCGCCAGCGGGGCTAGAGTGTGACAACACGTCGGTCGAGACGACCTACAGACAGACGTTCCGTAATGCTCCTATGCCCCCCAAGACCCACGCAGCCCGGCTCCTCGACTACGTCCGCAGGCACGGCACGGTGCGGCCACGCGATCTCGAGGGGCCCCGGATTCCGCGGCAGGTGCTCAAGCGCCTGCACGACCGAGGCGAGTTGGTTCGCCGGTCCAGTGGGGTCTACTCCCTGCCCGACTACGAGCCGACCCGGCACACCGATATGGCCAGCGTATCCGCGATATCGCGAGCAGACATGCGAGTGAAGGCGTAACCATATCGCACTAGATTGGCAAGTGCGCGGACATCCGAACCACATCGGGTCGCATTGCGGGGGGGAGCACAGTGTTGAGGCGCTTCGTCAGATCCAGGATGTCGTTCCGGGCCCGGTCCAGATCTCCGAGCTCGCGGCGAGCGAGCAGCAACCAGACTCGTGCAAACTGGAGTTGATCCCGCTCGTCTTCGTCGGCCTCAACGGCGTCGATCGCAGTGAGCGCTGCGGCAATGTCCGCGGGCGACTCCGCTTCCATTGCCATAGTGAGGACGATCGTTGGATCCGTTGATTGTCGGCGAAATGCCTCGCGAAGGTCATCCCAAGCCCCCTGAGTATTGCCGGAGAACCTACGGGCGACAAACCGATTGAAATGAAGCCCCGCGAGTGTCCCTCGTCGCCCGGCGTCAAGACCGTGTACGACGCGCTCGGCCGCGTCACGAAGACATACATCACCGATCGCGGCGGCGACGCGGCCCCGGGCGCGACGGGTAACTACGCCGACGCCGCGGGCCTCGCCGGCGACACCGTGCTGGAAGAAACCGAGACGCGCTACGTCGCCGGCTCCGATCTCATCGATCTTTCGATCCGACGGGTGCGCGCCCATGACGCCGCCGGGACGGGTCCGCTCTCGTCGCTCGCTTCGGCGAACTCGATCGTTTCGTATGTCGGAACATATTATGACGCCGGGAACAGGCCTATCCGATCCGTCGCGTTCGGCACGAACACCGATGGATTTAAGAACGGCGGGTCGGCGCCAACCATCAACCAATCTTCGCCCCCAGACCATACGACGCCCGGGGCTATGCTCGTCACCGCCACTTTCTATAACGATCGAGGCCTCGCCGGGATCACCGTCGATCCCGAGGGGCAGCGTACAACATCAGTATACGACGACTTGAACCGCCGTGTCGGTGTAATCGAAAACTCCGACGACGGCGTCGTGGTGTGGGATGCCACCAACGACCGCTGGAAGGCATTGGGCGTCGGCGGACCCTCTGGAGAATCTGACACTGATCGCGTCACCACCTTCACATATGACGACGCGGGGCGACTCATCAAAAGGGTCGCGTTCCTCACCGACACGACGCTCCAGGAAACAATCTACGAGTTCGGTGTGGACGCCTCCACCGGCAGCGGCGTCGCTTCGAACGACCTCCTGCGCCGTGTCCGATACCCAGATCAGTCCACCGGCGCCGCGGGATCGAGCGCCGAGTACTTCGTCGATCACTCCTACAACCGCCTCGGCGAACTAACCGGGCGCTCTGACCAGAACGGCGTCATCCACGCGTTCACTCGTGACGGAATCGGCCGCGTCACAATGGACTCTATCGTCTCATTCGGAGCCGGGAACGACATCGACCAGCGCATCGACGCGATCCAGACTGAGTACGATTCGTTCGGCCGGCGCACCGCCGTACGGTCGCTCGACGCAACCACGATCGTCAACGAAGTCAAATTTGAATACGACGCGCGATGGCGAGTCGTCACTCTCTGGCAGGACCACGACTCCGCCGTTACCCAGACGGGCGGCAACTCCGCGAAGGTCGTGTACACCTACGACGACACCGGCGCCGACGACGGAAACTACACTCGGCTTGCTTCGATCACCTACCCCGACGGCGCCGTGCTCGCATCCGACTACGGCGCCCAAGGCTCTCTCAACCACGTCATCAGCCGCGTCGGAGGCCTCACGCTCGACGGCGTCGCCGCTGTCTCTTACGAGCACATCGGCCATTCCCTCCCCGCGGTCGTCGAGTACCCCGAGCCGGGCGTCCTGCTCGACCGCTCCCTATCGCACAACGGCGCCCGCACCCCGGGCGAGTATCCCGGTTACGACCCCTTCGGCCGCATCGCCCGCCAGGTCTGGGCCGACTCAAACATCACGACACACTCCACGCTAACCACTGTTCCCAACATCCCGCCGATCGTCGAGTTCGAGTACGCATACGACAAATCCGGCAACCGCACCATGCGCATAGACGCCCGTCCCGGCGCGGGCGTCATCGGCCGCGACGAACTCTACCTCTACGACGGCCTCGACCGCCTCGCCGAAGCCAGACGCGGCCAGTGGGACGGCGCCGCGCTCGCTCCCGCCGTCGGTTCCCGCCGCTGGAGCCTCGACCCGCTCGGCAACTGGGACGCGCTCGCAGTCGATCTCGACTCGCCCGGCGCCTACGACGATCCCGGCGATTCCTTCGAAACCCGCGTTCACAATCTCGCCAACGAGATCGTCGAAGTCGGCGACGGCACGGAGAACCCCGGCGACCCCCGGACCTTCGACGCCGCCGGCAACATCCGCACCTCACAGAGCGATCTCGGCGTGGTCACCACCTACACCCACGACGCCTGGAACCGCCTGGTCCGCGTGGCGGTCGGCACGGACGTGCGTTCCGAGCACGAATACAACGGCCTGAACTGGCGTGTGGTGTCCCGCTCCGACGCGGACGGCTATTATGACGGCGTGCTGGACCGGGAGCGTGTGATGATCTACGACCTCTTATGGCGGCTCATCGAGGAGCGGATCGACGACGACCTGGACGCCGAGCCGGGCGACGGGTTCGACCGCGTGTGCCAGCAGGTCTGGGGCGCCCGGCACATCGACGACGCCGTGCTGCGTCGGGAGAACCGCGACTTCACGAACGACGGCGCCGGCGCCTCGTACGAATCAACATGGTATTATGTTACGGACGCGCTCTTCGGCGTGGTCGCTGTGATCGACGGCGCCACGGGGATGACGGTCGAGCGTGTGCGTTACCTCCCCTACGGCGGCGCCCGGCACTCGCGATTCGCCGACATCGACGGCGACGGCGCGACGACCGGCGCCGACCAACTGCTGCTGCTCGCGGCGTCCGGCGCCGGCGTCGGCGAGCCGGGCTACCTCTGCGAGGCCGACCTCAACCGCGACGGCGTTGTTAACTTCCGCGACAACCTGTTCCTTATGAACGACCTCGGCGCCGCCCTCCCCGCGGGCCGGATCTCCGCGATCGACAGCCCGGTAGGCTTCGCCGGCTACATCATCGACGACGCGACCGGCCTCTACGCCGTCCGCAACCGGACCTACGGGCCGGGCGAGGGCCGGTGGATGGAGCGCGACCCGGCGGGGTATGTGGATGGCAGCGGACTGTATGAGTATGTGCAGTCGTCGCCGATCAATCATAACGATCCCACTGGGCTTTCGTGTCAAGCATGTACAACTACTGTATCTCTTGTGCTTACGGCTGGATGCAGCGCGAGTTCATTTTTTATATGTGGAACACTTGGGTTGACTACTGGTCCCGGTGGATTAGTATGCGCGGTAGCCTCGGGGCTTGCTTGCGCCGCACCATTCCTCTTCGTGCCGGGCGCAAGCCCTCTGGCAATATGTCAGCAGCTTGGTTTTTGTCCACCGCTGCAGCAACCGACGCCACCAACAGAACAGTTTGAATGCGAGCGCCGTATGCAAGACGAGCGTTCGATCACAGAAGCATGTGGCCGAATGCCTGATTGGTTGCGCTGGAATGGAGTCCCACCCTGTGGAACATCCATCGAACAAATCCCGTGGGATGTTCGCCGCTGGTTAGACTGCGGCGAAAACTTTCTTCAAGGCATCCGATGCGAGTGCGCACGCGATACTCTTGGTGGAATTTCACCTCCAGGATGTTGAACCCTAGGCTCGTAATGCGACTAATTGAATTATGAACACGAAAAACACATTGCCGACGACTCCAGCCGCACAGGATGTCCCCCGTCTGCGGTCATTTATGATTTCAATGGCAGCGGCGATTGGGACCGCCGTCATTGTGCGATATATTATTATGCATTATATAGCGGCTGCGCGTCCCGGTCGCGATCGTCTGGCGTTATTTTTCATGATATTATCAGCGTGTATTGCTGTCTATATAGCTAACATGTTTTACCGTAGGCGCCGTTCCCGAGGCGGGCCAAACACCATGGAGCACTGACAATGTCCCGTCGCATTATCTATGAATATCACGCATCTATTTGGACTCAATATACGTCGTCGGCAAAATATTCCCCATCCAGCGATCGAGGCTATCCGTGCGAGGCCGACCTCAACCGCGACGGCGTTGTTAACTTCCGCGACAACCTGTTCCTTATGAACGACCTGGGCGCCGCGCTCCCCGCGGGGCAGATCTCCGCGATCGACAGCCCCGTCGGCTTCGCCGGCTACATCATCGACGACGAGACGGGGCTGTACGCCGTCCGCAACCGGACCTACTGCCCGGGCGAGGGCCGATGGCTGGAACGGGATCCGGCGGGGTATGTGGATGGCCAACACCTATATCAATACGTTCAATCATCTCCCACATGGAAGACAGACCCCCTGGGGATGTTTGCCGCAGCAACGCTTGATAATTGTTCTAATAAGCGACGACGACCCGGCTTCACGCCTTCTCAAAATGGATGCGGCCCAGAAGATTTCCCTGCTGTGCCGGACTCTTTCTTTTGGCAAGTCCAGTTCAGAGTTTGCTGCAATGATCACGATCAATGCTATCAAGAATGCGGTGTCTCGCGAAATAGTTGTGATCAAGCACTTGTAAGCTGCATGAAGCAACGCTGCTTTGATGAATATCCTGCGGGCTCTCAACTAGGATTTCTATGTGAACTGCAGGCCGATCTGTACGGTGCGGCTGTTTTGCTGGGCGGAAGCGATATTGACCTGCCTGGGATTCATGCACCAGTCTGAGTGAGAGCAGCCAAGTGTACTTTCTCCACCGTGCAGGCAGGGGCCGGAGCGGGGGCGGGCGCAGAGAGCCCGAGCGGCGTCGCGCTGCCCGCACG
>JBDIVU010000011.1:0-115649 GCA_039794205.1 Phycisphaeraceae bacterium
CTGAACTACCAGACGCCCGCGGCGTTCGCGGCGTCGTGCAGGCAGGCGCCGCTGCGACATCGTGCGGGCAGCGCGACGCCGCTCGGGCTCTCTGCGCCCGCCCCCGCTCCGGCCCCTGCCTGCACGGAGGAGAAAGTACACTTGGCTGCTCTCACTCAGACTGGTGCATGAATCCCAGGCAGGTCATCTCCTCGAATAGTTCGGGCAGATACTTGCGGATGACTCGGTTGCGCTTTGTCAAGTCCATCTGGGTTCTCCGAGTCAGGCTGGGGGATTCAACGGCTGGCGCGCACAAGCATACTATAGCATGATTCCGTAAACTCGGTGAGTCTATTCCAATACTAGCCCAACGTATACGTCGGCGCACAATTCTCTATAATAATCAGCCCGGAACACTTCCGGGATCGGTTCCGGCGATTCCCATGGGGCGCGGATGTCGGGGCGGTAGAATGGCTCAGGCGGATAGACAAACGGGCCGGGCATTATGATCTTGTTTTTCCAGAAGTAGTCCCGGGGCACGATCTCCCCGCTGGGGAGCACGTTGCGGTCGTAGTCGAGCTCCTTGAACAAGCGGTGGTAGAACACTCGGCCGGCCCGGAAGAGCCGCTCTCGGATCTCTGGGATGTTCCCGGGCGGCGGGGTCCATTCGGTCAGGGTGTCGGTGTAGCGGCATAGAACGCCGCGCTCCGCGGGGTCGGCATCGATCCACTCACGCAGAGACATGCCTGATTTGCCGAAAGGCGCGTCGAGGTGAGCGTCGCTGAGGTAGTTGCGAAGGTGAACATTGCGTAGAAGCAGGCATCCCTCCTGCTCCGGCTTCCACGGCGCCCATTCTTGACCGTTAATGTGCCAATCCCGGCTTGTCTTGTCGTTATGATCGACCGGATCTTTTAGCAGATTGCGAGGGTTGACTCTCTCCTTGAAACTAACCGCGTGCTGAGCCCGCCCGAGCGTGGTCAGTTCCTTGAAGAGGTCAAAGAAAGCAATGGACGGATTCCCGATGAGCGAAGGGATCCAGCCGATCTCTAGTTCGAGCCAAGTCCTGACGACTCTTGCGTACACCACCCAGTCCCGGTCCGGATACAGGTCTTTGGAGGTCGGGTAATCTTGGTTCGGTTCACACAGGCGAGAAAGTGAAAATGATTGGATATCATCGAACCCTGTTTGTTCCAGACGTTTGCGTTTCCGGCTGAACGTCCCCCATTTCTCTCCGCGACCTCGGATTGGTGTTTGCTGCGAAACTAATCTGTCCGGCGGGAATTCGGCCACCGTCCACGCCGACACGATAGCCTCGTATGCTTGGCGCATCGCCCCAGGCGTCCAGTCGCACTCGTACGCGCGGCAGTAGACACGGATCTCGTTTGAATTTGGTATCATTGTATTAGAGCCGCAACACCGTCAATGTCTACGAAGTACAGTTTCCCTTGATTCCCGGGTGGAAGAGGCGCTATCATCTGCCTGAGCTTAGTGATCAGAACAGATGGGTCATCGTGCATCGACTGCACCTCGTACAGGTCCACTGTTCCATCGCGGTTGACGACGGCGATGTCGGGCCGGTAGCCGCTGACGCCGCCGAGATTGGTTCGACCCGTCGCCGTCTTGAGCGAGCGGTTCATCACTATATAGTCCGCCGAGCCGTCCGTGAAGCGCATCCGCGCGAACGACTCGACGATCGCGGCGTGATTGCCGCTCGTCACCTGAGGCGTGCCCAGCAGGATGGAGAAATCGCCGTCGGCCCCTCTCAATTCGAGAATCTGGGCCTGGTTGAAATCCTTTCGCGGGATAAGGCCCACCCCGCGCGGCCCGGATTGGACGCCTCGTAGCGCACGCCTGTCCAGCCCGGGAAGATCGTCGCCCCGGGAGAGGATGATCCTGCCGTCGACATTTCGGACAACGGCCCGCCTTCCGACATCGACCATCGGGCCGCCGATGAAAGGTACTGCGGCGAACGCCGCCTCGAATCCCGAGATCTCGCCGTTGGCGAACTGGGTGACCGTGACGATGACGTCGGCGGCTTCACTTACTATCCCGACGCCCTCGACATAGAGCCTGGAGATCGCCGCGGTCGCGTCGACCGCGTTCTGGAACGCGAGCGCCCGAAGATCGAGCACCTCCTGAACCGCAGCGGGATCGTCAAGAAACTCTGACAGTTTCGCTCGTTCAAACAGATTGATATTCGCGATCTGCTCGCGGAAATCCCGCCCATAGTTCGGGTGACTCGCAAAATCAAGTAGTTGCTGGCGGAGGTGGGTCGCCGCGACAGCGGGCCTCCCGAGGTCGAACTCGAGCTGGATGATCGGATACCCATCCAGTTCGCCGACTTTGACCCAGTCCCAGTCGGACGAAATGAAATCATTGAACAGGAACCCATCGCCGTCGCTCTTTACGACCTGAACCTTGCCCCCGACGCGCTCGTATGCTTCCAGCCACGCGTCGTTCTCGCCGTAGATCGCGCGGTAGATCAACAGAACTTGATCAGTTGTGAATGGGCCGTCCTCCTCATTGAATACCAGGGCGTCATTGAGCGGCACGGCAGGAGGCGCGCCCAGAAGCGTGGGGGGGAGCGCTTGCGCGAACACCTCGACGTGCCCTTTCGATGCGTACAGCACATTCTCGCCGGAAGCAACGAAAATTGTGATCGGGCCGCCGTTGGATACTAAGATGTCGTCGCCACCGACGTTGTACAAGGCTGTCGCGCCCGGAGGCGCAAACATAATATCATTACCGCTTGTGCCGAGCGCTGAGTCGCGGATGATCTGATACCCATCTATCTCATCTTCCGCCAGGCCCGACACGGAGTCAAAAGGGAGAACGCGCACCGTATCGGTGAACGACAGGCCGTCTTCGAGCTCGATCGTCGCTGTGACTGACAGATGTGCAGGAGAGCCGTTGATCGCTTCGATGTACAGCGTCAGCGTGTCGCCGGCGTCGTCGAGCGGGATATCTTCGTCGGGAATCACGATATCCTCGATCGTGCGGGGTTCCCATCCGTCGCGACGCCAGATCCGGAGATGCCCGGGGCCGCGGATGAACTGGTTGAACGAAGTTTCAAAGTCAGGTACTTGAACCTCCGCGTACCCGATGTCTTCGACGGCGCTATAGCCGAGCCTGAGGACGGCGCCGGCTGTGTCATCGAGGCCGGGCCATTCGAGGACAATTGGAACAAACCTCTTGCCTGTAACTCCGCCGGATGTCTCCGGTCCGAACAGCCCGAAGCCGTCGGCGTAATCGGGGACACCGTCGCCGTCACGGTCGTCGCGATTGACGATAAGCACCTTGATGCCGGTTTCGGCCTCGGCTTCGTCCTCCTCTTCGGAGCGATCGGGGAGGTCGTGGCCGTTGTTGTTGTCGCTGTCGATGTCGAGGTCGAGCCGTACGATGCGGAGTGTGTGCGTGCGGACGCACTCTTGGCCGTCGGCGGTGACTCTGGCTTCGATGGTGACGGCGCCGGGGTCGGCGAGGGCGGTCAGGCGGATAGACGGGTTCGTGCTGACGGAGCCTTCGGCGAGGTCGGAGTTGTCGGGGTCGATGAACTGCGAGCCGCTGAGGATCTTCCACTCGACATCGCCGGCGCCGGCGGAGAAGGTCGCATCGCCGAGGACGCCGACGAACTCGGAGCCGGGACTGGATGAGGTGCACCCGGGAGAGCGATTTTACCGCTCTTCAGGCGGCGGCAGGTGGTCGTGCCGCATGTACTCATCCCACGCGCGCTTTGGAGCAGGCTGCGAGCGAAACGGAGCATCGGCGATGAGTCGAGCCTCAGCGACCGTGATCGGGCGGTGTGTGATTTCCTGAGTGTCGCCGTTATAAACGGCCGCGAAAGTACTTCCGAGCACCGTGACCGTCGCACCAGACGCCAGAACCCGAACAGCCATCATCGCCCGGAGGTCCAGCCCGGATGCTTCGATCGCTTTCCGGGACTCGGCCCCTATTCTTTTTCGTTCTTCCTGTGTTATTTCCAACAAATTCAAGAGCGGCCATTTGTCCACGGGTGTGTGAACGTACACATCCCACGCGCTGCCCTCGGGGTGACCCCTAGGTCGCGTCTGGTGGATTACTGGCGGATCGGGTATGGGAGGCTGGCGCGCCCAGGGATCGATCGAATACACATACACGTCGAATACGAAGATCAGCCTGTCGCCGTCGGGGCGCGGCCACGCTTCGACGTCGACAGCATGATCACTCGGCGGTATCATACGATGCTCGACCTCGACTTCGTTAGGAATATTGGCCCCTTGCCTCCAGACCGGGTAGCGTTCACCCCCGGCCCACGAGATGTCAATTTGAATGAACGACGCGGGAAACTCTTTTTCATTCCCGCTCAACGACACAGATTTTATCGCTTTATAATAGAAATGCGTGAGCGTCACCGTCGCCTCCCGGCCGTCGAGCGTCATTCGCTCTTCCATCAGAACCTTGGCGAAATCCTGCGCCGCTGCGATGCTTGGCGCAGCGACAACCAACGCCAGTGCCGCCAGGCGCCGCAACATCCGGGATGAGACTTTCCAAATGCTCATTGTGTTCTCCGTGATCAGTTTCTATCTGTAAACCGGGTTTCGATGAATCCGGGGATGTCGATGCGCGAGCCGAGGACACTGCCCAGGTTCACGAGCTCGGCGGGCAGGTCGGCGTCGGGAGGTACGGCGCAGTTGAATGCATGACCCGCGATTGAAGCGTTCTCCCATCCAATGTGCGTGAACGGGCCTGTCCCATAGGAGGGATCGAACAGCGCGCCAGTAATCCATATGCCATCGGGTGAAACCTGGCCTCCTAGGCCGACGATCCAGTGGAGATTGAATCTCGCGGGCGGGTTCGCGTTGTTCTGACCGGGAACGCCGGGGAGGTCGGTCAATTCATTGAATTGCACAAACGGCGCCTCACTCACAATGCTCGGATCATACGGTCCAATGAACGGCGTGTCCGGGCAATAAGGCGCGAGTGATCCCTGACCGTTGAACTGCCAGTTCTTGACGAGAAGCAGGGCGTTGCCGTTCGCGTACGCGCTTCGGACTACCAGGCGCTTGACAGTCGGCACGCCGTGGACGACCAGGGTGTTCTTCAGGAAGTCGGCCCACGCCGTGCATGTGCCGATACTCTGCAAGCGTGGATCATTCGGAAAGTCAGGATCTAGCATGGTGCTCATGCTCTGACAGACTGCGGTGATATCACCGTTTATCGGGTTGCCCGCGGGCGCCCAGTACTGCAGCACTTCGCCGTCCGGCTTGTTGAAGCCATCCATTGCCTTGCGGGCGACGCTGCGGTCTGTGAAGTCGTTGTAGATTCCGAGAATGATCGAAGTCAGATCCGTCAGGCCATCGGTATTGCGCACAGCGACATCTATAACCGACTCGTACAGCAGTGCGCCGGCGCCGCCGAGCAGAGGCTCCACAGGCTCCGGATCATTGAGAGTCACGTACACGCGGTTGTCGCTCATGCCGATCAGGGTTAAGACTTCGCCGGCGTTGTCTAACGCGAGTGCCCAACCGATCGTGTACGGGTTGTAGAACCGCACCGTGTTCGGCAGGGGCTGCGTCGCTGTGAGCGCGGTCGCGACGAGTTCGCCGCCTTGCATTGATGCGGTCGCCTCGAAGAACTGCCCGTCCGGGCCGGCGCCGCGGATGGGCACATCTCCAAGATCGGCGTCGGGCGGCTCGACAGCGAATCGGACCTCGTCGATCACGACGGTGGCGCCGCGCGTGTACGCGATCGGGATGCGGCGGTCGCCGTCCATGTTCGTGGCGTTCCCGTCGAGATCATCATCCAGCCAGTGATCGGTGGAAGGATAGGCCTGGCCGGTGTCCTGAGTGATGTTGTGCCGCGGCCCGCCGAAGGTCACGCTCTTGAGTTTGATCGTGCCGATCGTGAGTGCGTGCGTGCGGACGCACTCTTGGCCGTCGACGGTGACTCTGGCTTCGATGGTGACGGCGCCGGGGTCGGCGAGGGCGGTCAGGCGGATCGATTGGTTCGTGCTGACGGCGCCGTCGGCGAGGTCGGAGTTGTCGGGGTCGATGAACTGCGAGCCGCTGAGGATCTTCCACACGACATCGCCGGCGCCGGCGGAGAAGGTCGCTTCGCCGAGGATGCCGATGAACTTGGGGCCGGTGATATCGAAAGCGCACGCGGGTGGCGGGTTGTCGGGTGGCGGGGGTGACAAACAGCAGCCCGGGGGCGGGCGATTGTCCGGGTCGTTGGGTGGCGGAGAGCCATCGCCGAGGTCGTCGGGGTCGATTTCGTCACCCGGATCATCAATGTTTGGACGTTGGCACTCACCCCGACCCGGACAACGTTCACCAGGCCGTATCCAACGTTCAATACCCGTACCGCACCAATCGCAAAGTATCCATTCGCTGGAATCAGATGCCGGGACCACACCAGCCGGTGATCCGAAGGAGTTTGTCAGCAGCGCGAGGTCTTTCGCGGTGACGGCGCCGTCGCGGTCCAGGTCGGCGCGGGCGGCGGCTGGGGAGATCGCGGCGGGCAGGCCCAGGGATTCGATCAGGCGGAGGAGGTCGAGCGAGTCGACCACGCCGTCGCGGTTGAGGTCGGGCGAGCGCGGGGGGAGCGGTCGCTGCGGGTTCGGCGAGGGTTGCGCAGCGGCTGAAGCCGAGGTTGATGCGGTTGAAGCGGCTGATGCGGCTGATGCGGCGGTTGATGCGCTCGAGTCGGCGGCTGGGGACGCCGGTCTGACGGGCGGGGCGTCAGCGGTTTGCGCCGGCGCCGCGCGGGGGGAGAGCAAGGTTGTCAATCCGGCTGCCGAATACAATGCGATGCGCGATGCGCGATGCGCGATGCGCGATGCGCGATGCGCGATGCGTCGAGCGGATATTGCTTTGCGGGCGTGTGAGGAGGCTCATGAATGTTATTGTGGCGTGTTCGGGCGGGCATTGCAAGAAAAAAAATGAAAAAAAACAGGGCCGGGGTTGAACCCGGCCCTGCCGCTGCGGCGCATGACGGGGCTGTGACACGCGCCGCAACAAGGAGGACAGCAATCGGTCTCCCTGTGTCAATCGTCGGACCGATCCCGGGGGACTCGGTCGGCGGGAGCAATCGTCGGAACGCGGTCGGCTGGGCCGGGCGTGGCCGACGTGTGGCGAACCGTGTCATGATAGGCAAATCAAGGGCGATTTGCTCGGGGTTTCTGCGGAGTGCGGCTGCTGACGTGTCCCGGCTGCGGGAACGGGGGCGGGCCGAGTCGGCTGTGTCGCAGAGGTAGGATTGATTGCTTGTGCGAAAAAGAAACAGGCCGGGGTCGGCCCCGGCCTGGCGATGGTTTGTTGTGAAGGTCGAGATTGGTCGTGCGGGCGGAGCGGTCAGGCTTTGGGGGCGAGGTCTTTCAAGGCCTTTAGCGGGCGGACCTTGACGACGTTGCGGGCGGGCTTGGCCTTGAACATCATCTCTTCGCCGGTGAAGGGGTTGGTGCCTTTGCGGGCCTTGGTGGCGGGCTTGCGCTGGACCATGACCTTCATCAGGCCGGCGACGTTGAAGACGCCCGGGCCGCTGCGCCCGAGGTCTTTCTGGATCATCTGGCCGAGGATGTCGAAGACCTCGGCGACCTTGGCGCGCGGGAGTTCGGTGTTCTCGGCGATCTCTCGATAGACCTGCCCTTTGGTGCGCGGGCCGTCGGCGCTCGAGATTTTGGCCGATTTGGGGGCGGCGGCGCGGGTGGCTTTCTTACGGGTGGCGGTGCGAGTCGTCTTCTTCTTGGTCTTCTTCGCCATCTGGGATCCTCCGTGACACGGTGTGTTTCGCGGCTCGGCCTGGCCCGGACACGGTGGAGCGCCCGACCGATTCGCACTGTTTTCGCCGGTGTTCTAGCCTTCATCGGCTCGACGCACAAGCGGGGGATGCGTGAAATCGCCTGTATTTTCGGCGAATCTGCGGATTCTCACCACAAACGGCGCGACGCAGCGCTCGCGGCGACGGCGGGCGCCCCCTCGAAAAACCCTGAAATTCTGGGAATCCCGGGAACACCTGGCCGGTTTAAGTGGTCATAGAGACAGCCGAATCGAGCCGGGGGCGGCGAGCTCGCTCACCGCCCGCCGATCGGTCGGCGTCGGTCAAGACGGTCGCGGCTGGGCAGCGATCGGCCCCGCGTGGGCAAGGAGACGCCCGATGGAACATCTGAAGAACAGGTCGGGTCTGGCGCGTGCGTTCGCGCTGTCGGCGGTTGTCGCTGCGGGCATTTCGATGTCGTCGTGGGCGGCTGAGCCGTCACCGAGAAGGGCGGCGAACCCGGCTCCTTCGAAACAGTCGGCGCCCGCGGGTCGGTCCGCGCCGGCGCAGCGCGCGTCAACCCCGTCACGATCGGCTGCGCCTTCACGTTCGGCTGCGCCTACAAGATCGGCGGCGCCGAGCAGACAGGCGTCATCGAGCAGACAGGCGGCGTCAGCGGCGGCGCCAACTCGGCGTGCTGCGGCGTCGAGCCCGGCGCCCGCTGTTCGACGCTCCACGCCCGCGAGGAGCGCGTCGGCCCCGGCTCCGGCCAACTCTGTTGCGCAAAGCCGAACCGAGAACTGGTCGAGCCGCAGCGTGCCGACGGCTTTGAGCCGACGCGCCGCGGGCTTCGGCTCGTCAACCGTCGAGCGCAGCGCGCGCGATTCGTTCAACGCCTCGCACGCGGCGCAGTCGTCGCGGACGCATCACGCGGTGTCGGCGCATCTCGGCGCCGGGGCTGTAGGCGGATCGGTGGCTCATCATGATTCACTGGCTTTGACTCATTACGGTTCGGGGTCGCGCCACGCATCGACGGTCGGCCATCACGCGGGACTATCTCATTATACGGGCCGCTCGCATCACAGCGTCAGAACTCACCACAGCGTTCGCTCGCATCACAGCGTCAGAACTCACCACAGCGTTCGCTCGCATCACACCATCGGCGCGCGGTACGGGTACGGCTATCACTCGCGCAGTCACGGGTTCGGCGTGTCGTTCCACTTCGGTTCGAGGCTGTCTTCGCACCATTACCCCTACTACCGCCCGTCGCATCATTACGTCAGCAGGCACAGTCGGCACTCGCTGTACACCTACGGGTACGGGTATGACCCGTATCGGCACGGGTACTACTCGAGTTACTACACCTACGCTCCGACGATCGTGTACCGCGCTTCTGATACTTACTATTCGCCCGGCGGGACGTACTACTACCCCTCGGGTCGCGCGGCTGTCTCTACGACGCGGACATCGGCGCCGGCGGGCGTCGTGTACTCGGCGCCGGCGCGGCGGTACGAGCCGATCGCGTCGTACGCCGGCCTGCCTTACGCGGGCGCGTGGACTGATCTGGCGCGCGGGAACGCGCGATCGGCGTTCCGCGTGTTCTCGAACGCCGCGGCGCGCGATCTCGACGCTGCGGAACCTAAGGTCGGCTACGCGCTCGCTTCTGCGGCGCTTGGCGACCACAGCCGGGCCGCGTGGGCGATGCGCCGCGCTCTGACCACGGACCCCTACGCGCTGACCGAGATCCGTTTCGACGAGCGCGTCGTCCGGCTGATCGACCGACTCGCAGAGGAATACGCACGCCGCGCCGACACGACCGGAGGCGCCGACGCCGACTTCATGCTCGCGGCGCTCAGTTTCCTCATACATGACTACGACATCGCCCGTGTCGCTGCCGAGTCCGCCATCGAGCGCGGCGACCGATCCGAAGCCGCCCGCGTGCTGCGCGACATGATCCCGGACGTCTCGTACGACGGGTGACGCAGCGGCAATGGTCGAACATATTTCCTCGTGACCAATCTTCTCGCACAAAAGCCCGGGGATCCGATCCCCGGGCTTTTTGTTGCGCAGATCGGCGCCGTCGTGCGTCGGCGAAGTCCGTACACTGCGCGTCATGCGTGTGGTGATCTTCGATGACGGGCTGCCCGAACTCGCGCCGCTGACGGACCTACGCCCGGTGTTCGATGTCCGCACCGGTCGCGACACGACGCGGGCGCGAATCGAGCGCGCGATCGGCGCCCGCGCCGACGCAGCGATCGTGCCGGATGGGCTGACGGTCCTCGCGCGAGAATCGGCGGACATACCGATCAACCCGCCGGACGTTCCCGCGGACGCGCTCTTCGTCAACGGCGGGTGCGTTCTCCCGCCGAGGGGGCTGGCGGAACTGGCGCCGGGGTCGGCGCTGGTCGAGGCGCGGACGGGCGCCGTGATCGCTGCGAGGCTCGGGCGTGACTACGCCCGCGCGTTCGCGCGAACTTTCTCGCTGCCCGCGGGGGTTCGGGCTGATTCGATCGACACGCCTTGCGTGCTGCGTCGGCCGTGGGATGTGATCCGGTTCCGCGACACGGCGATCGCGGATGATATTGCTTCGCACGGGCGAGACGCCCGTGCCACTGGTTCTGCGCACGGGTCGGCGCGCCTGATCGGCGAACACTCGATCTTCGTCCATCCGACCGCTGTGCTGGCGCCGGGCGCGGTGCTGGATTCGTCAAAGGGCGTTGTAATAATTGATGAGCATGCTGTTGTTCGTCCGGGCGCGATCATCGTCGGGCCGGCGTCGATCGGGCCGCACTCGACGATCCTCGAGCACGCGCTGATAAAAGCGAACACCGCGATCGGCCCGTGGTGCAAGATCGCGGGCGATGTCGGCGGGACGATCGTGCAGGGCTACTCGAACAAGGGGCACGACGGGCACCTCGGCGACGCGTGGCTGGGGGAGTGGGTGAACCTCGGCGCCGGGACCATCAACTCGAACCTGCTCAACACCTACGGCGAGGTCGCCGCCGCCGCCATTCCCGCGTCACGCCGCGAGAAGACCGGGCTTACATTCCTCGGGTGCGTCCTCGGAGATCATGTTAAAACCGCGATCGGGACGCGGATCATGACCGGGTCGATGATCGGGACAGGCGCGATGCTGGCGTCGACTCAGCCGCCGCCGACCTGCGTCGGGCGCTTCGCGTGGATCACCGACGCGGGCGCGACGCGGTACAAACTCGAACGTTTCCTCGAATCGGCGGAGCGGATGATGCAGCGGCGTGATGTTGCGCTGACGCCGGCGCTGCGCGCGAGGCTCGAAGCCCTGCACGGGGCCGGGGCTTGAACGCCGGCGCCAGACCCGCCGGGGACGGCGCGGGCAGCGGGGATCGCCCGACGCTGTACCTCATCGACGGGCACGCTCAGTTCTTTCGCGCGTATCACGCGATCCGCACGCCGATGACAAGCCCGGTGACGGGCGAGCCGACGAACGCGACGTTCGGGTTTGTGGGCGTGCTGCTGAAGATTCTCCGCGAGAAGAAGCCCGATTATCTCGCGGTCGCGATCGACGCCGCGGGCGACCGTGGGACGTTCCGTTCGCGGATATATGAGGCGTACAAGGCGCACCGGGAGGAGCCGCCGGAGTCGCTCGGGCCTCAGATCGAGAGGTGCGTGGGGCTGCTGCGCGCGATCGGGGCGCCGGTGCTCGCGGCGGCGGAGGTCGAGGCGGACGACACGATCGCGACGGTTGTCAGGCGGCTGGAACACGGGCGGGACGCCCGTGCCACTGGGGAGGGGGAACACGGGCGGGACGCCCGTGCCACTGGGGAGGGGGAACACGGGCGGGACGCCCGTGCCACTGGGGAGGGGGAACACGGGCGGGACGCCCGTGCCACTGGGTTCGGGTTGGCACGGCTCTCCGAGCCGTGGTCTCACGGGCGGGACGCCCGCGGCACTGTTGTTCGCATTGTTTCGAAAGATAAGGATCTGATGCAGCTGCTCGAGCCGGGCCGGGTCGAGATGTATGATCCTTATAAGGACGAGGTTGTCACCGCGGAGACATTGCGGGCGGAGACGGGGCTGGCGCCGGGGCAGGTTGTGGACATGCTGGCGCTGGTGGGCGACCCGGTGGACAACGTGCCGGGCGTGCCGGGGATCGGGCCTAAGACCGCGGCGGAGTTGATCGCGCGATTCGGGTCGCTGGACGCGCTGCTCGAGCGAGGCTCGGAGATAAAAGGTAAACGCGGCGAGAGCATCCGTGCTGCGAGCGAGACGGTCGCGCTGTCGCGGTCGCTGGTGAGGCTGCGCGACGACGTGCCGATTGATTTTGATCTTGAATCGGCGCGCGTGGATCGGCTCGATCTCGCGGCGCTGGAGCCGATCCTGCGGGAACTGGGGTTCAATCGGCATCGGGATGATCTGCTTAAGTTGATATCGGCGCGGGGTGGCGAAACAGTGGCCCGGGCGTCTCGCCCGGGCGCGGGCGCCGGAGTCGAGGTGGGGGATTCGCACGGGCGTGACGCCCGTGCCACTGGGGATATGCAACACGGGCGGGACGCCCGTGCCACTGGGGACGCCCGTGCCACTGAGTCGGCCGAGCCGGCGCCGGCGGATTCGTTGTTTGCGATGGTGGGCGCCCCGGTTCTGTCGCGCGAGCCGAACCCGGAATACCGCACGATCACCACTCGCGAGCAACTGCTTCGGCTGATCGCGGAGTTGCGCGGCGCAGCGATGATCGCCGTCGACACCGAGACGACCGGGCTTGACCCGATGCGATGCCGGCTCGTCGGTCTGTGCCTGGCGACGAAGCCCGGCGCGGGCGTGTACATCCCCGTGCGTTCGCCCGACAGCGCGTCGCATCTTGACGAACACACAGTGCTCGACGCCTTGCGCCCGATCCTCGAAGACCCGGCGATCCCCAAGACCGGGCATAATCTTAAATACGACGTCAACGTGCTACGCAACGTGGGCGTCGAACTCCGCGGCGTGGCGTTCGACACGATGATCGCGTCGTTCCTGATCGACTCATCACGGTCGAGCCACGGCATGGACGCGCTCGCGCTCGCGCTGCTCGGCCATTCCTGCGTCCCGATACGCGACCTCATCGGCTCGGGGAAACATCAGCGGACATTCGACACCGTGCCGATCGACGCGGCGACGCAGTACGCTGCGGAGGACGCGGACATATCTTTGCGGCTTTATGAGAAGATGGCGCCTCAGATCAAGGCGATGGGCTTCACGCGGCTGTTTCATGATGTCGAACTCCCGCTGGTCGAGGTTCTCGCGGAGATGGAGTTCAACGGCGTGCTGGTCGATGCGGCGGAACTTGATCGTCAGTCGGCGCGGCTGAACGCGAGGCTCACCGAGCTGCGCTCGGACATCGACGCCGCGGCGCCGAGGCCTTTCAATCCGGATTCGCCCAAACAACTCGCGGCGATCCTGTTCAACCCGCCGGACGACCCGGTCGAACCCGGGCTTGGGCTGGGGAGCGTGAAGAAGACGCGGACTGGCCGATCGACGGACGTCGAAGTGCTGGAGCGGCTGGCGGCGGATGCTTCGGTCGATTCGCCGCTGCCGGGGCTGATTCTCGAGCACCGGCAACTCGCAAAACTTATCGGGACATATCTTGTCGCTCTCAAGGACGCGATCAACCCGCGCACCGGTCGGGTGCATGCGTCGTTCCATCAGACGGGCGCGGCGACGGGTCGGCTGTCGTCGTCGGATCCTAATCTTCAGAACATCCCGATCCGCACGGAGATCGGGCGAGAGATCCGCCGGGCGTTCCGGGCGCCCGCGGGACGGATGCTGATCACGGCGGACTATTCGCAGATCGAGTTGCGACTCCTGGCGCACCTGTCGAAGGACGAGGCTCTGTCGCGGGCTTTTCACGCGGGTGAGGACATTCACCGCGCCGTCGCGGCGGAGATCCACGGCGTGCCGCTCGAGCGCGTCACGAAGGAGCAGCGGTCCGGGGCGAAGATGGTGAACTTCGGGATCGTCTACGGCGTGACGGCGTTCGGGCTGGCGCGGCGGCTGGGGGTATCGAACGACGAGGCCGCGACCATCATAGATGATTATAAGAAAAGGTTCCCGGGGATCACGCTGTTCCTGGCCGAGTGCGTCGAGCACGCGAAACGGCACGGGTATGTGGAGACGGCGCTGGGTCGGCGCCGGGCCGTGCCGCAGGTCCACGCGAGGAACCCGAACGAGCGTGCGCTGGGCGAGCGGATCGCGATCAACTCGGTGGTGCAGGGGTCGGCTGCGGATCTTATAAAGATCGCGATGGTGGACCTGCATCGGCGGCTCAGCCCGAGCGCGTCGGCGTGGCGCGTCTCGTCGGGGCAAAGCGGGGCGCCGGAGATCCCGGGCGTGCTGATGCTGCTTCAGATCCACGACGAACTTGTTTTCGAGGCGCCGGCGGATGTCGCGGAGGAAGCGCGTCGGCTGATCGCCGGGCGGATGGAGTCGGCGATGCGTCTGGACGTGCCTCTGGTCGTAGACTCTGCGGTGTCGGAGACGTGGTTCGAGGGTAAGTGAGCGATGGCGGAAGTGACGCTCAGCGTGATCTCGGGTCCGCCGACGGCGCCGATCGCGCTTTCGGGCGACGCGCCGCGGACGCTCGGCAGGTCCGGCGAGTGCGACATTGTTCTGTCGGACCCGGCGGTGTCGCGCAGGCACGCGGTGTTCGAGCGCGCGGGCGGCGGGTGGACGGTGCGCGACGCGGGCAGCCGACACGGCGTTCATATCAACGGCGTGGCGCTTAAGCCCGGCGAGCCGGCGCCTATCTCGGCGGGAGATCGCGTGCGCATCGGGCCGTGGATGTTCCGCGTGCGCGAGGCTGGTGCGGAATCTTCCGCGACGCAATCGATCGACGACACGGGCGTGCATTCGGGGACGCGCGTGAGCCGGATCGAGTTGGGAGATCTGGCTGAGCGTCGGCTGGAGTCGCTGATGCGTGCCGCGCGTTCGATGCAGGAGGCTTCGGACGAGTCGGCGATCGCGCGCATCGTGACGGAGGCTCTCGCCGCGGGCACGGGGTACGAGCGCGTCGCGCTCGTGCGGCCGATCGAGGGGGTCGAGGTTGTTGAAGTGCTGGCGGTCGGGGGTCGTGCGTCGCGGCCGGTGGATTTGCGGCCGAGCCGGACGCTGCTCGAGGCGGCGCGCGAGGGGGGCGTGGTGATGCTCGAAGACGCGGCGCCGGTCCGGCACGCCGAGAGCATCATCTCGGCGGGTGTGACCGCGGCGCTGTGCGCGCCGGTGCGCGTCGGCGATGAGATCGACGCGTTCGTTTATCTCGACGGGACCGGCGCGGGCGCGCCGCACGCCGACGCCGGGACGTTCTGCGCCGCGATGGCGGACCTGTGCGGGATGGCGCTGTCGAGCCTGCGCAGGCGCGAACTTCAGTCGCGGCAGGATCTGCTGATGCGGGATCTGCACACGGCCCGCGACACGCAGCGTCGGCTGATGCCGGCGGGCGCGGGGTGTGTCGGGCCTTGCCGGTACACGCTGCACTTTCAGCCTGGGCGTGTGGTTGCGGGAGACTTTTTCGGTATGCGCGAGATCGGGGATCACGCCGCAGTTTGTTATATCGGCGACGTCGCGGGCAAGGGGCTTGGCGCGTCGCTGGTGATGGCTTCGATCGTGGCGATGCTCGACGCATTGATCGACGCGGGCCGGCCGCTCGAGGAGTCGGTTGCGGCGCTCAATAGGTATGTCGCCGCGCGGACGGAAGAGGGAACGTTCGCAACGCTCTTTGTCGGCGTGCTCGACCTTCAGCAGAGGTCGCTTACATGCGTCGACGCCGGGCACGGGTACGTCGCGCTGCGCGACGGCGGCGCGGTGACGATCCCGACGTTCGCGGGCGGGCCCCCGGTCGGCGCGGACCCGGGGTCGGTGTACGAATCGGCGACGTTCCCGATCGCGCTCGGGATGCGGCTGGTGCTGATAAGCGACGGCGTGCCCGAGCAGACGGACCCGTCCGGGGCGCAGTTCGGCACGCGCCGGATCGTCGGGTGTCTCGCGGGATCGTCGGGGCTTGAGGGTGATGTCGCGGATCTGCTGGCGGCGCTGACCGAGCACGCCGCGGGCGAGCCGTTCGGCGATGATGTGACGGTCGCGTCGATCGAGTTGGTCGACGCGGGCTGAGAATCTGAAACACACGCCCCGGCCGCGGCGTCAGAGATCGCGGACGAAGGCTCGGGAGGGTGAAGGATGTTTTTCCGTCAGATCGCCGATGAATCTCTCGCGCAGTACGCGTACATGATCGGCTGCGAGCGGTCGGGCGAAGCGATCGTCATCGACCCCGAGCGCGATGTGGATCGGTACATAGCGATCGCCGAGGCGAACCGGCTGAGGATCGTGGCGGCGGCGGAGACGCACATCCACGCGGATTTTCTCTCGGGAGTGCGCGAGTTCGCGGAGCGGATCGGGGCGCATGCGTACGTGTCGGGCGCGGGCGGGCCGGACTGGTCGCCGCGGTGGCTTGATAAGAAAGCCGGCGGGGGGGTGTACGCGCACACGCTGCTGCGCGACGGTGACACGATCGAGATCGGCGCGGTGACGATCACCGCGAGGCACACGCCCGGGCACACGCCGGAGCATATAAGTTATATCGTCACGGATCGCGACGCCGGGACGGATTCGCCGGTCGGGATCGTCACGGGCGACTTCGTCTTCGTCGGTGATCTCGGCCGGCCGGACCTGCTCGACACGTCCGCGGGCATGAAGGACACGCGGTTCGCGGCGGCGGATCGGCTGCGCGAGTCGGCGGCGGGATTTCTAACGTTTGATGATTTCACCATGGTCTGGCCGGGCCACGGCGCCGGGAGCGCGTGCGGGAAGGCGCTCGGGGCGGTCCCGCAGTCGTCCGTGGGTTATGAGCGTCGGACGAACCGGGCGTTGTCGCTGGTCGGGGAGGCCGGCGAGTTCCGGCGATTTATATTAGATGAACAGCCGGAGCCGCCGATGTATTTCGGCCGGATGAAAGTTTTGAATCGTGACGGCGCGCCGGTGCTGGGCGCGTTGCCGGACCCGCCGATAGTGGATTGGCGCGAGGCTGTCCGAGCAGGGTCGGAAGGGACGTCGGTCGTGATTGATACACGCCCGCCGGGTCGGCACAGGGCCGGGGCGGCGCCGGGCGGTTACTCGGCGGCGATATCGAACTCGTTCACGAACACGGTCGGTTCTTTTGTCGAGCCTACGGACGAGATACTGCTGGTTTCGACGAGCCTTGCCGAGCGCGACGAGGCGGTTCGTCGGCTTGTGCGCATCGGGCTTGACCGCGTGACGGGGTGGATCGACGAGGCGTCGCTCGCGGCTGCGGGCGATTCGCTCGAGTGCGCACGCGCGGTGACAGTGGCGGAACTGCCGGGGTTTGTCGAGGCGGGCGGGCGCGTGCTGGATGTTAGGCTGGTCAATGAGTTGGGCGAGGGCGAGATCCCCGGCTCGGAGCGCAAGCCTTACACGCGGTCGAAGGAGTGGATCGGCTCGGTCGATGTTTTGGCGCCGATCGCGGTGGTCTGCCGGACGGGCGTGCGGTCTGAGGCGATCGCGTCGATGCTGCGGCGTCGCGGGGCGGACGCGCGATCGCTCGACGGCGGGATAGTCGCGTGGAATGCAGCGGGGAAGCGGCACGGTGTGTGAAGCCCAGGGATGAAATGTCTCGGCTTTTGTAGAAGTTATTGAGGCGCATCGAGCGAGTCGGACTCAACGACACGGCTCGGAGAGCCGTGCCACCCCGGATACCCGACCCGGACCGTCTTCGGCCCGGTCGGTGGTCAGAAAAATGAAAACTCACCTTGACAGTTAGACGCAGCGCACGGGCGAGACGCCCGTGCCACTGGTTGCGCCAGTGCCACTTAGTAAAGCTTATGAATGATTCACGCCGCGAGGCCGAAGTCGTCGGCGTCGTCGGCGCCGAGCCATCCCTTGTCGGGGATCAGGCGGTGATGCACGCGGACGACCTTGGCCAGTTGAGCGGCGAAGACGTCGCGGAGCGCGTCGAGTTGCTGGGGCAGGTCGTCGGGGTAGGGCTTCTCGCTGTCGCGGAAGAATGTGCAGATCGCCAGGCACTCGTCCTCGTCGCGGCAGGCGAATGTTATGACGCGGTTGCCGCTGAGCCAGTGCGCGTCGGCGCCGAGACTCGCGGCGAGTTCGTCGTCGTCGTTCATCACCGTGACGCCGACGGTGTCCGCGAACGCGGGGGCGAGCGTGTCCGCGAGGTGGTCGAGGAGCATGTCGGCGGTGTCCTTGGGGCAGTCGTAGTTGACGTAGGCGCCGAGGCTGTAGTCGCTGTGGTTGCTCGGGAGGTATACGGCGGCGTTGGTGGGGCCGGTGCGGCGGAGCATGAACTCGAGCGTCGCGCGCAGCAGTTTCTCTATATCAAGTTCCTGATCGATCACGGCGCGGAACTCAGACGCCAGCCGGAGCGTTCCCGCGTGGGAATCCAGTTCCGAGCAGGCGGCTTCGAGTTCGCGGCACAGCGAGTCGACCTCGGCGGCTTCGTCGGCGCGCGATCGGCCCAGCACGTGGCAGATGCGCTCGAGTCTGCGCAGCCGGCTGTCGCGGTCGCGGTCGCGGCGCGCGAGTGATGCGGCGTGGTGTACGCTGGCGAGCGCGTCGTCGCGGTCGATCGGGCGGGCGATTAGGTCCACCGCTCCGATCCGAAGGGCTGAGACCGCGTGGTCGAGCATGGGTTCGACGCCGATCATCACGGCTTTGATCGCGGGGGCGCGCTCGAGGAGTTCGCGGAGGATCTCGACGCCGGAGCCTTCGCGCTGGCGCATGCCGATGACGGCGACGTCGTACTCCGCGCCGGCGAGCGCGCCGATGGCTTCGGCGCGGCGTCCGGTGGGGTCGCAGATAAAGCCGTTGTCGCGGAGGAGCGAAGTCAGCGATCGGCGGACCTTGGCCTCGGGTTCGATGATGAGTACGCGGACGGGGCCTTGGGCGTCGCGCGGGCGTGCGTTGTCGTGGTTGTTGTGCTCGGGCGTCGGGGTTGTCATGGGATCCTCTGTCTCTCGCCTCGTGCGGTCCGGGGTGTCGCCGATTCAGGCGGCTTGCTGAGCGGGTGAGTCCCCGGCGGGGTCGTCCCGTGTGATGTGCTCTGCGCGCCAGCGTTCGAGCGTGATGCGCGCCTCGGTCCCTCCTTCGGGTCGGCGTTTGAGCGAGAGCCGCCCGCCGTGGAGTTCGACGATGCGCCGCGTCTTAGCGAGGCCGAACCCGGTCCCGCGCCCGGCGTCGCGGCGGGAGAAGAAGGGGTCGGTCGCGTGGGCGAGCGCCTCGGGCGGAATCCCGCGCCCGTCGTCGAGCACCGAGATCATCAGTCGGTCATCCGAGTCGTCGGTTTGAACGCGAAGTTCGACGTGGGACGAATCGGGGGCTTCGAGAGCGTTGCGGAGCAATTCTTCGACCGCGACCGAGAACAACGACTCGTCAACATGCACCGGCGGGACGGGCCCGCGGATGCGCACGGTGATGGGGGAGGCGGTCGTTCCCTCGGCCGTGCGCGCCTGCCGGACGCGCTTGACCGTACGGGAAATAAAGTCCGTCATGTCCACCGGGCCGACTTTCGGCGTCGGGGGAGAAACTATGAAATGAAGCCCGGCGACGAGGTCCGCCAATGACTTCGCGGACTCGATTATCTGCTCGACCGCGGCGCGTTTGGCGTCGGTGTCTGCGCCGGCGGCGGCTTCCTGTTCGATCGCGTCGCGCAGCAGTTGCGCACGCCCGCTGATCACCGCGAGCGGGTTGTTCATTTCATGGGCGGCGCCCGCGGTAAGTTCACCGAGCCGGGCGTACGACTCGACCTCGGTCGCGCGTTCACGGGCGGCGACGAGGTCGGCGTTGAGTTCGGCGAGGCCCTCGGCGAGTGATTCGCTGCGTGCCCGCTGGACGGCTCCCGCGCACGCCGCCCGCCACGCCGCCAGGGCTACGCCGCGCTCACGGTCGGGCCTCCAGGTGTGCAGGATCATCGCGGCGCCGGCGTCGCTCGAGGCGAGAGTCATCGGCTTGAACTGCGACGATTCGCGTTCGTCCAGCCCGAGCGCCTCGAAGATCGCGGCGTGCAGAGCCGCCGAGGCGGGATCGCCGGGTTTGGCGGCGACGGGTTCGCCGGTCTCGCCGGGCGTCGGCGGGGCCTGCTCGACCGCGACGGTTCGGCGGACCCGGCCGTGATCGTCGATGAGTGCAGCGGTCCAGATGGTCTCCTCGGTGCGGTCCGGGCTTATGCCGCCTCGCGCCGCCAGAACCACCGGGGCGACGCCGAAGATCGAACGCCCGCACGCGGCGACCGCGCGCAGCGAATCGATCGGGTCCGCGGCGTCGGCGGCGTCGTCCCAGAACTGACGCAACGCCGCCAGCACGCACTCGACCAGACGCAGGCGGTCCGTGCGCTTGCGGTGCGCTTCGTTGAGTCCGACGAGCGTCCTGTTGGCCGCGCCGAGCGACGCGACGAGGAGTTCGGTCGTCGGCGTCTGCTCGATGCCCAGCCGATCGCTGCGCTCGCAGACGCGCTCGTGCAGGCTCACGGCGATCTGCTCGAGTTTGTCCGCGTCCAGCGACCACTCGGCGGCCAGACGGGCGATCGGGCAAGGCGGCGCGCCGTTGCCCGATTCGCCGACGTGCATCAGCCGGGCGAGTTCGTTCGCCGCGGTCACCACGCCGACCATGCGCTTGTGCGGCAGGTCCGGGAGCGACTTGGCCGGGCGCCCGTGGAGCCAGATCGCGTCGCGGATGAGTTCGGGCAGCCCCCAGCGCTCGGCGAGGCGCTTCCCCGCCGTCGGGTGGTCGATGCCGATGAGCGTTTTTTCGATGCCCGTGAGCGGCTCGCAGCGACGCTCGGCGAGCGCGACGGCCTTGGCGAGCGAGCGCGGCAGCAGGACGTCGAGCGCGATCTTCCCGACGTCGTGGAGCAACCCGCAGACGAAAGCCTCGTCCGCCTTGAGGCCGTCAAACCGGTCCGAATGAACCTGCACGATCCTCTCTGCGGCGCACGCGACGGCGAGCGAATGGCGCCAGAGTCCGACACGGTCGATGCATTCGGCGCGGTCGGAGCCGTCGAGCGATCTTGGTTCGTGCGCTTCGCGCGCCGGGCCGGCGATGAACTCGCGCAGTTCGACGCCCAGGAGCATCGCCCGGACGGCTTCCAGGCCGAGCATCAGGACCGCGCGCTCGACCGTCGTGACCGTCGAGCCGAGGCCGGTCGTCGAACGCCGGCAAAGCCCGAGAAGCCGCGCCGTCACGCCGGGGTCCGACTGGATCAGCGCGACGACCTCTCCGACGTCGGCGTCCTCGTCCGACGCGACGCTCAAGAGCCGCAACGCGATCGGCGACGGCGTGGGGAGCGTGTCGATCTCGCGCAGGATCATCTCGATCCGGCGGGCGCGGGTTGGGTCGTGCGCGTGCTTCATCTCTTTCGTGCCGGGCGGGGAGGATCAGGCCGACGCCAGCGCGCGGACCTTGCCGATCAACTCGCGGATGTCGAACGGCTTGCGGACGAACGCGTCTGCGCCGGATTGCAGGAGCGCGTCAACCTCCGACTGACGGACGACGCCGGACACGATCACCACGCGCGTCGAGGCCAGTTCCGGGTTCGCGCGCAGACGCTCGCACACCAGATTGCCGTTGATGTCGGGCAGCATGTAGTCGAGCAGCATCACGTGCGGGCGGAACGACTCCGTCAGCATCCCGGCGTCATAACCGGTCGCGGCGGAGCGGACATCGACGCCTTTCTCCGCGCCGAGCGCGTCTTCGAGCAGGCGCACGATCTCGGGGTCGTCGTCTACGACGAGGACACGGATCGGGCCGGCGTCGAGGCGGTCCGTGGGGATGCCGTTCTTCTGCATGAAGCGGATGAGTTCGGCCCGGGGGATGCGGCGGAACCGCGACCCGGGCACGCGGAAACCCTCGAGCCGACCGGAGTCGAAACATCGTATTATTGTCTGCTGGCTTACGTTGCAGACCTTGGCGGCTTCGCCGGTGGTGAACACCTGCTTGCCCGCGAAGGACTCGCGTCCGTTCGAGTTGCCGGTCATGGGCGGGCCTCCTCCTGCGCGGCGCGCGGGGGGCATTGTCCCGGCGCATCCTTCCCAGGCCCGAATCGACGCGCAGAGCGCCCGCCTTGACATGCCCGCGCGGACCGAGTCGGACAGCCCGGCCCGCCCGGCGACACAGAGCGATCAGACCGCGCGGACGACGCCGATAACCGGAGTTCGAACCGGCTATGACGCACCATGATTGTACGTCGTTCCGTCGCGCTATAAACACGAAGGCTTCCAGGGCCTGATAGAGCGCGCGAACAGCCGCTTATGTTTATACACATAACAACATGTCAATAATAAACTATCGGATCCAGTCAAGCGAGCGCCCGATCAGCAACTCGGTCATCTTGGCATGATGCGTATTTTTCATTGCGATAGACTCGACATCAAAGCCGTATTGATCCGCGAGCGATCTAACCTCAAGCGAGTCATCGTAAGTGAGGATCACCTCACCCGCCAGCCTTTTGGCAGTCGCGAATAGCCGCTCGTGGTCTAGTTCATGATGAGTATAGAGACGAGTCCCGGCTCGCTTGCCGTTTGAACTCCCCGCGGTGTATGGCGGATCAATGAAGAAGGCCGCACGTCTGCGCCTGGCATAAGTGCGCATCACCTCGACGCCATCACCACAAATGAATGTGAAGCGGTCGCGAATTCGGCCAATGGCGACAATGCGCTTCGCGAGAGTCTCGGCGTACCAACGGGACTTGAGCCCCTTCCCATTCTCTCCATGTTTGATCAGGGCCGCACCTGGAGCGAGAATCCCTCCGTGATAGGTTCGATTCTTCAGGATGGTTCTGAATGCTTGCTCACGGGTTCCTCCATCCGCTTGGGCGATGGTTGCCTTTACATTCTCATAGGTGAGGTCAAAGGCAAGAATACGCTCGGCGAGCCATTCTGCGTCGCCTCCAAGGATTGTCTCCCATACGGCGGCGACTTGCCTGTCAAGTTCAACTAGAACTACTTGCTCGGCCCAATGCTCAAATCCAACAGACAGCCCGACTATTCCACCGCCGGCGAATGGCTCGACGAACACGGAGGGCTTCGTACTGAGGCTGGAGAGCCATTGCCGAATCCGCGGCACGAGCCATGTCTTGCCGCCGGGATAGCGAAAGGGGCTCCTCTGGGGCACCGACGCCACATTTACAATGTGCTCGGAGGGAGGAATCCGGAAGAATGTCAACTGATCCACATCAGAACGTGGCACTGATCGTCTCCGTGTCGGGGGGGGTTGCCGTTATCAAGTTTTTTGTCAACCTTTTCTTGGAGCACGTCTACAAACTCTGAAATATTTCCGGGTTCAGATCTGGTGATCTTTTCCAGGCTTTCGGAGAATTTAGTGTATACAACCTTCCATCGCGTGAGTTCGTAGACATTCTTCGTCGGATCCTTCACGAGGTCGTAAACCAGCCAAGCGATGTCCGCCTCCTCGGGGGGAACATCTTCGAGTATTGGGAGAGTCTTAAAGAAGCCGCGATTGAGCGCCACAGCGGTGCGCTTGCCCCACGCCTTGAGAATCCCACCCTTGAAGATCAGTTGGGGCGCGAGGCGTTTCCGGGAAGATGACAGATAGTCAGCGTTCGGATAGTTGGGCCTAACGCCCCAATCCATGTGCGTTCGCTGTTCAGGGTCTTCCATGTAGTGCTCGAAAGGGTTCCGGACATTGCCCGAGATGTATACCGCTTGAACTTCAAGCGCTCCGAAATCGGTCACTACGCCTCGTTCATCGTACGAGCAAAGCACGACATCAATGTTTCCGGCTGATTTGCCGTATCTGTCCTTCAGCCTGACTTCGGTCAGCGTGGTCCACTTCGCACCGTTCGGGAAAAAGAACGACGCGGCATCTTCCGCAATGATCCACTTTTCTCGAAACCGCACAGGGCAGGTGATGATCACTTCCTCGCCATCACGGATGCTGCAAACCCCGAGCGGGTTGTTCGCTTTATCTTTGGTGCAGTTTGGAACCTTATTGCCGAAGGGGCAGAGAGCATTTACCCGGCACCGCTTTGCGTCGGGCGTATGGTTGTCGATCGGGTAACCGAAGACTTCGGCCAGGGGTTGTTTCGCCATCCGTGATGCTCCTGACGCAACTTACCGAAACAATGTTTTTCTCGGCGAATGTGATACGATGCGTTATAATCGCAGTATTCGTAGGCTTGAACCGGGCGGACACATAACACACGGTGTCGGGCTTGCGATGCGGACCGAGTGAAGCACGCTTCCGACGCCGACAGGGGGCGGCGTCAGTCGGACTGCTGTTGCGGCTTGCCGTCGGTCTCGCCGGCGATGGACTGGCGCATCGTCGTGTCGGCCATGACGTTCTTCATGCGGTAATAGTCCATGATCCCCATGTTGCCGGTGCGGAAAGCGTCGGCCATCGCTTTGGGGATCTCGGCCTCGGCGAGGACGACGAGAGCGCGGTTCTTCTGGATCTCGGCCTTGTTTTCCTGTTCGAGGGCGACCGCGAGGGCGCGGCGTTTCTCGGCCTCGGCCTGGAAGCGGCGTTTGTCCGCCTCGGCCTGGTCGGCCTGGAGTTTGGCGCCGATGTTCTCGCCCACGTCGATGTCCGCGATGTCGATCGAGAGGATCTCGAACGCGGTCCCGGCGTCGAGGCCTTTCTCAAGAACCGTCTTCGAGATGCGGTCCGGGTTCTCAAGAACTTTCTTATGAGTTACGGAAGAGCCGATGGTTGTCACGATGCCCTCGCCGACGCGCGCGATGATGGTCTCCTCGGTGGCGCCGCCGACCAGCCGGGCGATATTGGCGCGGACGGTGACACGGGCTCGTGCCCGCAACTGGATGCCGTCCTGGGCGACGGCGTCGATCGTCGGGCGACCCATCGCGGGGTTCGGGCAGTCGATCACTTTCGGGTTCACGCTGGTCTGCACCGCGTCGAGGATGTCGCGCCCTGCGAGGTCGATCGCGCAAGCCTGGTTCCACGGGAGTTCGATCCTGGCGCGGTCGGCGGCGATCAGCGCCTGCACAACGGTGGGGACGCGACCGCCGGAGAGGAAGTGCGATTCGAGTTGGGCGGTCGAGAGCTGGATGCCGGCTTTGACCGCTCGGATGCGGCTGAAGACGATCGTGCGGGCATCGACCTTGCGCAGCCTCATGCCTATGAGTTCCCAAAGCCCGACCTTGGCGCCCGAGACCAGCGCCTGGATGTAGAGGTTCATAAACTGAGCGACAATGACAATGAAGACCAGCGCCACCAGGGCGGCGACGATGATGATGCCGATCACAAGCGGGTTCATGGGCGCCCTCGTTGAAAGAGTATGAGATCCGCGGGCCGAATCGCCACGCGCACAGAGTATAACGCCGTCGGGCCGGACGACACCTGTGGGCGAAACGCGGGGTGACTCCGGTGTGTCAGCCGATCTCGCGGACGCGGACGCGGTTGTCGAGGACCGCGGTGATGCGTACGGGCCGGCCGGACTCGATCATCCCGCTCTCGGCGTGGGCTTCGATGCGTTCGCCCTCGATGAGCACCATCCCGACGGGCCGGAGGTCGGTGACCGCCGTCCCGGTCGCGCCGATGAGCGCGGCCCGGAGAGAGTCGGCGTCGCTGATTACCGGCGGGGCTTCGTCGCCGGGTTCGTCCGCAGAGCCGAGGATCAGCCGTCGGCCCACCGGCGTGTTCGGCCAGACCTTCAGCGCGAACGCGAACGCGATCGGCGAGACGACGACAAGGAAGAGCAAACTGAACACGCCCCATGTTGTCGAAGCGCGGAAGAAGGCGACGACCCCGGCGATCGCGGCGACGCCGACGAGCGCGCCGATCACGCCGCCCGTCGGCAGGAACAACTCGACGATGAAGAGCACGAGCGCGAGCGCGAACAGCCCGAAGCCCCAGAGCAGGAAGACCTCGTTCATGCGTCGGCCCGCCGATCTTCATGCGGCGAGTCGTCGGCGTCCGAGCCGTCACGCTCGGCGGGTTCGACCGCGACGCGGTACTTGCCGACGCTGGTGACGCGGACGCGCCCGCCTCGCTCGACGAAGCCGAACTCGGAGACGACGTCGATGAGCCTGTCGTCGAACTCGGCGGTCCCGGCGGGTCGCAGCGGCGTGGTTGCGACGCCGACATCGCCGACGCGCACGGCGCCCGCGTCGGCGACCGCCATCGCTCCGAGCATGCCCGAGTCCGCCGCCGACCCGCCCGAATGATCCGCGAGGACGAGTTTGTTCATGATCGGGATGGATCGGTAGTGCTTGCTTATGAAGTACATCCCGACGCCCGCGGTGAAGAGCGCGAGCAGGAGCGTTGCGAAGGCGTAGACGATGTCCTCGCCGGCGTCGGGCCCGCTGAACCCGCCCGGGCCGACGATCACGCCGAGGAGCCCCATGAGCATCAGCAGCAGCCCCGCGACGCCGGGCACGCCGAAACCTGGGATGACGAAGATCTCGACCGCGATCAGGCCGAGCCCGGTGAAGATCGCGACGACGCCCCACCACGACGCGGCCCCGACCAGCACCTGAGGCGCCACCAGCGTCGCCAGCGCCAGGAGAGCGACCCCTCCGGGCAGCCCGACTCCCGGCGCCGCCATCTCCATGAAGAGCGCGAGCAGGAACACAACGATCAATAAACCTTTGATCCAGAACGAATCGAGGAACCGCGCCAATCGCTCCGACCACGACTCGTTCAGGCGTGTGAGCGTCACGGCGCCGAAGTATTGCTTTAGTTCCGTGTCGTTCGTGACGACGCGATGCGCGAAGCCGTAACGCACGAGGTCGGCGGTTTTCAGGGTGAGCAGCCGGCCGTTGGTCGCGTAGCCGATGAGGGTGTACCGTCCGCGGTCGGCGCCTGAGATCGCGGGTCTAGAGCTTTTGCTGTCGCCGCGGAAGCGTATTTCATCGCCTATATCACTCAGGAGTTTCGGAGAAGCGTCGGGCACGACGATCGATAATCCGATGGTTTCCTCCGGGCGTGCATCGACGCCGGTGGCGATCGGAGGGTTGTCGGCGGCGGAGACGTCGATGCGACTTCGGGGCGGATCGCCTTCGAAGAGCAACGAATACTCGGCTTCGTCGACGAAGAGCCGCTGACCTGTGCGCGTGTCCTCGACCATCCACAGCTCGATCCCGTCGGCGATGAACGCTTGCACGAGCAGTTCGTCGTAGCCGTTGCGGCGCGCGGAATCAATGACATCGGCGATAAGCGGCGCGATCAGTTTCTCGCGCTCGGTCTTGCCGAGGTTCTGCAAACCCGTGAAAGGGCTGACGGCGATGGGGGCGGCGTCGCCCATGGTCGCGGGGTCGCTGACGACGATCTCCCGGCAGGCGAGCGCGATGATCGCACCTCCGGAATACGCCATAGGGTTCACCCACGCGACAGTGTTCGGGACGCGCGTCGTTTTGATCGCCATCGAAATGTCTTCGACTGCAGGCACCTCCCCGCCGGGCGTGTCGAGGTCGATGACCACCGCGCCGACGCCGCGCTTCTCAGCGAGTTCGAGCCGTCGGCGGACGCTGTAGGACGTCCACTTGTCGATCGGGCCTGTGATGGTGATGACGGCGATGTCCTGCGCCTGCCGGGAGGCGGGTATCGGGGCGGGGGTCTGCGCCGCGGTCGGGGCCGGGGTTTGCGCCGCCAGCGCGGGCGCCGGCGCCGCGGGGGCGGCGACGAGCCATTCCGACATCAGCGCCAGCATTATCGCCGCGACGGCGACGAGCCGGACGCCGAGACGGATCGGCGTGATTCGCGCGCCCTGCTGCGGGCGGGATCGCGTTGTGAATCGAGGTGAAGCCACGTCCAAGTATAGATCGGCGCGCGGGGCGGGCGATCGGAGCCACGCTCGAAGGATCAGCGGCGATTCGAACGACGGGGCGTTCGCGGGCTATGAGCCTATATAGCGGGCGTAGACGGCGCGGGCTCGGGCGGGGTCGGCGGCGCCTTTGACTATCGCCCGGCCCGTGGCGAAGACCGTCAGCTCCTCGCCCGACTCGTGGATCGAGCCTCGGAGAATGTGCTGCGTCGCGCGGAAATCACCGAACCCGGCGAGCCGACGGGCGAGATCGGCGAGGTCGATGCAAACGTCGCGGGACGGTGTGATCTGCACGGACCCTGAGCCGCAGATCGTCGCGGCGTCGCCCGCTGCGTCGGCGCCGTCGAGCCAGTCGAACACTCGGCGGGCGCAGCATGGGCAGTCGTCCCGGCGGGCGCGGGAAGTGTCGATCTCGCGGACGGCGCCGGTCCAAGCGTCGACCTCCAGCAGAGACCGGCGAACTTCATCGAACTGATTTGTAAGAATTTTTAATGCGTCCACGGCCCCGAACCCGGCGATGATCGCGACGGCCGGCCCGAGCACGCCCGCGGTGTCGCACGTCGGCGATGCGCCCGGCGCGGGTGCGTCATCAAAGAGACAGCGCAGGCAGGCGGTGGTGGCGCGGGAGTCACGCGCTGGCAGGATCGTCGTCGTCAGCCCGGTCACGCCGACGACCCCGGCGTAGACCAGCGGCAGGCCGGCGTCGGTCGCGAGGTCGTTGAGCAGGAACCGCGTCTGAAAGTTGTCCGTGCAATCTAATATGACATGCGGGGCCGCCGCGGCGATCAGCCGACGGGCGTTCCGCGCGGTGAGGTCGTCGATGATCGGCTCGACGCGGACGCCGCTGCTGATCGCGGCGATCGCGCGAGCGGCGGCGAGTGCCTTGGGCGCAGAGTCGCGCGCGTCGGCCTCGGTGAAAAGCGTCTGCCGATGCAGGTTCGACCACTCGACAATGTCCCGGTCGATGAGCGTCAGCCGACCTACGCCGGCTCGCGCGAGTGTGTCCGCGGCGTGCGTCCCGAGCGCGCCCACGCCGACTATCGCCGCATGCCCGGCGCGCAGGAGATCCTGCCCGGCGTCGCCGATCTCGGGCAGGATGCGCTGGCGGTGGTAGCGGTCGGTCGCGTCCATCGCGGGAATCTTACGCGGGAGGGATGAACGCAGAGGAATACAGAGGGGGATGAGGGCGGCGGCCCGGGGGCGGACTCGGCGGCGAGTTGATGATGCTCATGCACGGGCGAGACGCCCGTGCCACCGTTTCTGACCCCCTCTCCCCTGGGAGAGGGATGGGGAGAGGGATTCCGGCGCTGCGGGTGAACATCACTTTATGCTCGCGGCGAGTGATGCGCTGTTCGCGCACGGGCGAGACGCCCGTGCCACTGATCCCGCCCGCGCCACTGCCGGAAGCCTTGGCGCCGATCGGCCGAGTCATTTCTGACTCTGTATTCCTCTGCGTTCTAATCTATTTTCAGCGTTGTTCGCGTTCATAGAGGAACGCTGCGTCCTCGATGCGGGCGCCGGAGCCCGCGCCGGCGACGGCGAATCGTCCGCCGGACCACATGCTCGCCGATCCGTAGGCGCCGTCTTTTCGCACGGCGTAGAAGAGAACCTGGAAGTTGGGTCGGCCGCGGTCGTCGAGCAGGCGCGCGGGTTTGGTGTAATCGGCGATTTTCTTGAGTGCGTAGAGGCAGGCGTCGGTTGGGTGGTCTCCGGCGTCCATGCGTGTGACGATGGTGTGGGCGCCGCAGACCTGGATGACGGCTTCGCCGCGGCCTGTCGAGCCGGCGGACCCGACGGCGTTGTCGGTGAAGCACCCGGCGCCGACGATCGGAGAATCGCCCACGCGGCCGGGGAGTTTCCAGGACAGGCCGCTGGTCGTGGTGCACCCGGCGAGGTCGCCGGCGTCTGTGCGAGCGGAGCAGTGGATCGTGCCGGTGGTGTAGGGGACGCCGTCGATCCAGATGACGTGGTCGCCGAGCGCGATAGCGGAAACGGGCGTCGCGCCGGGACGATCGGCGTCGTGGATCGCGGCGCCGCGACGGCCGGGGCGGGCCTCTCGCCCGTCGCCGGGCAGGTCGAACTCGTCGTCGGCGAGCCAGTCGTCGTCGCGGTTGAGCGTGCTCCGCCAGCGGAGCCAGGCCTCGCGGGCGCGTTCGGTGAGGAGGTTTTCTTCTTTGAAGCCCATGCGCCGGGCGAAGGTCAGCGCGCCCTCGCCGACGATGAGGACGTGATCGGTCCGGCGGGCGACCTCGCGCGCGACGGCGGCGGGATTTTTAATATTACGAAGCGACGCGACGGCGCCGGCGCGGGCCGACGGGCCGTGCATCACGCACGCGTCGAGTTCGACGACGCCCTCCTCGTTGGGTAGCCCGCCGAGGCCTACGGACATGTCGTCGGGGTCGTCCTCGACTATCCTGACCCCGGCGACGGCGGCGTCGAGCGGGTCGGCGCCTTCACCGAGCATGCGGTGGGCGGTGCGGACGCACTCGAGGCCGTTGCCCGAGGCTATCGCGACCGGCCCGTCGGCGCCGCCGGACCGGAGCAGAGGCTGACGCGGCCGGGGCTGGTCGCGCCGGCCGGGCTGCGCGAACGCAAGCGACGGGACCGCGATCGCAGCGGCGGCGGCGGCTGATATGAAAGAACGGCGGTCGGAGGCGGACGGCATCGGCGGGGTCGTCATCTGGGTGCTCCTCACGTATCGAGGGTTGAACCGACGAGCGTCGGACTCGGTGCGATGCATCATCGCGGCCAAGGCGGCTCGGCACAATGACAGAAACGGACCACCTATGCACGGGCGGGACGCCCGTGCCACTGATATGCGGGGCTGTCGGGTGTCAGATACATTGAACGTCATGTCCGATGACAGTCGCGCGAGTTGCGCCCACGCTGTGCTCCGGCTCACGCTGATCGACGGCCTGGGTCCGATCCTCATCGCCCGGCTCATCCACGCCTTCGGCGATCCGTCGGGCGTGCTCGAACAATCCGAGGACTCGCTCCAGCAAGTCAAGGGCGTCGGCAGGGAGACCGCGCGAGTGATCGTCGCCGACCGCAAAGCCTCGGCGGAGCGCGTCGAGGAGGAACTCGGCCGGGCCGCGGAACTCGGCGTGCGGCTGGTCACGCTGGGCGACCCCGAATACCCGCCGTTGCTCGCCGCGATACCTAACCCGCCGCCGATGTTATATGTCCGGGGAGAGTTGCGGGCCGACCTCGACCGCTACACAGTCGCTCTCGTCGGCTCGCGGGCTTGCTCGGCGTACGGGATCGAGCAGGCGGAACGATTCGCGGGCTGGCTCGCCGGGTCGGGGCTGACGATCGTGTCGGGCGGCGCCCGCGGGATTGACACCGCCGCTCACCGTGCTGCGCTCCGGCTGGGCGGGCGGACTATCGCTGTGCTCGGGTGCGGGCTGGCGAACGTATATCCGCCCGAGAACCGGGAACTTTTCGACGAGATCGCAGAGGGTCGGGGGGCGGTGGTGTCGGAACTGCCGCTGGCGATCGGGCCTAACCCGCAGAATTTTCCGATGCGCAACCGGATCATCTCCGGGCTGAGTCTGGGCACGCTGGTCGTCGAGGCGGCGTCGGGATCGGGGGCGTTGATCACCGCGAGGCACGCTGTCGAGGACCACGGCCGGGAGGTCTTCGCGGTCCCGGGACGGATCGACTCGCCCGCGTCGGAAGGCTCGAACGATCTGCTCAAACGCGGCGGGGCGCACCTGGTGACGGAGCCTGCCGACGTTCTGGACATCCTCGAAACCCCGGCGAGGCACCTGCACGCCGGGGTCCACGCCGAGCGCTACGCGGATCCGACGCTGCCCGCTGACGCTGATCTCTTCGAGCAGGCAGCCGCGGGTGAGGTCGGCTCGATCGCGGAGTCGGGGCTGACCGAGCCGCAACGCGCGATCGTGCGGGCGCTCGCGGAGCCGATGCAGATGGAGGAACTCGCCCGCAGGCTCGGGTTGGAGCCGGGCGCGCTACGGGCCGAGATCACGATCCTGGAGATACGCCGGGTGATCGAACGCCGGGGCCAGGCGATCGTCCGGCGAGTCTGAATGATGGGCCTCGCCGACGAGGCCCGAACTACGCACTTATCCACAATGTAATGGCTTTGGCATCGGCGGTTTGCACCGATTTTATAACACCCGAACAAAAACCTATTATGCCGCTTGCGGTTAGTGTTCTGATCGGCTAGCATACCCCGAACAGATCGACGATCACGTTTGTGCAGCAAGGAAGCGGCCCCGGCCGATTCAAACTCTTCGGGCCTGCGGAGGTCCAACATGTCGTGGAACGGCATGGGAGAAACCCGACCTGTGGACATTCCCGGGGTAATGCCCGGCGTGTGCGACAGAGCGGGCGGATCGAACGGGGAAACAACCAGACGACGGGCGCGTGCGCCAGTTCCCGGGGCGGAGCCGACCGGAAACCGCGGACTCGTGCCGAACCGCGCCGCCGCCTCGCTCGGATGACAACGAGGGGCGAGCGACGCGCACGGCACAGGCCGGCCCGGCGTCACTGGCGAAGGATGGTGCGGAGATGAGGCTTCAATCAGCAGCGCACGCCGGCCCGGCGTTACTCCGGCTCGGCCCGGGGGGGGACTTCACCGCCTCGTACCACAGCGCCGCGGGCAGGCTCGTCCGCAAGGATGACTCAGCCGCTGCGGACGACGGGCGTCCGCGTCGCGACGCCGACCGCTGGGATCGGGCGCCGGACGACCCCGCGGTGGGGCTTCTGCGCCTGCTCGGGGCCCAGGCTGCCCTCGCCGACGCCATTGCCCGCGCCGCGGCCCCGCTGCGCGACGCGCCGCCGGTGCTTCTCGCCCGCCGCGATCCCCGCGTCGGGCCTGTCACGATCCCGGAGATAGCCGCAGATGAACCTGACACCCAAGCAACTGACAATCGTCCGGCTCGTCCGCGATATGCGGCTCCAGCATGGCTATTCCCCGACCATGAAGGAGATCGCCGAGGCGCTCGGCGTAAGCAAGGTCACCGCGTTCGAGCACGTCGAGACACTGATCAAACGAGGCGCCCTCCTGCGCGAGCCAAACAAGGTGCGCTCTTTGACCATCCCGCCCGGCGTGCCGCTACCTGACGAGGAGCAACCGCTGCGCTTCCCGCTCGTCGGCCGGATCGCCGCGGGCATGCCCATCGAGAAACTCGAAGACCGTGACGAACTCGATGTCGCCGACCTCCTCGGCCCACGCCCCGGCAAAAACGCCGGAACCTTCGCACTCCGCGTCGAAGGCGAATCCATGCGCGACGAGGGCATCCTTGACGGCGACTTCGTAATCATCGAACGAACCGAGATCGCCCGCAACGGCGACCGCGTCGTCGCCCTCCTGCCCGACGGCTCCACCACACTCAAAACCTTCTACAAAGAACGCAACGGCGTCCGGCTCCAGCCCGCCAACCCCGCCTTCGACCCCATCCGCGTCAAACACTGCACGATCCAAGGCGTAGTCCGAGGCGTCCTCCGACGGTACTGACCTTGCCCACTCCCTCAAACGTTCATGCCTCCAACTGACGCTACGCTCGCGGGCATGAACACCGACACTGCATTGATCGGCCGCGTCGCTCTCGTCACGGGCGCCAGCGCCGGGATCGGGCGGGCGACGGCGACAACGATCGCCTCGCTCGGGGCGGCGGTCGTCGTCAACGCCAGGCGGGCGGATCGGCTGGATTCGCTGGTCGCGGAGATCGCCGATGCGGGCGGGCGGGCCGTCGCTGTGGCGGGGGATTGCGCCGTCCCGGCTGTCATCGACAAGATGCTCGACGCAGCGGCGGCACTCGCCGACTCGCACGGGCGAGACGCCCGCTCCACTGGGGAGTCACACGGGCGGGACGCCCGTGCCACTGGGGAATCGCGCGGGCGGGACGCCCGTGCCACTGGGGAATCGCGCGGGCGGGGCGGCACTGGAACTGCGGATCTTGTCGTGATCAACGCCGGTCGCGGGTTGGCGGGGAGCGCGCTGACCTCGGACCCCGCGCAGTGGGACGAGATGATCCACACCAACCTTACCGCCGCCGCGTTGCTCCTGCGCAAGGCGGCGGAGCGCATGCTCGCCGCGGGCGACACGCTGACGGATCGCCCGCGGGACATAGTCGTGATCGGGTCGAACGTCGGCAAGCACGTCTCGCCGTTTTCTTCGATGTATGGATCGACTAAGTTTGCGGTCGGCGCGCTCGCCGAGGCCGCCCGTCGCGAGCTCGGGCCGAAGGGGATACGTGTTTCGCTCGTCTGCCCGGGCATCGTCACGACGGAGTTCCAGCACGTCGCCGGCTACACGTCCGGCCTCCAGCGGTCCTTCAGCGACAAGTTCGCGCCGCTGCTCGCTGCGGAGGACGTCGCGCGGGTCATCGCGTTCATCGCGGCCCAGCCCGCGCACGTGCACATCAACGACGTCGTCCTCCGCCCGACCCGACAGGATTATCCGTAAGACACGTTACGAAATCTCCTCGATTGACTCGCGCACGAAAAAGCCCAGGGATTTCACCCCTGGGCTTGTAAATGCCTCAATTCATGAAGTTATTTCAGGTGCGTCTCGAAGAGTTTGAGGATCCGGCGGTATTCGTCGAGCCAGGACGACGGCTCGCGGAAGCCGTGCGGCTCGACGGGGTACATCGCGACTTCCCAGTCTTCCTTTTCGAGTTCGATCAGCGCCTGCGCCAGCCGGACGGTGTCCTTGAAGAAGACGTTGTCGTCCACCATGCCGTGACAGATCAGCAGCGGCTTCGACAGTCCCGCGGCAAACTCGATCGGGCTTGAGCGTTCGTACGCATCGGGGTCGATGTCGGGGGTGTTGAGGATGTTGGACGTGTACCCGTGGTTGTAGTGGGCCCAGTCGGTGACGGGCCGAAGCGCGGCGCCGGCGGCGAAGAGATCGGTTCGGAATAAGCCCATCAGCGTCATGAATCCGCCGTAGGACCCGCCGTAGACGCCGACCCGGCCGGGATCGACGTTCTTATGTTCGACCAGCCACGCGATCCCATCGGCGAAGTCCTCGAGTTCCGGCTCGCCCATTCTGCGGTAGATAGCGGTGCGCCAGTCGCGCCCGTAGCCGGCGCTCGCGCGGTAGTCCATGTCGATCACGACATAGCCCAGGCGGGTGAGCAGTGTGTGGAACATGAACTCGCGGAAGTAGTTCGACCAGCCGAGATGGGCGTTCTGAAGATAGCCGGCGCCGTGGACGAACATGACCGCCGGTCGGCGTCCGTCGGAGCCGATGCCCGGCGTGTCGGCGCTCGGCGTGTAGATGCGCGACCAGATCGGTTGCTCGCTGTGCGAAGACAGGATCGGCACGACCTCGGGCTTCGCCCATTCGTGCGCGAGGAACTCGTCGCTTACGGTGTCCGTCAGGCGTCGCGGCGTAGCGCCCGCGAAGAGCGGCTGCACGTAGAGGTCCGCCGGCGCCCGCGTCGTCGAATGCATGAACGCGACGTGCCGTTCGTCGGGCGAGATATTATAAGAATTGCGTCCCGTGAGTGAGGATAGGCGGGTCATCGCGCCGGTCGCGGCGTCGATCTCGTAGAGATCGTCCGAGCCGGGATGCTCGCGGCTGGCGGTGACGAAGAAGCGCGAGCCGTCGGCGCTGCGGGTCACGCTGCGCACCTCCCAGTCGCCCTCGGTGAGGGCGCGGATGGTCGAGCCGTCGGCGGGCGCGAGGTAGAGGTGCGACCACCCGCTGCGCTCGGACAGCAGCCAGAGCGTCTCGTTGTCGGGCATCCAGCCGAACTGAGAGAACGAAAAGTTTATCCAGGCTTCGTCGCGGAGGTGCTCGGCGGCGGTCAGCGCGCCGGTCGCGGCGTCGACGACGCACAGCCAGCGGTCCTTGTTGTCGGACGAGCGCGCCCAGAACGCGACCCTGGAGCCGTCGTCCGACCACTGCACGTTGAAGGTTGTGACGGAGCGCGTGATTTTCTTAGGTTTAGGTTCAGGTTTCTTCTCTGCGTCGGCGGGTTCCGCGGGAGTTGAAGCCGCGACGGCGGCGGCGCCGTTGTCGTCGACGGTCTTGTCCGGGGCGGACTTGTCCGGGGCGGGTAATTCCGCGGGTTTTTCGGCGTCTTTCTTCGCCTTGGCGCGGGCTTCGGCTGCGGCGCGTAGGTCCGCGAGAGGGTCGTCGTCGAACATCGGGAGCGTCGAAAGGTCGATCTTGATCGGCTCGTCGGCGCCGAGTCTGAGAAGCAGCACGCTGTGCGGCGTCGGCTCGCCCGTCCCGACGAGAGTCCGGACCTCGCGGTTCTCGACGTAGCCCGCTTCGTTCACCCACACGGGCATGTTGTCGCGCTTTCCGGCGCGATTCCCTTTCGGCGTGGTGCGGACGAGCATGGCGTCGCCGGCGGTAGAGAGATCGGTCCCGGCGATTGTAACTTTATCGCCGAGATACCAGGGCTTCGGGGCGCGCGCGCCGTCGAGATCGCGGAGTTCGAGCCTGCGTGCGCGCTGCTCGTCCTCGTTGCGTTTGTTCTTGCGGACGATCTCGAACAGTCGGTGCTGCTGATCCTTGAGATAGTCGGTTTTTTCGTCCTTGCGATCTTCGGGGTCGTTGGCGGCGCGGACATCGAAGGGTTGTTCCTCGAAGCCGGTGGCGAGGTCGCGGACGATGATGTTCTGCCCGCGGCGGTAGGCGATGCGCGACTCATCGGCGAGGAACATCGGCGCCGACGCCGAGTCGCTGGTGCGCGTCAGTTGCGTCGTCGCGCCGGTGGCGATGTCTTTGAGGAAGATGTCGCCGTTACGGCTGAAGACCTTGCGGGAGCGGTCGAGCGTCCACGACCCGCCGGGCGAGTCGGCGTTGCTGAGGTCGGCGTCGTCGATCCGGCGCGAAACGCCGTCGAGGCCGACGATGTGCAGATCGCGGAGCGTGGAGCCGGGCCGTTTGAGGTTGTAATAAATCGCCGACCCGTCGTCGGTCCAGCGGACGGATTCGGGCGTGGCGCCGAGCCAGTCCGGGTCCTGCATGATCGTGTTGAGCGTCAGCGCCGGCTGCTGGGCGACAGCGAGCGTCGCGGCGAGCACGGGCGCGAGAATGAGAATCAGCGGGAATGAAGTCGGGCGTCGCATGTGGGGCCTCCGAACACAGGGCGGGACAGGTCGTGTGCTGTGTATACACGGCGGGCGGGGGGAGGGCTGCGGATGGGAAAGAGGCACTAGGCACTAGGCACTAGGCGCTGGTGGTCAGGGAGTTGATGAAGTCGGTGCAGGCGCGTTCGCATTGGGGGCGGAAGCGTGGGTCGGTCCAGAGGTCGTTGTGGTCGGCGCCTTCGATTGTGATGACGGCGCCTTGGTCGGCGGCGCGAGCGATGGCTCGGCCGTCGTCGGGGGGGCAGATCGCGTCGGCGGTCCCGTGGATGACCAGGAGCGGGCACGCCAGGCGTGCGGCGATCTCCGTGCGGTCGAAACCGCGCCAGCGCGGTCCGACGCCGAGCGTGACGCCGAGGATCGTGAACGCGAGCGGGCCGTTGGGTGTCCAGGGCATGCCGGCGTAATGAACTACATTTTTCGCGGGAGTTTTGGGCAGGCGGTAGGGGGCCTCGGCGAGCACGCCGAGGATTGTCGGGTCGTCGCGGCGTAGCGCAGCGGCGGCGATCGAAACCCCGGCGCCGAGCGACCAGCCGAAGAGCACGACCCCGCGGGCGCGGGCTTCATCGGTGAGCGAGTCGATGAGCGCGAGGACGGCTTCGTGTTCGTGCGTGCCGAGCGACGATCGGCCGGCGGCATCGCCGTGCGCCGGAGGGTCGAAGGCGATCACGCGCGACGCCGCGGGCGCGAGGCCGGCGAGGCGCTGGAGCGCGCCGATCTTGGAATCGCTCCAGCCGGGCGTGCAGATGACGACCGGGCCGGCGGGCTTGTCGCCGACGATGTCCCAGACCGGCAGATCGCACAAGACGCCGGCGACGGAACATGACAGCGACCATGTTTCACAATCGCGCGGCGTGGGGAGTTCGGACGGATCGGCGGGCATGCTGCGCGCGACGGCGCTGGCGTACGTGCGTCGCGGGGGCTTGCGCAGGCGGTCGATCGTCCACCACGTGGCAGCGGCGACAGCGACGGCGAGGCCGGCGAACAGGATGGAGAGCAGGCCGAGCATCGTTCACCGCAGGGGCGCAGGGGGTCGCAGAGGGGCAGGTGAAGGGAGAGGAAATGGGAGAGAAAGGTCAATCGCTTTGATGGGTTCGGATCATATTGAATCGGCTCGGCGGGGTCCGATCCCGGCGGTGCACACCGGCAGTAGTGATTCGGCGGCGTGCGAGGCGTCGGTTTGTATTTTTATTATATATATTCAACGGCTCTCTGCGCACTCTGTGTCTCTGCGGTGAACACGTCAGCCGCCGAAGAGGTTGGTTATGTCGTTGAAGGTGACGATGACGAAGACGCCGACGATGAGGACAAGCCCGGCGAGGGTGGCGATGTTCTGCACTGCGGTAGGGACGGGTTTGCCGGTCGCGCCCTCGACGAGGAGCATGACGAAGTGCCCGCCGTCGGCGATTGGGATGGGTAGGAAGTTTATGACGGCGAGGTTGACGCTGATGAGGCCGAGGAAGAAGAGGAGTTCGATGAAGCCGCGATCGACGACCTGCGTCCCGAGGTGGGCGATGCCGACGGGGCCTTTGAGTTGCTCGACCTTGACGGTCCCCTGGAACAGCCGGGCGAAGGTGACATAAGTTTTTATCATCGTCCGGTGCGTGTCGTGCAGCCCCCAGAACATGGCGCGCACGGGGCTTGCGGTGCGGACGACGGCTTCGTCGAGCATGAAGAGCGAGGGATCGACCGGGCTTTGCCAGCCGAGCGCGTGCAGCGCGGCGACATCGTCGGCGTCGAGCGACCACGCGAGGGTCTCGGTCGGGGCGTCGGCGCCGGCGAGCGGGAGGCGGACGGTGAGTTCGATCTCGGCGCCGAGGGCGGCGGCGCGGGCGTCCGTGGTGGCGTCGCGCATCGCGGCGCGGAGTTCGAAGAAGTTCGTCACGTTGCGATCGCCGGCGCGGACGATCTCGCTGCCGGGGATCAGATTCAGCCGGGCCGCGGCGGGAGGCGCGGCGGGAGGTGCGGCGGTTGGCCCGGCGGAAATCGCCGCGGGATTCGCGGGTGTTTCCGCTGGTGTGTGCGTGATGATCGAATGGTGGCGGACGGCGACTCCGACGCCGAAACCTATGGTGCCGCGGGTTCCGACTGCGGGGGTGAGGTCGAGGTGCTCGCCGTCGCGGAGGACGGTGATGGGGATCGTTGAGCCGCGATGGCGACGGATCTCGCCGATGGTGCGCGCGACATCCGGCCAGGCGACAGAGCCGACGCGCGCGAGGAGGTCGCCGACGCGGAGGCCGGCGGCTTCGGCGCGTGGTTCCAGTGACGCGACGCGGACGGCGGGGGTCAGGCCGAGGAGATGAGTCTGGGCCGCGAGGTCTTCGCCGCCGGGGATCGGGACGGGGGTGGACTGGAGGATCGGCCAGGGTTCGACGGGGATGTTCCTGCGTTCGCCGGAAGGAAGTTCGAAGGTAGTTTGTACCGGGTCGCCGTCGCTCTGTTCGAGCGCGCGAGTCAGCGGCCAAAGCCCGGAGACATCGGCGCCGGCGACGGATAGCAGTCGCGACCCCGGAGTTGCTTCTTCGAGGCCGACTTCTTTCAAGGCGGCGGCGATGCTTTCTTCGAGCGCGGGGTCGGGCCTGGGCGGCGAGACAATCCGGCCGGTGACGGCTGGGCCTATGCCGATCTCGAGCATGCCGGTGGCGCGGCCCATCTCGGGGGTGACGCTGAAGACGAGCGGCGCGGGGACTCCCGGGCGGTCTATCTCGATTTCGAGGGCGCGTCTGCCGCGCGCGGTTATAACTTCGAGGGAGATGTCGTTGAAGGATTTGGGACGGAAGCCGGCGATTCGAGTGACGCGGTCGCCGGGCATTAGCGAGTCCGCGGGCGTGCCGGCGGGATCGCCCGAGAGGAGCGTCGCGCGGGCGGCGGGCGCGGATGGATCGACGAAGCCGATGCGGGGCGTGACCTGCGACCGGCCGACCATGTAGACGAGGACGAAGAGAGCCGCGGCGAGGACGAGGTTCATCACCACGCCCGCGCTGATGATGACCATCCGTTTCCAGACGGGTTTGGCGGTGTAGGAGTCGGGGGCGTCGCTGGTTGCGGCGGGGTCGGCGTCCTCTTGGCCGAGCATTTTGACGTACCCGCCGAAGGGGATCCAGTTCAGGCGGTACTCGGTGGGGCTGACGGCGGCGGGGTCGCGGTCGGCGAGGCCGAGCGGCTCGTCTTTTATAAGTTTTTCGTACTCTCGTTCGCTGGAGCCGGCGCGGAAGCCGAGGCCCTTGCGCCACGAGCACGCCGCGGACCCGAAGCCGATGGCGAACTGATGTACGCGGACTCCCGCCCACTTGGCGGCGAGGAAGTGCCCGAGTTCGTGGATGAAGATGACCGCACCGAATCCGACGATAACGAGGAGGAGGTCGAACGCGCCGCCGAGGGTCTCAAGCATTTCGTGTTCCTTGCGGCAGGGGCTCGCGCGGGACGGCGACCGCGGGGCCGGGGTGGCTGGATTCGATGGCGCGTTCGACGAATCGGCGGGCTTCACGGTCGGCTTCGAGGACGCCCGAGAGTGTGCGCATCGGCGGGGCGGGGCGCGGGGCTAACTCTTCGAGGGCGCCAGCGGCGAGCGCGGTGATCATGCCGAAGGGGATGCGCCGATCGAGGAAGGCGGCGACGGCGGCTTCGTTGGCGGCGTTGAAGACCGCGCCGGCGGGGCCGCCGCGCGTGATCACCGCGTACGCCAGGCGCAGCGCGGGGAAGCGGTCGAAGTCGGGCGGCTCGAAGTCCAGCCGGCTCATCTCCGCGAAGTTAAGTCGATGGCTGATCCCCGAGGGGCGCGCCGGCCAGGTCAGGGCGTACTGGATCGGCGTGCGCATGTCCGGCGCGCCGAGTTGGGCGACGACCGACCCGTCGGCGTATTCGACGAACGAGTGCACGATCGACTGCGGATGCACGAGCACGTCGATGCGCTCGCCGGGCATGCCGAAGAGCCAGCGGGCCTCGATGATTTCGAGGGCTTTGTTAGTCAGCGAGGCGGAGTCGATGGTGATCTTGGCGCCCATGCTCCATGTGGGGTGGGCGAGGGCTTCGTCCGGTGTGGCGTTGTAGATGCGTTCGCGGGGCCAGGATCGGAACGGGCCTCCGGACGCGGTAATGATGATGCGCGCGACCTCGGCGCCGAGGTCGCAAGGCGGGCACACCGCGTCGGGCAGCGACTGCCACATCGCGGAGTGCTCGCTGTCGATGGGGTAGAGGCGCACGCCGGCGCGTCGGGCAGCGGGTACGACGAGTTCGCCCGCGGCGACGAGTGTTTCCTTGTTCGCGAGGGCGACATCGCGGCGGAGTTCGATCGCGGCGAGCGTGGCGGGCAGGCCCGCGGCGCCGACCATCGCGGCGACGACCAGATCCGCGTCAACCTCGCGGACGAGGCGCTCGGCGGCGTCGGGCCCGGTTCGGACTTTCACGCCCGGGGGGGTGCCCTTCGTGTTGCAAGCGATTGAGAGATCGCGCACGCCGAGCGTCGCGGCTTGATCGAAGAGGATCTGTGTGTTGTTTCCCGCGGCGAGGCCGACGACCTCGTGGCGGATGGGGTGTCGGCCGGCGTCGTGCTCACGGTTGAGATGTGAGATTACGTCGAGGGTTTGCGCGCCGATCGAGCCGGTGGAGCCGAGCACGATTACACGCCTGGTTGTGTCGGAGTAGTCCGGCATGGAGGTGTCACTCGGTCGCGGCGGCGGGTTCGGGGGCGGGCTTCGAGGCGGCTTTGGATGAGGCTTTCTTAGTGCGCGATTTTCTCGGGGCGCTCGGTTTCTTGGCTGCGACGGGGGCTTTCTTTCGGGTTGATTTCTTCGCTGCGGCGGGTTTTTTCGGCTCGGCGTCCGAGATCTTAGGATCGTCGGCGACCATTCCCGCTTTGGACTTACGTGTGAGCGCCGGCTTTGTAGCGGGCTTGGGCTTGGCTTCGGTGGGGGCGGGTTCGGAGGAGCGCGCGGGGGTTGGTTTTTCGGGTGTTGCTTTCGGAGGTTGTTTCGCTGCGGGAGCATCAAGTTGCGGCTGCGCTTCGTCGTTGAGATCGGCGGAAGTTTTGTTGGATGATTTACGTTTGGGCGGCGGGGCGATCTCGGCGGGGTCGAGATCCCACGAGTCGCCTCGGGATCCGAGACGCGACGCGGGCGCTGCGGCGGCGGCTTGGCCGTTGCGCGACGGAGACGCGGGCGCGGATGCGTCTGTTGATTCGGCGGCGGCGGTCTCGGCGTCTGTTTTGCGGCCGCGACGGCGGCGCCGACGGCGGCGCTTCTTCTTGCCTGCGGATTCATCCTCGGAGGGCGCCGCCGACACCACGGGCGAATCAGACCCGGCGGACCCGGCGCCGACCTCGGAGCCGACTTCCATATCTGTTTCGTTAGTTTCGGAGTACGCGGCGGAAGTTATGTCCGTCGAGTCGGCGGGGGCCGATGCGGCGTCGGATTCGGGCTTCTTGCCCCGGCGTCTGCGTCGGCGACGCTTCTTCTTGCCGGTTTCGGAATCCTTCGAGTCTATCCCTTCCGCGAGGTCGAGGATCGGCGCCGGCTCGTCGATGATGGCTTCCTCGGCGTCAGGCTCGGCCTCGGCGAGGTCCATCTCGCGCTGCTCGTCTTCGTAAGCGTCAACTATTGAATCTGCGTCGGCGGGAGTCGCCCAGGGCGTCGGCGCGGGTGTCTCGGCGAGTTTCGGCAGGCGGTCTATCTCGACGTCGGCGCCTCGGTCGTCGTAGGCGTACATCGTCACGCGATCGACGGGGATAGTCTCGGAGACGCGCACACGCACGCTCTTGCCCGTCATTGTTTCCAGGCGGTTGAGCGAGCGCCGGCGCGACGAGAGCAGTTCGCCCGCGACGCGCGGCGAGACCACGAGTTCCACCGAGCGCACGCGTTCGTGCGCGAGCAAGGCGCCGAGGCTTCGGACCGCGTCCGACGCGACGGAGTCCGGGCGCTGGACGAAGCCGCGACCCTCGCAGTCGGGGCAGGGGGCGAAGTGGACGTTGCGGTGGCTGCCTCGCATTCTCTGTCGGGTCAGTTCGATCATGCCGAACTGGCTGATGGGGAGGGCTTTGGATCGGGCGCCGTCTTTCTTAAGATTGTCGCGGAGGCGGTGCTCGATGTCGCGGCGGTTGGCGCGGGAGCGCATGTCGATGAGGTCGAGGACGACGATCCCGCCGAGGTCTCGGAGTTTGAGTTGCCGGCAGATTTCGTCGACGGCTTCTTTATTGGTTTTGAACGCGGTGGACTCGGCGTCGCCGGCGCCCCGGGTCTTGCCGGAGTTCACGTCGATGGCGACGAGGGCCTCGGCTTCGTCGATCACGAGGGAGCCGCCGCTGGGCAGGGGGACGCGGCGGGCGTGCATCGCCTGGATCTGTTCCTCGATCCCGAAGGCGTGGAAGATGGGGGCGGGCTGGTTGTAATTCAGGAGTTTGGGCGCGGACCTTGGGGCGAAGATTTTGAGGAATCGGCTGGCGCGGCGCAGGGCCGCCTCGTGGTCGATGACGATCTCGGAGATGTCGGGCGTGAGGATGTCGCGGAGGGAGCGCAGCAGGAGGTCGCTCTCGGCGTAGAGGAGGCGCGGCCCCTTGCCTTGCTTGCGGCGCTGCTCCATGTCGCGCCACAGGCGGTTGAGGTAGGCGAGGTCGCGTTTGAGTTCGGTCTTGGTCTGGTTCATCCCGGCGGTGCGGAGGATGAAGCCGAACCCGTCGGGGAGGTCGAGTTGGTCGAGGATGTCGCGCATCGCCCGGCGTTGCTCGTCGTCCTCGATCTTGCGCGAGACGCCGACACGGTCCATGCCCGGCATCATCACGAGGAACCGGCCGGGGATGGATAGGTAGCTGGTGACGGTCGGGCCTTTGGTCCCGACGCCTTCTTTTATGACTTGGACGACGATCTCCTGGCCGCGTTTGAGGGCGCGCTGGATGGGCGGTCGTTCGCGGCGGGGGATCTTTTTGCCGACGGACTCGGTGGTCTCTTCGTCCTCGCCCGGGAAGTACTGCGGGTGGAGGTCGGAGATGTGGAGGAAGCCGTTGTGTTCTAGGCCGAAGTCGATGAATGCGGCCTGGATGCCGGCCTCGACATTGACGACCTTGCCGACATAGATGTTTCCGACGTGGCTGACGGCGTTTGCGCGTTCGGAATGGAGGTCTTCGAGGCGCCCTTGCTCGGCGACGGCGACGCGGCACTCATCGCCGGGCGTGTAGTTGATCAGAATCTGGCGTTTTGGCACATGACCCTCGTGGGCGGACCGTGCCCCGCGCGTGCGCGTTGATTGTGGGGATCAGGCGCAGCGGGAACCGCCGAGGCAGCGCGAAAGCCCGGCCCGGCCGGGGGTCGTTTCGAGGCTGCGTCGTCGGAGCGCGGGCGCATGAGCCTGGCACTCGGTCCGGATTAGGGCGCCCCGGTCGAGCCTGGTCGAGCCGGTCGGCGAGTGGGGGATACGGGCGTCCGACGCTGCGCCCGGCGTGTTAGCCGGGGCGCCGGTCGGCCCGTCCCGAACCCGCTCCGACGAGCCGCGATCGGCTCGAGTCGGGCGTCCCCGGGGACGGGCTGAGCGCCCGATCCCGTCATCGCCGCGCCGTGCTTGGTCAAGAACGCCCGGGCGCCGCGTGGTCGATCGTTCGAAGCGACGGGGTCACAATGACTTACCGTTCATCGACGGAACGCCCGTCGAACGCCTCGGGAAGAATGGTCCGTGTCAGATCCCGCAGAAACGCGGCGACCTGCCGTTCCGACTCGAATGAGCCGACCTTCCGGGCGACCCGCTCGCATTCCTTGATATCGACGCTTCGGATGATCCGCTTGACGTGCGGGATCAGCGTCGGCGTCATGGAAAGGTTACGCAGTCCGAGGCCGACTAGCAACAGGGTGAACTCGATATCCCCGGCGGCCTCGCCGCAGATAGAGACGGGCGTCCCCCGGCGTCGCGCCGCCCGGACCACGTCCTTGATGAGCCGATGGATCGCCGGGTGGGCCGCGGTGTACAACGCCGCGACGCGCTCGTTGGTCCGGTCCACCGCGAGGGTGTACTGCACGAGGTCGTTGGTCCCGATCGAGAGGAAGTCCGCCTCGCGGGCGAAGACGGACGCCATGATCGCGGCGCTGGGCGCTTCGATCATCACGCCCATCGGGACGTTGCGGTCGAACGCTACTCCTTCGTCGGCGAGGTCGTCCATCACGTCGCGGGCGATCATCCGCGCCTGGCGCAACTCATGAATCGTCGTCACCAGCGGGAACATTACTTTCACCGGCCCGTACGCCGACGCTCGGAGGATCGCGCGCAACTGCCGTTTGAACATCGGCAGGTTCTGGAGGCAGTAGCGGATGCTCCGGCAGCCGAGCGCGGGGTTGCGCTCGGGATAGGCCCAGCGGTCGTGGGCCTTGTCGGAGCCGAGGTCCATGGTGCGGATGACGAGCGGGCGCCCTTCGAGTCGGCGTGCGCACTCGGCGTAGAGGGTCGCCTGTTCTTCTTCGCCGGGTTCGTCGTCGCGGTTGAGATATAAGAATTCGGTTCGGAAGAGTCCGACGCCGGCGCCGCCGTGCTCGAGGACGGTTGCGACCTCGTCGGGGAACTCGATATTTCCGTGGAGTCCGATCTCGACGCCGTCGGTCGTGACGCTGGGTTCGTCGGCGATCCCGGCGAGGGATCGGCGGAATCGGCGGAGCACCTCGATGCGTTCGGTGTAGCGTCCGACGATCTCGGGCGAGGGGTCGAGGATGACTACGCCGTGATCCCCATCGACGACGACGGACTGGCCGTCTGCGGTGCGGTCGGCGATGCGGGATACGCCGACGATCGCGGGGATTCCGAGGGCCCGGGCGATGATGGCGGTGTGGCTGGTCTTGCCCCCGGCGTCGGTGACTATGCCGACGACGCGCGTGCGGTCGAACGCGGCGGTCTGGCTCGGGGTCAGGTCCGGGGCGATCACGACCGCTGCGTGGTCGAGCGTGTCGAGCCGGCTGCGGTGCTCACCGATGAGGTGCCGGAGCAGCCTGCGGTCGATGTCCCAGATGTCGTTGACCTTCATCCGGAAGGCGGACTCCGCCATCGCGCCGAAACGGGCGGCGAGATCGTGGAACACGCGCGAGACGGAGAACTCCGCCGAGACGTGCTCGGCGCTGATCCCCGCCCGGATCGGCTCGAGCACGGCGGGGTCCGACAGCACGCCGAGATGGAACGCGAAGACGGTCGCGGCCTCGGCTCCGAGTTTGTCGGCGGTCTGGTCGCGGATCGTGGCGAGTTCGTCGCGCGATGCCTCGAGCGCCTCCTCGAACCGGGCGAGTTCCCGGCCCGCGTCGCCGGCGCGGACCTTGCGCATGGGGATGCGGACGCGTTCGTCGTCGAGGACGAAGGCTTTGCCGACGACCACGCCGGGAGAAACCGGGATGCCCTGTAGTTCGCGCATGGTTCGAAGCGGACCGGTTCGGGCCTTTGTCCGCCGCCGACAACGGGTCGGAATCGTTCGAGTCGGCCCGATCGTCGCCGGTGAGGCCGACGCCGGGTGGAATCCTATCGGAGCAGCGGGCGCGCTGCGCCCGGCGGACACGCGGACACAGAGAATGCAGCACGCGGGTGCGCGCATTCATCTAAGAACTTGAAGGGTTCATAGCGTTATCGAGGATCCGCAGCGCGTCGGGGGCGATTGCGCGGGTCGCGGCGCCTCGATGGCTTCTCGCGTTCTTCTCGGCGGGATCGAGTTGTGCGGCGGTACGGCCGTCGGGGAGTTCCAGGAGCGGGTCGTACCCGAAGCCGTTGCCGCCGCGGGGCGAGTGCGCGATGACGCCTGGGAACTCGCCGCGGCTTGTAGCGAGGATCTCCCCCGCGGGCGAGGCGAGGCACATGCAGCAGACAAACTTTGCTTGACGCGCTTCGCCGGGCGTGGTTGCGAGCGCGGCGAGGAGTTTCGCGTTGTTCGCCGCGTCGCGCTCGGCGCGCATTGCGCCGACGCCGGCGTAGCGGGCGCTGTGGACGCCCGGGGCGCCGGCGAGGGCGGCGACCTCCAGGCCGGAATCATCGGCAATACAGATCCGACCGGTCGCGGCGGCGTAATACCGCGCTTTGATCGCGGCGTTGCCGGCGAAAGTGGAAGAGTCCTCGATCGGCTCGGGGAGGTCGGCGGCGGTCCGCACGGGCGGGACGCCCATGCCACTGGGGATACCCGTGCCACTGGGATCGGGGTGGCACGGCTCTCCGAGCCGTGTTCGCACGGGCGGGACGCCCGTGCCACTGGGGATACCCGTGCCACTGGGGACGGCCCGGCTCGGGGGTAATGGCGCGTCTGAAAGCCCGATCGCGCGGACGCCCAGCGGCGCGAGGATCGCGGCGATCTCATCGAGTTTGTGCGGGTTCGTCGTGGCGACCAGAAGTTCGGGCACGCGGTCGGCTCAGGAGTCGCCGGGCTTGGACAACTGCCATTCTTCGAGTTCGATCGGCGCCTGGCGGCCGAAGATCGTGACCAGCACGCGGACGAGGCCTTTCTCCGGCAGCGTCTCGTCGATCGTGCCTTCGTAGTTCTCGAACGGGCCTTCGTTGATGACGACGGCGTCGCCCTTCTCGAAGACCATGCGGACCGTCGGCAGTTCCTCGGGCTTGCGGGAGTCGATGAGCATCTTCTCGACCTCGTGCTCGCGCATCGGCGTCGGGCGTCCGGCGGTGCCGACGAAGTCGCCCACGCCCGTCGTTTCCTTCACGAGGAAGAAGACGTCCTGGGGGATGCGGCCGTCGTCCTCGAGTTTCATCTCGACGAAGACATAACCCGGATACAACTTGGTTTCCGTGATCCGCTGCTTGCCGCCTTTGATGGTTTTGGTCTTCTCGGTGGGGACGAGGATGCGACCGATGCGGTGCTGGAGGCCTTCGATCTGGACCTTGCGGAGCAGTGTGTCGCGGACGGAGGATTCTTTATTCGAGGCGACGCGGAGGACGAACCAGTCGAAGCCGGGGTTGGTGCGCTCCTCGGGGGCGATGAGGTCGGCGCGCTCGTTGAGCCGGCCGTCGAGCGCGCCGTGCTCGGGTGTCGATCCTTGCGTCTCGGTGGTGTCGCGGGTGGTCTCGTCGATCATTTGGGCCTCCCGGTCAGGTCTTGAGCACGTCGAGCCAGCGGAAGATCGAAGAGAAGATCACGTCGGATACGAAGAGGATCGTCGCGATGATGACGCTCACCCCGATGACGACCCAGGTGGAGCCGGTGAGTTCCTTCTGCGGCGGCCAGGCGACCTTGCGCATCTCGCCTTCGGTGGCGATGAAGAAATCGTTCATCCGGCGGTGCAGCCCCGTCACCCAGTACGCGACGCCGGCGGTTACGAGCGCGATCACGCCGGCGACGGCGGCCTGGAGATAGATGATCTCGAACGGTGTGTGGACGAGGGCTACCTGCCCCCACGCCCAGCGGGCGCCGGCGAGGCCGAGCGTCCCGATCCCGATCGCGGTCATCATGCGGGTCCAGTAGCCCTGTCCCTGTTTGTAGATGCCCAACGCCATGCGATGCTGCTCGTGGGAAAAGGTGTCCAGCGCCGTCGGAGCCGGCGCGCGAGGCCAACAGGCCGGGAGTGACTCGAACACTCAACCTGCGGATTTGGAATCCGCTGCTCTACCAATTGAGCTACCGGCCTTCCGGCGAACGAAGCGTCCGGGCCGAGGTCGGCTCGGGGTCACTTCCGCTTGATCTTATGCAGTGTGTGCTTGCGGAGCCGGGGGCAGTACTTGTTCAGCCCGTCCTTAACGCGTTCGGGCATGCCCCCTTTGGTGCGGATGGAGGTGCGGTAGTTGAGGTCGCCGGTCTCCGAGCACTGGAGCCAGACGTGCTCGCGCGCGTCGCCTTTTTTCTTAGCCATTGTTCTGCTTCCTTGCGGCGTGTGCTTCGGCGTTCGGGATTATTCGAGGATCTTGGTGACGACGCCCGAGCCGACGGTCCGGCCGCCCTCGCGGATGGCGAAGCGCAGGCCGTCTTCCATGGCGATGGGCTTCTCGCCGAGATCGACCTCGACCTGCACGTTGTCGCCGGGCATGCACATCTCGGCCCCGCCGAGGAGTTTGACCGCGCCGGTCACGTCCGTGGTGCGGAAGTAGAACTGCGGCTTGTAGCCGGTGAAGAACGGGGTGCTGCGGCCGCCTTCTTCCTTGGTGAGGACGTAGACCTCGCCCTCGAACTTGGTGTGGGGCTTGATGGAGCCGGGCTTGCAGAGAACCTGCCCGCGTTCGAGGTCGTCCTTTTCGACGCCTCGGAGGAGGACGCCGACGTTGTCGCCGGCCTCGCCGGAGTCGAGGGTTTTGTTGAACATCTCGACGCCGGTGACGGTGGTCTTGCGGGGCGCCTTGGTCAGGCCGACGATCTCGACTTCGTCGCCGACCTTGCAGATCCCGCGTTCGATGCGGCCCGTGCCGACGGTCCCGCGGCCCTTGATCGAGAACACGTCCTCGATGGGCATCAGGAAGGGCTTGTCGGTGAGGCGCTCAGGCTCGGGGATGTAGGTGTCCAAGGCTTTGAAGAGTTCGTCGATCGAGGCGCAGGCGGCGTCGTCCTTGCCGGCGCAGTCGAGGGCGGCCTTGGCCGAGCCTCGCACGACGGGGATGTCGTCGCCGGGGAAGTCGTACTTGCTCAGGAGGTCGCGGATCTCGAGTTCGACGAGGTCGAGGAGTTCGGGGTCGTCGACGAGATCGACCTTGTTCATGTAGACGACGATGTAGGGGACGTTGACCTGGCGTGCGAGGAGGACGTGCTCGCGTGTCTGGGGTGCAGGCCCGTCGTCGGCTCCGACGACGAGGATGGCGCCGTCCATCTGGGCGGCGCCGGTGATCATGTTCTTGACGTAGTCGGCGTGCCCGGGGCAGTCGACGTGGGCGTAGTGGCGGTTGTCCGTCTCATACTCGGTGTGCGAGGAGTGGATGGTGACGGTTTTGTTTGAGTCGCGGACGGTGCCGCCTTTGGTGATCTCGGCGTAGGACTTGGCGGCCTGCCCGAGTTTGTGGGCCGAGCGCGCCGACAGAGCGGCGGTGAGGGTGCTCTTGCCGTGGTCGATATGCCCGATGGTGCCGACGTTCACGTGCGGCTTGGTGCGTGCAAAGGTGTCCTTGGCCATGACTTCGAGACCTCCACCGTCTGGAAAACGGTTCTTCGTGGCGTTCGGGGCCTGGGATCAATCATCCGCCTCGCCGGCGGCCCACCCCGGCGTGCTCGATACCTGTGACTGTCGCGGCGGGAGTCCACCACCCACGCCGCCGCTCTCCGTCCTCGTCCACCGCGGCGTGAATCGGGAGCATACCAAGACCGGCCCCCGGCGGCGACGCCGTGGGAACGTGCAAGCCGCCGATGGGACTTGAACCCATGACCTCACCCTTACCAAGGGTGTGCTCTACCAACTGAGCTACGGCGGCGTGGCGCGCCCAGCGGGCAGGCCGGCGAGCCGCACACTCTACACCCCGCCGGGCGACTCTACAAGTCGGACAGCAACCCCGCACGGCTCGACGCCGCCACCCACCCTGAGCACCCCTCCCGAACAATCTCAGGGCAGCCCGAGCGGGGCCGACGCCGGGATCGGACCCGGAGTCGGAGCGTTCAGGCGATGCCCGTCCCACATCACCGTGAACGTATCGCCGACGATCTCGAGCGCCGCCCGCCGCGGGGTGTCGGTCTGAAATCGCTGAGTCCATGAGCCGGAGTCCACAAAGAACACCCGGCCTCGCAGGGCGTAACGCGTCGGCGCCTGCTTGGAGTTATTCATGCCGATGATCTGCGCGCGGGCCCGCTGGTGATGCAGAACGCTGTCGATCAGGGGCTCCAACTGAGAGTCCGACCCGCTCAGCAGGCCCCGCCACCACGCCGGCGCGTCCTGACTCTCAAGGTTCCATAAGAACAGGCGCGGCTCCTGAGCGAGGCGGAGGCGGAACTCGGCGTTGATCTCCTCCACCCCCTTGCCCGCGTAGTGAAGGCTCACTCCCCCGGCGCTGAACAGAAATTCGCCTAATCGCACCACCACGTTCCGCGTTCGCAGCCACTCGCCGAGTTCCTCGCCCGGATTGAACAGGTCGAGGAAAGCCAAGGCGCCCGGCGTGAGCGATTGCTCGATCCGGTTCCAGTAGCGGTCGGCCGCCCGGCGACCTGTCTCGGGGTTGTCCGGGAACGCCTCGATGATCTGCTGCATGCCCTGATCTATGAACTCGCGCAGCCGATCTTCCGGGATGTCGGCGCCGAGATGCTGGTAGACGATCGGGTCGATCGAGGAGTAGTCGTGGTGCATGACCTCGAACTCCGTCCGCCCGAGCAGCGTGTGGACCATCCCCCCGGCCTGCGCGGCCTCGTGTTCCAGACGGCGGACCAGGTCGATTGTGGGCATCAGGCCGTGCCCCGGGCCGATCGTGTTCCCTAGGAGAACCAGGTGGGCGCCGCCGCCGATCCACGCGGCGTCGTCGTCCAGCAGACCGGCGTCCTGAAGAGTCTGGACGAAGTGGCCGAACTCGCCCATCACGGCCCCGACCGCGACGATCCGTTCCGGCTGTGCATGAACGGACGGGGGAGGGGCGTCAGAACCCGCGCCGACGCCCGGACGAAGCGCCAGCAACATGCATGCGGATAAGAACATCGCGGGATGCGTCGTCTTCATAGTTCGTGCTCCTGCTGATTGCGGCTGACGGAATGCCCAGGCGATGGTACGGAATTCGGCCGGTTCGGGTGCGACAGTGATCCGCCCGCAGAGTTTTTTCGGTTGAAAAACCCACGCGCATCCGCGCGAGTTCCGGATCAGGCGCCCGTGTTATTGGCCCTTCGCCTGAAGAAGCGAGTGGCCGCTCAGAGTCGCGGTGGCGACGGCTTGCTCGTCGAAGCGGTATGAGAGGGACAGCGCCTGGCTCTTTTCGACGAGCCTGGTTCTGCCCAGCCTTGAGTCCCAATCGGTCGCGAAGTGTGAGAACAGGCCCTCGGTCTGTTGCTCCAGCCCGCGGAGCGACTCGTCGGGCGCGATCGGCGGCGAGGTCTCCCCGACACCCCGGATGAGCGCCACGCCGTCGCGTTCGCACTCGAGAGTCCAGCGGATGACAGTCCTGGCGCCGGGCGCACCGCCGAGCCACAACGCCTGCTCGACTTCCCAGCTCTCACCGAAACGCCGCTCGGGTTTCTCGTGTGAAGGCCCGTAAACATCTTGCACAAGTTCGCTCAGCCAGCCCGGGCTGAAGAGCGTCGCCACGAGTTCGTAGCCCGCAAGCCCTTCAACGAGGCGGACTATCTCGCGGGCGCCAGCGACCGGTGTCGCGCGGCCGTTGCGGTCAACATGGTAAACGATCCCCGTCTGCGCCACCCGTCTGAGCGCGCGACGGAACGGCTCGGCGTCGTCGCCCGGCGCGGGGGCGTCCGTCTCACTGTCGTAGACCGCCCGGAGCGCGGCCGCCGGCGCCACCTCGATCGCCAGGCGATCGAATGTAAGTTGCACCTCGGCCCCGCCGTCACGCAGCCGCCGGGTCGCTACGAGCCTCAGGTCGGTGAACATCTGCAACGACGCCGTCGCTTCCGCGAACCGTCCCACACGCTGTTTCTGCGTCATCGTCAGGACATGCTCGTACAACGCCGGCACGCCGATCTCGAACCGGGGCGAGAGATCCGCCGTCTCGCCCGTCGGAGCCGACGCCACGACCGGCGCCTGGACGCGAATCGTCCCCGAGATCGCTACCGCGATCACGCAGACGGACATCACGGAAAGCTTCGTGTGTTTCATCAGCACTTTCTACGCCCGGCGCGGGGGCGCGGGTTCACCAGCCGGCCGATCGTCGGCCGCGGTAGTGGGCGGGCACGTCGCCCGCCTCGGCGCGGATCTCCGAGCGGATCCCGCCCCGGCCACGCCAGCGCGTGACAACCTGGAGCCACGCCGGTTCGAGCCGGGACGCCAGATCGTCGCGGATGACGTTCGTCACGGCCTCGTAGAAGATCCCCTCGTTGCGGAACGACTGATAGTAAAGTTTCAGAGACTTTAGTTCTACGCACACCCCGCCGGCCGACGCCGGCCGCGGCTGGTAGCTCAGGACAACCTCGCCGAAGTCCGGGTGCCCGGTCTTCGGGCACACCGAGGTGAACTCCTCGGCGGTGTGCTCGATCACGAACGCCGCCTCGGCGGGCGACGGGAAGAACTCGAGGATAGAAGGGTCAGGCATCTTCGAATAGCCCCATTCCGCCGAACTCTTGTGCGATATTGCTTTCCCGCTGCGCAAAGAGGAACACGGACACCAACCCGACCACACCCCCGCCGCCTATCAAGCCGCCGGCAATGCTCGCTGTCAGTCCCTCGCCGAAGATGATCGCGGCGGCGCCCGCTGCAATGGCGACTGTAACGATCGTGAATCCTAGAATCTGCCCGAGTCGGATATCCTTCCGCATCGAAGCTGCATCAGCAATTTGTGCTGCAATATTAGTTTTTTCCTGCTCCCGGCAAGGAGAAGATTGTGACTCCGCCATTGCGATGATCCGGTCTGCCGCACCCGGCACTATATTTTTATAATCTCGCAGAATATCGGGGTGCGGTAGAGAGCCGGAAAATTGTGCAATACTGACATGGGCGATCGCGCCAGGTTGCGACAACTCATGTTTATCCTGATGCGGCTGCGATTGAGAGTTGATCAGATCATCATCAGCGTTTGACATGATGTTCAAGCCGTGGCTCCGACGCGACGAAGTATCGCATCGCGGATTTCAGGTCGTTTCCTACCGCCACCCAATCGCTTCGCAGAGCCTCGGCGTCCGAGCGAGGCTTCCTATAATCAATCCTGAAGCGCGTTCGTCTGGCGCGCGGAAACAAAGTTATTTTTCCCGCGCCGATCAGAATGTTCCGGGCTTTGTGTCGCTTCATTATCTGAATTCCGTGGCGGGGCGGGAGGGAGGCAATAGTATAGCCTCACCCGTACCGGCTGACCAGGTCCACAATCCGCGGCTGCTGGCGGTTTATCCGCAGGCTCCGCTGGAGCGCCGCGACGCCTTCGCGCCGGGCGTCCGCGTCGGTGCGGTCGCTCATGAGGTATCGGTTGAGCAGGCACACGCCCATCCCGTTGAGCGCCGGGTAGTGGTTCGCGTCGAGTTCGACCGCCTTGCGGAACGCCGGCAGCGCCTCGTCGAGCCGATTGAGCCGGAAGTACGCGAACCCGAGCCGTTCGTAAGCCGCGGCGGACTCGTCGATTTTCAGCAGTTCGCCGAGCGTGTTGACCATCTCCTGATGCCGGCCCGTCGCGCCGAGGCTGTCGGCGAGGTTCAACAGCAGCGGGGGAGTGAGGTCCATGAGTTCCGCCGCTGCCTGGTATGCGCGGATGGCGCGGTCGTGCTCGCCCAGCGTCGCGTACACGGCGCCGAGGTTAACGCGCGCCGGCCCATCCAGCGGGTTGAGTTCCGCCGCTTTCTCCGCGTACGGGAGCGCCTGCCGGGCCTGACGCTGCTGGAGGTGCGCGGTGGCGAGGTTGAGGTTGGCGTTGAAGTCCTCGGGGTCGATGGAGAGCGCGCGGAGATACGCCGCGACCGCCTCTCCGACCCGGTTCATAAGTTGCAATACCAGCCCGTGCCCGTACTGCGCCTCGAACGACCGCGGCTCGATGGTGACGGCCTCGCGGAACGAAGCCTCCGCCGACGGGTAGTCACCCTGAAGGCGATACAGGTCGCCAAGCCCGACGTGGGCGGTCGTCAGCAGCGGGTTCTCCTCGATCGCCAGGCGTAGTTGCGCGATCGCTTCCTCGACAAGCCCGGCGTCCCCGAGCCGCGCCGCCTCGGCGACGTATTCGCGGGCGCGGAGGTCCGCCTCGCGGGTCCGGGCGGCGTTGGACATCGCGCAACCGCCCGCCGCGAGCGCGCCCGTCAGCAGCAGTGTCGGCCAGAGGCTCCGTGTCCGCATCGTCGTCAAACCCCCGCCCGGGCGCCGACCGGGCGATCCCGCGCCGGCGTCGGCTCGATCATCCTCAGCAGCCGCCGGCGATTGATCGTGTCCCACTCCATTCCTTTCGGCGATCGGCCCTTCGGCGTTTCGAGGATTTTCGGCACGTCCGCGAACTTCGCCTCATTCATCACGAAACCGAACGCGGACCTGCCCACCGCGCCGTCCCCGATGTGCTCGTGACGGTCCACCCGGCTGCCCAAGGCGCCCTTCGAATCGTTCACGTGCAGCACACGCAGCCGATCCAGACCGATCTTCCCGTCGAAAATGCCGAACACGCTGCGCACGCCCGCCTCGGTCGTGATGTCGTACCCGGCTGCCAACGCATGGCATGTGTCTACGCAGAACCCGATCCGGCGTTCGATCGCTTCGAGCGCTCCGCCCCGGGCGCCCGCAGCCGCAAGATCGGCGATCAACGCGAGTTCCTCGAACGTCCGCCCCAGCGTCGTCCCCGATCCCGCGGTGTTCTCGAGGCAGAACACCGCCCGGCTATCGGGCGATTCGTCGATCAACTCACGCAGGCACGCCGCCACCCGTGCGCAACCCGCACGCGCGGACTCGTCCCCGGCGCCCATGTGCGCGCCGGGATGAAACACCAGAAACGGGATCGACAGCGCATCGCAACGGTCGCGCTCTGCGCGCATCAGGTCCAGCGATCGCGCCCGCAGCGCGTCATCCGGGCTGGCGAGGTTGGCGAGGTACGACGCGTGCGCGACCGTGCGATCCTGCCAGCCGAGATCGGCGAGTCCGCCCAGCCAGGCTTCGCGGTCGTCTTCTTTGATCGGCGACACGCGCCACTGCCGCTGGTTCTTGGTGAACACCTGCACGGTGTCGAACTTCAGCCGACACGCCTCGCGCAGCGCGTTGACCATCCCGCCGGCGATAGAGAGGTGCGACCCTAGCATGCCGGGCATGGTAGCCCGTAGCCGCGACGCCCCGCGAGCGGGGGCATCAACCGCCGCGATCGACGACGCGCTTCAGCCGCGGACGCCAGCGAGTTTGCGCTCGACGAAGTTGACGACCGCGTCGACGGTGAAGATCTCCGCGACCTTCGTCACCTCGGGGTCGTCCTCGAACGCCGAGAAGTCCGCGTGCGGCAGGCGCTCGCGCAGCATCGCAAGCCCGTCCTCGGTGACACGCCCATCCTGGACATACTCCGGGTTGTCCATGACGTTCTCGGGGAAGAGTTCGCCCTGCTGGATCTTGAACCCGAACGCCTGCTCGAGCTTGAAGACGATGTCGATGAAGTCGATCGACTCGGCGCCGAGATCCGCCGTCAGGCTCGAACCGGGCGAGACCTCGTCCTCATCGACGCCCAGCGCGTCGACCAGAACCTCCTGCACCTTGTCGTAGATATCGTCGCGCGTCATCGTCGGGCGGCCCTCGTCGCTGGAACGGGCGTTAATCGCCCGGATCCCATCCACCATACGGCGCCGGGACGATCACGGCAAAGACGCCGCTCAGAACTTCACCATCCGCCGGAGCGTGAACTTCCCGCTCACCGCGGTCCGCGGCTCGGCGTCGGCGGCGTCACCCGCGTCGCGGACCGTCCCGACGCCTTTGAACTCATAAACGCCCGGCCCAGGCTCCGCCGACAGATTCACTTCGACACTGAGTGTCGAGCCGGGCGGGACCATGGCGCCGTACTTCATCGCCCGCACACCCCCGAGCACGGCCCGCGCGAGCGTCGGGTCGCGCTCGGCGAGAAGCCGCCGGGCCGTCTCGACCATTGTTTCGAGCATCAGGACGCCCGGCAGGATCGGGAAGCCGGCGAAGTGATCGCGCAGGTGAGGATCCGCCGCACGAACCGTGTGCGAAGCGACGGCTCGCGCGCCCGCAGCGTCGATCGTGATGTAGTCAAGCCTCATACGCATCAGGGCTAGAGAATACTCCCCGCCGATCCAGCCGCGAGCCGGGTAAAAACCGTAGGGCGGGCCTCCGTGCCCGCCTCGCCGGATCCGCCGTCACAAATCCTTATCCGCGCATCATCTCGGCGTGTATGCTCATCGAACGTATGTCCCAGCGCACGACCGGCCGCCCGAAATCACGCTCCGACACCGCGACGCGACGCCCGTCCGCAGGCCTCACCTACGCCGACGCCGGAGTCTCCATCGACGAGGGCGACCGCTTCGCCTCCATGATCCAGACCATGGTCCGCCGGACCTACGGCCAGCGCGTCATCCGCAACGATCTCGGCTTCGCCGGGCTCTTCCGCCTCGACTACAACGAAAAACTTTTTAAACGCAACTACAAAGACCCCGTCCTCGTCGCATGCACCGACGGCGTCGGCACCAAGATCAAACTCGCCCACGAACTCAACCGCTGGGACACCATCGGCATAGATCTCGTCGCGATGTGCGTCAACGACCTCATAGTCCAAGGCGCCGAGCCGCTGATCTTCCTCGATTACATCGCCGCAGCGAAGGTCGTGCCCGAGCAACTCGCCGAGATCATCAAAGGGATCGTCGCGGGCTGCGAACAGGCCGGCGCCGCGCTCCTCGGCGGGGAGACCGCCGAGATGCCCGGCGTCTACCCGCCCGGCGAGATCGACCTCGCGGGCTTCAGCGTCGGCGTCGTAGAACTATCCCGCGCCATCGACCCCGCCCGCGTCGAGCCGGGCGACGCCGTCCTCGGCCTCGAATCCAGCGGCCCGCACAGCAACGGGTACTCCCTCGTCCGCGCGATCGTGAAACAGGCCGGGCTTCGCCTCGCCGACGAATACAAGGAACTCGACGGGCGCACGCTCGGCGAAGCGCTCCTCGAACCGACGCGCATCTACGTCGAGCCGATCGTACGCCTCCAGCGCGCATACCGCGTGAAAAAAGTTATATCCGGGATGGCCCACATCACCGGCGGCGGGCTCGAAGGCAACCTCTGCCGGGCCTTGCATAACCGTGTCGACGCCGAGATCGACGCCAAATCCTGGGATATCCCCCCGATATTCCGCCTGCTCCAGCGCGCCGGCGGCGTCGGCGACGCCGAGATGCGCCGCGTCTTCAATATGGGCATCGGCTACTGCCTCATCGTCCGACCGACCTTCGCCGATTCGATCGCCGACCGCCTCACACGCCTGGGCGAATCCGTCCATCGCATCGGACGCATCGTGCGCGGGACCGGCGAAGTCCGCCGCCGCTGATTTATTGCGAGTTAATCAGTTTCACCCGACGGACAACCGATCCTGCACGGCTCGGGTCGTCGCGCGTTCGAGCAGACCCGCCGCGTCGCGCATCGCGGCGACTTCCGACGTCCCCGCCGGCGTGATCCGCTCTACGCGATCGAACGGCCCGCCCCCGGTGCGCATCAGCCGATCCCAGCCCGGCCCGGTCGATCCGACAAGCGCGAGCACGGGCTTCCCAGCGTCCGCCGCGGCGTGCGCGACGTGCATGCAAGCCTTCCCGCGCGCGGTCTGCCCGTCGAGCCTTCCCTCGCCGGTGAGCACGAGATCAGCCTTGCGGGCGCGTTCGCGCAGCCGATTCAGCCGCGCCACCAGCGCCGCCCCGGACTCGAGCCTAGCGCCGAAGAACGCCGCGAGCGCGAACCCGATCCCCCCCGCGGCCCCGGCGCCCGGCGCATCCGGATCAACACTCAGCCCGGCGTCCGCGCACTTCCTCGCAAGATGCCGCAATCCCTCATCGAGCATCCGCACGGCTTCGTCCGTCGCGCCCTTCTGCGGCCCGAATACATACGCCGCGCCGTCCTCGCCGAAGAGCGGGTTGTCCACGTCGCACGCAGCGACAAGACGCGCACTCTCGAAGCCGGGATGCATGCCTCGCACGTCGATCGAACGTATGCGCATAAGATCGGACGCGCGCAACGGCGGCCCCTGCGGCGGCGTCTCGCCCGGCTCGAATTCTTCGTGCGCCGGCTCATCGACGAGTTCGAATCGCACGCCGAGCGCCTGCGCCATGCCGATCCCCCCGTCGCACGTCGCCGACCCGCCGAGTCCGACGACGATGATCTCCGCTTGCGCTTCGAGCGCCCGCCCGATGAGTTGCCCGACGCCGAAGGATGTGAGCGCGCGAGGCTTGCGAAGAGCAGGTTCGAGCGATGCGAGTCCGATCGCCGCTGCCGATTCGATCGCCGCGGTGCTTGCTCGCGCGAGGGGGTTGCCGGGGACGCTCGGCCAGGGCGTGAGAATCGCGAGCGCCGCCTCGGCGAACCGATCGCGCATGATCGGTCCTCCGACCGGTCGTCGAGCCGCGCCCGGGCCGCACATCGTCCATTCCGCGCGGATCGATCGGCCCGCAGCGTCGAGCGTGTCGGCATGTCGGCCCTTGCCGTGCGTCGCGTGGCGTACGGTCTCGGCGAAACCCTCACCGCCGTCGGACATCGGGCACAGATCGACGCGGACGCGCCGGCCGAACTGCGCCGCGGCCCGCTCGACGCCGTGCGCCATCGCGACGGCCGCCTCCGACGCCGAGAGCGACCCCTTGAATGAATCCGGCGCTATAAGAACACGGAACGCCATGCGGTTTCAAGCGTAGGTTCAGACGCCCGGCGTGGCGACACCGGCGACCTCGCGCGCGAACGCCGCCGCCGCGTCGCGCACCGCGGCGCGCCATTCGACACCGGGCGACTTTTCGAACGCGTAGAGCACGCTCCGGCTCGCCGTGACGATCGCACCGCGCCCGTCGGCGGTGAACAACTCGCGCACCGACGCCGCGTCCCCGCCCTGCGCGCCGTAGCCCGGCACGAGAAATATCTGCCTCGGCATGCGCTGACGCAGCGACCGCGCGTCCGCGGGCTTCGTCGCTGCCACCACCGCGCCGACGGATGAAAAGCCGCTCGCGCCGATCCGCCCCGCGCCCGTCTCGATTGTTATATCCGCGGCGAGTTCCGCCACGCTCCGCCCGTCGATCAGCACCTGCCGCTGCACGCCGTCGCTGCCGGGGTTGCTCGTGCGGACGAGGACGAACAGGCCGCGGTCGGCGTGGCGGTCGGAGATGTAAGGTTCGAGCGTGTCGGCGCCGAGGTACGGATTGACGGTCAGCCCGTCGGCGTTCATCGCGTCGAACGCGAACGCTGCGTAGTGCTCGGCGCTCACACCGATGTCCCCGCGTTTGGCGTCGAGGATGACGATCAGGCCGTGCTCGCGGGCTTTGGCGATGATGCGCTCCATCGCCGCGACGCCGGGCGCGCCGAAACGCTCGAAGCACGCCGACTGCACTTTCACCGCGGGCGCTATCCCCGCGATTGCGCCGAGCGCGCCGCGACAGAACGACTCGATCGCCTCGGCGCCGTCGGACGCGCCCTCGCGCACCGATGCGGGCAGCCGATCGAGCACCGGGTCAAGCCCGACGCACGCCGGCGCCCCCGCACGCGCGACCGCGTCGCACAAGCGATCCGCGAAGTTCGTGATCGGCTCAATCGGAGTCACCGCGTCACCCCCGCGGCGAGCGCGTCGCGCGCCGCAGCGACCCCCGCGCGCGTGTCGAACCGGCCCGGCGCGAGCGCGTCGAGCGCATCGGCGATCGCGGTCACGCCCGCGATCGTGTCGTCGTTTGTTAGAAATCCCATATGAGAAAACCGCACCACCGCGCCGGCCCACCCGTCCTGCCCGCCCGCCAGCGCCACGCCACGCTCGGACCGGCGCCATGCGCGGACCGGGTCCGCCAGCGCGTCGGGGAATCCGATCGCGGTCACAGAATCACTCGGCGATTTCGACGGGATAGAAAGGCCCATCGCAGTCGCGGCGCCCCGCACCGCCGCCGCGAACGACGCCGTCCGACACAGCCGTCGATCGAACCCGTCCTCCTCGATCATCGCGAGCGATTCGCGCAGGCCGAATATAAGATTGATCGCGGGAGTGAACGGCGTCCGCCCGGCGCCGGCCGCGGCGAGCGCCCGCGACAGGTCCAGCGACATCGGCACGGGCGGCGCCGACGAGATCCGCCGCCCCAGTGGGACGGGCGTCTCGCCCGTCGACCTGCTCATTCTGCTATGGCGCACGGGCGGGACGCCCGTGCCACTGTTTATGCCCGTGTCACTGTTTGCGCCCGTGCCACTGCTTCTGCCTCCCGCTCCACCCGGGAGAGGGCCGGGGTGAGGGGCGAACGGTGTTGTGTTTGAATCGCGCTCAACGGCCACGGCTCGGAGAGCCGTGCCACCCCGGGCTTCCATCACATTCGTCTTATTCAACGCGTCGATCGCCCGCTCGCCCAGCGCCACGAACCCCAGCCCGGGCGGGAGGCCCAGCGCCTTCTGCGATGCGCACGCGACCGCGTCGATCCCCCACTCGTCCATCGCGCACGGGATCGCGCCGACGCTTGTGATCCCGTCGGCGACGATGAGCGCGTCGGGCGCCGAAGCCCGTGTCGCAGCGGCGAGCGCTCGCGCATCGCTGACGGTCGCTGTGCTGGTTTCGCAGTGCGTGAAGACGACGAGCCGCGCGTCGGGCGTCGCGCGCAGCGTGTCGGCGAGCGCTTCGGGATCGATCGGCTCACCCCATGGCGCCGAGAGATCGCGCACCCGCGCGCCCGTCGCTGCGCCCGCGCGCCGCGCCGACTCCGCCCAGCGTTCGCCGAACTTCCCGCTGTGCGCGACGACGATCGTCCCGCCCGGCCCGCGCGCCGCTGCGAGAGACCAGATCGCCGCCTCCATCGCGGTCGTCCCGGACCCGGCGAGCGTGAGCACCACGCCGCGCGTCCCGAATAAACTTTGCATCGGGGCCAGGCACGACGCAAGGATCGACTCGAACTCCGCCGATCTGTGCGGGATCGGCGGGCGCGCGATCGCTCGGAGCACGCGATCGGGCACTGGCGTCGGTCCCGGTGTCAGCAGCAGCATCGCCGGCATCATACGTCCGCCGCGTACACTCTCGCGCATGAACCCCGTCCGCCTCGATCTCGACCGCGAACGCGGATTGACCGTCGAATGGGACGACGGCGTGGTGTCGTTCTACCCCGTCGCGCACCTCCGCAGGCTTTCACCGTCCGCCGAGCAGCGCGAACTCCGCAAGGAGATGCAGCGGAACCCGCTGACCGTCCTGCCAGCGGCGCGCACGACCGGCCCGCTGCGCGCAGAATCCGCCGAACTCGTCGGCAACTACGCGGTCCGCATCGTCTTCAGCGACGGGCACCACACCGGGATTTATTCGTGGAAGTATCTCCGCGAGATCGACCCCGCTCCGGGCGCGGGGTGAATCGCGGTCACACTCGACCGGCGGCGGCGATCGTATTAACGCCGGCGTGATTCGCGCCCGCTTCCGCGACCATGTTCGCGGCGCGGTGCAGGCTCTCGAACGTTCCCGCGTCCGTCCACCACCCGTCGAGCACGTCCGCCGTGAGGTCGCCGCGACGGATGTATTCGTTATTAACATCGGTGATTTCGAGTTCGCCCCGGCCCGACGGCTTGAGCGTCCGGCAGATGTCGAACACGTCGTTGTCGTACATATAAATGCCGACTACGGCGAGGTTGCTCGGCGGATCCTTGGGTTTTTCGAGGATCTCGACGACGCGGTCGCCGTCGAGGCGCGCCACGCCGAAGCGATGCGGGTCGGGCACTTCTTTGAGCAGGATCTTCCCGCCGGCGGGCTGGGAGAAGAAGTCGGCGACGGGCCGGCGGATGTTCTTCTCGATGATGTTGTCGCCGAGGACGACGACGATCTTCCCGCCGTCGGCGAAGTCCTCGGCGAGTTTCAGGGCGTCCGCGATCCCGCCCTCGCCCTCCTGATATGTGTAGTGGAGTTCCTTGGCGCCGAGGTGCTTGCCGTTTTTAAGAAGCTTGAGGAAGTCGCCCGCGTGCTCGCCGCCGGTGACGAGAAGGATCTCGTTGATCCCCGCGTTGAGCAGGCACTGGATGGGGTAATAGATCATGGGCCGGTCGTAGACCGGGAGCAGGTGCTTGTTGGTGACGAGCGTGAGCGGACGGAGCCGCGAGCCAAGCCCGCCCGCGAGGATGACGCCTTTCATGGTTTCTTTCTCCCGTTAGTCAGTGCGTATCGGTCGGTCGCGGCGCCAGGTTCAGCCCGGCGTGCGGCGTTCGAGCAGCGCGTCGAGCCGACGCCGCTGCTCGGGCGTGGTCAGCCTGTTCTGTGAACGCAGCAGACGCAGGCGGTCGATGGTGTCGGCGGCGCTCTCTCCCGCGGCGAGACGGTTCTCCGCCAGCCCCAGCAGCGCATCGGCGTTCTGAGGTTCGAGCGACACCGCGCGAGCGAAGGCCTCGGCGGCCTCGCTGTGACGCTCGGCCCGCGCGAGCGCGACGCCCAGCGTGTCGAGATAACTTACGAGGATCCCCGCGGGGGCGCCGGCGTTATCCGCCAGCCCGACGGCCCGGCGCGCAAGTTCGACCGCTTCCGACGCCGATCCTCCCGTTCGCACAAGCAGGTACGCGAGATTGTTCAGCACGACGGCCTCGTCCGGGTTGATCCCGATCGCGGCGCGGTAGGCGCGTTCGGCGGCGGGAAGATCGCCGAGGATCTCGTGCGCGCCCCCGAGCAGGATCGACGCCCCGAGACGGGCCGACGGATCGGTAGATGCGGATGTCAACGGCTCGATCGCGCGCTCGATCAGCGCGCGGTCTCCCGAAGCGGAGCCGATGTCGTAGTAAGACTTGCCGATGATAAGTTTAGCCTCGGCGGTGTCGGCGAGCGTCGGCGCCCAGCGCTCGACCCAGCGCATCGCAGCGGCCGGGTTCGACGCCAGCCGCGACGCCAGCAGCATCCGCCGATTCGCCCACGCCGGGTCGCGCTCGGCCAGCGGCGTGTACAGATCGCCCGCGTCGTCGGTGTGACCCGCGCGGGCGCGTAGTTCGGCGTACGCCTCGAATATCGCGCTCGATCGCTCCGCCTCGCGGATGATCCGCTCACGCCAAGGCTCGAGCAGCGCGAGCGCTTCGCCGTCGCGCGACAGTTGCCTCAGTAGCGCAGCGGTGAACACGGCGGCGGGATAAGGGTCGTCCGTCAGACGCCCGCGCCATTCGTCGGCCATGCTCAGCGCTTCATCGAACCGGCCCGTGATGGCGAGGGCGCGGGCGGCGAGTTCGGCTGCCGGCGCGCTCTCGGTGATCCTGAACGCCGCCTCGCGCGCCACGTTCGCGGCTTCATCCGCGCGACCGGCGCCGCTCAGACGCATCGCGAGTTCCTCCCACGCCGGGAAGAACTCCGGGTGTTCCTGCGTCACCTGCCTCAGTTGCGTCGCGGCAAAGTCGGGGTCGTTCGGGCGGGATTCGATCGCTGTGCGGGCCGCGAGGAACCGCTCGAGCGCGGGCCGGGCCACGTGCCCGTGCTCGAGCCGATCTATGATCGTGCGCAGCCGACTCGCGGAGACGTCGGCGCTGGTTGATTCGAGTGTTATCTGAAGAATCTGAAGTTCGCGGTTGTCGGGATGCGCCGCGAGGCCCGCGTCGAGAGCCTGTTTCGCGCCCGCGGCGTCGCCGATCCCCGCGCGCAGCCGCGCGAGTGCTAGCCAGGCGTCGGCGCGATCGGTCCGCTGGGCGATCTCGCTGAATAACCGCTCGGCTTCCGCGGCTCGGCCGAGCGCGCGATGGAACGCCGCGACCGTCATCGCGCGATCGTCCGGCGGGATGTCCGCGGGCAGCCGATCCAGCGCGTCGAGGCCCGCGTCGAACCCGCGCTGCCTGGCGATGAAAGAAGCCGCGGCGAAGACGGCGTGCGCTGTTCTGTCCTCGCGAGCGAGGACGGTCTCGTGCATCGAGGATGCGCGGGCGATGTCGCCGGCGCGTTCTGCGGCTTCGGCGCCCAGCGAGATGTCGTCGGCGGTCCCGCTCTCGGCGAGCAGCGCGAGGTCGGCGCTCGCCTCGGCGTTCATCCCGAGACGCAGCAGCAGCCGGGCCCGCTGCCGACGCTCGTCGCGCATGAGATCGTCGCGCTCGAGCAGCGCCAGCATCCGTGTCCGCGCCTGATCACGCTGCCCCGCGAGGTGCAGCAGTTCGACGAGCCGGAGCGTTACCGCCGGTCCCGGGCGCTGAGTGTCGGCGGCCCGGCCGAACATCTCCGACGCTCGCGCGTAGTCCTTGAGAACCGCGTACGCCTCGCCGAGGAATGTAAGAGCGGCGGCGTTGTCAGGCTCGCGGCGGACGACCGGCTCCAGCAGCGTGACGACCTCGGCCGCCGCGCGGTCCGATGCGTCGAATGTCAATCTTTCACGCGCGCGGTGGACCTTCCACAGGCTGCTCTCGTCGCCGATCGCTTCGCGCAGCGCGAGGATCGCGGCGTCGATCGGCTCGCGGCTTGTCCATGTCGATCTCGCGGCGAGCAGCGCCTGCTGGGCTTCGGGATCGTCGCGGCGTTCCGCGGCGAGGGCTTCGAGAGTTTCGCGGGCTGCGGGATCGCCGACACGGTCGAGGAACACGGCGTGCAGCCGACGGAGGATCTGCGCACGACGAGCATCGCCCGCAGCGGCGGATCGGGCTGCGGCGAATCGCGCGTCCGCTTCGGCGCGTCGGCCGGATTCCGTGAGCGCGACGGCTGTGGCGAAGACGACGCTCGGCTCGGCGTCGGCGTCCGCGCCGGCGCGCGCGATCAGTTCGTCCGCGCCGAACACGCCGTGCTTCCGGCACGACGCCAGCAGCGGGATCAGATCCTCGCGCGGCGGTAGTTGTGAAGAATCAAGAAGTCGGCCCAGGCTCTCGGCGGCGGAGTCGGCGCGACCGGTAGCGGCGAGCGCGCGGGTCTGGAGCGCAAGCCCGACCGGCTCGCCGTCGGTCTGCGTCACGATCGCGTCGATAAGCCCGAGGATCGACGTGCGCTCGGCGGTCGTGGCGAGATCGCGTTCGATCAGCGCGACGCCGGCGCGGGCGGCGGCGTGGGCGGCGATCAGCGTCGATTCCCACTGCCGGAGCGTGTCGGCCGCCTCGTTGTACGCCGCCCGCGGCTGATCCGCCGCGAGCAGCGCGGATATAAGATCGAGCCGGAGCGTGAGCCAGCGCGGCTCGACCAGCACAAGCCGGCTCCAGCGGTCGACCGCGGCGCGCCAGTCGCCGGTCGAGCGTTCGGCCTCCCCGAGCAGGTACGGCGCGATCATGTTGCGCGGATCGAGTTCCGACGCGCGACGCGCCGACGCCGCTGTGTCCTGCCAGCGCCCTTCGCGGGCGGCGTCGCGCGCATCGAGAACAGCGCGCCAGGCGCCAGCGGTCGGCGTGGTGCGCTCGCGCAGATAATCGCGCGCGAGTGCTGCGAGTTCGCCCGGGTCGTCGATCACCGCGGTCCAGCCGAGCAGGTCGTCCGACGCCGCGGAAAAATCTTCGATTCCCGCGGCGATGCGGACTCGCGCGGCGCTGGGGCGCGCGTTCTTCCAGTCGCGGGCGGCGGCGACGATCACGGCGCGCTCCGCGTTGTCGATCCCGGCGCCGATGCGTTCGAGAAGCCCGTCGGCGGCGCGTGTCTCGCCCAGGAGATCCAGGAGTTCGACCGTCCCGGCGAGCGTGGCGGCGTCGGGTTGCGGCAGCGACGCGGCGACGAGAGCCGCGGCCCGGGCGTCGGCGAGTCGGCCGAACTGACCGAGAGTGCGCACCTTAAGAACGTGCAGCCGGGCGTCATCGGGGGCAGCCTCGATGACGGCTTCGAGGAACGCGAGAGTCTCTTCCTCGGGGCGCGACGCCTCGACCATGAGTTCGAGCACGGCCCGAACCGCGACCGGATCGGTCGGATGGGCGCGGCGCATGGCTCTCGCCCGCGCGAGCGCGTCGTCGCGCTGCCCGAGCCGACGGAGGGAGTCGATCTCGACGAGCATGGCGTCGCGGTGCTCGGGATTTATTTCGAGGATCGCGCGGGCGGCGTCGAGGCGCTCGGTCAGCATGCCGAGCTCGGTGAAGAGCGACATTAGAAGTTCGCGCGGGCGGAGGTCGTCGGGCATCGCCTGGGCTGCTTCGCGGGCGAAGACGACGGCGCGCCCGAGGTGCCGGCTGTTAAGTTCGGGAACCTGCCTGCGGCTCCGCGCGATGGCGAGCAGCGACTCACCGTCGTCGGGGACTTTCGCGACGACATAGCCGAGGAGGCGCATGGCGTCCTCGTGACGCCCGGCTTCGTGCGCGGCCATCCCGTCGGTCCGGCTTGATTCGATCCGTGCCGCCTCGCGCGTGTCGCGCCACTGCACGGCGACCACGCCGCCGACGCCCAGCGCACCGATCACGCCGAGCAGGATGAGGAATCGCGCACGCTGTCGCTTTCGCCGCGCCATGGTGCTCAGCCTCCGAAGATCTTTGTGAATGTTTTGAGGATTATGACAAGATCCAGACGCCACGAACGCCGCTGGACGTATTCGAGGTCGTAGCGGATCCATTCCTGGAAGTCGGTCTGCGGCTCGCGAGTCCGGCGGACCTGCCAGAGGCCGGTGACTCCGGGCCGGACGCTGAGCCTCGCCTCGCGCCACGCCGGGCAATATTGGTTTTCCTTGTCGGGGCTTGGGCGCGGGCCGACGACGCTCATGTGCCCGAGCAGGACATTGATGAACTGCGGGATCTCGTCGAGTTGCGTCGCCCGGAGGACTTTGCCGACTCTTAGCATGCGCGGGTCGTCCTCGATGAAGAACTGAGGCCCGTCGGCCTGATTGAGGGCGGCGAGTTCCGCCTTGAGCGCCTCCGCGTTCTTACGCATCGTGCGGAACTTCAGGCACGGGAACTCACGCCCGCGGACGGTCTGCCGGCGGTGGCTGAAGAACGGCGGCCACCCGTCCTCGATCAGGATCGCCAGCATTATAACCGGGTACAGCGGCAGCGTCGCCGCGAGAACGCACAGGCTGAACGCGATGTCGAACGCGCGTTTACCGAAGATCTTGCGCGGCGTGAGGCGGCGCGACGTAAGACGCCACGTCGCGGTTGTCAGATCCTCCCACGCCGGCGCCGCGGGGATCGGTAGACGCGACCGGTCCGGCGCGACGCGGGGGCCGATCAGCGCCGACCCGGCGTCCAGCGTCATACCCGCGCCGATCCACAGCGGGCCGACGAGTGTCGCCGCGGGGTCGATCTCGGCGCGTTCGTGAACCCATACGCCCGGCGAGAAGAGGTACACGCCGTCGATCACGGCTTCGGGTCGGCGCCAGGTGGATATAAGACTTGCGAGGATGCGATCGGCGGCGTCGGGGTCGCGGAGATCCCCGGTGATGCCGGTGACGGAGAGGTTGGCGACTGATTCCTTGCCGCAGGCTTTATAAACGGCGCGTCGGCAGGCGACCCCGCCGGGATGCTCGGCCCATTGCTTTGCAATACGCGCGTCCGGCGTGAGGATCACCTGATCCGTCGAACGCGTCCGCGAACCCGCGGCGTCGAAGTAATCACGACGGATGCGCACCAGCCTGTCGTTCTCGTCGGCTTCGACGTGCTCGCGGTAGGGCGATTCGTGCGTGTCGAGGATGCGCAGCCGAACCGCCCGGGGCTTGAGCCAGTTAACCCGTCGTATGACCGGCGCGAGATCGAAGAGGGCGGCCCGGGTCGAGTCGAGCAGGAGATAAAACGCCGGCCCGGGCGTGTCCACGGAATCAGCCCCGGCGCCCGCGCGGACTACCTGCACGCGGCGCGAGGCCCAGCGCCGGTCGTGCAGCCCGACCGAGTCAAGCCCCCAGACCACAGCAGGCCCGACACGTCGCGGCGACGCGGCCGAATCTGAGCGTTCGCGCTGATTGACGGCGCCTAGCGTCGTCACGCCGCGTCCTGACCCTCTCGTTCATGCCCCGTGCCGGCGACGGCCTGAACGAGCGCCCGCGAGCCGGCGATCGACGGGTCGCGCGTGATCGGCTGCTGCCCGCTGCGCACGGACCCGACGTGGAACGAGGTGTGGCTGACGCTGCGCATGTAGTCGTCGGCGAGGGCGCGGTTGAAGACGGTCCCAGCGCAGCGGCCGCCGATGTTTGCGAGCCGCGCCAGCGCCGCCTGCACGAGCCGCGATTTCTGCCCGCGCGTCACGACGAGGAGCGTCGCGTCGCTCAGGGCGCAGAGGAGGTTGCCTTCGAGGCTTCCCATGATCGGGCCGGTGTCGATGAGGACGATGTCGAACGAGCCGCGGAGCGCGTCGAGGGCGCGCGCGGCGCCGTCACGCGAGATGTTCTTAGCCTCGAAACGCTCGGCCGAACCCGTCGGCGTCGCGCGAAGGTTCACGACCGGCGTCGAGTGCGAAACGTCCTCGGCGGTCGCGCCCTCGAGCAGTTCCCGCAGCCCGGGCTTATTATCAAGCCGGAGCTGGAGCGTCACACCGCGACCGACGAGGTCGGCGTCGACGATCAGCGTCCGCTGACCCGCCGCGGCGAAGGACATCCCGAGCGCCATCGTCAGACTTGTTTTTCCTTCGCCGGCGCACGCGCTCGTGATGGTGAAGACGCGTCCAAGCCCGTCCGGGCTTGGGTTCTGTATCTCGATAACGTTGCGGATCTGGTGGACGCTCAGCGCGGCGAGTTCTTCCTGCTCGGGGTCGTGAGTGTTCAGGTCGGGCAGCGTCCCGAGCAGCGGCGCCGAGTGCGTCGGACGCTCGAGGTCGTCCACATACCGGCACGACGGGCGCACAAGCCCGAAAAGCCCGACAAGCCCGACGCCGAACCCGAACCCGCCGACGAGCCCGGCGCCGGCGAGCGTGACGCGCTTGTCGCGCGACGGCGCGACGGGATAGTCCCCCCAGCTCGCGATAGTGACGCGGTCGGTTGATTCGTCCTGCTGGCGCGCTTCGAGTTGCAGGCGGTCGAGCGCGTTGCGCGCGTCTGCGAGCAGCCGTTCTTTATTTACGACTTCTTCCTGTAGGCCCGCTATGACCCGGCGCCGGGCGCCGAGGAACGAAACCTGCGCCTCGGCGTCGTCGCGCAGGCGCTGGTAGCGCACGCGGAGGGCGCGGAGATCGTCGAGGCTGGCGCCGGCGATCAGCGTCTCGCCCCCGGCTTCGGGGGTGAACCCGTCGGCGAGGACGTCCACGCGGTCCTCGATCTGTATCCGCAGCGTTGTAAGTTGTGTGTTCACCTGGCGCACGCTGCGGTGCTGAGGCCCGTACCCGGCGTTGCGCAGATTCGCCAGTTCCGACCGCAGCGCACGCTCCCGCGTGAGCATGTCGGCGAGTGCGCGGTCGCGCTCGGCGATCGCGGCTTCGAGCGCGCGACGCTCGGCGATCGGGTCGGGAACGCCTTCGGAACCAGGCTCCGCCGAGGCTGTCGGGGCGCCGGGCTGCGGCCGCGCCGCGGCTCGGGTCTCGGCGTCGGCGATCGCGAGGTCAACCTCGCGCAGGCGCGCGTCCAGTTCGCTCAGTTCATCGACTCGCGCCGCGTGCAGCCGCGCCAGGTTGTCCACGCCGAACTGCTCCGCGAGGCTGTTGATCTGATCCTTGAGGGCTCGGACCTCGGCTCGCAGCGTCAACTGCTGTTCTTCGAGGATGCGCTGGCGCTCCATGCGAGTTCGTCCGCGCTCGTCGATGTAGAGACGTTTGTACGCGCGGAGGACGGCGTTGAGGGATTCCTGCGCGAGGCGCGGCTCGCGCGCTTCTGATCGCACCGTGACGATCTGCCCGCGCGGGGGCGCCCAAGCGGCGACGCTCTGCTGGAGCATCCGAAGACCGTCCACACCGTCCGGCCAGCCCGACTGGCGCAGTAGCTCGTCCTGCATCGCCATATCGAAGACGCGGCGGGCCGTCACGAACTGCGCCTGCGCCGAGACGAAAGAATCGAACATCGGCGGGATCTGGCTTTCCTCGGTCTCGTAGAGGATCTTCCGAGTCGCGGGGACGATCTGGATCATCCCGAGGCTGGTGTACGACGGCTTGACCGCGAGGTAGCCCGCGGGCGCGCCGACCGCTGCGAAGATCATGCCGAGCAACGCCGCGATGTGATATCGCCCGCGGAGCAGCCGGTGAACGATCATTGCGGGGTTCGAGTCGAGCGGCGACGAGGCGCCGGCGGCTTCGGACGCGCGCCCGTCGCCGAACCCGAGATCGGCGTCCTTGCGAAGATCAGTCACGGCTTGCTCCTCCCGCGATCACGCGGATCACCGGCTCTATCGCTTCGACGAACTCCTCGGCGATTCGGCGTCGTTCGGCGGCGTCCATGTCGCTGCCGCTGACGAGCTGGATCTGGGCGGCGCCGAGGCCGGCGCGCGTCCTCCGCCGCGCCGCCGACATCAGACCTTCATAAGTTGAGACGATCTCGACGCTCCCGTCGGGGACAACGAAGAACCCGATCACGTTCATCCGCTGCTCGAAACCGTCGGTGGTCCGTCGGAAGTCGTATTCCTTCGCCGGGAACGCCGACCCCGCGAGCGTGACTGCGACATCGCGGCTGCCGAGCGGCTCCCAGCCGTGCGCCGGGTAGCACTGCGGCGGGTAGTGCCCCTGCATGTCGCGCACGTCCCCGCAATGGACGACGAGCAGCGAGAACGACCGCCCGGTCGAAGGATCGACGTAACGCCGCTGGAGCAGACGATTCGGTCGGAGGATCTTGACCGCGGCGGGCGGCGCATCGACGTCCTTGCCGATCCACGGGCCGATTTTTATGGGGATACCGTCGATCAGCGCCGCGACGTCGGCGTGATATTTCTCGGTCTGTTCGTCGGTGATCGCTGCGGACCCGCCGCTGAGCATGAGCGCGACGAGAACCGCCGCCGCGACGAGCGGCGCCGCCCAGGGGCGCGCGGATTGATCGAGCCGTTTCGCCATGATTACTCCTGCGCCACCGCGTACGGCGCGATCGGGACTTCGAGCCAGCGCAGCAGCCCCAGCGTCGCCCAGAGGATGCCCAGCGCCACGAAGAGCATCGCCCAACCGCTCAGATCGTGGAAGAGTTCCGCTGTGTCGAGGTCGGTGTACCCGTAAAGAAGAACGGTCGGCGTCAGGCGGATGACGTTGCAGACGATCGCGACGATCGGGCTGGCGGCGAGCAGCAGCAGCCGGACCGACTGCCGCATGGGGACAGAGAATACGAACGCGTACGTCACGATCGCGAGTGCCGCGACCATGCGCATCCCGTTGCAAGCCTCGGCGACGGCGACATCGTGCCCGTTGATTGTAATAACGTTGCCGGTGCGCGCGACGGGCACGCCGAAGAGTTCAAGCCCGAACACCGTCACTCTCGCGGTGACGGTCTGGAGCGGTCCGGCGACCTCCTGCCTGATGAACCCGGGGACTGGGATGAGGAACAGCAACGCCGCGAACGCGGGCAGGAACTTCATCACGAAGCGCACACCTAGGATTGTGAGCGCTGCGCCGAACGCGACGGCGATAGCTCCGAAGTGTTCGAGCGCGAGGTGCCCGCGCGCGAAGCCGAACTCCGCCGAAGCCCACCCGAGCGCAATGACCGCGGGCCCCGCGAAACTCCAGCGCGGGCGGACCATGCGCAGCCGTTCGCGCCTTGTCCACAGCAGCCACGCGACGACGATGGGAGCGAGCAGCACGTGCGACTGCTCTTCGTCGCGGAGAGCGACGTTGACGATGTCAGCCCAGGTGCGCCACATCGCGGCGACGGCTAGCGCGGGAAGGGCCGCGAGCAGCACGCCGTCGGTGAACTTCCATGCCCCGCGGTCGATCATCGTGCTGCCTCCCGCGCGATCGCGTCGAGCGTCGCGCCGATCGCCGCGTCGCCCGGCGCGACCGCGCCGATGAGCCTGGCGCCGGCGCGCACGACCGAGCCGGGCGTCGCGATGGAGTGCGCGAGGATAGCCCCGGCTTCGACGCGCGCGCCCGGCATCACGACCGATTCGATCACGACCGCGGTCGCGTCGACCGCGGCGCCCGGTGATATAACGCGCCAGGCGTCGGCGGCCCGCGGGGGATCGCCGTCGAGGACCAGCGGCGCCGACCCCGCCGGTTTCGTCCCGGGCGCCGACGATGTAAGTTTCTGAGTCAGTTCGAGCACGTCCTCGCGCGTGCGCAGCGCCGGCGCGCCGTCGCGTGCGAACGTGAACACACGCACGTGAAGCCCGCCCGTGACGGCCTTGGCGAGCCATTGTTCTTTCAGATCCATGAACCCGCGTTGCGGTACGAGTTCGAGCGCGGCCCGGGTGGTGACGTACATCCCCGCGGGCGAGCCGTCACGCTGACGCGCGACGGTGATCTCGGCGCCGGCGTCGCGGTGGGCGTGGATGAGAGGGGAAAGATCTTCGAGCGGCCAGCGGTTGGCCTCGGCGATGAGCACGTCGCCCGCGCCGGGCAGGCCGAGCGCCATGTCGCGCGCGACCCCCGCCGGCCCGCGGTACTTGCCGGACTCGCACTGGAACTCCGCAGCGACGCGCCCGTGCGCGATAGGCGCGTGGTCGGCGTCGCGCGGCGTGTCGAAGACTATCCGCAGATGCAAACGCTCGACGCCCTCGGCGCCGGCGAGCACGTCGAGAGTTTCCAGCCAGTTGCGCAGCACGGTCCGCGAACCGTCCGGCGCGAGGCGCAGCGCGGGCATCCGCGCCGCCGACGCCAGAGGTGAAGGCGTAAGCCCGCCCGCGAGCAGCACCACGCCGATCGTGTTGGATAGCCCCTCACCCATGCCGAACCGTCCACGGGAACCCCGGCACGCTGTCGTACGCGCGTCGGTCCTCGTCGGGCCGACGCGCATCGTACGCGTGCGTGACATAATAGAGCAGTCCGGCGTGCTCGTTCCCGACCGTCGCGGCGCCGTGCCACAACCCCGGCGGGATGATCAGCACGTCCGGCGATTTCTCACCCAGGACGGCCGTCCAAGCCCACGATTCCCCGTCACGCCAGACGCCCGCCTTGATGTGCCCGCGCACGCAGAGCCAGAAATCGGTCTGCTTCGCGTGCCGATGCCAGGCTTTTATAACACCGGGGTACTGGCAGGAATAGTTGATCTGGCCGGCGTTGGTCATGACGCCTTGCATCTGGTTCATGATGGACCAGCCGCGGTCGTCGGCGAAGAGCGTCGCGGGGCAGAGGATCGGCTCGCCGCGCTCGAGCGCGAGTTTGTGCGCGGCGTCGGCGCCGTCGGCGCAGACGGTCGGCTTGCGGACTTCCATCATCGCTTCTGCTCCCCTTCGATCGTCAGCCCGAGATTGTTGAGTTCCGCGAGGACGGAATCGGCCTTGGCGTCCCATGTTTCATTTTCGACCCGGAGGCGCCGGCGGGCGGGGTCGCCCGGATCGGCGAGCGCGGCGCGGATCTCACGCGCGAACGACTCGGGCGTGTCCGCGATCCGCGTCAGCAGCATGTAGTTCTTAAGTTCATGGAACGGCGTGGTGACGATCGGGCGTCCGACGGCGAGGTATTCCTTGAGTTTCACGGGGTTGCAGGCCTCGATCCACTCGCTGCGGTTCCAGGGCATGATGAGCGCGTCGCACGCCGCCATGTAGCCGGGCACTTCTTCGTATGGCTTCTGCCCGAGCATGCGCACGTTGGGCAGGTCGCACCAGCCGTCGGGCAGGCTGCACGCGCCGACGAGAATAAATGTTATGTTGCTCAGCGATCGCGCGACCTCGACGAAGAGGCCCGGGTCGAAGGTGTGGCTGTCGATCCCGCCGACGAACCCGACACGCGGCCGCGGCAGGTCACGAACGTCAGCGGGCTCCGAGGCAGCCAGTGGCACGGGCGTCCCGCCCGTGTTCCGAGCTAGTGGCACGGGCGTCTCGCCTGTGCGTTCAACCGCTGTCGCGCACTGCCCGGCGTTGGCGAAGCGGTCGTAGTCCACGCCGTGATCCGCGAAGAACGCCGCGGCGCAGCCGTCGCGTTCTTCCTCGAAGAGCAGCGAAGCGCAGAAGATCGTCACATCCGCGCGTTTCTTAAGATATTCATCGAAGCCGGCGATCAGTTCCGGATCGACGCCCTTGAACCGCTCGTAGCGGTCGGTGCGCTGATACACGACGCCGACGGGTTTGAGTTGATCGACGACGGTCGCGCCGGGCGGGCACGCGACCCAGACCATGGGCTTTGTGATCCCCGCGCGCGAAGCGGCCCGGCGAATCTGCCGGGGCAGGAGCATCGGGTTGAGCGTCGCGCCCAGGCCGCCCGGCGCTGCGAACGGGCTGTACACGGTGAACCCGGGTTCGACGGTGACGGCGCCGCGACGCAGGCTCCTTAGTTTCCGCGCGATGCGTGTGAAGAACATCGCGCCCTCGCCGACGCTCGGCGTGCGCATCCCGATCGAGTTGATGTAGAGCACCGGCACACGCCGGGCGAAGCGGCGCATCATCTGCATGTCGTAGTGGCCGCGGTTGTGGTACCACCAGTCCTCGCCGCCGAAGCAGATCACGCCGTCGAACGCGCGCAGCGTCGGCGCCGGGCCGCGCGATTCGTTCGGCGTGGCGGTCGGTCTGAGTGCGTGTTCGCGCGTCGCGATGGTCATGGCGTTTCGGCTCAGGCGCGGACCAGGCGGTCCCCCATCGACGCCGCGTGCGGGCGCATCGCGTCGCGCGTGTCGATCACGAGTTTGGCGTTGGCCGCGATCGTCGCGTAGTCGAAGGCTTTGTGAGCCGTCGAGATCAATACGCAGTCGTACGACGCGACGGAGGCCGCGGTGACGGGCACGCTCTTCATGCCGAGGTCGTGCTTGCGGACGGGGACCGCGGTCGGCACGTGCGGGTCGGAGTAATCGATGTGGGCGCCGAGGTCGCGGAGTTTCTCGATGAGTTCGAAGGACGGGCTTTCGCGCGTGTCGTCGATGTCAGCCTTGTACGCGAGGCCGAGGACTAGGAAGCGCGAGCCTTTGACGGCCTTGCCGCGCTCGTTCATCGCCAGCAGCGTGCGCTCGACGACGTAATCGGGCATCGCGGTGTTGATGTCGCCGGCGAGTTCGATGAAGCGCGTCGGGCGTCCGACCTCTTTTGCTTTCCATGAAAGATAGAAGGGGTCGATGGGGATGCAGTGTCCGCCGAGGCCCGGCCCGGGGTAGAACGGCATGAACCCGAACGGCTTGGTAGACGCCGCGCGGATCACCTCCCACACGTCGATCCCCATCTCGCTGAGGACGACTTTCATCTCGTTGACGAGGGCGATGTTGACGGCCCGGAAGATGTTCTCAAGAAGTTTGGAAGATTCGGCGACCTCGGCGCACGAGACCGGGACGACGCTCGCCATCCCTGTGCGGTAGACGCTCGCGGCTAGTTCGGTGCTGCGCACGTCAAGCCCGCCGACGACCTTGGGGATGGTGCGGGTGGTGTGAGTGGGGTTGCCGGGGTCTTCGCGTTCGGGGCTGAACGCGAGGAAGAAGTCGCGGCCGGGCTTGAGGTCGTGCCCGTCGGGTCCGGCGGCGTCGAGGATGGCGCGGAGGAACTCGCCGCGCGTCGTGCCGGGGTATGTGGTGGATTCGAGGATGGCGAGTTGGCCCTTGCGGAGTGTGCGACCGATCGAAGCGCCGGCGCCTATGACATAAGAAAGATCAGGCTCACGGTGCGGGCCGACGGGCGTGGGGACGCAGACGAGGATGACGTCGGCCTCGCCGAGCCGGCGCATGTCGGTGGTGGCGGTGAAACGGCCTGAGGAAGAGAGATCATCGACGAGCGATTGGCCGAGGTGTTCGAGGTAGGACTCGCCGCGCGAGAGCGAGTCGATCTTGGCGGGGTCGATGTCGAAGCCGAGGACGCGAAGCCCGCCCTGATGCAGGGCGTGGGCCGCGGGCAGGCCGACGTATCCGAGTCCGATTACGCCGACGACCGCGGTCTTCTGCGCGATCTTGTGGGCGAGGGCGTCCGCTGTGGTCCCCGCCGGCGAATGCTGTTCCATCACCGCTCCCGCTTGGTTGGTCACGTTGTGCTCCCGTGGATGAAAGTGCGGATCGTGTCCAATAACTCGTCCGAGGCGTGGCCTCGGATCGAGCCGGTGGACACCATGTCATCGATCCGATCGAGCATGGCCGTCAACTGATTCTCGTCGTACGCGGCGTGGACCCTGCCGAGTTCGGCGAGTCGCTCGGCTGTAGCGACCTGATGGTCGTTGCGGGTCTCGCGGAGATCGCCCCGGCGCGGCATGACGAGGATCGGTTTGCCGAGTTCGAGGGCGGTGAGGATCGAACCCATCCCGGCGTGGGCGACTACCGCCGACGCAGCCGCGACTTTCTCGCGGAAAACCGGGGGGGCGAGGAACCGCTCGAACCGGAGATTCTCCGGGCGCCAGTCCGTCGGCCCGATCTGCGCGAAGACGTCCGAACGCCCGGCCCGGCCGGCCCAGGAATCTACCGCCCGCACAAGCCGATCAAACGGCATCTGCGCCCCGACCGTCACAAAGATCACAGCACGGCCCCCCGATAGAGCGGACCGACCACGCCGCTGGTGGCGCCAGTGGCACGGGCGTCTCGCCCGTGCGCTAAACCAGTGGCACGGGCGTCCCGCCCGTTTTTCAAATCAGTGGCACGGGCTTCTCGCCCGTGCGCGAGGTGAGGCCATTGCGTCAGCCAGAGGTCCGCGTGCTTGCCGACACGTTCGCCCGAGAGCGACAGCCGTTCCACGTTGGCGATGCTGTCGAGCCAGACGGTGCGGGCGCCGAGGACTTTGCCCGCGCGGACGGCGAAGTAGCCCGGCGCCGCGCCCGTGGTGATCACCACATCCGGGCGGGTTCGCGCGATGATCCAGCCGATTTTCGCCGCCATTTGCAGCAGGCCAAACTTATTCCAGCGCGTCGCGTCGTTGATGACGCGGAAGTCCTCTCCCGGGACGTCCGCGGCGTAGGCAGGGTTGACCGTGACGAATGTGACATCGCAATCGGCGAGCGCGGGCCGGAGTCGCAGGAGTTGGACCCAGTGCCCGCCGCCCGAGGCGATCGCGAGCACGCGCTTCTTTCTGTCTGTTTGAATTGTGCCCGTCATCGTGCGGCGTCCGCGGTTTGGGGGTTGGTGTTGTAAAGGTTCGGCATTTCGCGGCGCATGGCGGGGTCGTGATAGGCGGCGCGCCATTCGCCGCTGCGGGAGACGATCTCGCGCCAGAGGGCGCGCTCGGCGCCCGCGTCCCGGCCCAGCCTGGCTCGGATCGAAGCCCGCGCGGCTTTGCCCCGCGCCCACAGGTCAAGCCCGAGCAGCCCGACGCGCGCTCCGATCGGCGAGAAGTGCTTGCGCATCAGCCTCGCCCGCGCGACGAACTGCCGTACGACCTGATCCGCCTTGACGGCTTCGGAGCGCCCGCCGAGATGGATGATGGTTGATTCGGGCGTGAACGTCGGCCGGGCGCCCCGGGCGCGGGCGCGGATGCACAGATCGACCTCTTCGCCGTACATTATGAAGCGTGGGTCGAACCCGCCGAGCTCGCGCCAGAGGCTCGCGCGGATGAGGAAGAAACAGCCCGAGATCGTGGCGACTTCGCGGACGCTGTTGCGGTCCCACCAGCCGAGGGATTCGGGGTCGAACAGGCGTGAGCCGTTGAAGATAGCGCCGAGGCCGAGGCCGCGAGAGAGGTTGCTCCAGGCGCTCTGCGGCCCCCAGCACGAGGTCGCGTTGAGCGAGCCGTCTTCGAAGACCGTGCGTCCGCCCCAGACGCCCGCGTCGGGCGTTCGGCGGGCAAACTCGACGAGGCGGTCGATGGCGTGATCGAGGACGACGGTGTCGGGGTTGAGGAGGAGTATGAACTCGCCGCGCGCGTCGGCGGCGGCGAGATTGTTCGCGGGGGCGAAGCCGATGTTCTGATCGAGCCGATAGAGACGCGCCGCGGGGAACTCGTGCGCGATCATGTCCGCGGAGCCGTCCGCCGAGGCGTTGTCGACGACGAGTACCTCGAACGAGCCGGGCCGGGTCTGATCGAAGACGGACGCCAGGCACGCCCGCGTCAGGTCGCGCGTGTTATAACTGACCACGATCACCGACACCTCGCACGCCGATGTCATCCTTCACGCACCTCATCCTGACACGCTTCAACGTCCGCGTGGACGCGGCGTGGTCCCGCGCCGGGTCGGACCCGGCCTGGCTCGAACACCGGTTCGGCCTGTTCGATCGCTACTGCCTGCCCTCGGTCGCGGGGCAGACGGAGAAGGGCTTCCGCTGGCTGATCTTCTTCGACACGCAGACGCCCGAGCCGTTCCGCTCGCGGGCCGAGGCGCTCGGCGCCGAGCCGTTCATCCGCCCGGTGTTTATAGAGCGGTTCGACCCCGCGCTCGTGGACGCAGCGGTGCGGTCGGCGATCGAGCCGGGTTCCGAGCGGCTCGTCACGACGCGCCTCGACAACGACGACGCGCTGAGCCTCGATCATGTCGCGCGCGTCCGCGGGCATGTCGGCGGGCAGGACCTGGCGTTCATAAACTTTGATCGAGGGTACATACTGCGCGACGACGGCCGGCTGTACGAGCATCGGCACAGGTCGAACGCCTTTGCGAGCCTGATAGAACGGATCGAGCCGGGGAAGCCGCCGCGGACCGTGTGGGCCTGGCAGCACATGGAGATCGCGCTGGGCGGGCCGGTGATCCACGACCCCGGGCCGCCGGCCTGGCTCCAGATCGTGCACGGCAGGAACGTGTCGAACCGCGTGCGTGGCCGGCGCCGGCCGATCGCGGCGCTGGGCGAGCGGTTCCCGTTCGCGCTCGCGGGCGCGGAGGCGCGCGACTCGGCGGTCGGCGTCGCGCTCGACCGCTGCGTCCTCGAGCCGGCCCGCGCCGTCCGCGACGCGGGGATCGCGATGGCGCGCCGGACGCGCGACGCGCTTCGTCGATAATCGCGGCCGAGTCACGGCGACGCCTCCGCGCGTCTGGGTGGTTGGAAAGTTCGCGTTCGCGCCGGCGCGATCCGTCGCGGCGCTGCGGCGACGGCGGCGCGGCGGGCGGGGGCGATCGAGCCGATCACCGCTAGCGTCAGCAGCCAGTGGAAGATCATCTGCGCGAAGTATGTCAGCGCGATGAAGTTCACGGCGTGTACGAAGACCATCACGCCGAGACACCAGCCGAGCCATTGCGCCTTGGGCCGACCTTCGGTGGCGCGCATCTGCCCGCCTACGGTTCGGAACGCGACGACGATCAGGCCGACGAAGAGCAGCAGTGTCCAGATCCCGCCGTTGACCCCTTCGAATACATACTGGTTTGTTATATCGAGGAGTTGGCCGAAGTTTCCCCAGTGCGCGGTGGTCTCGGTCCCGAGGAGCCACCACTCGCCGAGGTGCCTGATCGCCTGGTCGATGAGGTTGTACCGGTGCCAGCCGGTGGACCCGCCGAAGAACCGGACTTTCGCGAGCAGGCTCCAGACCGGTCCTTCAAGGACGAAGTGCGCGACGACGAGGGCGCCGAGCGTCGCCCAGCGGATGTGGCTGAGCCAGCGGCGCAACTTGAACATCGCAAGCCCGGCGCCGGCGAGCAATACGGAGGCTACGGGCGTGCTGGAACTCGTCGCGAAAACTATGAAAAGGATTGCGCCCGCGCCCGCGGCGAGCAGCGACCGTTTCCTCGGCGCCGAGACCCACGCCGCCGCGAGCAGCGGGAGGATCGTCGCCCAGAACACACCCGCGATGATCGGGTGCCCGAACGCGCCCTGGCAGCGCAGGCGCCCGTCGCGCACGCCGGTGATCGGCGGGACGCCGCCAAAGATCGAGAACATGTTCCGCCGGGTCGTGAACTCGATCATGAACACCACGGCGACGGGGATCGCCAACGTCGCGAACGCGATCGCGACGCGCTCGACATCCTCCCACGTGCGTATGAGCACGCGCAGCATGAGATACAGGCCGATCGCGTCGAATGAGTAGCCCAGGCGGTAGATGAACGCGGCTTCGCTCTCGTGCAGCGCGACGAATACGAACGTCCCGACGAGCACGACGGCCGCCTGCCAGGCGTCGATGGGGCGGAACCTGAAGCCGCGCCATTCGCTGCGGATAAGGATGCGCGTCCAGCCGAAGAGGACCATCAGACGGAGGAAGTCGAAGTCGAAGCCCGCGAGCACGACGCGCTGCGCCGACGGGACGAAGGACACGAGGATGACGAGCGGGAGGACGGCGTTTCGCCGTGGCGCGAGGAGCATCATCAGCCCGAGCGTCAGAACCGCCGCCAGCCCGACGGGGTGGACCGTGGTCGTGTTGAACGCGGAACCCATCAGCGCGCTCCGATCCGCGCCGGCGCGTCGCCGACGACTAGTGATTCACGGTCGCCGCGATCGCGCGGCGTCAGCGCGTGCGCCAGCGGGCGCCAGTAGTACGGATCCAGCGGGTGCAGCATCGCGCACGCGAACCCGTGACGGATCGCGAGCAGCCGGCGCCCGGCGTCGCGCAGACATTTCACGCTCAGGATGAAGTGCCCGGCGAGGTGGTTGTCGAGTTCGCAGTTGGCGGGAGCGCCGTTGCGTTTAAGGCGTATTTCACGGGGTTTGGGCGGCGGTTCACCGCGACGGGCGGCGGCGTGCTCGACCACGCCTTGCACCTGATCGAGGCTCCATCGCGGATCGCGCCGGGTTATCCCGCCGGCGTGGACGCGGTAGCCGTAGAGGCACGCGCCGACGACGGACATGGGATGTCGCTCGCCGAGCCGGAGGATCACGTCAAGCCCTTCGCCGATCGCAAGGCCCGGCGTGTAGCGGACGCCGTCGAACATTGACGCGCGGAAGACGACGGTCGGGTCGTGGGCGGGCATGCGATATGCGGCGATGTCGGCGCGGCAATCGTCGCGCGACTTCGCGCGGAACTGCGGCGCCAGGCGACGATCGCCGAGGATAAGGTCGTGCCCGCAGAAGACCGCCGCCAGGTCGGGATCGGCGCGGAGCGCGGCGATCTGGCGCTCGAGCCGGACCGGGGCACTGAGGTCGTCCGCGTCCTGCACGGCGACGAACTCGCCCAGCGCCGCGTCGATCCCGGTGTTCATCGCGACGGATTTTCCGGCGTTTTCCTGGTGTATCACACGAACACGCGGGTCGGCGATGTCGGCGAGTCGCTCTACTGCGCCGTCGGTCGAGCCGTCATCGACGACGATCAGTTCGAGCGTTCTGTGCGTCTGCGCGAGGATTGATTCGACCGCGGGGCGCAGATATTCGCCGGCGTTGTAGACCGGCATTACAACGGAGACCAGCGGCTCGCGGTCGGCGTGGTCGCGCTGCTCGGGCGCCGGGTTGTGTGTGTGAACACGTGTCATCGGGGCGCCGGCGCCGGTGTTCGAGCGACTGCGAGGAGTTCGGCGCCGCGGCCTTGGCGCTCGAGCGTGCGCGGGTCTATCGGTGTGATGTCGCGCGCTTCGCCGGCGCGTTGCGCTTCGGCTAGCGATGCGCGGAGAAACTCGGGCAGTTCGACGGTGCGCACGTCGAGAACTTCGAGGCCGGCGAGTTCGAGTGTTTTTATAAGAGTTGCGCGTGAGAAGTGCCAGAGATGCCGGGGCATGTCGTAGCCGATCCAGCGCTCGCCGCAGGTCTGGGCCTGCCAGGAATCGGCGTTGGGTACGCGGACGAGCCAGCGTGCGCCGGGGTTGGTCGCCGCGGCGATCTCGCGTAGTGCGCCGACGGGATCGGTTAGGTGTTCGAGCACGTGGCTGAGGAGCGCGCGATCGGCGCGCCAGTTGTCGGGGAGTTGCGCGAGGTCTGCGACGGCGCGCACGCCGCGCGCCGCCGCCGCTTCGCGGGCCTTTGAGTCCGGCTCGACGCCGATGGAATCCAGCCCGAGGGTCGCGGCGACTTCGAGGTTCTGCCCGCCGCCGCAGCCGAAATCGAGGAACCGGGCGCCGCGCGGGAGTGTGAACATTTCGGGCGCCCAGCGCGAGGCGTAGCGCGGGCGGCCGGTCGCGCGTTCGAACGCGAGGCGCGCCCATGAACCGGGCGGGCGGAGTTGCGCGGCCCGCAGGCGTCGTTTGATCCGCGCCCGCGCGCCGGCTTCGACGGCGTGCGTGTAATAGGTGTCGGCGGATTCGTAATATTTGCCGAGTTCGTCGTCGGCGGGGCGCGGGCTGGTGAGGACCATGCCGCAGGCGCAGCGGGCGCGGGTCGAGACGACCTCGGCGCCGAAGAGCGTGTTGCGGTGCGTGGCGATGGGTGTTGAATCCCTGGAGCCGCAGAGCGGGCACGCGGGCGTGATCCAGGTCGCGGAAGCGGGCGCGAGCGTTGTTGCGTCGTTCACGATGCGGCCTCCGCGGTTGTCGCGGTGTTGGTCGTCGCGCCGAGCCGATCGCGGAACGGGCACCGCTGAGAAGTCGGAGTTGATTGTGACGCGGCGGCTCGGCGCCGGAGTGCGCGCCAGCACGCGCGACCGAACGGGCCGGCGAGCATCAACGCCGAGAACACGATCGCGCGCGGCGAGCGCGAGGAACGGAACTGCGCCAGGCTCGATCGCCACGGTGTTCGGCATTGGTCGGTCATGCACCAGGCGCGGACGTGCTCGGCGTGGAGAGTGCGCCACGGGCCTCGGACGCTGTGCGCGGCGAGTTCGCCGAACGCGAGCACGCGGGCGCGGACGTCGTCGGCGCGGATTGTCCCGGCGGCGCGCGAGAGTGAAGAAGCCTGTTCGGCGCTGGTGCGTTCGATCTCCGCGGCGACGCCGGGGCGAGCGAGGAACGGCCCGCGCAGCGCCAGCCTTATAAAGAGCAGGAAGTCTTCACTGGCGCGCAGGCCCTCCTCGAACGCGCGGCTGTCGAGCAGCGCAGCGCGGTCGATCAGGCTCGTCTGAAGCATCGGCAGCATCGCGGGATGGCAGCAATCGGCGGGGTTTTCGATCAGTCGGGGCTTGTCGATCGTGAAGCCCTGCACGGAGAAGAGCGTTTCGGACAGGCCGGCGTCGGTCCGCGCGACAGCGTCCGCGAAGACGACGGCGGGCGTAGCGTCGGCGCCGAGGGTTCGCAGCGCATCGAGGTGCCGTTCGATCGCGTCCTCGCGCCATCGGTCGTCGCTGTCGAGGTGCGCGATCCAGCGACCGGTCGCTGCGCGCGCCCCGGCGAGACGGGCGGCGCTGACGCCGGCGTTTTCCTGTCGGATCACGCGGATGCGGCCGGCGAAGCGCGCGAGAGTTTCGGGAGTCGAGTCGGTCGAGCCGTCGTCGACGATGATGATCTCGTCGGGCGGTCGGGTCTGCGCGAGAACGCTCTCGATGGCGCTGCCGATGGTGCGGGCGCGGTTGTAAGTCGGGATGACGGCGGTGACGGTGTGCATGGTCACGCGGATCGCGCTCGCGCGGCAGCGTTTTCGGTTGCGTCTTGGGCTTCGGTCGCGGGCGCCGGGGCGCTGTTGATGACGGAGCGGGCGATCGTGCGGACGATCGTCGCGGCTGCGTCCCAGGTGAATCGGCGTTCGAAGAGATCGTGGGCGCGATCGGTGAGTGCGCGTGCGAAGGCGGGGTCGTCGATGATGCGCAGGCATGCTCGGGCGGTGTCGCGGGCGGTGTCTGCGATGAGGAGTTCGACGCCGTCGGTCGCGGGATAGCCGAAGGCTCCGAGCGTTGTGGAGACGACGGGGCGCCTTCGGCTGAAGGCTTCGGCGATTTTGACGCGCGTCCCGCCGCCGGTGCGGATCGGGACGACCATCGCGGCCCAGGACGCGATCTCCGCTGCGGGGTCGTCGACGAAGCCGAGCCATTCGACGCCGGGCGCGGAGATCGGCGGGCCGTCGGGGAGCGCGCCGACGATGCGCAGCGTCGCGTGTGGTTTTTGGTCGCGGATCATCGGCCAGGCGCCTTGGATGAACCAGGCTACGGCGTCGCGGTTCGGCGCATATTGCATCGTTCCTATGAAGCCCAGCCGGGGGGGATCGGCGGGAGAATAGGGGCGGTCGGGTGTGCGTTCGAAGCCGTTGGGCGCCGCGATCACGCGTGGGGAGTTGTTGAATGCGGCGCGGTCCGGCTCGCTGCACACAACGAGGCGGTCGAAGCGCTCGAGCAGCCGTTGTTCGCGTCTGCGCCATTGCATTCGTCGGACGGGCGCGAGGGCGCGACCGACGACGCCGGGCGCTGGTTCGTACGCGGTGCTGGGCAGGTCGTCGATGTCGAGGACGCTGTGCGACCAGCGAAATACGCCGGCGGCGTTGGCGGTGCGTACGGTGTGGACCCAGGCGAGGTCGTGCGAGTTAATAAGTTCGATGACGCGGTCGCGGTCCGTGTCTGTGGGGACGAAGCCGTGCGTGTTGAGGTGATTCGGATCGAGTTCGCGGCGTGCGCGGCCGATCGCGCCGCCCGCGCCGATCTGACTCGGCTTTACTGGCTCGGCGATGTTGAACTCGCGCGCCGCAGCGGCGCGTCCGGCGTCGTCCCAAGGCCAGATCTCGACGGGGAGCATTGTGAGATCGCCGACGCCGGCGAGAGCGCGGGCGATGTGGAGCGTGCGCAGCCGGGCGCCGTAGGCCGGCCCGTGCGGGCAGTGGCTGACGACATATAAGATTTTCGGTCGGGGTGTGGTCATCCGGGCTTGCGCGCGACGACGGTCTGGATTAGCGCGGGGTACGTTCCGAGCAGATATTTTTCGAGGTTTGCGAGCACGGCGTCGGTGGAGAACTCGGGGTAGCCGAGGAGTTCGGCGCGATCGCCGGCGACGAGTTCCAGGCCGTGCGGCTCGACGAGGTCTGCGACGGAGATGTTGGAGCCGTATTCGTTGGATGTTCGTGATGTGAACGGGCGGACGTTGAGGAAGAGGTCGACGGTTGCGATGAAGAGGCCGCCGGGTCTGAGGATTCGCGCGACGTGCGCCATTACGCCGGGGAGTTCGGTTTCGGGGATGTGCTCGATGGTGGAGACGCTGACGACGCGGTCGGCGTGGGCGTCGGGGATGTCGGCGTTCTGGAGGAAAGTGTTGCGGAGTTCTATGTTCGTGCCGAACATTCGGTTGAGGCGCGCGATCGAATATTGATCGACGGGCCAGCCGCGGCCGTGGGCGGCTTCGCCGGGATCGACGTTTATTACGTTCGCGCCGCAGCGGTCGAGGACGAACTGAAAACCGGAGAGCGAGCCGCCGATCTCGACGACGCGCTGGCCGGGTCTGGGGTCGATCGCGGCGTAGGTCCAGGGGTATTCGAACGCGCGTGTGGTGTTGTTGGGCTGGAATGCGAACATGCCTCGCGTGCGCGGCGCGGCTTGGAAGATAGTTTTTTCGAGCGGGCGGCGGAGTTGCGGGAAGTGGGCGGCGGCGCGGGTGAGGCGCGAGCCGTGGGGCGCGCCCCATCGGCGGTTCCATGCGTTCTGTTCGGGGGTCAGGCGTGAGGGCGCGATCATGGTGCGGCCGCCAGTGTGTGTTCGCCGGGCTTGCCGGGCTGATCGGGTGAGGGAGCGATGCGCGATGATTCGTGGTCGGCGGGGCGTGAGGATCGGCCGGCGACGCCGAGGGCGACGTCGAGCATGTCGCGCACGGCGGTTCGGCAGAGCGCGACGGCGAGCGCGGCGTATATTACAACGCCAGCGATCACGGCGATGATCGTGGTGAGAATGTCGGGGAAGTTCGCGGGCATGGAGACGACGATGGCGCGCACCGCTATGCCCATGAGGGCCGCTGCGAGGGCGGGCCGGGCGACGAGTGAGAGATGGTCGCGCAGGCGGTAGTTAATGAGCAACTTGAGCGCGACGGCGTTGACCACGCCGGTGATCGCGCTTGCGGCGCCGACGGCCCAGGCGACGCCGATCGCGCCCCGGTCGAACGCGATCGCCATGGCGCCCGCGGTCCACGCGACGTGCCCGGCGAGGATGGCGAGGTACAGCCCGGGCCTGCCGATGGCGAGCATGGCTGGGTTTACGAAGGTCTGCGCGGCGCGGATCGCTGCGGCTATCGCGAGGGCGGCGACGATCGGACCGCTGTCGATCCACTTTGAGCCGAAGACCAGCGGCGTGACGATGTCGCCGACGGCCCAGAGGCCTACGAATAGCGGGAACATGCTCAGGCACGCGAGGCGGGTGCCCCGGGTGTAGGCGGCGCGGAGGCCGGGCTTGTCGTCCTGCTTCTGTGAGAACCAGGGGAGGGCGACGGACTGGAGCGGGCTTGTAAGAAGGTCGAGGACGAGTGAGACGAGTCGGTACGCGATGAAGTAGACGCCGAGGGCTACGGGTCCGAGTCCGACGCCGATGATGAGGTGGTCGAGGCGTTGTGAGAAGAACCAGAGGATGTTGTTGCCGAGGACACCGGCGCTGAATCCGGCGAGGTCTTTGAAGCATGCGCGGGAGATGTTTCGCCCGGGTCGCCATTGGGTGGCGGTCCAGAGGGCCGCGACGCCGACTGCGGCGCCTACGAGTTGCTGCCCGACGAGGCTCCACACGCCGAAGCCGGCGAGCGCCATGGCGACGCCGGCGACGCCGCCGACGATCACGGATACGGTCGAGCGGAGCGCGAGAGGCTTGAAGCGCATGTCGCGCATCAGGACAGCGGTCGGAACATTGGCGAGGGCGTTAATGGGCAGGCTGAGCGCAAGCCAGGCTAGTACGGGGGCGATCTCGGGCTGGTCGGCGGCGCGTGCGATGGGCGCGGCGAGAAGCCACAAGCCGGCGAAGAGGGCGAGTCCGGTTGCGAGTGAGATCCAGAAGCCGGTGTCGAGGTGTGCGTCGGTGAGGTCTTTGCGCTGGACGAGTGCGACGCCGAAACTCTGCGTGATGAAGATCTGGAGGAACGCGACGACGACGCCGGCGAGCGCGACCAGGCCGAAGGCGTCGGGTTCGAGCACCCACGCGAGCGCGAGGTATACGGCGAAGGCGAGTATGTGCCTGGCCCAGCGTTCGATGGTGGCCCAGGCCAGGCCGCGCGCGATGTCTGCGCGGACGGTCAGAATGCGCCCCTGTGGCTAGTTATAAGAGTGTGTGATGTGTTCACGTGATTGATCGCGGGGGGTCTTGGCGTAGGCCGCGTGGAAGTGAAAACCGGCGGGAGGGTGTCAGCCCGTCCGCCGGTGGTGATCGGAGTGGTGATCGCGTGCGGGTTATTTAGGCGAGGCGCCGCGGTCGGGGTTTGCGGCGTTTTCATCGCGCAGCCAGGGCGCGCCGCCGGGGATCGCGACGCCGGAGTTCACGAGTTGCGTCGCGGCGGCGCCGGTGTGGCGTGTGCGACCGGCGACGCGGGCTCCGCCGGCGTCGGGTGGGAGGATGTCGAGGAGCACGGGTCCGGTGGTCATGCCGGAGACGTCGCCGGCGCTGACGAAGCCGGGGTCGATGAGGTGGACGGCGTGCATCTCGACGCCGTCGGGCAGCCCGGTCCAGCCGAACCCGCCGCGGTTGATTTTGGAAATGACGCTGTTGCGGAATGAGACATTGGTGGCGACGAAGCGCTGGTAGTTGGGCGCTTCGAATGTGCGGTCGTCGCGGAAGGTGAAGTCGCGTCCGACCTGTGAGTAGTTCCAGAAGAGGAGGTGGTCGGTGCGGCTGCCGAGTTGTGTCTGCGCGACGGAGGCGCCGTCGACGCGGACGGCGACGTTGACGAAAGCCATGTCCTTGAAGGTTGTGTTGCCGGTCCATCCGAAGAAGATGGGCTGGACCGTTCCGTGTGCGGAGACGGTGATGTCGAAGTAGATGTGGTTTTCCCAGCGCGCGCCGGCGGGGAACTGGAAGACGTCGGAGTGCCACTCGTTGATGCCGCCGTCGAAGTCGGTGACTCGGCTGTTGAGGACCATAGAGGAGCCGTAGAAGCAGTCTCCGGCGATGGATTCGACGACTGCGCCGCGGACGAGTGTCATCGAGGGGATTCCGTGGAAGCTGTTGCGTGCGGTGACGTTTGTGGCGTATCCGCCGCTGTTGTCGCCGCGGACGAGGTATCGCTGGTTGGCGCCGTCGTAGGGGTGTGTGCGTCCGTGCGAGTCGATGAAGAGGGCGGAGTCGAACCAGACGACGTGTGTCGGCTCGGGGTAATATTCGAGGATATTAGCCCAGTCAATAGTCAGGTTGCGCCAGCGGAGGCGGTTCATTTTGGGTCGCATGATGTCGCGTTCGGTGCGGTGGACGATGACGTCCTCGCGGGCGACGCCGGGCGCGGGTTCGATGGTGACCCAGGTGCTGACGCCGCGCGGGATCGGCCAGGTCTGGGTGGTGGCGACCTCGTAGGAACCTGGGGTGTTGATGACGATGCGTCCGATGTCGGGGCCGGCCTGATTGAGGCGGTTGAGGGCTGCGACGAGCGAGCCGAAGGGTTCGGCGGCTGTGCCGGCGGCGTTGTCGGCGCCTCCCTTGGCAACGTGGACGGTCATCTCGGTGAGCGAGCCGCCGGAGTTGGCGTACATAATGATGCTCTTCTCACCGGCGAAGATGCGCGGGTTCTCGTTCTGGTTTATGGGTCCGGCGAGTACGCGAGGGACGCCTTTGACGGGGTACGCGATGGCGCGGACCTCGACGGGGCCGTCGGGGAACCTTGATGCGTCGAGGGTCGCGACATATTCCCAGACGCCGGTGCGGGGGTTGAGGGTCATGTCGTAGACGGGGGTCCAGGGTCCGCCTTGGGCGCTGAACTCGACGCGGTCGATGCCGTTGACGTGGAACGCGACGACGCCGACGGTGAAGGTGTCGTCGAAGGGCTGGAAGGGTACGACGTCCCAGCGTGCGATGGCTTTGGCGTCCGCGCCGGGGCCGGAGCCGATGGGCGCGGGGACGGGGGTTGGGCCGTTGAACCCGGCGCCGGGCGTCAGTATGACGCCGGTCGTGTCGGGGTTGTCATCGGGCGCCGGGTTGTCGGCGGGCGGCGACTGCGGGGGAGTCGGCGGGTTATGAGGCGGGGACGGGGGCGATGACGGCGGGTCGCTCGGCGCCGGGGGCTCGGGCTGCTCACCGTCGTCGTCCGCGGGAGGCGCGGGTGTCGGGGGAGTGTCGTCGGCGGGCGGATCGTCATCGGCCGGTGGCGTGACGGGCGGCTGGTCGGCGGGCGGGTTGTCGTTGGTGGTGGGTGTGTTGTTGGGTTGGTCGTCCGAGCCGGGCGTCTGATCGACCGGGGGGTCGTCGTTGTTGTCGGGTTCCGGGCGATGGTCGTTCGCGGGCGTGTCGGGTGTGACGACGACGGGCGGGCCGTTGAACGGGGGAGTGACGGGCGGCGAGTTGTCGCCGTTGAAGAGCGGGCCGCCGGTCGTCGGGGGGGCTTGCGAGGCGAGCTGCTGAGAGACCGGCGCCCAGTCGAGATCCTCGAGTGAGTCGGTGTCGAGTTTGAAGATTTCGGGCAGGGGGTCGTCGTCGACCGCGGTGTAGGAGCCGTTGTGTTCGACGAGGACGAACAGGCCGTCGGCGGGGGCGGCCATGCTCATGGCGCGGGCTAGGTCGAGCGCGGGCGGTGCAGCGACGGCGCGAGCGCGGGAACTAAGCCCGCGTGTCGAGGCGGCCGAGGCCGCGGTCGGCATTTTAAGGACGACGAAGTCGAGCGAGTTGATCAGGTTCGAGTATGCGCCGGCGCGGGCGCCGAAGACTGTGGGCTGGACGAACTGGTCGATGGAGAGGATCGCGCCGGGGCGTTGCCGGCGGATGCGATCGACGACATCGAGCAGGGCGGCTTCGAGATCGCGTTCATAGTTGACCCGACCGAGGCGGGCTTTGGCCATGTCCATCGCCCGGCCGTGCATGTCGCGCATGGCGACGCTGGAGGCGGCGACGGCGCGTCTGCCGCCTGATGAGGCGGCGCCGGCGGCGAAGTCGGCGGGGATCGGACGCCAGGCTACGGGCGCCTGGGGGATTTTCAGGACGTACGGTGTCGCGGGGTGGTCCATCGCGGCGATTGCCTGCTGGGCGAGCGCCTCGCGGGCTTCGTCGGCCCGGTCCGACCACAGCAGGTCGTAGGCGATCAGGCCGGTGTCGAGGGTCAGCATGATCTCGACGGGCTTTGGTGCGCTCGCGGAATTGACAGCCGACGACGCGGACGCGGACACCGCCAGCCCCGCCGCTGAGACGAACGCGAGCGAAGCGGACAGCGCGCCTATCCCGACGCAACGGCCGAGCGGCCCGAGCGTCGTGCGTTTTTCCGTGCGATCCTTCATAGCGATCTCTCCTCACCGGCGAGCCGGCTGACTAACCCGGGGAAGCGGCGGCGGGACGTGCCCGCGCCGGCTCGGCTTACGTCGTCGTTCAAAGCGGGCGGCTTGGCGCCGGGATGGGCCTTCATCGCGATATCGCACGCCGGCTCGGCGTGCATCCCGCGCCGCTTCCCCGACCCCGGAACCCGGCGTATACGCCAAGCGCCCAACCCTGTGACACGGGCGGGAATCTTTCCGCTTGACTAGGCCTACGTACCCCCGCGGGAGGATCGCTCGGCACGCGCCGACGCCCGCTGACCGCTCGGGATCCGCACGATTCGGGCGGATGAAACAAGCGGTTCCCGGACGTTTGCGTGTCCCGGGAGCGGTTCTCGGCCCGGTCGGGCTGCTGGTGAGTGAGAAAAATTCTTGTAAGTCCGGGCGGACTCCGTCCCCGTCGCGCGCACGCCAGGTCCGGACGGCCGCTTCGAAACGGATCGGATTCATGGATCAAATCGGGCCTTTCAGCCCGGTCAATCCAGAGGTTCGAGAAGCCCCGCGTCGATCTCTAGCGACACGGCCCGGCCCAGGGCGGCGATCCGAAGAACGATCCGCGCCGGCCCCGCCCGACCATCGACCACACCTTCGACGCCCTTGAACGGCCCTGTCCGCACGCGGACTGCCCGGCCGGTCGTCAGAAACGGGTACGGCTCGAGCACGCCCATCCCCCGAACCGCCAGGCGGATCTGTTCCAGTTCACGCACGAGTGTCCGCTGGTCCGCGACTTCGATGATCCCCGCCAATCGTCGGGCCCCGTCGGCGAACCAGGCCTCCTCGCGCTGCCCGCAGAAAAAGACGTACGACGCGAAGAGAGGCCGATCCACGATCCGCCTGCGGTGCCCGTAGATCCGCGTTTCACGCACGGTCGGCAGGAAGTGCCTCAGCCCAGCAGCGGCGAAGGTCTCCGCGACAGCCTTTTCCTGTCTCGGCTTCGTGTGCAGCACCCACCACGGCGAACTATCGTCCGCGGATATCGGTCGATCGTCGCTCGGGCGCGGCCAGCGCGACGCCCGATCGGCCCGATCTGCGGGATCGGCGGTGAGTGTTGTGATGGTTTGTCCGGGCGCCCGCCCCATGCTCGGCTCTCCCGACCCCCGCGCTGCGGCCATGCCGATCGGCTGCCCCGCCGCCGACCGATCCGTATGATCGGACCAGGCGTCGTGTCCCATGAGCCTACGTCCGCGGAACAACCCGGGTTCGGACGATGAACCCCATTGCCGAGCCACAAACCTTGCTGTGAACGGCTGATCCAGGGGCTAAGCCCCGGCGACACGCCTGGCGATCTATATCTCTGTCGCCTAGTCCCGGGTTCAGCGAAAAGGCAATGAGGTGAAGTCGGAGTTCGTCGAAACCGATGGGAACCATCGTGCATGCGCCCGATCGGCTCAATGAAGAAGTTACATTCTAAACATGCGTCCGTGTCTAATCCATGAAGCCATCAGCCACATTCTCGCCTTGCCTTGGGTACAGATACACACTCGAACGTGTGTGGGATCCGGCGCTTCCATCCGTGATGTTCATCGGCCTGAACCCATCAACAGCCGACGAATATGAGGACGATCCCACCGTGCGCCGCTGCATCGGATTCGCCAAACGCTGGGGGTTCGGACAACTGATCCTGACGAACCTCTTTGCGTGTAAATCCAAGGATCCGCGCGCGCTCCGGGAAGTCGAAGATCCGGTTGGGCCGAGCAACGATGAGTGGCTGATTCATAGCAGAGAGCGTGCAGATCGCGTGATCGCCGCTTGGGGAAATGGTGGCCGGTTCAATAATCGTGACGAAATGGTGTTGGACGCGTTTCCTGGGGTGTACTGTCTCAGCGAGACTAAGCTCGGTGCTCCCCGCCATCCGCTATACCTGTCATACGCGATACCCCCTACGCTGTACCGCAGATGAGTAATAATATTTGCTTTTCCGGGCCGGCGCGGCGCGGAAGGTTGAGTTGAGGCGGCGCGAGCGCGGGGAAGATACCATGTTCGCAGCCGTGTCGGCGTCGACTTGAACGGGATGTGGACTCGCGGGGTCAGACGCGCATCGAACCGACCCTTCGGGATTCACGGTATAAGAGATCGGCGGTCGCCGGCGCCCCCGGTGGGGTGGCAGAGTGGTCGAATGCGCCGGTCTTGAAAACCGGTAGGCCCGTAAGGGTCTCGCGGGTTCGAATCCCGCCCCCACCGTTATCGAGATAGTTCCATAATATAAATAGGTGAACATCACAAACCTGCCCCATATTCGGAATATGTGATGATAAATCAAGAACCCTTCGTGTGTGAATATAGTGTGCTCGCATCGGTCTCCGAATTCGTGCTGCGAATATGATTTTCATCATTAATGTTGGATTATGACGCTATCCCAAAACATGAGATCGGAGCCTGATGCGGCGACACCGCAGCAGGGCCGGGTCGAGATCGTTGAACGCGAGATAGTCGCATGACTTCTTGCGCCGGCGCGCCAGGATCGAGCGGCAGCCGTTCCACCACAACAGGCGGCGCTCCACTACCCAGCGCCGCGCCGGGCGCGACTTCTTCCCGTGGTGATCGCGTTTCTCCTCGCCGATGCGTCGGATGCGCGGGATGTAGCCGCACACCAGCGCCGCCGATTCTCCGGTCGGGTTGTCGAACCCTTTGTGCAGGCACAGGCGCCGGCGACGCCGCAACGGATCAGGCGTGGTAGAGCGTCTTGCATAATAGTGTTCCCATGCCTCGTACGAGGCGACGGCGTACGTGCCACCGAGTTCGGCCCTCCGAGATCGGTGCTTCGTGCCGGGTGCAGTGGCAGATCGCATGTTTATCGCGCGAAACACCGACTTCGGCCCCGAGCCGCCGCAGTCGGCGGCACAGTCGGCACGGCACATATTTACGCAAGACGCTCTAGGGGATGATGATGGCGATGGCGCCACGGGACGCTCGAAGCGAACGCCGGGAAGTGCACAAGGCGCTCGGGGGTGCACTCTACTGTCGGCGCACCGCGCGTCCGGCGCACGATGCGGTGATTGATTGATTGATTGATTTCTACAATGCGCTACGAGAGCCGTGCTGCAGGGACGTGTTGTTGCGTGGACGGTAGAGAGTATCGGCCGCTGCTCGCGGCGTTGCTGAACGGGCGTTCCCGTCGCGCCTGTGTGAGCGCATCGCGTCCGGGAATCGTCCGTGCCTGTCGCGGCGGATCTTGGCGTGTCGTCTCATAACAGGAATTTTCGAAGATTTGTGCGATGGTCCCGGCGCGGCGCGTGCTGTGGGGTAGTGCTTGTGCATTCGTCGCGGGGATCATTCCCCGCACGGCCGTTGCGGCTACGTCGCGGCCGGGGAGGGGTTCCGACGGGGAGTAGATCGAAGTCGGTCCGGCAAAACGGCCGGTCGCGCACAGAATCGCAAGAGGAGATGAAAGAGATGAATAAGTGCTGTCTGATCGCAGCGGCGGCCCTCGCGGGCCTCGGCACGGCGGGGGCGGCGTCCGCCGACACCGTCCTCCAGTTCGACGTGAACAGCCTGACGGCAATCGCCAGCGGGCCGTTCGGGACTAACTTCACCGGCTCCGTCTCGCTAATGGACGACGCCAACTCGACGCTGAGCGACATGCTCATCGACGGGACCGCCCAGAACATCGCTTCGGGCCAACTCGGGTCGTTCCTCGGCGTGATAAACATCGCTGCGGGCGTCGTCACCGGCGGGTCGTTCAGCATCACCGACATCAACGGTGCGATGTACTCCGCCCAGATCGTCGGCGGCAGCGGCTCCGTCGGGACAGCCGTCGGCCAGAGTGGACCCTTCACCATCGACGGGCTGACGTTCCTCGGCGGATTCACGAACCTGCTAGGCGGGACCCTCTTCGCCGGCGTTGACGTCACCGCGTGGGCCAACCAGGGCGCCCTGTCCGGCTCGTTCCTCCAGTTCAAGTTCGGCCCGGACGCGCAGGGCGTCGACACCGACGCCGACGTGGACATCTTCGCGGTTGTCCCGACCCCGGCCCCCGTCGCGATGGGCCTCGCCGGCCTGGCGGGCCTCGGTGTGACACGCCGTCGTCGCGCCTGAGCCGACGCCCAGGCTAATCCGACTGACTCCGATCACGCGGGTCCGGCACACGCCGGGCCCGCGTTTTTCGTGCGCGGCCGCCGGCGCCTCCGCCCCATAACTGATTATTGCAAAGGGATTGCGTCGGGACACGTCAGCCGGTAGGATGCGACACGTCAGACGCTGGGGAGAGAGAGTCCCGCAGCCGAGTGCGCTGCAACCCGCCGCGTCTGATCGGGAGAGAGGCTTGATATGTCGATTCGTGCGATCACCCTCGCGGGCGCTTCTGCCGCTGCGTTCATAGTGTCGTCGGCCAACGCTGCGAGCGTGGTGACGACTTACCGCTTGTTCGACCATCCGGACGGGAACGCCGCGCCCCCGCCTTACGGCATCCGGCTTGACAACATTTTCGGCGCCGGGACGGGAACTACAACCTTCTCGTTCAACACTGCTGCGGGTGTGTTCATGACCGTCACCGACAGCACCTCGATGGGCGGCGGGATCGTCATCAACATCGCCGGTGAAGTCTTCGGCGGGATCGACGCCGGTGCGGGCGTCAACGCCGGTCACGCCGGGACCGGGACATACGCGCTCGACTTCACATACTCCGTCAACACTCTCGCGCAGGGCACGGGCTGGATCGTCGATCCCCCCAGCGCGACCAACGGCGGCTCGCTCAACGCGATCAACGTCAACGGCGACGAATCTAACTTCCAGTTCAACCTCTTCGAAGAGCCGGGCACCGGCAACCCCTTCAAGTTCCTTCAGGACGACCATCGTCTCAGCGGCCATCCGCAGTTCGGACTGGGATACTTCGTCGGTCGCGGCTGGCTCTCGTTCACGCAGGGCGCATCGACCAGCGGGACGCAGGACTTCCTATTCATCGGGCAGATCGTCCCGCTCCCGGGCGCCGGGCTTCTCGCGTCGGCGGGGCTTGCGATCGTCGCGACACGCCGTCGTCGCAGCGCCTGACACATCCGCGCCGATCGGCGACTGAAATCATCTCTTCTCCGCGGGCGCTGAGGGGCTTGGCGCTCGCGGATTTTTTTTGCCCGCACACACCGGATGTTTTTCAAACGCGGGACAGACGCTGCGCTCCCGAGCGCGCATCGCCGAGCAGGCGGCGCAGAGTCGCGTCCGTCGCTGCGCCGGTTTCGTGCAGCGCGTGCCGACCTCGCGCCGCCAGCACAATCTCGCGCACACGCGCTACGTGCCCGGCAACGAACCCGAGATCCCGCGACCGCGGCGTCTGACGCGCGCGCCCCGTCTCCGGATCGACCAGCCTCGCAGCCCGCGGCGGGGGCGCGATCTCGTCACGCGCAAGAACCTGCGCCAGAAGCAGATCCCGGCTCGGCCCGGCGCGCCGACACGCCCGTTCGATCGCCGCTGCGATCTCCTCCGCCGGCTCGAGCGCGTCCGAAACCGCCGCGATCACGTCCGCGTCGCGCGCCAGCGAAGCGATCGCGTCAAGCCCCGCGATCAGCCCCCGGCGCCCGCTCGGCGTCGCGTCGAGCATCGCTGCGAATGCGCGCGGCAGCGCTTCCGTCGGCGACAACGCCGGGGTAATTGTTATGTCGTCCCCGTGCGCGATGATGATCTGACAACGATCCCCTTGTCGAGCCGCAAGCGCGACCAGCGAACCCGCGATGACGCGCGCGTCGTCGATCTTGCTGGGCGTGCTCCGTGCGGGCCTGATCGCGCGAAACCCCATCGAAGCCGACGCGTCGAGCACGACCACGAGCGTCATGCGCGCCTGATGCCGACGCCGGCGGACAACGGGGGTCTCACGCCGCGCCGATGCGCGCCAGTCGATCGTCTCCGCGGGAGTGTCGGCGTCCGCCGGGCGGTAGTCGTAGAACTCGTCGCCCGCGCCCGCGCCGAGTGACACGTGTCGTCCGATGCGCACGCTCGACGCGACGGCGCGGGCGAGCAGTTCAAGCCCGGTCGCGGCGTCGGCGCGCTCGGCGAGCCGGCCCGCTGCGGAGTACGCCGAGCCGGGGGTCACGCGACGCGCCAATCGGCGCCGGTGCGCACGACCCGGCGGTACAGTGTGTCACGCTCGATCGGCTCGCACCCGGCCTCGCGCGCCGCCCGCTGAAGATCCCACACGTTTTTTTCCTGATGCGTCGTCGCGCCGCCGACCTTTGTAATATCATACCAGACCACGGTCCCGTCGAGGTCGTCGGCGCCGGCGCGCAGCATCAGCTGCGCCATCGGGAGCGTCTGCATGATCCAGAACGCCTTGACGTGCGGGAAGTTGTCGAGCATCAGCCGCGCTGCCGCGAGAGTTCTAAGATTCTCAAGCCCCGCCGGACCGGGCAGCATCTCGAGCGCGGAGCCGTCCGGGAAGAACGGCAGCGGGATAATCGTCTGAAAGTACCCGCCTCGGCCGTTCATCGCGGGGGTCGGGAGTTCGGCGCCGGGCTTTGTGAGAGTGACCGCGCCGGCGTCGTCACGCGCGTGCCCGAGCCGCTCGAGCGCCTCGTCCTGCGCCGTGCGCAGCATGTCCATATGCACCAGACGGTCTTTGACGGATTCGATGTGCCCGTAGAGGATGGTCGCATTGGAGTTAATCCCGAGTTCGTGCGCGACGCGGTGCACGTCGAGCCAGACGTCGGATCTTATTTTTCCTTTGAAAGCCTCGTCGTGGACGCGGTCGTCGAAGACCTCGGCGCCGCCGCCGGGGATCGACCCAAGCCCCGCCTCGCGGAGCCGTTCCAGCACCCAGCGGATCCCCGCTGTGCGGTCCGCGGCTTTGTAGCGCTTCGCGATCTTCGCGAGGTGGACGATCTCGACCGCTGTGAAAGCCTTGATATGCAGCGTGGGCGCCTCGTCGCGGATCGCCGCGATCATGTCAGTGTAATATTCGAACGGGAGATACGGGTGCAGCCCGCCGACGATGTGCATCTCGGTGGCGCCGGCGTCGCGGGCGTCGCGGGCTTTGGCGCGTGCGTCGTCGATGGTTGATTCGTACGCGCCCGCGTCGCCGCGCTTGCGGTGGAACTCGCAGAACGTGCACGAGAGGGCGCAGATGTTCGAGTAGTTGAAGTGGCGGTTGATGTTGTAATACGCGGCGTCCCCGTGGAGCCGGCGTCGAACGCCGTCCGCCAGCGAGCAGACCCCCCAGACGTCCGGCGTGCTGTACAAAGCCCGCCCGTCCGCGAGGCTCAGCCGGACCCCGGCGTCGATCTTGCTCGCGATCTCGGTCAGGTCATTCGTGATCGGATAGCCCGCATGGATGGGCGCCGAGGTGGTTGTCGCGGTTGAGATCGCGGTCATGCCTGCTCCGTAGTTCGTTCGCGTGGGCTTGCGGATTCGACCATCGTAGGTCCGGCGTCGGCGGGTGCGCATCCGGTCGCTGATGTTATAGGTCTCGGCGTGCGGGCCGACCCGCGTCGGAGTTCCAACCGCCACAGCCGGACCGGTCCGCCGCGCGTGTCCCGAGGACGCATGCAGCCCCCCGTCGAGCGGGACGATATCCGGCTGGGGAGAAGCCGGCGCCCGCTGCGCCCCGGATGAACGCACGATCACCAACTCCGAGGCGAACGCCGTGACGAATCAACCCGAACACTCCGTTCGCGCCGACGAAACCTCGCGGTTCTCCGCGGGCGAGGACGTGCTGAGCATCATCTCGGGCGTGCAGTCGGAACTCGACCGTCTTAAGAACGCCCAGCGGCGCCAGGCCGAGGAGCAGGCGAAACTCGACGCTCTCCGCGCTGCGATCGTTCAGCAGCAGCAGGAGATCGAAGGGCGCGCCGCCGATCTTGAATCGCGCGAGTCGGCGCTGAAGGAGCGCGACGCGGCGCTCGACCGCACGCGCTCCGATCTTGATTCCGCGCGTGCGGCCCTCGACGCCGAGCGCGAACGTCTCAGCGAGCAGTCCGCGGCGACCGACGCGGCCCGGCGCGAAAACGAATCGCGCGCCGCGGAGTTCGAGCAGAGCGTCGCGGCGCAGCGGCGGGAGATCGCCGAACGTGAGTCTGCGCTCGCCGATCGTGAATCGCTGCTGCGCGAGAACGAAGCGGACGTGGCGGAAAAGCAGACCGATCTCGACGCCGCCGCGGCCCGCCTCGCGGAGGAATCCGCTGCGATCCATCAGCAGCAGGCGCGACTAAAAGAAAAACAAAAGTCATTCGAGGACTCGATCGCGGCCCGCGAGCAGGATCTCGACGAGCGCGAGAAGGCGCTCGCCGCCGAGAAGACCGGCGTGGAGCAGGCATCGCGTCACGCGCAGAATCTTAAGAAGGAGCTCGAGCGCGAACGTGCGCAGTTGCGCGCCGACCAGGCCGAGGTCGAAGCCGAGCAGACCCGGCTCGAACAGCAGCGCGCCCACGTCGTGGATCTGCAGGCTCGGCTCGAACGCGCCAACGCCGAGCACAAGGACTCCGCCGCGCGGGCCGAGGACTTTGATACCGAGCGAGCCGAACTCCAGTCAAAGATAGATTCGGCGAAGTCGGAACTAGACGCGCTCCGCGCCGCGCACGAGCAACAGGCAGCGGCGCTGCAAGAAGCCGAATCGCTCGCAGAATCTCTCCGTGCCGGAGCGGAATCTGCGGAGCCAGGCGTCGATCCCGCAGCGGCGGCGGCACTGCAGGCTGAACTCGACAAGCGCGGCCGCGCGATCGAGGCGCTCGCCGGGAAACTCCGGGAATCACAGGCTGAAATCGCGGAACTTAGATCGCATCCGAACATTGCTGCGTCCGGCGCCAAGCCCGGCGTCGACACGGATCTTCGCCGCGAGCGGCTGCGCCGTGTCCGCCGCGCCGTCGCCGCGCGAGCGCGAAAAGTGTCGCAGGCTAAGGACACGCTCGCGAGTCGTCAGGAGGAAGCCGAGCGCGTGATCCAGCAGCGCAAGGCGCTCGCCGCGGCCCGCGCGCAACTCGCCGAGCGCGAGCAGCAGAGCGAGGCCCGCGCGGGGAAGAACCGCGGGATGGTCGCGGTGTTCCTCGGCGCGATCGCGGTGCTCGGCCTGGGCGCGATGTCATGGGCGGTCGTGGATCGCGTCTTCCCCGCGACGTTCATCGCGTCGGCGACTATCGCCGCGGACGAATCATCCGGCGCGCTCTCGGCGCAGCAGAAGCAGGCGTGGACGGAGTCGATCGAACGGCTGCTGAACGACCCGCGTCTGGCGGAGGTCGCCGCGGATCGCATGAGGCGCCGGGGTATTCTCGAGTTCGGCTCGGCGGGCGCGCTGTCGGCGAAACTTAAATCCGATCTTGATCTCGCGTCCCCGGCGCCGGGCGTTGTGACGCTGGGCATGCCGGGCGTCGGCGCGGATCGGGCGGAACTCGTGCTCGAAACCTTGCTCGCGTCGGCGGTGTCGGTAGCGAACGACGCGCGCGAGCGCCGCGCCGACGGCGCCGCGACCGTGGTCACGCACGCTCCCGCCGTCACCGGCGCGCCGATCGAAGATAATCGCCTCATCTACGCCGGGGTCGGGTGGGGCGCTTCGTCCGGTCTGATGTTTGTTCTCGGGATGCTCGTGCTGGTGCGATTGTCGATCGCCCGCAAGCGGTTCGAGCAGGAGCAGCGCGAGATGCTGAACGTCGGCGGCGCGCCGCTCTGACCAACCGCTCATCAGATCGCCCCGGGGTGAATCGTCTAGACTCGCGGCATGACGGCGCACGGCGCGATCATTCTTGCGATCGAGACGAGCAATCCCTTTGCGGGACTGGGTTCGGTCGCGGTCGGTCGCGTGTCGGGCGCCGGCGCCGAGGTTCTGGTTGTTGAAGCCGTCACGCCGCGCGGCCGGCATGATGACGCGCTCGCGCCGACGATCGCGCGTGCGTGCGTCGCGGCGGGGGTCGGGCCGCGCGAACTCTCGCGGGTCGCGGTTTCGATCGGGCCGGGCGGTTTCAGCGGTCTGCGGATCGCGGCTGCGACGGCGAAGATGATCGCGCTGGTGTCGGGCGCCGAGTGCGTGGCGGTCCCGAGCGCGCTGGTCGCGGAGGGGGGAGCGAGAGCCGGGGACGTTTCTTATGAAGGACCGGCGCTGGTGGCGCTGGCGGGAAAGCGCGACACCGCGTGGGTGGCTTTGATCGAACCGGGTTTGGACTTGCGTGCGCGCGCGAGGGCCGCGGCGCACGGGGTTGTTATGGATGCGGGCGGATTGCGCGAACTGATCGAATCCTCGCACCCTGCCGCGCTGATCGCGGACGAATACCTGCCGGCGTCGATTCGCGACGAAGCCCGGCGCGCGGGGTTAGTGGTTGTGCCGCCGCGGTTCAACGCCGGGGTGTGTCTGTCGCTAGGCGCCGGGCTTGACGCGATCCCCGCGGCGGCGCTGAACCCGATCTACCCGCGCGAGCCGGAGGCGGTGCGGATGTGGCGCGACCTCGGGCGGTGACGTGTGCAGAAGTGGCACGGGCGTCCCGCCCGTGCGCGTGCGATAATCATAAGTATCGGCCACAAACGACCGGGCCGTGGACGGCCCGGCTCGGGTAATCGTGGTGGTCCGGCTCTCCAGAGCCGGGCGCGAACAGAGCATCGCGCGCTGCGATCATGAAAGGGTATTTGCGCCCAGCACCGGTTCGCCCCTCACCCCGGCCCTCTCCCGCGGGGAGAGGGGGTCGGAATCGGCGGCGTGTCACAAGAATTAATAAACTTCGACGAAGACGCGTTCGGTCGGGCGGATCTCCTTGCGGAGGTGGTCGCGAGTCCAGGCGCGTGTATCGGCGAGGAGTTCGGGGGCGCATTCGATGTAAGGATCGAGCGATGCGCCGGGCAGGCACTCGGCGAGCGCGCGGTAGACTCCGATCTCCATGCCGGCGATACCGCAGATGTAGACCAGCGATCGGCCCGCGGCGAGCGCGGGGACGAGGCGGTCGCGTTCGTGGATCAGGCGCTCGTGGACGTACATGCCGGGGCGTCCGTCGTCGTCGCGTTCGCGGCTGACGGCGGTGAGGTATGTAAAGTTAGGGTGAGCGTCGGCGAGGGCGAGGAACTCGTCGTGGTATATAAGATCGGTGCGGTAGGGCGCGCCCATGACGAGAGTGATGGATCGCTCGGCGCCGAGCGCGAGGAGTTCACGGACCATGCCTCGGAACGGCGCGACGCCGGTGCCGGTGGCGAAGAAGAGGTAGTCGTGCGCAGCGGGATCTACGGGGAGGAGGAAGCGTTTGCCGTTGGGGCCGGAGAGGAGGGCTTCGTCGCCGGGCTGGAGATCGCAGAGATAGTTTGACGCGACGCCGAGGAACAGGCGGTGATTGTTCCAGTGTTCGTCGATGGTTCGTTTGACGGTTGTGGAGACGATGTTGCCGTGGCCGTCCTCGCCGGCGGTCGGGCATGCGAGGGAGTAGAGGCGGACCTGGTGGGGCTTGCCGCGTTCGTCGGTCCCGGGCGGGATGACGCCGAACGCCTGCCCGGAGCGGAAAGAGCCGGCGAGCGGCGTGCCGGTCACGTCGAACTCGATATGCCTGACGAAGCCCGCCGCCTTGCGCGACGCGGTGCAGATCTCGTTCGAGACCACCTTCGCGACGATCGGCTCCTTCGGACGAACAACATTCATACGAACTTCGGGGAGCGTGGGAACTGGCATCGAGGTTAGCGCTCCGGCGGCGGTGCTGGCGGGGGTCGTGGTCATATCCCGGCACGATAGGCGGTCACGCCGGGGACGCCAACAGAGCGGGCGGGGCAGACCGGCGCGGCTCTGTATGGTGGTCCGGCTCTCCAGAGCCGGGCGCGAACAGAGCATCGCGCGCTGCGATCATGCAAGGGTATTTACGCCCAGCACTGGTTCGCCCCTCACCCCGGCCCTCTCCCGGGGGGAGAGGGGGTGCGCATCAGTGGCACGGGCGTCTCGACCGTGCGCGGAGAGTGTCGATCGCTTGGGAGAGTTACTTTTGGTATTTACGCCCAGCACTGGTTCGCCCCTCACCCCGGCCCTCTCCCGGGGGGAGAGGGGGTGTGCAACAGTGGCACGGGCGTCTCGACCGTGCGCGAACAGTATTATTTACTTGGCAGATTTATTTTATGTATCGACGCCCGGCACTGGTCGCCCCTCACCCCGGCCCGCCCGGCGGGAGAGGGGGGACGCAACAGTGATGATATTATACTTAGAAATTTATTGCGGGCGGATCATTCGGGGGTTGATGCGTCCGTGTCGGGGGCGGGGGGTTCCTCGGCGCCTAGCGTCGCACGGATGCGGTCGAGCCGATCGCGGAGGGCCTGATCGCGGACGCCGGAGTTCTGGTGGGCCGCGAGGGCTTCATCGAAGGCGGACCGAGCCGAGGCCCGGGCTTCGTCGAGCGCCGCTGCGAGCGCCGTGCGGATTTCGCCCAGGCGATTCGTGAATGGGAGCGGCGGTTCGGCGGCGTCGAGGAGGTCGAGCGTGCCGAGCGAGCGTTCGAAGCCGCGGGCCCGGGCGGCGTGCAGTTCTCCGATTCGCTGATGGGTCTCGCCGCGACGGAGGGCGAGGGTTGAGCGGTCGATGCCGCGCGCCTGCGCGACGGTTCGTGCGGCGGCCTCGGCTTCGCGGATAGCGTTGGCCCAGGCTTCGGCGAGCGGGCCGGTGCGGATCGACTCCATCTGGTCGAGGGCCGCGGCGAGATCGCCGGCGGCGCGGTCGGAGTCGGCGCGGGCTGCGGTGGCGAGCTCGCGGGCGTCGGCGGCTCGTTCATCGACAAGCCCGCGGGACTCGGCGAGCGTGGTCAGGGCGGCGCGGGAACTGGTGATTATAAGATCCTGCTCGGCGATGCGCGGGACGATCTTTTCTGATTGTGCGCGTAGATCGGCGGCGGCGTTCTCGGCTTCCGCAGCCCGGCGGTTGATCTCGTACGCCTCCTGCGCCAGACGGGAAACGTCCTCGGTCGCGGCGTCGAGCGAAGCGGACCGAAGACGACCCGCCTCGGCGAACAGGTCGCGGGCGCGGGAGGATTCGGCCTCGGCGCGGGCGATCAGTTGCTCGAGTTCGGTCTGGTACGAGGCGCGGCGGGAGCGGGCTTCGTCGCTGCGGGCTTGAGCCTCGGCGATCGCGCGGTCGAGTTCGGCGCGCTCGGCGCGAGGCTGGACGGCGCCCATGGCGGCGGCGAGGGCGGACTGGCCGGCGTAGAGATCGAGCAGCGCCCGCAGCCGGGTCGCCTGATCGAGGAGGTTTGATTCGAGGCCGCCGGCCTGGGCGGCGTGGATTTGCGAGAGCCCGCCGTGGGCCGCGGCGAGCATCATGTTGGCAGCGTCTTGTTGTGCGTCGGTCCCGTCGCGGGCGGCGTCGCGGAGATCGCTGACGACTTTGGAGTAGACGCGTTGGCGTGTCGGGGCGTCGGCGGTGGCGGCGCCGCCGGGATGGATGGATTCGATATCGCGGCCGGCGGCGTCGAGGGCCAGGGCGACCGGGTCGTCCCGATCGCACCCGCCGATGACCATGCCGATCGACAACATGGCGAGGGTGAACGCAGTAACGATTGAATTGGGTCGAGGTCTCACAGCGCGAATCATCCTTGTGCCTCCCGGCCCGCCGATCTGGTGATGCGGGCGGGAATCGGGCAGTCTACAGCGTCCGGCCCGTTGATGAGCCGGGGCAGATCGGTCATCCGCCGCTAGCGTGCCTGCGGTTCCGACGGCGTCGAAGGGTCGGGCGAGCCGGGCGGCTCGGGGGGGACGAAGTCGATCGGCGCCTCGGCCCGCGGGCGTCGCATCGAGTCCAGCCAATCGATCGCCTGACGGAACCGCCTGATGTCCGGGGATCGGAAGACCGGCCTCCACCCGCGGACGTCCGGGTGCGGGAACGCCGCGATGTGCCTGGGCAGGGCCATTTGCAAGAGGGGTGAACGCTCCGGGTTTTCATAATCGAGCAACGGCCTGCCGTCGGGCATGGTCGAGCGTTCGATAATGAGGTAGTTGGTCAGGGCGGCCTGCTCGGCTCGGGGGTCGCGGTTGTAGAGGAACAGCCCCTGGGCCTCGAGCCCGCCGTGGCACTGCGTGGTCGCGCAGTGATTGACCAGCCAGGTCGCGTTGATGTTGTTGCGGAAGCGGTCGAGCGAGTCGGGCATGCCCAGCACCTGCACCCGGGCGTACATGTCCCGGGCACGCAGGCGGAACATCTCGGCGAGGATCTCGACCGGGGGCTTCTGGTGGAAGGAGGCCCGCCCGTCCTGGCTCGAGGGGATGCCCGGGTCGTCCCCGTAGCGGTCGAGAAAGGCGTCCACCGTGGCGCGGTCGATCAGGATCCGGGGCGGGTTGTTCAGGTCCAGTTCCCACACCTTCAGAATGTTCACTTCCTCAGGCGAGAGCAGGGGGAACTCGCCCGGCGCGGGTCTGCGGAACCTGGGCGTGACGGCTTCGCGCGGCGTTGGCGCGGCGCCGGCGCCTTCAGCCGCGGCACGCTCGGCCTGTCGCAGGCGGCGCTCCTGCTCGATCAGACGCGACAGCCGGATCGCCTCGGGATGAGTCGGCTCGAGCGCGAGCACTCGCCCGATCTCGTACCCGGCCTCCTCGTACATCCCCTGATCGCGGAGCCAGTCCGCCAGCATCACCAGCCGTTCTATATCCCCGTCCTCGATCACCGCGCGCATCTCGCGGTACCGCTCCTCGGCGGACCGCTGCGGGACGACGCGATCGACCTGATCCGCGGGGATCCGAGTCTCGATCGGGCCGATGCGGACGACGATCGCCCCGCCGTCGCGCCCTACCCAGCGGGCGCGTGTGCGCTGCCCGCTCTTCCAGAGGATAAGAACCTCGGTGTCGGGGGCGATCGCGCCGATCTCCTGCACCTCGGCGAGTGTTTCGAGGGCCGACGCGCCGATCACGTCGCGCAGCGACATAGACGCTGCGAGTGTCGCGGCGAGGGCGATCGAGATCTTCAGACAGATCCGCATACCCGAGGATACCCGGGCCGACGCCGGGCTGTGCCCCGCGGTCGTTCTTCGGATCGAGGTAGGCTGCGGTTCCGATCACGCGCCCGCGTCACGCCGCCCGAGAGACCTCGGCGGAGTCCTCGTCCGCGGGCGCGATGCGCGCGTACGCGTTCAGCGGCGAGGTCGAACCCGAACGTAAGTCCGCAAGGATTAGTTCGCCCGATTTATCCCGCATGACCCGCACCGGCCCCGATACAGACTCGTGGAAAACCGCGATGTCGCCGCCGATGCGCAGCCTGGTCCCCGCGTGGATGACCTTGTGCGCGACGAGATCCACGGTCGCGGCGCGGGAGGCGATCTCGCGTAGCCCGCGCATGGCGAGGCCGACTTTTTCCTTGAGTTCGCCGAGTTCGCGGATCGCCTTGCTCAGTGTGCGATGGCGTTTGGACTGATCCTTCGAGAGTTTGGCGAGGTTTCGGGCAAGCCCGTCGTGCTCGCGTTCGATCGGTTCGCCGCGCTCGTCGATGCGCTCGAAGAGGGAGTCGGCGCGCTCCTGCTGGCGGTCGACCTCGGGGTTCAGGCCGAGCGCGATCTCGGTCGTCACGCCTGATTCTGTTCCGATCTCGGCGAGTTCGAGGGCGCCCCCGATCGCCAGCCGACCGCCGCACATCGAGGCGGACTCGCTCTCGACCGGCCCGGCGACGGACAATCGGCAGTTGATGATTTCCTTCTGCACGCGGAGCGCGCCGCCGACGGCGCCTTCGACGTTGTCGAGGTAGCGCGCTTCGAGATCTCCCCCGACGCGCACGGCGCCTTTCTCACGGGCCGCCATGCCGCGCATCAGGTTCGCGTTCGCCCCGGCGATGATGGTTGACGCTTCGACCATCCCGCGCACGGTCACGCTGCCGGTCGCCTCGACGACGAAGCAGTCGCGGACGCCTTTATTGATATTTACGTCGCCGCTGAAGCGGATGTTGCCGGTGGTGAAATCGACATTGCCGGGGATTTCGAGGTCTGGGTTGACGCGCAGCGACGGGCCGGAGCGGACGAGCACGCCGCCCGCGCGGACGATCAACTTCCCGTCGGGCTGCTTCTCGATCGTCGCGTCGACTTTGAGCGGGTACGCCTTGACTGATTTGACAGCGATCGGTTTGCCCCGCACGTCGCGCCCGGGCTTGCCCTCGACGGGCGGGTGGAGCTCGCCGATGCGGTCGCCGGGCTTGACCATGCAGAACGCGCGCTTGTTGTAATGATCGACCGCAGCGCCGGCGTTCGCGTCGGGAGCGTGCTCGGCGGCGTCTTCATCGTCGTCCGGCTCTTCGCCGGACCCGCCGTCGGGGTCGAATTCCTTATAAAGTTCGAGCCAGCCGTTCTTCCCGGGTTTGACCGGCGCGCCCACGGCGACCTCTGCGGTGTGGGCGTCGTCGGGCGCTTCCGCGCGGCGTGCAAGCAGAGCGCTGACGGCCTCGCCGACCGCGGGGGTCACGTCCACGCCCGCCGTGCGCAACGCCGTCACGCACGCATCCATGCCGGGCTTTTCAGGCGGGCCTCCCGGGACGAGCGACAGCGTCGCGGACATGAAGTCGTCGGCGATCTCGATGATCGGATCGGGATACGGGGTCTCGTCTGACATGGCCCACCCTGCCCGCCGCGTCTGGGCGGCCGGACGACGGGGATCAGGCCGCCTTGGCCTTGCCCGTGGTTTCTAGGATGCGCTGGCTGAGCAGATCGGGAGTGAACGGCTTGACGACGTAGTTGTTCACGCCCGCCTTGATCGCTTCGACCACGCGCGCTTTCTCGCTCTCGGTCGTCACCATGATGATCGGCGTCGACTTGTTCGACTGCCGGAACGCCTTGACGAACGTAAGACCGTCCATGTTCGGCATGTTCCAGTCGACCAGCAGCAGGTCCGGCGTGAACGACCCCAGTTTCTGGAGCGCGTCCTGACCGTCGCAGGCCTCTTCAACATCAGTGTGACCGAGCTGCGCGAGCACCGACTTCTCGATGTTACGCATCGTCTTGGAGTCTTCCACCAGGAGAATCTTCATCGCACACCTTCCCTTGTTCGGTTCTGTTCCCACCCGGGAGTCAGGCGGCCTCGCGCTGCGCGCCCTCGGCGGCGTCCTTCACGCTCACTTCGATGCACAGCGCCCCGCAGTCCGTCTCGCACGGGATGCTGATGCAGGGCACGTCCTTCGGGCGCGACACCGTGTGGTTCTTGCCCACGATCACGCTCGGGCACGAGATCGACGCCTGACGCTTCTGGAACATCCCCTTCGCGCCGCCGGCGACCATGTTCACGAGTTCGCCGATCGCGTCGGCGAAGTCCTCGTCGCTGACGTCCGCGGTGTGACCGGCGAAGAGCGCCACGACGCGCTCGGCGGTCTCACGCGGGAAACTCAGCACCACCGACCCGACCACGTCGCCGCTCATCCCGATGATGCCCGACACGTCGTAGGACGGCGCGGGGTCGGACTTGATCGTCGGCTCGCCGATCGTCACGGGCAGTTGCAGCATCGTCGAGAAGACGTTCTGCACGCTCTGCATGAAAGGTGTGATGAGGTTCGGGTCCATCGGTTGCGTTCCTTTGCTTGGGTTCCCCACTCAGACGGCGAGCGCCTCGTGCGACTGCTGCGCCGCCGCGATCACCTTCGCCACGTCCACGATCAGGCTGACCCCGCCGTCGTCACGCACGGTCGCGCCGCTGATCGGCGCGGAACCCGCGTAACCGCCGTCGAGCGGCTTGATCACCACTTCCTGCTGACCGATCAGCCGCGAGACCATCAGCCCGGCGCGCTGCTCGTTCAGTTCTATCACCACCGCGAATCGAGACTCCTCCCGCGCGTGCTCGGGGGTGTCGAAGAGGTCCGACATCGAGATCAGCGGGAGGACCGTGTCGCGCAGCCGCATCACCCGGCGGTTGTTCACGCTCGACAGTTGCGCGTCCTCGGGGCGGACGATCTCGACGATGTTCGAGAGCGGGATCGCGTACAACTCACGCCCCACGCCGACCATCATCGCGGGCATGATCGCGACGGTGAGCGGGATTCGAATCTGGATGGTTGTGCCCTTGCCGAATGTCGAATCGACATCGACGGAGCCTTTGAGTTTTTCGATGTTGGTTCGGACGACGTCCATCCCCACGCCGCGCCCGGAGAGGTCGGACACCTGCGCCGCGGTCGAGAACCCGGCGCCGAAGATGAACCGGAACACCTCGCGGTCGGAAAGCGTCTCTGCCTCGGCGGGCGTTGTAAGGCCCTTCTCGATCGCCTTGGCGACAAGTTTCTCGCGGCTGAGCCCGCGCCCGTCGTCGATGATCTGCACGAGGACGTGGTCCCCGGCCTGCGACGCGACCAGGCGGATCGTCCCCGTCTCGCTCTTGCCCGCGGCGAGGCGCTCGGCGGGCGGCTCAAGCCCGTGGTCGGCGCTGTTGCGCAGGAGGTGGACGAGCGGGTCGCCGAGTTCTTCGATTACCGACTTATCAACTTCTGTCTCGCCGCCGTCGATCACCAGCGCGATCTTCTTCCCGGTCTTGCCGGCGAGGTCGCGGATGAGCCGGGGGTACTTGCCGAAGAGTTTGTCGAGTGGCTGCATGCGCGTGCGCATCACGGCGAGTTGGATGTCGCCGGTGACGCGGTCGAGGTCGCCGGTGGATTGCGCGAACGCCTCGCGCGTTTCCTGCGTGACCACGTCGTGGTCGGAGGTCTGCCGGGCGAGCGCGCCGATGCGGTTCTTCTGGAGGACGAGTTCGCCGACGAGGTTCAGCAGTTCTTCGAGACGACCGACCTCGACGCGGATGGTCTGCTCGATCTTGGCGGCCCGGGCCTGCGCCGCCTGATCGCTCGCCGAGTCCGAGACAGGTTCCGCTGCGGGCGCGTTGCGCGACTCCGCCGGTTGCGGATTATTACTCGCAGCCGGTGCAGCGGCGGCGGCCGGTTCGATCGGCGTCGCGGGGGTTTCGCCGAGCGACACGCCGTCGACCGCGAGCGACGCGGCGGCGCATGATCCCGCCGGGATAATCGCGGCCGGATCGAGCGCGTTGCCCACGAGAAGATCGGCGAAGCGCCCGCACAATGTTTCAACGTTGTACCATACGATCCGGCTCTCGTGGAGCGCGGCGGCCTGGTTTCGCAGCAGTTCGAGCACGCCCGCCATGCGCGGGATGATCTGCCCGCGCGCATCGTCGCCGAGCGACGGGATTCGTTCTGCGCCGGCGCCGAGCACGCCGATGAGCGACCGCATCGGCTCGTGCTCGAAGAACTCGGCGCTGCGCGAGAGCGCGTCGCAGGCCTCGGCGATGTGCAGCGCGTCGTCGGCGGCGGTGTCGGCTCCGTTCGTCAGCCGTGTGAGCCTGATCTCGACATCGTCGAGCGATTCGTCGAGATCGGCGATCATGAACTCGAGCAGGCCGGACTTGTTCTCGGGCAGAACGAGCGGCTTGGAGCCGACGCCCGGGGTGTGATTACCACCGGCGTTCTCATGGTGAATATTAGAGCAAACCCGGCTGTCACCGGCTGTATTGTTCGATGTCGCCGTTGCGGCCGGAGCGGGCGCGCCGCCTTCTCCGATTGCGATGAGTTGCGCGACCAGCGGCTCGCTCGGCTCGGTGAGATCGGTCCCCGCGCCGAGTTGCGCGAACTGCGTCTTCAGCAGGTCCACCGCTTCGAGCAGCAAATCCATGATCCCGCGGTCGATGACGACCTCTCCGCGACGGGCCGCGTTGAGCGCGTCCTCGGCGGCGTGCGCGATGCGCACGATCGGGCCGAGCGCCAGGAACGACGCGCTCCCTTTGATCGTGTGCAGCGCGCGGAACACCTTGTTCAGCAGGTCCGGATCGTCCGGCGTGGATTCCAGTTCGACGAGGTCGGCGTCGAGCTCTTCGAGGAGTTCGCCGGACTCGGTTAGGAAGTCGTTGAGAATTTCCGGGTCGAAGCCTGACACGCCGCACCCCTCCTGCCCGCGCTCACGCGCTGAGTTTCAGCCCCGTTTTGTTCCCGCTGCCGACCTTCTGATGGCAGAACCCCTCGGGGATCTGCACCGGCTCGAACGGGATGCCGAGTTCGCGGATGGACTCGGAGTGCCCGATGAAGAGCCAGCCGTCGTCGGCGAGTAGATCGTGGAACATTTTGACTACCTGCGTCTTCATCGCGTCGTCGAAGTAGATAAGAACGTTGCGGCAGAAGATGACGTCCCAGGCTCCGTGGCGTTTGGCCGCCATGCGGTCCTTGAGGTTCATCGACTCGAACGAGACCATCGAGCGGATGTCGGGGGAGAGTTCGAAATGCCCGCTTTTTTCCTTGAAATATCGGTCGAGCATGAGTTTCGGCGTCGCGCGGACGGCGTATGACGAGTAGACGCCGCTGTTGGCGACTTCGAGCGCCTTGCCCGAGATATCCGTCCCGAGGATCTCGATGCGCCAGTCCATCAGGCGCACGCCGAGCGTGCGGTGGAGGATCATGGCGAGTGTGAAGGGCTCTTCGCCGGACGAGCACGCCGCGGACCAGATGCGGATCCGCTTCGAGGACGACCTTGCTTCGAGGAGTTTCGGGAGCGCCTGGTTCTCGAAGACGGCGAGTTGCGGCTCGTTGCGGAAGAAGGAAGTCTCGTTGATGGTGATGCGGTTGAACATCTCCTGGAACTCGTCGTCGCGGTAGGGGCCGATCGTGAGGAACGATGCGTACTGGTCGAAGTCCTCGATATCGAGTTCCTGAAGCCGGCGCCCGAGACGGGACTCGAGCAGATATTTCTTGCCGGGCTGGAAGTCGATCCCGCTGCGGTTGTAGATGATGTCGCGGAGTTTTTTGAACTGCGCGTCGGTCATCGCGGGCGTAGTGGAGGCGGTTGACATACGGATCGGCCCCTGCGGGCCGCGCTCGGCCCGTGTGCGAATGGTCCCGGTCACGGAGATGTTCAGGCGGCGACGGCGGCGGCGCGGTCGATGCGCGCGAGTGAATCGGCGCCGAAGAGTTTCGACAGATCGAGCAGTATGAGAAGCCGGTCGTCGAGTTTCCCGACACCCGCGATGTACTCGGAGTCGATCGAGCCGACCATGCTCGGCGCCGGCTCGACGATCCCACGGTCGATGCGCAGCACTTCGTGCACGCGATCGACGATGAAGCCGATGGTGCGCTCCTGCACCTCGACGACGACGATGCGGCTGTTCTCGTCGCGGTCCGACGCGGCCAGGCCGAAGCGCTTGCGGAGATCGATCACTGGGATGATCCGGCCGCGGAGGTTGATGACGCCCTCGACCTCGGGCGGGCTTTGCGGGATGCGCGTGAGTTCCATCATGCGGTTGATCTCCTGAACGGAGAGGATGTCTACCGCGTATTCCTCCTCGCCGACCTCGAAGGTGACGAGTTGGAGTTTGTCCGAGTCCGCCACGCCGAGCGCGGCTTTGTTGATCTCGTTATTGTCAACCGGTCTTGCCATGGCGGTGCTCCTGCGTTTGATCCGGCGTCTGGGCGCACGTCGCGCCCCCGGCGTTCGTGGCCCGAGCCGGGATCGTGGTTTGCATCGGCGAGTTCCGGCTCTGAGTTGACCTGGGATCGGGGAACGGGGGCGATCGTCAGCCCGCTTTGCGGGTCGGGCCGCCGAGCGCGCCACCGGGTGTGCGGATTGCGCCGAGCGACTGGCAGATCTGGGTCGGGGAGAGGCTCGCGGCGGATATCCCGGCGTCGTCGGCGGCTTTGGGCATGCCGTAGACCACGCACGTCTCGGCGGATTGTGTCAGCACGACCCCGCCGCCGTGGTGGATCTGCGTCGCGCCGAGCGCGCCGTCGTCCCCCATCCCGGTGAGGACCACCGCGAGTGTGCGACCCTTGCGGGCCTTGGCGGCGGACTCGAAGAGCACGTTGACGCTCGGCTTATGAAGAGCGTCGGCGGGGTCGTCGTCCACACGCAGCGAAAGCCCGCCCGCGATCGACGCGCGGACCCGGGTCTGGCGCCCGCCCGGGCAGATGTACATCGTCCCCGGGTAGAGCGGCATGCCGTCCTCGGCTTCATATACGCTCACGGCGCACTTGGCGTTGAGACGCTCGGCGAGGCTCTTGGTGAACACGCCGGGCATGTGCTGCGCGAGCACCAGCGGGCAAGCGAGGTCGGGCGCGAGAGCGGCGGCGATGGTCTCGACCACCGGCGGGCCGCCGGTCGAAGATCCGATCACGATGAGATCGAACTGATCCGCGCGGAAGGTGGGCGGCTCCTTCGATCGCAACGCCGGGGGAGCCGCCGGAGCCGAGGTCGCCGCTGCGGGCTTGTCGGGAGCGCCCGCGGGCCTCTTCATCGGGCCGATGGCTTTGATCTTCGCGATCAGTTCGTCTTTGAGAGAATCAACATTAAGACTGACGAAACTGGCGTCCTTGGCGACAAAGTCGGCGGCGCCGAGGCGGAGCGCCTTGAGGGCCTCGCGGCTGCCCCTGGTAGTCAGGCTCGAGACCATCAGGACGGTTGTCGGGCACTCGGCCATGATCTGCCGGAGGGCGTCAAGCCCGTTCATCTTCGGCATCTCGATGTCGAGGGTGATGAGGTCGGGCTTGAGGCGCTTGGTCTTCTCGATCGCGTCCTCGCCGTCGCGGGCGGTGTCGACGACCTTGAGGTCCGGGTCGCTCTCGATCAGGCGCGTCAGCGACCGCCTCATGAACGCGGAATCGTCTACGACGAGGATGCGCACGCCTGATACCTCCGGCTCCGGGCCGCCGATCCGCCGGCGACCTCACTCTGCCGACCGTACATCGGGCCTGAAACGCGACGCCTTCACGCCGACGGCCCGATCCGTATTCATGCATATCGACGCCGCGATCCAAAAATACGCTGAACACCCTGTTTTGGTCCGTCTGGGAGGTCTGTCCCGATCGCAGCGGGGGGATCCGGAAAATTCCTGAGCGGTGGGGATTGCCCCGATCGGGTCGAGCCGGTACACTAATCCCGACGTGTTTCTTCCCTCCTGCCCACCATACTTCCCCCGGTATGGTGGGTCTTTTTTGTTTTGAAGCGGATTTCAAGCGGCGCGCACATCAACATATCGGCGGGCGGTTGGTGTTATGGGCCTACGACGATCAGTCCGAATATCCCTTCGCTCGATTCATACTCCGCGAGTGTGATTCGTTCGGGCGCCTCGGCCGCGAAGAACCCCCCGCCTCGGATGCGCTCGCCGTGCTCGTCGCGGAAGGAGGCCAGCGGTATCTCGATCGCGGCGCCGACGGGCACATCTTCGACGGGAGCGCTGTACCACCCGTTAAGCCAGATGCGTCCGGCTCCGAGAACGCGCGGCGTGGTGTTGACGAAGCGCAGCCGACGCTTTTCCAGTCGCACCTGGATGTCGAGAGCGCCGCGACGATCTTTCATCGCCGGGTAGACATCGCCGGGCGTGCGCGCCGCCACGCCGCAGGACGTGAGATTCGCGCCGAGCAGGAGCAACGCCGTCGCGAGCATTAGCCTGATGTTCATGCGTCTATACTCGCGCCGATGGGCTGTTCGAGCAACAACGCCACGCCCCCGGCGCCCGCGATCGCGCCGGGATCGTCGGGGATCGACCCGGCGGGGGTCGCGCGCGGTCTGACGATCGACGCGCGGATCCCCGCGCTCGTCCCGGGCTTCGACGCTCCGTTTTTCCAGGCCGGGCTTGCCGGGTATTCCGACGCTGCGATGCGCCTCGTCGCCCGGAGTCTCGGGTGCCCGTACTGCGTCACGGAGGCGCTGCTCGATCGCACGCTGCTCGCCGGCGGCCGGGGTTTCGCCAAGGCCGACCTCGGCGAACTACACGACAACGTGCCCGGCGGCGCCGACGATCACCCGCTCGCCGGGCAGATCATGGGATCGGACCCCGATGAGATGGCCGCCGCGGCCCGCAAGATGATCGACCGCAACGCCGACGCCGACGGGACCGGGCCGGGGACGGCCCGGCTCGATAAGCCCGATGCCCGCTCGTTCGCCGCGATCGACGTCAACCTCGCCTGCCCCGTTAAGAAGATCAAAGCCAAGGCCCGAGGCGGGCACTGGCTCCGCGACCCCGACGGCGCGATCGACATTCTCCGCGCCGTGCGCGACGCTGTGCCCGCGAATGTCCCCGTCACGGTCAAACTCCGCCGGGGGAGCGACGACTCACGCGAGGCGGAATATAACTTCTACAGAATCTTCGACGCCGCGTACGAACTTGGCTGCGCGTGGGCGACCGTCCACGGGCGGACCGTCGAGCAGAAGTACGTCGGCCCGAGCCGGTGGGACTTCCTGCGCGATCTCGTCCGCGCCCGGCCGGACCGCGTGATCTTCGGCTCGGGCGACGTGTGGGGCGTCGATGACATCTTCCGCATGATCGCGTACACCGGCGTGCACGCGGTGTCGGTCGCGCGCGGGTGCATCGGGGATCCGTGGATTTTCCAGCAGGCGCGGGCGATGATCGCGGGCGCGCCGCCCGCTGAGCCGACCCTCGCCGAGCAGCGCGCGGTTCTCGAAGAGCACTACGCGCTGAGCGTCGCGGTCAACGGCGAACGCCGGGCGTCGCACCTGATGCGCAAGTTCGGCGTGCGTTTCGCGCAGCGCCACCCGGACGCTGAGGCAGTCCGCCGACGCTTCATCGCGGTGGCCTCGATCGAAGATTGGCGCGCAGTGCTCGACGAGTTTTATTCAGCGCCGATCGCGTCGATCGCCGGCTGAGTTCACCGTCTGCGGCGAACGCCGAACACACCCATAAGCCCCGCGAAGCCCATCGCTGCGCCAGCCGGCAGCGGGACGATGGGCGTCCCGCCTGTTCCCGCGAGGTCGATCCCCATGCCGAACAGGCCGGTGTTCCCGATCTGCGATTCGGGCCCCTCGCCGAAGACGCCCGCGGTCGCGCCCCAAAGCCCGAACGAGAAGTCGCTCGGCTTCCAGCGGTTGGCGACGGCGTTGTAGGCGATCGGTTTGAAGAGGAATGTCGCGTCGCCCGCGGTCCCGTTCTCCATCGCGATGTGGAGCGTCAGGCTCCCGCCGAGGAGGTTGGTCGCGGGGTCGATGTCGAGCGAGCCGGCGACGAGCGAGATCGTCCCCGCCTTGGCGCCGACGTTGTTCGGATTGAGGTTGGATTCATTATAAAGTTCGGCGTCGAACTTTGTGAACGTCAGAGTGTTGGCGGCGTCGTCGTAGACAGTGCGCATCGTGCCGAAATATCGGAACAGCACGGCGCCGGCGCCCTCGGCGTTGCTCGGCGCGTGCAGGACCGAGAAGCCGAACCCGCTCTGCGTGCCCTGGCGGATGGTGTGCTCGAGTTGGACCGTCCCCCCGAACGCCGCGGCTGAGAGTGTGAGTCCCGCCGCTGCGGTGATCGCGTGGATGTTTCGCATCTGAATCAGCCCCTTTCTTTGATTCGCATGCCGGCGTGTCGGAGCCGCCGATCGCTGTGCCTGTGCGACAAAGAGTGCCCGACGCGGGGCGCGACGCGAGGACAACGCGCGACATTGAGGGCGGCGGGTTGGGTCTGTGCGGATCGGTTCCCGGACGTGCGGCGCCGGGGTAATAAAAAAAGGCGAAGCCGCCGAGGGACGCCCGCCGCGAACAGAAGTCGGCGGGCGGGACTCGATCGGCCCGCCTGTGCTTTCGCGCATCGCCGGGCGTGATTCCCGTGCGAAGCGCGGTTTATCCAGTCAGCGCCTGCGTCGGGTCGCTGCGATAGCCGCCAGGGCCAGCACTCCCGCGCCGCCGGGCGAAGGTATGAACGTGATCGGGATCAGCACCGGGGCGCCGTTGAGGACCGGGTCCACGCCGGGCGCCTGCAGCGGCGGCGCGATCAGGTTCCCGA
>JBDIVU010000012.1:0-41860 GCA_039794205.1 Phycisphaeraceae bacterium
CCGCCTCGCGCAGCTTGCGAATCACCTCGCCCGTTCCGTGACGCTTCCGCTTCATCGAGAGCTCCTTGGACACATTGTGCCCCAAAGGCTCTCACTCAACCTGGATCAGGATTTCAAGGGCAGGTCAATCTCACCGTGTCGCGTGAGTCGCGTGCCCGGGTAGCGGGAACTCGGCGCACAGTTCGGCGACCTCCGCCCGGACCGCGGCGCCCTCGCGTTCATCGCCGCCCGAGCCGAGCACGCGGTCGATCCATTCGGCGACTCTGCGCATCTCGCCCGGGCCGAAGCCGCGCGTCGTCACCGCGGGCGCGCCGAGCCGCAATCCGCTGGTCACGCGAGGCGGTCGCGGGTCGTTGGGAATCCCGTTCTTATTTGTTATCAATCCCGCGGATTCGAGCCATTTTTCCGCGTCCGCGCCGGTGAGATCGGCGCCGCGCGGCCGGAGATCGACGAGCATGAGATGGTTGTCCGTCCCGCCCGAAGTTATGCGATAGCCGCGGTCGATGAGCGCGTCCGCGAGGGCGCGCGCGTTGCCGACGACGCGGCGCGCGTAATCCTTGAACTCGGGCTTGAGCGCCTCGCCGAACGCGACGGCCTTGGCGCCGATGATGTGCATCAGCGGCCCACCCTGCACGCCCGGGAACAGCGCTTTGTCGATCTTCCTGGCGATCTCTTCGTCGTTGGTCATGACCAGCCCGCCGCGCGGCCCGCGGAGAGTCTTGTGCGTCGTTGTTGTGACGACGTGCGCGTGCGGGAACGGGCTTGGGTGGACGCCGGTCGCGCAAAGGCCGGCGATGTGCGCCACGTCCGCCATGAGCAACGCGCCGCACTCGTCGGCGATCGCGCGGAAGCGGGCGAAGTCGATCACGCGCGGGTACGCGGAGTAGCCGCACAGGATCAGCCGCGGCTTGTGCTCGAGGCACACTGCGCGAACCGCGTCATAATCGATGCGCTCGAACTCCGTGTGCGATTCGTCATAGTGAAGCGGATAAAACACCGGCTTGTAAAACACGCCGGAGAAGTTGATGGACATCCCGTGCGAGAGGTGCCCGCCGTCTTTGAGGAGGAGCGCCGCGAACGTGTCGCCGGGCTTGAGCAGCGCCATCATCGCGGCGGCGTTGGCCTGAGCGCCCGAGTGAGGCTGGACGTTCGCGTACGCGCAGCCGAAGAGTTTCTTCGCGCGTTCGCGGGCGAGATTCTCGATGGCGTCGTGATGTACGCACCCGCCGTAGTACCGCGCGCCGGGGTACCCCTCGGCGTACTTGTTCGTCAGGCACGTGCCCATCGCGTGCATGACGGCGGGGCTGACATGATTCTCGCTGGCGATGAGTTCGATTGTGGACGCCTGCCGCGCCTGCTCGGCGGCGATGATCGTCGCAGCGTCGGGATCGTGCGAGCGGAGGAGGTCGAGCACAGCGTCGGCGATCGGGTCGTCGTGATGCATGGGCGGATTGTAGTGGAGCGGGCGGTCTCGGCGCCGAATCAGTACCCGGGCGTGAAGTCATTGATATAGAGGATCGCGTTGTACGCGGCCAGCCAGCCGCCGACCGTGACAAAGAACCACAGCGGCCAGGTTCGCCGGAGTTTGATGCCGCGCCGCAACGCGAACCACCAGTGGATCGGCGCCCAGAGAGCCGTCAGGGCTGCGAAAGCGTAGTCGCCGCCGTCACGGAGAAGCATCGATATCACGCCGGGTGTTGTGAACATTCCGCCCGGCGCGGGGAAAAAGGCGCGAGAAGGGGCGCCGGTGAAGTACCAGATCGCATAACCGACATACGCCCACATCACCGCGAGCGCCAGTGCCAGCGTCATCACGCCCACCGGGAGCAGCGAGTATGCCGCAACTCTGGCGAGGTGCTCCGAACGGACGTGCGCCCGGCGCCATTCCGACGGCGACGCCAGCACGATCACCACAGCGACGAGCAGAAAAGCGAGAGGCCCGGCCAGGAGTCTGTCCCACGAGACAAATTGTCCCGAGTTAGAGTAAAGCAGGTACGGCGCCACCCCATCACCGCCAAGCCCGGCGCCGAACTCGCCGCCGATGATCACTCCGAGCGGCCCGAGCGCCGAATCGCGCAGAGAGTACTTTCCCGGGTTCGGACTCCAGCGTGCATAGACAACGATAATTTCCGCTGGCATTACCAGCCCGTCGGGCGCTACCCAGCGCATGGGGCCGAACATCAATGCATCCCGCGCGGGGCCGCTGCGCATAAATGCAATATTTGTTTCGTCTTCAAGAAACGGGCTGTCTATCGCGGCCACCAGTTCGGACTCTGCGATCTGCCTCCAGCCACCGGTTCGCCGATTGAAGATCATAAGCACAGGCCCCAGGTCGGTGCGCGCCAAAAGCGGTTCGGGCAACGGCGTGAGGGTTCCGGTGTATGCGTCACTGGCCTCGTCGTTCGGGAGGGGGATGGTTACGGAGACGCCGTCTTGCGTGATAGTGAAATCCCGCTTCCCTGTCCGGAGGTCGAGCAGCGTCGGCCCGGAGACAGCGGTGATCGGCGAATAGTTGATGAAACTCGGCGGTGAGATTTTTCTGATACCCCACATCAGAAGCATCGCCGACGTGCTTACGAATAGCGCCAGAATCATCGGCAACACGATCAACCCGGACGCCCACAGCGCCAAGCGGAACGGGGCGACCCGATGGTGCAGTTCCACCCGGCGCCAGAAGTGCCACGGGAACGCCGCGCGGATCGTTGTCTCGAGCCAGGCCCGCGCAGACCACCACCGCGGCGAATGCTCGTAGAGCCAGGGCAGGCTTTGCAACGCCGGGTTGAGCACGGTCCCCCAGCGGAAGCCCAGGCCGCACTCGGAGCATCGCCCCTCCAGCGGGCACTCTTGCGTCCAGCCGCCGGCGTGGCCGGTCAGGTCGTAATCGCATCTCGGGCAAGCCGGGCGCGGGCCGACGTTCGCCTCGGCGTCCGGGTTCACAGCCGTGATCTTTTGTTGCAAGGCTCGCGGCTGGCGCGTTGCGTGCGGCATCGGGGAACCATACGGGCCTCGATGCGCGACGGTTTCGCCCGATCGCGGCGTCGCGGCTCGGCGCTCGAGCCGAAGTGGATCAGCGCCGCCGCCGCCGTTTAGCCGATTCCGCCCGGCGAGTGTCGCGTTCGAGGGGGTTCGTCCATAGCCAGAGCGCCTCGGCTTTGGAATGCACGTCCCACGCCCGGAAGATTGATTTGAGGTGATCCTGCACGGTGTGCGTGCTGCGCCCGAGCAGATGGGCGATGTCGGCCACGGCGTCGCCCGCGGTCAGGTGCAGCGCGACGTCACGCTGCGCGGGCGTGAGCAGCGCGAGAAGCCCCTCACGCGCTCGCGCGGGCCGGAGGACGCGGAAGTCGTACACCCACGCGGCGAGTTCCGCAGCGAACCGAGCGCCCGAGGCGTCGGGCATGGTGGCTAGCCAATCCGCGGTGCGCGAAGTTATCTCGACAACGATCACCTCCCGGCCGCCGGCGCCGTGCACCATCGCCGCGGCTCGGGCGTAATCGTGTATGCCGAGCGAGGCGCGATGTCTGCGGCGATCGCTGGCGTACCACTCGGCATCGGGCGCCGCGTCTCGGCGGATCCGCGCGACGCCGGTTTCGTGATCCAAGGCTTCGCGCACGAGCGGATCGAAGGCGAGGTCGAACGTGGCGGGATCGTGCAGCGAGATCTTGCGATCAGAGGCGGCCGCCGCGGTGACGCGAGGCCGGGCCGGGACTCCCGAGAACGAGACATGCAGCGCCAGCCCGCACAGCGACGACCCGTGCCTGGCTACCGACCGTGCGACCGCGGCGAGTAGTGCCGGCGGTTTCGGCGCCGGGAGTTCCATTATCTCGCGGGCGACACCACCAACCCATCCCGGGAGGTGTGCTGGCGGGGGAAGCCGACACTGTGGATCACGCTGAGTCGTCATGAAGGCGGCAGTCGTCAGGGCCTGCAATGTCATGCTAACACAATTCGGCTGGTGATTCATTCCCTCGCACGATGAAGAAGAGCAAAATTGCCCCCTTTTTTCCGGGCTATATAGTTCTCATCCCACCCGTTCAGGGGAGGTGATTGTCGGCTTATGTCAGGCAGAAGAAGCCCGGCCGTCAGCGGAGTGTGTCTCATGCACACATACTCGGCTGCGCGGCCCTCGTGCCGACGCTCTAATCAGCCCCGACCATTAATGTATGGTCTAATCACACAAAGTTGTGTGCTCTATCTGCGCCCGTCCTCTGATGTCTCGACCGGGCCTGTCCACGCCTCGGGGGCACGCGCGTTCACACGCGAACTGATCTGAGATCATAACAGGGACGTCGGCGCCACTGTTGCTGCCCCCCCTCTCCCCCCCGGGAGAGGGATGGGGTGAGGGGCGACCGGTGCTGCGGCGTGGATCGCGCTCGCTCTGTAAAACCCAGGGATGAAATCCCTGGGCTTCGGGCTATGTTCGTAAGGCGCTCTGTGAAGTCGTACACAACATCACGGCTCGGAGAGCCGTACCACCCCTCGAGCCGGGCCGTCCTCGGCCCGGTCGCTGGTCGCACGAATGAAACAATCGCTGCAACGCACGGGCGGGACGCCCGTGCCACTGTGGCATGTCGGATGGTTGCGCACAGGCGGGACGCCCGTGCCACTGTCTTTATTAGGAAAGACGGGCGAGACGCCCGTGCCACTTGGCGGGACGCCCGTGCCACTGTTGCGCGCGGGCCTCACGCCGCCAGGGCGTATCGGCCCGAGTGGATGCGCCTGCGGAGCAGGTCCTCGTCGCCCGGGCGGGCGAATCGCGTGAACACCACGGCCATCTTCACCGGCCCAGGCTCGTCGTCGTCCTCGATCCACACCACATTACCGAACGCGAACACGCTCCGAGGCTCGGTGCTCCGCTCGATCGAGGCGCGCGGCAGGTCGATCCGCAACGCCACCGAAGTCCCAGGCTCGAAACCTCGATCGAGTTCGAACCTCACCCCGCCGCGGCTGATGTCGTACGCGTGCCCGTCCCACTCGAAATCGTCGCGATCCAGGCTCCGCACGGAGATCCGCGTGTACATCGAGGGGAGTTCGTAACGGTCGAATCGGCGTCGTTCGCGTGGCGTGGTCATGCGCGATCTCCGAGTGGCGGGCCGCAGCGGTAGGCCGACCCTGGGCCGCCGTGCGTCCGGCGAGCGCAAGGATCGGCGTGATTCCCGGAGCACTTGACTATCGGGCGGAGTTTTTCACGCCCGGCCGATCCATGTTCTCGGACCCGATCGGCTCCCCGTGCAGTTCGATGCGGACGCGCATGATGCAGACGCCGACCCCGCGCTCGATCTTGCTCAGCGCGCCGACGCGGAGAGACTCGATCAGTTCGTCGCGCAGGTTGTCGGGCAGATCGACGATCGCGCCGTCGCTCGTCGTGATGTGAACGTGATCGCGGAGGTCGGCGTCGAAGCGGGCCCCCCGCTCGGAAGTCGGAATCTTTCGGCACAACCCCGCACGGCAGAACGCGTCGAGCGCGTTGTAGACCGTCGCCAGGCTCACGCAATCGCACATCGGGCGGACACGCTCGTGCAGTTCCTCCGCGGTGGGATGCCGATCCGACGCAGCGAGAGCCTTATAAATAAGCCGGCGCCGCTCCGTGCAACGCAAACCGTGCTGGTCGAAGAGAGCGCGAATTTCGCACATGCCGGGGGCCGACTCCTGCAAACAGACCCGATCACTGACGATCGAAGTATTGCCCCGCCGACACGCCCGGACCAGTTCATCGCTGGATATGAAGAGCGAATCCCGGCGTATAAGCCGTGCGGGCAGCGTGATATACCGCGAAATCACGCCGCGATTCCGACCGGCGACGTGTCCGGCGGCGCGCCGGTCGGCGCCGACGAATCAGCCGGGTTTGACATTGCGATTCGCAGACGGATCGGGGATAATCGGGTGATTGGCGCCCTCGGGTGGTGTCGGCGTGTCGCCGACGCCGGGGAGGCCCGGGCGTTCCGCAATGATGGTGGGTGCTCGTGCGGACGCTGTGATTGCAGAGCAAGGAGCATCGTGATGAGAATCAATCGGAATGTGGCGGTCGGCGCGAGCGTGCTGATCGCCGGGTCTGTCGTGGCGGGGCTGGCGCTGGCGCAGCCCGGCGAACGCCGGCGCGATCAGGACCGCCGGCGCGATCAGCAGCAGCAGCGCGATCCCGCAGCGGTCCAGCAGCCGTCGTTCGACGAAATGATGGCCGAGTGGGCCAAGTACGCCGAGCCGGGCGAGCAGCACAAACTCCTCGAACCGACCATCGGCACGTTCACCGTCAACGGGAAGATGTGGCCCGAACCCGGCGCCTCGGAACCCATCATGATGGGCGGCGAGTCCGTCACAAGGTGGGTTCTCGGCGGGCGATTCGCGATGACACATTATAAATCCGAATTCATGGGCCAGCCCTTCGAAGGCATGGGCATGCTCGGCTTCGACCGCTACACCCAGCAGTACCGGTCGTACTGGTGGGACACCTTCGGCACGATGACCTACGAGACCACCGGCTCCGTCAGCCCCGACGGCAAGACCTTCGTCTTCCACGGGTCGATGCTCGACCCCGCGCAAGGCGGCGCCGTCGTCCGCACCCGCGACATCATCCGCGTCGTAGACAACAACACACACACCATGGAAATGCACCACACACTCCCCGACGGGTCGTGGATGAAGGTCATGGAGATCACATACACACGCAAGTGATCCCGACGCGCGCCGTTCCATAATCTTCAATGCTCACGCGCAAAGCCCAGGGATTTATCCCTGGGCTTTTGTCGTGGTTCACGCGCCGCGCCCGACCATGTTCCAATCTATATTTGTTTTATCCAGCCTCGGTAGCGGCGCGTCGATCGCCTCGACATACTTCTGCGCCGCGCCGGTGTTGAAGAGCACGACCGTGTCGTCGCGCGAGACCCGCCCTTCGCGCACCGCCTGCTCGAGCGCGCCGACGCACGCGGCGGACTCGGGGCACAGCGAGACGCCTTCGAGCGTCGTCGCGCGACGCATCCACTCGCCGAGCCTTGATTCCTCGGCTGCGTACGCGGCGCCGCCGGACTCGCGCACCGCGTCGAGAATCATGAAATCGCCTAATGCCTTGGGCACACGCAGGCCGGACGCGATCGTCGCGGCGTTCTCGAAAAGTTCGGCGAACCGCTCCCCGGCGTCGAATGCGCGGGCGATCGGCGCGCAGCCCGTGGACTGGCAGGAGTACATGCGGGGCTTCAGCGGGCTTTCAAGAAACCCGATCGCATCGAGTTCCGCGAACGCCTTCCACATGCCGATGAGGCCGGTCCCGCCGCCGGTCGGATAAAATATTGCATCGGGCAGGCGCCAGTTCATCTGCTCGGCGAGTTCGAGGCCCATCGTCTTCTTGCCTTCGATGCGGTACGGCTCCTTGAGCGTGCTCATTTCGAGCCAGCCGAAACGTTCTGCGCCTTGCTTGACGATGGCGCCGCAATCGTTGATGAGGCCGTTGACGAGGAACGCGCGGGCTCCGAAGAGCGCGGCCTCGGCGCGGTTGACGATCGGCGTGTCCTCGGGCATGAACACGAAGCACTCGATCCCCGCGCGAGCGCAGTACGCCGCGAGCGCTCCCCCGGCGTTGCCCGCCGTCGGGACCGCGATCCGCGTCACGCCCAGCGACTTCGCCATCGTCACCGCCATCGCCATCCCGCGCGACTTGAACGAGCCGGTCGGCAGACGCGATTCGTCCTTTATAATAAGGTTCGGAACGCCCAGCGATTCGCCGAGGCGCGGGCACGGGATCAGCGGAGTCTCGGTCTCGCCGAGCGAGACGATGTCCTCGTCGCGTTCGACGGGGAGGAGTTCGCGCAGCCGCCACATGTCGCGCGGCCGGCTCGCCAGATCTCGCTTCGTGACCGCGGCGCGAGCGGCGGCAAGGTCGTAGCGGACCCAGATCGGTCGATCCTTGTGCGTGGTCCGGAGCGTGCGTGCGGGGAGGCGCTCGCCGTCGATCGCGCCTTCGAGGTGGGTGACGAAACTCATGGAGCGCCCTTCGTGGTCGGGGAGTGCCTGTCCGTGCGCGAACAGCCGCGCGAAAGGTGATTATACGGCGCGCGGCGAGGCGCCGCGGTGGCACGGGCGTCCCGCCCGTGCGCTCCTGGGTGGCACGGCTCTCCGAGCCGTGCGCGAACAGCGTTAGTCGCACTGAAAATCACAAAGCAACAATCGGTGCACAGCACCGGCCGTCCCTCTCCCCATCCCTCTCCCAGAGGAGAGGGGGTCAGCAGCAACGGCGCGGGCACAAACAGTGGCACTGGCGTCTCGCCCGTGCGCGATGCGTCGAGCAACTAGACTGTCCGGCATCCAACGGAGCAGCCGCATGCAACGGATCATCCTGACGGTCGTCTTCACGCTCGCGCTCGCGGCGGGTGTTCTCGCGCAGCCCGCGGTCTTCACGCGGGGCGTCGTCGCGGCGGATCACGAGATCGCGTCGCGCGCCGGCGCCGAGATGCTCGCCCGCGGCGGGAACGCCGTCGACGCCGCGATCGCAACGAGTTTCACACTCTCGGTCGTGCGGCCGATGTCCTGCGGGATCGGCGGCGGCGGGTTCATGCTGATACACGACCCCTCGGCGCCCGCAGGCTCGGGCGCCGTCGCGCTCAACTACCGCGAAACAGCGCCGGCTGCGATCACGCCGGATTATTTCGTTCACAATCCCGACCCGGATGCGAGCCGATACACCGGCGCCGCGGCGGGCGTGCCGGGGACGGTCGCGGGATTGTTCGAGGCGCACAAGCGATTCGGCTCGCTGCCGTGGGCGGATCTGCTGGCGCCGGCGATCCGCGCCGCGGAGGACGGCTTCACGGTTGACGAAAGTTATATGGCGTCGGCGCGGGACGCGCTCGATTGGTTCGCGGAAGACCCGAACCGCCGCGATCGCAACGCTTTCTTGTGGAGCAGGTTTCTGCGTGACGGCGCCGTCGCGCTCGGCGATGTGATCCGCAACCCGGAGCAGGCGCGGGCGTTGCGGCTGATCGCCGAGCGCGGGCCGAGCGCGTTCTACGAGGGGCCGATCGCCGAAGCGATCGTGCGAGCCGCGCGCAACGCGGGCGGCGTCATCACCGCGACGGATCTGCGCGGCTACCGCGTCCGCGAGGAGAAGCCGATCACGGGTTCGTTCCTCGGGAGGGCGGTCGTGGTGATGCCGCCGCCGAGTTCCGGCGGGATCGCAACATTGCAAGTCCTCGGGACAATCGAGCGGCACGCGGAGATAATCGGCACGTCGATCGACGCGCTCGGGCACAACTCGCCCGCGTACATCCACATTCTCGCCGAGGCTTTCAAGCACGCCTTTGCGGATCGCGCTGCCCATCTCGGAGACGCGGCGTTCGTCGACGTGCCCGTAGGTCGGCTGCTCGATCCCGAGACGATCGAATCGTTCGCCGAGCGTATAGACCCCACGGCGACGCGGCCGGCGAAGACTTATGGTTCTACCCCGGCGTCTGTCGCGGCGCCGCCCGGCGACGACGCGGGGACGAGCCACTTCTCCGTGATCGACGCGCGCGGCTCGGCCGTAGCGTGCACCGAGACGATCAACCTTACATTCGGTTCCCGCGTCGCCGTCGAGGAGTTCGGCTTCTTTCTTAATAACGAGATGGACGACTTCACGACGGTCCCGGGCGGGGCGAACGCGTTCGGGCTTCGGCAGTCGGACCTGAATCTGCCCGCAGCGGGGAAGAGGCCGCTGTCGAGCATGTCGCCGACGATCGTGCTCGACGCGGCGGGCCGGGTGGAACTTGTCACGGGCGCCGCGGGCGGGCCCCGGATCATCACGGGGACGATCCAGACGATTCTGAACGTGCTCGCGTTCGGGATGGATGCGATGGCGGCGGTCTCGGCGCCGAGGGTTCATCATCAGGGGTTCCCGCCGGTCTTGGCGCTCGAGGGGGCGCTCGGTGATCCCGACGGCTCAGACACCGAAGCGAACCCGGACGGGGTCATGCGCCTGATCGCTGAGGTCAACGATGCGCGGGCCCGGCTCGCGGCGCTCGAATCACGCGGGCACCGCGTCGGGACGATCGGCAACGTCGGAGTGGCGCAGATCGTCGTGCGCGTCGGCGAAGGTCACACCGCAGCATCCGACCCGCGGCGCAGCGGGATCCCCGCGGGCGTGACTCGGGACGGTTCGATCGCTACCGACAGATAATTCTTGGATCGTGAGGCCCGGCGCGAAGTGGCACGGGCGCGAACAGTGGCATGGGCGCGAACAGTGGCACGGGCGCGAACAGTGGCATGGGCGCGAATGGTGGCACGGGCGCGAATGGTGGCACGGGCGCGGATAGTGGCACGGGCGCGGATAGTGGCACGGGCGCGGATAGTGGCACGGGCGTCTCGCCCGTGCGCTCCGGGGTGGCACGGCTCTCCGAGCCGTGATGTTGAATTCTACTTGCGCGTAGCGCCTCAATAACAGCGCCAAAGGCCCAGGGATTTCATCCCTGGGCTTTACGGGGATGGCGCGTTCCACGCCGCAGCACCGGTCGCCCCTCACCCCGGCCCTCTCCCGGCGGGAGAGGGGGTTGGCAACAGTGGCACGGGCGCGGATGGTGGCACGGGCGTCTCGCCCGTGCGGCTGAAAGTTACAGATCAGGGAGTATCACGATCCAGCCGCGTGCATTCCCGGCGATATCAGATTATGACGACGGCCAGTCGGCGGCTTCGAACTTTTTTCTGACGTTGTCGTGGTGCTGGTTGTAGTGGCGTTCGAGCAGGTCGAACAGGCCGTTGATCGAGCGGAAGAAGACGGGGTAGCGTTCCGTGGCGGGGTCCACATCCGCGAGGATGTAGGCGAAGCGTTCGACCAGCGCGCCGACGCGGCGGAGGTGCTCGGCCTCCTCGCGCGGGGAGAACTCGGGGTTCGCGGGTGAATAATCGCCGACCCGTTGCGGCGGCGAGAGCCGGAGCATCGGGAAGTCCGGCGACGAATCCCGGAACACGATCGAAAAGAATGTTGCTTCGGCGCCCGCGGTGTGCTCGCCGTTCCAGCGGACGGTGTGCGAATCGTCTGCGGGGTGGTGGTCGAGTTGCGCCGGAGACAGGCCTTCGATGGTCCGCGCGAGGGACTCGCGGGCCGCGGAAACACGCGCCAAGCCCGACGCGATCGCGTCCGTTGGAGTCCAGGCGTTGACGCCCAGCATCGCGATGATCGGGGCGGCGTCCTCGGGCGCGCCGGGGGCGTCGAGCGCGGTTAGGGCGAGCGTGTTCCCCGGTTGCGGCCGGCGTTCGTGCGAGTTGGGCAGCCCGTCGGCGATCCGCGCGAGTTGCTCGGGGGTCGGGGTCTGTCCGGGCGCTCCCACGGGGATGATGTAGCGCGGGGCGAGTTGATGTACGAGCCGAGCCGCGCGATCGGCGGGGTCGATGGTCGAAGCGGCGGGAGAAGTGGCGGGGACGATGAGCGCGTCTACCCGGCCGATGGTGTCGAGTTGGGCGGGGCTGAGTTCACCGGCGTCGAGCGAGACGGCGTGGAGGATGCGCACGCCGTCCGTCTCGATGAGAAACATCGAGGCGCCTTGCTGGGCGGGGATCGACCAGACGCGGACGGGGTGCGGGCCGAGGTCGGCGGCTTCGGCGGTCTCGGACAGGCGCCGGGCTGACTCGTTCGGTCGGCGGTCGAGGGTGAGGTCGAGCGACACGGCGGCGCCGGTCTCGGCCACGCCGCGGACTTTGAACGGGTTGCCCGCGATTGTCCCGGCGCCGACGGCGTCGCGCTTGTTGGACGAAATCAGCACGAGGTCGGGCTTGAGTCCGACCGGCATGCCGTGCTCCCGACCGGCGGGGTCGATCGCGACGGTCAGGCCCCACCAGGACTCGATCGTGACGGTCGATCCCCCCCACCAGCGCACAGCCACCGGCGCCCGTTCCGCGTCAACACCCCGAGCCGGGGCTGACGCGAACAGCCCGGCGAGCGCGGCGAACACAACGAGAATACGGGTCGGCATGGTCTGCATGGCGGGTCGCTCCGGTTTGTCGTTCAACGGAACGCGGGGGTGGAGGCGGTCCGGGCGCCTGCCGCCCGGGGATGGGCGTGTCGCGCCTGAACAGAATCCTACCGACTTGTCCGTTCGCGGTGGCAGGGGCGGCCCCGACGGGCCATCGGGTCCGATCGGCCGCCGGGCGCGGGGCGACCGGGCGACCGGGCTGACGGGCTGCTGGGGGATTCACTCGATCGCGCGGAAGGCGTCGGCGAAGGATCGGCATCGGGCGGGATCGAGCGGGTTCGACCACAGCCCGGCGTGCTTGAGAGCCGAGCCGACGATCACCCCGTCTGCGTGCCTGACGAGCGCGGGCAGGCTCTCGGCGGTCGCGCCGGACCCGACGAGGATCGGCAGTGCGATCGCGGCCCGGGCGTCGGCGAGGTCAGCCGGGGCGGTCGGCGCCGCGGTCGAGACGCCGGTGACGATCAACCCGTCGGCCAGGAAGAACTCCGCCGCCCGGCATGCGTCGGCGAGCGGGACGTCCGCAGTGATCGCGTGGCTGGCGTGCTTCTTTATTATGTCCGCGAAGACGGCGACACGCTCGGCGCCGATCGAGCGGCGATATCGAAGCAGCGGCCCAGCGCCGGCCGTCGGCATAAGCCCCTCGTCCGCGACGTGCGCGAATGTAAAGTTCTCGACGCGGACGAAACGCGCGTCGATCGCGTGGGCCACCGCGAGCGCCTCGAACCCGGCGCCGCTGAGGATCTGCACGCCGATCGCGAGTCCCGGCGCCGCGTCGCGCACCGCGACGCCGACACGGGTCATGCACGCGACCGTCGCGGCGTCCGGCGACATCACATACGGCCGATCGTGCATGTTCTCGATGATCGCAGCGGAAAAGCCCGCGTCGGCGAGGACGCGGGCTTCATCGGCTGCGGCGCGTGCGAGATCGGCGGGCGGCGTCGAGGCGCGCGGCGAGCCGGGCGTCGCCCCGACGTGGATCATCCCGATCAGCGCGCGCGACACACCCAGGATCGAAACCAGCGAGCGACGGGGAGAATCTTCTGTTCGCGTCGGTCCGGTCACGCCGGCATTGTCGCGGCGTGCGCGAAAAAAGAAACCAGGCCCCGCGACGCGGTGTGACGACGGCTCCTCCATCCGTCGTCCCCGCTGGTCGCGCGGCCTGATTTCGAGAACGCGCGGGAGACACACACAACTCCCCACACGCGGGAACCTCAATCACGAATCACGCTCGGCGTGGAGCGTGCGACAGAGTAGCAGAAAATGTGCGAGGATCGAGCGCGGGATTCCGCACAAATCGGCAAAAGGTCGGCGCGCCGCGACGCCGTCGGGGGTCTGTGAAAATAGGCGATTTAGCCCGCCGAGCCGGGCTGGGCGACGATCCTTCTCGCCCAACTGTGGGCGCCGATCCGGCGCCGACATTGGTGACTGAGTTTCAGCCTTCGACCGGTCCGCCGTCGATGACACGCTGGGCGACGTCCGCCAGGGGGATGCGGGCGTTGCGGGCAGCGGTCTGGAGGCGGGTGTGGGCCTCGGGTTCGGTGATCCCCTCGCGTTCGATGAGGGCCCACTTGGCCTGCTCGACCAGGCGGCGGTTGGCGAGGTTCTTCTCGAGTTGGGCGACGCGCATCTGAGCGTCGCGCAACGCCGACCCGCGCTGGGCCGCGAGCGTTATCGCTGTGCGGATGCGTGAGATGTCCGCGTCCTCGTGAGTGATCGCGAAAGCCCCGGCGTGGACGGCTTCGAAACAGATTTCGAAGTCCGGGTTCGCGGTCACGACGATCACGGGGAGATGGTGCTCGCGCCAGATGCGGCCGATCCAGCCATAAACTTCGGGGTTCTGCTCGTCGATGCGGACGCTGAACAGGTCCGGGCGTGACTCTCGGATCAATTCGTGCACGCCGTTCCCGAGCGGGACCGGGCCGACGATGTCGTAATCGAGTTCCTTCAGCCGAGGGATGACCCGGCAGGGCGGCTGCTTGGCGCCGGCGAATGCGAGGGCGATCCGGAAACTGGTCCGGCCGCGCAGACGCTCACCGGTCAGCCCCGCTTCTTGTGCCTTCATCTCGTGGTGCGCAACTGATCCCGTCATCTTGGGGGCCTCTGCTTGGTGGAAACTATCGCCGACGTAAGTGCGGCGCGACGGCATACCACGCGGAACACAGCATACCCGCTGCGGCGCCCGTATGTATACCCATTCCTCGAACCCGGCTCAAATATTCCAGCCGGACCCGCAAAGCCCGAAAAAACCTCACGCGGATGTTTATTCAATCCAGCCAGTCGCGCTCGGCGAGTTTGCGCGGCAGGTACGTCTCCGTTATGAACGAGAAATCCTTGGCCGAGAGGGCTTCGAGCTCGAGTTTAACCCCGAGTTTGAGCATCCGGTCGATCTCCCGCTGCCAGGGCTTCTTGGCGAACCAGGGATAGTCGCGGATTTCCTTGGCCCTGCGGAGATCCTGATCGTTTATGCGGATGCTGACGGCGGGCGGTATGCCGTACTTCTCGGCGTCGAAGGAGGACATGCCGATGAATTTGGCGTCGGGGATCGCCATTCGCTGGCTCTCGAAGGCGAGGCTGATGGAGCCTTGCTTGACGACGGAGTAGATGTAGTAGCCCCAGGGGTCGTTATCGACGAGGACGTAGACGGGCAGGCCGTGCTCGTGGTGCATGCGCCAGAGGAGCCGGCGTACGCCGCGCGGCGGCTGCCCGCCGCCGTGGATAATCATGCAGTTGTGCCGTTCCCAGAAGCGGTCCTCGTTGAACCTTCTCCAGACCGCGCCTTTCTCGATCAGCAGGGCGAACGACGCCGTGCATTTCTTAACTTTGATTATATCGGACTCGACGATCGAGGGGACGGCGTACCCGCCGGACCCCATGCGGGTGAGGTCGATGGTGTCGCCTTTGTCCTCGATGACCATCGGCCCCACGAGCGCGCCCTTCGGCTCGGCGAAGAGGCCGAGTTCCTCGCGCAGCGACGCTAGCGCGACTTCGAGATCCTCGATGATCGCGTCGGACTCGGTCTGCTCGTCGAAGGTGTTCTCCTTCGTGCCCGAGATCGTGTGCTTGCAGTGGTAGAAAAGATCACGGATGGATGTTGTTTTCTCCTGGCGGAGGAGTTCCCGGCAGCCGGCGCCGACGAGCGCGGTCTGCATGAACTTCTTCGCCTGGCCGAGGTTGAAGAACGTGCGCGTCTGCGCAGCGTCGCCCATCTCGATTATGCGGGACTTGGCGTTGAAGTTGACGTTCGAGAGTGCGCGCGTGGGGATGGCGATCGCCGGGTCTTCGCCGGTCGTCGCGGCGTGCGCGACGGCGTGGGCGAAGCGTTCGAGCCTGTCCGCCGCGGCTGCGGGCGGGCGGGCGGACGAGCGGGCCGACTTCTTCTTGCGGGCTGTCTTCTTCGCCATCAGCCGATCTCCGTCGCTGTGCTGTGGTTCATGGGAGTCGATTCGGAGTTATAAACTTTATTGTACTTCGGCGCTGATCGCCGTTGCGGGCGGATTCACCGCAGAGGCGCAGAGGGCGCAGAGGGGGATGTTGTTGGGGGATGTTGTCGAGGGCGCGCACGGGCGAGACGCCCGTGCCACTGTTGCTGACCCCCTCTCCCCCCGGGAGAGGGATGGGGTGAGGGGCGAACGGTGCTGGGCGTGACTCGCGATTGCACTGTAAAGCCCAGGGATGAAATCCCTGGGCTTTGGGCTTTGTTCGTGAGGCGCCTTGTGAAGTCGAACACAACATCACGGCTCGGAGAGCCGTGCCACCCCGGGGCGCACGGGCGAGACGCCCGTGCCACTGTTCGCGCCCGTGCCACTTGTTTTGCCCGTGCCACTGTTCGCGCCCGTGCCACTGTTCGCGCCCGTGCCGCTGATTGTTGTTGTAACCACTGCATCAGAACAGCGACCCTTCCGCCTTGCGGGCGCGTTTCTTCTTCTTTTTCCCGTTTGCCTTGCCGGCCCGGGCGCGCGACGCGGCGCGAGGGGCCGGTTTCGCATTCGCCACGCCGCCGGGCGGATCGTCCGGGCCGTCGCGGTCGATGATGATCGTGTCGTCGCCCGTGTCGTCGCGCGGCGTTTTTCCGGGCGATTCGATCGGGTTCCCGTCCTCGTCGAACTCCGTGTCCGCGAGCGCGGTCAGGCGCTCGGCGGTCGCTAGAAGCCCGTCGCGCACGCTCACCGGGTCGATCCTCGGGTCGATCGCGTGGACGGCGAGCGCGATCTCACCGATATAACGTTCGTAGACGCCCCGACGTTCGCGTTCGCGCTTGGCGCGCTGGCGTTTGCGGAGGTAGACGCCGAGTTTTCTGCCGCACTCCTGGAGGGCGAGGCGCATCTCCTTGCGGATCTCGTCGTAGTCGGCGATCGCTTCCTTGCTCTCGCTGGTGAACGGCACCCACACGCTCGCCATGTGGATCATCACGACGATCGGCCCTTCGGGCGCGGAGTTCCGGCTCTGCGACAGCCCGTAGTTCTTCCATGCCGTCTCGACGACGGCTTTGAACGCGCTGCACGCCGACTGCTGGTAGAGCAGCGGGACGCGGTTGGCGAAGCGGATGACGCGGGCGGGCTGATCGGACGGGAGGTCGCCGCCGAACGCGATCCCGACCTCGATCTGGAAGGGGTTCCCGCGGTAGACAGCGGGCGGGCGCGTCGAGGCGGTATAGAACTCGGCGCGGACGCCCTTGAGAAGCCCGGCGAGGATCTGCCGCACGCCGATCGGCGCGAGACAATCCAGCGGGGGGGCGATAAGTGAAGTCTTCTGGATCGACTTATATAAACTCTCGGCGCCGGCGTGGTCGATCTGTTTCACCCAGGTTTTGCCGGTAAGCCCGGCGCGGTCGCAGATTTCCTTCGCCTTGCCCGGGCCGACGCGGCAGAACTCGTTTTGTAAGAAGGGGCCGAGGTGTTTATCGTTTGTTTGTTTGAGCATGCGCATGAGGGCGCCGAGCTCGACACCGCGGGGGTGGGGCTTGATCTCGATGGGTTCGGGGGGGAGTTCGTCGACGGCGCGGGGGAAGATGGTGACGCCCGCGGTCGTGACTGTCTCCGGGGTGGCCGGGCTTTCAGAGCCGGGATGCACTGGCGAGACACCCGCGCCACCGGGATGTTCGCGCACGGGCGAGACGCCCGTGCCACTTTTTGTGCCCGTGCCACTGGTTATGCCCGTGCCACTGGCGTCGTCGGCTGTTCGTGTCGGCGGGAGGTAGGCGATCCGGGCGTGGGGGTTGGCGATCGCGGTCAGTTCGAGGTACTCATCGACGCTGGTTTTTCCCTTGGAATATCGGCCTTCGAGTTCGATCGTGACGCGCGTGCCGGTGTGCTGGGGGAAGTCTTCGGTTTCGACATCGACGGAGACCTCGGGGCGGTTCTTCGTCGTGTCCATTGCGAGTTCGACGTGATGGGCGGGCTTGTTTTTCTTTGAGCGTGAGACGATGACCATCGGGCGCCCGGTGGTCATCAGGCCGTACATCCCGGCTGCGGAGATGCCGATGCCCTGCTGGCCGCGGCTCATGCGGAGGCGGTGGAACTTTGAGCCGTAGAGAAGTTTGCCGAATATGTTGTCGATCTGGCTTCGGACGACGCCGGGGCCGTTGTCTTCGACGGTGATGCGGAAGCGGTTCTCGTCGATCTCGGGGAGGTGGTCGATGCGGACGGCGATGTCGGGCAGCACGCCGGCTTCTTCGCAGGCGTCGAGGGCGTTGTCCACGGCTTCCTTTACGGTGGTGAGCAGCGCCTTGCGGGGGTTGTCGAAGCCGAGGAGGTGCCGATTCTTCGAGAAGAACTCGGAGATGGATATCTCGCGCTGGCCGGCGGCGAGCGTCTCGGCGGTGCGAGGCCCGGCGGCGGCGGGCGCCTTCTTCTTCCCTGACGATCGGGCGGGCGCGCTTGCCCCGGCCGGACGCTTCCGTGCGTTTGCCATGCGCGGAATCTAGCGACTCAAGCCCGGTCGGCACAGCCCGGCGGCGATCGGTGTGCTTCGATCCAATCCAGCAGTCGCTCGGCAAAGGCGGCTTTGTCCAGCGGGCCGAGATGCTCCTCCGGCCCGATCGCGGGGACGATCGTCGCGTCGATAGTGTCGGCGTCGAGCGTCCCGAGCGGGTTGGCGACGATCGCGTCGGCGGCTTTACGCCGAAGTTTTTCGCGGGCCGACTCGAGCATGCGGTCCGCCGGCTCGAGCGCGAAGCCCACAATGATCTGCCCCGGCCTGCGACCGGAGACGACCTCGGCGAGCAGGTCGGGCGTCGGGACGAGTTCCAGGCTCTTCATCCCGCCCGTGCGGGTCATTTTCCCCGACAAATCGGGCGATCTCGGCATGAAGTCCGCGACGGCGGCGGCCATGACGAGCGCGTCGCAGGTCGGGGCGTGCTCGCGGAGCAGGTCGCGCAGGTCGGCAGCGGTGGTAAACCGCAGCGGGCGGATGTGCGTATGTAGAGGCTCGCGGGCGACCGGGCCGAGCATGAGCGTGATGTCCCAGCCCCGACGGGCGCCGGCGTCGGCGAGCGCGATCCCGACCCGGCCCGAGGATCGGTTGGCGATGTAGCGCACCGCGTCGATCGGCTCGTGAGTCGGGCCCGCGGTGATGAGGAGTTTCGGGCGTCGCGTGTCGTCGGGCATACGCTTCGTCGGGCGCTCCGTCGGGCGGCGTTGAAGTTCATCGCGGGATCGGCGATTGCCCGACCCGCGCGACGCCAGCATAATGCCGACCCGCCCGGACGCCCGCGGCGATCGGCACGGAACACAATACGTCCCCCGATTTCCGGGCGGCGTGAGCGAGAGATCAGGGAACCAGGCCGCGATGGCGAAACTGCGCAAGAAGTTAGGCGAGATACTGGTGGCCAACGGCGCCGCGACCCCGGACAAGGTCGAGAAGGCGCTGCAACTGGCCAAAGGCTCGGGCAAACGCATCGGCGAGGCGATGGTCGAGGCGGGCTTCTGCAAAGAGGACGACGTCGCCAAGGCCCTCGCCATGCAGTTCGGCGTGCCCTACGTCAACCCCGACGATGTCGCCGACCAGGTCGATGTCAAACTCATCCCCGAGGAACTCGTCCGCAAGCACCTGGTACTGCCGCTGTCCAAATCCAACGGCCGGCTTCAACTGATCGTCCACGACCCACTGAACCTCGAACTCCTCGACATGCTGCGGTTCCGGCTCAACGCGGAGGTCGAGCCGAGGATCGCCTCGCGGGGCAGGATCAAGCAGTTCCTCGACACCAAGTTGGGCCAGCCCCGGATGGTCGGAGCGGACGAATCGCTGGTGTCGGAGTCCATCGACCGCTCGCTGGATAAGTCTGTTGACGCCTCGATCGACCGCAAGGCGGACGACGCGCCGATCGTCAAACTCGTCAACCGGATGATCATCGAAGCGGTCAAACTTCGCGCCTCGGACATCCACGTCGAGCCGATGGCCGACCGCGTTCGGCTGCGCTACCGGATCGACGGGGTGTGCATCGAGCGCGACAACCTGCCCAAGCGCATGCAGAACGCGGTGCTGGCGCGTCTGAAACTCATGGCGGGGATCAACATCTCCGAGAGGCGCATCCCGCAGGACGGGCGCATCAAGATGCCGATCGACCAGGACACGATCGACTTCCGCGTGTCGTCCTGCCCGGCGTACCACGGGGAGAGCGTGGTCATGCGTATCCTGCGCCCGGACGCGGTGCGGATCGGCCTCGAGAACCTCGGGTTCGAGCCGGACAACCTCGATATCTTCAACAAGATCATCAGGCGCCCGAACGGGATCTTCCTCGTCACCGGGCCTACGGGTTCGGGCAAGACGACGACGCTGTACTCGGCTCTGGACATTCTTAACCGGCCGGATCGTAAGATCATCACCGCTGAAGACCCGATCGAATACGCCTTCACGGGGATCAACCAGTGCCAGGTGCGCGAGGACATCGGGCTGTCGTTCCCGCTGATACTTCGCGCGATGCTGCGCCAGGCGCCGAACATCATCCTCGTCGGCGAGATCCGTGATAAAGAGGTCGGCGAGGTGGCGATCCAGGCTGCGCTGACCGGGCACCTCGTGTTCAGCACTTTGCACACGAACGACGCTCCGGGCGCGATCACGCGTCTGATCGACATGGGGATCAAGCCGTTCCTCGTGGCGTCGTCGATCCAGGCGGTGATGGCGCAGCGGCTGATCCGCGTGCTGTGCACGAAGTGCAGGGCGCCGGACGACAGCCCGGATCCGAAGTTCATGCGTCTGACGAACATCTCGGCTGCGGACCGCGCCAACCACACGATCTACAAACCCGTGGGCTGCGACGCCTGCGGCGGGACGGGCTACCGCGGGCGCAAGGCGATCTTCGAACTGATGGTGATGAACCAGCAGATCCGTGAACTGGCGTTCGAGCAGTCGCCGGTGAACGTGCTGCGGAAGGCTGCGCTGGCGTCGGGGATGAGGCCGTTGCTGGAGGACGGGAAGATCAAGATTCTCAAGGGCGTGACCTCCCCGGCGGAGATCGCGCGGATAGTGCAGATAGAAGGGGTTGCGCTCGCCGCCGAGGAGACCGGCGCCGCGGACCGCGCCGACGCCGACGCAGCCGCCGGCGCCGCGTGATGAACCACCACCGAGCCATCGCCACCCCATAAGAGCGTCACGCCATGTCAACGATCCAGATCGACCGCCTGCTCGACACCGTCATCAAGACCGGCGCCAGCGACCTGCACCTGACCGTCGGGCGCCCGCCCACGCTCCGCCTGCACGGCGAGATGCGCAACCTCCAGACCAAAGTCCTCGACCCCGACGACATGGTCACACTCATGAAAGCCATCACCCCCGAACGCTCCCAGCAGGAGTTGCAGGAGGTCGGCGGGTGCGACTTCGGGTTCGCCTACGGGACCGCGGCTCGGTTCCGTGTGTCGGTCTTCAGACAGAAAGGGAACCTGGCGATCGTCTGCCGGCAGATCCCCAACAAACTGCTGACGTTCGAGCAGATCGGCCTGCCCGGCGCGGTGGCGGAACTGGTGCGTCGGCCCCGCGGGCTGTTCCTCGTCACCGGGCCTACCGGCTCGGGCAAGACGACCACGCTCGCCAGCATGATCAACTACATCAACCTGACCTTCGATCGGCACATCATCACGATGGAAGACCCGATCGAGTACTACCACGAGCACAAGAAATCGGTGGTGAACCAGCGCGAGATCGGGACGGACGTGCCCGACTTCGCCGAGGGCCTGCGTCGGGCGCTCCGCCAGGACCCGGACGTGATCCTCGTCGGCGAGATGCGCGACCTCGAAACGATCGAGTCCGCCATCCGGGCAGCCGAGACCGGCCACCTTGTGTTCGGCACGCTCCACACGACCGGCGCCGCCAAGACCATCGACCGCGTCATCGACGCCTTCCCGGTCTCGCAGCAGAACCAGGTCCGCGTCCAGCTCTCGACCGTCCTCCTCGCCATCCTGAGCCAGGCCCTGCTCCCCAGGATCGACACCAAAGGCATGGTCGCCGCGTACGAGTTCCTCCTCATCACCCCCGCCATCAGCAACCTCATCCGCGACAACAAAACCTTCCGCATCGACTCCTCCATCCAGACCGGCAAAAAGTTCGGCATGCAACTCCTCGACGAGCACCTCTGGAGCCTCTACTCCCGAGGAATGATCTCCGCGGAAGAAATGGTGGACAAGTCGAAAAACCCCCAATCCCTCACCGACCGCGTCCACAAAGCCGGCGGCAGGATCGGCCGGACCGAACTCGACGAAGCCGATGTGGACACCGCAGAAAAAGGGTAAAACCCCCTTTGAAATACGCGCCCAGCCAGGCTCGACGGGTCGAAAACCGATTCATAATCCATTTGTCGCATCGTTCTGATACGACAAATCGGTCTTTCAACTAGGAACAGTGGCTCTCCGGTCCGCGAAGATGTGTGTGCGGGTTGTTCCCGCACGCGGCGGCGGCTGGTGAGAGTCCCGCAGCGAAGAGCGGTCGGCCATGGCTATCAAGCAGCAAACTTCGAACCCTGTCCCGCTAGCGGAACTCAAAGGCCGAAAACTCGGCCGGGTTCTGACCAAGCTCGGCAAGGTGACGCGCGAGCAGGTCCACGAAGCCCTCGCCGTTCAGAAAACGCGCAAGGCGCCGATCGGGCAACTCCTGGTCGAACTCGGCTACATCTCCGATCGCGACGTGCAGGAGGCCTTGGCCGGCCAGGCGGGGATGGGGTTCGTTGACCTCGCGGGCGTGGAGGTGGATGAAGAGACCGCCCACGCCATCCCCGCCGAGACCGCCCAGGCATATCAGGTCGTCCCCTTCGAGCACGAGCCAGGCTCCAAACGGCTGAAGATCGCCCTGAAAAGCCCGGACAACTTCCGCGCCGTCGACGACCTCCGCCTGCTGATGGGCTTCAAGGTCGAGGCTTTCGTGGCCGACCCCGCCCAGGTCGACGCCCTCCTCAAGAAGTTCTACTCCAAGGCGGAGTCCGTCACGGACCTCGTCAGCGACATCGTCTCGGACGAGAAGTTCGCCGCCCTCGAAGGCCGGGGCGACTCCATCGACCTCGACGCCGTCATGGACGCCGCCGAGGACAACAAGGTCGTCAAACTACTCAACCTCGTCCTTCTCCAGGCCATCAAGGACAAGGCCTCGGACGTCCACTTCGAGCCGTTCGAGGACGAGTTCAAGATGCGCTACCGGATCGACGGCGTGCTCTACGAGATGGTCCCCCCGCCGCGCTACCTCGCCGCCGCCGTCGTCAGCCGAATCAAGGTCATGGCGAGCCTCGACATCGCCGAGCGGCGCATGCCTCAGGACGGCCGCATCGAACTCGTCGTAGGCGGGAACCCCATCGACCTCCGCGTCAGCGTCCTCCCCACCATGCACGGCGAGTCGGTCGTCATGCGCGTCCTCGACCGCTCCAACGTCGAACTCTCCATCGACCGCGTGGGCCTGGGCGAGCGCGACCTCCAGGCCGTCGAAGCCCTGATGCACAAGCCCAACGGCATAGTCATCGTCACCGGGCCGACCGGCTCTGGCAAGACGACGACGCTCTACGCCGCCCTCGCGTCGCTCAACTCCGTGGACACCAAGATCCTCACCGCTGAGGATCCCGTCGAGTACGACATCGACGGCCTGTGCCAGGTCCAGATCAACACCGACGCCGGCCTGACCTACGCCAAGTCGCTCCGATCCTTCCTCCGCCAGGATCCCGACATCATCCTCGTCGGCGAGATCCGCGACCTCGAAACCGCGCAGATCGCTGTGCAGGCTTCGCTCACCGGCCACCTCGTCTTCAGCACGCTGCACACCAACGACGCGCCGAGTTCGATCGTCCGCCTCCTGGACCTCGGCATCGAAGCCTTCCTCCTCACCGCCACCATCGAGGGCATCGTCGCCCAGCGCCTCGTCCGCAAGATCTGCCCCAAGTGCAAGGAAGCCTACGAGCCGACCGAGGAGCAACTCATGGAGTTGTCCCTCCGCCCCGAGGACGTCGCGGGCAAGCAGTTGTACCGCGGCCGGGGCTGCGATAACTGCCACGGGTCGGGCTACAAGGGACGCATGGGCATCTTCGAGATCCTCGTTCTCGACGACGACCTGCGCGACATGATCATGAAGCAAACCAACATGTCCGTCTTCAAGGCCGAGGCCCGACGCCGGGGCATGCGCACCCTCCGCGAGTGCGGCCTCGAGGCGATCTACGACGGCCAGACCACCATCGACGAAGTCGTCCGCGAGACCATCGAAGAGGATTGATCGCCGAACACGCTTGATCGGCGCCCGCAGCGCCCGGAGCCACGCCATGCCCACCTTTACATACGAAGCCCTGAACTCATCGGGCAAACCGGAAAAAGGCGCCATCGAGGCGACCTCCTCCGAGGAAGCCGTCCAGCGCATCAAGATGCAAGGCCGGTTCCCGACCTCCGTGCGCGAGCAGAAGGTCAAGAAGTCCGCCGCCGCCAGGGGCGAAGCCGCCGGGAAAAAGAAGAAAGCCAAAAAGAAAGGCGGCGGGGGCATAACCATCGGCGGCGTCGGCGCCAAGCAACTCACGCTCTTCACACGCCAACTCTCGACACTCCAGGACGCCGGCCTGCCGCTGCTCCGCTCGATCCAGATCCTCGAAGGCCAGCTCAAGCCCTGCAAACTTAAGAACACGCTCCTCGCCGTCGCCGACGACGTCGAGGGGGGCACCTCGCTCTCCGAATCGTTCGCCGCCCACCCCCGCGTCTTCAACCGCCTCTACACCAAGATGGTCCTCGCGGGCGAGACCGGCGGCGTGCTCGACGTCATCCTCCAGCGCCTCAGCGAGTTCATGGAGAAGTCCCAGCGTCTTAAAAGCAAGATCATCGGCGCGATGATCTACCCCGTCGCCGTCCTCAGCGTCGCCGTCCTCATCGTCACCGGCATCATGTACTTCATCATCCCGCAGTTCGAGGAGATCTTCCTCGACTTCGGGTTCGAACTCCCCGCCCTGACCATGGGCCTGATCAACTTCAGCCGCTGGGTCGCCGGCAACAACCCCGGGCAGGAAATCCCCGGCGCCCTCGTCATCCTCGTCGCGCCGATCCTGGGCTTCATCCTCTACAAACTCCTTCGCAAGACAAAGCCCGGCCGCGCGACCTTCGACTGGACATTCCTCAAGTTCCCCGTCTTCGGAACCCTCATCCGCAAGTCCGTCATCGCCCGCTTCACACGCACGCTCGGCACGCTCATCAGCGCCGGCGTCCCCATCCTCGAAGCCATCATCATCACCCGCGACACCTGCGGAAACTGGGTCTACGAACGCGCCTTGACGAAGGTCCACGACTCCATCCGCGAGGGCGAATCCTTCGCCGGGCCACTCCGCGAGACCAAGGTCTGCGACGCCCTCGTCGTCAACATGATCGACGTCGGCGAGGAGACCGGCGACATCGACTCCATGCTCTACAAGATCGCCGACAACTACGACGAAGAGGTCGACGTCGCCATCGGCTCGCTCGTCAAACTCATCGAGCCGTTCATGGTCATCCTCCTCGGCGGGATGGTCGGGACGATCGTCATCGCCATGTTCCTGCCCATGGTCACCATGATCGAGAACCTCAACCAATGACACGCCGCGACGCCAGCAAAACCCGCGCCCGCGCCGGCTTCACCCTCGTCGAAGTCCTCGTCGTCATCACCGTCATCGCGATCCTGCTATCCCTCCTCGGCGTCGCCTTCAGCGGCGCGCTGTCCAGCAGCAAGAACGTCGCAACGCAGAGCCTGCTCCGCTCCGTGCAGATCGGCATCGAACAATTCAAAACAGACTTCGGCTACCTGCCCCCGCTGGTCGACGGCTCAAAGCACACGCTCGACTCCATCGACGACCCCATGGATAAACGCGAGGAACTCATCAACCACCGCTACCAGAGCATCTACTCGCTCACCGTCTACCTCCTAGGCGTGGGCGAACTGGCGCCGCACGACGCCTCCCTAGGCCCCAACGACGACCCGGATCGGCACGACGGCGTCCAAGGCCCGGGCATCCGCGACCCCGGCCCGGACCGCTCCTGGGGCGGCGCCCGCGAACGCGACAACCACCGACCCCCTCGCACCGGCCGGACCTTCGGCCCGTACATCGACATCGGCGACGGCGAGGGCGTCCTACGCCGAGTCACACAGGCCGACCTGAACGTCCCGTCCGGCGCGATGCTCGAAGACTTCTTCGCCGACGGCGACGAGGACGGGTCCGGCGCCGACGGCGTCGGCGACCTCTTCGTCATCACCGACCGCTGGGACCGACCCATCCGCTACTACAAAGACTGGCCCACACGCCAGGACAACAACGGCGTCATCGAACCTAGCCTCGACCTCATCCCCATCGAACTCCGCAACGCCGACAGCCTGCGCCAGCACCTCGCCGTGCCCCGCGGCGGCTTGATCCGGGCCGAGCCTCAACTCGACCAGAACCTTCTCCGCGCACCGTACGCGCTCCTCTCCGCGGGCCCGGACGCCGACTTCGGCGACACCGACACCGCCGGCGCCTGGCTCGGCTGGGGAGCGCCGGGCGAACCGGGCGCCAACTTCTTCGGCACGCTCTCCTCCACCGACCCCGACAAGATCGCCGTGATCAACCGCATCGCCGACAACATCAGGAACACGCCATGACACGCCGCCGACGCACAACCCGTCCCGGCTTCACGCTGCTCGAACTCCTCGTGGTCATCTCGATCATCGTGATTCTTATAAGCCTTCTCGTCGGCGCGGGGCTTGCGGTGACCCGCAACAGCAAGGCCAACGCGACCAAAGGCGTGCTCGAATCCCTCAACCGCGCCCTCGACGAGTTCATCGTCGAGAACAACAACAACATCCCCCCGTTCGTCCGCGAGTCCTACGCCGCCGTCCCGGGCTGGGACGGGCCCAACGGCGGCTCCAACCCCCTCTCCGATTACCTCAACAACTCCGACGACCCCATGCCCCAGCGACCGGACGCCTCCGTCTTCGTCCGCCAGGCGCGAGGCATCGGCGAGGTCGACGCCATCCTCGCCGGCGTCCCCGAGCGATTCGTGATCCCCACCGCGGTCCCGCGTTCAGTGAACGTCAGCGGCGGTTCGATCATCGAGAACAACATGCACGACACCGCCCCCTCCTTCGTCGACGCCTGGGCCGCCACCGACTGGCCCGGCATCGCGGATGTCGGCGCCGGCGCCTTCCAGGAAGCCTGGCCGATCCGCGGCCAATCACTCATCTATTACATCCACCCCAACAACCGCCGCGACCGATCACGCACGCCGCAGTTCCCCGACGCGCAGGAACTCTTCGGCTCCGTCGTCAACGGCCGACCCTACTTCCTCTCCGCCGGGCCAGACCGTTTCTACGGCCATCCCGAAGAAGGCCCCGAAATCCAGTCCTTCTACGGCATGAGCCGGGCCTCGGGCGAGTCGGACGAAGATTTCAAGAACCGCGTCCTCCGCAAGGCCCGCGAAGACAACATTTATTCCGCCCCCGTCAACATCGAGTTCAGAATCGACCTCGATGTGATCGGTGAGTTCTGGCAATGACCACGCGCACCGCACGAATCCGAATCGGCGCCCGCCGCAAGCCCCGTTCACCCCGCGATCGTGTCGGCTTCACGCTGATCGAGATGCTGGTGGTGATCTCGGTGATCGTCGTGGTGCTGGCGATCGTGGTCCCGTCGGTCGGGCGGATCATGCGCTCGACGAACTACGCCGCCGCGGTCAACGCCGTCACCGCGACGCTGGGCCGGGCCCGAGCCGCCGCGATGGAGTCCGGCCGGCCCACCGCCGTCGCGTTCCTCTTCGACATCAAGGAACGCCGGTACACGATGCTGGTCCTCGAACTCGCGCCGAACTCCGGCGCCGCCCGGATCGAGATCGGGCGCCCGCAGACCGGCGACCCCGACTGCGCCGAAGACCTCACCACTCCACCCCCTCCCCCTGGGCCACCCAACCCGATCCTCGCCTATCAGCCCCTCCGATTCAGCCAGCCCACGGAACTCCCCGTCGGGATGGGCGTCTTCGGCCTGTCCACACTCATCCCCGAAATCGACACCGACGGCAATACCACCCCCGAACTGGACCGAGACCGCAACGGCGAGGTGGACCCCATTGCCAGGTCCAGAGTCGGCCGGGCCTGGGATCTCCAGCTCTGGTACGCCGGCGAGATCCTCAACGACGGCAACAACAACGCCGACGACAACGTCGTCCCCTGGATCTTCCCCCGCAACGACCCCCGCCTCTATGTGGACGAAGGCGTCGATCCCTGGAGGGTCATCTCCGGCGAGCAGACCACAGCCGCCCTCAACGTGGACGAGGCCCGCTCCGTCGTCCGCCACGCGCAGTCGTTCGCGATCGCCTTCCGCCCGGACGGGTCCGTCAGCGCGAACTTCGGCGACGGGATCACACAGCCCATCGACGCCTACATCGAATGGCCCAACGAGCCGCTGGATGAATCCGGAACCGGCCTGGTCCCCGGGTCGAGCGTCCGCGCGTCCCTGCCCTACGACCACATCGACGCCTTCGACCCCGGCTGCATCCACCCCACCAACCCCAGCCTGACTCGCCCGAACCCCGAGGTCCGCCTGCGCACCGCCGCCCTCCTCGCCGTCGTAGACCTCCAGTCCCTACAGGCCGGCGCCGGCGTCAGCGAACCCTGGCTTGTCCGACCGGCGTCCACCCTCGCCCCCCAGCCAAGCGCCGCCGACCGCAAATCACGCCTGATCAACGACGATTTCGTCCTCTCCATGAGCCGATGGATCGACGAAAACGCCCAGGTTATCGGCTTCAACCGCTACACCGGAGCCACCGTCAAACGATGACTCGACACACACCCAATCCGTCGGCTATACTCAGGCCAAGCTCAGCCGCGCGGGTGAGCGACCGACGCCCTGGGGAGGCAGCGTCGGCGCCCCGCGCGCTGAGTTTTTTTTACGCCCCATCCCCGCCCACACGCCGACCCGGCTTCACCCTCCTCGAAGTCATGCTCGCCGTCGTGATCCTCGGCCTGGGGATCCTCGGCCTGGCCGCCCTCTTCGCCGGCCTCGCCAAACAACAACAGACCTCCACCCAGATCCGACGCAGCGTGCAGGTCGGACTCAACGTCAAATCATCTCTCAGCGGCCAACTCGGCAACGTCGAAGGCGTCAACCCCAACGATCTCCCACTCGGCCAGTGGGCCAAAATCAAGTCCCTCGGCGTCGCAAACGAGGAAACCCAACTCGACATCTCCACACTCTCACCCGGCGGCCGCGGCGAAGCCTTCTTCCGCGTCAACGCCCCGGGCGAACTCCTCTTCGAAAACCCCATGGACGTCTTCGGCGGCCCAACCAACGGCGGCTTAGGCGTCGGCTCGATGTCCGGCATGCCTTTCGTTGACGGGGGCGGGCAGTCTCAAATACAAAATCTCTCCAACGGGCCGGTCATACCCTCCTCGCTCCGGGTCATCATCACAATCAGCGACAGCGCCGCCGGCGGCGGCGGCGCACCCCTCGAATTCACATTCCGCGTGCCCAACGCCGTGACTCTCGACCTCAACAACCCTCCCACCAACAGCGTCACACTCAGACTCAACGGCGATCCGACCGACTTCACCAGCGAGATCCGCATGAACCTCGCCGAACCTACCCCGGGGAACTCATTCGACCCGCCCGCAATCACTTCCTTCAACCTCGGCCCGCTCTTCACCGCACCTTCCACCCAGTGGATCAGCGAGATCCGCGTCGCCGACTATCAGTGGCGCAACACCACGCTCCTGTCCCTCAACGAACGCCTCTCCTTCGTCGCCGACGACCGCTTCCCGCCCTCCGGCCTGCGCCCGGACCTCGGCTACGTCCTCTTCTTCCGAAACCTCGGCGACATCGGCCAGGCCATCGTCCTCACCTACGCCCTATCCCCCCAGAGCCGCCCGAGGCTCCAGAACGACGACTTCCCCTTCATGCCCCCCGACCACCTCGACCCGCGCACCGACCCCGGCTCCATCGTCCGCGAACTCGAGGTCGATCTCGGCTACGACGCCGACCGCAGACAATATTTCATCAGCGTTGATAAGGACTCCGACTTCTCCTGGGTCGCCACCCCCAGGCAGATCCTTCTTATGAGTTCCACCCGGGGCTTCGGGAACAACATGGACGACCCCGGCGCCGACGACGTCGTCCGCGTCGTCTCACAATCGCTCGACCCGAACAACAGCGACATCATCCGCGGCTGGCTCGACGACGCGCCCCGGCGGAACCTCGCCGCCGTCCTCGCACCGCGTCGAGGCGTCTCGCCAGTCAGCATCTTCGTCTACGCCCTCAACCCCGAAGTGATCAGCGCGACCCCGGGCGACAACACACGCTGGCGCGTCAGCCCCATCGACGCCCGCGTCATACCCGTCACCTCCAACTGACTTTGCATCCCGCACAAACCATGAGCACACGCGGCCCAACAAAACGACACGCACCACGCCGATCGGCGGGCTTCACGCTCGTCGAACTGCTCGTCGCCGTCGGCGTAGTCGCGTTCCTGATGCTCGGCATCGGGCAGATCTTCCGCAGCGTCGGCGGGCTGGTCTCGGGCGGGACCGCGATCGCCGAGGTCGAGCAGATGGCCCGCGCGATAGAACGCCAGATGCGCGACGACTTCGAGGCCCTCTCCCGGATGCCCGCCGCCGACACCTTCATCGCTATGCGCATGCGCGAGGTCGGCGACGCCAACCGCAACGGACGCCTCGACAACGACGAGACCGCCGTCTATCTCACCCAGGCCGACCGTGACGCCGACAACCGCGACATCGCCGACGGCCTCTTCAACGGCCCGTACGAACCCGGCAGCCGCGCCATCACCGTCCGCGTCGACGAGATCGCCTTCCTCACCCAGCCGCTCGGCGCCCCGCACCAATCCTTCCAGTACGACAAGTACGGCAGGCAGGCCGTCACCGCCGACACCGCCCTCATCCGCTACGGGCACGCACCCCGCCCGCCACGCGACCCCAACTGGCCTCCCGATGCGAGCGCCTCGAACACGCCCCGCACTCCGCAACGCATCTACATCCCCGACGGCGACTTCGGCCAGCGCCTCATCACCGACGACAACCGCTACGTGAACTCCCTCCGCAGCGCCTACGGCTTCCTCCCCGGCTCCGACTTCGACCAGGCGACCGGACGAAACGAGTTCGCCGATTCTTTCATCCTCGCGCGCCAATCACTCCTGCTCGCCGGGGGCGAGATCGCCGGCCGCGGCGGTCCCGAAGGCGCAGACTCGCAAGCGTCCTTCGGCAACGAGATCGAGTACGCCCCCTACATCCGCGACCTCGAAAACATCAACCGCTTCTGGCTGCGCGGCCCATACCGACAGAACGGCATCGACCACCTCGGCGCACGCAGCGGCTTCCGCGATCAACGCAACCCCAACAACTCCTACCCCCCGGCCCCTCGGCTCATCATGCACGGCCGCGTCGACGCCGCCGCCCAGAGCCTCGAAGACGTCAAACGCTGGCTCCAAGGCGAGCCCTTCCCCAGCAGCGGCTCCACGCCCGTCCCTCTCGAACAACAGAGATCCTTCGCATTCAACGAGGGTCGATTCGCCGGGAACAGCACCGCCAGCAACGCACAGGACGGGTTCAGCAACTTCATATTCAACCCGAATGAGTTCAACGACAACCGCGTCGGACCACGCGCCGCCCTCTGGCATCAAGCCGACCCATCAAACAACATCGCCTACTTCGACAACCGCCGCAGCATCCGCGCCGCCATCCTCGGCACGATGACTCGCCTGATCGCCGACGACGAACCACCGTTCATCGACCGCGACCGCGACACGCAGAACATCAACTTCCTCATCAATAACTTCCAGGCGCCAACCGACCCCACCGACGCCTACATGGATCAGCACGCCGTCATCACCAACCGGTGCAGCAACTTCGAGATCGCCTGGCGCCTGACCGAACCCGACTGGCCCCGCGCCACACAGGACATCGACATCGACAACGACGGCACGCCCGAGTTCCGCGCCGGCGACCGCATCTGGATCGACATCACTCCCCTCAACCCCACCGCCGGAAATGTCGAAAACTCGCGCTCCACAGTCCTCAACTGGATACGGCGACTCGACACCACCCGCCGAAGCATCGGCCGCACGCCCACCTTCGGCTCGCCGCCGCAGACCGGCAACGCCGACCCCGGCAACGCCAACCGCATGCCCGAACTCGGCTACGCCGACTGGCGCAACTCCCCCAGCAACGTCTTCGACTTCCGTTTCCGAGAAGCCGTAGTGCAGGACGGCGTCGTCTCCACCGGCAACGTCTTCATCCCCGCCTACAACCCCGATATCTCCATGGGCGCGCCCGAAGGTCAGCGCGAGTACCTCGCGGTCTGGCCGTTCCACGCCCCGGCGGTGTCCGGCGACGGGTTCGAGAACGCCGCGTTCCCGAAAAACCTCGAAATCCGCGTCCGCATGACCCTCCACGACTCGCAGAACCGCATCCCCGGCGGGCGGACCTTCGAGTTCATCTTCAACGTGTCGCCCCCGCGGTGACACTCACGCCCGCGGCCGTCCCGGCTTGGCGACCGCGGGCTTTCACGCCTTGGTGAGAACATAACCATGACACACATCACAAACCCGCATCAGGCGCCGACCGCACAACGCGACAACCGCCGAAGGTCCAAACGTGGCAGCGTCCTCGTCCTGGCCGTCGGCGTGCTCGCCGTCCTCGCGGTGATGGCGCTGTCGTACGTCTCCGTCGTCCGCATAGACCGCCGCAGCACCGCCGCCTACCAGGAGGACGAGAACCTCCAGCAGCAGGTGCTCGCCGCCACCGCCTATATCCAGTCCCTCCTCGCCGCGGACATCTTCGGCAACATCATCGTCAACAACGCCACGCCACCCGCAAACGTCATCGGCCGACCCAAAGCCTTCATCGACGGCGGATACTCCGACATCCCCTGGACCGACCTCGACCCCACCCGCCCGGGCAATACCTTCACCGGCGCGCGCTTCACCTTCGACACACAATTTCCCACGCCGAGCAACCCCCGACCCGATCCCGATCTCGACGCCCGCCTGAACCTTCACGATCCGAATACAAACGACCCCAACGCTCCGAATAAACGCCCCTTCGCCGACGACGCCTGGCTGGCCTCGCTCGACCCCGCGGACACCGGCTCCGGCGAGTGGGACACCTGGCCGCAGATCACCAACCTGCTCAGCGCGTACCGCTGGGTCAAGACCAACGGCTTCGCCGGCTACGCCCGGGACAACGGCCTATTCGTAGATCTCGGGCAACTCCTCCTCCAGCCCCCGCTCGGGTTCACAGGCTCCGGCCCACGCCCTGGCAACCCCGGCGCCTTCCTACACCTCGACCGCAACAACAACCTCTGGCAGGATCCTTTCACGGGCCTTCGCAACGGCCCGCACCTCGCAATCAATCAGAACATCTTCGACCTCCAGATGTCCGACCTCCAGGAAGCCGCCTACTGGCCCGCCGGCGTCGCCGACCCCGGCCCCGGCCGCCGCAAGTTCCAACCCGCCGACGAACGGTTCTGGGCCGACACCGACGGCGACGGCCGACCCGACGCACGCTGGCAGCAACTCCCCATCCTCGGCAACGCCTTCGGCAAGGTCTGGGTCATCGCCGCCCGCATCGTCGATAACTCCGCCCAGGCCAACGTCAACGCCCACCTCCACTTCGTCAACGACTATCAGAACATCGACCCCAACACCATCGGCGACGGCAGAACCCCCGCAGACATCGACATCTTCCGCCTCTTCGCCTCGCAACTGCCCGGCGCCCGGATCATCGACCCCAACACCGGCATACTCGTTCCCTCCGCCCACCCCGACATCCTCCGCGGCGGCGTCACTCGCAACGAGTTCAGCCGCACGGGTGACGGCGCCGGCGCCTGGAAGTTCCACCTCGACGAAGGCCTCCGCATCGCCGACGCGCTCGAACAGATCGACCGGCTCAACGACGGCGGCAACGACCGCCTCCGCCTCAACGAACGCAACACAGCCTTCCTCAACACCGCCGAACCATTCGACTGGCCGGGCGGCGGCGCCGGCAGCGGCGTCTACAACGGCCAGCCCGGCTCAAACCCCCTCGCGCTGACTCGCACCGAACGCGCCGCCTATTGGCGCTACGCCGGTTCCTTCGGCCGCGGCGCGCTCGCCACCTCCGCCCGCCCCTACCCCATCCGCGACGAGATCGACCTCCGAACATACTTCGGCTTCAACCACCTCGGCGTCATCTCACGCCTCGAACAACGACTCGACGGCCCAATCCCCGTAAACCCCGAAACCAACGGCTTCCTCCGGGGCACCGGCCCGGCATACACCAACATTAACAACCCCGGCCTCGGCCTCCTCCGCAGCAAGGAGTTCGACAACCTCACCGACTCGCCACGCACCTTCAACAACTCCTTCGCCCTCGAACTAAGCCCCGGCTCGTACACCAACAACATGAAACTCGAGCGGCTCCGCAAGGACATCCGCCGCTACCTCACCACAGTCTCCGGCTCCGGCGGCATCGGACCCGTGCCCGTGCTCAACCCCGCCGACCGCTTCAAGCAGCAGTTCAGCACACGCAAGGTCGATCTCAACCGTTTCGCCACGCCCAGTCTCAGCGTCACAGCCGCCAGCATCCGCGACCCCCTCCGCGAGGCGTACGAAGCGGTCGTCTGGGCCCTCGCCCCCTTCGCCACCAACCGCCCCCTCATGGCGCCTTTGGACCAGATCGAACCGGCGCCCTACGCCCAACTCGCCCGCAACGCAGACCTGCACTACGGCGGCGGCCCCAACGGCCCCGCAAGAGAGATAGCCACACGCTACGGCCTCACCGCCAGCACGCCCGGCGGCGGCAGCCCCGACGAAATCGGCGCAGCTTACGCCCTCGTCACCGCCGCCTCTCTCGCTCTCAACCTCACCGACGCCATCGACAGCGAGACGATCGCAGACACCTCAACCCCAACTATCGAAACCCCGACCATCGCCCGACTCTTCAACCAGCCCGACCTCGACTTCTTCCTCGACAACAACCCCGGAACGATCGGCGCCACGCTCCGCTCCGATCTCGACGCGCTCGGCGTTATCCCCCTCGGCGTCCGCTTCCCCCACGGCGACATCAACTCCGATTCCAACGACAACATCATCGCGAACTTCCCCACTCCCGACACCGCCGCCCTCCCCATCGAAATCCTCGGCGAACCCCAGAACGGCGTCACACTCGTCGGCCTCGACCGCCAGCCCTTCCTCGTCCACGCCTATTCCGCCGTCTTCTACGCCAACTCCAACGCCGTCGCGAAAGTCTCGATCGATCCGAACGACGACATGCTCGACCCCACGGACCCGCGCGACCTGCTCGGCTCGTTCTTCGCCTTCGAACTCGGCAACCCCTGGACCGAACCCATCGACCTCCGCAACTACTCCGTACAAATCATCGACGGCGCCGCCACCCCCGCACGGACTCTTATCTTCAGTTTCACCGGCGCCAACATCACCGGCGGCGCGGAGATCTTCCCCGGAACGCGCGCCACGTTCTACTTCTTCAGCGATGTCTCACCCGATCTAGCCGCAGCCGTCCCGCCCGGTCTAGCCGACGCGGAATGGACCCTTATCAAGGACGAGATCGTCGCCGCGATGGGCGGCGCCGGCAATGACGTCCGACTGATCAATCCCAGCACAAACCCGATGGTCCCCACATTCGAGGGTACCGCCTATATGTCCAACAGCATCAATATCTTCGAAGAATTCGGCGCGAACCCATCGTTGCCCGTTCTGCTCACCCGCCAGGTCCGCGCCGGCACATCGTCGATCGAAGTGCTCGTGGATCGGCTCTCGCCCACTACACCCAGCGACGTTTTCCCGATCTCTCTCGATAACGCCGTTGATCTTAACTTTGTCGAGCCGGTCTCACCCACCTTCACCGGCACGCCGATCTACGCCGGACGAGCCGCGGTTTTCGCTTCCGTCCGCCGGCCCGACGACATCAGCACGTCGGGATTCCCCTCTTATGTCGTCGAACGACCTTCAGATAACATCGTCGGTTTCGATCAGGACGATACAAACTCGCACGGCTGGATTATCAATGATCCCGCCAACTCTCCAGAAAAACCCGTCACCGACATCACCGACGTGATCGCCGCCGACGAGATCCGCTTTCTCAACCCCGCCACCACCGGCGGCGCCCTGAACCTCCCACCCTTCGAACTCTTCGTCCCCAACACGCCCCTCGTCTCCACCGCCGAACTCGGCCTCATCTCAACCTTTACCCACATGTACATCCACCCCGACCAGGCGCCCCCCAGCATCGCCAACGCCTGGGACACCTCCGGAAACCTCGGCCCCGGCAAGTGGGTCACAATCTCCGAACAACTCGGCTGGGACGAGCACATCAACTACGACTCGCAGGCCGCGCCCGGCAGCGCCCTGAACCCCTACCTCGGCGTGCTCGACTTCTCACGTTACATCCCGGGCAGCAGCGCTACCGGCGGGGATCTCGACGACGCCGGTGGCTTCGTCCCCGATCAACTCGCCGTCCCCCTCGCCGCCCGAGTCTTCGACGCCTTCGAAGCCATCCCCACCCCCGACGCCACCGGCCTCGTCCGCGGCCGGGTCAACATCAACACCGCCCCACGCCGTGTCCTCGAACTCCTGCCGCTCATAGACCCCATCGACCCGCTCATGCCCGGCTCACCAATGGGCTCAATCGGCGGCTGGTCGCCCGCGCTCGATTCTGTCACCACCCCGGGCGCCACTCGCGTCGACTGGATCGACCGCTACCGCAAACGCCACTTCAACGCGCCCGGACCGGGACTGCCCATCACCGATCAACGTTACAACTCCTTCCCCGCTGACCAGTTCACAGCCCGCAACGCCCCGCAGAACCACACAACCCTGCCCGGCCTGCGCAATCCGACAAACCTTCAGACGCCCTGGTCCCCCGGCCTGGTCGCCGCCGGCGAACTCGCCGTCATGGGCCAGTGGGGGCCCGACGGCTCCGTCGTCAGCAGCAACTCCGGTTTCCTCGAGCTCGGCGCCAACGGCAACCCCAACGACGCGATCCCTCTCGACCTCCGCGCGATCGCCACCGGCTTCGAAGCCATCGACGACCCCGAGGAACGGCTCGCCCTCTACCGCGCGCTCGCAAACATCGTCTCCACACGCAGCGACATCTTCACCGCCTGGTACATCCTCCGCGCCTACGACCCCCTCGACATCGAATCCATCACCATCGACACCAGTATTGCCAACACAGATGAGAAGATCGTCGATCTCATGAACCCCGGCAGCCCATTCACGCCCAACCCCGGCGACCATCGCGGCCTCGTCCCCACATTCGAACGACGGATCCTCGTAATCTTCGACCGCTCCAACGTCCGCAACCCCACCGACCGCCCGCGCATCCTCCTCCAAGTCGAACTCCCGCTGAACTGACCCCCCCGCAACGACTCGCTCGATATCTATAAGCCCTACAAGCCCAGGGATTCCATCCCTGGGCTTTTCATTCAGTCTCGCGCCGCATAGACCATCGGCCTGTCTTGAGCGCTTTCGCGGTCCGAAAACAAGATTCGCGCGCCAGCCCGCACGCGCCCCACCGCCCCGGCATTTCCTGATTCAGCCGTCGCCCCGTCGGGCCGATTCATCGCCCGTCGCGGTCGCGCGGCCGGGTGGAGGAGCCGGCCCCGCGCCGCGGCTTCACGCCGACAACCACCGGGAGGGATCAACATGCCCGCGCCCAACACACCGAGCCACCCCGTACGCAGCGAGTTCGCCGACGACCCCGACATGGCCGATCTCGTCGAGATGTTCGTCTCCGAGATGCCCGACCGCATCGGCGCGCTCGAGACGTGCCTGCGCGAGCAGCGGCTCGGCGATCTCCAGACGCTCGCGCATCAACTCAAAGGCGCGGGCGCGGGCTACGGCTTCGAGCCGGTCTCCCTCATCGCGGGCAGGCTCGAAGCATCCCTGAAAACCAACGCCGAACTCGACGCGATAAACGCAGAGGTCAACGAACTCATCGACATCTGCCGTCGTCTCACCCCTTGAGAAGCCCTGACCAGCCGCGAGTCCCAGCCCGCGTGGAACAGCCCGACATTCATCCAGTTGTGCTCGCCATCGACGACTCCGCGGATGTCCTGCGCCTGCTCGAGGTCCGGCTGCGCAACGAGGACATCGAACTCATAACCGCGACCAACCCGATCGACGGCATGCGCATCGCCGCCGAACGCCAGCCCGCTCTGATACTCCTCGACCTCGCAATGCCAGTGATGGACGGGTTCGAGGCGCTCCGACTTCTTAAGAACGACCCGCGCACCGTCCACATCCCCGTCATCGTCGTCTCCGGCTCCGACGACACCGACGACAAAGTCGCCGGCTTCAACCTCGGCGCCATCGACTACGTCTGCAAGCCCTTCAATATGCCCGAACTCCGGGCCCGGATGCGATCCGCCCTCCGCATCCACGCCCTCATGCACATGCTCTCCCAAAGGGCTCAGATCGACGGGCTGACCGGCCTGTGGAACCGCGCACACTTCGATCGCCGCCTCACCGAGGAAGTCGCCGCCCGAGCCCGCACCGGCAAGCCGTTCACGCTCACGCTCTGCGACCTCGACAACTTCAAAAGCCTCAACGACACCCACGGCCACCCCGCCGGCGACGCCGTGCTCCAGCAGTTCGCCAAACTTCTTACATCCATGCTCCGCAAGCAGGACATCGCGTGCCGCTACGGCGGCGAGGAGTTCGCCATCATCCTCCGCGACACCACCGCCGAGCAGGCGACACACCTCCTCGAACGAATCCGCGAGAGCCTCGAATCCCTGCGCTGGCCCAAACACCCCGAACGCAACGTCACGGGCTCCTTCGGCGTCTGCGACAACCCCGCCGGCGACGCGAAAGACCCCGCCGCGTGGATCGAGTCCGCCGACCGCGCCCTCTACGAAGCCAAACGCGCCGGCCGCAACCGCGTCGTAATCTCGACCGCCCCCCCGCCGACCGCCGAGTTCCGCCGCGCCGGCTGAAACACAAATATTATTATCGCTAATCCAGTGGCACGGGCGTCCCGCCCGTGCGCCCCAAAACCCCAGTGGCACGGGCGTCCCGCCCGTGCGCCCCAAAACCCCAGTGGCACGGGCGTCCCGCCCGTGCGCCGCAGCAAGATCGCCTTGCTTCCTTATATTCCGATTCCTGCAGCGCCGCATCAGCCCCCCCGACCCGCGCGCCGCGACGCCCGTAAACCGCCCGGCCTCACACCCGTCCCTGATATTGCTTGTCGTAATATTCCCGGTAAGCCCCGCTCTTGACCCGGCGCCACCACCCCTCGTTCGCGCGGTACCACGCGACCGTCTCTTCGAGCGCGCCCGGCCACGCGCTCCGCGTCGGCGTCCAGCCCAGCTCGCGCTGGATCTTCGACGAGTCGATCGCGTACCGCCGATCGTGCCCGAGCCGATCCGGCACCCGGCGGATCATCTCCTCGCCCGCGCCCATGAGCGCCAGGATCGCCCGCGTCAGTTCCAGGTTCGACCGCTCGTTGTTCCCGCCGATATTATAAACTTCGCCCGCCGATCCCCGTTCGAGGGCCGCCAGGATCGCCTCGCAGTGATCCGCAACGTGCAGCCAGTCGCGCACGTTCGCCCCGTCGCCGTAGAGAGGGACGGGCTTGCCCTCGATAAGGTTGCTGACGAACAGCGGGATCACCTTCTCCGGGAACTGCCACGGTCCGAAGTTGTTCGAGCACCGCGTGATCACCGCGTCCATGCCGAACGTGTGATGCGCCGCCCGCACAAGCAGGTCGCTCGCCGCCTTGCTCGCCGCGTACGGGCTGTTCGGCGCCAGCGGCGTCTCCTCCGTGAACAGCAGATCCTTCCTGTCCAGCGGCAGGCTCCCGTAAACCTCGTCCGTCGAGACATGCACGAACCGCGCCACGCCCGCGTCGCGCGCCGCGTCCAGCAGGATCTGCGTCCCCTGCACGTTCGTAGTTATGAACGGCGACGAATCATGTATCGAACGATCGACGTGGCTCTCCGCTGCGAAGTGCACGACCGCGTCGCAGCCGTCGAGCGCCGCCCGGGTCGCCGCGAAATCCCTGATGTCGCCTCGGATGAAACGATGCCGACCGTCGCGTTCGAGGTCCGCGAGATTCTCCAGATTTCCCGAGTAAGTCAGCGCGTCATAGTTGACGACGTTCCAGTCCTGGCGCTCGGCGCGGACGAATCGGACGAAGTTAGATCCGATGAACCCGGCGCCGCCGGTGACGAAGATTGTGCGTGTCATGGATTCAGTCCGGTGCTGAGTCGATTCGGTCTGTCCGCCAGCACGGGCGAGACGCCCGTGCCACTGCCTTCTTCACACGGGCGAGACGCCCGTGCCACTGTTTATTGTTCCAACACGGGCGAGACGCCCGTGCCACTCTGGAATTTGTTATCTACCGCCCGTCGGCGCTTCTTGTTCGATTCGAGTGAGTACCCCGGCCAACGGCTCGCGCCAGTTCGCCAGCCTCCCCAGCAGTTCCTCCGTCTCCGCGAGATCGAGCACGCTGTACGCCGGCCGACGCGCCGGCCGCGGGAACTCGCTCGTCGCGCAAGGCTCCACCACGCACGCCGGGTTCACACGCTCAGCGATCGCCCGCGCGAACCCGAACCACGAACACTCGCCCCCGTCGCAGGCGTGATACACGCCGCGAGCCCCCTTCGCGATCAGCCCCGCGGTGATCCCGACCAGCGAGTCGCACGACGTCGGCCTGCCGATCTGATCGTCAACCACGCGCAGCGTCGGCTTCTCCGCGCACAGCCGAGCGATCGTCCGCACAAAGTTCTTCCCGTGCGCCGCGTAGAGCCAACTAGTGCGCAGCAGCAGGTAGGCCGCGCCTGATTCGCGCAGCAGCCGCTCCCCCGCCGCCTTCGATCGCCCGTACGCGTTGACCGGCTCGATCGGATGATCCGTGGCGTAAGGCGTGGTCGCGTCGCCGCTGAAAACATAATCCGTCGAATAGTGAACCATCACCGCGCCCACGTCCCGGCAACGAGCCGCGATCATGCCCACCGCGTGCCCGTTCAGACGCGTCGCGGCTTCCTCGTCGCGCTCGGCGCCGTCAACGTCCGTCCACGCGGCGCAGTTGACGACCAGCCGGACGCCGGGCGTGATCGCGCGTTCGAGATCGGCGGGGTTGGTGATGTCGCAGCCCGCTCGGTCGAACAGCCGCGCCCGCCGGACTCCCAGCACGGCGCCAGCGTCGAGCCGATCACGCCAGACCCGCCCGAGCATCCCCCCGGCGCCGAGGATCACGGCGCGGGTTTCATCTTGTGAATGCTGCGTGGGCGCGGTCATCGCGGTCGGCTCGCCTCCTGATACGCCGATAATCCAGCGCGGGATCATCGGCGGGATCGCTCGCCCGCTCGCGTGAAGTTTCCACGGCGCGGGCGACCGATGTTATAGGACGACGCCGATCACGCGGAAAACACATCATTTTCCGGGGACCGGGCTTGATTCCTGGATCCATCCTGTCATACTTGCCGTACGGCCACTAAGTCTTTGCGTCACAGATGGTTCGGACGCCCGCACGGGGCGCCAGGGGAGAGAGAGAAACGATGAACTCGCGTACTTTCGGAGCGAGCATGATTGCGCTCGTCGCCACGTCGTCGGCGATCGCGGCGCCGATCGCGATCACAAACAACTCCGTCGCCACCGTCAACGACGCCACCACGGGACTTACAGCCCTCGATCTCACCGGCGTCGTCAGCGGCATGACGACCAGCAACACGTTCTCCGTCAACTTCTCCACCTCGTTCTACACCGGAACGCTCACCGCGTCCGTCTTCGGCAACGTCTCGACGCCCGGCGCCTCGCTCAGCGATGTCGTCATCGTCTACGAGTTCGTCGGCAACGGACCCAGCGGCATCGAAGAGTTCATGTTCGGCCAGCCCGGCGGTTCCAACATCGGCATCGCCGACCTCGCCGCCGCGACACACGGCTCGATCGACGAACTTACATCGCCCGGCCAGACCCTCAACAACGTCACACTCTTCGACAACAGCGCCATCCCCACCGGCGACCTCTTCGTCTTTGACTTCGGCGCCGATCGGCTCGGCGGCGTGGGAACCACCGAACGCTTCGGCTGGTACGTCCGAACCACCGGCGATATCCAGATCGGACTCTCCAAGGTGCTCGTGACCAACTTCGGCGGCGTAGTCATCGACATGCTCTCCATCGTCGATGTCGCCGGGCAACCCGATCTCAACGCCGTCCCACTGCCGACCGGTGTCGGCCTGGGAATCGCCGGACTAATGATCGTCGCGGGTCGGCGCCGACGATGAAACGACTGTTTTTTCCGAGCATGCCGATCGGGGGATCGGCGACGATGACAAACGCACGCGGGGATTGAGGGAGACACCGTGAACGCCAAGAGTTCAACAATCGCAATACTTACACTCGCCGCAACGGCCGGCGCCGCCGCCGCGTCGCTCACCGACGCGACCATGTACACCGTCGGCGATCTCACGCCGTTCACAAACCTCGTCGCCACGCTCGACCTCTCCGCGACCGAGTTCGCCACCAGCCCGCAGTTCCTGG